>CAWEQS010000001.1:0-56111 GCA_963811265.1 uncultured beta proteobacterium
CCTTTCAGCCACTGCTCGAACAGTGGCCAGCCAAGGTACAAGGCCGCCGGCAGCCCGACACTTCCCCCACGCACTGAAGCGGCCGCCGACGCACTCCGGCACGTCGAAGATATTGGCGCTCGGGATACCGAACGCTTCGGCCGCGTCGCTTTTGCCGGTCACGGCAAACCAGTGCTGCTCGGCATTCAGGCCTCTCGCGTCCGACCATGCCCGGAGGGTCCTCGCATTGAGGAGAGTTTCGACCGTGCTGAAGCTCTTGCTGGACACGATGAACAGCGTCCCTGGCGGGATGGACTCGCTCCACCAGCCTTGCGATTTCCAGCTCCGTCGACGCTGGACACGAAGTGAATCCGTTGCCCCCGCGGTGCGAGGTCCTGCAGCGCATCGCAGACGCAGCCGCGCCCCGAACTCGGAGCCTCCGATGCCGATGCTCACGATGTCCGTGACGGAAGAGCCGCGGCTCGCGGCGCCAGTCGCTACTGTGAACTTGCTCCGCCATGCGCCCGCATCCGCGCGCGCGTCGCCTGCGACGCTGCTGCGAAGCGCTTCCGCGTCCATCCCTGCACACAGCGCCGCTGACATCTCGCAAGAGCACATGCAGCGCTGCCCGCTGTTCTGAGCGGTTGACGATGTCTTCCCCGCGAGCATGGGCGTCGCGGCGGCGCCTCGCAGGCGGCGTTCGCGCTGCCGAGGTCGAAAGCAGCGTCCAGAGCATCGGTGCCGTCATCACCACCGGTCGGCTGCCATCAAGTCGGGATCGCTTAGGCGCCGAAAGGGAAGGGGCATGCAGATCGCCCAGGCGAGATGTCCCGGCCAGCAACCGGGCGTGCAGTAGTACGTCTTCGGCGAGCGATCCGCTGCCCGCCATGAGGAGGCTGCTGGGAAGACTTCTGTGGTTGATTTCGAAGATTGCGCCATGATTCGATCAATATCTCATTTTCCCGGTGCCGGTGTCAGCGGCTAGTCTAGTTGCGAAGATGCCCAGTCGACCCCTTTAGTGGCAGCTCCGGGCGTGGAGGCAGGCAACCCGAGTGACAGGCCGGGTAAGATTCACGGGTCGTCGGTCGATGGCCTGAGTTCTGAGCCTTGTTGAGGCCCAAGTCTGATAGTTGCCATGCGGGTCCCGTGCCCGTAGCGCACCCACAACTGCGCAAGCGGGTTCTTCCAGATGATCTCCCCCGGCATCTTCAAGGCATACGACATCCGCGGCGTCGTCGACTCCACGCTCACCATCGAGGCCGTGCGCGCGATCGGCGCGGCGGTGGGTTCGACGGCCGCCGAGCGCGGCGTGACACAGGTGGTCGTCGGCCGCGACGGCCGGCTGTCGGGCCCGAAGCTCTCGGCCGCGCTGATCGAAGGCATCCGCTCGACGGGCATCGGCGTGATCGACATCGGCATGGTCCCCACGCCGGTCCTGTACTTCGCCACGCACCTTCTGGGCACCGGCACCGGCGTCGAGATCACCGGCAGCCACAACCCGCCCGAATACAACGGCCTGAAGATGATGATCGCCGGCGACACGCTGCACGGCGAGGGCATCCAGGCGCTGCGGCAGCGGATCGAGGACGGCCGGCTCGAGCACGCGGACCAGCCGGGCGAACTGAGGCAGGCCGAGGTCGTCGAGGAGTACCTGGCTCGCATCGTCGGCGACGTGAAGCTGGCCCGGCCGATGAAGATCGCGATCGACTGCGGCAACGGCGTGGCTGGCGCCGTCGCGCCGCGGCTGTACCGCTCGCTCGGCTGCGACGTGATCGAACTGTTCTGCGACGTCGACGGCACCTTCCCGAACCACCACCCGGATCCCGCGCATCCCGAGAATCTCCAGGACCTGATTCGCTGCCTGCGCGAAACCGATGCCGAACTCGGCCTGGCGTTCGACGGCGACGGCGACCGCCTCGGCGTGGTGACCAAGGACGGCCAGATCATCTATCCCGACCGGCAGATCATGCTGTTCGCGCAGGACATCCTGGCGCACCGCAAGGGCGGCGAGATCATCTTCGACGTGAAGTGCACGCGCCAGCTGGCGCCGTGGATCCGCCAGCACGGCGGCACGCCGACGATGTGGCGCACGGGCCACTCGCTGATCAAGGCCAAGCTGAAGGAATCGAAGGCGCCGTTTGCCGGCGAGATGAGCGGGCACCTGTTCTTCAACGACCGCTGGCCGGGCTTCGACGACGGCATGTACGCGGGCGCGCGACTGCTGGAAATCCTGAGCCGTGAACGAAACCCCTCGGCGGTGCTGAACGCGCTGCCGACGGCGGTGAACACGCCCGAGCTGCAGCTCAAGACCGCCGAAGGCGAGAACTTCAGCCTGGTCGAGCGATTGAAGGCGGAGGGACGGTTCGAAGGCGCGTCCGAAGTGATCACGATCGACGGCGTGCGCGTCGAATACCCGGATGGGTTCGGACTCGCGCGGCCGTCGAACACCACGCCGGTCGTGGTGATGCGCTTCGAGGGCGACAACGAGGCGGCGATGAAGCGCATCCAGGCCGCGTTCGGCGCCGAGATCCGCAAGCTCAAGCCCGACGTGCAGTTGCCCTTCTAGATGGCGACGCACATCCCGACGATCCTGGTGACCGGCGGCGCCGGCTACATCGGCTCGCACACGATGGTCGAACTGCTGGCGAACGGCTACGACGTCATCTGCGTCGACAACTTCAGCAACAGCTCGCCGGAGGCCGTGAAGCGCGTCGAGAAGATCGCCGGCAGGAAGGTGACGCTGGTGAACGGCGACGTGCGCGACCGGCTGGTGCTGTCGCGCGTGTTCCAGCGGCCGGTGGACGGCGTGATCCACTTTGCCGCGCTGAAGGCGGTGGGCGAGTCGGTCGAGCGTCCGGTCGACTACTACGACAACAACATCGGCAGCGCCCTCGCCTTGCTCGATGCGATGGACACCAAGGGCGTGCATCGCTTCATCTTCAGTTCATCGGCCACGGTCTACGGCGCGCCGGACGCGCTGCCGCTGACGGAAGACGCGCCGATCCGGCCCGCCAATCCGTACGGCCAGACCAAGGCGATGGTCGAGCAGATCCTGCGCGACTGGTGCAGGGCGGATGCAGAGCACACCGCGGTCGCCTTGCGCTACTTCAACCCGATCGGCGCGCACGAGAGCGGAACCATTGGCGAGGACCCGCAGGACATCCCGAACAACCTGTTCCCGTTCATCACGCAGGTGGCGGTCGGCAAGCGCGAGCACCTGAACGTGTGGGGCAACGACTGGCCGACGCGCGACGGCACCGGCGTGCGCGACTACCTGCACGTGACCGACCTCGCGCGCGGCCACGTCGCCGCGCTCGAATATGCGCGCACGAATCCCGGCTTCATCGCAATCAACCTCGGCACCGGCCGCGGCACGAGCGTCCTGGAGATGGTGAAGGCGTTCGAGCACGCGTCCGGGAAGCCGATTCCGTACGTGCTCGGCGCGCGCCGCGACGGCGACATCGCCGAGTGCTACGCGGACGCCTCGCTGGCGAAGAGCCTGCTCGGCTGGCAGGCGGAACTGTCGATCGAGCGGGCGTGCGCCGACGGCTGGCGCTGGCAGCAGCGGAATCCGAACGGCTACCGCGCGTAAATCAACGCGTCAGGAGTTTTGCCTGAATGCCCAAAGGCACAAGGCGCGTTGCGGGATCAACAACGCCTCCGGAAGCCTCGTCTGTTCACTTGCTACTTGACGCGCAGTCTTCCGACTTGTGTCATGTCTTTGGTCGACACCTGTTCAAGCGCCACGTCGTGCGTGCCGGGTTGCATGTAGAGCTCGCCGGGAACGATGCCGCTGATGAGATCCCCACCGGGGAGGGAAAGGACAGCGTCCACGACGTGCGGACCGATGTGGATGCGTACCGCACCGACATTCTTCAGGCTTGACCGGCGCAATCTTGAACCAGATCGCGGACCCGCCTGCGGGCTGCGGCAGGGGCAACTTGCCGACCCGGGAGGACTTGGGTCCCCAGTCGAGGATCTTGAATCCGGTCCGCTCGACGTGCATCGTGCCCACGTGCACCCGGCGTTCGGTGGAAACCTGCTCCAGCACGACATCGTAGGAACCGGGCTGCTGGAACAGGGTGTCCGGTACGACCCCGCTGAGAAGGTCGGCGCCCGGGAGTGTCAGGTTGGCTGGCACGACTTGCCGCCCGATGTGGATACGAACTCCACCGATCTCCTCGGGAATGACCGGCGCGATCTTGAACCAGATCGCCGACCCGCCATCCGGCTGGGGTAAGGGCAACGTGCCGGCGCGAGAAGATTGTGGTCCCCAGTCGAGGACCCTGAAGAGTTGTCCGGTGGGTGCCTCAGGCATCCAGCACAGCAGGGTCAATTCACTCTTCTGCACGACTTTGCCGCACTTGGCTTCGAGTTCCTCCCAAGACGTGTTGGACAGTGCGACCTGATAGTCCTGCACGATCATCAATTGCCGGTCGTACGTTCGCCGAGCCACGCCTCGGACCCCGGTCAGCACCTGGTACTCCGGGTTGTGCCAGAACCCTTTCCCGTAGATCGAGGCTGGCTGCAGCGAGCGGATCGTCTCCGTGACCTGGCGCTGCTCGGCGGCTGACGGCCGCGCTTCCTCGTCGAAGGCGACTGATGCATCGATTCCGCGAGTGCGGACACGATGGCTGCGGATAACAGGACAGCCCCCGCGAGCCCTGCGACGCGTGGTAGTCCGGCATGGGAACGCGTGGTTTCCGACTCCCGCAGGAACTCGACGCACGGCAGCAGGAACAGCGCCACCAGTGCCGGGACGCTGAGCAGGAAAAACGGAGCCGCCTGTCGCACACCGGTTTGCGACGACTGCGTGATCCAGCCCAGCAGCAATGCGATGCCGGCGATGAACAGCGCCGTCAGTGCAGTGAACACTTGCGGCGGAACGCGATCGACTCCGTCGGCCACCGGCCGACGACTCCGCCTCGATGAAGGCGGCGCGGCAAATCAGCGCGACGGCGCCCGCCAACAAGGCCACCCAGGCGTAAATCGGATAGCTTCCGAGAAACCCAGCCATCTTCGCGCCGAGCGTTGCTGGATCCAGCCAGTTGGAAATCTTCTGGCCGGACAGGAACTGGCGAAACTCTCCAATCGATTCAAGGTACTTCTCCACGGACCCCACGGAGGCGAACCGGTAGACCTCGAACGCCAGGGACGGAGCGGCTGCGAGCAGCGCCACCACGACGAGAACGCGCAACCGAAGGCGTTCACCAGCCCAGAGGGCCGCGATCAACCACACGGCGAGCATCAAGGCTCCTGCGAGCCCATAGACCACTTTGGTCTGGATGGCCAGTCCGATGGCGAGTGCCGCGAGGCCGGGCCTGCGCCGGGCGAGGGCCACGCCTGACCAGACGAGCAGGGCGGCACCCGGAAGCTCGCCCAGGACGCGGCCCGAGGCCGATGCCGTCGCCGCGAGTGCGGGCATGAGCGCCAGGCCCGCAACCAGCCATCCACTGCGGCCCGGGCGAAGCAGTACCCACCAGCCGATGACGTATGCGAACAGAAACATCAGCATCAGCGTGCGCGCGGCCGCGACGCTGCCGTCGCTGAGCCACCAGACGGCGGCGACCGGCAGGAGCACTACCGGGCCGGTCGTGACGTGTGGGTCGAATTTCCAGGGCTCCCCGGAGCCCAATGCGCCAAAGCTCGAATAGCCGTCCCCGCTGCGAAGCGACTCGGCGATCTGGAGGTTGAAGGCCTCGTCGTATTCGAGGCGAACAGAAAGGGCACTGGCGCTCAACAACAGCAAAGACGCCACGACGACCGCGAGCATCCCGGCCTTGAACAGCCACGTTGCGCCGCGCTTGCGCTCACCGTCGGTATCAGTCATGGGGCGTCTCGCTCAACGAGATGAAGCGGCAATGCGTTTGCCGACCTTGCGGCCGGCGCGGATCGCGTAGTTGGTGCCGCGGTCCTCCGGGTAGATCTGCGCCATCGAGCACAGGTACAGGCCCGGGCGCGGACCGTCTTCCGCGGGGATGAGGCGGCTGTAGTGCCTTTCCACGACCGGCTGCGACCATCGGGCCCGCCACAGGTGGTGCGCCCTGATCCAGTCCCTCTCGAGGCGCGGGAACATTCGCTTCAGGAAAGGGAACGCGTAGTCGAGGAACTCGTCTGCATTCATCGAGTACAGGCGGTCGGTGTGCGGAAGGTACTTGGAAAGGTACACGATGTGCCGTCCGCCGTAGGTCTCGGGCCGCTCGAAGTTCGTGTGCTCGATGACGCCGACGAAGGGGAAGTCCGGATCGTTGACGTTCAGCCAGTAGGTGCCAGACAGCGAGCGGTCGAGCTCCAGCACGAGGCAGACGTTGCCGATGTAGTTGATGCGTTCCAGCGACTGCCGGTACGCGGGTTCGGCCCAGTCCTTGATGAGGCCCGCGGTGATGGGCAGGGCGGTCGTCGCCAGGATCTTTCGTCCGGCGTGATCGCCCTGCGGCGTCGTGGCGATCCAGCCCCTGTCCGTCGGCCTGATCGACGTGCGCCGGCGCGTTCACGACGATGCGGCCGCCGAGCCGCGCGAACCTCGTTGGCGAGCGCCTGCGCGAGCGCGATGAACCCGCCGCGGAAGTACGCCAGCCTCTCTTCGCCGCCCTTGCCGCGGCTGCCTCCGCGCAGCTTGAGCTTGTTCCAGAACCATACCGCGGACACCGTCTCGGCATACGGCCCGAACTTGCCCTTCAGCAGCGGCTCCCACACGACCCGGTAGACGTTGTCGCCGCCGAGCTCACGCAGCCACTCGTGTGCGCTCGTGTCCTCGAGTTCCATCCAGTCCTTCACGCGCCGCGCGCGCAGCGCGAGCAGGCCGAGCCGGATCCGGTCGACGAGGCCGAGCGGCGTGAAGTTGCAGGAGATCCCAGGGTGTCGAGAGGCGGAAGAAGTTGTTGGCGTAGTACATGCCGGTGTTGGTCGGATTGATGACCACACGCTCGGTCAGGCCGAGTTCCCGGATCAGTTCCATCACCGCGACGTCGTTGGTGAACCAGTGATGGTAGAAGCGGTCGAGCTTCTCGCCGCCGACGTCGAAGGCCGCGGCCAGCCCTCCGATCTCGGACTCGGCCTCCAGGACCGTGACCGACAGGCCCGCCCTGGCCATCTCGAAAGCCGCTGAAAGTCCGGTGAAGCCTCCACCGACCACGACCACATCGACAGGCTGAGCAGAAGTCTCGTTCATCGTCGTCGCTCTAGGCGCTTCCTGACTTTCCTGGCGCGCGCCCGGTTCGCTCCGGGCTACGCTGCCGGCCGCGGTGATTCCCCTGCACCGGGTGCGACAGAAGATAGGCCCCGCCGAGGATGGTCGGTGGCAGCCACAACAGCGTGTGCACGAGGAACGCCGCGGCGGCCGCCGGTGCAGGCGCATTTCCGAGCTGGATCATCGCCCACGCGGTGAAGTAGTCGAAGGTGCCGACGTACCCCGGCGTGCTCGGTATCAGCGTGGCGAACGTCGCCACGGGCAGCGCAAGCCAGGCGCCCTGCGGCTCGGTGACGGACGGCAGCGCCAGGGCTGCGAACCAGAAGACGCAGCCTTCGAACATCCACGCAAGCGCGGACCACCCGAGCAGCTTCAGCATGACGTGGCCCTTCGCCAGTCGCTCGAGCGTGGCCAGTCCCTTCGCGATCTCTTCCGACAAGCGCGCACCGAAGCGGGGCGCCATCCGGCTCGCCAGCCGCCCGGCCCAGCGGGCGAGCGGGGCAAACGTTCGAGGGAACAGCAGCACGAGCAGCAGCACCGCTGCGCCTGCGAAGAGCGTCGTGCTGCCCACACCCGACACGACGGACGGACCGATGTCGAACACGTGGAGGGCCGCGGCGAACAGCATCACGACGAGAAGCAGGTCGAGCAGTCGCTCGACGAAGAGCGTTGCGGCGACGACGCCGGAGGTGGTGCCGAGCACGCGGTTGAACGCAAACATGCGCATCACGTCGCCCGCGCGGAACAGCAGTACGTTGTTCGCGGCAAAGCTCGCGAGGAAGGGCCCCACGCACGCGCGCATGCGCAGGCCGGGAACACTGCCGGACAACATCGCGTGCCAGCGCGCGATGCGGCAGAGGTAGCCGAGGGCGAAGGCCGCGAGCGCGGCGACCACCCAGCGCCCGGTGGCTGCCCTGAACGCGTCGATCACCTGCGACAGGTCGAGCTGCCGCAGGAGTAGCCATGTGAATGCCGCTGCGAGCGCGATGCCGACGCCGAGCCGGATCGCCGACTTTGCTGTCACCGGATCTCCACGACCGGGCTGCGCGACATGGCAGGGCGGGCGTTCTCGAAGCCGAGGTGCTCCTCGACCACGCGCAGCGGCCGCCGCTCGATCTCGTTGTCGAACTGGCGCACGGTCTCGCCGATGACCTCCTGTTCGTTGAAGCAGGGGACGACGATGGAAAGCAGGATGCGAGGGCGGTCGGCGGCTTCCATGGAATCGGGCATGCCTGTCGTCTGCAGGTCCGGGCGAACGGGACGGGCCGCACCCGGGGATACGGGTGCCATCGTGTCCTCGACTTCGGGTAGCCAATTCTACGGATGCGGGAGAGGGGTTGTCTTTGAACCTCCTCGCGCGACGCACCTCCCAGCGCGGCGCGTTTCGAGGGGCATGCCTCGCGGTCGCCTACTCAATTCAGCCGGCGAGTTCGATTCGCTGTCGCCTGGCGAACGCGATCCACTGGTCGACGCGCCGATACTTTTCGCGTGCTGAAGGGCACAATGCCGCCCCGTGCGCCTCCTGATCGTCAAGACATCGTCCATGGGCGATGTCATCCACGCGCTGCCTCTCGCGGCCGACATCGCGCGGGCGTTTCCGCAGGCAACCCTGGACTGGCTGGTCGAGGAGGGCTTCGCCGCGATTCCGGCCATGAGCCGCCACGTGTCGACCGTGCACCGGGTCGCGTTGAGACGGTGGCGGCACGCGCCGCTGGCCTCCGCCCATCGCGGCGAGATCGCCCGCCTGAAGCGCGAGTTGCGCGCGGCGCGCTATGACCTGGTGCTCGATGCGCAAGGCCTGCTGAAGAGCGCGTGGGTCGCGCGCTGGGCCAACGCGCCAGTCGCCGGGTTCTCGTCCGCCTCCGCCCGCGAGCGGCTGGCGTCGCGGTTCTACCGGACGCGCTTCGACATCCCGCGCACGCTGCACGCCGTCGACCGCTGCCGCGCGCTCGGCGCGCAGGCGCTGGGATACGAGGTCCAGGGGCCGGCCCGTTTCGACCTGCACTGCACATCGCAACCGGCCGTCACCGTGCACGCGCCGTATCGCCGTGCTGCTGACCAACGCCAGCCGCGCGACCAAGCTCTGGCCGGTCGACCGTTGGATCGAGGTCGAGCGGACCCTGGCGGCGCGCGGACTGCTGAGCGTGCTCTTCTGGGGCTCCGAGGAAGAGGGCGAGCGCACCCGCGCACTGGCCGCGCGGATGCAGCACGCGCTCGTCGCGCCCCGCTCGTCGCTCGATTCGATAGCCTCGACCCTCGCCGGCGCGCGCGTGGTGGTCGGGCTCGACACGGGGCTCTCGCACCTCGCGGCCGCGCTTGGCCGTCCCACGGTAGCCATCTACTGCGATTACGACCCCGGCCTGGTCGGGCTCGTCGGTGACGGCCCGGTCGCCAGCCTCGGCGGCGCCGGAGTGTCGACGCCCGCGTCGCAGGTGATCGAAGCGATCGGGCGCGTGATGGCGGAGAAGACGTGAGCGCCGCTCGCCTTGGATACACGGCGTTCGTCTGGTTCGCGGCGCCGTTCGCGGCGCTCTACCTGCTGTGGCGATCGCGCAAGCAGCCCGAATACCGTGCGCACTGGGGTGAGCGTTTCGGCTGGGTCCGCTATCCCCAGGCGACCTCGAAACAACTCATCTGGGTGCACGCGGTGTCCGTGGGCGAGACGCGCGCCGCCGAGCCGCTGATCGCGGCGCTGCTGGACGCGTATCCGCAGCACGGCCTGCTGCTCACCCACATGACGCCGACCGGCCGCGCGACCGGGCGTTCGATCGTGGACCAATGGCCGGGGCGCGTGACGCAGGTGTACCTGCCGTACGACCTGCCGTTCGCCGTGCGGCGCTTCCTGCGCGCGTTCAGGCCCGTGGCCGGAATCGGGATGGAAACCGAGACCTGGCCGAACCTGCTCGCGGTCGCGCGCGAGGAAGGCGTGCCGATGGTGCTCGTCAACGCGCGGCTGTCGGAGAAGTCGCTGGCGCAGGCGAAGCGAACGCCGAACCTGGTGCGCGAAGCGGCCGGCAACTTCACGCTCGTCCTGGCCCAGACGGCAGCGGACGCCGCGCGCATGCGGCAGGTCGGCGCCGAGCGGGTGGAGGTGGTCGGCAACCTCAAGTTCGACTTCACGCCGTCGCCGGAACTCGTCGAGGCAGGCCGGCGCTTCCGCGCGTCGCTCGGTCCCCGCCCGGTGCTGCTGTTCGCCAGCACGCGCGAGGGCGAGGAGCCGCTGATCCTCGACGCGCTGCGGGCACTGGACGCGCGCACGGTCGTGCTGATCGTTCCCAGGCATCCGCAGCGATTCGACGACGTCGCGCGCATGCTCGGCGCGCGCAACCTGAAGTTCGGGCGGCGCTCGCAGATGGGCGATGTCGGCGCGCGGAAGTCCGAGCCTGCTCCCGACTTCGTGCTCGGCGACTCGATGGGCGAGATGGCGATGTACTACGCGGCGGCCGACGTCGCGCTCATCGGCGGCAGCCTGCTGCCGCTCGGCGGGCAGAACCTGATCGAGGCCTGCGCTGTCGGGACGCCGGTCGTCGTCGGTCCCCACACGTTCAACTTCGAGCAGGCGACGCACGACGCGATCGAGGCCGGCGCTGCCGAGCGCGCGGCGTCGCCGGCCGAGGCGATCGCCCGGATGTGCGCGATCGCCGAGGACCGCGTGAAGCGTCAGGCGATGAGCGAGGCCGCGCAGCGCTTCGCCGCGCAGCACCGCGGTGCCACGCAGCGCACGCTCGATCGGCTCAAGCCGTTCGTTTCGGCGCGCTAGCGGTCTTCTTCGCGGCCGGCTTCTTCGCCGCGGTCTTCTTCGTCGCCGGGGTGGCCGTGGCCTTCGCGGCCGGCTTCGCGGCCTCGGCAGCAGGCGTCGCGCTCTGCGCCGCGGGCGTCACCGGTGCCGGAGCCGCCGTCGACGCGGTCGCGGGCGCCTGGCGCGAACTGCGCGGCGCCGGCGGCGCGGTCAGCACGGTCGGGACTTCGATCGGCTGCTCCGGGTCGAGCAGTCCGTTGACCGCGGCGAGATCCGCCTCGCCGAGCGTGCCGGAGGAAGCCTTCAGCTGCAGTGCCGACAGCAGGAAGTCGTAGCGCGCCCGCTTCAGGTCGCGCTGGGTCTGCACCAGCTGCGTCGTCGCGTTCAGCACGTCCAGCTGGATCCGCACGCCGACCTGGTAGCCGAGCTGGGTGGACTCCAGCTGCGTGCGCGCCGACACTTCCGCCGACTCCAGCGCCTGCACCTGCGACAGGCCGAAGTTCACGCCCGTGTAGGCCTGGCGCGCCGCGTTCGCGGCGGACCGGCGCGCTCCCTCGAGATCCGACGAGTAACGGTCCTGCAGCGCCAGCGCTTCGCGCACCCGGCTCTGCGTCAGGCCGCCCTGGTAGATGGGCCAGTTCAGCTGCAGCCCGACGCTGCCGGCGCCGATGCGCGGATTGAAGTCGCTCGACTGCGTGCCGTTGAACTTGTTCACGTTGTAGCCCGCGACGACGTCGACCGTCGGCTTGTAGCCGTCCCGGGCGCGCTGGATCTCGCGCGAGGCGATCTCGAAGTTCGCCCGCGCCACCTGCACGCCGAAGCTGTTCTGCTCGGCGGCGTTGACCCACGTGCTGATCTCGGCCGGGGTGGGCGGCTGCAGGTTCGGACGGTCACGCAACGGCGACAGCGTGTCGACCTCGCGCCCGATGATCGTCTGCAGTTCGCTGCGCCGGACGATCAGGGTGCCGATGGCCACCTGCTGCTGGGCCACGATCTGGTCGTAGCGCGCCTGCGCTTCGTTGGTGTCGATGATGGTCTTGGTGCCGACCTCGAACTCGCGCTTTGCCTGCTGCAGCTGTTCGAGCGTCGCCAGCCTCGCGGCCTCCAGCGCGATCAGCTGGTCGCGCGCGCCGAGCGCGTTGAAGTACGCCGTGGCGACCCGCAGCACGAGGTCCTGCTGCGCCTGGGCCAGCTGCGCTTCGCTCTGGATCACCGTCAGCTTGGCCTGCTCGAGCGCTTCCCAGTTCTGCGGGCGATACACCGGGACGGACAGGTTCACGCCGCCGCCATAGACCTGGTAGTTGCTGCTGACGTCCGGGATCGTCGCGTTGTAGTAGTTCTGGTCGACCCGGCCCGTGAGCCCGACGTTCGGCAGCAGCGCCGAGCGCGCCTGCGGCACGCGCTCCTGCGTGGCCAGCTGCTGCGAGCGCGCGGAGGCATAGGCCGTGTCGTTCTTCAGCGCCTCGCGGTACAGCTGCAGCACGTCGTTGCGCGCGCCCGTCGCCGCCCGTTCCTGCAGCGACTGCACGGTCGTGGTCGCCGGCGTCTGCGCCACAACTGGCGGCAGCACCGCGACGTACGCCGTGCCGAGCAGGAGTGCGGCGATCGGCTTCAGTGAAAACCGGCCAGTTCGTGTCGTCATCCGAATCCCCACCCTCTTCAGTAAGTCGGCATTGCCTTGTCGACCTGGCGCGCCCACGCATCGACGCCGCCGGTCAGGTTGTAGACGTTCGCGAAGCCCTGTCGCTCGAGGAACATCGCGACGTGCATGCTGCGCCCGCCGTGATGGCAGACGCACACGATCTCGCGGTCCGGCTCGAGCTCGCCGATCCTCGCCGGCACGGCGCGCATCGGCATCAAGTCGGAGCCCTCGATCCGGCAGATCTGCTGCTCCCACGGTTCCCGCACATCGAGCAGCAGCGGCTTCGCACGCTGTTCATCGGCCAGCCAGGCGGCCAGCTCGCGGACAGACAACGTCTTCATCAGAAGCGGAAGCTCGATGGGCGTTCAGCATTCTTCAGCGCCTTGACGCTCGTCTCGAACAGCCTGACCACGTCGTAGCTCGTCTCGGCGGCGCGGGTGTGGAGCTCGGCCGTCATGACGGGCTCCTCGCCCACGATCGCGGCCATGCGGCCGCCGACGCGCAGCTGGTTTCGCAGCGACTCGGGCATGACCGGCAGCGATCCGGTCACCACGATCACGTCGTAGGGTGCCTTGCCCGGCCAGCCATGGCTGCCGTCGCCCAGCTCGACCTTGACGTTGTGGACGCCGGCGCGGGCGAGGTTGCCTTCGGCAAAGGCCTTCAGCCGCGGGTCGATCTCGATCGAGAGGACGTGCTGCGCCTTGTGTGCGAGCAGGGCCGAGAGATAGCCCGAGCCGGTGCCGATCTCCAGCACCGTGTCGTGCGGCTTGATCGCCAGTTCCTGCACGATCCGCGCCTCGAGCTTCGGCGCCCACATGCACTCGCCGGTGTCCGCGCCGTCGATCCTCAGCGGGATCTCCATGTCGGTGAAGGCCAGCGCGCGGTACGGATCCGGCACGAAGGCCTCGCGCTTGACCACGAAGAGCAGGTCGAGCACGGACTGATCGAGCACGTCCCACGGCCGGACCTGCTGCTCGACCATGTTGAAGCGCGCCTTCTCGAAGTCCAGACCGGCTCCCATTCGTGTTCCCGTTCCCGTTGCTTCCCGCAACACAGCGCGAAAGTCTATCAGCGGGTCGCGCGTGTCCCGCTGCGCTTGGCGACGCGATTCGCGCGCTCCGTCGCATCGTTCCCGGCCCGGCGACGCTCCGTGCTTCAAGGACGTGACGAACGTGTCGATCGTCGCGTCGATGTAGGCCGCCGCGTCGACGGGCTTCTGGCTGCAGGGCCCGAACGAGCACTTCCACAGCGACAGCATCACCAGCGACGCGGCGAGCGCGTGCACGTTCATCTCGACGTCGACCTTCCGGAACTCGCCGCGCTCGATGCCCCGGCGGATCGCCGTGGCGAGCAGTTCATGCCACGGCTCGATCACTTCCTCGAGGAAGAAGCGGGCGATCTCGGGAAAGTTGCTGCTCTCGGCCATCATCAGCTTGCTGATGCCGCCGGCCGTCCGGTCGCCGTACTCGCTCCACCAGCGTCGGACCACGTGCTCGAGCAGGGCATCGCTGGGCCCGTCGAACCGCTCGATCTGGTCGGCGGTCTCGCTGATGCGCGCGACGACGCTTTCCCGCACGACCGCCTTGAAGAGGTCTTCCTTGTTCTCGAAGTACAGGTAGAGCGTGCCCTTCGAAACGCCGGCGCGATGCGCGACGTCGTCCAGGCGGGTTCCCGCGTAGCCCTTCTCGACGAAGAGTTCGAGCGCGGCGGCGAGGAGCTCGGCGGGCCGGGCTTCCTTGCGGCGCTCCCAGCGCGGACGGGCCGCGGGTTGGGTCGCTGGGCTGCTCATGGGACTGTGCCGGAAGCGCGATTGCCCTCCGGGAGCTAAGTAACTGACCGGTCAGTAATATAGGCCGGCGCTTCGCTGTGTCAAGCTAACCCACTCATTTTGTGACAGAAAACACATGCGGAAGACGATTCCAACAGCGCTGACGATCGCCGGCGTCGACCCGTCCGGCGGGGCCGGCGTGCTCGCGGACGTCAAGGCGTTCAGCGCGCTGGGCGCCTATGCCTGCGCGGTGATCGCGGCCCTCACGGCCCAGAACACGCGCGCCGTGACCGGCGTGCTCCCGATCGCGCCGGACTTCATTGCCCGCCAGATCGACACCCTGTTCGCCGACGTTCGGATCGACGCGATCAAGATCGGCATGCTCGGCGAAGCGCCGGTCATCGTCACCGTCGCCGAACGCCTTGCCCACTGGAAGGCGGAGCGGGTGGTGCTCGACCCGGTGATGGTGGCCAAGAGCGGCGATGCGCTGCTCGCCAGCGTCGCCGTCGGCGCGTTGCGCGAAGCGCTGGTTCCGCTGGCGCAAGTGATCACGCCCAACCTGCCGGAAGCGGGCGTGTTGCTGGAAAGCCGCGCGCCCGAGAGCGTGAAGGAGATGACGCGTGCCGCCGAGCGGCTGCACCGCCTGATGGGAAGCGGCGAACGCTGGGTCTGGCTGAAAGGCGGTCACTTGCCGAGCGGCGACGCGACCGACCTGCTGTTCAACGGCGACCGCATGATCGAGATTTCTCGACCGCGGGTCGAGACGAAGAACACGCACGGAACCGGCTGCACGCTGTCGGCGGCGCTCGCGGCGCTGCTGCCGCAACGGCCCGACGTGCCGACGGCCGCGCACGACGCGAAGGACTACCTGACAGAGGCGTTGCGGCAGGCCGATGCGCTGCAGATCGGGCACGGGCACGGACCGGTGCATCACTTCCACGCGCTCTGGCCCGCGGCGAAGAGCAACCGGCGCTGAAACTCAATTTGACCGGGTGGGCCCTAAGCGAAGATAATTCGCGCCCTCGGCGGATTAGCTCAGCTGGTTAGAGCAGAGGAATCATAATCCTTGTGTCCGGGGTTCGAGTCCCTGATCCGCCACCAAACATCTCCTCACCGATGCGCAGCCTCCTTGCCTTCCTCTTCGTCGCTGTGCTCGCCGCCTGCGGTTCCTCGCCGCAGCGCTTTTCCGACGGCTCGGTGGCCGGCACGATGAGTCCCGGCCAGATGTCGAACGTCACCATCGACGGCAAGCCGATGCGCCTCGCGCCCGGCGCGCGCATCCTGACCACGTCGAACACGTCGATCACGCCCGACCACCTGCCACCGAACAGCCGGGTCCGCTACAAGCTGGACGCGAGCGGGCAGGTGAGCCAGGTCTGGCTGCTGCCGCCCGAGAAGTAGCCCTTCGTTTCGCGGCTTGCGCAGCCGTACAATCGCGCGCCTCGCCACCGGCTCTACACCGAGATCGCGATCCATGAGCGTCCGCAAGCTCTACATCCGCACGTTCGGATGCCAGATGAACGAGTACGACTCGGACAAGATGGCCGACGTGCTCAATGCCTCCGACGGCGTCGTCACGACGGACCGCCCCGAGGACGCCGACGTGATCCTCTTCAACACCTGCTCCGTGCGCGAGAAGGCGCAGGACAAGGTGTTCTCCGACCTCGGACGCGTCAAGCACCTGAAGCGGCTGAACCCGGACCTGGTGATCGGGGTCGGCGGCTGCGTCGCGAGCCAGGAAGGTGCCGCGATCGTCGAGCGCGCGCCGTATGTCGACATCGTCTTCGGACCGCAGACGCTGCACCGGCTCCCCGACCTGATCCGCCGGCGGCAGAGCACCGGGCCGGCCGCAGGTCGACATCTCGTTTCCCGAGATCGAGAAGTTCGACCATCTGCCGCCGCCGCGGGTCGAAGGGCCGAGCGCCTTCGTCTCGATCATGGAAGGCTGCAGCAAGTACTGCAGCTTCTGCGTCGTTCCGTACACGCGCGGCGAGGAGATCTCGCGCGGCTTCGACGACGTGCTGACCGAGATCGCCGACCTGGCCGATCAAGGGGTCAGGGAGGTCACCCTGCTCGGCCAGAACGTGAACGCCTACCGCGGGCGCCTGGCCGATGGCGAGACGGCCGACTTCGCGCTGCTGCTCGAGTACGTCGCCGAGGTTCCCGGCATCGAGCGCATCCGCTACACGACGTCGCATCCGAAGGAGTTCACGCAGCGGCTGATCGACGTCTATGCGCGCGTGCCCAAGCTCGTCGATCACCTGCACCTGCCGGTGCAGTCCGGCAGCGACCGGGTACTGGCTGCCATGAAGCGCGGCTACACGGTGCTGGAGTACAAGTCCATCGTTCGCCGGCTGCGACAGGTCCGCCCCGGCATCTCGCTGTCCTCGGACTTCATCGTCGGCTTCCCGGGCGAGACCGAGGAGGACTTCGAGCGGACGATGGCGCTCGTCGAGGAGATCGGCTTCGACGCGAGCTTCTCGTTCGTCTACAGCAGGCGGCCCGGGACCCCGGCCGCGGACCTGGCCGACGACACGCCGCAGGTCGTGAAGCTCGAGCGCCTGGCGCGGCTGCAGGCGGCCATCAACGCGAACGCCGCGCGCATCAGCGAGGCGATGGTCGGGACGGTGCAGCGCATCCTCGTCGAGGGCCCGTCGAGGAAGGACGCGTCCGAACTGATGGGCCGCACGGAAGACAACCGCATCGTGAATTTCCCCGGCGGCCCCGATCCGGCGCGACTGGTCGGCCAGCTGCTCGATGTGGAGATCACGCAGGCGCTGCCGCATTCCTTGCGGGGTTCGGCGATCGTGCGCGACGAAATGCAGAAAGACCGGTCTGAGTAGAGCGATCGTGCGACGAATCTGCCTGTGAGGGCGCGGTCCAGTCGGTACGATTCGCCCCACCGAAAATCGGCGCTTCCCGGGGTTGGACACGGCGGGGCGCCAGTACGACCAGGAGTGATGGGATGAAGGTGTCTCTGCGTGTGGCTGCGACGACGCTTGTCGCCGCGGCTCTGTCTGCCTGTGCGACGACCTCGACGCCGGGCGCGGCCGAGAAGGTCGCCTCGACTGCGCCGTCGGGCGATCCGCAAGGCGGGGCTGTCGCCGGCGCCCGCGGCGCCGTCGAACGCCGCGGCGGCCGGAGGCGGCGCCGCTCCGGCGGGCGCGACCCCGGCGGCAGCGCCCGCCGGCACTCCTCCGACTGCGCCGGGCGCTCCCCGCCCCTTCGCGGAAGTCATCAAGGACGCCAAGGAACTGAAGGGCTTCCTGACGCTCTGGCAGAAGGACGACAAGACCTGGATCGAAATTCGCAGCGACCAGCTGGACCGGCCGTTCTTCTTCGTGCCGTCGCTGGCGCAGGGACTCGGCGAGAAGTTCTTCTGGCCCGGCCTGATGGGCGGCGAGCAGGTCGTCGTGCTGAAGCGCGTGGGCAACACCGTGCAGTTGGTGGCGAAGAACCTCGAGGTGCGCGCGCCGGCCGGCACGCCGCTGGAGGTTGCGCTGCGCGAGAGCTACTCGGACAGCCTGCTCGCGTCCGCTGCCGTCGCGTCGGCGCCGCACCCGGAGCGCAAGTCCATCCTCATCGACGCGACCGCGCTCTTCGGCGGCGACCTCGCCGGCGCGACGACACGGCTCGATGCCGCCTACCGCATCGGGTACGCGCTCGACCGAGCCAACAGCTTCCATCGAGCGCGTGCGGGCGACCGAGCAGGGAACCTTCATCACGGTGCGCCAGCACTTCGCGGTGCCGAAGCTGCCGGCACCTCCGGTCACGCCGCCGCCACCCGGAACGCCGACGCCGTCGACGCCGGCGGCGCTGCCGGACGGCCGCAGCCTGTTCCTCGACGTTCACGTACACGCTCGCGCCGCTGCCGGCCGAGCCGATGCGGCCGCGCCTGGCGGACCAGCGGGTCGGCCACTTCACGACGGCGTTCTGGGACTTCGCCAACAGCGAGAAGGGTGACGCGCGCACGCACTACATCGAGCGCTGGCGGCTCGAGAAGAAGGATGCGCTCGCGCCGGTGTCCGAGCCGAAGGAACCGATCCTCGTGTGGATGGACAAGAACATCCCCGAGCAGTACCGCGAGGCGGTCAAGAGCGGCATCCTCGAGTGGAACAAGGCGTTCGAGAAGGCCGGCTTCAGGAACGCGATCGAGGTGCGCCAGCAACCGGCCGACGCCGAGTGGAGCACGCTGGAAGGAACGCGCCACCTGGCCGTGCGCTGGTTCGCCCAGCAGGGACCGGGCGCGACGGCCGTGGGACCCAGGGTGTCGGACCCGCGCACGGGCGAGATCCTGCTCGGCTCGGCGATCATCCCCGCAGAACTGGCTGCGCTTCACCAATGGCTTCCTGCGCGACCAGCAGCCGCGGCTGAACAGCCTCCACGAGACCGGGCTGGAGGGCTTCAACCCGCCCCCGCTGCCCGCGGCCTCCCTCGCGCAACTCCTGGATGGGCAACAGTGCAGCTACGGGCTCGACGCCCTCGAGCAGTCGGCGTTCGCGATTCGAGCTGATGGCTGCTCGCGGCGACGATTCAGTCCGGGCAGCCCGGAGGCGAAGCAGTTCGTTGCAGGCGCGCTCAAGGACGTGGTGATGCACGAAGTCGGGCATGCGCTCGGCCTGCGCCACAACTTCCGCGGGTCGACCGGCGTCAAGTTCGAGCAGCTGCGGGACGCGGCGTTCACGCGCCAGTACGGCATCTCCAACTCGGTGATGGACTACAACGGGCTCAACATCCCGCTCGAGAACGAGGCGGTCGCCGACTACAACCAGACGACCCTCGGCAACTACGACTACTGGGCGATCGAGTACGCGTACCGCGAGATCGCGCCCGAGAACGAGGCCGCCGAGCTGGCGCGGATCGCGGCGCGCTCCGCCACCGACGCGAGCCTGGCGTACGCGACCGACGAAGACGTGATCGCCGCAGCTGGGCGGTGCGATCGATCCGCTGGTCAACCAGTGGGACCTCGGCGAAGAGCCGCTGGCGTACTACAAGCGCAGCCTGATGCTGGCGCGCGAGCTCTGGGCGCGCACCAAGCAGCGCGAACTCGCGCCGGGCGACAACTTCACGGTCTTCCGGCGCAACCTCCAGCGCGGACTGCGCCAGTTCGCCGGCGTGGTGGGCCCGCTGTCGCGGTACGTCGGCGGCGTCTACACCTCGCGCCAGGTCGCGGGCAGCACGTCGGGCGGACTTAATCACGCCGGTGCCCGTGGCGCAGCAGCGCGAGGCGCTGAACCTGCTGACGCGCGAGGTCTTCAGCTCCGGCAGCTTCCGTTTCGACCCGGTCTTCATGAGCAGGCTCGGCGTCGATCACCTCGACCGCTTGATGAGCGGGAGACGCGCCGATGCTGAACACGGACTTCAGCCTGGCGAGCAGCGTGCTCGCGATCCAGCGCACTGCGCTCGACCAGCTGATGGGCGACGGGGTGGCGGTGCGGCTCGCCGATGCCGAGATCGAAGGTCGCCGACCGGCGCCAGCTGCTCTCCCTCGCGGAGGTGCACGCACGCATCGCCGACAGCGTCTGGAGCGAACTGAAGACGGGCGCCGAGATCGACAGCCTGCGCCGCAACCTGCAGCGCGAACACGTCCGCCGCGTGGCGACCGGGCTGGTGCGGCCGTCGTCGGCCGTCGCGGCTGATGTTCGTGCGGTGAATCGCCAGGTCGCGGTGAAGCTGCAGGCCGACCTGCAGCGCGCGCTGGGCAACTCGAACCTGTCCGCCACGACGCGCGCGCACCTCGCGGAGAGCGCGAGCCTGCTGGCGGACGCGCTGAAGGCGCCGATGGTTCGCTCCGGCGTCTGATCCGATCCCGGAGTCCCGCGCGACAGTCGCGGGACTCCGGATGGCTACACTCCGGGCGTGCCCAGTCGCAAATCCCCTGCCAGGAAGGTCCTGAAGTTCGCCGCCGACGCGGACAACGCGGAACTGGCGAACCTGACCGGCGCGCTCGACGCGAACCTGCGCCAGATCGAGACCGAACTCGACGTCTCGATCGCGCGCCGCGGCCACCAGTTCCGGATCGAGGGCGAGCAGTCGAACGCACAGTCGGCGATCGACGTCCTCCAGCATTTCCTCGATCGCACCCGTCGCAGCCGGCGCGCCCTCTCGGTGGACGACATCCAGCTCTACTTCGTCGAACTGCGCGGTCGCAAGGGCGCCGCGCGCAAAGGCCGACGTCGACGACGGCGAGACGCTGCCGCAGCTGCACACGCGTCGTCCCGACCTGCACGGACGCACGCCCCGGCAGCGCGACTACATCCAGGCGATCCTCGGCCACGACATCACGTTCGGCATCGGGCCGGCCGGCACGGGCAAGACCTACCTCGCGGTCGCGGCCGCGGTCGACGCGCTGGAACGCGACCTCGTCAAGCGCATCGTGCTCACGCGCCCGGCGGTCGAAGCCGGCGAGCGCCTCGGGTTCCTGCCAGGCGACCTCGCGCAGAAGGTCGATCCGTACCTGCGGCCCCTGTACGACGCGCTGTTCGACCTGCTGGGATTCGACAAGACGCAGAAGCTGCTCGAGCGGCAGACGATCGAGATCGCGCCGCTCGCGTACATGCGCGGACGCACGCTGAACGCCGCGTTCGTGATCCTGGACGAGGCCCAGAACACCACCCGCGAGCAGATGAAGATGTTCCTGACGCGGATCGGCTTCGGGTCCAAGGCGGTGGTGACCGGCGACGTGACGCAGATGGACCTGCCGAAGGGCGTGGCCAGCGGGCTGATCGAGGCCCAGCACGTCCTTGCCGAGGTGCGCGGCATCGCCTTCACCTACTTCACGGCCGCCGACGTGGTGCGGCACCCGCTCGTGGGCCGGATCGTCGAGGCCTACGAGGCGGCGGACGAACGGACCGGCGTGGCCGATCCGAGCCGCCCCTCCCGGGCCGCGAAACCCGCGAGGCGCGACGCGGCCTGATGGCGCTGGCGTTGTCGATCCAGGGGCAGGGCCGGTTCGTCGGCCTGCCGGCGCGAAGCACGCTCCTGCGCTGGGTCGAGGCCGCTCTCGAAAGCGATGCCGAACTGACCGTGCGCTTCGTCGGCGCGGCCGAGGCCCGCAGGCTGAACCGCGAGTTCCGGGGCAAGGACTACGCGACCAACGTGCTGACGTTCGACTACCAGCACGCGCCAGTCGTGCGCGCCGACATCGTGCTGTGCGTGCCCGTCGTCCGGAGCGAGGCCCGCGAGCAGCGCAAGGGGTTCCGCGAACACCTCGCGCACCTCGTCGTCCACGGGGTCCTGCATGCACACGGGCACGATCACGCCCGCGCCCGCGACGCGAAACGGATGGAGGCCCGCGAGGTCCGGATCCTCGCCGGCCTGGGGATCGACGATCCCTACCGCGAGGGCGGCGTCGCGGGCGGCTGAGCCGGCCGTTCGGCGCTCGGGTTGTAGCCGGGCGGAAGAACCAGCTTCACCTTCGGATCGTTCGGAGCCCGCTCGCGGAAGGTCTTCACCTCCCCGTGCAGGTTGCCGATCATCTGCGTCACCGCTTCCTCGAAGCTCTTCAGCCGCGCTTCCCGCGACTGGCCGGAAAACCCGACCAGCGTGGCGCTGCCCTTCACGTTCGACGTGCCGGCCGCGCGCATCAGGAGACGCCGGCTCTTGACGTCGAACACGGCGGTTTCGACCACCGTCAGGACGTCGTAGGTGTCGCCCGGGACTATGTAGGCGCCGATCCCGGTCCAGTACAGGAGCGACAGGGCTGTCGCGTCCGCGTGCTGCACCTGGTCGTAGGACACCAGCGCGATCGCGTCCAGGCGCAGCAGGGCCGCGATCCGGTCGACGTTGGCGAAGCCGCCGCCGGGTTCGAGGTAGAGCGATGGCACCGCTTCGATGTCGCGGATGAACGGGTACTTCGCGAACGCGTTGCGGACCTGTCCGGCGAGACGCAGCCGATCGGCTTCCGACAGCCGGAACTCCGGCGTCGCGTTGTCCGGCACGAAGGCCACCCCGATCCGGAAGGGAACGTTGATGACCGCGACCGCGTCCGGTTGGGTAGGGGGCTCGGCCGTGCCGGGGAACAGGTAGGCCAGCATGGACGCGACCTGCCGCTGCCTCGACTCCTTCTCCATCCCGGCACAGCCAGCCAGCCCGACCGTCAAGAGAATCGCCAGAACGACCAGCCCAAGCCGTTTCATGTCTCCCTCCGCGGCGCAGATCTGCCAGTAAACGCTTAAACCTAGCACTCGACCGGAAAGTTAGCGGGCACTTACGGCAAACGCGCCGCTCGTTGGCGCCGGAAATTTGCGTATGCCGTGCCGATTTCCCGTCGTGTATTCTGGATTCGTCTCCACTCAGGATCCGTCGCTGCCCGCTGGCCACCGGTCCGTTGCTGATGTCCGAACCCCCGTCTGCCCGCTTCACCCCCTCGCAAAAGCACAAGAGCCTGCTCGAACGCCTGACCGCGTTCATCTTCCGCGAGCCGGAAAACCGGGAAGAACTGCTCGAAGCGCTGCACGACGCGCACGAGCGCAACCTGCTCGACGCCGACGCGATGTCGATGATCGAGGGCGTGCTGCAGGTGTCCGAACTGCGCGCGCGCGACCTGATGATCCCGCGCTCCCAGATGGACGTCATCGACATCGCCGAGCCGCCCGAGAAGTGGATCGACTACGTGATCGAGACGGCGCACTCGCGCTTCCCGGTGATCGAAGGCAGCCGGGACCATGTGATCGGCATCCTGCTCGCCAAGGACCTGCTGCGGTACTACCGCGAGGAGAACTTCGACGTCCGCGGCACCTTGCGGCCCGCGGTCTTCATCCCGGAGAGCAAGCCGCTGAACGTGCTGCTGCGCGACTTCCGCGCGAATCACAACCACATAGCCATCGTGGTCGACGAGTACGGCGGCGTGTCGGGACTCATCACCATCGAGGACGTCCTCGAGCAGATCGTCGGCGACATCGAGGACGAGTACGACTTCGACGAAGCCGACGACGCCATCATTGCCGAGGATGACGGCAAGTACCGGGTGAAGGCTTTGACCGAGGTAGCCCAGTTCAACGAAGCGTTCGCCACCCGGTTCCCGGACGACGAGTTCGACACCATCGGCGGCATCGTCACGGACCGCTTCGGCCGCGTGCCCAAGCGCGGTGAGGCCGTCGAGATCGACGGCCTGCGCTTCGAGGTGCTGCGGGCCGACGCCCGCCAGGCCCACCTCTTCCTGGTGAACCGGGTGCCGAAGACCGTGATCGGCGAGTTCTTCCAGGACGACGAGCATCGCCATCCGGCCTGAGGGAAGGCTTCCGAACGCTGCTAGCGTTCGGTTTCCATGAGACGTTCCTTGCTCGTCGCGGCCGCGCTCGCCGCGGGCGCGGTGCACGCGCTGTCGTTCGCACCCTTCAACCTGCCGTGGTTGCAGCTGCTCGCGCTGGCGGCCCTGTTCGGGCTGACGACGCGGGCAGGGAGCTGGCGGCTGGCTGCGCTGCTCGGGTTCGCCTTCGGGCTCGGCTGGTTCGGTGTCGGCGTCTCGTGGGTCTACGTCAGCATGCACGTGTACGGGCTGATGCCGGCGCCGCTGGCCGCGGCCGCCACCCTGGCGTTCTGCGCGTTCCTCGCGCTGTACCCGGCGCTGGCGCTGGGCGTGTCGCAGCGACTCGCTCCGGCGGGGTGGGTCCGGCTGCCGCTGCTGCTGCCCGCCGCCTGGACCCTGAGCGAGTGGCTGCGCGGGACGCTGTTCACCGGATTTCCGTGGCTCGCCTCCGGCTACGCGCACACCGACAGCGTCCTGGCGGGACTCGCGCCGGTGGCCGGCGTCTATGGCGTGACGCTGGCGGCCGCGCTGCTCGCCGGCGCGCTCGCGCTGTTCGCGCTGCCGCTGCGCGTGCGGGGGCGGACGGGCTACGCGTGGATCGCCGGGGCGTTCGTGCTGTTGATCGGAAGCAGCGCGGCATTGAAGAACCAGGCCTGGACACGGCCGGCCGGCGCCCCGATTTCGGTGCGCCTGGTGCAGGCCAACATTCCGCAGGACACCAAGTTCGGTCCCGAGGGGCTGCAGCGTGCGTTCGACGCTCACTGGGCGCTGATGCAGGGACCGCGAGTCGACCTGGTCGCGCTGCCGGAGTCGGTGTTCCCGGTGCCGCTGCAGTTCGTACCGCCGCAGTTCCTCGAGGCGTTCGGCAACCACGTTCGCACCGGCAACAGCGCCCTGGTGTTCGGCGTGTTCCTCGAACAGCCGGCCGGCGCGTACTTCAACAGCGCGGTCGGCATCGCCCCCGGCGACGCGCCGCCCGCGCACTACAGCAAGCGCCACCTGGTGCCGTTCGGCGAGTTCATCCCGCCGGGCTTCCGCTGGTTCGTCGACCTGATGCAGATGCCCATCGGCGACCAGCAGCGGGGCGCCGCCGTGCAGCCGCCGATGGAACTCGCCGGCCAGCGAGTCGCCGTCAACATCTGCTACGAGGATTTGTTCGGCGAGGTGATCATCGAAGCCTGGAAGGGCGCCGCGCCGCCCACCATCCTGCTGAACATGTCCAACCTCGCGTGGTTCCGGGACTCGCTGGCGCTGCCGCAGCACCTGCAGATTTCGCGGATGCGCGTGCTGGAGACGCAGCACCCGATGCTCCGCGCCACCAACACCGGGGCGACGGCGATCATCGACGCGAGCGGCCGCGTCTCGGACGCGCTGCCGTTTCTCGCGGCCGGCGCCCTGACCGGGCAGGTGCAGGGGATGCAGGGCACGACGCCGTTCATCCGCTGGGGCAATGGGCCGGCGGTGGGCCTCGCCCTGCTGATCGGGCTGGCCGCGGTCGCCGTGGCTCGCCGGCGGCATGCCTCCACCGTGGAAGTGGGTACGTAATGAGAATGATTGCTATTTAGTTTGCTTAAGGTCAAACTCCCTCCCGTGCCGCCAAGGTCTACTGGCGGCGTTGATCGAGCACGAAGGGGCGGGACCGATGGGCGTGGTGGCGGCAGTGATGGGGCTGGTGAAGTTGCCGCGAGGCCGGGCCAGCAGCAGTGGCCGACGTCCAGGCGCCTTCGGCGGTGCTGGCCGACCTTCCCGCCCGCCTGCGTGAACTGGGGTTCCTCGACGGCGAGGAGGTCGAGGTCCTGGCCACCGGACTGTCCGGCGGGCCGCTCGCCGTGCGCGTGGGCGGGACGACCTTCGCGCTCCGCGTCCGCGAAGCGGAGTGCGTGACGGTCCGCGCGATTCCGTCGTAATCGATGTCTTCAGCCGTCGCCGACACGCCGCGCATCGCGCTGGTCGGCCAGCCGAACTGCGGCAAGACGTCGCTCTTCAACCTGTTGACCGGCGCCCGGCAGAAGGTTGCCAACTACGCCGGCGTCACCGTCGAGCGCAAGGCCGGGCAGTTCCAGACGCCGCGCGGCCGAACCGTCCACATCATCGACCTGCCCGGCACCTATGCGCTCGAGCCGCGGTCCCCCGACGAGGCGGTGACCGCGCAGGTGCTGCGCGGCGAGATGGCGGGCGAGCGCCGGCCCGACCTGATCGTCTGCGTGCTCGACGCCACCCAGTTGCGACGGCACCTGCGCTTCGCGCTGCGCGTGCGCCGCATCGGCCTGCCGATGGTGGTCAGCCTCAACATGAGCGACCTCGCCCGCAAGCGCGGTCTGTCGGTCGACACGGTCCGGCTCGCCGCCGAGCTTGGCGTGCCGGTCGTCGAGTCGGTCGCGGTGCGCGGCAACGGCGCAAGCGCCCTGGCCAACGCCATCGACGCGTGCTGCGAGCAGGGCATCGCGGCGCCGGCGACAGCGCGAGCCGAGCAGGGCGACGTCATGGCCGAGGCCGACCGGATCCTGCGGGCGCTCGGCATCGACCGCATCGAAGCCGACCGCTCGAGCGAAGCGATCGATCGCGTCCTGCTGCATCCGCTCGTGGGCCCGCTCGTGCTGGCGGTCGTGATGTTCCTCGTGTTCCAGGCGGTGTTCGCGTGGTCGCGTCCGCCGATGGAGTGGATCCAGGCCGGCGTCGAGGAGCTGCGGGCCGCGCTCGGCGGCACGATTCCAGAGTCCGCGCTGAAGAGCCTGCTGCTCGACGGCGTGCTCGCCGGCGTGGGCAGCGTGCTGGTGTTCCTGCCGCAGATCCTGATCCTGTTCCTCTTCATCCTCCTGCTCGAGGACTCGGGCTACCTGCCGCGCGCGGCCTTCCTGCTCGACCGCCTGATGGGCAGCGTCGGCCTGTCGGGCCGCTCGTTCATTCCACTGCTCTCGAGCTTCGCGTGCGCCGTGCCCGGGATCATGGCCACGCGCACGATTCCCAATCCGCGTGACCGCTGGATCACGATCATGATCGCGCCGCTGATGACGTGCTCGGCCCGCCTGCCGGTGTACGCGCTGCTGATCGGCGCCTTCATTCCGGCGCGGCTCGTCGGCCCGGGGATCCAGCTGCAGGGGCTGGTGCTGTTCATGCTGTACGTCGCCGGAATCGTCGCGGCGTTCCTCGTGTCCTTCGTGCTGACCCGCACGACGCGCGGCCAGGCCGCGCCGCTGCTGATGGAACTGCCCGCCTATCACTGGCCGAACGCGCGTCACCTCGCGCTCGGACTGCTCGAGCGTGCGAAGGTGTTCCTGCGCCGTGTCGGCACGACGATCCTCGCGCTGATGGTCATCCTGTGGGCGCTGAGCTCGTTCCCCGCGCCGCCGCCGGGCGCAACCGGGGCCGCGATCGAGTACAGCATCGCCGGCCAGATCGGTGCGTTGCTCGCGCACGTGCTCGAGCCGGTCGGCTTCAACTGGCAGATTTCCATCGCGCTCGTCTCCGGCCTCGCCGCGCGCGAAGTGGCCGTGGGCGCGCTGGGCACCGTCTACTCGATGTCGTCCGCCGCCGGGCAGGCCAGCGAAGCGCTGCTGCCCGTGATCGCCGCGCAATGGAGCCTGGCGACCGGCCTCGCGATGCTCGCGTGGTACGTGTTCGCGCCGCAGTGCCTGTCCACGCTCGCCGCCGTGAAGCGCGAGACCGGCGGCTGGCGCACGCCGATCCTGATGGCGTCGTACCTGTTCGTGCTGGCCTACATCGCCGCGTTCGTCACCTACCGCGCGGCGATCGCGCTCGGAGCCTGACGTGGCGGCGCTGCTCGACGTACTTGCAGTGGCCGCCGTGATCGCGGCGCTCGTGTTCCTGCTGCGTCCGAAACGCCGGAGCGGATGCGCCGACTGCGCGCCGCCGGGCAAGGGCGCGGAGACGAAGGTGTCGCTGTCGCAATTGCGCGCGAGCGCGCGGCGGGTGTCGGGCCGCGATTAGCGCGCTGTGGGCGTGACCGGGAGTTGAGTGGCCCTGCAGGTTCGTCCCTTGCGCGCCGACCGCGCTGCGGAGAGGCGGCGAAGCTGCCTTCGATCACCGGGCGCAGCCCGTTCAGGCGCAAGGCGCCACGCCTGGTCTGTGAAAGTCCGGGAGCCGCTTCTCCAGTACGTACAATCGTCGGTTCCCGAAGTTCGCCCACAGCGGGCCGGACCCCCGATGATCACCTTTCAGGAAGCCATCCTTCGTCTCCAGACGTACTGGAACCAGCAGGGCTGCGCGCTGCTGCAGCCGATCGACATGGAGGTCGGCGCCGGCACGTCGCACACCGCGACGTTCCTGCGGGCGATCGGCCCCGAGCCGTGGCGTGCCGGCTACGTGCAGCCGTCGCGCCGGCCCAAGGACGCCCGCTACGGCGAGAACCCGAACCGCCTGCACCAGCACCACCAGTACCAGGTCGTGCTGAAGCCGTCGCCGCCGGACATCATCGAGCTCTACCTCGGATCGCTCACGGCGCTCGGCATCGACACCAGGAAGAACGACATCCGCTTCGTCGAGGACAACTGGGAGAACCCGACGCTCGGCGCGTGGGGACTCGGTTGGGAAGTGTGGATGAACGGCATGGAGATCACGCAGTTCACGTACTTCCAGCAGGTGGGCGGCCTCGAGTGCAAGCCGATCACCGGCGAGATCACGTACGGGCTCGAGCGGCTGACGATGTACCTGCAGGACATCGACAACGTGTTCGACCTCGTCTACACGCGGTGGCGCGACCGCGGCGTCGAGAAGGTGCTTCGCTACGGCGACGTGTTCCACCAGAACGAGGTGGAGCAGAGCAAGTACAACTTCGAGGCCAGCGACCCGTCGGTCCTGCTCGGGCAGTTCACGCTGTTCGAGGCGGAAGCCAAGCGGCTGATGGACCTGCAGCTCGCGCTGCCCGCGTACGAGATGGTGCTGAAGGCCGGCCACACGTTCAACCTGCTCGATGCGCGCGGCGCCATCAGCGTCACCGAGCGCGCGGCCTACATCGGCCGCATCCGCACGCTGTCGCGCGCGATCGCGCAGAGCTACTACGAGTCGCGCGAGCGGCTCGGCTTTCCGATGCTCGAGCAGGTCACGAAGAAGGTGGCGGCATGAGAGCGCCGGGCCGTCCCAAGCTCGAATCCCGAGCGGTTTTCGCGAGGCCAGCCGTATGAAGCAGTCGCTCCTCGTCGAACTGAACACCGAAGAGCTTCCGCCGAAGGCGCTGAAGAGCCTGTCCGAGGCCTTCGCGTCCGGCCTGGCGAAGGGACTGCGCGACCGCCAGTTCCTGTCGGACGACAGCGTCGTCACGGCGTTCGGCGCTCCACGCCGGCTCGCGGTGCACATCACTCACGTCCTGTATCGATCGCCCGACAAGCCGTTCAGGCAGAAGTTGATGCCGCTCGCCGTGGCGCGCGACGCCGCCTCGAACTGGACGCACGCGTTCGTGAAGAAGCTCGAGTCGCTGGGCCGCCGGCACATGGCCAGCGTCCCGGTGGGAACGCACGACGGGCCCGACTGCCTGGTCGTCGAGAGCGACGGCAAGGCCGACTCGGTGTTCCTGCAGGCGGTGCAGCCTGGGCAGGGCCTGCTGGTCGCCCTGCAGTCGGCGCTCGAGGAAGCGCTCGCGGCGCTGCCGATCCCGAAGGTCATGAGCTACCAGCTCGAAGACGGCACGACGACCGTGCAGTTCGTTCGCCCGGCGCGCCGGCTGGTCGCGATGCGCGGGCACGAGGTGCTTCCGGTGACGGCGCTCGGGCTGACCGCCGGCACCACGACGCACGGCCACCGGTTCATGGCGCCGGGCGACCTCCCGGTGCATTCGGCCGACTCGTACGCCGAGCAGCTCGAGGAGGAGGGGCTGATCGTCGCCTCGTTCGCGCGGCGCCGCGCGCGCATCGCTGAACTCGTGAAGGCCGCCGCGGCGAGCTTCGACGCGACGCCGATCATGCCGGACGAACTGCTGGACGAAGTGACGGCGCTGGTCGAGTGGCCGGTCGTCTACGACTCGGGCTTCGAGGAGGAATTCCTCGCGGTGCCGCCCGAGTGCCTGATCCTGACCATGCAGCAGAACCAGAAGTACTTCGCGCTGCGCGACAAGACGGGCCGCCTGATGAACCGCTTCCTGCTCGTGTCGCACATCGAGGCGACCGACGGCGGCGCCGCGATCCGCTCCGGCAACGCGCGCGTGGTGCGCGCGCGGCTCGCGGACGCCAAGTTCTTCTTCGACCAGGACCGCAAGGAAACGCTGGAGAGCCGCATCTCCGGCCTGGCGCACGTCGTCTATCACAACAAGCTGGGCTCGCAGCTCGAGCGGGTCGAGCGGATCACGGGCATCGCGGTTGCATTGGCGAAGGAGCTCGGCGTCGACCGCACGCACGTCGAGCGCGCCGCGCGCCTGGCCAAGGCTGACCTGCGCACGCTGATGGTGGGCGAGTTCCCGGAACTGCAGGGCATCATGGGCGAGTACTACGCCCGGCACGACGGCGAGACCACCGACGTCGCGATGGCGATCCGCGAGCACTACCAGCCGCGCTTCGCCGGCGATGCGCTGCCGACCTCGAAGGTCGGCCTGTGCACGGCGCTGGCCGACAAGCTGGAGACGCTGGTGGGCCTCTTCGGCATCGGCGAGAAACCGACCGGCGAGCGCGATCCGTTCGGCCTGCGCCGGCACGCGCTGGGCGTGCTGCGCATGCTGATGGAGAAGTCGCTGCCGTTGCCGCTCCCCCGGATGCTGGCGCTTGCGCAGTCCGAGTTCACTGGCGTGAAGGGCTTCAAGCCGGCGGACGCCGAGCTGACGGAATTCCTGTACGACCGCCTGCGCGGGCTGCTCCGCGACGCGGGCTACACCGCGAACGAAGTCGAGGCGGTGGTGGCGCAGATGCCGGCCCGCATCGACCTCGTGCCGAGCCAGCTCGCCGCCGTGCGCGCGTTCATGGAACTGCCGGAAGCCGAAAGCCTGGCGGCGGCCAACAAGCGCATCGGCAACATCCTGAAGAAGGCCGAGGACGTTGCCGCCACGTTCGACGCGGCGCTGCTGATGGAGCCGGCCGAGCGCGCGCTCGGCGACGCCTTCGCCGGCGTGCAGCCGTCGGCCGAGCGGCTCTACGCGAGCGGGGACTACGCCGGCATGCTGAAGGCGCTCGCGCCGCTGAAGCTGCCGGTGGACCGGTTCTTCGACGAGGTGATGGTCAACGTCGACGACGCGGCGCTGCGCGCCAACCGGCTGGGACTGCTCAGCGCGCTGCGCGCGACCATGAACCGCGTGGCGGACATCTCCAAGCTCACCGCCTGAGCGTTGACAGGCCCCAAGCCGTGGCGCTGCTTCGCACAGTCCTGTTCTACCTGTTCAACATCCTCACGGTGACGCCGTGGTCGTTCATCGTGGTCGCGAGCCGGCTGTTTCCGGTGCACACGCGATACAAGCTGTGCACGCTCTGGACGCGGTCCTCGATCTGGAGCGCGCGCGTGATCTGCGGCATCGAGTGGAAAGTCGAGGGCTGGGAGAACCTGCCCGACGCGCCCGCGATCGTCCTGCCGAAGCACCAGTCGACCTGGGAGACCTTCTGGCTGCCGAGCTTCCTGCCGCGTGACCTCACCTTCGTCTACAAGCGCGAACTGAACCTGCTGCCCTTCTTCGGCTGGGGCATCGCATCGACCCAGATGATCAGCATCGACCGCAGCAAGGGGCAGGACGCGTTCGAGCAGGTGGTGGAGCAGGGCACGAATCGCCTCGGCCGAGGCTGGTGGATCGTGATCTTTCCCGAGGGCACGCGGACGCCGCCGGGATCGACGAAGCGCTACAAGACCGGCGGCCCGCGGCTCGCCGTGCGCACCGGGGCCTACGCGCTGCCGATCGCCGTGAATTCCGGCGAGTGCTGGCCGAAGAACGGCCTGCTGCGGCCGGGCGTGATCACCGTCTCGATCGGCAAGCCGATCGATCCGAAGGGGAAAAGCGCCGAAGAGGTGGGCGCCCTCGTAGAATCGTGGATCGAAAACGAGATGAGGCGTCTCGCGCCGCACCGCTACAGCGGGCCGTATCAGCCGGCCGCGCGCAGCGGCGCGGTGCCGGCACCGCAGGATTGAAGAAGCTCAAGGCCTCTCACGTCGAACAACTGTCGCTGGCGCTCGATCCTGCGCCGGCGGCTTCGCTTCCTCCGCCGTCACGCCATCCCGATCCGCGCGCGCGCCGCGCGCTCGCGGGGACGGACGTCATCGAGTACCGCCTGCGTCGCGCGCGCCGCCGCACCATCGGATTCCAGATCGACGACGACGGGCTGACGATCAGCGCCCCGCGCTGGGTGACGTTGCGCGAGATCGAAGCCGCGATCGCGGAGAAGTCGCGCTGGATCCGTGCCAAGCGCCGGGAGTGGCACGAGTGGCGGCAGAAGCGACGGCTGCCGCAGGTCGTGTTCGCCGACGGCGCTGCGCTGCCGTATCTCGGCGGGTCGATCACGCTGAGGCTGCGCGCCGAGGTCGGCGCGACCCGCCTGGATGCCGTCTCGTTCGAACTGCACGTCGCGCTGCCCCGCGATGCCGCCGAGGCCCAGGTCCGCGACGCCGTGCAGTCGTGGCTGCAGGGCGAAGCGGCGCGCGTCTTCGGCGAACGGATCGAACGCTTCGCCGACCACATCGGGCCGAAGTTCTCGGGCTGGCGGCTGTCGTCCGCGCGCTCGCAGTGGGGCTCGTGCACGCACGACGGCCGCGTGCGACTGAACTGGCGGCTGGTGCACTTCTCGCTGCCCGTGATCGACTACGTCGTCGCCCACGAACTGGCCCACCTGCAGGAACTGAACCACAGCCCGCGCTTCTGGAAGGCGCTCGCGCAGCTGCTGCCGGGCTTCGAAGCCGCGCGCGACGAGATCAAGGGCGTGGACATGCGGAGCCTGCCGCTGTAGCGGCCTGCGGCGACCGTCAGGCGCAGCGTCCCTTGCCGGCGCATCGGAACAAGCGGGCGCCGGACGCGCTAGGCTTCCCGGTCCAGAGGAGAAGACCATGCGACTGCTTCACACCATGCTCCGGGTCGGCGACCTGCAGCGTTCGATCGACTTCTACACGAAGGTGCTCGGCATGAAGCTGCTGCGGACCACCGACCGGCCGGAGCAGAAGTACACGCTGGCGTTCGTCGGCTACGGGTCGAACCCCGAGCACGCGGAGCTCGAGCTGACCTACAACTACGGCGTCGACAAGTACGACCTGGGGACGGCCTACGGCCACCTCGCCATCGGCGTCGACGACGTTCACGGTGCGTGCGACCGGATCCGCGCCTCGGGCGGCACGATCACGCGCGAGCCGGGGCCGGTCAAGGGCGGCACGACGATGATCGCGTTCGTGCAGGATCCGGACGGCTACAAGATCGAGCTGATCCAGGGCCGCAACGTCTAGGGCGTGCCAACGCCTGGCTCGCGCATGCGCCGGTCCTCGGCAGGCCCTAGCCAGCGGCAGCCGGACCGTCCGCCACGGCGCGGGTGAGGCGCACGAAGTCGTCGACGGCGAGGGTCTCCGCGCGCGCCAGCGGATCGACACCCGCCGTGCGGAACGCCTCTTCGCCGGCCACCGCGCTGCACGCATTCCTCAGGATCTTCCGCCGCTGGTTGAACGCGGCCGCGACGACGCGGCCAAACAGGCCGAAGTCGACCGCGGGCAGTTCGGCCGCGGGGCGCGGCACCATGCGCACGATGCTCGACGTCACCTTCGGCGGCGGGTTGAATGCGCCGCGCGGAACGTCGAAGAGCTTCGTCAGCCGGTACCGCACCTGGAGCATCACCGAGAGCCGGCCGTACGTCTTGCTGCCCGGCGGCGCGACCATGCGGTCCACCACTTCCTTCTGCAGCATGAAGTGCTGGTCGATCACGCGCTCCGCGAACTCCATCAGGCGGAACAGCAGCGGCGACGAGATGTTGTACGGCAGGTTGCCGACCACGCGCAGCGGCTGCGCGGCGAGCGAGGACCAGTCGAGCTTCAGCGCGTCGGCCTCGACCAGGGTCAGTTGGTCCGGCGTGAACTGTTCCCGCAACCACGCCGCGAGGTCGCGGTCGATCTCGATCGCGGTGATGTGGCCGGCGCGCCGAACGAGTTCGCGCGTCAGCGCCGCCTGGCCCGGCCCGATCTCGACGATCGACTGGCCGGGCTTCGGGTCGATCGCATCGACGATGCGCTCGATCACGCGGCGGTCGTGCAGGAAGTTCTGGCCGAAGCGCTTGCGCGCGCGATGCTGCAGCGTGGCGGCGCCGCTCATCGGCCGCGCCGTGCCGCGAGCTGCACGGCCAGCGCGAGCGCGGCGCGCATGCTGCCCGCGTCCGCGCGCCCGGTGCCCGCGATGTCGAGCGCCGTGCCGTGGTCCACCGACGTGCGGATGAACGGCAACCCGAGCGTGATGTTGATGCCGTGGCCGAAGGTCGCGTACTTCAGGACCGGCAGCCCCTGGTCGTGGAACATCGCCAGCACGGCGTCGTAGCGCTGCACGATCGACGGCACGAACAGCGTGTCGGCAGGCAGGGGGCCGTCGACGGCGTGGCCGGCGCCGCGCATGCGCGCGACGGCCGGCGCAATGACCTCGATCTCCTCGCGTCCGAGATGTCCGCCCTCGCCGGCGTGGGGATTGAGTCCCGTCACCGCGATGCGCGGCTGCGCGATTCCGAAGTGCTGCTTCAGGTCGTGCAGCAGCACCTGCATCACCCGCAGCAGGCCGTCGACCGTGAGCGCGCGCGGCACCTCGGCGAGCGGCAGGTGGGTCGTGGCGAGTGCGACGCGCAGCGGGCCGTGGGCCGTGTCCCCGGCCAGCATCATCACCACCTGGGGCGCCTTCGCTCGGGCCGCCAGGTATTCGGTGTGTCCGGTGAAGGCGACGCCGGCGTCGTTGATCACGCTCTTCTGCACCGGAGCCGTCACGATCGCGTCGTAGCGCCCCGCGAGCGCGCCATCGATCGCGCGATCGAGCGTCGCGAGCACATAGGCCGCGTTGCGGACGTCGAGCTGGCCCGGCCGGGCGTCCACGGCGAGCGGGACGTGCAGCACCGTCGCGCGCGCTGGCCACGGGCTGCCGACCGCGCTCGCGCGCGCGGCGAGGAGGGTTTCGTCTCCGATCAGGACGATGTCGGCGTCGAGCGCGTCGCCGGCGGCGATCGCCGCGATCTCCGGGCCGATTCCGGCCGGCTCTCCGGTCGTGATCGCGATGCGCGGGCGGGTCATCGCGCCGCCCGGTTCACGAAATCAGCCGCGCTCGTCGAGTCGCAACTCGACATACGTCTTGTCGCGCAACTGCCGCAACCACTCCTGGTAGGCCTCGTCGGCCTTGCGGTCGCGCAGCGCGAGCCGGGCCTGCATGCGTGCCCGGTCGCCCGAGCCCTGCTCGGTGCGGCGCTCCAGCACCTGGATCAGGTGCCAGCCGAACGGCGAACGCACCGGCGCACTGATCTCGTTGAGCTTCAGTGCGTCCATCGCCTTCTCGAACTCGGGGACGGTGTCGCCCGGGTAGACCCACCCGAGGTCGCCGCCTCGGCTGCCGCTCGGATCGAGGGAGTGCAGCCGCGCCAGCGTGCCGAACTCGACCTGGCCTGCTTCGATGCGTCCCTTGAATTCCTGGAGCCGGCGGATGACGTCGGGTTCCGGCGTCAGGTCGCTGACGCGCAGCAGGATGTGCCGCGCGTGCGTCTGCTGCACCGGCCCGGAAGCCAGCTTGGCGTCGACCGCGCTGCGGCGACCGAGGACCTTGAGGATGTGGAAGCCGTTGGGACTGCGGATGATGCCGGTCGTCTCGCCGGTCTTCAGGTTCCGGATCGCGTCGACGAAGAGGCTGGGCAGGCGGTCGATGCTGCGCCAGCCGAGCTCGCCACCTTGAAGCGCCTCGGCCGCGTTGGAGAAGCTGGCCGCGAGGCGGGCGAAGTCGGCGCCGCCGCCCAGCTGGGCGAGCAGGTCCTCGGCGCGCTTGCGGGTCTCGTCGATGCGCCCCGAGTCCGCGTTCTCCGGCACCCGCAGCAGGATCTGGGCAAGGTTCACTTCCTGCGCGTCGGCGGAGACGCCGGCCTGCTCCGCGACGAAGTTGTCGAGTTCCGACTCCGAGATCTGGATGCGGTTGTCGACCTCGCGCTCCCGCAGCCGGCTGAGGATGATGTCCTGCCGGATGTCATCGCGGAACTGGTTGAACGACAACCCGTCCGCCTCGATGCGCTGGCGAAGCGCCGGCACGGACAGCCCGTTGGATTCGGCGATGCGTCCGACGGCCGCGTTCACCGTGCCGTCGTCGACGCGCACGCCGGTCTCGCGGGCAAGCTGCAGCTGGGCGCGGTCGACGATCATGCGTTCGAGCACCTGGCGTTCCAGCACGTCGCGCGGCGGCGGCTGGATCTTCTGCCGGCGCAGTTGCATCTCCGAGATCGCCACTCGCGACCGCAGTTCGTTGGCCGTGATCACCTCGTCGTTGACGACGGCGACGATCCGGTCGAGCGGCCGGGACGTGCGCGGGCCGCTCGGCGGCTCCGGCGCGGGTGCCGGGCGAACCGCGGGACTGCCGGCGGGCTGGGCCGGCTGCACGCGCGGGCTCTGCGCCAGGGCAAGCCCGCCCGTCGCGAAGAGCGCAGCAAGGATCGAGTGCGCGACGATGCGCGAGAGAACAGCGGGCATTCGGGGGGTCACTCGTAGTAGTCGAAGCGTCCCGGCTGTCGCGGCAGCGGGTTCAACATCTGGTAGCCGGGGATATTACGCTGCAATTGTTGCAGGGCGTTGGTTCCGACACTCGTGAGTCCGCTGAGTTCCAGCTGAACGTAGACGTTCGTCGTCGTCTGGTTCGTCGTCGTCGCGAAGCGCTGGGCAGCGAAACGAAAGATCCAGCAGTCGGCCTTGTATTCGAACCCGGCCAGCGCATCGACCACCCGGCTGTCCTTGATCGAATAGTTGACGCGGCCCACCCCGTACCAGCGGTCGGAGAGCGGCCACTGCGTGGCGACGTCGATCTGGTCGATGTCGCCCTGACGGTAGCGGTAATAGGCGCTGATCACGGAAGCGCGGCGCGGCTGCCAGCGCGCACCCGCGGTGGCTCGCACGAACTTGCTGCTCTCGGTGTTGTACTGAGCGGCCAGGTCGATGGCCCACGACGTGCCGAGCAGCGCGGTGACGCCGCCGAGCATGTCGGACGAGTCGCCCGTTCGCGGCGACTCCCCCGGCAGCGTCACGCGCTGCGACCCGGAGTAGTAGCGCTGGCCGATCGCCGCGCGCAGCCGCTCGGCGCCGGTTTCGCTGTCGAGGATCCGCGTGCCGAGCGCGAGCGTCAGGTTGTTGGCTTCGGCGATGCGGTCGTAGCCGGAGTAGATGTTCTCGTTGAACAGCTGCGAGTAGTTCAGGTCGACCGCCGCGCTGTCGAAGTTCGGCAGGTCGTTCTGGTTCCTGTACGGGATGTACGCGTAGTAGAGCGCGCGGTTCCAGCGTCTGCTCCGCGGGGCGGCCGAACCAGGTCGTGCTCCGTTCGAAGATCAGGCCCGAGTCGAGGCTGAACATCGGCGTGGTCACCGTCGGGCTGGAGTCGGCCGGGTGCAGCGCCGGCTCGAGCGCGTACGCCCGCGACACGACGCGCGCCGCGCGGAATGACGAACCAGCCGGGCGCGGTCCACGGATAGGCGACGCGCACATCCGCGACGTACCGGTCGCCTGGCTCGAGGGTCGGATGATCGAAGCGCGTGCCGTCGAGCATCGCGCTGGCCTCGAAGCCGCGCCAGTCCGCGACGAAACCGTTCAGCACCGCCTGCGGCACGCGCTCGTACGGCGGCGTGATCGGGGCCAGCGGGTCCTGCAAGGTCTGGTTCTTGGTGACCCGGACCGACGAGTTCCAGTAGGCCTGGTTGTAGGCCACGAACGCGTCCTGCGGCAGGACCTTGTTCGACGACCCGAGGATGGACTCCGAGAAGTCGACGAAGAAGTTGTCGTCGGACACGCGGTTGTAGTTGATGCCGCCGGCGAAGCCCGAGGGCGACGCGTACTCGTAGCGGACCGAGGTCTGGTCGCGGCTGCCGTCGAGCTCCCGGTCGTTCGGGATGACGTTGTAGACCAGCGTGCCGCGCATCGTCGGCTGCAGGAAGCGGAACTCGTTCTCGAACAGCACCCCGCGCTTCGACATCACCCGCGGCGCGATCGTGTAGTCGTAGTTGGGCGCGATGTTCCAGTAGTACGGCGTGCGGATGTCCGTGCCGAGCGTCGAACTGAGGCCGAGGCTCGGGGTCAGGAAGCCCGAGCGCCGCCGGTCGCCGACGGGAAAACCGAGGACCGGCGAGGCGAGGATCGGTACTCCCTGGAAGTACAGCTTCGCCGTGCTCGCCGAGGCGGATTCCTCGAGCCCGTCGAACTCGATCTTTTCGGCCTGGATCCACCACGCGTCGTCGCCCGGCGCGCAGGTCGTGAAGCGGACCTGGCTCATCCGCGCCTGCTGGTTGCCGAGGAATTCGATCAGCGTTGCGTCGCCGCGCGCGCCGCGCGGCGCATACGTGAAGTTGGCGCTCGGCATCGTGCCGGTCTGCGCCTCGATCCGGAAGTCGAGGCGCGGTCCGGTGAACACGGCGCCCTCGCGGTACAGGCGTGCGTTGCCCTCGACGTTCACTTCGTCGGTCGCCTGCGAGTACGTGATCCGGTCGCCGCGCAGCACGCTGCCGTCGCGCCGGACCTCGGCATCGCCCTGGAGCACGATCCGGTCGTCGATCGTTCCCTCGATGCTCCGGGCGCGTGCGAAGGTGGTGCCGGCCGGCTGCTGCCCGGGCGCGGCGCGTTCGTTCAGCTGCCTGTCCATCCGCAGGCGCAACGAGGGTCCGGCTGGCTCCGTCGACGAGGCGCCCGGCGGCGTCTGCGCCGCGGCCAGCGACTGGAGCGCGAGCAGGACGGCAGCCGCCAGCGGCAGACAACGACGAGGTGACGACGCTGCGGTCGCCGGCGGACGCGGCATAGAATCGGGCGGGAAGACGGGCCGAAAGGATTCGGGCCCACAAGGCGAATCGATTATATGCGTCGGTTCGCCGGTCACCGTCCTCTTTCACGCCACTGCATGAGTTCCACCACTTCATCGCCCACCGAAGCCGGCACGCCGGAGGCTCGTCTCGTCGCGCTCCGTGCCTGGCTCGGCGCCCTTCCGCCCGACTACGGGCTCGAACCCGACACGATGCGTGCGGCGTCCGCGGACGCGAGCTTCCGCCGCTACTTTCGCGTCGACGCGCGCGGCCGCACCCTGATCGCAATGGACGCGCCGCCCGACAAGGAGGACAGCCGCCCGTTCATCCACGTGGCGACGCTGCTGCGCGACGCCGGCCTGAATGCGCCGCAGGTGCTCGAGGCCGACCTCGCGCAGGGTTTCCTGCTGCTGACCGATCTCGGGACCACCACGTACCTGTCCGCGCTGAACGCGGACAGCGCGCCGACCCTGTTCGACGATGCGATGGATGCGCTGGTGCGGTGGCAGGTCGCCAGCCGCCCGGGCGTGCTGCCTCCCTACGACGACGCACTGCTGCGCCGTGAGCTGAGCCTCTTTCCGGACTGGTACGTCGCGCGTCACCTCGGGCACGCGCTCTCCGACAGGCAGGCGCAGGTGCTGCAGCGGATGTTCGACCGCATCGTGGCCTCGAACCTGGCGCAGCCCGTCGTGTACGTCCACCGCGACTTCATGCCGCGCAACCTGATGGTCGGGGTCCCCAACCCGGGCGTGCTCGACTTCCAGGACGCGGTGATGGGTCCCATCGCGTACGACGTCGCGTCGCTGTATCGCGACGCCTTCATCAGCTGGGAAGAGGAGCAGGTGCTCGACTGGGTCGTGCGCTACTGGCAGAAGGCGCGGCGCGCGGGCCTGCCGGTTTCGTCGGACTTCGGTGCGTTCTGGCGCGACTTCGAGTGGATGGGCCTGCAGCGCCACCTGAAGGTGCTCGGCATCTTCGCGCGCATCAACTACCGCGACGGCAAGCCGCACTATCTGGCGGACACCCCGCGCTTCGTCGGCTACGTGCGCGCGGTGACGCGGCGCTACGACGAGCTCGCGCCGCTCGGCCGGCTGTTCGACGAGCTCGAAGGCGTGGCGGTCAAGGTGGGCTACACGTTTTGAGAGCCCTGATCCTGGCCGCCGGGCGCGGCGAGCGGATGCGTCCGCTGACCGACGCGACGGCCAAGCCGTTGCTGATGGCCGGCGGCAGGCGCCTGATCGAGTGGCAGCTCGAAGCGCTGGCGCGCGCCGGTGTCCGCGACATCGTGATCAACACCGCGCACCTGCCGCAGCAGTTCGAGGATGCGCTGGGCGACGGGGCGCGCCACGGCGTGCGGCTCGCCTGGTCGCGCGAGGGGGAGCGGGCGGAGGATGCGCTCGAGACGCTCGGCGGGATCGTCCGGGCGCTGCCGCGGCTCGGCAGCGCGGCGTTCATCGTCGTCAGCGGCGACATCGTCACGGACTACGACTACCGCGCGTTGCACGAGCCTGCTCGCGCGATCGATGCCGGCGCGGCCGAGGCGCACCTCGTGCTGGTCGACAACCCGCCATTCCATCCGCGCGGCGACATGGGACTCGTCGACGGGCTGGTCGCTCCTGATCGCGAACCGCGCCTGACGTACGCCAACATCGGCGTCTTCGCGCCGCGGCTCTTTGCGGGCCTCGCCGCCGAGCGCGCGAAGCTGTTCCCCTGGCTCTACGCGGCGGCGCGCGCCGGGCGCGTGACCGGCGAGCATGCGACCGCGCGCTGGTTCAACGTCGGCACGCCCGCGGAGCTGGAGCGCGTCGATGCCGAGCTGCGCATGCGCGAGCCAGGCGTTGACAGGCCCTAGAATCCTTCGATGAACATCGATCGCCATCGGGAGCGCCGGGCGCGCGTGCTGCAGGCCATGGCCGATCGCGGCGGCGGCGTGGCCGTGCACTTCACCGCGACCGAGCGCCTGCGCAACCGCGATGCCGAGTACCCGTACCGGTTCGACAGTTCCTTCTGGTACCTGACCGGTTTCGCGGAACCGGACAGCGCGCTCGTGCTGGTCGCGCACCGCGGGCAGCGGCAGGCGATCCTGTTCTGTCGCGAGAAGCACGAGGAGCGCGAGCTGTGGGACGGCTTTCGCTACGGGCCCGAGCTGGCGCAGGCCGCCTTCGGCTTCGACGCCGCGCATCCCATCGAGCGGATGGACGAGGTGGTGCCCGACCTGCTCGCGGACAGTCCGGCGCTGTTCTACGCGCTGGGCGCGAGCCCGGCGCTCGACACGCGCGTGCAAGGCTGGCTGCAGAAGGTCCGCGCCCAGGCGCGCACGGGTCGACGCGCGCCGGCGTCAGTGCACGACTTCGCGACCGTCGTCGACGAGATGCGTCTCGTGAAGGACGCGAGCGAAGTCGAGACCATGCGGCGCGCCGCGCGGATCTCGGCCGCAGCGCACGCGCGCGCGATGCGGGCGTGCCGCGTCGGCATGCGCGAGTTCGAGATCGAAGCCGAGCTGCTGTACGAGTTCCGACGGCAGGGCGCGCAGTCGCCCGCGTACCCGTCGATCGTGGCGGCCGGCCCCAACGCGTGCGTGCTGCACTACCCGGCGGGGCACGCCGAGGTGAAGGACGGCGACCTCGTGCTGATCGACGCGGCCTGCGAGGTGGACGGCTACGCGGCCGACATCACGCGGACGTTTCCGGCGAACGGCCGCTTCACCGCCGAGCAGCGCGCCGTCTACGACGTCGTGCTGGCCGCGCAGCAGGCTGCCATGGCCGAGGCGCGGCCCGGCAGGGACTTCAACGCGCCGCACGACGCGGCGACGCGCGTGCTGACGCAGGGCCTGATCGACCTCGGCCTGCTCGCCGGATCGCTCGACGGCGCGCTGGAGTCGAAGTCGTTCCGCCAGTTCTTCATGCACAAGACCGGGCACTGGCTCGGGCTGGACGTGCACGACGTGGGCGACTACCGCGAGCCGGCCGCTGCGAAGGAGGGGGAGGAGCGTGCGTGGCGCATCCTCGTGCCGGGCATGGTGACGACGGTCGAGCCCGGCCTGTACATCCGCCCGGCGCCGAACGTCGAAGAACGCTTTCACCACATCGGCATCCGCGTCGAGGACGACGTCGTGATCACCGCGGATGGCTGCGATGTGCTGTCGGCGGACGCGCCGAAGTCCCCGGACGACATCGAAGCGCTGATGAAGCGATGACGGCTGCTCCGATCGCGATCCTCGGCGGCGGCCCCGTCGGCCTGACGCTGGCACTTCTGCTGGCACGCCACCGCGTTCCGTCCATCGTGGTCGATGCCCGTGCCCTCGACGACGCGAAGCGCGACCGGCGGCTGCTGGCGCTGTCCCGTGGCACGCTCGACACGCTCGGAACCGTCGTCGAACTGCCAGCGGCGGCGCTGGCCCCGATACGAACGGTCGTCGTGTCCTCCCGTGGCGAGTTCGGCCGCGCGATCCTCGATGAACGGGAGCACGGTGGGAGGCCGCTGGGCGCCACCGTGCGATACGGTGACTTGCTCGCTGTTCTCGATGCCGCGTGCACCAGCGCAGGGCTCGTGCAGGTCCGGAGGCGCTGTGCGGCCACCGCCGTGAGCCAGGGGCCGAACTCGGTCGACGTTCGCCTTTCGGACGGAGACAGCCTCGGCGCAACGATCGCTGTCAACGCCGAAGGTGCGGGCCTCGGCGATCGGCCGCAGTCCGCGCGACAGTCCGCGCTGACCGGCGACGTCGAAGTCCAGGGGCCAGCGGCCGGGACCGCCTTCGAGCGATTCACCCGCGACGGTCCGCTCGCGCTGCTGCCGCTGCCCGGGCCCACAGTCGGAACGGCGCGTCCGATGTCGCTGGTCTGGTGCATGCCGACGGCCGCCGCCGACCGGCGCGAAGCGTTGCCCGACGCGGATCTGCTGGCCGAATTGCAGGCGGAGTTCGGCGAGCGCAACGGGCGGGTGGTTTCCATCCGCTCGCGCGGCCGCTACCCGCTGGTCGAGCAGGCGCGCGACGACGTGCGCGAGCACCGGCTGGTCTACGTGGGCAACGCCGCGCAGACGCTGCATCCCGTCGCCGGACAGGGCCTGAACCTCGGGGTGCGCGACTGCGTTGCGCTGGCGGACCTGGTCGCCGCCGCCGTCGCCGCGGGGCAAGATCCCCTCGCGCGGTTGCCGGAGTACGAGCGGAGACGGCGGGCGGACCGGCTCGCGATAAGGACGCTAACCCGCACCGTTCCCGGTTTCTTCGCCACCGGCTTTGCGTCCGGTGGCCGCGGCGCGATCACTCGGTTTGACGATGCTCAGCATCTTTCCCGATTTGCGCGCGGAGTTCGCGCGCTTCCTGATGTTCGGCGTACGCTCGTAAGCCCGCCGAGGCCTTCGCTACAATCCGCGCCCTTTTTCGAGCCCGACCCGCTGGCGATGCGTCTTGGTCCACACGAACTGCCGAACAACGTGTTCGTCGCCCCGATGGCGGGCGTGACGGATCGTCCGTTCCGGCAACTGTGCAAGTCGCTCGGCGCCGGCCACGCGATTTCCGAGATGGCGGCGTCGAACCCGCGGCTGTGGGCCAGCGAGAAGACCGCGCGGCGCATCAATCACGACGGCGAGCGTGCTCCGGTGGCGGTGCAGCTCGCCGGAGCGGATCCCGCGATGCTCGCCGAGGCGGCGCGCTTCAACGTCGAGCGCGGCGCGCAGATCATCGACATCAACATGGGTTGCCCGGCGAAGAAGGTCTGCAACGTGGCGAGCGGCTCGGCGCTGCTGCGGGACGCCGGCGTCGTGCGGGCGATCCTCGAAGCGGTGGTTGCCGCGGTCGACGTGCCGGTGACCCTGAAGTACCGCACCGGCTGGGATCCGGAAAACCGCAACGCGGTCGAAGTCGCGCAGCTCGCGCAGTCGTGCGGAGTGGCCGCGCTCACGCTGCACGGGCGGACGCGCGCGTGCGGTTTCGCGGGCGAGGCGGAGTACGACACGATCCGCGCGGTGAAGCAGGCGGTCGCGATCCCGGTCGTCGCCAACGGCGACATCGACACGCCCGAGAAGGCGCGCGCCGTGCTCGGCTACACGGGCGCCGATGCGGTGATGATCGGCCGGGCGGCGCAGGGCCGGCCCTGGATCTTCCGCGAGATCGTCCACTTCCTGCGCACGGGCGAGCATCTCGCCGCGCCGCGCGTCGACGAGGTCCGCGAGCTTCTGCTCGCGCATCTCGACGACCACTATCGGTTCTACGGCGATGCGGTGGGAGTCCGCACCGCCCGCAAGCACATCATCTGGTACACGCGACGCCTCGAGGGGGGAGAACGCTTCTGCGACCGCATGAACGCCATCGACGACTGCGCCGGACAGGCGCGGGCAGTCGACGGCTTCTTCCGTGCGCACGCCGAGCGCCACGAGCGCCTGCATTACACGGTGCACACGCTGCACTAGGACAAGAAACGATGGCCAAGACATCGACGAAACCGGGCGCGCCGGCAAGCGAGCGCGCCAGCCGCGCGCGCAGCGGCGAGACGCTGGACCAATGCGTGCGTCGCAGCCTGGAGCAATATTTCTCGGACCTGGACGGCGCGCGTCCTCACGCGCTGCACGGCATGGTCATCAACGCGGTCGAGCGCCCGCTGCTGCAGTTTGCGATGGAGCGCACCGACGGCAACCAGTCGGCGGCCGCCGAACTGCTCGGCATCAACCGCAACACGCTGCGGAAGAAGCTGCAGGAATACCGCCTCGTCTGAAGCGACAACAAGGAAGCGGGTCATGGTGAAGCAGGCGCTGATCAGCGTGTCTGACAAGACGGGTGTCGTCGAATTCGCGAAGACGCTTGCGCAACTCGGCTACCGGCTGCTGTCGACCGGCGGCACCGCGAAGCTGCTGGCGGAGCAGGGGCTCGCGGTCACGGAGGTGGCGGCCTACACCGGCTTCCCGGAGATCCTCGACGGCCGCGTGAAGACGCTGAATCCGCGCATCCACGCGGGCCTGCTGGCTCGCCGCCCGGACCCCGCGCACATGAAGTCGCTGCAGGAGCACGGCATCGATCCGATCGACCTGCTCGTCGTGAACCTGTACCCGTTCGAGCAGACCATTGCGAAGGCCGGGTGCACGCTTCGACGACGCGATCGAGAACATCGACATCGGCGGGCCGGCGATGCTGCGCGCCGCGGCGAAGAACCACGAGAGCGTCGCGGTCGTCGTCGATCCAGGCGACTACGGCTGCATCGTCGAGGAACTGAAGGACAAGGGCGCCGTGAGCGCCGCCACGCGCCTGGCCCTGGCGAAGAAGGTCTTCGCGCACACCTCGCGCTACGACGGGGCGATCGCGAACTACCTGACCGCGCTCGACGCGCAGGGCAACCGCGGCGCGTTTCCGGACGTGCTGTCGCGCCAGTGGGTCAAGGTCCAGCAGATGCGGTACGGCGAGAACCCGCACCAGCACGCCGCCTTCTATCGCGAGCGCGACGTCGCGCCGGGCCTGCTCGCGAGCTACACGCAGCTGCAGGGCAAGGAGCTGTCGTACAACAACATCGCTGACGCCGATGCGGCGTGGGACTGCGTGCGCAGTTTCGACGAGCCGGCCTGCGTGATCATCAAGCACGCAAACCCGTGCGGCGTGGCCGTGGGCGGCAGCGCGGCGGAGGCGTACTCCAAGGCGTTCAAGACCGACCCGACCTCCGCGTTCGGCGGCATCATCGCCTTCAACCGCGCGGTGGACGCCGCCGCGGCGCAGGCGGTCTCGAAGCAGTTCGTCGAGGTCGTGATCGCGCCGGCGTTCGACGACGCAGCGCGCGGCGTGTTCTCTGCCAAGCAGAATGTCCGGCTGCTGACCGTCGCGCTGGGGAGCGCGCAGAACGACTTCGACTTCAAGCGCGTCGGCGGCGGCCTGCTGGTGCAGACGCCCGACGTGCATGCGTTGCAGCCGGCCGATCTCAAGGTCGTCACCGACGAAGGCGCCCACGCCGGCGCAGCTCGCCGACCTGATGTTCGCCTGGCGCGTCGCCCGGTTCGTGAAGTCCAACACGATCGTGTTCGCGCACGACGGGATGACGCTCGGCGTCGGCGCCGGCCAGATGTCGCGGATCGACTCCGCGCGGATCGCGTCGATCAAGGCGAAGGAAGCGGGCCTGACGCTCGCCGGCTCGGCCGCGGCATCGGACGCGTTCTTCCCGTTCCGTGACGGGCTCGACGTGGTGGTCGACGCGGGCGCCACGTGCGTCATCCAGCCGGGCGGCAGCATGCGCGACGACGAGGTGATCGCCGCCGCGAACGAGCGCGGCATCGCGATGGTGTTCACGGGGGTCAGGCACTTCCGGCACTGAACGGACGCGGATCAGCCGGGCACGGCGAGCGCGCAGACGCAGCGCGGGCTCCGGTGCGCATCTGCTCGCGATCGAGCTAACCTCGCCGAACCTCGACAGCGGTGGCACAATCGCACGGTGCCTTCGACACTTCGCATCCTCGGGATCGACCCCGGCTTGAACCGCACCGGCTTCGGCGTCATCGATGTCACCGGCTCGAAGCTCGCGTGCGTCGAGTCCGGGATCATCCGGGTGCCGGCGGGCGATCTCTATCAGCGGCTCGGAGCCATCCTCGAGTCCCTCTCTGACGTGATCCGCGCGACGCAGCCGCAGGTCGCGACGGTCGAAAAGGTGTTCGTCAACGTCAATCCGCAGTCGACGCTGCTGCTCGGCCAGGCGCGCGGCGCCGCGATCTGCGCCGCGGCGTCGAGCGGGCTCGTGGTCCACGAGTACGCGGCGCTCCGCATCAAGCAGGCCGTGGCGGGGTTCGGCCAGGCCGACAAGAAGCAGGTGCAGCTGATGGTGCAGCGGCTGCTCGGCCTGGCCCGCGCTCCGGCACAGGATGCGGCCGACGCGCTGGCGTGCGCGATCTGCCACGCGCACTCGTCGACGTTGCTCGCGGCAGTCCGCGGCTCGTCGGCGAGCGTCCGTCTCGAAGGCCCGGCGCGCCGACGCGGCGCGGCCGCCGGCCGCCGCGCGTGGACGATGCGGCTCCAGGGGGCGAAGTGATCGGGCGCATCGAGGGCCGGCTGCTCGAGAAGAACCCGCCGGCGATCCTCGTCGACGTCAACGGCGTCGGCTACGAGATCGACGTCCCGATGAGCACCTTCTATCAGTTGCCTTCTGTGTCGGAGCGCGTCGTGCTGCTGACGCATCTGGCCGTCCGGGAGGATGCGCACCAGCTCTACGGTTTTGCGACGGCCTCGGAGCGCGCGGCGTTCCGCGAGCTGATCAGGATCTCCGGCGTCGGCGCGCGGACCGCGCTGTCCGTGCTGTCGGGCCTGTCGGTCAACGAACTCGCGCAGGCCGTCACGCTGCAGGAAAGCGGCCGCCTGACGCGCATTCCGGGAATCGGCAAGAAGACCGCGGAGCGCCTGCTGCTCGAGTTGAAGGGCAAGCTCGGCGCCGAACTCGGCACGGCGACAGTGCCGGCGGCTGGGGACGCGAATGCCGACGTGCTGCACGCGCTGATCGCGCTCGGCTACAACGAGCGGGAAGCGGCCTCCGCGGTGCGGACCCTGCCGCCCGGCACCGGCGTGTCGGACGGCATCCGCCTCGCCCTGAAGTCGCTGGCCCGAAGCTGAGGGAAGGCGCCCTGTGATCGAACCCGAACGCATCGTCGCTGCCAGCCCCGTCTCGCCGAACGAGGAGGTGATCGAGCGCGCGCTGCGCCCGACCTCGCTCGCCGAATACGTCGGCCAGCAGAAGGTCCGCGAGCAGTTCGAGATCTTCGTCACGGCGGCGCGCAACCGCGCCGAGGCGCTGGATCACGTGCTTCTGTTCGGGCCGCCGGGCCTGGGCAAGACCACGCTCGCGCACATCATCGCGCACGAGATGGGCGTGAACATGAGGCAGACCTCCGGGCCCGTGCTCGAGCGGCCGGGCGACCTCGCGGCCATCCTGACCAACCTCGAGAAGAACGACGTCCTGTTCATCGACGAGATCCATCGCCTGTCGCCGATCGTCGAAGAGATCCTGTATCCGGCCCTCGAGGATTTCCAGATCGACATCGTCATCGGCGAGGGTCCGGCCGCGCGCTCGATCAAGCTCGACCTGCCGCCGTTCACGCTGGTCGGCGCCACGACGCGCGCCGGGATGCTGACCAATCCCCTGCGCGATCGATTCGGGATCGTCGCCCGGCTCGAGTTCTACTCGCACGAGGAACTGACGGCCATCGTCACGCGCTCGGCGCGCCTGCTGAAGGCGCGCGTGACACCGGAAGGCGCAGGGGAGATCGCGCTCCGGTCGCGCGGCACGCCACGCATCGCCAACCGGCTACTGCGGCGCGTGCGCGACTACGCGGAAGTGAAGGGCACGGGCGAGATCGACCGCAAGGTCGCCGATGCCGCGCTGGCGATGCTCGAGGTGGACGCGATGGGGCTCGACCTGATGGACAGGAAGCTCCTGCTGGCGATCATCGAGAAGTTCGGCGGCGGTCCGGTGGGCATCGACAACCTGGCCGCGGCGGTCGGCGAGGAGCGGGATACGCTGGAGGACGTCGTCGAGCCGTACCTGATCCAGCAGGGCATGCTGCAGCGCACGCCGCGCGGCCGGGTGGCTCCGGTGGGGGCTTACCGGCACTTCGGCCTCGCCGAACCCCGGCCGGCCGGGAGCGGGCCGGAGCAGTTGTTCTAGCGCCGCCCGTCGGGGGCATGGAAAGCACAGCCTAATGCCGGCTTTGCGCAGGCGATTCCGCCGGGATTAGAATCGCGGGTTTTTGCGAAATCGGACCCAGGGAGGTACGACCCCATGGCCATGGACTTTGCCCAGCAACAGCGCGATCCGACGCGGCACCTGATCGGAATCGGCGCGGTCGTGATTCTCCACGTCCTCGTCGTGTGGGCGCTCGTCAGCGGCCTGGCGCGCAAGGTGGTCGAGGTCGTCAAGGGTCCGATCGAAGTGAAGGTGATCGAGGAGATCATCAAGAAGCCGCCTCCGCCGCCGGAAGTCGTTCCGCCGCCGCCCAAGGTTCAGGCGCCTCCGCCGCCGTTCATTCCGCCACCGGAAATCAACATCGCTCCGCCGCCGACCACCGCGCCGACCATCACGGCCGTGACGAAGGACGCGCCACCCGCGCCGCAGGCGCCGATGATCCAGAAGGTGCCGGAGTCGCCAGTGGCCTCCGTCGCGCCCGCGGTGCGCAGCGCGCAGATCGCGTGCGCGAACTACCGCGAAGTGATGTCCTCGATCGTCTATCCGCGCGAGGCGCTGAAGGACGGGATCGAGGGCGACGTCGTGATCGAGTTCACCGTCGGCGCCAACGGACAGATCAAGGACGTCGTGATCAAGTCGTCGTCCAACCGCGTCTTCAACCGTTCGTCGATGTCCGTCGTGAGCCAGCTGCAATGCCAGTCCGGAGGCCAGGACATCCGGGTGCAGGCGCCGATTAGTTTCAAGATTCGTTGATTTTTTTGGAGCGAAGCTGACTGGACACCGGCGCCACCGCGCCAAGCCATACTCCCGATCAGCGCTCGTTTCATCTTCCACCAGGAGATAAGAAAATGGTCCGTTTCATCCGTCGCCACGCGGCCGTTCTGGCGGTGATCCTCACCGTCGCCGGGCTTGCCGCGCCCGCGTCCACCTTCGCGCAGGCCGATGCGCAGAAGGCGGCTGCCGCCGACGCGCCGGCCCCGGCCGCCGCTCCCGCGGCGCCGGCGGCTGTGCCCGCCGCCCCCGTCCCGACCGTCACGAAAGAGACGGTCGAGAACCCGTACGGCCTCGAAGCGCTGTGGCGCCAGGGCGACTTCGTCTCCAAGGGCACGCTGATCATCCTGGTGATCATGTCGATGGGCTCCTGGTACATCATCTTCGTCAAGCTGTGGGAGCAGGCGAAGCTGATCCGCGAAGGCCGCGAGATGCGCAACTCCTTCTGGAAGGCGCCGTCGCTGCGCGAGGGCGCGAAGCGCCTCAAGGAAGGCAGCGCGTTCCGCTACATCGCGGAGCAGGGCATCGACGCCAACGAACACCACGAGGGCGCGCTCACCGAGAACATCGACCTCAACAGCTGGGTCACGATGTCCGTCCAGCGCGCGGTGGACGGCGTCCAGAGCCGCACGCAGGACGGCCTTTCGTTCCTCGCGACGGTCGGTTCGACCGCTCCGTTCGTCGGCCTGTTCGGCACGGTGTGGGGCATCTATCACGCGCTGACGGCGATCGGCATCGCCGGCCAGGCGTCGATCGACAAGGTCGCCGGCCCGGTCGGCGAGGCGCTGATCATGACGGCCATCGGCCTCGCGGTCGCGGTGCCCGCGGTCATGGGTTACAACTGGCTCGTTCGCCGCAACAAGACCGTGATGGAAACGGTGCGCACGTTCGGTGCCGATATCCACGGCGTGCTGATGGGCCGCAAGGCGGACATCACGAAAGCGTCGGCAGCGCGCTGAGGCGCGGACTGAAGGGAGTTCGTCATGGCGATGAATGTCGGGACGTCGGACGGCGGCGAAGACGAAGCCATCTCCGCCATCAACACCACGCCCCTGGTGGACGTGATGCTGGTGCTGCTGATCATCTTCCTGATCACGATCCCGGTCGTGACGCAGTCGGTCGGCGTCAAGCTGCCGGCGGAGACCAACGTTCCCCGGCAGACCAAGCCGGAGAACATCGAGATCGCGGTCACCCGCGACGGCGACGTCTACTGGGGGATGCAGCTCGTTCGCGACAACGAGGACCTGGTCAACCGGCTGAAGAAGATCGCGACGCAGCAGCCGCAGCCCGAGGTGCACATCCGCGGCGACCAGACGGGTCGCTACGAGTTCGTGGGCCGGGTCGTGTTCGCTGCGCAGAGGGCCGGCATCCAGAAAGTCGGATTCGTGACGGAGCCGCCGGCCAAGACGGCCGGTGGTCGTTGAATGGGATTCGCCTGGATCGACGCAGGTCGGCCGGGCCAACGTAGGAGAACACCATGGGCATGAATGTCGGCCCCGGGGGCGGATCGCAGGAAGCCGAGGTGATGATCGAGATCAACACCACGCCGCTGATCGACGTGATGCTGGTCCTGCTGGTCATGCTGATCATCACGATCCCGATCCAGCTGCACTCCGTGAACCTGAACATGCCGGTCGGCACGCCACCGCCGCCGACCGAGCCGCCGCAGGTCGTCACGATCGACGTCGACTTCGACGGCACGATCTACTGGAACGGCGACATGATCGCCAACAAGCCCGCGCTCGAGGCGCAGGATGATCGAGGCTTCCGCGCGCGCGGTTCAGCCCGAGATTCACCTGCGGCCGAACAAGCTGGCCGAATACAAGGACGTGGCGTCCGTGATGGCCTCGGCGCAGCGACTCGGCCTGGTGAAGCTGGGCCTGGTCGGCAACGAGCAGTTCGTGAAGTAGCGACGCCGGGCCCGCGGCCCCGCGTTTTCCCTGTCGATCCTCCGCACCCGCGCGACCGTTGAGCGGTCATCGTCGTCGAGGTGCGCGGCGGCCCGGTCGTACTCCGCAGTCGATTTCAAGCAGGAGCAAGGCATGACGCAGTCCATCGGTGGATTCGGAAAGTCGGTGCGCGTCACGGCGCTTGCGTTCGCCGTTGCCGCCGCCTTCGGCGCGCAGGTGAGCCCGAGTGGCGAACTCACCTGGTCGACGGCCCAGGCGCAGGAGCAGGTGCGCGCCGAGGTCGGCCGGCCGCTGCAGGCGGCGCGCGACCTGATCAAGCAGCAGAAGTTCAAGGAAGCGCTGGCGAAGCTGAAGGAAGTGGAGGCCGTCCCGAACCGGACCGCCAACGAGAACTTCCTGCTGGAACAGATGCGCGCCTCGGCCGCGATGCAGGCCGGCGACCTCGCCACCGCGTCGAAGTCGACGCAGGCGCTCATCGCGTCGGGCAAGCTCCCGGCCGCGGACCAGGGTCGCTACGCCGCCGGGCTCGCCTCGCTGTACTACCGCGACAAGGACTACACGAACGCGGCGGCCTGGGCGCAGAAGTCGCTCGCCGCGAACCCGGGCGACAAGACGATGCGCGGGCTGATGATCCAGTCCTACTACCTCGCGGGCGATACCGCGACGGCACAGCGCGAGGCGCTGGCCGACGTCCAGGCTGCCGAGAAGGCAGGGCAGGTGCCGCCGGAAGACCGCCTGCAGCTGCTCGCCAACCTCGCCTCGAAGGGCACGGACAAGCAGGCCTACATCACTTCGCTCGAGCGGCTCGTCGCGTACTACCCGAAGAAGGAATACTGGAACGACCTGCTGCGCCGGATCGAATCCAAGCCCGGCTACAACAACCGGCTCGCGCTCGACATGTATCGCCTGCGGCGCGCGACCAAGACGCTGGAGTCGGGCAACGACGTCTTCGAGATGGCGCAACTCGCGTTGCAGGAGCGGCAGGCGGCCGAGGCGAAGAAGGTCCTCGAGGAGGGTTTCGCGTCCGGCTTGCTGGGCAAGGGCAACGACGCCGAGCGCCAGAAGCGGCTGCTGACCCTCGCCAGCCAGCGCGCCGACGAGGCACCGAAGAGCTCGCGACCGCCGAAGGCGAGGCGCGCGAACAGAAGGACGGCGACGCCCTGGTCCGCATCGGCATGGCGTACTCCGGCATGGGCCAGCACGACAAGGGCATCCAGCTGATCCAGCAGGGCATCGCGCTGCTGCAGCAGGACAAGGCGGCAAAGGGAAGGCCGGACGCGTCGACGAGGCCAACCTGCACCTCGGCCTCGCCTACCTGCGCGCGGGCCAGAAGCAGAAGGCCGTGCAGGCGTTCAAGGCGGTCGGGGCACCGATGGCGCCGCCGACCTTGCGCGGCTGTGGGCCCGGGTTTAGGACTCCTGCGGCCCGCAACTCGGAACAGACTTTTGGCCAGCCCCCGATCGCGCGCCCACTTCTTCAGGCTAGCAAGGTGCGCGACGATGTCCTCGACCTCGTCTGTCATTGGCTTCACCGCCTGCGCGCCCAATCCGTCCGACTTGTGAAGGCTCGGCATCGGGGTTGCGCGTGATCCGCGGGAAGTTGACCGCCGAGAGACGTAACTCCGCGGGTGTCAGCGCGGCGCCGACGTCGTCGAGCGGCGGGCCTTTGGTGCCGCCAGGCTGCATCTCGTTGTCCTTGATCGAATGGCAGGGCAGGGAGTTGGCCGCCCCACGGCGGGCGACCAAAACCGGCCGTGGGCCACATCGCCCGGCTTGCGGGTCGGTGATTGCGGAGTGCCGCTACCGGCCACCGTCTAGTTGTGAAGCGTCAAGACGTTGTTTCTTGACGTTTTGAGTCTGGACATGGGCGCGGCGCCGCCGATGCCCTGTGCGGGCGGTGCCAGTTGTAGTGATGCTGCCAGGCTCCAGGGCGTCGGTGCGTTCGGTGGAGTTCTGGTAGGTGAAGGCCGTAAGCCCACTCGCGCAGCGCCGACTGGATGAAGCGCTCGGCCTTGCCGTTGGTCTGCGGGCGGTAGGCCCGGGTGAACCGCTGCTTGAGTCCCAGGTCGTCGCAGGCGCGCGCGAAGTCGTGGCTGCGGAACGCCGAGCCGTTGTCGGTCAGCACGGCCTTGATGCGCACGCCCAGCCTGGCGTAGTAGGCTGCGGCGTTGTTCAGGAACTGCACGGCCTGCGGCCTGCTCTCGTCCGGATGCATGGCCGTGAAGGCGATGCGGGCGTGGTCGTCGATGGCCACGAACAGCATCTCCCAGCCGGCGCCCTCGACGCTGTCGCGGCGGTTGCCGGTGACGCGGTGGCTGGGCCGCACGATGCGGCCGAGCTTCTTGGTGTCGATGTGCAGCAGATCGCCGGGCGCCTCGTGCTCGTAGCGCTGCACCGGCTCGACGGGCTGCAGGTCGCTAGTTGGACAAGCCCGCCCGGGCCAGCACGCGGCTGACGGTGCTGACTCCGAGACGCCCACGCTGCGGCGATGCGGGCCTGGATCATGCGTCGCGGCGCAGCTCGACGATGAGCAGCGCGTTGGCCGGCGGCATGGAGCGCGGGCTGCGGTGCGGCCGCGAGGAGCCATCGGCCAGCGCCGACTCGCCGCCGGCCAGGTAGCGGCCCAGCCACTTGCGCGCCGTCGCCGCGGTCACGCCATGCGCCGCTGCAGCGGCGCAGGGCTGCAGCTTCCGGTCCATGATGTCCTGGACCATTTCGAGTCGACGGGCGAACGTCAGTCGGGCATGCTTGTGAGTGTTCATCCGGCTGGCTCTTGGGCAGGGGGGTTGGCGTAGAAAATCTCCAGTCTCTCAAACTCAGTCCGGATGGACAGATACAACCTATTGAAGCTTCACATCTAGTCGGACGGTGTGCGCTTGGGCGTCCGCCGCGGCCAGCAACACCGGAAGCCATCATGGGCCGCTTCATCGCCGTCTCCTCCGGGCGGGCACCCGTGCTGTTTAGGGTGCGTGCCGGCTGCGACGGCGCCGCCTTGCGCGAGAGGCTGCTTCGGGAGCGCGAAGGCGTCTTGGCGCAGCGCAGGGAGACAGCGGCGGCAGCGGAGCCAAGTCGTGGCGCATCGGGCCCGGGGCGGGCACGGTCCGGCGTAAACGGCGACGCCCCGCGCCCAACCGACCGTCCAGACCGCACAAGCCGCGGCGAAACGCAGCCACGCGCGAAGAACTGCGCTGCGCACGGATGAGTCGCGCAGTAAGACCAAAGCGGATGTGCGCTGGGCGGCACCGTCGCCGGTGTCCAACCGGCGAACGGCACCGCACCGCTGTGTTCGAGCGCGTAGCTGCGCGCGCTGTAAACGCCGAAGTAAAAGTAGCCCACCTTCCCGCTGGGTCGCCGAAGTAAAAGGGACCCACCCACCTGGCCGGTTCTTCGCGCCTTCGCCGCGGAGGGCGTAGCCCGTAGCGGCGAAGGCGCACGGCGTCCGGCTAACTCGCCGTCCGAACGTGTCCCGCTCGGCGCTTGTCCTTCATCCGGTAACTCGCGCCGCTGATGTGCACGATGTGCGCGTGATGCAGCAGGCGATCCAGCAGGGCGGCCGTCAGCGTCGCGTCGTCGGCCAGGGTCGCGGCCCACTGCGTGAACGGCAGATTGCTCGTAACGTCGTCGCGGCGCGCTCATAGCGCTTGGCGATGACGTGGAAGAACAGTTTGCCTCGTCGCGCCCAAACGGCAGGTAGCCGAGTTCGTCGATCACCAGCAGCTCCGGGCCGAGCACAGCGCGGTTCATGTACTCCTTGAGGCGCTCCTGCGCCTTCGCGGTGGCGAGCTGCAGCATCAGGTCGGCCGCACTGAGGAACCGCGTCTTGATGCCCGCCTCGTCGCCTTGTATCCATGCGCGCGCGCCAGATGCGTCTTGCCGACGCCGGACGGCCCGAGCAGGACGACGTTTTCCGCGCGCTCGATGAACGCCAGGCTCCGCAAGCTCCATGGATCTGGCCTCGCGGGGCGCCGCTCGGCGTAGGCGAAGTCGAACTGCTCGAGCGCTTCAGGGCTGGGCAGCGTCGCGAGCTTCAGCAGGACCTCGCGCGACCGACGGGTCGCGCGCCTCGGCTTCCGCCGCCAGCAGGCGCTCCGAGGAACTCGCGCGAAGCTCGCCTCGTGGCCACTCGCCGCGTCGGGGCGATCGCCGGCCACTCGGCGCTGATCGTGCCGAGCTTCAGACGATCACATAGCTGTGTGATGCGTGCCGTCACGGGAGGTCCATCAGGCGGCCCTCCAGCAACTGCTTCGTACGTCGACAGCGGATGCTGCAGGCTCTCGAACGGCATCGGCCGCACCGTTCTACGCCTCGGCGTCGTCGGCGGTGGGTGCACAAGGATCGGCAACGGCACCAAGTGCTGCCGCTCGATCACGAGTCGCACGCTCGGCTTCTCGCCCGGTCGTCGCGTGCTTGCGCACGTTGGCCACGCCTTCGAGCCAGGGGACCGATGTGCGCGTTCGCCGCGATCGCGTCGAGCTTCAGCCCCGACTGCTTCAGCGTCGCCGCCAGCGGCACCGGGAGGCTGCTCTTCAGGTACCCGTTGAACCGCTCGACCTTGCCCTTCGTCTTCGCCCGGTACGGCCGGCACAGCCGGATCCGGAAACCGTACTCGCCCCGACAGCGCCAGCAGATCCCGGTGGAACCGGTGCGCGCCCTCGCCGTAGGCGTCGCGTTCGATCACGACCGTCTTCGGGTTGTCGAACAGGATCTTCCTTCGGCACACCGCCGAAGTACGCCGAGCGCCGTGCGCACGCACTCGACACAGCGTCGCCGCCGCCTCGTCCCGCGTGAACCTCACGAACGTCGCACGGCTGTAGCCCAGCGTCGCCACGAACGCGAGCAGCGCGTCCTTGCCTCTTGCGGACATAGGTGAAGTCGGCCTGCAGTTGCTCGCCTGGCGTTGTCTCGAAGCGAACCACCGGGTCCGGTCGCGCCCGCTTGAACGGCGCGACAAACACCTTCAGCTGGCTGATCCCTCCGGCATAGCCGCGCTCCTGCAACTCCCGCAGCAGCACCGTCGCCGGAATCCAATCCGGTCGCGCGGCCTCGATCCGCTTACGTAAGTACGCCTCGAACGGTGACAACTTCGTTGGCCGCGGTGCACGCGGGCCGTAGCGCCGGGCGTCGGGGGCCTCGAGGTACCGACGCACCGTCTTCCTCGCGATCCCCAACTCCCGCGCAATCGCCCGGATACCCATGCCTTGCCGATGCAACACCCGAATCTCCGCTTCGTCGCTCCTGAGTCAGCATCCGCGGCTCTCAAAAAGCCGCCATCCTCCCTCAGGTGGTCCCCTTTTACCTCGGCGAGGTGGAGCAGTATTACTTCGGCGCTAAC
>CAWEQS010000002.1:0-116367 GCA_963811265.1 uncultured beta proteobacterium
ATGCCTTGAAAATGCCTGCGGAGATCATGTTCCGTTGAAGGTTGGTTTCGGGATTCGGCGCGATCGGCTCCGGTCGCAGTCGGCGGGAGCAGTCAGGTCACCGGTTGCGAAGCGGCCACCCGCTCCAGGTATTCAGCCCGCGCGAGCGCGATGCCCTGTTTCAGTTGGGTGCGCGGCCGCCAGCCCAGGCCGAACAGCCGACTCGGATCGGTCAGCTTGCGCGGCGCGCCGTCGGGCTTGGTGGCGTCGAACACGCTGCGGCCGGTGTAGCCCTCGACTTCGGCGACCAACCGAGCGAGATCGGCGATCGAAATGTCGGAGCCGAAGCCAACGTTGATCAGCGGATAGCGCTGGCTGCGCAGGAAGCCGTCGAAGCGCGCGGTCTCCAGGTTCATCAGGAACACGCAGGCATCGGCCATGTCGTCGCTGTACAGGAACTCGCGCAGCGGCCGGCCGGTGCCCCACACGGTCACCTCCGGAGCGCCACTCACGTGTGCCTCGTGGAACTTGCGGATGAGCGCCGGCAGCACGTGGCTGGCTTGCAGGTCATAGCTGTCGCCGGGGCCATACAGGTTGGTCGGCATCGCCGCCAGGTACTTCGTGCCGTACTGCTGGTTGTAGCTGCGGCACATCTCGATGCCGGCGATCTTCGCGAGCGCGTAGGCGCTGTTGGTCGTCTCCAGCGGCCCGCTCAGGAGGTAGTCCTCCTTGATCGGCTGCGGGCAGTCGCGCGGATAGATGCAGGTCGAGCCGAGGAACAGCAGGCGCTTGACGCCGTTGCGACGTGCCTGCTCGATCGTGTTGGTCTGGATCTCTAGGTTGATGCGGATGAAGTCGGCCGGAAACGTGTCGTTCGCCAGGATGCCGCCGACCTTGGCCGCGGCGAGGAACACGAACTCCGGCTCTTCAGCGGCGAAGAAGGCCGCCACCGCGGCGCGGTCGGTCAGGTCGAGTTCGGAATGCGTGCGCAGGACGAGGTTGCGATAGCCGGCACTCTTCAGCCGGCGCACGAGCGCCGAGCCGACAAGCCCGCGATGGCCCGCGACGTAGATGCGTGCCTCGGGCGGCATGAAGGGCGCGACGGCGGTCACTCGTGATGCCGGAACGAGGGGAAGCCGCTCTGCTCGTTCATGGCATCGCGGCGCGCCTCGAGCAGGTCAGCCGCCGCCATCTCCCGCACCAGTGTGTCGAACGACGTCTTCGGCACCCAGCCGAGCTTTTCGCGCGCCTTGGTGGGATCGCCCAGCAGCGTGTCCACCTCCGTGGGACGGAAGTAGCGCGGGTCGACGCGCACGACCACCTCGCCGCTTGCGCGGTCGGTGCCCGTCTCGCCGACGCCCTGGCCGCTCCAGTCGATGTGGATTCCAAGTTCGCCGGCTGCGCGCTCGACGAACTCGCGCACGGTGTGCTGCTCGCCGGTCGCGATCACGAAATCGTCTGGCTGCGGCTGCTGCAGCATCAGCCACATCATCTCGACGTAGTCGCGCGCATGGCCCCAGTCGCGCCGCGCGTCGAGATTGCCGAGGTACAGGCACTCCTGCAGTCCGAGCTTGATGCGCGCCAGCGCGCGCGTGATCTTGCGGGTGACGAAAGTTTCGCCGCGGACGGGCGACTCATGATTGAACAGGATGCCGTTGCAGGCGTACATGCCGTACGCCTCGCGGTAGTTGATCGTGATCCAGTAGGCGTAGAGCTTGGCCGCGGCGTACGGGCTGCGCGGATAGAAAGGTGTCGTCTCCTTCTGCGGCACTTCCTGCACCAGGCCGTACAACTCGCTGGTGGAGGCCTGATAGAAGCGCGTCTCCTTTTCCATGCCGAGGATGCGAATGCCCTCGAGCAGGCGCAGCGCGCCGAGCGCGTCGGAGTTGGCCGTGTACTCGGGCTCCTCGAAGCTCACCATCACGTGGCTCTGCGCGCCGAGGTTGTAGACCTCGTCCGGCGTCACCTTCTGCAGCACGTGCATCAAGCTCATGGAATCGGTCAGGTCGCCGTGGTGCAGGTGCATCTTCACGCCCTTCTCATGAGGGTCGTGGTACAGATGGTCGATGCGGTCGGTGTTGAACAGGGAGGTCCGGCGCTTGATGCCGTGCACCGTGTAGCCCTTGTTCAACAGGAACTCCGCCAGGTAGGCGCCGTCCTGGCCGGTGATTCCGGTAATCAACGCTGTCTTCGACACGAACTGCTCCCTGGCTTGGCTCCCGCCCTGCTCCCACTCTTGCACGGACGGCTTTCAAGTCTAGCGGGAAAGGCTGCCTGGACTCGATGCAGAGAACGCGGGCAAAGCGGCTCCTGGGCACCCGATTTGCCGGCCTTTGCGCCGTCACGGAAAGGCATTTCGACCGATCCCGCCAAGGGCCAGCCGCTAGAATCCATGGACTCCTCGATCCTCGCCACTCCGGCGCAGCCCCTCCCCTCCTCCGCACCTCCGCCAGCGATGTCATCGCAACAAGATCCTCTGCCGAGCACAACGGCCGCATGGAGGTCCGCGGACGGCCTCGCGCGTGACGTGCTGAACCGCATCGGCCGCGGCGACGACGTACGCCTGGGGACGGCGGCCGGACGCCTCGCAGCCTGCGGCATCGCGGTCGACGACGCAAGGCGCTCGATGACGGCCGACGCCCTCGGGCAAATGCTGGCGCTGGCCGTCGAGCGTCGACTCGAACAGCGTCGCGATGCGCTGCTGGCGGGCGAGGTGGTCAACCATTCCGAGCAGCGCGCGGCGCTGCATCCGCTGCTGCGCGACTTCGGCGGCCCGGCCTGCCGCAAGGCGCCGGCGGCGTTGCGTGACGGCGTGCTGAAGACGCGCGCACGCATGCAGGCGATGGCGGAGCGGCTGCACAGCGGCACCATGACCGGCAGCACGGGCGCGCGGATCACGGACATCGTCAATATCGGCATCGGCGGCTCGGAATTCGGCGCGCGGCTGCTGAGCGACGCGCTGCAGGACCTCGCGCCCGCCGGCCTGCGCGTCCATTTCCTTTCCAACCTCGACGGCCTGCAGGTCGCGCGGCTGGTGAAGACGCTGCAGGCGAAATCGACGCTCGTCATCGTGTCGAGCAAGAGCTTCAGCACGGTCGAGACGCTGGTCAACGCCCGCACGTTGCTTCAGTGGTTCGACGGACGGGGAATGAACATCGGCGACCACTGGTTCGCGGTGACCGGCAAGGCAGCCGCAGCCGAAGCGATCGGCATACCGGCCGGCAACATCTTCGACGTGCCGGACTGGATCGGGGGGCGCTTCAGCGCGTGGGGTGCGGTCGGGCTGCCGGCGGCCCTCTACCTCGGCTGGCCCGTATTCGAACAATGGCTGAAGGGCGGCGCTGCCGCCGACGAGCACTTCGCGACGGCGCCGCTCGCCTCCAACCTGCCGGTGCGGCTTGCGCTCGACAACGTCTGGAACACCACGTTCCTCGGCTGCGCCTCGCACTGCCTCGCCAGCTACGACAACCGCCTGGCTGAGTTCACGACCTGGACGCAGCAGCTCGAAATGGAGAGCAACGGCAAGTCGGTCAGCGAAGGCGGCGTGGCGGTCGACTACGACACGGCGCCCGTCGTGTGGGGCGGCCTCGGCAACAACGGGCAGCACACCTACTTCCAGCTACTGCGCGAGGGCACGACGCCGAAGGCGGTGACGCTGATCGGATGTCGGACCGCATCGAGCGGCTATCCCGAGCACGCCGCCGAACTCGACGCCCACCTGCACGCCCAGGCGGACGCACTGAGCCGGCCGGGCAGCGTGGGCGCGTTCAACTCGGTGGGGCTGTGGCTGCTCGACGACCTCGACCCATTCCACCTGGGCGCGCTGATGGCAACGCTGGAGCACGCCACGGTGTGCTCCGGGTGGCTGTGGGGAATCAACTCGTTCGACCAGCCCGGCGTGGAGCTCGGCAAGAAACTCGCCGCTGCACGGCGCAGCTAGTCTCCTCTAACGGGCCGGCGTGCTTTCGACGCGGCCGTAGCGGTCCTCGAAGCGGACGATGTCGTCCTCGCCGACATAGTCGCCCACTTGCACCTCGATGATGACCAGGCTCTCCTTGCCAGGGTTCGCCAACCGATGCTTGTTACCGGCCGGGATGTAGGTCGACTCGTTGGACTGCAAGGTCAGCGTGGCGTCGCCGTTGACCACGAGCGCCGTCCCGCTGACGACTACCCAGTGCTCGTTGCGGTGATGATGCATCTGCAATGACAGCGACGCGCCCGGCTTCACCTCCAGCCGCTTGATCTTGAAGCGCGCCGAATCCTGCAGCACGGTATAGGTGCCCCAGGGCCGCGCGACGGTCAGGTGAAGCGACGCCTTGTCACTGCCGGAGGCCTTCAGGCGCTCGACGATCTTCTTCACGTCCTGCGTGCGGTCGCGGTCGGCGACCAGCAGCGCATCGGGCGTGTCGATGACGATCAGGTTGTTGACGCCGATCGCCGCGGCCATCCGGCCGTCGACCATCACGAACGAATCGCGACTATCGAGGAACATCACGTCGCCGTTGCTGCGATTGCCCGCGGCATCCGGAGCGTAGTGGTCCGCGATCTCCTTCCAGGAGCCGACGTCGCTCCAGCCGATCGCGCACGGCACGACCGCGACTTCGGGTGCGCGCTCGAAAATCGCGTAGTCGATCGATACCGAGCGCATGCCGGCGAAGCTGGCCTTGTCGAGTTCGACGGCATCGGCGCTGCTCGTCGCGGCCGACGACGCCGTCCAGCAGTCGCGGCCGGCCTTCGCCAAGTCGGGTTCGAGCGCGTCGAACGCGGCAATCATGTCGCGCGCGCGGAAACAGAAGATGCCCGAGTTCCACAGGAAGGCCGGGTTCTGCACGAATTCCTGCGCGCGGACGGCGTCAGGTTTCTCGACGAAGCGCTTCACGCGGTACCCATCGTCGCCCAGGGCGTCGCCGATTTCGATGTAGCCGTAGCCCGTCTCCGGCCGCGTCGGCCGGATGCCGAAGGTTACGAGGCGCCCGCTACGGGCCAGCGCTGCGGCCTGCGCCACGGCGGCGCGGAACGCCGCCGCATCCTCGATCACGTGGTCGGCCGGCATCACCAGCATCACGGCGTCCGCGCCGTGCCACTGCGCCACGGCGATCGCCGCCATCAGGATCGCCGGCGCGGTGTTGCGACCGACGGGTTCGAGGAGGAAGCGCGCGAGTCGCACCTGCCCGCGGAGACCGTCCACTTCGTCGCGCGACAGGAACAGATAATCGCGGTTGGTGACGACGACCGGGCGTTCCGCGCCAGTCAGGCCCTCGCCACGCAGCAGGGTTTCCTGCAGCAGGCTGCGGTCGCCCGCCACCTTCATGAACGGTTTCGGCAGGCCTTCGCGCGACACCGGCCACAGGCGGGTGCCGGGGCCACCGGACAGGATGACGGGAACGATGCTCACGGTATGCGAACTCGCGGAGTTGAGCGCAGATTATCGACGAGGCGGCCCGCCCCAAAGGGTGGAATTGCTTCCCAAAGCACATGCCGAATCGCCGGTCAATCCACACCCGGGCGACCCGCGCACCGGTCACCGCACCAGTTGCTTCACCTTGCGCAAAGGCTTGCCGAACATGAACCACCACGGCGCAGGCAGCCCGTTGGCCTTCAGTGCCCGATAGCACTCGAAGTTGGCGCGGATCACCGACTTCAGGTTGCGGTTGCTCATGCCCCCGGCGCGCATGTGGACGAGCACTTCCGGTATCCAGGACGTGCGCGCGTGGTGCACCTCCATGACCTTCATCATGAGGTCGACGTCCGACGCAATGCGGTATCCCTCGTCGAAGCCGCCGATCTTCAGCAACAGTTCACGCTTCACGTAGAACGTGGTGTGCGCGGGATGCCACCCTGCCGAGAATGATCCCTTGCGGTAGTCGCCCGAGCGAAAGCGCCGCGTGATCTTCGACGTGTCGTTCGGGTCGAAGAAATCCACATCGCCATAGACGCACTCTGCCTTCGTTCGCTGGAACTCCTGGGCAATCCGTGACACCACCTGGCCGTGCGCGAAGACGTCGTCTGCGTGCAGGAATCCCACCACGTCGCCCGCCGCCAGGCGCAGCCCCTTGTTGGCGGAGTCGTAAAGGCCGCGGTCCGGCTCGCTGACCAGCATGTCGATGCGTGGGCGGTACTCCCGGATGATGTCGAGCGTGCCGTCGGTGGATGCGCCGTCGACGACGATGTACTCGATCTCGCGGTAGTCCTGTGCCATGACCGACTCGAGCGCCTCGCGGATCGTGTCGCGCACGTTCAGGCAGACCGTGATGACGGTGACCTTCATGCCGCGCGCCCGTCGGCGCGGCGCGCCGCTCGCAGCGATCCGCGTCGGCGAATCACATTGCGCAGAAGGCTCCAGCGCCAGCGCAACATCTGATCGGCCCGCTGATGTCGCGACGGCGACACGTTGGTCCCGTGACGGCGATACTGCATCAGCGGCCTGTCGATGAAGTCCACCCTTGCCTCCAGCGCGGCGAGCGATCCGAACCACATGTCATGCATCGGCACATCGCGCGGGATTGGAAGAACCGTCGACAGCAGCGCCCTGCGGAGGGCCATCGTGCATCCCAGGTAACGGTTTCGCACGAGCGTCGACACAAAGCTGCCCCGGAAGCCGCCGCGCAGCGCCATGAACGAGGGCGCAACGACTCGCCCCGCCACATCGATGACCTGCGCGTCGCTGAGCACCAGCATGACCTCCGGGTCGCGCTCGAAGCGCGCCATGAATTCGACGACCTTGCCGGGCAGCCAGACGTCGTCCTGGTCCGAGAGGAAGACGAATTCGCCCCGGGTGGCGAGGAGCGCTCGCTCGAAGGTGGAGAACACGCCGGCGTTGCGTTGGTTGCGCAGCACGCGGACGCGGCTGTCCTGAAAAGAGGCAACGACGTCGAGCGTGCGGTCGGTCGAGGCGTCGTCGACCACGATGACTTCGTCGCCGGCCCGGAGTTGCGCAAGGATGGAGGCCAGCTGCTCTGCGATGAAGCGCTCGCCGTTGTAGGCCGCCATCGCGACCGAGATCACCGCACTCATCGGCTCGACGGCCGCGTGCTAGCCTGTTTGAACGCGCCTGAAAGATGTCGGCTCATCGGAAGCCCCGATCATAATCGTCTCGATCCCGTGACCCACGCAGACCTTTTCGCGCAGGCTGCGATCGCACCCGGCCAGCGACCGGAGCGGGTCGGGGCCGTGATTGTCACGTTCTTCGCGGCCGAGGCAGAACTCGCGGTCCTCCTGCAGGCGGTGGAAGAGCAGGTGGAGTTCATCGTCATCGTCGACAACACGCCCGGGACACCTGCGCATTCCGGCCCCGATGGCCACGCGCGCTGGCGTATCGCCAACGGGTCCAACCGCGGCCTTGCCGAGGCCCAGAACCAGGGGCTCGCGACACTGCGCCAGCAAGGCGCAACGCATGCCTTGATGCTCGATCAGGACAGTCTTCCGGCAGCGGACATGGTGGCGCACCTGATAGCCGCACTTCGCGAGTTGAGCGCGGCGGGGGAGGAGCCCGGCCGCCGTCGGTCCGCGATGGCGCGATCGGCACAGCCAGCGATCGGCGCCCTTTGTCCGCCTGGGCCTCGGTCGGATGCGCGCAACGGAAGAAGCACCAATCGTCGAGTGCGACACGCTCATCTCCTCCGGCTGTCTGATTCCGCTGTCGGTGATCGACGCGGTGGGGACGATGGAATCCGCGCTCTTCATCGACCAGGTCGACACCGAGTGGGGACTTCGCGCGCAGAAGGAGGGGTTCCGGCTGTATGGCGTCCGTGATGCCGTTCTGACGCACGGGATCGGCGAGGACTTCGTTCGCCCATGGTTCGCCCCGCGGAGGACCCTGCCTCTTCACAGTCCCGTGCGTGACTACTACGTTGTCCGCAACACCATAGCTGTATTCTTTCGGCGCCGGCGCCGTGGCGCTGGCGGCTTCTGCAACTCACCAGACTGCCAGGAATCGTCCTTGTGATGTTCACGCAGATGCCGCGGCGCGGCGCGCGCTGCCGGTCTGTCATGCGGGGCTTGCGAGACGGCGCGCTGCTCCGGCTCGGCCCCGCTCCATTCAGCTGAAATGCTGCGCCGGCTCGTCTCCGACAACGCGTTGCTCGGCGTGCAGTATGCGGCCTCCAGCCTTGTTCCGCTTGTGCTGGTGCCGCACTTCCTGCGTACCCTCGGACCCACCAGCTTCGGCGTCATTGCCATGCTGGTTGCCGGCATGGGACTGGCGAGCGTCATCGTTCAGTACGCCTTCGGCCTGACCGGTCCCGCTGAACTCGCACAGCGCGATGACGGGCGCACCGCGCGAGAAGTCCTGTTGGATACGCTGGTTGCCCGGCTGCTGCTCCTGGCTCCGCTGCTGTTGCTCGGCTCGATGCTTCTTGTCGGCCTGCACGGCACAGCACGAACGATTGCGGTCATCCTGCTCGCATTGCCTGTCGGAGCCGCCTTGAATACCGGGTGGTTCCTGCAAGCGACCGAGCGCTTGCCAGCCCTGGTGCTGGTGGGGGTGGCGGCAACCGCCGCGTCCCTTTGCATCGGCTTCCTGCAAGTCGGACCCGATGCGCCGAACGCAATGCTCTGGGCCGCCGCAGCACTCGCGACAGGTCCGATGCTTCAAGGCGCCGGCACCCTCGCGTGGACGCTCGCCACACTTCCTTCCGAGCGCGGACGGCCGTCCGCCACTCGCGGGTTGGACGCCCTCAGGCGCGGACGAGCCCTCTTCGCTTCCCAGTTCGTCGCAGCCTTGTACGCGCAAGTCGGCCCTCTAGTCGTCGGCGCGATCGCGGGCCTCGGTGCGGCCGGTCTGTACGCGGCTATCGAGCGTGTCGCGAACGCCGTGCAGGTCGCCCTCGGACTGACGCACATGGCGGCCTACCCCCGGCTCGCCCGACACTTCGGCGAAGCGGGAGAGCGAAAGGACGCGTACGTTCGGCTCGTGCTGCTGGTTCTCGCGCTGCAGACGGCCGGAATCATCGTGCTAGGTCTCGGACTCGCTCTCTTCGGCAACGAAATCCAGAAGTTTCTGTTCGGATTCGAGAACGCCACAACCGCTGCATTGCTGTGGACGGCCTACGTGTGGATCGCCCTGAGCGTCTTCGGCCCCCTCGTCACCGGATACTGGACCGTGAGTCACCAATCGGAACGCATCCTGCATCTGACGTGGCGGGTCCTGCTTGTATCCTTGCCGGTCGGCGCGCTGCTCGCACGGTACTTCGGCGGGACCGGTTGGTTGATCGGACTCGTCGCCGGTCAACTGCTCGTTGCGTTCCACGCGGGGCAGGCCTATCGACAGCTGACCCACATTCATGCCACTCGGCCGGCTGCACTCCGGGATTGAACATGTTTCAGGAACACGCCATCGTCTGGGACGACGCGAAGGTCGCGCGCTTGTGGAACTGGTACGCGCGCACCTCCCCGTTCCGCGACCTGTACTTTGCCAAACGCTTCGGCGACTTGATCCTGCGCGCCAGCGGACTGCCGACGGCCGAGCCCCTTTCGGTGCTCGACTTCGGCTGCGGCCCGGGTTTCCTGTGGGACCACCTGAAGCGACTAGGCGCGCCGTGGATCTACCACGGTGCAGACTTCTCGCCTGACTCGACGGCGCAGCTCGCTGTGCGTGCCGGCCGTGACCCGCAGTTTGGCGGCGTTGAACACCTTGCGACGCTGCCGATGCGGTGTGACGATGGAAAGTACGATGCGGCTTTCCTCGTGGAGGTGGTGGAGCATGTCGATGACCGCTACCTGGAACCAATCGTCGCCGAGATGCACCGGGTCCTCAAACCCTCCGGCCTGCTCGTAATCAGCACCCCCAACCGGGAGGATCTCTCTCATTCGATGCGGCTCTGCCCGGAATGTGGCGCCATCTTCCACGAGTGGCAGCACGTGCGCGTGTGGAACGCCGATTCGCTGACCGACTACGTCCGCCGCTTCGGTTTCGCCCCGCGCAACGTTGAGCCGGTCGACTTCTTCGCCCGTGGACCGCATCGGGCCGCACTCAACGCTCTGCGCCGATGGGTGCAAGGCACGCACAAACCGCACCTGCTCGGCGTGTACGAACGGCTGGGCTGATCGAGTCGCCCGGACCATGTGCGGCATTGCCGGCTTTCTCGACCCCAGCGGGCCAACGGACGGGCATGGAGCACCCTTGAAGGCGATGACGGACGCCATCCGCCATCGCGGGCCGGACGGCGAAGGCGCCTGGACCGACGGGGCCGCGTCGCGCTCGGCCACCGCCGCCTGGCGATCGTCGACCTGTCGCCCCGCCGGCGCGCAGCCGATGGCGTCCGCCAGCGGCCGTTACGTCGTCACCTACAACGGCGAGATCTACAACCACGCCGAGCTCCGCGCGAGCGTTGCGGGCCGCGGCGCGGCCTGGCGCGGCCCCTCCGACACCGAGGTGCTGCTCGCTGCTCTCGACCAGTGGGGGGTCGAACCGGCACTGCAGCGCTGCGTCGGCATGTTCGCGTTCGCCGTGTGGGACCGCTCCGCGCACCGGCTGACCCTCGCGCGTGACCGCTTCGGCGAGAAGCCGCTGTACTTCGGCTGGCAGCGCGGAGTCTTCCTGTTCGGCTCCGAGTTGAAGGCGCTGCGCGCGCATCCTGCGTTTGCGGCCAGCGTGTCACCTGAGGGCCTCGCCGACCTGCTGCGATGGGGATACATCAGCGCACCGTGGTCGATCTTTGATGGCATCGAAAAGCTGCGCGCGGGTGAGCTGGCCGAACTGACGTTGCAGCGCGGCGGGGCTCCCACGTTGCGCCGACAGCGGTACTGGCGTGCCGAGGAAGAGGTCGCGAAGGGCCTGGCTCGACCGTTCAAGGGATCGGTCGAGGACGCAGCCGGTGTACTCGAGGAGAAACTCGACGACTCCATTCGGCTGCAGCGACAGGCCGATGTGCCGGTCGGTGCGTTCCTGTCGGGCGGAATCGACTCGAGCCTCGTGGTCGCACTGATGCAGCGCCAGTCGCCGCGGCCGCTGCGGACGTTCAGCATCGGCTTCGCGGAGGCCCGGTTCGACGAGTCGGGCCACGCGCGCGCGGTCGCGGCCCACCTTGGCACCGAACACCAAGAGCTGATGGTCAGCCCCGCCGATGCCTTGGCCGTTATCCCGCGCCTGTCGTCGATGTTCGACGAGCCCATAGGCGATGCCTCGCAGATTCCAACCTATCTCGTGGCCAGGCTTGCGCGATGCGACGTGACCGTGTCGGTTTCGGGCGACGGCGGCGACGAACTGTTCGGCGGCTACACAAAGTACGCGGTCGGCGATCGCCTGGCGCGCATTCCCGGTCGGTCGATCCTTGGACAACTGATGGATTCAGGCGTCGGCGAAGCGGCTGCCGCGACGGCACGCATGCTGCCGCCGCTTCGGGGTCGCCTTCGGCCGGCTCGAGTGAAGCGGATCGGCCGCCTGCTCCGCTCGCCCGCTGCCGCGATCGCGGAAGACTTGAGCGACCAATCGCCCGGACTCTGCCTGACGGGGAATCGCCATGGCCGATCGTTGTGGCAGATCGCGCCACCCGAATGGCTGAACGGCCGGCCTTGCGGCGTGGCCGCAACGCTCCTCGACACCTTGAGCTATCTCCCAGAAAATGTCCTGGTCAAGGTGGACCGGTCGTCGATGGCGGTCAGTCTTGAAAGCCGTGCGCCGCTGCTCGATCATCGAGTGGCAAGTTTCGCGTTCACACTGCCCTGGTCGTACAGAGGCGGCAACGGCAATGAGAAAGCGGTGTTGAGGCGGCTGTTGTATCGGCACGTTCCGGCGCCTCTGGTGGATCGTCCCAAAATGGGCTTTTCGCTTCCTGTGAGCGAATGGCTGCGTGGAGAATTACGCGAGTGGGCTGAAGCATTGATTGCCCAGGCCGAAACGCTGTCCGAGGGCTCGGTGCGCACCGTAGACTTGCGGACCGTGTGGCAAGAACAATTGGCAGGCACAGCCGACCGGGCTGGCCTGCTCTGGTCACTACTGATGTTCCTCGACTGGAGAAGGAACGCTTGAGTCTGGAATCCGGCGTTGGCGCGCACGTGAGCGAAGCAGTGGACGTGAATGAAGAGGCGACCCGCCCGACGGTGCCGCGAGCGCTGACCGTCGTCATCTACACGGCCGTGATGGGGCCCTACGACCGCCTGCTGCCACCGCCTCGGGCGAGTTCGCGCGTGAGCTTCGTCTGCCTCGGCGACCACCCATCCCGTGCGGTCCCCGGTTGGACGTTCCGGGAAGCGCCGCGCGCCGACCTGACGCCACAGTCGCGCAACCGCTGGGCCAAGTTTCACCCGCATCTGCTTTTCCCTGAAGCAGACGCCAGCATCTACGTCGACGGCAACATCGCCGTGCTCGCCGACCCGACGCCGCTCGCAGAGCAAGCACTGCGGAGTTCAGGCATCGGGTTGTTCGAGCATCCCGTGCGCCACTGCCTGTTCGACGAGGCACGCGAGTGCGCACGCATCGGTTTCGACTGGGGGCCGGTGATTCGCCGTCAGGTTCGCCGGTACGCGCTGGACGGCTTCCCGCACGGTAATGGCCTGTATGAAGCCAATATCATCGTGCGTGCCCACCACGACCCGCGCGTGATCCGCGCCATGGAGCGCTGGTGGAACGAGTGGGAGCACGGCGTCAAGCGCGACCAGTTGAGCCTGATGTACTCGCTCTGGAAGGAAGGCCTGCTGCCCTGCTCGATGGGCAAACACGACGCGAGGTTCGTCAACCGCTACTTCCGCTATGGCCCGCATCGCAAGCCGATCGACCGACCGGCGAAACTCGTGCTGAGGCAGATCTTCAACCGTATCGACCTGCTGGCCTTCGGCGTGTAGCCAGACGGTTTGCGTCGCGGTCACCAACCCCTCGAAGCGGCACCTTCAGACAGACCGTCCCCGCGGCGTGAATGCCTCGCGGAGGAAGAGAGAAGCGCCGTCCCAGACGGCGGACGCGGCAAACCCCGGCCTAGTCGTTCAACTGGATGGCGGCAGACTCGACCGGCGCGTTTGCGACCGGGCGAGCGGTCGACTGGCCGCGTGCCTCCCGCGTCGCGTTTCCCGAGTCGCCGAAAAGTCGACCGTCACGGCCCAGCAGTCCGTCCCAGAGCCCCTTCAACATCCAGGCAATCCGCTGCAACCGCTGCGGGCACAGCAGGCCAAAAAGCAGGAACTGGCCGACCACGCGATACATCAAGTGCGCACGCCACCGCCAATCCAGATAGGGCTTGCGGGCCAGGAGAAACGCATTGCGGATGAGGTAGTAGTTGCGGGTCGGGCTATGGACCGGAATTACCCGCCCGAAGACCTTGAGCGCACGGTTTCCGATCGTGTGGTGCATATGCGCATCAGCGACACCAAAGACCTTCCACCCGGCCGCGTGTGCCCGCAGGCACCACTCGATGTCGACGAAGTCGATGAACAGACGCTCGTCCATCCCGCCGATCTGTCGCAACGCCTCGAGCGAAATGAAGCAACCTGAACTGATGAGGATGTCGCACTCGACGACCTGGCCATCGGCGGGCACGACGGCTTCCATCCGGATATTCCGTAGCCGGACGAACGGCGAAGTGCGGTTGCCGCGCGGATCGGAGAACGAGGGTCCCACGGCGGCGACCGACTGCCCCGCTGCCGTCAGCGCACGATGCGCGTCTGCCAGGCGGGCAACGGTGTCCACATCCAGTTCGCTGTCCTGGTCGAGCAGGAGGACGAACTTGGCGCCGGATTCAAGCGCCCGCAGGACTCCGATGTTGTGAGCCGCCGCGACGCCGACGTTGACGTCGTTTGCCACCAACTCAGCGCCAAAGCGAGCCGCCGCTGAGGCGGTCGCTACCCGGCCGGAATCGAGTTCGGAATTGTCGACCAGCAGGACACGGACATCCGGCTGCCGAACGAGGTTCTCGACGAGCAGCGACAGCGCCTGCGGCCCGGGCTCGTAGCAGACGATGACAGCGAGGATCGGGCGCGCTTCGCCCGCCTCGCCACCAAGCTCGACCTCGCTCCCGAAGCAGGAGCCCACCGAGCCCGTATCAAATTGGAAATCCCTCCGCACCGCTGGTCCGTACTGTGTTTTCGTCGTCCGTCCTCGCATACACGAATGGGACTTGGCTGAGAGAGAAGCGTATCGCAAAAGCGGCAGGGCTCGCTCCACATGACCACGTGATGGGAAAACGCAGTTTCGCGTCTCCCGGGAATACAGGCATCACCCTCAGATGCTCAACAGGTCCCGAAAGGCGCTGACGCTTCCGCTTCCGTAACGACGGTAACGGCCAGACCGCCACTCTTCGAAAATGGGGCGCGCGCGGGCAACGAGCCCAGCCGGAAGGGCCTGTCTGGTACGCAGATGTACCAACACCTCGTCCAGAAGATTCTGGCATTCCGGCAGTGGCGGCTTCCCGACTGCTCCCAACCGCTCCCGAAGAGTCTCGAAGCGACTGATCTTCGCGGCCCGTGCCTCGCGCGCGTCGGCACCAATGCTCTTGGCTACGGCTACCGCACCGATGCCCCGCAGGCCCAGCGTATTCCCTCCATGCAGACGATAGGCCATCAGGTTCTGTTCGGTCTGTCGGAACCGACCGAACGCCGCGGCGAACAGCGCCAACCATTCGTCGTGCATGAATCCCGCAGGCACCGGCATCGCGAGTTCAAGGAGGTCGCGTCGTACCGCCAGAGTGCAGCCAGGTGCGAGGTTCCGGCGCAGGAGTCGATGGAACAGGTCAGCTCCTGCCGCCGGTTCGACGCCAATCCGTCGGTAGAGCGATCCGGAGATGGTCTGGCCTTCGGTCCCGATCAGTCCGGCGTCATGCTGCAGGAGTCCGACCTCGGGCATGCGCAGCATGTACTGGGCGACGAATTGCACCTTGGAAGCCGCCCAGACGTCATCCTGGTCGCAAAGGAAGATCAAGTCGCCGCTCGCTCGGCTGAGCGCCTCGGAGAAGTTCTGCGCGGGACCGGCATTGCGCGACCGTCGGCCGATGATCACTCGCTCGGCGATACCGCGTGCGCCGGCTTCGAGCAGGGCAACGGTTTCATCGTCCGACGCGTCGTCGGACACGATCAGCTCATCGATTCGAGCCGACTGCGTCGACAGACTCGCAAGCAGCGGCTGCAGGTAAGCCGCACCGTTGTAGGTGCAAAGGACGACGCTGACGGTCGGCTTCACTCGCCCCGCTCGCTACAGCCTGGTACGAACGAAGATCCGCTCCGGCACGTGGAGGATGACGAGCATGATCCAGCGCCAGAACCACGGCGTGTACACGGTGCCGAAACCCCGCTCCATCGCCCGCTCGATGTCGATCGCCACCGCATCGGGTGTGGCCCAGAGGGGGCCTTTGCGGAAACCTGCTGTCATCGGGGTATCGACGAAGCCTGGAAGGATGGTCAGGACCCGAACCCCTTTGCCCGCGAGTCGATGCCGCAGCCCCGCTGCAAGCACGGTAACCGCCGCCTTCGCAGCACCATAAACATAGTTGCTCTGTCGGCCTCGGTCGCCCGCCGGCGAAGAGATGACAGCAAGGCAGCCGCTCCCCTGCGCTTCGAGCCGTGCGGCCAGCGGCAGCATCAGCCCCAGAACGGAGCGCGCGTTCGTGTCGAACGACGACAGCGCCGCCTCCACCGAACGCTCGCACTCAGCCTGGTCCGGCAGAACTCCGTGCGCGACCAGAATACGGTCGAACCCGCTCCAGCGGGACCAGGCCGCTTCGACCACTCGCGCATGGGAGGCCACGTCGTCTGCGTCGAGCACGGCCGTATCGACTTCGGCGGCGCCGCGAACGCGAAGATCATCGGCCGCTGCAGCGAGCGCCATTGGCCTTCGACCGACGAGAAAGAGCCGCCCAGCTGACTTCGCGTAGCGCCGCGCGACGGCGGTAGCGATGGCGGATGTGGCACCGATGATCAGGACGCGCTGGGTCATGCTTCAGCGACCGAGCAGCCGTCGTGACATCGACGACGAGATGCCTGGGTCGAGGTAGTTGAGAAAGTCGTTCAAGCGCGGATAGCCCGCTTCGAACACGCGGCGGGACATCCGTGCATCCTTCGCCGGGTACAGGCGGCCGCCGCCTTCCAGCACGATCGCGTCCAGCCGTTCGAACAGTGCCAGCGTGCGCGCGCCCTGATTCGGGAAATCCAGCGCCAGTGTCGTGCCCGGCATGGGGAAGCTCAACATCCCGGGTCCTGTGCGGTCGCCGAATGTCTTCAGGACGGCAAGGAATGAGCCGAGCCTCGACCGGGCGATCTCCTGCAACATCGCTCGCGTCACATCGAGCTGGACGGCCGGCGGCACGACCGACTGGTACTGGAAGAACCCGCGCGGACCGTAGATGCGGTTCCACGCCAGCAGGTTGTCGAGCGGGAAGAAGAATGGCACGTAGTGCTGAAGCCCCCTGCCTTGCTTCAGCTTGTTCAAGCGGTAGTAAGCGAAATTGAACAATCGCAGCGAAAGCGTGTTGACCAACGAGATCGGCGGCGTAACCGGGAACGTCATCGGTTGCCTGGGCTTGACCGCACCCGTCTTGCTGGCGTGGTTGCCCTGGAAGAACACCCCCCTGCCGCGACCGCCACTGACGCAGTCGATCCACGAGACGGTGTACTCGAAGCTCTTCCTTGCTGCCTCCGAGAGGCGGAAGAACTCTTCGAGGGAATCGAAGGGGATGGTCTCGGCGTCGAGCCACGGGCCGGCGACCTTTCGCAAGCGCAACCGCGCGCGAGTGATGACGCCGGTGAGGCCGAGACCGCCCACGGTCGCCGCGAACCAATCCCCGTTGTCCGTTGGCGAGCATTGCAGGACGCGACCGTCCGTCCGCACGAGTTCGAACGACAGCACCTGGTCGCCAAAACTGCCTGCCACATGATGCGCCTTGCCATGCACGTCGTTGGCGATGGCTCCGCCGACCGTGACGAACTGCGTTCCCGGTACGACGGGAAGGAACCAGCCGCTCGGCAGCACCAGATCGATGATGTCCTTCAGCAGCAGCCCGGCCTCGCACTCGATGACACCCGTCTCCGCGTCGAAAGCGATGAACCGGTCCAATCCTCGCATGCCCCAGAGGACGCCTCCGGCGTTGAGGCACACGTCGCCGTAGGAGCGCCCGTTGCCGTAGGGCAGCCCGCCACCCCGCAGGTCGCCCGGGAGATTGGTGCGGTCAGAGATGACTTTCCACTGGCATTCGACTTCGCCCAGGCGACCCCACGCCGCCACTTTCCTGGTCGCGAGGCTCACGTTGCCATCCAGAGCACGGCAAGGAACGCAAGGCCGGAGAGGATGCTGATCTTGTCCTTCATGGCGAACAGCACGGGATCGTCGTGCATCAGTCCACGATGGGTCTTGATCCAGACGCGAGTGATCCAGTACAGGAGGATGGGAACCGTCAGCCACATGAACTCCGGACGCTTGTACAGGAGCACGACCGACTCGCCGTTGATGTAGAGCGCGAGAACCATCACCGCAGCGAAGCCCGACACCACGCCCATCATCTGGATCAACGGCAGGTCGGTGGTGCGGTAGCCGCGGCCTTTCGCTTCGTCGCGTCCTTGCTCGAGCATCACCTGGAGTTCCGAGAAACGCTTCACGAACGCCAGGCTCAGGAACAGGAACAGCGAGAAGGCCAGCAGCCAGAACGACGGGGGCAGTCCTACGGCGGCACCACCGGCGATGATGCGCAGCGTGTAAAGGCCCGCCAGCGACAACGCATCGACGATTTCCTTGCGCTTGAGCCAGAAGGTGTACGCCACCGTAGTGACGAGATAAACCGATAGCCAGGCCAGGAATCCGGGCGCGAGCCGGACGGCGATAGCGAACGAGGACACCAGCAGGATGCCGGCCACTCCAACGCCGGCCAGCGGAGACAGCACACCGGCCGCAAAGGGCCGCAGGCGTTTGCGAGGATGGTGGCGGTCGCTCTCGAGGTCCATCAGGTCGTTCATCACGTACACCGAGGACGCGCACAACCCGAACGCAATGAAGGCGATGAATGCCTTCGCCAGCAGGCCGGGATCGAAAATCTGGTGCGCTCCGAGCAGCGGCAGGAAGAGCAGTGCGTTCTTCATCCACTGGTGCAGACGCAGGGCCTTGAGCCACGCCTTCACGCCGGCCGGGGCCGCACCGAACTCGCGGTCGATCTGCACCCGCCGGGCGGCCGCCCGCCGGATCGACGCCGGCGCGGACACCAGGATCGCGCGGCGCGCACGCTCCCAGACCGCCAGATCCGCATTCGAGTTGCCAACGTAGTCGAAGCCCTTCTCCCCGTACCGCTCCACCAGGGCGGACGCCTTGCGATGCGAGGAGTAGTTGGTCTGTCCGTCGCTTGCCAGGACCTCGTCGAACAGCGAGAGATGGGCCGCGACGGCCTGGGCCAACTTCTCGTCGGATGCCGTCGCCAGCACGAGTCGCCGTCCACGCGCACGCTCGGCCCGCAGCCACTCGACAAGTTCCTCGTGGTACGGCATAGCGGCGAAATCGAGCGAGACACGTTGTGCAATCTGCCGCTTCAGGTTGGCCTTGCCGCCTGCGAGCCAGACCGGCAGGCGGAGAACCGCGCTGAGGTTCGCTCCGTATCAGCATGAGCGTCGACTCGTGCAGCAGGTCCGTGCGCAGCAGCGTGCCGTCGAGGTCGACGACCAGCGGAACATCCGGCATGTCGTTCGGATCGTTCATCCCGTCACCTCGACCGCCCGGCGAACGTCAACAATGCAGCGACGCCCAGCAGGATGGCGAACCAGAGCGTCGACAAGCGAAGCGCAATGGCGGCCGCGACGGCGTCGGACATCACCATCCCGGCCTGGTTCAGCTGGTACACGAGCGCCGCTTCCGTGGCGCCCAGTCCGCCGGGCAACATGCTGGCCGCCCCCAGCAGCATGGCGACCGCGAAGATCCTGACGCAATCCGCGGCGGACACGGCTCCGCCGATGGTCTGCACATAAAAGGCGAACACAAGTGCCTGGATGCCGTACGCGGCGACAGCAAGCATGCTGAATCCAGCGCTCCGCGCCGGCGTCCAGAGCGCCGCCCAGCGAGGCAGTGGCGCCGCGAGCCGTCCGATCCAGCCGCCGAGGCCGGGCAGGGACCCGAGTGCGTTCCGAAAGATGCCGCCTCGAAGTGCCAACGGCGGCCATCACGCTTGCCGTGAGCAGCACGAGCCCTATCGATTCAAGGACCGGCTCACGTGTACCCGCAAGCCACGCCGCCACCGCTCCCATCATCGCCACGCCGATGACGTCCGAGCCGCGATCGGCGAGAAACGCGGCGAAGCTCGCAGGCACCGGCACCCCGCGACCCAGGAGCATCACGGACCGAACCGCTTCCCCGAGTTTGCCGGGCGACGAGGTGAGTGCGAGGCCTGCCAGATAGACGCGAAAGTTGAAGTTCACGGGAATCCTGTGACCGAGCGCGCGACACATCCAGTGCCAGCGCGCGAACCGAACGACGTACGCGAGCGACGCCGCCGCAACACCCAGGCCGACACTGACCACCCCAAGGCGGCGCAAGGAAGAGAAGCTCTCGCCTGCTCCCGAAAAGATGATCGCCATGAGGTAGATCGCTGCGCCGGCGGCGACAAATACGGCGATGCCGCGCAGCCAGTGCTGCGGCATCTGCAACGGCGTTGCGTCCGCAGCAGTCATCGGAACGTTGCCTTCCTGTGGCCGAAGTAGCTCGTGATGACCGGGACGGCCACGCCGAAGGCGTGCGCGATGGCCTCGACGTGGGCGGTAACGCCGAGGGCCGGCAGCAGCCAGCGCGCCAGAAGAAGACTCACCACCAGCGTCTGCAATACCGCGAGCACGTTGACCAGCACGAACTTGACCACCTGCGGACCCACGGCCTTGCCGCTTCCATCGAAGACATACTGACGCATCAGCACGAACGCCACGGCCATGCCGATGAGATACGCCAGGACGATGGCCACGGGATAGCTGAACCAGAGGCTGAATCCGAATCTGGAACCGTAGTTGGCCGCGGCGGCGATGCCGCCTGCGATCACGAACAGGCCGAACCGGCGCGCCTCGCCCGGTCCGGCTTGGGACTGCGGCTCAGCGGGCATCGTCCATCGCCATGGCGGCGAGCCGCGCCCCGATGCGCATGCTCTCCGAGATCGACCGGTCCTCGGGGTAGTAGTGCGAAGTGTCGGCCATGTACAGGCCGCGCACCCGGCTCCGCATCGGGGGCAGCGCATCGTAGAAACCGGGCGAGCAAACGGTCTGCGCGAACTCGTAACGCGAGGCTGTCGAAGCGACGACATCGGCGGCCGGATCGAAGTCCGGCCGAATGAGTTTCATGTAGCCGAGCGTTTCGTCGATGAACACCTGGAAGTCGCGCCGGTACTTCGGGTGCGTCTGCGGCATGTAGTACGGCGCATAGATGATCGAGGACCCGTCCAGCGGATTGAGGTTCGTGTACTCGATCAGCCCCGGGATCTCGATCCTCGGGTCGTTGATGTTCATCCAGAAGTTGCGTGTGAACGGACGCTTCAGCTTCAGCAGCACGCACACAACGCCCACGTTCCGGATGGCCGCAACCTTCGCCTTCTCGTCGTCCGGCAGATTCGGCATGACGCGCACGAGGTACGGCAGCGGGATGGTGGAGATGACCTGGTCGAACGGCAGCGACTCGCCGTTGATCTTGACGGCGGCCACCTGCTGGCCTTCGCCCGCCTGGGCGATCGTCACCTCGTCGACGGCCGCGCGCAACCGGACCTCGCCGCCCAGCGCGTTGAGGCGGTCGTTGACGGCATCGAGCAGCACCTCTGACCCGCCGACGAGATAACCCATTTCTTCGGTGAAGATGTTCCGGCGGGACAGCGCCACGCGCTTGATGCGCGTGCCGAGCCACGCCGCGGACAACTGGTCCTGCAACTCGTAGAACTTGTAGTGGAACAGGCTCCGCCACAGGACGTCGTACGCGCGCGGGCCAATCGAGTTCTTCAGCCACTCGGTGGACGAGAACGCGTCGTAAGGTCGCCAGTCCTTCACGCTCTTGGCCCGCATCACGTGCAGCCCGTAGCGCAACTTGTCGAGCAGGCCGAGGCCCGGGAACTTCAGCAGCGCCAGCGGGTGTCCCCAGTCGTGAAGCCGGCCGTCGAAGTAGAAGCCCATCTTCGTCTCGGTCCAGCGCAGCGTCTCCTGCAGGCCGAACTCCCTGAGGTAATCGAAGGTCGTCTGGTCCGGGCGGCAGATGAAGTGGTAGTAGCGCTCGATGCGCGTACCGGCGAAGTCGATGAATGCCGACATGCCGCCGATGCGGTCGTCGCGCTCGAACACCACGACCTTGCGGTGCGCCTTGGCCAATTCATAGGCGGCTGCCAGCCCCATGGGGCCGGCGCCGATGACGGCGACTCTCTTGTCAGACGCTTGCTGAACCATACCTGTTGCCCGGTTGTGAGCCCTCGGCCAGCCGGCCGGCTCCCGATCGTCAGTCGGCACGCTCCACGACGTACCGCGAGTAGACGGGGTGGCAGAAGGTCTCCCGGATCCCCTCTGCAAATGGAGTCGGCTTGAATCCGAACGTGCGCTCGATGTCCACGCCCTCGAAGTCGTCGCCTGCCGTCAGGGCCTTGAGTTGACTCGACGTGAATGGCGGCTTGTCGCTGAACGCAGCATACAAGCGCAGCAACGCATCGAACACGGAGTAAGGAATGCGGACGATCGGCGTACGAAGACCCTTGGCCTGCCGGATCGCGCGGATGATGTCGATGTAATGGATGCGCTCGTTGCCGACCAGGTCGTAGATCTGTCCAGCCGGTCGGTTCTCGATGCACCAGAGGATGGCTCGGCAGAAGTCCCGCTCGTAAAGCGGCTGGCGCATGTAGCGGCCATGCCCCGGAATCGGGAACACCGGCACCTTCTCCATGAAGCGGGCCAGCCAGCCGAAGTGCTTGGGATCGAACCAGCCGTACATCAGGGTCGGACGAAGCACGCATCCGACCAGTCCGCTGTCGAGGAACATCCGCTCCTGCGTCTTCTTCGTGTTCGTGTAGTCGTCGTCCGCGACGGAGTTCACAACCGAGCTGCTGATCTGGACGGTGAAGGGGACCCCGGCCTTGCGGATCGTCTCGAAGACCAGCCGCGAAGCCTCGATGTTGTTGCGCAGGAAGGGCTCCGGGGTCTTGCCGGTGATCTGCGCATGCAGCACCAGCGCGATGGCGGCATCCTGGAACTCGGCTTGCCACGCCCCCGGCGCCGCGAGATCCGCCTGAACACAGCGGACCCCCGCATTCAGTTCGCCCAGCAACCGAAGATTCGCTGGCTGCTTGTCAATGGCGACGACGTTCGTGTAACCGGCCTCCCGCAGCATGAGCACCAGGTTCTGACCGACGAGCCCGGCCGCTCCGGTGACAACCAGCTTGCGCCTTTCATGGCTCGATCCTCAGCTTGCGGGCCGGGTCGCAGAGCAAGAGCCTTCCCTGCACGACGTGCGCGAGCTGCAGTGTGACTTCCTCGCCCAGCCCAGTCAGGTCGATTCGCGCTTCGAATCCCGAATTCAGCAGTCCAGCCTGCTGGAAGTGATCGCGAACATCGGAGTCGAGGCGTCGTGCGGGTACGAAAGTACGTCAGTTTCCCATCCGCGCTCTGTCACGGCTACCAGGACTCTGGTCGGCGAGTAGGCCTTCCTTGATGATCGACCGCCGTCCAGCCATCTAAAGTGACGAGCGGTCCTGACGGCAAGGCTCATGCGGCGCAGGCGTTACCCCATTCATGCGTTCGACATGTCCATCACAGAGCAAAAGTCCCGTCGATTTTCCCGCCGGAGGGCAGTGAGTCCAAGGGAGCGTCGAGAGGCTTTCGCTGAGATGGACGCAGCGGAATGTCGAGTCTCGCAAGGCGCATCGAGTAGGTCCCGTTCCAGAGCCACCGACCGGCCGGGCTCACGCTGATTCGCATGGAGCGCACCGCGTTCGGGGCGAGTTCGTTATCGCCTTCCATCAGGAGAACGAAGTCGCGCGTGTTCGCAACGTACGGGGACAAAACAAATCCAGCCGCAGCCATCCTCGGCACGAATCGGTGCTCCCGCACTGCGCCGCTGGCCAAAGTCAGCTCGATGAGGGGGCGCGTAGGTTTGAAAATCGTGGAAGCGAGGCGGCCCAGCAGCGTCTTCCTCAGCTGGACCTCGGCGAACAGCAGGCCGTCTACAACGGGCAGCGAAAGCTCCGAGTCCACGTCTGCGACCTTCTCCTCGATGAGTCGAGGCCGGACCTCCTCAGCGCCCTCTCGCCGCTGCAAGTAAGCCAGGTCTTCCTCCAGGCGGCGTGGCGCGTACAACTGCAGCAACGCAGGCCAACTTGCTCCATCTTCAAGTGCGGGAAGACGAAGATCGATGGGCTCTACGCGGAACAGGACGTGGTCCGGCGCGCGCGGGCCGCGCAATGCTCGGCATTCAATCGCGCCAGCCGCGGCGTATAGGCGGAGTAGCTCTGGAACACCGGTCTCGGCGACCACCGAGCGCCGGACGCGATCGAGACAGCCCTGCCGATACGAGTAGATGTCGACAGTTCCATCCAACTTTTCAATCGGACACTCCGTCGACAGTTTGGATAGCTGGCGCTCCGCCATCTCTGGCAAAGCCCCTGCCGTCCGCACTTCCCATCCGCCCTTCAGCGCGAGGAAAGGATTGACGGCCTGCGTTGACCAAAGTGTCGGTCGACGTCTTCGTGTGGTGGGAGTCCAGATAGGCCCAGGCTCCGAATGCGACGAGGACGGCAAGCGGCGCCAACGGCGCGCGGAGCAGCAACGTGAGCAGGCCTGACATCCCAATGGCAGCGGCGGCCATCAGCGTGTGACTGTCGTGCCGGACAAACCCAGCCTTGAAGGCGAGAAACAGTTGCAGCGCGAAGGCGACCAGCAAGAAGGCTCTGTTCCAATGCGTTTCGCTCGATATCGACGCTACCGCCCCCAGGACAACGAGGCAGGCTGCCAGGTACACATGATCTTAGACATAGATCTCGGACGACGGCCCGACCCCTGACATGGCATCGGTAAAGCCGGAAATGATGGGTAACAGGTTGATGAAGAACCATGGCAATGCCGCCAGTGGCTGCCCGGCGACGAGCCAGAGCACTGCGCACGACGCCACGGGCACGATGACCACGAGCATCGCCTCACGACGCCTGCCTTTCGCCAGCAGCGCAGCAAAGCACAGCAACCCGATTGCAGCGCAGCCGAGCAGTGCCGAACCCTTGATCAGCGGCAGCATCCCGAACGGGATCAGCAGCACCGCCAGCAACAGCGGATGTTCGCTGCCTGGCGCAATGCGCCGGCGATCGGTCGAGAGATAGGTCGCAAAGACAAGGACGCTCAGCGCGAGCGGGTACAGGAAGAGCAGCGCGTCCAGTTGCCGGAAGACAACCAGCGCAGAAACCGCTATCAGCAGTACCAACCCTCGCCCGCGCAGCGCCCCCAACGCCAGGAAGAGAAGCGCGTAGCACGCTGCCAGCAGCGCGCCGCCGAAGAGCATCAGGCCGTCAGTCGCCGGGTGGTATTCCCTGGTGTAAACGGAGGCGTAGGGACCGAACGTGAAGATGAGCCTTTCGCCAAAAGCCAGGCCCATGCCCATCGCCGCGTTCAAGCCGATGATCCACGAGTTATCGAGCTGCGTGGAAGCGGGAAACAGCGGCCACACCGGCACCAGCAGGGCGAAGAAGATCACAAAGAGCGCGATCGCCACCGAGCCCCGGTACAGCGGATGACCAACCTTCATCAATGCAGATGTGCTCATTTCTTGCGTCGCGCGCGGCGCTTCGCCGCGGAGGACAATCAGCGCCAGACAGGGATCGCGGGTCGATGGAAACGCCTCAGGCGTGGCTTGTCACGACCGCCGAGCCCGACTTGTCAGGCAGCAACACATGCCCCGCGCCCGACTCCTCCAGAAACTCATCCAGCGCGCGCGTTGCACCCGGCCAGTGGCCCGAGGAATAGTCGTGCACGAAGATGAGTCCGCCGCGGTTCAATCTCGGATAGAAGAACCGCAGCCCCGCCAGGATGGGGTCGTACAGGTCGCAATCCAGAGAGACGAAGCTGAATCGCTCCTGCTTCAACTCCGGAGTGATCGAATCGGGGAAAGGGCCGACCACCCAGTGAAAGAGGTCGCTGCTTCCGACGGTGGCCTGGGCGTACTCGAGGCTGGTGTCGCGGAAAGCCTCTTTGGCATTGTCCGACAGTGGGCTCTCGACCTGCTCCTTGACGAACCCGGCGAACGTGTCAAGCAGGTACATCCGGCGACCAAAGGACTGCGCATAGTGTCCGATCACCGCCGACGAGTGCCCCTTGTACACGCCCAGTTCGGCAACCGCGCCCTCGACCCTCGGGAGGATCCGCTTCAGGTTGAGCACGAGGCTCCACAGGCGTGCGATGTCCAGGCCGCGGAAGCGGTCGTGGCGAGTGAACTTGGTGAAGACCTCATCGAATTCCGCGTGCTGGCGAAAGTCGGCAAACGAGTCGGGCTGGAAACAGATGTTCAACCGATCCGTGTACGTTCGTTCATGGTCGAATGTTCTTTGCTGGAGGATGTCTTCAAGCACCTTCATCTTGTACGTTCCTTCGACTTTTCATCGACAAAATGCCGGTTCGCGAGCCGCGGCTCCGAACCACGAATGATCAGGCCGCCGCCAGGGACGATGATGAAGGACCCTTGGCTGCCGGCGACACTTCACGCGAGTAGCCGACCGCCCGCGCCGTTGCCTCCAGGAACTGCGTTCCGAACGCGAGGTCCGGTTCCAGATAGGAGCCCTCGGCCCATTCGTTCCAGGCGTTGATGAAGAGGAGCCGCTCCTCTCCCGCAAAGCGGCCGCGTGCATGCGCGAGCGACTCACTCACCCAGCGCTCGTACTTCTCCGCGGTCACGTCGTGGAACACCACGGCGCGCTCCGCATGGCGCGGCGTGTTGTCCCAGGCCAGCATGGGGCCCCGATAGCGCCGGTACGGCGTATCGGGCCGACTGAGGTAGTAATCGACGATCTTGCCGTAGTCGTAGATCCGGCCCTTGAACTCCGGCGACGGGTTCAACGAGGCCACGTTCGCATACTTCAATTCGTCCGGCAGGATGAAGGTCGGGACCTCGTAGGACGCGTCGAAGCCGATCGAATCCGGCGTGGTCCACGGGTCGAAACCCTCGCATCGCACGAGGAACAGGTCGCCGATGCCCGCCTTGATCGCCTCTTCGCGCCACCGCGCGGCCGTGGCGGCCGGGTCGGGGAACAACTCGGTCCGGTAGACGAGCAGCAAGGGCTTGCCGTTGACCCGGATGTACCGCGGGTCCTCCAGTGCGGGCATGATGAAACGCAGGAACGCCAGGTCGTCCTCGGGCGTGTGGTTCTGTGCCGCGAGGATCTCCTTGTCCATCCCGTCCCACCGCCGGGTCCAGTTTTCGTTGGCCCAGCAGAAGCAGAATGGGAAATCCGGCTTCTTCCGCCGCAGCATGTTGTCGATCGGCAGATGCAGCAGGCGCGTTCCGTTGAACCAGTAGTAGTAGTAGCAGAAGCCGTGAATGCCGTGCTCGCGCGCCAGTTGCGCCTGCTGGTCCATCACCTCCGGCACCCGCAGGTCGTAGTAGCCGAGTTCTCCCGGCAAGCGCGGCTGATACTGGCCTTCGAAATACGGGCGCGACTTGCCGACGTTGCGCCACTCCGTGAAGCCCTTGCCCCAGGCGCGGTCGTTGAGCGGGATCGGGTGGTACTGAGGAAGATAGAAGGCGATGACACGCGGGTCGACATCGCGCACTTCGGTGACTGCCGTCGGGGTGACGAGCCGCAACTCCGCAGCATCGGGCTTCGGAGCAGGATCCGCAGTTTCGCCGCCCAGGCTCTCGATCACGGCCTTCGAGACTGCGGAAACAGGGATGAGCGCGGCCGGACCATCGTCGTTCCGGACGAAGTGGACACGGTGGCCGGCCCCGTAGGTACCGCTGAACGGGTTGTAGGTCTTGAACGGACCGAACTGGCCAAGCAGGACCACACCGGGCGTGCCGACCGCGTTCGCCAGATGAGCCGGGCCACTGTCAATGCCGACGAGCAGGGCGGCACGGCTGATCACCTCCGCCATCTGAAGAATGGAGGTGCGGCCGCACAGGTCGATGACTCCGATCGATTCGTCGGTGATCGTCGGAACCAGGCCGACTTCCACGACGCTCACCCCGTGCTGGACCAGGTCGCGCGCGAGCTCGGTCCAGCGCGGGTAGTCCCAATCCTTCGCCTGGTCATTGGACTGGCAATGGAAGACAACGTAACGAGCCGGAAGCTCCAGTTCGTCCACGAATCGCGCGGCACTCTCCGGGATGTACACGCGCGGACCGGCCTCCTGCGGTGTGATGCCGGCGCTGAGCGAGAAGGCTTTCAGCAGACCGCCATACTGGAAGTGGTTGTCGCCCGTGATTCCCGGATTGCCTTCGCGCTTGGTCAGCGGGATGCCGCAGTGCTGGCAGATCCGTTGGTTGACGTGAAGGTCAACCACCTTGTCGAACGCGCCATGAGCGCGCCACTTGATCCAGTCCGTGAGGCAATCGACCGCAATCGTCACGTCGACGGCCGGGTTGGTGTCGATCAACTCCCGGAACACGTCCTTGACCACCCAGCAGATTTCCGCGTCGGGATGCTCCGACCGCATCTGCCTTGCCACCGGCTCGCACGCGACGATGTCGCCGAAGTGCTCCACCAATCCGATCCCGATACGCATCCTCCGCTTGCCCGCCTGCCGCCCCATGCGACGGGAGCCAAGCACGGTCCCCAGCGCCCCACCGACCGGCCGCTGCGCGGTTCGTCGGACCGCGTTCAACTGCACCGACACGTACTGCCGCATCGCCGCGCCACTCTGCGTGGCCAGCAGTTCGCGCAGCGCACCCCGCACCGGCTGGCTGCCGCCGCGCCAGAGGAGTTCCGCCGTGTCCCTGACGAACTTGGCGTACAGACGCGGCTGACGGAATGCACGCCCGAGATAAGGCCTGACGGAAGCCAGCGCGGCCCCCGCCCGCGACGACGGCGCCACACGCATGCGGCCGATGCAAAAAGTCCCTTCGCAATCGGACGGATCGAAGCGCAGGCCCACCAGGGGCTTGTGGAAATAGACGAAGCGTAGGCACCTTCCGTCCAGCGGATACGGGAGCAGCATGGAGTTGCGCTCGCTGAATCCTTCGCCGTCGTCCCAATAAAGCCGCGGACGGCGCGTGTTCTCCAGGTATTCGATCTCGAATTCGATCCGCAACCACCCGGCGGGGATCGAGCGGCGACCGTCGGGCAGCCCGAGCAGAAATTGGGGATCGTTGCCGGTCGAACGCCACCGCGTGGGCGGATTCACGGCCTCGAGATCCGCGAGAGGGACCAGGGTAAGTTCGATCATCTTCGACTGATAGGTTGGATTTCGGAATGAGTCACTGGAGAGGCCGACCCGCCCGGCTCAACGACTCAATGACTCCGCAAGTTTTCGGAACGGCGCCGTCCAGCGCCACGAACGCGAGTTCGTCACCTCCTGGTAGAGGCGATGCAAGCGTGCTTCTTCTTCTCGAAGCTGCGCGAGCGCAGCGTCTGCGACGGACAGTCGCTGATTCAACTCGTCGATGATCCCGGCGCGTTCCCAGGCAAGCCGCTGCACCGACTCGAACGCCTGCTGGAGTTGTTCAATCCGTTCCTCGTGCTGCTTGATGTCTTCGGCCCGTTCCAGCGCCAGCGCCTGAACCACCTGCAACGCTGCATCGGTGCGGTCCAGCGCCTCGGCACGCTCGCGCGCCAGCACCTGCACCTCCTGCAGCGCCGCTTCCGTCCGGTCGATCGCCTCGGCACGCTCCCGCGCCAGCACCTGCACCTCCTGCAGCGCCGCTTCCGTCCGGTCGAGCGCCTCGGCACGCTCCCGCGCCAGCACCTGCACCTCCTGCAGCGCCGCTTCCGTCCGGTCGATCGCCTCGGCACGCTCCCGCGCCAGCACCTGCACTCCGTCGAGCGCCCGTTGCAGAGCATCCCGCTGGGCCTCGGCAGCCGCCGCCCGCTCAACAGCGCGCCGTCCTTCACGCAGTTCCACCGTATTCGGTGTGTCCGCGGCAGCGAGAACCGGACGCCAGCGGTCCAGCGCCTTGCACCAACGCTGCGCTTGCTCCTGCAGAGGCTGCACTTCGACGGAAAAGGACTGCTGCGCGTGGATTCGAAGGCCGGCGTAGACGTCTTGCACGAGATCCATCAACTCGCCTCCGCCGCGCAAGTCCTGTTCGGCGTGCCTTGAGTGACGCAACCGCTCGTCCAGGAAGTTCCTGGAGAACTCGTCCAGCGAACGCGCATCCGGCTGTTGTCCGACAAGTTGGCCCAGGCGCGCTATCTCGCCATGCGGGTCCTGCATCAACAGGTCGTAGTCCATGACGAGGCGCGGGAGATCCGCGCAGGCCGCCAAGCCGGAAAGCGTGTAGTCGAGCCACAGCAGGTGGCTGCGCTCCGGACCCAGCTTGTCCCGCTTCGAGAGGGAGTCGGCAACACTCAGGGGATGTCGCAGCGTGATGACGGCAACCGAGGTTGCTGGCTGCACCGACATCGCCTCGCGCCACATCGCCCCGAGACGTGCGCAGCGCGGATCCTTGAAGCCGTAGCGTGGATTCTCGTCAAGTCGGCGGCGGAGCAGGTCGGCCGCCTCGTCGATGAACCCCGCCTTCCCGAGGCGATCCGACTCCGACTTCGAAACGGGCGTCAGGCTGGACCAGTTGCGCCCCAGATGTGCAAGGGCGCGGTCGTTGAGCGCCACCACATCGAGGTCCTCCCAGAACCCCTTCTCGTTGTCTTCCTTGCCGGGCATCAGATGGCTGCCAAGCGAAATGCCGACAACCTCCAGCGCCTTCGCGATGGCGCTCGTACCGCTCCGATGCATTCCGAGCACGGCGACCAGGAGGGACGACTTCGCGCTAGACACGTTGGCCGACCTCGTTCGCGTGCTCTTCAGCGGAGGAGACCGCTTCGACCGTTGCGGTGCAGGAGAAGTCCATCAGGCCGGTCATCGTGTCGGCCTCCTCGGGTACGACCCGGAACATCAGGGCATCGATCACCCGGTGAACGTAGGTCTCCTCCCCCTCGACGTCCGCCACGACTCCGGCGTTCATGAAGTAGACGCCCGCTACAAGCCGGCAAGTGAACTCGAACTGCACTTTCACTTCCGACCCCGCATCGACCAGTTCCAGCGTTGGCGTGCCGGGAGGCGTAGTCGCGGCGCCACCGAGCTCGATGCCGGTGAGCGACTTCACCATCATGCCGAAACGGACGTGCGTCGTTGGCTTGTCGAAAACGGCCAAGTAGCGGTAGCTGTACCTGCGTCCACGGACCAGGTGGTTCACGTGGTCTCCGCGACTGTTGAAGAGTCCCCAGTCTTCGAGACGCGCTCCGCGCGGTTCGTAGTGCACGGTGCTCGACGCCCTGAGCTGAGGATCGAACGCCTCCCGGTCCGTGCCGAGTGCGGCATCGGCGAATTGCGCTCTGCCGCTTTCCGGGCCGCCCGGCACAACCGCGCGCGCTTGCTCCTGGGCGCCCGTGCCAGCCCGCAATGCCCGACGGACCACGGCCCGCTGCTCCGCCGGCGCATACAGCAGCCGCTGGTAGTTGGCGACGATCCGCTTCGGTTCGCCGGCGACCAGCAACTCGCCGTCGTCCAGAAGCAGTGCGCGATCGCACAGTTCGACGACAGTGCCCGCCGAGTGCGAAACGAACAGGATCGTCACGCCACGCTTGCGCATCGCTTCGATCCGCCCGTAGCACTTGCGCTGGAAACGCTCATCGCCGACGGACAAGGCCTCGTCCACGACGAGCAGGCTCGGCTCGACATGGATCGCCACCGAAAACGCAAGGCGCACCACCATGCCGCTCGAGTACGTCTTGATCGGCTGGTCGATGAACTCGCCGATCTCGGCAAATGCCAGGACTTCGTCGAGACGCGCTGCGGTCTCCGAGCGGGACAAGCCGAGGACAGCGGCGTACAGGAAAACGTTCTCCCGACCCGTGAATTCCGGATTGAAACCGGACCCGAGTTCGAGCAAGGCGGCGATTCGTCCCTGCGCGTCGATCGTTCCGGCCGTCTGATGCAGCGTGCCGCAGATCAATTGCAGCAGCGTCGACTTGCCGCTTCCGTTGCGACCGACGATGCCGACCGTCTCGCCGGCATGGACCTCGAACGACACGTCGCGCAGCGCCCAGAACTCCCGGTAGTACCGAGGCTCCGGCCGGCCGAAGAACCGCGCCATCCGGGGCAGGATGAACTGCTTGAGCCGGTCGCGCGGCTGCGCGTAGATCGGGTAGCACTTGGCCAGCCCGGCGACGCGCAAGGCGATCGGTCGGTGGGTCAAGGCGCCCTCACGCGACGGTTCCCCTCAAAGCACATCCGCGAACCCCTTGCGCGTCTTCTGGAACCAGGCGAAGCCGGCCCATGCCATCAACGACCCGGTCAGGAGCGTCGCCGCCCACGACCATGCGTCGGGAACGCGCCCGCGGAACAGGACGTCGCGCGACATCTCGATCGGCATCGTCAAGGGGTTCAGGTAGAACCAGCCACGCAGGTCCTCCGGCACGGCGGTGAGCGGGTAGAACACCGGCGCCAGGAAGAGCAGTGCCGTCACCAGCACCGAGATCGCCTGTCCCACGTCGCGCAGATAGACACCGAGCGACGCCAGCAGCCAGGACAGCCCCAGCGCCAACAACACCACGGGGAGCATCACCAGCGGAAACAGCAGCGCCGTCACCGGCGGGACGCCTGCGATTGCCAGGTGCGCAACGAGCCAGACGACCAGGCTCACGCCGAAGTGGAACAGCGCGGCGGCTAGCACCACGGGCGGGAGGATCTCGAGCGGGAACACGACCTTCTTGACGTAGTTCACATTGCTAAGGATGAGGGTGGGCGCGCGCAGCAGGCACTCGGAAAACAGGTTGAACACCAGCATCCCGACGAACAGCACGAGCGCAAACTCCGCTCGTGACTCGGTCGGATCCGTGCCCCACCGCGCCCTGAAGACCACGCCGAACACGAACGTGTACACGAGCAGCATCAGCATCGGCGTGACCAGCGACCAGGTCAGCCCGAGCAGCGAACCCCGGTACCGGCCAAGCACATCGCGCTGCGCAAGGCTCGCCAGCAGCCCGCGATGGCGAAACGCACTCGACAGCAGCGCGAGCGGGGACGTCGGAAACGACTGCATTGGGGTCTCGGGCGGTTGCCCCAAACGGTATTGGAATGCGGAACCCCGAATGATAGGCGACCTTGCCGCAGGCCCCAGGAACAGCATCACGCCCGGTCGCATCGCCGGGAGTTGATCTGCAGCACACCGCAGCTGGGAAGCGCGCAAGTGACCGGCGGGGCGACGCCGCCGAGGTGCCTGCTGGCTACACTTCGCCCCCGCCATGCCTGCGAATCTTCCGTCGACGCCCGCGGGCGCGCCTCAGCGTTACGCGGCCCTCGACGGCCTGCGGGGCATCGCTGCGCTGCTCGTCGTGGCCAGTCATCTCGGAAATGCAGGGATGCCGCTGGTACCCGGACTGGATTTCTCGGGGACCGGGAAGTACGGCGTCTACCTCTTCTTTGTCCTGAGCGCGTTCCTGCTCACCGAGCAACTCCTGAAACGACCCCTCGGTGACTGGCGCCGGCTGGAGCCGTGGCGGCGGTACTTCGCGCGGCGGGTATTGAGGATCTTCCCGCTATACGTCGTGGTGCTGGTCGGATCGTGGGCCCTGGCGGGGACGGGCTGGGTCATCGCGCTGGACACGCCCGAGTTGCTGCGGCACCTCGCCCTGCTCGAAGGCAAGAACATCTTCTGGAGCGTGCCGGTCGAGTTCAAGTACTACTTTGCGATTCCGCTGGTGGCCATCGCTGTCGCGACGCTGAAGGCCCGATGGCCGCAGGCGGCGTCGCTCGCCGCCCCGGGCCTTCTGGCGGCCGCCACCGGGGCCGCGCTGCTCCTCTGGCCTCCGGCTCAGTCGCCCGTGAACAGCGACCGGCTGGTGGACTACCTTGCCGTCTTCTTCTGTGGATCCGCCGCCGCCGTGCTGTCGCACTGGCGCCCCGCGGGCGTCGGGCTCGGTCGCCCTGTCCTGCTGCAGGCGTTGGGCCTGGCCTTGCTGGTCGGGATTGCTCTGCTTGCACCAGCGAGCCTGCGAGCGATCGGCTTCGACGTCGCCAACGACGCGATGCACCGGTCTTTCCTGCTGTTCGGGCTCTTGTGGAGCGGAGTTCTGCTGTGCGTTCGCCACTCGGATGGCCCGCTATCCAGGATCTTTGCCTGGGCACCGCTGCGCGCCTGCGGCCATTGGTGTTTCGGGATCTACCTGCTCCACATGACACCGTTGTTGATGCTCGAGCACGGAGGGTGGAACGCGACCCTGCGTGCATGGATCGTGCTTGCGCTGACCCTGACGGCCGCTGCTGCCGCCTATCGCGGCATCGAGCGTCCGTTCATTCGGTGGGGTGCACGTCTCTAGGCCTCCCAACCTGTTTCTGGCGCACTTCCGCAGAATGAATTTGCGCATGTGTATCGATCGCGCAACAAACGCCCAAACCCGAGATTCACCGGCGAATCCGCCTCAATTCGCAGCTTCGGTGGCCGCACGGTGCCCAGACTCCGCTGAAATCGCGTCCTCCGGACGCTCACTTGTCCCTCTGGGAGAGAAAAGTGCGCGATTCGGGCCCTCCAACGACGCCGGCGCGGTCACGCCGGAGAGAAAAATTGCGCCGAGAGATTGCAGTCGGTCAACGTCGCTTGTGAACGCTCACGCCCTGCGTTGACGTTGCCAGAAAGCGCGTACTACTATCCCTGACGCGTTTGGGGGCTGCATTGCGGCTTACCTTCGCAGGAAGGGGGGTGACTTGGATGACATCTAGAAGCAATGGGGTCGTGCTCACATCACCAACACCTTTCGTGTCGGCGCCGGCATTCAGAGGGTAGGAGCGGTTCAGGTGCCCAAGCGATTTCTTAGTGTCCGTTACATCAATCCTAAGCTTAGGAGCAAAAAAGCATGTCTCTGCACATGAACAAGAAAGTCATCGCTGTAGCAATCGGTGGACTGTTTGCAGCCGCCGGTGCGCAAGCTGAAGTCATCATCAGCGCCCCAACAGTTGTTCCCGCGGCTATCGCTTCAGAAGCCGTGGTTGCTACTACGGGCACGACGTTTACCAATGTGGGCGGCACGCTGAATCTGAGGACGGCGTTGAAGTACTCGTTTTCGGACACCGAAGTCCGGTACGCCCGGATCGAATGCGCCCCACACATCCGGTTTTTAGCCGGTTCCGCGGTTGTTCCAAGTGACCTGGCGAGCACCGCTGTAGGTGCGATCAATGGCCTCGGCACCAACGCCATCAACTTTTCCATCACGGCCGTGGGTAACGGCCTGACGGCAACGGACGAACTCAGCATTACCGGCAACCGCAGTCTCATCGAGAACAAGTCTGGTAACTGCACGTACGGCCTGTACGACCAGCCCTCGCAAGCCGCCGCGGGCGGAACGATCGGACGGATCGCGGTGGTGGCGGACAAGCCCTACCTCGTCAGTGCCCCGAGCTATGGCGCGAAAGTAACGTCGAACACGGTTGTCGCGAACGTGGAAGCCGTGCCGGCATTCTCCGACTTCGTGGTTGGCCCGAACAGCGGCCTTAACACCGCCCGACTGGCGCTGATCGAATTTAACCTGATCAGCATTGTCGACCCCACCAAGACGCAACCGATCCTGCCCTCCGGCCTTCCGGGTACCTTGGCGGATCTGCTTGGCTCGTCAACGACCCACAAGGTCGCGGGAGACTGGTCGGCGGCCGCGAACGCGAACGGCACGTACACAGGCGCGGCGGCGCTCGGTCGTGTCTACCTTGCCGGGGGAGGGTGCGTCGCCCCCGGTGTTCCGGCGACTTCCTTGAGCGCCACCGAGGCAGCCTGGGAAACCGGCGACGTCCCCGTCTCCCTCGAGCTCTGCTTCACGCCCCTCGCGGACGTGGCGATTCCGGCGTCAACGTACCAGTTCTCTACGGACGCGGTTTCCGAAGACTCGGACCTCTACACGACGCCGGACCTCGGTCCGCTTGCCTCGGGTGAGATCCAGCGCAACGGAACAACGCTCCAGGCGCCGCTCGCTCAGGTCACCCCGGGCTGGATCAGCCGGATGGCCCTGACCAACACGGGTACGATTGATCGTCCGTACACGATCACGGTGTTTGGTGAAGACGGCAATACGCTGGGCACAGCGAACCTGACCGGGATTGCGAAGGCTGGCAAGACGACTGTCGTTGACCTGACGACGGTTATCACCAGCTACACTGGAGCGCCGCGTGCGACGCTGAATGTCGTCGTGTCGGGCCCGAATGCACAGATCCAAGGCCTGTACCAGATCGTCAACGGGGCAACGGGCTCGATCAGCAACCATGTGATGGTCCGTCCGGGCACGAACTAATCCAGCCTCGCTGGTTAGTACTTGAAAAGGGCCCGCTTCGGCGGGCCCTTTTCTTTGTCGGCGTCATCCGCCTCGGATCGCTTGCCGACAGGAACGGGCCTGACGGGGGCCACAGGATGATGCCGTTTTCGCATGCGTACGCGGCGACGACTGCGCGTACGCATGCGACAGCGAAGTTTGACTCCACTGGCTTGCGCGCATCTGTCAGGGGGCCTAACCCGCGGCCATCCGCGGTCCGACCTTTTCTGCGCTACTGGCCACGCTCGGCCTACGAAGCCAGTGCCTTCAGGATCTCCGCGAGCACGGCCGCGTATCGCATCATGTCGGCCGCGGGCGATGCGGCGACGCGAGTTCGCAATTCACCGCGCAGGCGCGCGAGCGATTGCGAATCGGCGACCGCCGCGACGGCACGCGTCCGGTAGCGGTCGATTCCGTTGCACAGCCAGTCCTCCAGGCCGAGTGGCGCCAGGATCATCTCTCCCTGCCGCGCGATCATCCGGTCACCGCGCAGTGAGACCACGGGCACGCCCATCCAAAGGGCGTCGAGCGTCGACGTGCCTCCGGTAAACGGGAACGGGTCCAGCGCGATGTCCACCTCGCTGAAGGCCGTGTAGTACTCGGCGCGGCGCTGGAAGCCCTCGAACTGCAATCGGTCGCGGCTCACCCCGTGCTGCACGAACGCGGTCGTCAGCGCCTCGCGCGGGGCGGTGTGATCGAACTGCCGTCCCTTCAGGAACAACCGGCTTCCGTGCACCTCACGCAGGATCGAGGCCCACAGCGTCACGACCGTCGGATTCAACTTCGCGATGTTGTTGAAGCAACCGAACGTGACGTGCCCCTTCGCCAGCGCGGGTGGCGGCGCCACCTCCGGCGCCTCGGCCGGTGGCGTGAAAGGCAGCCGCGGCACTGGCATGCGGACGAGTCGCTCCACGAACTGCGCCTCGTCGCCGGGCGGGTTCGACCACGGATCCCCCAGCACGTAGTCGATCCGGCTGAGCCCCGTCGTGGCGCCGTAGCCGAGCCAGCTCACCTGCACCGGTGCCGGCCGCCGGGCAAACACGCCAAGCCGGTTATGGCTGGTGTGCCCGGAAAGATCGATCAGGATGTCGATCCCGTCCGCCGCGATCACGCGCGCCGCAGTGGCGTCGTCCATCTGCTCGATGTCGCGCCAGCCGGCGACCAGCGCCGCCAGGCGCGCAGGCATCGGATCGCCGGGCAGGCCCGCGCGGGCCGAGTAAGCCCAGCACTCGATTTCATGCTGCGCGAGTTCCGGAAGCAGCCCCTGCAGCAGAAGGCCCACCGGATGGGTGCGAAAGTCGCCCGAGACGAGGCCGACGCGCAGCTTGCCGCCAAGCGCCCGCACGACGCGCGTAGGCAGCGGCTGGGCCGTGGCCTCAATCGCCTCGCCGAACCGACGGTGCAACTGCAGGCTTTCGTCGAGCGACACCTCGGGCAGGTACTGCATCGCGAGCAGCAGGTTGCTGAATGTGAGCGGAGTCAGCCCAGGCTTTCCAAGGCATTGCCGCAGAACGTCCACCGCCGCATGCGCAAAACCGAGCTCCAGCAGGCAGGTGCCGAGGTTGTTCAGCGCGTCGACCCACTCCGGATTCAGACGGACCGCCGAACGGAAGGCGTCGATAGCGGCCTCCAGCCGCCCGGTGGCGTGCCGCGCCAGGCCCAGGTTGTAGAACGTGCCCGCCTGCGGCTGCAGGCGGGCGGCGCTCTCCAGCCACGGCATCGCTTCCAGGTGAAGGCCGCGGTCGAGCAGCAGCCCGCCCAGCATCTGCTGCGCGTTGGCAGAGTTCGGCTCGAGTGCCAGCGCCTCGCGGACCCGCGATTCGGCCGCCGCGCGCTCGCCGCGGCCGTGGGCTGCCGCCGCCTCCTCGAGCAAACGGGCCGCACGGCTCGGGCCGGGCATGGCCCTGGGCTCACAGCAGTGCTTGTACTTCTTCCCGCTTCCGCACGGGCAAGGATCGTTTCGGCCGGGTTTCATGGATGCGGATGGTAGTCGATGAGCCCGGGGGCGAAGCCGCTCGACGTCGGCCGCGGGGAGCGACGCGACCCGCCCGAGCGAGCACTACAATCCGCGCACCGCGTACGCGACCCGGCAGGCTCCGGTGAGAGAAATGATGAAGATGTCCAAGGGTTTCACGCTGCTCGAGATGCTCGTCGTGCTGGTGATCATCGGGCTGCTCGCCGGCCTGGTGGGTCCGCGCCTGTTCTCGCGGGTCGACCAGTCGAAGGTCCAGACCGCCCAGGCGCAGGTCAAGATGCTTCGAGGCGCGGTCGAGAGCTTGCGGCTCGACATCGGACGCTACCCGACGGCCGAAGAGGGCTTGGGCCTGCTGTCCCGTCCACCGGCGGATGCTGTTCTCGCAAAGCGGTGGCGGGGTCCGTACCTGGACGACGCGCTGCCGCCGGATCCGTGGGGCAAGCCGTACCAGTACTCGCTCCCCGGCGCCGACGGACAGCCGTTTGCGCTGTACGCGCTCGGGGCCGACGGAAAACGCGGCGGTGAAGGCAACGACGCCGATGTCGGCATCCTTCCGCCCAATTGAAGCGTCGGTCCGGCCACAACGCCGGCCTCCAGGGGTGTATCGCCGCCGCGCCGCGAGCGGCTTCACGCTGCTCGAAGTGCTCGTGGTGCTGGCCATCGTGGCCGCCATCTCCAGCATCGTCGGGCCTGCCGGATGGCGCGCACTGAATGCGGCCTCACAACGCGGCGCCGAGTCCGAGTTGCAAGCCGTGCTGGCATCGTTGCCCCTCGCGGCGTTCGCGCAGGGCCGGCCGCTGTCGGTGGATGCTGCGGGACTGACACGCCGCCTCGGTGATGTGCCCGAGAACTGCAGCGTCATCGTTCCATCGCCGATCACTTACTCGCCCAATGGCATGACGCGCGGCGGGACCGTGCAACTGGCCTGCGACGGGTCAGTGACGGCATTCGAGATCGCGCCGGTGACCGGCGACATCCGCCGGGCCGACCTGCCCGCGCGTTGATCATGCGGCGACGTTCCATCCGATCGGCGCCCCGGGCACGCGGCTTCACGCTGCTGGAGGCGATCGTCGCACTCGCACTGATCGCTTCGACCGGACTGGCGCTGATGGCGTGGATCAACACGAACCTGCTGGCGGCGTCGCGCTTGCAGCAACGGGATGCCGAAGCGCAGGTCAAGCTCACGGCCACCCAGGCGATACAGACCATCAACCCGTTGTTGCGGCCCGAAGGCGAGCTGCGCCTGGGGCAGTTGACCGTGCGTTGGCGCAGCGAGGCCGCCACCGCGGCGACCGTGTCCGCCGGGTTCGCCGGCGCGGGGCAATTCACCGTCCAGCTGTTCGAGACACGTGTCGATGCGCGCGATGAGGGCAGCGGTGCCGAGGTGCAGTTCACCGCGACGCTCCTCGGGTACCGGCCTCTCGCTGGAGGCGCCCGTGGCCAGATCTAGCCTTGCCCTCGCGCAGCGCGGCCTGACGCTGGTGGAACTGCTCGTGACGCTGGTGATCGCGGCGGCCGCCGTTTCCATCCTCGGTCAGGCGGTGTGGCAGGTGTATCGCATAGAGAGCGCGCTGGCCGACGACCGCTTCCGCGGTCAGACCCTGCTGCTGCGGACGGAGTGGGTGCGCCAGGCGCTCGCCGGCCTGCAGCCGGGCGACGCCGCGGGCAAGGGTCGCATGAAGGGTGGCGAAACGGAGCTGACGGGCATCACGTCCAACCCGATCGCGCTGGAAGCCGGCGGCTTCGGCACGCTCACGCTGCGACTGCGCTTCGACTCGACCACCGGCAATACCGTGCTCGAGCACGTCATGCAGGACAAGTTGGCCGAGACCGTGCAGCCATTGATGCAGTGGCCGGGCGACCGCGGCCGCTTCGTTTACCTGAAGCGCGACGGCACGCTGGACTCGCAGTGGCCACCGCCGATGGGCGTCCAGGAGCGGCTGCCCGCCGCCGTGATCGTCGAAACCGGCTTGCCTGGGTATTCCACGCTGGTGGCTGCGCCAGCCGCGATGGACCGCCTCCAGCCGACCCGCCGTGAATTCGAACAGCTCTAGCCAACCCCGCGGCCGTCGAAGGGGACGTGGTTACATCCTCGTCGCCACCCTCGTCGTCCTGGCCCTGATGGCGCTGGTCGCCGGCCAGCTGGCGGCGCGGCTGGACCTGCTGCGAGGGCAGTCGGAAACGCTGCAGTCGCTCGCCGACGGACTCCTCGCCGCCGAAGACGCGCGGGCGCGCGTGCTGTTTGCGCTGACCTCCCAACCGCTGCTGGCGCTGGCGCTCGACGCAGGACCGACGCGCACCTGGCGCCTCGACGGCGAGCCGATGCCGATGGCCGGCGGAGTCGTGGCCCACTTGCAGGATCAACGGGGTCTGCTGAGCGTCAACGCTCCCGACCGTGCCGCCCTGACCCGCCTGCTGATAACCCAGGGCGTGCCGTCCGGGCAAGTCGACCAGCTGCTCGACACGCTGAACGACTACACGGACACCGATGACTTCCGGCGACTGACGGGCGCCGAGCGCGAGGAGTACCAGGCACTGGGACTGCTGCCGCCGCGCAACGACTGGCTGGACTCCTCGGAAGAGCTGCGCCAGGTCATCGGCTGGCGCGACCTGGGGCCACCGCTCGACACCCTGATCCCGCTGCTGTCGAGTCGCCGCGACGGCACCTTCAACCCCAACACCGCGCCGAAAGCGGTCCTGGTCGCGCGCCTTCCCGGGGCGAGCGCGGAGCAGATCGCCGCGTTCATCGGGCGGCGACAGCTCGCCCCGTTCCGCTCCGCCGCCGAGGCCCGGGCGGTGACGGGCCTGCAGTTCAACGACGACGACGCGTTCGTCCCCGGCACGTCGTTCCGGCTCCGCCTGCGTCTGCCGAAACTGCCGATGGCCCTTGAGTACAATATCGTCCTTACTCCCGAGAGCAGCGTCCGTCCGTGGCATTTCGTAGACAGTCGAACGGTGTTCGTTCCCGTGCGCTCGCAGGATGAAGGCGGCCGTTCAAGTCAGTCGGCTGCTGAACTCGCTCGTCAAGGACCGAATTGACCTTTCGCGGTGCGTGCAGGTCCGTTCCTCTGAAGTCATTCCTCCGCAGGAACCCCGGGCCCCGCAAGGGCTGGTGCTGACCGCCGGTGTTCTCCTGTACCGCTGGATCGATGTTGGCTCGGTGCCGAAGCCGCGCCGTCGGGCCGCCGTCGCCGCGCAGGCCCGCGCCTGGACGCCGTTTCAAGAGAGCGGATTCCGGGTGGCGTGGTTCGGCGACAGTGCCGGCGTGTTCGCGTGGGATACGCAGCGCTTGCGACAGCGCCTGTCCGATGGCGGCCTGGCCGCCGTCGAGGATTTGCCGGTCATCCCTGAACCGTGGCTGGGCTCCGCAGTGCGCTCGGGACCGCGGCTGGTTCAGGGCCTCGATGGGGTCTTCGGTCAGCTCTGGCAGGATGGTTCGCTCCGATCGCTTCGTTGGTGGTCCGACCCACCGGATGAAGCGCAGTGGCTCAACTTCCTCCGAGGCGCGGGTCGCGCTTCGGTGGCCGCACCGACCATCGAAGGGCAGAGCCCCCTCGAGCAGGGCACGCAGCCAGAGGGAATCGCGCCCGCTCCTGACCCTCGATGACCTGCAGTCGCGCGCGACCGGGTGGGACACGGTCGCCGCCGCCATCGGCTCGCTCGCGTTGATGGCATGGACGGCCAGCCTGGCGCACGACGAAGTGCAGCTGCGCAGTCGGCTGGCAACCGCCGAAGCGACGCTTCAGCAGCTGGAGGTCAAGAGCAAGCCGGTGGTCGCCCTGCGCGACGCGGCACTGCAGGACGCCCAGCGAGCGCATGCCCTGGCTGCGCTCGTGACCGGTCCGCAGGCTCTGTTGGTGATCGAGCATCTGCTGACCAGACTCCCCGCATTGCCGGGCCTGATGATCCGTCAGCTGGAACTGAGCGGGCGACAGGTACGGCTCGCCCTGGAGGTTCCGCAGGGCATCGAGCGCGCCGCGATCGTCACGGCTCTCGAGGAAGGACGTTGGCTCGACCGATGTTCGAGAGGCACGGGAATCGGGCGGCAACCAGCTCGTGCTGAGCATGGTGCTCAGCGGCGACCGCTCGCCGCCGGGGGGATCGAATCCGCCAGGACAGCCGCCGGCGCCGGCGCAGTCCCCGACCCCGGCACAGCCTCCCGCGATGGGGCAGCCCGCTGCCTCGGCACAACCAGCGGCAGCGGCACTTCCACAACTGCCGACCCGGGCACAGCAGCCGGCCTCGGGACAGCCCCCATCGATTGGCCAGTTCCCGGCACCGACACCGCCGCCCGCACCGACGCAGCCGCCGGTTCAGGCACAGCCGCCAGGGATGGGGCCAAGCGCAGGACCGGGAGCACCTTCTAGCCCCTTAAGCCCATCTAGCCCCCTAAGCAGATGATGCCTGCACTCGACGCCTTCGCCGCAGAGCTGCGCGACAACCCTCGCCTGAGGCTGGGGCTGCTTGCGATCACCGGCATCGTCTGGCTGTATGCCCTGCTTCTCTGGAACGACGCTCAGACAACGGGTCGTGACGCATTGCGCGCGGTCCAGTCGCAAGCGGATCGCCTCAGGCCGCTGGAGCGCTCCGAGGCGCTCTGGCAGGAACGCGCCACCGAGGCACGCCAGATGGTGTCCGGACTCCAGACGTACTTGTGGGAATCACGGTCGCGCAGCCTGGCCGAAGCGGAGTTCCGCGACTGGCTGCAGTCACGCGCACAGGCGGCCGGCCTCACCCTGCGGGAGTTGAGTGTCCGTGCCGAGGAACCCGCTGATTCAGCCAAGGGCACCGGGAGCGGAAGCACCGAGGCAGGTCCGCTCCACCTTCGCGCCAGGCTGGTCGGCGTTTTCGCGCCGCAATCCGCCTCCGCGCTGCTGGCGGCTCTGCACTCGAATCCGAAGTACGTTGGCGTGCAGCGTCTCGTCGTTCGCAATCCGCCCGCCGGGCAGGACGCGGTGCTCGAGCTCGACCTCGTAGCCGGCTTCGTCATTCGCGACCGAGGACAGTGAGCCGATGAAGTGCACCACCGCACTGCCGAGTAGACCGGGCGACCGCGCGTCCGTCCCGTGCACATGTGGGATTCGCCGATCCCGGGTGGATCATCGATGAGATCGGTACGCAAACTGTGGCGGTACTGGGCGGCCGGGGTCGTGGCGCTCTGGGTGGGTGCGTTCCTGTTGTCCCCCGACGCGCCGTCTGCGCCGACGCTTGCACGGCCGGCCGAGCGCTGGGAGCTGCCCGCCCTCCCCGAGCGCCGCGACGTGACGCCGGCGGCCGTGCTGATGGCCACCGCTAGTATCTGGGGCAAGCCCGCGGCTGCCTCGGCCACCCAGGCCCCTCCGGCGGACGAGCGGTGGCTGATTTCCGCCACGTTCATCCCCGGCGGGGGACCGCCCCGGCTCGTGGTTCGATTCGCCGCCGGCGACAAGCGCCCCCAAACCCTGTCCATCGGCGATAACCTACCGGATGGCTCGAAGATCGAGTCGATTCAAAGTTCAACGGTTTGCGTGACTCGCGAGCGCAAACGCCAGTGTCTGCCGGTCCCGGCGAAGACGCGAAGAGAATTCTGACAATCGCTCATGACACGGCTCCACCTCGTCCCCACCCTTGCAGCGTTGTGCCTGCTCGCCAGTTGCGCCGCGCCGATTCCAACGATTCCCCAGCCGCTCCCGCTGCCACAGCGCAGCGACCGGCCGAGCGACTTGGTCGGCACGCGAAGACAAACGTCCGCGACGCCGCGGGCGATGCCGCGGCGCTCCCGCAGGTACCCGCGTATGCGCCACCGGCGAAAGCCCAGCCAACGCCGCGCCAGGATCCTGCGACCGAAACGGCCAACCTGGAGATCAACGTCGACCAGTTGCCACTTACCGGTATTCATCCAGATGGTCTTCGGCGAGATGCTGAAGACCAACGTGCAGATCGACCCGAAGGTGGCCGAGCGCAAGGACCTGGTGAGCTTGCGGACAGGAGGTCCGGCAGACGCCTTCACAGATCCGTGAACTGGCCACCATGCTGCTGAAGAGCTACGGCGTGGCGGTGGTCGATCTGGGGAACCTGGTGCGCGTGTTGCCCGACAACGCCAGCCTGGGCTACCTGCCCGAAATTCGCCGCGGCGCCGCGCTGCCGGATCACCCGCTGCCTTGCGGCCGCAGTTCCAGCTCGTCGAATTGCAGGCGGTGCGGCAATGCCGACGTCGAAGCTGGTTGGGACGATGTTCGGCGAGCGCATCCGGCTGCAGGAAGACCCGATCCGCAATGCGCTGCTGCTGTCGCGGCACGCCCGACAACATGGCCGCGGCGCATGGAAGCGATCCGCGTGCTCGACCAGCCGGTGATGCAGGGCCGCCGCAGCGGGCGCGATCTCGCCGCTGTACTGGTCGGTCGACGACCTTGCGCGGCGGCTGGTCGAGGTGCTGACAGCCGAGGGCTATGCGGTGCAGCCGCGTCGGGAGCAGCGCGGCGCGGGCATCGCGCTATCCGATCATGATGCTGCCGGTCGGCGCCATCGAATTCGATGCTGATTTTCGCCAGCGGCGACACGGTGCTCAAGCACATGACCGAAGTGGGCGACGACGCTCGACAAGCCCAACACCAGCGGGGTCGGCAGGAACTTCTTCACTACCAGGTCCGTCAAGCACAAGGACGCCGCCGTGCTGGCGGCAGACGATCGAGCAGTTGCTCGGCCGCGTCGTCGTCCACCGGCGGCGGCGAGCGCCTGCAGCGGCCGGCGGCGCGGCCGCCGGCAGCCGCGCTGCGCGCCGGCCGTGGAGTCGTGGTGGACCGCTCCACCAACACGCTGATCTTCCTGGCCAGCCCGGACGAGTATTCGCAGATCACGCTCGCTGCTGCAGACGCTGGACCGGCCCGCCAAGGGCGCGCTGATCGAAGTGACGGTCGCCGAGTGCAGCTCGACGACAACATGCCAGTTCGGCGTCGAGTGGGCACTGCGCGGCACGTCCTCGAACGGCGACAGCTACGTCGCCGGCACGCTCGGCGGGCTGGCCATCGGCACGGCCGGCTTCACCTATCCGCCTGCTCGACCGCGCCGCGCGGCGTCCGCGTGCACTCAATGCGCTGGCCTCGGACAACCGGGCCACGATCCTGTCGAGCCCGCGCGTGCTGGCACGCAACGGCGAGACGGCAACCATCCAGGTGGGCCAGGAAGTGCCGATCGTCACCAGCCAGCAGAGCTCGCTACGGGCTCGAGCGCCGTGCGCGAACGACCGGCGTGCTGCAGACCATCCAGTACCGCAACACCGGCGTGATCCTGAAGGTCAAGCCGGTGATCCACTCCGGCGACCAGATCGACCTCGACGTCACGCAGGAAGTGAGCGCCGCCGCAGACGACCACGACCGGCGTCAACGTGTCGCCGACCTTCATCACGCGCAAGGTGGAGACCAAGCTGACCCTGCGCAATGGCGCGACGGTGCATGCTCGGCGGCCTGATCTCGGAACGAGGCTCCCGCGGCAACGCGGGCATTCCGTTCCTGAAGGACATTCCCGTCGTGCTCGGCAACTGTTCCGCACCGAGACCGGCAGCGGCCAGAGCGACCGAACTGATCGTGCTGATCACGCCCTACGTGGTCAACGACGACCACGACGCGCGCTCGGTCACCGAGGCATTCCGCGGCATGCTGGGCGCCTGGGCGGCGACGTGCCTGCGGCCAGCGGCGGGTCAGGAGGTGCCCTCGAGCCGGCGACCAGCGGCGCCAGAGCCCTACCGCGCCACCGGCGGCCGACGGCGGCGGCGCCAGCATGCCACCCGCAGCGCCGCCCGCTGGCGCCAAGCTGAGCGCAGCCGTGAGCGCGGCGGTGACGCGAACGTGGACCCGCGACTCCGGACTGCTGCGGCCAGCGGCTGATCGCGCGCGGACCGAGTTCGCAGGAAGACGCTGACCAGGCGCTCGCGCTGCAGCGCGAGCAGGGCGGTCGGCTCGGCGCGATACTGGTGCGCATGGGTGCGCTGTCGGAAGAGGCGCTCTTCCCGTGCTGGCCGAGCAACTGGGCTATCCGCTGCTGGCCGACGGCGGTGTCTCCGCCGAGGCACTGCGTCGGCGACGGCAGAGCGGCGCTGGCGTCGGACCTCGAGTGGCTGGCGGTCGCGCGCCAGCTACTGCTCTGGCTGCGACACCGAGGGCGAGCTGCACGTGGCGGCGGCCGACCCGCTCGACCAGACTTGCGCTGAACCAGTGCTGGCCGAGCGGCTGCCTGGCATGCCGGTCTGGCATCTGTGCCCGCGAGCAGGATCTCGAGCGCGCAGGCTTGCTCCAGGCGATCAGCCGGCATGCACGGCGGCGCCTCGACGCCGCGCAGCTGCGCGAGCTGGCCGAGGACGCGCCGGTGATCGCCTTCGTCAACAGCATCGTGGCGCAGGCCATCGACGAGCGCGCCTCGGACATCCACCTCGAGCCCGGCGAGTCGCGTGTTCGACGTGCGCTTCCGCATCGACGGCGTGCTGCAGACACGCGAGCGACTTTCCGATGGCGCGCTATCCGGCGGTGGCCTCGCGCATCAAGCTCATCGCCGGCGCTCGACATCGCCGAGCGCCGCCTGCCGCAGGACGGCCGCATGACGATCCGCGCCGCCGGCGCCGAGATGGACATGCGCGTCTCGGTGATCCCCGCGGTGCACGGCGAATCGCATCGTGCTGCGCCTGCTGCCCAAGCAGCGCGCACGACCTGCGGCTCGAGCGCCTGGGCATGGCGCCCGACCACCTGGCGCATGCTGCGAGGCTGGCTGGCCTGCCCAACGGCCTGGTGCTCGTCACCGGCCCCACCGGCTCGGGCAAGAGCACCACGCTGTACGCGCGCGCTGGCGGCGGTCAACGACCTCACGCGCAAGATCGTCACGTCGAGGACCCGGTCGAGTACCGGCTGCCCGGCGTCGTGCAGATCCAGGTGCAGGCCGAGATCGGCTACACCTTCGCGCGCGCGTTGCGCTCGATCCTGCGCCACGACCCGGACATCATCATGGTCGGCGAGATCCGCGACCGCGAGACCGCCGAGATCGCCATCCAGTCGGCGCTCACCGGCCACCTGGTGCTGGCCACGCTGCACACCAACGACGCGCTGTCGGCGGTCACGCGCCTGGCCGACATGGGCATCGAGCCCTACCTGGTGGCCGCGGCGCTGCGGGCCGTGATGGCGCAGCGCCTGGTGCGGCGCCTGTGCGCGCTTGCGCCCAGCCGGTGCGACGCCGACGCCCTGCTGCAGCAGGCATGGGACGAACTGGTCCTCCCGCCTTCCCGCATCGATGGCATCGAGTGCCGCCCACATGGCGGCGCGGCGCTGGATGCCCCGAATGCCGCAGCACCGGCTTCCGCGGGCGGCTGGCGATCCACGAACTGATCACGGTCGAGCCGGCGCTTCGGCAAGCGATTTCGGCCGGAGGCTTCCCTGCGCGAGCAGGAAGCGATCGCGAACGGCTACGGCCGCCGATCACTGCGCGACGACGGGCTGCTGAAGGCCGCGCAGGGCAGCACCACCTGGGAGGAAGTGCTGAGGGTGGTCGGCGAAGCGTCGGACGAGGCCTGAAGCAGCGGAGCACCGGGTGTCCATCAGCTTCGATTACCGCGCACTCGACAAGGCAGGAGCCGACGTTCGCGGCCGAGCTGGAGGCAGCGGGTGACGTGGAGGCGCTGCGGCTGCTGACAGCGCAAGGGCTGACGCCGCTCGAGGTCACTGCAACGCGCCTAGCCCGCGGCAGCGGCTTCGTCCGGCGGTCGCCGCGCGATCAAGCTGCCGACCTGACGCAGTTGCTGCAGGAGATGGCGACGCTGCTCGAAGGGCGGCGTCCCGCTCGGCGAAGTGCTGCCTTCGCTGGCCGCGCTTACCGAGACGACGCCGCTGGGCGATCCACTGGCGGCATGGACAAGGCCGTGCGCGGCGGGCGGCGACTGAGCGAAGCGGTCGTGGACGCCGCGCTTCCCTTGCCGCGCTACGCCCATGGCCGTCATCCAGGCCGGCGAGGCCAGCGGGCAGATGGCCGCCGCGCTCGAGGACGTCCATCGGCAGATGGCGTACGACGAGCTGGTGCGCAAGGAGGTGCGGCAGGCGCTGACGTATCCGGCGATCCTGGTCTTCGCCGGGGATGGCCGCGATCCTCACCGTCTTCATCGCCGTGGTTCCGCGGTTCGCCGGGCTGTTTCGCAACAGCCGGGCGCAGGTCCCCGCCATCTCGCGCTGGGTGATCGAGTTGGGCGTGTTCGCGCGGGACCACTGGCTGTGGCTGGCGATCGGGTGTCGCCGCTGTCGTCGGGGCGATCGTCGTTACGCTCCGACGGCCCGATGTGCGCATGCGCATCCTGGAATCAGCTCGCGTCACTTTCCGCTGATCGCGGAACTGGATCTGGCCGACCGAGATCGGCCGCTGGGCGACGCTGCTCGCAACGCTGCTGGCCAATCGCGTCGCGTTGCTCGAGGCGCTGCGCCTGTCCCGGGACCTGACCGCACTGCCCTCCCTGCAGCGCCACCTGGAAAACGCGGTGCGCGAGGTCCGCCGCGGCCGGGCGCTGTCCGCCGTATTCGGCGAGCAGGGCTGGCTTGGCCCCACGCAGATCAACCTGATCCGCGTAGGAGAGCGCGCCGGCGAACTGCCGCGCATGTTGCGTTCGCTCGGGGAGTTGCAGACGGCCCGCTCGCGCGATCAGGTGAAGCGCCTGCTGTCCCTGCTCGAGCCGATTGCCATCCTCGGCATCGGCGCCGTGATCGGTTTCGTGATGATCGCCGTCATGCTGGCCATCACCAGCCTGAATACCTCGGTGGCGTAGTCCCGGATGCACCGCTCGAGCCTGATCGCCGCCGACATCGACGCCTACCTGCGCCAGCAGGAGCACAAGGGCCTCCTGCGGTTCATCACCTGCGGATCGGTCGATGACGGCAAGAGCACGCTCATCGGCCGGCTGCTGTACGAGTCGAAACTGATCTTCGACGACCAGCTGCTGCACTGCAGGGGGATTCGAAGAAGTGGGGCACGCAGGGCGAGGCGCTGGACCTTGCCCTGCTGGTCGACGGGCTCGCCGCCGAGCGCGAACAGGGCATCACCATCGACGTCGCCTACCGTTTCTTCTCGACGGACAAGCGCAAGTTCATCGTGGCCGACACGCCGGGCCACGAGCAGTACACGCGCAACATGGCCACGGGGGCTTCGACGGCCGACCTCGCGGTGATCCTCGTCGATGCCCGCAAGGGCGTGCTCACGCAGACGCGGCGGCACAGCTACATCGTCGCGCTGCTCGGCATGCGCCACGTGGTGCTCGCCGTCAACAAGATGGACCTGGTGGGCCACTGAGCAGGGCGATCTTCGACGCGCATCGTGGCCGACTATCGCGCGTTCGCCTCCTCGATCGGGCTGGACGGGGTGCTGGCGTTCCCGTCTCGGCGCTGAACGGCGACAACGTCGTCGAGGCGAGCGCCTCGATGCCGTGGTACCGCGGGCCGAGGCTGCTGCAGTACCTCGAGCAGGTGGAGGTGGACGGACGATCGGTGCGGCGCAGCCTTCCGCTTGCCCGTGCAGTGGGTGAACCGTCCCAACCTGGATTTCCGGGGATACACCGGCACGATCGCGGCGGGGCGCTGCGCCCGGGCGACGCGTCCGGGTGCTGCCGTCCGGGCGAGAATCCACGGTCGCGCCGAATCGTCACGTACGACGGCGACCTGACGGTCGCCGTCGCCGGCCAGGCGATCACCTTGACGCTCGCCGACGAGATCGACGTCTCGCGCGGCGACCTGATCTGCGCCGCGACGGAACCCGCGGAGGTGGCGGACCAGTTCGAGGCGCACGCTGGTGTGGATGCACGACGAAGCGCTGCTCGTCGGGCGGGAGTACTGGCTCAAGCTCGGCCGCAGCATGGTCGCCGGCCAGGTCACCGATCTCAAGTACCGGGTGAACGTGAACTCGCTCGAACACGTCGCCGCCAAGACCTTGGGCCTGAACGAGATCGGCGTCTGCAACCTCAGCACCGGGAAGCCGATCCCGTTCGACGCGTACAACGCAGAACCGCGACACCGGCGGGTTCATCCTGATCGACCGCATCACGCTCGCCACCGTGGGCGCCGGAATGATCCATTTCGCGCTGCGCCGCGCGCACAACATCCACATGCAGGCGGTGGACGTGGACAGCCGCGCGCGTGCGCGAACTGAAGGGCCAGCGTCCCGTGCGTCGTCTGGTTCACGGGACTGTCGGGCGCCGGCAAGTCGACGCATCGCGAATCGGGTCGAGGCGAAGCTGCACGCACTGGGACGCCACACCTACCTGCTCGACGGCGACAACGTGCGTCACGGGCTGAATCGCGACCTCGGCTTCACCGACGGCCGACCGGGTCGAGAACATCCGCCGGGTCGGCGAGGTCGCCCGACTGATGGTCGATGCTGGTCTCATCGTGCTGACCGCGTTCATCTCGCCGTTCCGCGCCGAGCGGGATCTGGCGCGCGCGGCTGGTCGAGGCGGACGAGTTCCTCGAGGTCTACGTCGATGCGCCACTCGAGGTGGCGGAAGCGCGCGACCCGAAAGGCCTGTATGCCAAGGCCCGGCGCGGCCAGCTCGTGAACTTCACGGGCATCGATTCGCCGTACGAGCCGCCCGAGAACCCGGAGCTTCGCGTGGACGCCGCGAAACTGTCGGTCGACGAAGCGGCCGAGCTCGTCATTGCTCTGCTGCGCGAGCGCGGGAGGATCTGAGATGACCGATCTTCCACGCCTGACCCACCTCAAGCGGCTGGAGGCCGAGGCCATCCACATCATGCGCGAGGTGGTGGCCGAAGCCGACAACCCGGTGATGCTGTACTCCATCGGCAAGGACAGCTCGACCATGCTGCACCTGGCGCAGAAGGCGTTCTACCCGGGCAAGCCGCCGTTCCCGCTGCTGCACATCGCGAGCGGGCTGGGACTTCCGCGACATGCTCGCATTCCGCGACCGCCGCGCGCAGGAACTCGGCATGGATCTCCTCGTCCACACGAACGTCGAAGGGGAGGCGGCGCGGAGTGAAGCCATGGACGCATGGCGGCGTACGCGGACGTCATGCTGACGGCGGCGGTGCGCCAGGCGCTCGACAAGTACCGCTTCGACATCGCTCTGGGCGGCGGGCGGCGCGACGAGGAGAAGTCGCGCGCCAAGGAACGGATCTTCTCGCTGCGCTCGGCGCAACACCGCTGGGATCCAAAGGCACAGCGGCCTGAACTCTGGCGCAACTACAACGCCGCAAGCGCAAAGGCGAAATGCATGCGCGCCTTCCCGCTGTCGAACTGGACCGAACTCGACATCTGGCAGTACATCCACCTCGAGCAGATTCCGATCGTGCCGCTGTATTACGCAAAGCCAAGGCCAGTGGTGGAGCGCAACGGCATGCTGATCGTCGTGGACGACGACCGGATGCCGCTGGCCGACGGGCGAGACACCGGACATGGCAGTCGGTGCGCTTCCGCACGCTCGGCTGCTATCCGCTCACCGGTGCGACACGCAGCACGGCGAACACGTTGCCGCAGATCATCCAGGAAATGCTGCTGACGACGACCTCCGAGCGCCAGGGCCGGGCGGTCGATCACGACCAGGCGGCATCGATGGAGCGCAAGAAGCAGGAGGGGTACTTCTAGAACGCCAGTCAGCCAGCGACCGGGACTGCGAACAGTTCCAGGATCGAGGCTAAGCCCCGCATCTAGCAGAAGATGGAGTCGTAACGTCGCGAACCGTTGACGATGCGCCCGTTGCGGTCCACTTGAACTCGGGTACTGCAACTGACCACTTCAAGTGCACTCAGGACCGAGTGTTCCCAGACGTAGAGTGAATCGCCGCTCAGCAGGTTGATGGTGCGGCTCGGCGGCCCCCTCTTCTCGACGACCTCTGCGATGTCTCGGCCCACCCAGTCCGGGCCCACGCCGGCGTTTCTGTATGCGCAACCGGCGAGGAGAAGCACAAAGACGATAGCAAGCCTTCTCATTGCCCTGTTTCCTCCTTAGCGACAGCGATGCGGACCGAGACTTTGTCGAGTAGGCCCATCGAGCCCCCACGCAATACATCGGCAACGGGAGCCAACCCGGAATCCGCGCTTCGCGCAACTTCAACGCACCCTACGAGTACTCTCATTCGCTTCCATCGAAGAGTGTACGTGAACGCTCTCCTCCAATGCCGCGGATCGTCCGAGGGAACAGTCGCATTCGGCGCGCCGACGGCGCATGTTTTCCTCATGCGGCAAAGTGCGTTGTTAAACTCGGCTCGCCGCAATTCGACGCGTCCAATCTACAGACAATTCTGACAATCGAGGCTGCAGCGGCGCATTCGGGCACTCGCCCCTCTCCACTACTCCTGAGCAAACTGATCCCTATGAGCTGGCAAGGCTGGCTTTCGATAGCGACGGCGTTCACCTGCCTGGCGGCACTCGGTTTGACCCGGCTGTCCGCCGAGGTGGTCCTCCTGGGAGGCGCCGCGGTGCTGCTGCTCGCAGGAGTGCTGACGCCGGCCCAGGCGCTTGGTGGCCTCGCCAATGAAGGAGTAGCGACGATTGCCGTGATGTTCATCGTCGTCGCCTCCCTGCGTGAGACAGGCGCGATGGACGCCGCGGTTCGTTTCGGTCTCGGCCGGCCATCAAGCGAACGCGGAGCGGTGCTGCGCATGGCTGCCCCTGTAGCGATGGCGAGTGCGGTCATGAACAACACACCGCTTGTTGCGACGATGCTTCCGGTCGTTGTCTCGTGGGCCCGACGGTTGCGAATGCCTGCGTCCCTGCTGCTGCTCCCGCTGAGCCACGCAGCGGTGCTGGGCGGCATGGTCACACTGATCGGCACCAGCACAAATCTGGTGGTCGATGGATTGATGGCCAAGCATGGGTTGCCACGCCTGGGGCTGCTCGAACTCGCGTGGGTCGGCATTCCCATCGCGGCCGCTGGCGTTGCCTATCTCGTGCTCGCTGCCCCCCGGCTGTTAGGCGGAATTGGATCGGCCGACGCATTGTTCGCCGATCCCCGTGAGTACACGGTCGAGATGCGGGTGGTTCCGGGCGGCCCTCTGGACGGTCGGACCATCGAGCAGGCCGCGCTCCGCGCCCTGCCCGGCCTGTTTCTGATCGAGATCGTGAGGGGCGACCACACGATTGCCGCGCCGGGACCAGTGGAGCAGCTGCGCGGAGACGACACGTTGGTGTTCGCAGGAGCCGTGTCCTCCGTTGTCGACCTGCAGCGGATCAAGGGGCTTGCCCCGACCACCGAGCGCCAGTTCCGAAAGAACGAGGAGTCGAGTCGCGATCGGTCGCTGGTTGAAGTTGTCGTCTCCACCCGCTGCGCGGCCGTCGGTGAGAGCATTCGCGACAGCCGATTCCGGGTCGCTTACGGCGCCTCGATCATTGCCGTCGCGCGGGATGGTCGCCGCCTTCCCGGCAAGGTCGGTGACATGCGATTGCAGGCGGGAGACACGCTGCTCCTGGCGGCGCGTCCAGGGTTCATCTCCCGGCTGCGCGCTCTGCCGGACTTCCTGCTGGTCAGCGAGCTGCAGGAGAACGCTTCCGTGCGTCACGACCGTGCGTGGCTGGCCTGGCTAATCCTGGGCGCGGTCGTAATCACAGCAACGACGGGCGCGGCCAGCCTCTTTGTCGCGGCCGTTGGCGGTGCGATTGCAATGCTCCTCGCGGGGTGCCTCACTCTGCGCTCCGCTCGTCGCGCCGTCGACATCGGGATCCTTTTCGCGATCGCCGGCGCATTGGCGATAGGCCAGGCGATGGACGTGAGCGGCGCCGACGAGCAAGTCGGTCAGCTGGTGGCCGCCGCTGCTGCGTCGGATCCGATGCTTCTCCTCGTCGCGGTCTACCTGACCTGCATGCTGATGTCGGAGCTGCTTTCCAACAACGCGGTTGCGGCGATGATGTTTCCGGTCGTGCTCGGAGCCACTCAAACCATGGGCGTGAGTCCGACGCCCTACCTGGTCGCGTTGATGATCGCCTGCTCCGCCGCGTTCGCCTCGCCGATCGGATACCAGACGACGTTGATGGTTTACGGGCCTGGCGGCTACCGGTTCAAGGACGTCGTACGTTTCGGCGTACCGCTCAACCTTGTTTGCTTTGCAGTCAGCATGGCCGTCATCCCGCTCGTCTGGCCGCTGACCTGAAGCCAGAAGGCACCCTCAGGCACCGATCTCCTCGAGGCACAGGGATGCGGCGGCCTTCCAGTGCGGCAATGCGATTCCGAATGCGTTCCGCAGCTTGGCCGTATCGAGCACCGAGTACGACGGGCGCTTGGCCGCCGTTGGAAACTCTGCCGTGCTGACCGGAGTGACCTCGACTGGTCGACCGATGCTGGCCTGCAGCCTCTCGATCACAAAGCAGGCGAACTCGTACCAGGTCGCTTCGCCGCGGCTGGTGAGGTGGTAAATCCCGCCGGTGTGATGGGCGTGCCGAGTCAAATCTGCGCGGCTGCCTGCGTGCGGTACAACGATGGCGCCAACCACTTCTGCCAACGTACGAGCCCACGTGGGGCTGCCCTTCTGATCGTCGACCACGCGAAGCTGACCGGCGTCCCTTGCCCGCGCCAGTATCGCCTTGACGAAATTCCGACCGCGCGCCGCGTAGACCCACGAAGTTCGGAAGACCCAGTAAGCGGCCCCGCTTTCTGCAAGAGCAAGTTCGCCCGCCAACTTCGTCCGTCCGTACGCCGAAAGCGGCCCCGTCGCGTCCGACTCCCGATACGGCGACGAGGCGTTGCCGGGGAACACGTAGTCGGTCGAAAAGTGAACGAGCGGTGCTCCGAGAATCCGTGCCGCCCGAGCAAGCTCCGCGACAGAGTCGGCGTTGACGCGCCGCGCGGCGTCCTGATCCTGTTCCGCGCGGTCAACGGCGGTGTAGGCAGCGCAGTTGACGATCAGGTCCGGCGCGAAGCGCGCGACCACGGCGCCGACTTCTCCTGGCTGGTCGAGATCGAGTTCGTCCCGGTCGGGCGTGACGAGTTCGAAGAACGGATGGAGCGCCCGTGCGACCTCCCATCCCACCTGGCCCCTGGCGCCGGTAATGAGAGCACGCATCAAGGGTAGACCTCCGCTTCATCGAGCGTGGGCGCATTCCGGTCCTTGTCCGCGAGCAGCGGTTCCGCGCCAGACAGCGGCCACTCGATGCCCAGCGCTGGGTCGTTCCAGCGCAGGCTGCGGTCATGTTCCCGGAACCAGTACTCGGTCGTCTTGTAGAGGAAGTCGGCTGCTTCACTCAGCACCAGGAACGCGTGGCCGAAGCCGGGCGGGACCCAGAGTTGGCGCTTGTTCTCCGCCGACAGCTCCACTCCGACCCACCGGCCGAAGTTCGGCGACGAGCGCCGGAGATCGACGGCGACGTCGAAGACGGCGCCCCAGGTCACCCGCACCAGCTTTCCTTGCGGCTTGACCACCTGGTAGTGAATGCCTCGAAGGACATGCCTTGCCGAACGCGAGTGATTGTCCTGCACGAAGTCGACATCGAGCCCTGTGGCGGATCGGAAGCTCCGCGCATTCCAGCTCTCCATGAAGAAACCTCGATCGTCACCGAAGACGGCCGGCTCGACCACAAGGACTTCGGGCAGGACCGTTGGCGTGACCTTCATGGCTCACACCGACGGAGGCACGAGCTGATCCTGGAGCATGCCCAGCAGGTAGCGGCCGTATTCGTTCTTCGCAAGAGGTTGCGCCAGTCGCCGGACCTGTTCCGCGTCGATCCAGCCGCTGCGGAAGGCCATCTCTTCGGGACAGGCGACCTTCAAGCCCTGGCGCTTCTCGATCGTCTCGATGAAGTGCGAGGCTTCCAGCAGCGACTCGTGCGTGCCGGTGTCGAGCCACGCCATGCCGCGTCCCATGACCTCGACATTCAAGGCTCCCGCCTGAAGGTACAACTCTGTTCACATCGGTGATCTCGAGTTCGCCACGCGCGGAGGGTTTGATCGAGGCCGCGATGTCGAGCACCTGGTTGTCGTAGAAGTACAGGCCGGTGACGGCATAGTTGGAGCGCGGCTGCCGGGGCTTTTCTTCGAGGCTCACGGCGCGGCCATGGCGATCGAACTCGACGACCCCATAGCGCTCGGGATCTTGACGTGGTAGGCGAAAACCGTGGCCCCCGCCGGCCGCGCGGCCGCCCTCTGCACCTGGTCCGTAAGCTCGTGACCGTAAAAGATGTTGTCCCCGAGGATGAGCGCCGCGTGATCGGCGCCGACGAACTCCCGCCCGATGATGAAGGCCTGCGCGAGGCCGTCGGGCGAGGGCTGCACCGTGTAGCTGAGGTTGATGCCCCACTGGCTCCCGTCGCCGAGGAGTTCGGCGAAGCGCGGGGTGTCGGCCGGCGTCGAGATGATCAGGATGTCCCGGATTCCGGCCAGCATCAGCGTCGTGAGCGGGTAATAGATCATCGGCTTGTCGTACACCGGAAGCAGCTGCTTCGATACGACCTGCGTGACCGGATACAGCCGGGTGCCGGAACCCCCGGCAAGATGATTCCTTTTCGATTCATCGCCTTTCCTGGCTCCTGACTACGTGCCGTACTGCCTGTCGACCCATTCGCGGTAACGGCCGTCCCGCACGCGTTCGACCCAATCGCCGTTCTCCAGATACCAGAGCACGGTACGCCGGATCCCGGTCTCGAAACTCTCGCGCGGGAAACCAGCCAAGCTCGCGTTCGATCTTGGTCGGATCGATTGCGTAGCGCCGGTCATGACCCGGCCGGTCGGTGACGAAAGCGATCTGGTCCTCATACCGGCCGCCCGGCTTCGGGCGCAGCTCGTCGAGCATGCCGGCAAATCGTGTGCACGACATCGAGGTTCCGTTTGTTCGCTCTTCCCCCCGATGTTGTAGGTCTCTCCGAGCCGCCCGGCTTCCAGCACCGGCGGATCGGCCGTGCAATGATCGGAGACGAACAGCCAGTCGCGGATGTTGCGTCCATCGCCATACACGGGCAGCGGCTTGCCATCCAGTGCATTGAGGTCATCGAGCGGAATCAGCTTCTCCGGAAACTGGAATGGCCCGTAGTTGTTGCTGCAGTTGGTGGTCAGCGTAGGCAGCCCGTACGTATGGTGATAGGCGCGGACCAGGTGGTCGGAGGCGGCCTTGCGAGGCCGCATAGGGGCTGTTCGGCGCGTAGGGAGTCGTCTCCGTAAACGCCGGGTCGGTTTCGGACCCAGCGAACCGTACACCTCGTCGGTCGAGACGTGCAGGAAGCGGAACCGGTCCCTTGCCTCCGCCGCTCAGCTCCGACCAGTACGTGCGCACCGCCTCGAGCAGCTCGAAAGTGCCGTTGATATTGGTACGCACGAACTCGCCGGGACCGTGGATCGAACGGTCGACGTGGCTCTCGGCCGCGAAGTGCAGCAGCGCCCTCGGCCGGTGGCGCTGCGAGCAGCGGCGGACACCTCGGCTCGGTCGCAGATGTCGACGTCGTTCGAGAAGTGAAACGAAGTCGCGCGTTCGACGCCCGCGAGATTGTCCCGGTTTCCCGCGTAGGTGAGCTTGTCGATGACCAGGACCGGCTCATCGGACTGGGCAGCCAGTCAAGTACGAAGTTGGCGCCGATGAATCCGGCTCCTCCGGTCACGAAGATCATTGGGATTTTCAGAAGTGTTGACAGCCAGCCTGGCAACCATACAGTAAAGCGGACCGGCCGCACCCTGCCCGGCCGGTGACGGGGATCAATGCTGGGATAATGAGGCCCTTCGAACCTGTGGGTGACCACCTTGCCCGCCGCAATAGACTTGCTCTCGCGCCGCGTCCGGTGCTCGTCGTCGGCGACGTCATGCTCGACCGCTACTGGTTCGGCGAGGTGCGACCGGATTTCGCCGGAGGCGCCCGTTCCGGTGGTCCGGGTGCAGGCCGGACCGAGGAGCGGCTCGGCGGCGCGGCGAACGTCGCCCGCAACATGGTGGCGCTCGGCGCGAAGGCCGGCTTGCTCGCGGTGGTCGGCGACGACGAGGCCGGCGCCGACGTCATCCGGCGCCTGCTGCGAGGAGCGGCGAGATCGAAGACGCATCGCCGTCGATGTCCGAAGGCCTGGCGACCACGGTCAAGCTGCGGTCATCGGGCGGCGGCAGCAGATGATGCGCGTGGACTTCGAGAGCGAACCGAGCTCGCGAAGTCCTGGCGCGGCACATCGGACCAATTCCGCGCACATTGCTGCCGAAGTTCGACCTGGTCGTGCTGTCCGACTACGGCAAGGGCGGCCTGCAGCACATCGAGCAGATGATCACGCATCGCGCGCGCCGCCGGCAAGCCGGTGCTGGTCGATCCGAAGGGCGACGACTACTCGCGCTACGCGGGCGCGACGATCATCACGCCGAACCGCGCCGAACTGCGGGAGGTCGTCGGCCGATGGACGGACGAAGAGGACCTGGAGCGGCGCGCCCAGGAATTGCGCAAGAGCCTGGACCTGCAGGCCCTGCTGCTGACGCGCAGCGAAGAGGGGATGACGCTGTTCACGGACGAGGGGCGTGGTGCGTGCCGGCCGCAGGCGCGCGAGGTCTTCGACGTCAGCGGGCGCCGGCGACACCGTGATCGGCGGTGCTGGCGCGTCATGCTGGCGGCCGGCGCTCGCCTCTGAAGCGACGCGGTGACAATCGCCAACCGGGCGGGAGGCATCGTGGTCGGCAAACTGGGCACCGTCCACCGTTTCGTACGAGCGAACTCTTCGGAGCCGAACGCATGAAAATCATCGTCACCGGCGCCGCCGGCTTCGTCGGCTCCAACAACGTGCACGCACTGAACGCCCGCGGCGAACGCGACGTGATCGCCGTCGACAACCTGACGCGGGCCGAGAAGTTCGCGAATCTCGCCGACGCCGAGATCGGCGACTACCTCGACAAGCAGGAGTTCCTCGACCTCGTGCGGCGGCGCGCGCTGCCGAAGCCGGACGTCGTCTTCCATCAGGGCGCCTGCTCCGACACCATGGAGACCGACGGCCGCTACATGATGGAGAACAACTACCGCTACAGCGTGGAGTTGTTCCGCTGGTGCCAGGAGCTGCGCGTGCCCGCTCGTGTACGCGTCGTCGGCCGCGGTCTACGGCCTCGGCCCGGTGTTCAAGGAGGGGCGCGAGCACGAGCATCCGCTGAACGTCTACGGCTACTCGAAGTTCCTGTTCGACCAGTTCATCCGCCGCGCGCTGCCCGACCTGCGCGCGCCGGTGATCGGGCTGCGCTACTTCAACGTCTACGGGCCGCGCGAAGCGCACAAGGGCCGGATGGCGTCGGTGGCGTTCCACCACGTGCAGCAGTTCCGCAGCCGAGGGCGCGGTCAAGCTGTTCGAAGGCAGCCACGGTTATGCCGAACGGCGAGCAGCGGCGCGATTTCATCCACGTCGACGACGTCGATCGCGACCAACCTGCACTTCTGGGACCACCCGCGCTCCGGCATCTACAACGTCGGCACCGGGCGGGCGCAGGCGTTCAACGACGTGGCGAAAGCCGTCGTCAACGCGATCCGCGCCGAACGAGGGCAAGCCTGCGCTACGCTCGAGCAGCTCGTCGCCGCCGGCGAGATCAGGTACGTGCCGTTCCCGGAAGCGCTGCGCGGCAAGTACCAGGCCTTCACGCAGGCTGACCGAGTCGACCTCGAGCAGGCCGGCATGAGCGCGCCCGTTCAAGACGGTCGAGACCGGCACGGCCGAGTACGTGCGGTGGCTGCTGGCGCAGGGCCGGTGAAGGCGGCCGCGTTCCTCGACCGCGACGGCGTGGTCAACATCGATCGCGGTTACGTCTTTCGCCGGGAGGACTTCGAGTTCGTGCCCGGCACGCTGGACGCGGCGCGCGAGCTGAAGTCGATGGGACTGGCGCTCGTCGTCGTGACGAACCAGTCGGGAATTGCGCGCGGCTACTACGGGCCGGAGCAGTTCCACGCGCTGACCGACTGGATGAAGGAGACGTTCGCCGCGCACGGCGCGGCGCTCGACGGCGTCTACTTCTGCCCGCATCACCCGACCGAAGGCGAGGCGCCGTACCGGCAGGACCTGCCATTGCCGCAAGCCGGCGCCCGGCCTGCTGCTCGATGCGGCGCGCGACCTCGACATCGACCTGCGCCGTTCGGTGCTGTTCGGCGACAAGGCGAGCGACCTGCGGGCGGCGCTCGCGGCCGGCGTCCCGCAACCGCGTCCTGCTCGGCACCGACGGGCGCGAGGAGCCGGACGACGTCGTTTCCCGGAGGCCTCGCCACCGAGCGCTTCCGATCGCTTGCGGACGCCGTGCGGTCGGACTCGATGCGCGCGCTGCTGGCGCGACTGCCCCATGAGCAGGCAGCGGCATGAGCGCCGCACGGCCGCTCCGAAGGCGCTCGCTCCCCCTCGGGGGACGGCGCGCAGCGCCAAGGGGCACATGAGCCACTTCGCCCGCAAGATCGTCGTCCGCGATCAACTGGCGCGCGCCGCCGCCGCGCTCGCCCGACCACTGGTGCTGACCAACGGCGTCTTCGACATCCTGCATCGCGGCCACGTCACCTACCTCGAGCAGGCCCGCGCGCTGGGCGCGGCCCTCGTCGTCGCGGTCAACAGCGATCGTTCCGTGCGCCAGCTCGGCAAGGGACCGGACCGGCCCATCAATCCGGACGCCGACCGCGCCTGGGTCCTCGCGGCCCTGCAGTCCGTGGACCTCGTGACGATCTTCGACGAACAGGTCCCGCTGCCCGTGCTCGAACTCGTTCGCCCGGACATCTACGTCAAGGGCGGCGACTACGACATGGACACGATCGAGGAGGCGCGGCTGGTCCGCAGCTGGGGCGGCACGGCGCTCGCGCTGCCCTTCGTGCCCGGCCACTCCACCACCGGAACCGTCAACCGCCTGCGTGGGGCGGACTGAGCGGTACAGTCGCGCCAATCCGGCCGTGAGCCCATGAACATCAGCCTTCCGCCCTCGACCTACCTCGCCCAGGCGGCGGTCGCCGCCTTCATCTGCGCGCTGGTGATCCTGATGCTGCGCCGGCCGGCCGAGCGCTGGGGCCTGGTCGACCACCCGGGCGGGCGCAAGCGCCACGGCGCGCCGGTGCCGCTGACCGGCGGACTCGCGGTCGTTGCCGGGTTCGCGCTGGCGCTCACGTGGTCCTTCGCCGCCCTGGGGCAATACGCCGCGCTGTTCGCCGGCATCGCGCTGCTCGCGGTGATCGGCCTGCTCGACGACCTCGGCGAGGTCTCGGCGACGTCCAAGATGCTCGCGCAGGTGCTGGCTGCGGTCTTCATGACCTCGTGGGGCAGCAACTACCTGACCGGGCTCGGCAACCTGTTCGGAACGAGCCCGATCGACTCTGCGCGACTGGGCGATTCCGTTCACGGTCTTCGCGGCCATCGCGGTCATCAACTCGGTCAACATGTTCGACGGGCTCGACGGCCTCGCGGGCTCGCTGGTGCTGGTGATCCTGCTGTTCTTCAGCGGCTTCGCGTGGACGATCGGGGATGCCAACGCGTCCAAGATCCTCGTCGTGCTGTCCGGCGCGATGGCGGGCTTCCTGTTCTTCAACCTGCCGTGGCCCCTGCGCGGGCGGCACCGCACCTTCCTGGGCGACGCGGGCAGCATGGCGGCCGGGTTCGTCGTCGCCTGGTTCGCGGTGTCGCTGACGCAGCGCACTGGCCTGAACGCCGTGCCGCCTGCCGTGATGCTGTGGGTGCTGGGCATCGTGCTGATGGACGTGTTCACGGTGACCGTGCGCCGCCTCGCGCGCCGGCGCAGCCCGATGGCGCCGGACCGCGACCACGTGCATCACGTGCTGCTGCGGCGCGGCCTGGGCCCGCGCCGGACGCTGCTGGTGCTGGTCGGCGCCAACATCCTGCTCGGCCTCGTCGGCACGGCGCTCTGGCAGTACGGCGTGCCCGACTGGTGGATCTTCTGGTCGTTCCTGGCCGTGTGCGCCGCCTACTTCGCCGTGTTCTTCATGCCGTTGCGCTACTACCGCCTGCGCGGCCGCATCGGGGCTCCGGACGAATACGAACGCGACAGCTGAGCCGGCTCAGATCCGGTAACCGCCCTTGCGGGCGTAGTGCACGGTCGCGTCGAGAAACCCCTGCTTCGACCCGCAATCGAACCGCTGCCCCTCATAGCGGTACGCGTACGTCGACCCACCCGCCAGCATCTGCGCGATCGCGTCGGTCAGCTGGATCTCGCCGCCGCTGCCGCGCGGGATCGTGCGCAGGTGGTCGAAGATGCCGGGCTCCAGCACGTAGCGGCCCAGCACGGCGAGCGTCGAAGGCGCGTCGGCGGGCTGCGGCTTCTCCACGATGTGCGTCACGCGCGACGTCCGGTCGTCGATGGCCTGGGCGCTGACGATCCCGTAGCGCGACGTGTCCTCGCGCGGCACGTCTTCGACCGCCAGCACGTTGCCGCCGCCGCGCGCGTCGCGCGCCTGCATCAGTTGTCCCATCGCCGGCTGCCTGGCGTCGATCAGGTCGTCGGCGAGGATCACCGCGAACGGCTCGTCGCCGACCACGGGCTCGGCGCACAGCACCGCGTGGCCGAGGCCGAGCGGCTCCGGCTGGCGGATGTAGATGAAGACGTCGGTTTCAGGCGAGATGTTCTTCACGATCTCGAGCAGTTCGCCCTTGCCCTTGGCCGCGAGTTCCGCCTCGAGTTCGGGGGCCCGATCGAAGTGGTCCTCGATGGAGCGCTTGTGCCGGCCGGTGATGAAGATCATCTGCCGGATTCCCGCGGCCGCGGCCTCCTCGACGGCGTACTGGATCAGCGGCTTGTCGACGACGGGCAGCATCTCCTTCGGCATCGCCTTGGTGGCGGGAAGGAAGCGCGTTCCGAGGCCCGCGACGGGGAAGACAGCCTTGCGCACCGGTTTCATGTCGGGTTCTTGCCTGCTCGATTGGCTCGACCGATGCTAGCAAAGCGCAGCGGGCTCGAACGCTAGTATTGAGCCATGAGCACATACGCCATCGGCGACTTGCAGGGCTGTGTCGACGGCTTCGACCGGCTCGCAGCGCGGCTTCCGGACGCCGACCGATTCATCTTCGTCGGGGATCTCGTCAATCGCGGGCCGCAATCGCTCGCGGCCCTGCGCCGGGTCAAGGCGCTCGTCGACGCGGGGCGCGCGCTGACGATCTTCGGGAACCACGACCTGCACCTGCTCGCGGTGGCGGCCGGCATCCGCAGGCAGCACTCCTCGGACACGCTGCAGGAAATCCTCGATGCACCCGACCGCGACGAGTTGCTCGCGTGGGTCCGGACGCGCCCGCTTTCGCACCAGGAGGACGGGTACCTCTTCGTGCACGCCGGCGTGGTTCCCGCATGGACGGTCGAAAAGACGGTTTCGCTCGCGCGAGAAGTCGAGCAGCGGCTCGCGGCCGACGACTACGAGGACTTCCTGCGCGTGATGTACGGCAACGAGCCGAGTTTGTGGAGCGACGAACTCACGGGGCACGACCGCCTGCGCTGCGTCGTCAACGCGCTCACGCGGATGCGCCTGCTGGAAGCCGACGGGCGCATGAACCTGAAGAACCACGACGCGAGTTCGCAGGCCCCTGCCGGGCTGGTGCCCTGGTTCGACTTCCCCCGGCGCGCCACGTCCGGAACGCCGATCGTGTTCGGCCACTGGTCGACCGAAGGCCTGGTGATGCGCGACGACGTGATCGGCATCGACACCGGATGCCTGTGGGGCGGCTGCCTCACGGCCCTCCGGCTGCAGGACCGTGCCGTGTTCCAGGTCGACTGCCCGCAGTCGATGGCGCCGGGCGACTGATCAGGCGGCCGTCTCGCCCGTCCCTTCGGTCGCCAGGCCGAGCGCGCGCGCGATTGCGTCGCGCGCCTTCCGTGCCACCGCGTGACGATTGCCGTGTTCCTTCACTTCGATCGGCGGCAGCACCGTGACGCGGATCGCCAGGTCGCGTGCGACGAGAATCCGCGCGAGCGAAGTCAGCAGTCCCATCTCCCCGATGAACGCCGCGGCGTCCGTCGGACGGCCGCCCTCGGTGTATCGGATCGCGATCGGCCACACCGGCGCGCCGATCTCCACGGCGGGCGCCAGCAGATTCGAATGAAACGGCAGCAGCGTGGCGCCGTCCGTCGTCGTCCCTTCGGGGAAGACGACGATCGACTCGCCGGCCTTCAGGTGGTCACGTACCTTGTGGTTCGTCGACGCCACGGCATGACGCCGGCCGCGCTCGATGTACACCGTGCCCGACCGTGTGACGAGAGCCCCAAGCAGCGGCCAGCGACCGATCTCCGCCTTCGCCACGAACCGGCACGGCATCGCGGCGCTGAGCGCGAACACGTCGAGCCACGACACGTGGTTCGCGAGCACCAGCCGGCCGAGGCTCCACGGCTCGAGGCCGGTCGACCTGACGTGCGGCGGGATCGGCTCGCCGTCGACGACGAGGCGCGCGCCGCAGACGGCGACGAGGATCCTCGACCACCCCCGGCTGATCCGGTTGCGCGTCGCCAGCCCGGCCAGCGGGAACACGAGGAGCACCGTCGCCAGGCCGGCGAGCACGTGCAGCACGAACAGCGCCGCGCGCAGCGGCGCGAGCACGAACCGCATCAGGGCCTGCTAACGCTTGGCTCGCGCATGCGCCGGCCCTGGCAGGCCCTAGCCGCCGAGGCGGACGTCGCCGCCGACCAGCGTGTAGCGCGCGCGCCCCAGCAGTTCGTAGCCCGCGAACGGCGTGTTCTTGCCGGCGCTCTTCAGCACGTCCGGCGTCACCCGCCAGTGCGCCTGCGGGTCGAACACGACGATGTCGGCCTTGGCGCCGACCGTGAGCCGCCCGGTGTCCTCGCCGAGGATCTCGGCGGGCCGGCTCGTGACCCGCGCGAGCGCCTTCACGAGAGGCACCTTGTGCTCGCTCGCCCACTTCAGCGTCAGCGGCAGCAGCGTCTCGAGCGCGGTCGCGCCCGGCGCGGCTTCGCCGAAGGGCAGCTGCTTGTCGTCGTCGCCGATCGGCGCGTGGTCGGAACAGATCGCGTCGATCGTCCCGTCGGCCAGGCCCGCCACGATGCCGTCGCGATCACGCGCGCTGCGCAGCGGCGGATCGAGGCGATAGCGCGCGTCGAAATAGCCGATGTCGACGTCGATCAGGTGCACGTGATGGATGCCGACGTCGGCGGTGACCGGCAGCCCTTCCTGCTTCGCACGCCGCACGAGTTCGATGCCGGCCGCCGACGACAGGCGGCAGATGTGCAGGCGCACGCCGCTGGCGCGCTGCAGCTCGAAAATGGTCTGCAGCGCGACCGTCTCCGCCACGACCGGGATCGACGGCAGCCCGAGCCGCCCGGCCACCGGGCCCGCCGCGGCGACGCCGGAGCCTGCAAGCGTGTCCTCCACCGGGCGCAGCCAGAGCGGCAGGTCGAAGGTCTTCGCGTACCGCATCGCCTGCAGCAGCACGCTGTTGTCGTGCGGCAGGCTGCCCGTCTGCATGAACGCGACGCAGCCGGTCTCGGCGAGCGTCTTGATCTCGGCGAGCGCCTCGCCCTTCAGCCCGGTGGTCAGTGCGCCGAGCGGGTACGTGCGCGCGCCGGCGGACGCGCGCGACGTCTGCCGCAGCATCCGGACGAGGCCCGGCTCGTCGAGCGGAGGATCGGTGTCCGGCGGACAGACGACGCCGGTGACGCCACCCGCGAGGGCCGCCTGCATCTCGACCTTCAGCGCGCCTTCGCTGCCCGGCTCCATCAGCCGCGCGCACAGGTCCACGAGGCCGGGCGCGACGATCAGCCCGTTCGCGTCGATCGTGCGGTCGGGGTGGAAGTCCTTCGGCCGCTCGCCGACGGCGGTCAGCCGGTTGTCGGTGATGCAGACGTCGCTCACCCGGTCCAGCCCCGAGGCCGGGTCGATCACGCGCCCCCTGGTGATGACGATCTTCATTGCATCCTCGACGAAGAAGCGGCGATGGACAGTGCGGCCATCCGCACCGCGATGCCGAACGTCACCTGCGGAAGGATCACGGCCGACGCGCCGTCGGCCACGCGCGAGTCGATCTCGACCCCCCGGTTCATCGGCCCCGGGTGCATCACGATCGCGTCCGGCTTCGCGAGCGCGAGCTTCTCGGGCGTGAGCCCGTAGTACGCGAAGTACTCCTGCGCGGACGGCAGCAGCGCGCCCTTCATGCGCTCGTTCTGCAGCCGCAGCATGATGATCACGTCCGCGCCCTTGATGCCTTCCTCGAGCTTGGTGAAGACCCGCACGCCCATCTCCTCGAGCCCGGCGGGCAGCAGCGTCAGCGGGCCCACCGCGCGGACGTCCGGCACCCCGAGCGTCGTCAGCGCGTGGATGTCGGACCGCGCGACGCGCGAGTGGAGGATGTCGCCGACGATCGCCACCGTCAGGTTGGTGAAGTCCTTCTTGTAGTGGCGGATCGTGTACATGTCGAGCAGGCCCTGGGTCGGGTGCGCGTGGCGCCCGTCGCCGGCGTTGATCACGTGGATGTGCGGCTTCACGTGCTGCGCGATCAGGTACGGCGCGCCGCTCGCCGCGTGCCGCACCACGAACATGTCGGCCTGCATCGCCGACAGGTTGTCGATGGTGTCGAGCAGCGACTCGCCCTTGGCGGAACTCGACCGCATGATGTCGAGGTTGAAGACGTCCGCGCTCAGGCGGCGCGCGGCGATCTCGAAGGTCGTCCGCGTGCGCGTGCTGTTCTCGAAGAACAGGTTGAACACGCTCTTGCCGCGCAGCAGCGGCACGCTCTTCACTTCGCGCTCCGCCACGTTGATGAAGCTGTCCGCCGTCGTCAGGATCCGTTCGATCACGGCCTTCGGCAGGCCCTCCGTCGACAGCAGGTGATGCAGCTCGCCGTTCGAGTTGAGCTGCGGATTCCTCGTTCCCATTCCCGTTCCCGCTCCCCGTTGCTGGATTCCGTCCCTCGGTCTTCCGTCCCTCAGTCCCCGCGCTTTTCCATCGTCAGGTGCAGTTGCCCGTCGTCGTCCCGGACCAGCACGACGGCCACGTCGGGCGGCAGCTCGATCGTCGCGCCCACGATGCCGGCGGCGATCGGCAGCTCGCGTCCGCCGCGGTCGATCAGCACCGCGAGGTCGACCTTCGCGGGCCGGCCGTAGTCGAAGATCTCGTTCATCGCCGCGCGCACGGTGCGCCCGGAATTCAGCACGTCGTCGACCAGCAGGATGTGGCTGCCCGCGACGTCGAACGCGATCTGCGACGGCCGCACCGCCGGCTTGAGCCCGGACTGGTCGAAGTCGTCGCGGTAGAACGAGACGTCGAGGATGCCGACCGGGTCCTCGACCTTCAGGTCGTGTTTCAGCCGCTCCGCCAGCCAGACACCGCCGGTGTGCACGCCGACGAGCTTGAGCTTCTCGCCCACGAACGTCTCGCGCGCGCGCTGCGCCAGGTGCCGGTAGATCGCTTCGGCGTCGAGTTCAAGCATTGCGTTCGCACTCCTCGTCGAACCACTGTTGCAGGATCAAGGCGGCAGCCGCGGCATCGACATCGTCCGCGCGCGCGCTTACCGCCGAGGTGTATCGCTCGTCGACGCGCGCCACGGGCCGGCTGAAGCGGCCTTCGAGCTGCCGGGCAAAGCGTTCGCAGCGGGCGGTCATCTCGTGCGGGGTTCCGTCAGGGTGGCGCGGGATGCCGACCACCAGCTGCGCCGGTTCCCATTCCCCGAGCAGCGCAGCGACCGCATCCCACCGCGCCGCGACCTTGGTGGCATTGACCGTCGTCAACGGGCGCGCTTCGCGCGTCACGCTGTTGCCGATCGCGACGCCGATGCGACGCGCGCCGAAGTCGAAGCCGAGCACGACGCGGTCTGTCATCGGAGAAAGAAAGGAAACGAGGGACGGAGCGGAGGGAGTTGCGCGACCAAGGAGGTCACGCATGGCCGGCCTGTCCCGAGAGCCGCACCGCATCGATCCCGAGCAGCTTCAGTGCGGCGTCGTATTTCTCGTCGGCCGGCGTGTCGAAGATGATGTCCGTCTGCGCCTTGACCGTGAGCCACGCATTCTGGGCGATCTCGCTCTCGAGCTGCCCGGCGCCCCAGCCCGAATAGCCAAGCGTCACCAGCATCTTGTCCGGTCCGGAGCCGCTGGCGACCGCTTCGAGCACGTCCTTCGACGTCGTCAGCGAAACGTCGGGCGCGATCGGCAGCGTCGAGCTGTACGCCTTGGGTGGACCGTGAAGCACGAAACCGCGCTCCGTCTGGACCGGGCCGCCGAAGAACACCGGGGAGTCCTTCCACGGCGCGATCTCGAGCTTGAGATCGATCCGGTCGAACAGGGTCTCGAGGGTGAGTTCCGTCGGCCGGTTGATGACGAGGCCGAGGGCGCCGCGCTCGCTGTGATCGCAGATGTAGACGACGGAGCCGGAAAAGTTCGGGTCCACCATGGCGGGCATGGCGATCAGGAACTGATGTTTCAAGTCCATCGGACCGCTCGGCATGGCGCCGATTGTAAACTCCCCCGCACTCCCGCCTCCCCTGCCGCCCGCATCCCCGATGTCCCTTGACGCTGGCCTCGTCTGGTTCCGGCGCGACCTGCGTCTCGCCGACCACGCCGCGCTCGCGGCGGCGCTCGCATCGTGCCGGCGCGTCCACTGCGTCTTCGTCTACGACCGCGCGATCCTCGACGAGTTGCGCGCGGCCGGACTGGATGCGGACCGCCGGATCGAGTTCATCCACGCCGCGGTCGGCGCGCTCGACGAAGCGCTGCGCGCGCGCGGCGGCGGACTGATGATCACGCACGGCCGTGCCGCGGACTCGGTCGTCGATCTCGCGCGGCGGTTGAACGTCGATGCGGTGTTCGCCAGCACGGACTACGAGCCGTACGCGACGGCGCGCGATGCCGAGGTCGCGCGCCTGCTCGCCGGGCAGGGCAGGCGCCTCGCCCTGCACAAGGACCAGGTGATCTTCGAGAAGGGCGAAGTGATGACGGGTGGCGGCACGCCGTTCTCGGTCTTCACGCCCTACCGCAACGCCTGGATGAAGCGCCTGACAGGTGCGGACATCGCGGAGCACGTCGCGGACTTCGCGCCGCTCGCACCGCCCGCCGGGCCGCCGCTGCGCCCGACGCTCGAACAACTCGGCTTCAGAAGGACGAATCTCGCCGAGTTGCGCCTGCCGCTGGGCGAAGAGGGAGCGAAGCAACTCCTCGACGACTTCGTCGGCCGCATCGACGACTATCGGTCCACGCGGGACTTTCCGGCAGTGCGCGGTCCGTCGTACCTGTCGGTGCACCTGCGCTTCGGCACCGTTTCCATCCGCGAACTGGTGCGCCGCGCGCGCGCGCACCCGTCCGAAGGCGCCGCGACCTGGCTCGCCGAACTGGTGTGGCGCGAGTTCTACCAGATGATCCTCTGGCACCACCCGCACGTCGTCGACCGTGCCTTTCGCCCCGAGTACGACCGCATCGCGTGGGAAACAGGCCCGCAGGCGCAGGAGAACTTCCGGGCGTGGTGCGAGGGCCGCACCGGCTACCCGATCGTCGACGCCGGCATGCGCCAGCTGAACCAGACCGGCTACATGCACAACCGCCTGCGGATGATCACGGCGAGCTTCCTCACCAAGGATCTCGGCATCGACTGGCGCCGCGGCGAGCGCTACTTCGCGCAGCGCCTCAACGACTACGACCTCGCTGCGAACAACGGCGGATGGCAGTGGGCCGCCTCGACCGGTTGCGACGCGCAGCCGTACTTCCGCATCTTCAATCCGGTGACGCAGTCGGAGAAGTTCGATCCGCGCGGGCAGTTCATCCGGCGCTACGTGCCGGAAGTCGCGAACCTCGAGGACAAGGAGATCCACGCGCCGTGGCTCGCGCCCGCGGACCGGCAACTGGCGGCCCGCTGTGTCGTCGGGCGGGACTATCCGGCGCCGCTGGTCGACCACGCGCTGGCGCGACAGAAGACCCTGCAGCGCTACTCCGCCGCGAAGGAACGCTGAGACGGGGCGAAGCGCGCTATCGAGCGCCCGGCGCTGCGCGGGCGCGGCCGCCGGCGCCGGTGCGCCTTCCGCGGGGACGCAGTCGAAACCGCTGCGGATGTGGTCGTTGTAGTAGCGGCCCTTCGAGGAGGACCTGCGCCACTCGCTGACCGTGGCGGGCGGAACGCCGCAGTAGTGGTACCAGACGCCGCTCAGGCTCACGAGAACATACATGCGATTCTCGTCGTAGCAGATCCGCCGCACGTTGGGGCTGTTGCGCGCGGCAATCGTCTCGCACTGGAAGGGCGCCAGGTCCACCTCGCCGCGCGCCTTCACGTACACGCGTTCGGCCACTGCCGCGCCGGACGCGGCGAACAGCGCACAGCCAACCAGCATTGCCCGCAGCATTTCCATCGCAGCCCCCACGCGGACGACCCGCCTACGCGGTCGCCCTCTCCTTCAAGTACTGCTTCAGCAGGCGAAGCAGTTCGTCTTCCTGGTAAGGCTTGCCGAGGTACTCGTTCACGCCCAGTTCGAACGCCTTGCTGCGATGCTTTTCGGCCGTGCGCGACGTGATCATGATGATCGGGATGTCGGCCGTCGCGCGCGTGCCACGGACGTTGCGCGTCAGGTCGTAGCCGTCCATCTTCGGCATCTCGATGTCGACCAGCATCGCGTCGGGCTTCACGTCCTGCAACTGCCGCAGCGCGTCGACACCGTCCTTTGCCAGCATCACGCTGTAGCCCTGCCGTTCGAGCAGGCGTTGCGTCACGCGACGCACCGTCAGCGAGTCGTCCACGACCATGATGGTCGGCACGACCTCCATGGGCAGCCCGGCGTACTCGGTGCACTTCGCCGTCGACGTCCGACGCTTCGCCGTGCGATCTCGGCCGCGGTGGCGAGCACCGGCGGCTCCGGCGCCCGCGTGATCAGCTGGACCGGGTTGATGATCAGCACGATCTCGCCGCTGCCGAGGATCGTCGCGCCGAGAATCCCGGCGAGCCGCGCAACCTGCGCGCCGACGTTCTTGACCACCACCTCCTGGTTGCTCGACACGTCGTCGACCGCCACCGCGAGACGGTCGTCGGCCGACTTCAGCAGCACCACGGGCGTCTGCTTGGTCAGGTGCGTCGGCGCCTCTTCGCCGACGAGCTGCGAGAGCGGCCGCAGCACCACCTGGCCGACCGGCGAGATGTCGATGATCCCCTCGCCCAGCGCGGACACGAGCGTAGCCGGCCGGTAGCGGCGCACCTGTTCGACCATCCCCGCCGGGATGGCGTAGCGGCGCGCGCCGACCTTGGCCAGCACGACCTGCGTGACGGCCAGGGTCATCGGAAGGTAAAGCGTGAACCGCGTGCCGCGGCCAGGCTCGCTCGCGATCGCAACGCGACCGCCGAACGACGCGAGTTCGGCGCGAACGACGTCCATCCCGACGCCGCGACCCGCGAGTTCGGTGACCTCGGTGACCGTCGTGAACCCCGGCTGGAAGATCAGCTCCATCAGCTCGCGATCGCTGAGTTCCTGGTCGGGCGTGACCAGGTCGCGCTCGATCGCGCGCTCCCGGATGCGCTTCAGGTTCAGCCCGGCGCCGTCGTCGCTGACGACGATGACGATCTCATTGCCTTCCGGCTTGACGTCGACCACCAGTTCGCCGGCCTCGGGCTTCCCGGCGGCCCGACGCTCGTCCGGCCTCTCCAGCCCATGCACGATCGCATTGCGGATCAGGTGCTCGAACGGGCCGGCCATCTTCTCCAGCACGCCGCGGTCGAGCTCCGTGCCGGCTCCACGCACGTCGAGGTTGACCCGCTTGTCGAGTTCCTTCGAAGCCCGCCGCGCGACCCGGTAGAGCCGCTCGGATATGTTCGAGAACGGCACCAGCCGCACCCGCATCAGCTGCTGCTGGAGCTCGCGTGTCAGGCGGGACTGCGCCGTGAGATCGGCGTCGGCCGACTGCAGGCCCTTGAGCATGTTGCTCTGGACCATCGCCACGTCCTCGACCGATTCGGCAAGCATCCGCGTCAGTTCCTGCAGGCGCGTGTAGCGGTCGAACTCGAGCGGATCGAAGTCCGCCGACTCGCGCGAGAGCCGGTCGCCGCGCGCCTGCAGCTGCGCGTCGGCCTGGATCTCCACTTCGCGCAGCTGCGACCGCAGGCGCTGGATGTTCTCGGTCAGGTCCCCGAGCGAACTCTTGATCGTGCCCACCTCGTTCTCGAGCTTCGAGCGGGCGATCGCGACCTCGCCGGCCTGGTCGACCAGCTTGTCGAGCACATCGGCGCGAACGCGGATGAAGTTCGACTGGGACGCCGATGGCGCGGCAGCCGGCAGCGTCGCGCTGACTTCCGTCGGCAGGGCAACGGCCGGCGCCGGCCTTGCGGCCTCGGCAGCGCCTGCCGTCGCGGCATCCGCCAGCTCCGGCTTCGGCTCGATGCGCGTGCCGTGGGTCAGCTCGCGCGCCGACGCGAGGTCGATCACCGGGGCGCGCGGCGGCTCCTCGACGGCTTCGACCACTTCCTGTTCCCGGGCGCGCGTCGCTGCGTTCGGATCGTGCAGCTCGTCGTACAGCGCCATGGCCCGGTCGTAGACGGTGTGCAGCGCGTCGACGGTTTCGGGCGTCACGGAGGCGCGCTGCATCGCCGCCTCCATGCGCGTCTCCATCGCGTGCACAAGCTCGCCGAGACGCATGGCGCCCGCCATGCGGGCGCTGCCCTTGATCGTGTGCAGCTTCCGCATCAGGTCGCGAGCGAGTTCGCGATCGTTCGGGTTCGACGCCAGGCCGCGCAGCCCGGTGGCGACGGCAGGCAGCAATTCCGCGCCTTCGGTGAGGAAAACCGGGAGCAAGTCGGGATCGAGGTCGTCGCGGACCTTCGAGACCGCCCGCACCGACTCCGCCGCGGCATCCACGGCCTCGGCGACCACTTCCTGCGGAACGACCACCCCCTCTGCGGCGACCAGGCCCTCCGCGTCCGCGGCGAGCGCGTCGGCTTCCGGCGGCGGCACGTCGCCCTCGACGGCCGGCATCGACAAGATCTCGGCGTCGACCGGCGCGGGAAACTCCGGCACTTCAGCCGAAGTCGGCTCGCCGCCGACCGCGGCTGCGATCTCCTCGTGCAAGGCGCTGTGCGCCCGAACGATGGAAAGGAGGTCCTGCACCGCGCCGGCTTCGAGCGGGGCTTCCTCGGGATAGAAGCCGGCGGCGAAGTGGTGAAGCATGCCGCGAACGCGATCGATCACCCGCTCGAGCGTGTCGAACTGCGCCGCGGTCAACGTCAACTTGTGCGCATCGGACAGCGACGACAGCGTTCGCATCAGGTCTTCGAGCGGGGCGATCACCGACACGACCGGTGTCAGTCCGACAGTGCGCGCGATGCCGCACAGCGAGTGGACGCGGCGGGTCACGTTCGACCCTACCGGCCGCGCCGGTTCGTAGCGCCACTCGGCGATCTCGTTCGCGAGCACGCGGATGCACTCGTCCGCTTCCGTCAGGAAGATCGAGTACAGGCCGTGGCTGATCTCGATCGGCCCGATCCGCTTGACGTCATCGACGGCCGGCCCGAACGGCTCGATCGATTCGACGGCGGCCTCGTCGGCGAGCGTCACCGGCTCGGCTTGCGGCGCTTCTTCCGCCTCCGGAACCTGTGTCGGCTCCGCGGCGAGCGCGGCCTCGGCATCCCGCTCGACGTCGTCGAGCGAAATGGCAAGCGCCGGCTCGCTGACGACCGTCTCCGGCGCCGATGACACGGCGTCGGCCGCCGGCTCCAGATCGACTTCGGCCCCGGCCTCCGGGGGAAGCTGGCCTTCGTACTCGAACGCGCCGCCTTCGCGCACGCGCTGTGCCGCCTGCACGAGCGGGGCCGGGTCGAGCACCGCCTCGGGATGCGCGGCGATGGTTCGCACCCAGTGACGGATGACGCGCTGCGCGCCCGCGGCCAGGTCGATCAGGTCCTCGGTGGCCGGGCGCTCCTGGGCGAGCCAGAGATTGAAACACTGCTCCACGCCCCAGGCGCCCTCGCCGATGGTCTTGAAGCCGACCATCCGGCTCGATCCCTTCAGCGTGTGGAACGCGCGACGGACCGTGGTCATCGTCGAGTGGTCGCCCGGACGATGCCGCAGCACCTCGAGCTGCTCGATGATGCTCTGGAGCACTTCGCCCGCTTCCTCGACGAAGATCTCGCACAGTTCGCTGCTGGCCGCGTCATCGGACGCGGGCAGGGGCGCCGTGGGCGGCGGGGTTTCAGGCGCCTTGGGCGGCGCCAGCAGCTGCTCCAGCTCGCTCGCAACCTCGCGCGTGTGACTTTCCTTCAGCCGTGCCACCAGCTGCATCGCCCGGCCGGCGCGCGTCTTCAGCGCGTTGTCATCCAGCAGGTCGGCCTCGTTCGAAATCGTCGGCAGCAGCCGCTGCAGTTCGCCGAGGGCGCGGGCGTCGCCGGCGACGGCAAGCAGTCGCTGGGCGTGGAGGTGAGCGACGCCGAGGTTCTTGCGCACGGTCGTCTCGACGTTGTCGGTGCGCTTGGGCTCCGGCAGCCGCATGTCGATGGTGCGGGGAGCGCTGTACTCGTCATCGGCCGGCGCCTCGACCGACTCGGCCTGCAGCTGCCCGATGTCCGCCGTGAACACGCCCGTGGCCGGGTCGTAGTGGAACATCCCGCGCGGCCGGTCGACATCCTGGCCGACGCTCTCGACGAAGAACCCGATGGCCCCGAGGTTCTGCGCGATCCGCCCGAACTCCTCCGACTCCGGCTCCACCGACGGATCCGTGAACCGTGCGATCGACTGCTGCACGTTACGCAGCGCGGTGACCGGGTCGTCGTAGCCCAGCAGCGAGAGCACGCCGCACACCTGGTCGAACATCGCGCTGGCACCGGCGAGGTCCGAGCGTTCGGCCGGGTTGCGGAAGAACCGATCGAGGCGTTGTTCGATCTCGCGCAGCGTGCCCTGCGTTTCCGCGACCACGGTGTTCATGGTCAGCCGGTCCTGCGCACGACGCGCCAGGTCCGACATCCACGGGCCGGCCTCGGGCAGCGACTGTCCGTCGCGCGCCAGCGCCAGGCGATCGATCACCTGCCGCGCGCGCTCTTCGTACTCCGGTTCGATCTGCGGCAGCTCGTCGACGCCGAGGTCGACGAACAGCAGCGCCGACGCCACCTCGAGCGCGAGCGCTTCGCGCACCGTCGGGTCGAGCTGCGTGAAGCCGCTGGTCGCGCGGCCGACTGCCTCGAGGGTGGCCACGAGCGGATCCGCGCGCAGCTTGCCCGCGCTCACGCGCGCCAGCTCGAGTTCCCGGTCGAACTGCGCCGGCTCGGCGGCGCCGGCCACGACCTGGCCCCAGGCCTGCTTCGCCTGGACGAGCGCTTCCTTCAGGGTGCGCAGCGCGTCGGTGTCGACCGCGGTCAGCGTGGCGTCCTCGAAGTCGCCCGGGATCAACGCATCCAGCCCGTAGAGCCGCTTGACCTCCGCGACGCGCGGCAGCGCGCCCTCGGTGCGGCCGACGTAGTAGAGGGTGTCGATCATCAGCCGCTCGGCGACGGCGCCGGCGCCGTCGATCATCCGCCGCAGCTGAAGGTTCAGGCGCGCGAGCACGCGCTTCAGGTCGACGTCGACCGGCAGCGCGTTCGCGTCGAGCGCCTCGAGCAGGCCGCGCGCGACCCACCAGAAGCTGCGGGCGAGGCCGCGTTGCGGCATGTGTTCGAGGTCGGCGAGCGCATCGCGCATCGCCTTGCGAGGCTCGGCGTCGTCGGCGTTGCGCAGGAAGCCGAGCAGGCCGAGTTCGAACCGCGCGCGGCGCTCGCGCAGCTGCTCCGGGGTGAACTTGCGCGACTCGATCTCGTGAAAGGCCGGCCGGCGCGACAGGTCCGGGAACACGAGGTCCGCCGGATGCACGCGCGGCGCGCCGCCGAGCTGCAGCACGTCGCGGTAGTACGGAAACAGGCGGATCGGCTGGTTGGGACGGCCGGACAGCAGACCTTCGAGGTACGCCATCACGGCCGACGTCGCCGTTTCCACGGCGCGCACGGACGCCGGCGTGCAGTCCTGCGGAGCGGCTTCGAACTGGCGCGCCAGCTGCTCGATCGCCTCGGTGACGAGCGCCACGCCGCGCAGGTCGAGCAGTTGCAGCGCGCCGTTGGCCTGGTGCACCTGGTTGCGGGCGTTGCGCAGGCTGTCGACGTCCTGCTTGTTCGCGACAAACGCCTTGAGGCCGCTGACCGCTTCGCCGAGCGACGTCCGGATTTCGTCGATGACCCAAGCGAGCGGCGCGACGTCCGAGGCCGCGCCGACCAGCTGATTCGGATTGTGTCTCTCGGCCATCGGGTCCTCGTGCCTCAGACGACGCGGAAGCGGGCCACGGAGGCCTTCAGTTCGCGCGCGAGCGTGGCGAGCTGGCCGATCGACTGCGCCGCCTGGCGCGTGCCGTGCGATGTCTGCTCGGTCACCGAAAGGATCCGTTCGATCGACTGCGCCACGCCGCCGGCGGACTGCGCCTGGTCGTTCGTCGTCGAGGCGATCCGTTCGATCAGCTCGGCGAGCTGCCGCGAGACGTGGCCGATGTCGGCGAGCGCGTTGCCGGCGGAGTCGGACAGCTTGGTGCCCTCGACCACGCCCTGCGTGCTCTTCTCCATGGCGGCCACGGCATCCTGCGTGTCGGTCTGGATCGTGCGGACCAGCGCGCCGATCTGCTTGGCCGCTTCGGCGGAGCGGTCGGCCAGGCGCTGCACCTCCTCGGCGACGACCGAGAAGCCCCGGCCCGCCTCGCCGGCGGAGGCCGCCTGGATGGCCGCGTTCAGGGCCAGCACGTTCGTCTGTTCCGTGATGTCCGTGATCAGCTCGACGATCTCGCCGATCTCCTGCGAGGACTCGCCCAGCCGCTTGATCCGCTTCGCGGTCTCCTGGATCTGCTCGCGGATCTCGTTCATGCCGCTGATCTGGTTGAACACCGCGCGCTGCCCGCGCTCCGCGGCGTCGAGCGACGTGCGCGCCACCTTGGCCGATTCGGCCGCGCCCTTGGACACGTCGTTGATCTGCGCCGCCATCCGCAGCACCTTGTCGCCGGTGTCCTTGATCTCCTGCGACTGCGCTTCCGAAGCGGTCAGGAGGCGCGTGGCGATGTCACGCGCCTGCGTGGACGCGCTGCTCACCTGCTCGGCCGTGTTGTTGATGCGTCCGACGAGGCCGCGCAGCTCCTCCACCGTGTAGTTCACCGAGTCGGCGATCGCGCCCGTGATGTCCTCGGACACGGTGGCCTGCACCGTGAGGTTGCCGTCTGCAACCTCCTGCAGCTCGTTCATCAGCCGCAGGATCGCGGCCTGGTTCTGTTCGTTCGTCCGCTTCGCGTCCTGCTCGAGCCGCTCCGCCTGAGCCCGTTGCACTTCGGCTTCCGCCGCGCGGCTGCGCGTGTCTTCCAGCAGCACCTTCACGATGGCGAAGGCGGACAGCAGTACCGCGAGTGCGAACACGCCCATGATGAAGAAGTTCAGGCGCCGCGTCGTCTGCTCCTTGTTGTAGAGGCTGCCCAGCTCGGTGGCCATCTGCCGCAGCTGTTCGGAATCCGACAGGATGGCGAGCTGGGCTTCCTTCGACTGCACGATCGCCTGCAGGCCGCCGAGCGCGCCTCCGATCGACGCCTGAAGTTCGCCGTAGAGCTTCAGCACCTCCTGCAACCGCACCCGCGTGTCGCCGTCCGTCGCCGCGACCAGGCGCAGCGCTTCGCTGCCCGACAGCAGCCCCTGCGCGAGGTCGCGGAACTGGTTGACGTCCCGTCCGAGCGTGAGCGCGAGTTCCTGGTTCGCCGCGGTGCCGGCCACCATCTGGGTGGCGCTGCGGCCCACGCGCTGCGTGAGCGTGACGAGCTGCCCCGCCGCGGCGATCTCGCGCCCGGACGCCCCATTGGCGAGCTTCAGGCCCGCGATCTCCTCCGTCAGCTGCTGCAGGCGCGGCGTCGACGCGTTGATTCGCTTGATGACGTCGCCGAACGCCAGCAGCGCCTTCTCGTTGGCGAGGATCACGGAGGCCGCCGACTGGCTGGCCTTCCAGCGATCGCCCAGGCGCGCCAGCGTCGGCTGGATCTCCTGGGAGGAAGGCGACAGGCCGCGCAGGTCGTCGCCGTTGGTCAGCGCATCGAGGTTCGACGCGATCGCGTCGCGGCTCTCCTTCAGTTCGACGAACGCGCCCGCATTGCCAGCCACCGCGTTCGGCGCCGCCTTCGCCAGGCGCTGCGTGTGCATCAGCGTGTCGCCGACGATCTCGGTCTGCAACGTGCCGTTGGTCGCGAGCCGGTTGTCGAGCGCGATCACCGCGACGACCGCGAGGAACGACACGCCGAGCACGATCAGCAGCACCTGCACCTGCGTGTTGACCGGCATGGCGCCGATGAACGGAAGCCGGAACGACAGGAGCCTGTCCACCAGGCCGATCGCGCCGCCGCGATCCGGGCGTTCGATCATCACGGTCTTCGGCGCCGGCCTCGAGCGCGAGCCGTCGCGTTCCGCGCCGCCCGATTTCTTCCTGCCAAACATCGCGCTCATGTCCAGTGCCATTTCGTTCTCCGCCGCGAGATCAATGCGCCGCCGCGGCTGCGGCCCGGTGCAATCCGGTCACCGCGGTCCGCCGCGGTGATGCTTGTTGGTGTGGTGTGCGCTCGAGTCCATCGCGTCGCCCGGCGCCTCAGACGCCGATCGCCGCAAACGCAGGCGAACGCACGAGCTCGCGCAGATCGAGCTCGGTGAACGCGACGCCGTCGGCGCCGCGGTAACGAACCTGCTCCCAGTTCGCCGACGACTCGCCCGCAGCCGGCAGCGCCGTCAGGTCCTTCAGGTTGCGGATGCCGAATGCGCGCGTGATGAGGATGCCCGCGTTGACGGACAGGCCCTCGCCGAACACGAGGATCTGCTGCGCCTGTTCCGGCGGCAACGGATCGCGGCCGGTCAGCTGCAGCAGGTCGACGACACCGATCAGCCGTCCTCGCACGTTCGCCAGGCCCCGGTACCAGGGCTTGGTCCATGGCACCGGCACGATGTCCGCAAGCGGCACGATCTCGCCCGCCACGCCCATCTCGACGAGGAAGTTCTCGCTTCCCACGCGCACGGCCAGGCGCGTCGGCTCCGTCGGCAGGCCCGGCGCGTCCTTCAGCCGCTGCGCGAGCTGGGTCGAGAACTCGCGGAGTTTCACGAGTTGCTTGGCGCCGACTTCGGATCCGTTGGCCATGGTTGTGTCCGGTCAGCCGAGGGCCGCGATCTTCTCGAGCAGTTCGTCCGCCTTGACCGGCTTGACGATGTAGTCACGCGCACCCTGCCGCAGGCCCCAGATGCGGTCGGTCTGCTGGTTCTTGCTCGTGCACATGATGATCGGGATGTTCTGGGTCGCCGGGTCCTTCGACAGCGCGCGCGTCAGCTGGAAGCCGTTCTGCCCCGGCATGACGACGTCCATCAGGATCAGGTCCGGCGACATCGTCTTCACCTTGATCAGCGCCTCCTCGGCGTTCTCGGCCGCCGAGACCGCGAACCCGTTCTTCGTCAGCAGTTCGGTCAGGAAGAACCGTTCCGTGGGCGAGTCGTCGACAACCAAAACCTTCTTCACGCTCATGGTGCTGGCGCTGCCCCTCTTCAATTCGTCGAATGGTGTCGCACCGCGGTCAGCAGGCTGTCCTTGCTGAACGGCTTGGTCAGGTACTCGCTCGACCCCACCATCCGGCCGCGCGCGCGGTCGAACAGGCCGTCCTTGGACGACAGCATCACGACCGGCGTCTTGTGGAAACGCGGACTGCGCTTGATCAGCGCGCACGTCTGGTAGCCGTCGAGCCGCGGCATCAGGATGTCGCAGAAGATGATGTTGGGCTGGTGGTCGTTGATCTTCGAGAGCGCCTCGAAGCCGTCCTGCGCAAGGATGACCTGGCAGCCCGCCTGGTTGAGGAAGATCTCGGCGCTGCGGCGAATGGTGTTCGAGTCGTCGATCACCATCACCTTCTTGCCGCGGATGTCAGAGAAGTCTGCGGACATGTCGTCTGTCCCTGGTTGCACGACCGCCGCGCACGCGAGCCGCCCCTTATCGGTGACCGGGTGCGCCGGACCCGGTGGGCAGGAGATCGCGGACGATTCGATCGACCGATCTTGGGGTTGTACCGGACCTCACCGTGCGAAGCCGCGCAGAAAACCGAGGTTCCGGGGTCAGATTTCGACCATTTCGAAATCTTCCTTGCGCGCTCCGCATTCCGGACAAGTCCAGTTGGGAGGAAGGTCTTCCCACTTTGTCCCCGGTGCGATGCCTTCGTCCGGCAGTCCCGCCGCCTCGTCGTAGATCCAGCCGCAGATCAGGCACATCCAGGTCTTCGTCGCCACGCTTGTCGTCATCGCTCCAGAACGGCAAGTGAGCCGTTAAAATCAAGTACTTAGCGGAGCATCATAACGTGGCACGAAAGGTCTTCCCTACCACCTTCGCGCTACACAACCTGGATCGTCATTCCCGATAGCCGAGGCGCGCGCAAGGCGATGGCGCATACGCAGGTGAGTACCATGCCACCTGCGGCATCGACTGCCGCCCGCCCGGTCATTGCCCATCATGTCGTCGCTCCCCGTCGTGCTCACTTTCGGTCTGTCTGACGCCACCGGCGCGGGCGGCGTGCAGGCGGACCAGCTTGCTTGCGCGAGCATGGGCTGCCATCCGGCCACGGTGATCACCGCGATCGCGACGACCGCTCGCGAAGATGGCGATGACTGGCTCGCGATCGATGCCGAACTGGTCGAGGTGCAGGCGAAGTCCGTGCTGCAGAACATGGCGGTGGCGGCCTTCAAGATCGGCGCGCTGGCCGACGCCGAGCAGGTGCAGCCGGTGGCCGAAGTGCTTGCGGACTTCGCCGATGTCCCGGTCGTTCTCGATCCCGTGCTCGACCACTCGAGCGGCGAGGAGTGGCAGGACGAGGACCTCGCCGAGGCGATGCGTGAGCTGCTGCTGCCGCAGACGACCGTCGTCACGATGAACCTGTCGCAGGCGCGCGCGTTCGCTGCGTCCGGCGAGCCGGGTGAAAGCGCCGAAACCTTCTCCGCGGCCGAGTGCGGGCAGCACCTGATCGAAGCCGGGGCGGAGTACGCGTTGATTTCCGACGCCGAACCCGGCGCCGCGGTGCTGGTGAACCTCCTGTTCGACGAGACCGGCCTGGTCCGGCGCAATGTGGTCCCGCGCATCGCCTCGCCGGCCGGCGGTCACTTCCGGGGAGCGGGCGACACGCTGTCGGCCGGGCTCGCGGGCCTCCTCGCGCAGGGGATCGATGTGCCGGAGGCCGTGCAGGAAGCCTCGCAGTACACCACCGCCGCGCTGATGCACGCCTTTCCCGTGGGGCTCGGAGTGGCCGTGCCCGACCGGCTCTTCTGGGCCGGCGACGACGATGACGATGACGAAGTCAGCCGCGATGCCAACTGATCGCGCACGGATCGCCGGGGTCTACCTGCTGACGCCGGACGCCGACGGCAGCGCGTTCGACCGGGTGCTCGGCACGGTGGACCAGGCGCTTGCCGCCGGCGTGCGCGTGGTCCAGTACCGCAACAAGCGCGCCGACGCGCGCGAACGCGAGCAGCAGGCCCGCTCGCTCGTCCGGCTGGTTCAGTCGGCCGGCGCGCTGGCGATCGTCAATGATCGCGTCGAACTCGCGCTCGCCGTCGGCGCCGATGGCGCGCACCTCGGCCGCGACGATGGCGACGTGCGCGCGGCGCGCGCCCTGATGCCGGACGGGCTGCTCGGAGTCTCCTGCTACGACGACCTGGCGCGTGCCGGGCACGTGGTGACCGACGGCGCCGACGCGATCGCGTTCGGCTCGATGTTTCCGTCGAGCACGAAGCCGCAGGCGGTGCACGCCCCGCTCGAATTGCTCGCCGAAGCGCGCAGCCGCTGGCCGACGCGGCGCGTGATCGCGATCGGCGGCATCGATGGTGGCAACATCCACGAAGTCGCGGAGGCCGGCGCCCACGCCGCCGCGCTGATCAGCGCCGTGTTCGATGCGGACGACCCCGGCCGGGCCGCAGCGGCGCTGGTGCGCCTCTTCAACGAAGGACAACAACGACATGAATCGCAACGAGCAGCTGTTTGAACGCGCGCAGAAGTCCATCCCGGGCGGCGTGAACTCGCCGGTGCGCGCGTTCCGCTCGGTGGGCGGAACTCCGCGGTTCATCGCGCGCGCCGATGGACCGTACTTCTGGGACGCCGACGGCAAGCGCTACATCGACTACATCGGCTCGTGGGGCCCGATGATCCTCGGGCACGGCCACCCCGATGTCGTGCGGGCGGTGCAGGAGGCCGCTGCGCGCGGGCTGTCCTACGGCGCGCCGACGGAGGCCGAGGTCGAGATGGCCGAGGAACTGCTGAAGCTCGTGCCGTCGATGGAGCAGCTGCGGCTGGTGTCGTCCGGCACCGAAGCGGCGATGAGCGCCATCCGGCTCGCGCGCGGCGCGGCGGGCGGCGGCAAGGGCCGCCGCAAGATCATCAAGTTCGAAGGCTGCTATCACGGTCACGCCGACAGCCTGCTGGTGAAGGCGGGCTCGGGGCTGCTGACGTTCGGCAACCCGAGCAGCGCCGGCGTGCCGGCGGAGATCACGCAGCACACGCTCGTGCTCGACTACAACGATCCGCAGCAGCTCGAGGACGCGTTCGCGCAGCACGGCGACGACATCGCGTGCGTGATCGTCGAGCCGGTCGCCGGCAACATGAACCTCGTGCGCGCCACGCAGGAGTTCCTCGACACGATGCGCGTCCTGTGCACCCGCCACGGCGCGGTGCTGATCTTCGACGAAGTCATGTCGGGCTTCCGGGTTGCGCTGGGCGGAGCGCAGGCGCTCTATGGAATCGATCCGGACATGACGGTGCTCGGCAAGGTGATCGGCGGCGGCATGCCGGTCGCCGCCTTCGGCGGCAAGCGCGACGTGATGAAGCACCTCGCACCCCTCGGCGGCGTCTACCAGGCCGGCACGCTGTCCGGCAATCCGGTGGCGGTCGCGTGCGGCATGGCCACGCTGAAGCTGGTCCAGCAGCCCGGGTTCTACCAGCGGCTCGGCGAGCGGACCGCGTCCCTGGTCGGCGGCCTGCAGCGCGCGGCGCAGGAAGCGGCGCCGGGCGTCGCCTTCGCCGGCGACTCGGTCGGCGGGATGTTCGGCATCTACTTCGCCCCCCGGCCGCCCGTGAGCTACGCGGAGGTGATGCAGGCCGACAAGGAGCGCTTCAACCGCTTCTTCCACGCAATGCTCGACCGCGGGGTGTACCTGGCGCCCTCCGCGTTCGAGGCCGGGTTTGTCTCGATGGCCCACGGCGAGGACGTGATCGAAGCGACCCTGGCCGCCGCGCGGGACGCGTTCCGGACGACCGCTGCGGGCTGATCCGCGAATTGATCATCGGCCTGCGGGCCGGGAAGGGAACCTGGCCGCTGCCGCCGGGACCAAGTGAAGATGCGATCTCTGCTGACCGTTCTGTTTGCGCTTCTGACGTTGCTGGGCCAGACGGCCTGGGCGCAGTCGCTGCCGCGTTTCGGCGCGCCCGAGAGGCACGTCGACGCCGAACTCGTCGCCGCGACGGACGCGATCGTCCCGGGGCAACCGCTGACCGTCGGGCTGAAGCTCAAGCACCAGTCCGAGTGGCACACCTACTGGCAGGTGCCGGGCGACTCGGGCCTGCCGACGCGCATCGAGTGGAAGTTGCCCGCGGGCTTCACCGCCGGCCCCATCGAGTGGCCGCACCCGAAGCGCCTGCCGACCGGTCCTCTCGTCAACTTCGGGTACGACGGCGAGATCCTGCTGCTGACGACGATCCAGGTGCCGGCGGACCTGACGGCCGGAAGCCGCATCACGCTCGCCGGCAAGGCCGAGTGGCTCGAATGCAGGGAAGTCTGCATTCCGGGCGAAAGCGACATCGCACTGACGCTGCCCGTCAGGCCGACGGCCGGTCCGTCGGCCCACGTGGCGCTATTCGACGCCACGCGAGCGCTGATCCCGCAGCCGCTCGCCGGTGCGACGGGCCAGGGCACGATCGACGGCAACCGGATCAAGCTGAGCTTCGCGCTGCCGCCAGGCAAGACGGCAAGCCGCCTTGAATTCTTCCCGCTGCACGAAGGCCGGATCGAAGCCGCCGCCCCGCAGGTGTTGAAGCGGGAAGGCGATGCGGTCGAGCTGTACCTGACGGCATCCCTGCCGGTGAGCGCGGAGGCAAAGGCCATCCAGGGCGTGCTCGTCGCGAACGGCGGGCCCGCCGCGGGTGGCTGGATCGGCTCCATCGACCTGCCGCTCGTGGCCGGCACCGTGGCGGCGGTCAGCGCCACGCCCACCGCGAGTCCCGCAGCCACGATGTCGCTGATCGCCGCGCTCGGTGCGGCGCTCCTCGGCGGCCTGATCCTGAACCTGATGCCGTGCGTGTTCCCCGTGCTGTCGCTGAAACTGATCGGTCTCGCGCAGCACCGGAACCACTCCGGATCGCTGGCCGCGCACGGCATCGCATTCGCGTCCGGCGTCGTGTTGTCGTTCGTGCTGCTCGCCGGCCTGCTGATCGCGCTTCAGCAGGCGGGCAGCGCGCTCGGCTGGGGTTTCCAGTTGCAGACGCCCTGGGTGGTGGCGAGCCTGACGGTGCTGTTCTTCCTGATCGGACTGAACCTGCTCGGCGTCTACGAGTTCACGTTCGGCAGCGGCGTCGGCAATGCGAAGGCCGCGGAGAGCCTGGCGCGCAAGAGCGACTGGCGCGGCAGCTTCGCCACCGGCGTGCTCGCCGTGATCGTCGCCTCGCCCTGCACCGCGCCGTTCATGAGCGCCGCAATGGGTTACGCGATCACCCAGCCGGCCGCGGTCGCCCTGTCCGTGTTCGCGGCGCTCGGCGTCGGGATGGCGACGCCGTACCTGCTGCTGACGCTCTTCCCGGCCTTGCTCCACAAGCTGCCGCGGCCCGGCCGCTGGATGGAACTGTTCAAGCAGTTCATGGCATTCCCGATGTTCGCGACCTGCGTGTGGCTGCTGTGGGTCCTCGCGCAGCAGGTCGATGCCGGCGGCGTGGGGCTGGCGCTCGCCGTGGTCGTGGCCGTGGGATTCGCCGCCTGGGCGCTCGGCCTGTCACAGCGCGGTGCGTATCCCTTCCGCTGGGTGGCGCTTGCGGGCGCGCTGGTCGCCGCGCTGGCATTCGCGCCGCTCGCGACCACCGCTCCCGCCGCGGTCGCGAAAGCGGCGAGCAGCGACGACTGGGTCGCCTACTCGCCGGAGAAGCTCGCGCAGCTGACGAAGGAAGGCAAGCCGGTGTTCGTCGACTTCACCGCCGCGTGGTGCGTGACCTGCCAGGTGAACAAGCGGGTCGCGCTGACCTCGGACAAGGTGATCAGCGGCTTCGCCGCCGCGGGCGTGGTCCGCATGCGGGCCGACTGGACGACGCGCGACGAGCGGATCACGCAGGCACTCGCGCAGTTCGGACGCAACGGCGTGCCGCTCTACGTGCTGTATGACACGAACGGCCAGCCGACGGTACTGCCGGAAATCCTGACCGAAGGGACGGTGCTCGCCGCGCTCGACAAGATTAAGCTGGCCGCTCGCTGAAGCGGTCTGAACGACAACTCACCTGAACGACGATGAAACTCACTGCCCTCCTGATCGCCGCGGTCGCCGTTGCTTCTTCGCCGGTCCTCGCCGCCCCCGTGCCGGGACAGCCCGCGCCTGCGTTCCGGGGTGTCGACGTCAACGGCAAGCCCGTGTCGCTCGCGGACTTCCGCGGCAAGACCGTCGTGCTCGAGTGGAACAACCCGAACTGCCCATTCGTGCAGAAGCACTACACGAGCGGAAACATGCAGTCGCTCCAGCAGAAGAACACCGCAGCCGGCGTCGTCTGGCTCGCCGTCAACTCGACCACCGAATCCCACTCGGACTACATGGCGCCGGCGAAGCTCGCTGCGTGGTTCGGGGAACAGAAAGCGGCGCCGACGGCAATCGTGATGGATCCCAAGGGCGAGATCGGCCGCGCTTATGGAGCGAAGGTGACGCCGCACATGTACGTCATCGATGCGAAGGGAACGCTCGTCTACGCCGGCGCGATCGACGACAAGCGCAGCGCGAATCCGGCCGACATCAAGACGTCGACGAACCACGTCGCGGTCGCCCTCGGCGAAGTGGCCGCCGGCAAGGCCGTGACGACCCCGTCGACCACAGCCTACGGCTGCACGATCAAGTACTAGGAAGCACGGGCGGCTTCTTCAGCCGCTCTCGTCTTCCGGCGCGTCGCCCGTGCGCAGCGCGCGCGCAATCCACCAGGCGGCTCCACCGACGGCCGCCGCCGCCGTCACCCAGCGCGCGGTCGGCGAAGCGCGCAACGCACGCACGAGGATCCAGCCCGCCGAGAGCATCCAGGGCCGCGCGCGGGAAGAGATGGTCGGGCCGCCCCGAGAATCACGAGCGAGCGTGCGAGGTGCAGCGCGATCGCCCCGACGCCCTTCCGCGCCAGCGACACCTCGCGGGCCTGGTCGAGGGCCGCCGCCAGTTCGATCCTCTGCAGCGCCGCGCGTGTCGCCAGCGCCTCGCGGCGCAGCGCCAGTTCGTCACGCGACCGTCGCGTCATGGGGAAGTCCGCGACGCGCCCCGAAGCGCGTCGCAGTCCTGTTTCAGTTCACTGAGCGTTGACTGCAGCAACGGCGGCGCGGCGCGCAGGCGCGCGACGAGCCACCACATCAAGCCGCCGCCGGCGAGTGCATAGGCCGCCGCGACGATGGCGATCGCCTCCGAGCGATGCGATTCCCAGAAGATCGACACGACCCACAGCGAACCGACCAGCAGCGCAGCGAGCAGCAGGACGCCAGCGACCAGCGCGAGCACGAGCCAGCGCGCGGCGCGCTCGCGCGCTTCGGTCAGTTCGATCGCAGCGAGCTCGCCACGGGTGACAACGGCGGCCACGGCGAGCGCGGCCGCCTCGCGGACGAGTCCGAGCGCCGATGGTGCGGCGCCGGCCTCGTGAGGCGCGGAGGTCACTTGCGGTTCACCGCCAGGCCGACCAGGAACGCGAGACCAGCCGCAATGCCGACCGCCGTCCAGGGATGGTCGTGCACCCAGCCGTCGGTCGCATGCGCCGCCGCCTTGGTCTGGGCGACCGCCCGCTGCTCGATGTGAACCAGGGAATCCTTGGCCCGGCCGATCGCCTCTTGCGCGCGGCCCCGCAACACCTTCGCTTCCTCGCCGGTGGCCTGGGCAGCCTGCCGCAGCAGTTCCTCGGCGTCCACCAGCACGGCGTTCACATCCGCCGCGAACCGTTCTTTCGTGACTCGATCCATAACCCCTCCTCTGCAATGTCCAATGCCTTTTCAGGCTAGGCGGCGGTCGATCGGGGGCTTTGACGGAAGGTAAACGAGTGAGACGACGTCGGCCCGGCCGGTCAGCCGCCGGTCAGCCCTGAGCGTAGACCCAGTTCAGGAGGGCGTCGAGCGCGCCCTGGGTCGCGCCGGCATTGGGGTGATTGACGAACGCGACGATGGCGTAGCGCCGGCCGCTCGCGGCCAGCACGTATCCCGCGATCGCGCGCGTGTCCGCCAGCAGCCCGGTCTTGATGTGCGCGGAGCCCGCTGCGCCGTTGCGTTTGCGCATGGTGCCGTCGACACCGACGATCGGCAGCGACGACATCAGCTCCGGCATCAACGGCGACTCGAACGCTGCCACCAGCAGGCGTGCCAGGCCAGCCGAGGTCAGCCGTTCGACGCGGGACAGTCCCGCGCCGTTCTCGAGCACGAACTCGCGCCGGTCCAGGCCCCGGCCGACCATCCATTCGCCGACGGCGCGCTGCGCGCGTTCCATGCTCGCCGGCTGCTTGCTGCTCTCGGCGCCGATGCTGAGGAACAGCTGCCGCGCCATCACGTTGTTGCTGAACTTGTTGATGTCGCGGATCACTTCCGCGAGGGGACGCGATTCGTGGACAGCGATGCGGCGCGCGTCCGTCGGCACGACCCCGTCCCGCGCGCGCCCGCGCCACGTTCCACCGCTCGCCTCCCAGAGGGGACGAAAGACCGCCTGGGCATACTGCACCGGCGTGAACAGGTTGACGTGCCATGCCTTGTCGCCGCACGACAGTGGAAACACTCCGCGGAACTGCGGCCGCATCGGGTCCGCGAAGTCGCCGCCCACGCGCGCGCGCCAGTCGTTGCACGCGCCTTCGGCTGCCTTCACCGTCGGGGGCACGATCATTCCGGCAACCGACGGGAGCGCATAGACGCGCACCTGCCGGGTCCCGGTGTCCGGCACGAAGTGGAAGCTGACCGCCTTGTAGTTCAGCAGCAGCGCGTCGGGTCCCGCGTTGTACGGGCGCAGCGCTTCGCCGTCGAACGCGGCCGGATCGTGCGCGATCGGCTCATGGGCCGAGCGGTCGAGCACGAGGTCGCCGCGAATCTCGCGCACGCCGCTGCCGCGGATCCGCTGGACGAGCAGCCAGAGGTCTTCGATCACCAGCCGCGGATCGCCGCTGCCGCGCAGCCACAGATCGCCCTCGAGCACACCCTGTTTCACCGGCGCGGCGGCCAGCGCCTCGGTCCGCCAGACGTATTGCGGCCCGAGCAGTTCGAGGCCCGCCAGCGTGGTCGCGATCTTCATCGTCGACGCCGGGTTCATCGGCTGGTGCTCGTTGATCGCCATCGTGATGCCGCTGCCGGAAAGCGGCACGAGCGTGATCGCGACGGCGGCGAGCGGCACCCGCGCGACCCGCAATTCCGCTGCCACGCTCTCGGGCAGCACCGGCGGCACCGTGGACTGCGCGTGGCCCGGCGCGGCCAGCAGGGAAAGCAGGAAGCAGCACGCGGCCGACACGATGCGCGCGCCACTCGCGTGAAAGCGATGCGGCAAGGAACCCTCCGTGACGTCGCGCGACGCTCGCGGCGCGACCGTGTCGATTATCCGCACGATCGCTGCGCCGGGCATGCGCCGCAGGCCGGACCCCAAAGGAAAGCGGCGCCCGTGGGCGCCGCCTCTCGGTGCGGAACGGAGATCAGTTCGACAACTGCAGCAGGCCGAGGCCGACGCGCCGATACGATCCGATGCCCCGCAGCAGCGGTTTGGTCAGCAGGTCGGGATCCGTCACCTGGAGCACCCCCTCGGCGGAGGCATAGGGCAACTTGATGTGCCGGCCGCCATACGGGAAATGCAGCTCCTTGATCGTCACGTTGAAGAAGTCAGGCTTGAAGCCCAGCTTCGGCCCGGCCAACTTCAGCCACTCTTCGACCTCGTGCGCGGTCTTGAACGGTTCGACTTCCTTCTCGCCGTTCTTCAGGCGCTCGTGACCGACACACGCGTCCAGCGTGAACCGGTACGGGAGCCCGGGAACCAGCTGGAGCACCAGGCGCTTGGGGGCCAGTGCGCTCACGGCCTCGACCGGGGGCTCGTTCCAGGGCTCGGCCGAGTAGACCCAGTAGCGGCCGGGGGTGCCGGTGTCCGCCCGGAAGACGAACGCCACACCCGCCTTGTTGCCAAAGGTGCGGGTCAGGGATTCATGCGCGCCAAGCGGATGGGCATGGTCGGCTTCGAACGTCACCGCCGTCTCGAACAGCTCGACGGTCGGCACGTCCATCTTGGTGTAGCTCATGATCGAATGGCTGAAACCGGACTTCGACCCGGGGCTCTTGCCCTTGGGCTTGTCCGGCCTGAGCCAGTGCGACGGAAGCCGCAGCGGGAATTCCATGAACGTGCTACCCCCTTCTATCGCTGTTGGCGCGATTCTGGCCCGCACCCCATCCGGGCGAATCGCACATAAGGGCTACTTCGATGGCCGAGTACGCGGCATTGGCCCGATGTTAGTGACCACTTCTCCCGAAATCGCTTGGCGGCTGCCCTTGTTCGGTTTAAGTCCCCTGCAAACTAATCGTACTCCCGGACTTGAAGACCGCCGAAGCCGCCCTTACAATTAGCACTCGTCGACGGGGAGTGCTAACAATCCCCCTACGGCTTCCGGAGGCCTGCCTCCCCTGTTTTTTTCAGTTTCTCGATTTTCGTCGAGAGATCAGTCAACTAGGAGACCCAATGAAGATTCGTCCTCTGCACGATCGCGTGATCGTCAAGCGCCTGGACAACGAGCGCAAAACCGCCTCGGGCATCGTCATCCCGGAAAGTGCCGGCGAGAAGCCCGACCAGGGCGAGGTCGTCGCGGTCGGTCCCGGCAAGCGCGACGACAGCGGCAAGATCATCACGCCGGACGTGAAGGTCGGCGACAAGGTGCTGTTCGGCAAGTACTCGGGCCAGACCGTCAAGGTCGATGGCGAGGAACTCCTCGTCATGCGCGAAGAAGACATCATGGGAGTCGTCGCCTGACGGCGACACCCGGGGACGCCGGTCGCTTCGCGCCCGGCCAGCAACAGTTCGAATTTTGGCCGCTCCGTCAGGAGAATTTAAGGCGAGTCTATGGCTTCCAAGCAAGTTTTCTTCGGTGACGACGCGCGTCACCGCATGGTTCGCGGCGTCAACATCCTCGCCAATGCCGTCAAGATCACCCTCGGCCCGAAGGGCCGCAACGTCGTGCTCGAGCGCAGCTTCGGCTCGCCGACCGTGACGAAGGACGGAGTTTCCGTCGCCAAGGAAATCGAGCTGAAGGACAAGTTCGAGAACATGGGCGCGCAGATGGTCAAGGAAGTGGCGTCCAAGACCTCGGACAACGCCGGTGACGGCACCACGACCGCCACCGTGCTGGCGCAGTCGATCATTACCGAAGGCATGAAGTACGTGGCCGCCGGCATGAACCCGATGGACCTGAAGCGCGGCATCGACAAGGCCGTGATCGCCGCCGTCGGGGAGCTGAAGAAGATCAGCCGGCCGACGACGACCAGCAAGGAAATCGCGCAGGTCGGCTCGATCTCCGCGAACTCCGATGCCGAGATCGGCAAGATCATCGCCGACGCGATGGACAAGGTCGGCAAGGAAGGCGTCATCACCGTCGAGGACGGCAAGTCGCTGAACACGGAACTGGAAGTGGTCGAGGGCATGCAGTTCGACCGCGGCTACCTTTCGCCGTACTTCATCAACAACGCCGAGAAGCAGAACGCGCTGCTCGAGAACCCCTACGTCCTGCTGCACGACAAGAAGATCAGCAACATCCGCGACCTTCTGCCGATCCTGGAGCAGGTGGCCAAGGCCGGCCGGCCGCTGCTGATCATCGCCGAGGAAGTCGAGGGCGAGGCGCTCGCGACCCTGGTCGTCAACAGCATCCGCGGCATCCTGAAGACCTGCGCCGTCAAGGCCCCGGGCTTCGGCGACCGTCGCAAGGCCATGCTGGAAGACATCGCCATCCTGACGGGCGGCACGGTCATCGCCGAGGAAACCGGCATGACCCTCGAGAAGGCCACGCTGAATGACCTCGGCCAGGCCAAGCGCGTCGAGATCGCCAAGGAAGACACGACGCTCATCGACGGCGCCGGCGATCACAAGACGATCGAGGCCCGTGTGAAAGCCATCCGCGCGCAGATCGAGGAAGCCACCAGCGACTACGACCGCGAGAAGCTGCAGGAGCGCGTTGCCAAGCTGGCCGGCGGCGTGGCCGTGATCAAGGTGGGCGCCGCTACCGAGGTCGAGATGAAGGAGCGCAAGGCCCGCGTCGAAGACGCGCTGCATGCGACCCGTGCGGCCGTGGAAGAAGGCATCGTCGCCGGCGGTGGCGTGGCGCTGATCCGCGCCAAGCAGGCCATCAGCAAGCTGAAGGGCGACAACACCGACCAGGAAGCCGGAATCAAGATCGTCCTGCGCGCGATGGAAGAGCCGCTGCGCATGATCGTCGCGAACTCCGGTGACGAGCCGAGCGTGGTCGTCAATGCCGTCGCCAACGGCAAGGGCAACTACGGCTACAACGCCGCCACGCACGAGTACGGCGACATGGTCGAGATGGGCGTGCTGGACCCGACCAAGGTGACGCGCACCGCGCTCCAGAACGCCGCTTCGGTGGCTGGCCTGATGCTGACGACCGACGCCATGGTGGCCGAGCTGGTGGAAGAAAAGCCGGCCGGCGGCATGGGCGGCGGCATGGGCGGCATGGGTGGAATGGGCGGCATGGGCGGCATGGACATGTAACTCGGACGACCCGCGGGCGCCCTGGCGCCCGATCGATCTGTCCGGTTGCAGCACACGCACAGACGATAACAGACGGCCCGCTTCGGCGGGCCGTTTTCATTTCATTTCGCGGTCTTGCGAATCAGCTCGTCGTGCGGCTCGGCAGCAGCACCGTCGACAGCGCCACCAGGATGAGGACGAGCGCCGCATAGTCCTGCCAGTGCGGCTGCTCGCCGAGCACCACCATGCCGGAGAACACGCCGAGCACCGGAATCATCATCACCGACAGCCCGCTGGCCGCCGGCGGCAGGTTGCGCGCGAGCATCGACCAGACGACGTGGCAGAACGCGATCGCGATCGCCATGTTGTAGACGATCGAGAACCACTCGAGCGGCAGCGGCATGCGCCACTGGTCCATCTCGGTCGCGATCGAGACGGTCGTGGTGACGACCAGCGTCAGCGAGAGCATCCAGAACGTCAGCGCGATCGTCGGCATGGCCGTGAGGTGGCGCCGCATCAGGTGGGTTCCGTAACCCCACGAGGCCGCGGCGACCAGCATCAGGATCGTGCCGAGCGGCGAGCCGGCCAGCTTGGTGAACTCGGACGACAGCAGCAGCAGCGTGCCGATGAAGGCGGCGATGACGCCGACCCAGTGGCGCCGCAGCGGCTTCTCCTTGAAGACCAGCAGGCCGAACACGACGGCCCACACCGGCATCGTGTAGCCGAGGATCGCGGCGCGGCCTGACGCGAGCATTTTCAGCGCGACGATCGCGAGCAGGTGCCACACCATGACGTTGGGCACCGCGAGCTTGACGATCGATGGCCACGCCCCGGGCGGCACGGTCAGCGGAACGCGCGTCGCGACGGCCCAAGCCCAGATGAAGACCAGCCCACCGGCGATGCACAGCGAGCGGAAGTAGAGCGGCGGAAGGTCGGCCACGCCGAGCTTCATTACCGGCCAGTTCACGCCCCAGAAGAGCGTGAGCAGCGCGAGCAGCACGAGATCGCGGCGGGAAAGTCGAACCATGGGGAGCGCGGCAGGCTAGCACGCAGCGACCGCAGGGTCTGTTGACGCTTGAATCGCGCATGCGCCAGGCCAGGCGTCAACAGCCCCTAGAATTGCGCGCATGAACTTCATCGACATGCTGAACGCGCGCTGGCACGGCGCCGATACGCTGCTCTGCGTCGGCCTCGATCCGGATCCGGCGCGGTTTCCCGCGCACCTGCGCGACCGGCCCGACGCGATCCTCGAGTTCTGCCGCGCCATCGTCGACGCCACCGCCGACCTCGCCTGTGCGTTCAAGCCGCAGATCGCCTACTTCGCGTCGATGCGCGCCGAAGACCAGCTCGAGCGCCTGATCGCGCACATCCGCGCACGGCATCCGGAGGTGCCTGTCATCCTCGACGCCAAGCGTGGCGACATCGGCTCCACCGCCGAGCACTACGCCCGCGAAGCCTTCGAGCGCTACGCCGCGCACGCCGTCACGCTGTCGCCGTACATGGGCTTCGACTCGATCGAGCCGTACCTCGCCTACCCCGACCGCGGCGCGTTCCTCCTCTGCCGGACCAGCAACGCCGGCGGCAACGACCTGCAGATGCTCGACGTCGGCGGCGAACGCCTGTTCGAGCGGGTCGCGCGACTGACGGCGTCGACGTGGAACCGCAACGGCCAGCTCGGGCTCGTCGTCGGCGCCACGTTTCCCGGCGAACTCGCGCGCGTGCGTTCGCTGGTCGGTGAGCTGCCGCTGCTGGTGCCCGGCATCGGGGCGCAGGGCGGCGACGTCGAAGCGAGCGTGAAGGCCGGCCAGACGACCCGTGGCGTCGGCATGGTCGTGAACTCGTCGCGCGCGATCCTCTACGCCGGCAAGGACGAGGACTTCGCCGACCGCGCGCGCGCCATGGCGCAGGCCACGCGCGACGCGATCAACCGCTATCGCTTGCGGTGAGCCGGCACCTCGGACGGTGACGGCAGCGGTGTGTCCGCGCGTGACCAGGCGACACTGGCGCGCCGTTCCAGTGCATCGGCTGCATCGTTGCGACCCATCCATCGCTCGGCCGCCGCGAGGCCACTGAGCGCCACGGCGTTCTCCGGATGCCGCTCCAGGTCTTCGGCGAACACAACCCGCGCTTCCTGCGCACGACCGCTCGCCAGCAGCGCGCGGCCGAGCGCGTGCCGCGCGGGTAGCTGCCACGCCGGCGGCTCGTCGATCTCCAGTCGATCTTCCGCGGCCACGGCGGCGACCGCGTGCCTGACCGCTTCCGCGCGGGCACCGCGCGCGAGCGCGAGTTCCGAGGCAAGCAGCGAGCGCGCGATCGCGAGCAGGTCCGCGGCCGGATTGATGTTCTTGACCTTCAGCTTCTGCTCGGCCGTGCGTCGCTCCATCACGCGCAGTCCCTCGGCCTGCGCGCGCGCCGCTTCCAGGTCGCCCGTGGCGGCGTAGGCCATGCCGCGCGCGAAGTGGACCAGGCCGGCGAGATACGGAGCCTCCGACACGCGCGGCAGCTGGCGCGCGAGCAGCGCATCCCACTGCCCATAGCGCACCAGCGTCAGCCAGGGCGCGGCCTGGAAGTGCTGGCGCGTGCCGAGCCGGCTGACCTCCTGCGGCAACCGATCCGCGGCGCGGGCGAGGTCTTCGGCCGCCTGCATGGCCGCCTTGCTCTCGCCGCTCCACAGCGCCGACGCCCAGAGGAAGTGGATGTTGTGCGGAACGTAGTCCGCGGCGTAGGTGGGATTGGCCTTCACCGCCGCGAGGTACTCGCGGTCCGACTCGACGGCAGCCCGGTTCGCCAGGACGGCATCGTGATAGCGGCCGAGACGCAGGTAGATGTGCGACGGCATGTGCACGAGGTGGCCGACCGCCGGCGCGAGCGCGCCGATGCGATCGGCGGAGGCGAGCGCCTTCGCCGGATTCGTCGACGCCTCGTACAGGTGGATCCGGTAGTGATGCGCGCCGGGATGGTCCGGCGCGAGCCGCGTCGCGCGATCCAGGAGCGCCTCGACTTCGGGTGTCCACGGCTGCGGCGCTCCGCCGGGACGCCAGTAGTCGTACGGATGCGCGTTCATGATCGCTTCGGCGGCCAGCACGGCGATGTCCGCATCGTCCGGATAGCGCGCCGCGAGCCTGCGCATGGCGTCCGCGTAGTCACGCGCCAGCTTGTCGCTGTCCGCCTTCGGGTCGTCGCTGTAGCGCAGCGCGAGCGCTTCGATCAGCGCGCGGTCGCGCGAAGCCAGGTCCGGCGCATACGCGCGCGCCTGCACGATCGCGTCGATCGCGATCGGGACATCCTCGCGCTTCATGTCGTGATTGACGCTCGGGCCCAGTGCCCACGCGATGCCCCACCGGCACATCGCGCAGTCGAGGTCGGCCAGCGTGGCGGCACGGAACGAACGCACCGCTTCGGCGAAGTTGAATCCGAGGCCGAAGACCATGCCCTGCTCGAAGAGCTTCTGCGCGCGATCGTCGGCCGACACGCGCGGCGCCTTGTACGAGCCGATCGCCAGCAGCCGCGCCTCCGCGGCCGGCAATGCGCCCGCGTCGTTCAGGCAGACGGCGCGGGCGCCCTCGGGCTTCGCGAGCGCGGCGCCCGCGCACAGGAGGGCCGCCAGCGCGACGAGGACCCGCCGTCCCACGGAGGCGCGTCGCCGGCGTGGGTGGGCGCGCATTGCAGCGGCTGGTCCAACGGCTTCGCCAGCCGTCCGCCGTTCGAGGCGGAACCGTTCGTCGAAGAGGGGAGTGTTCATCGAATGCGACTCCGAAGCGCGCCCGCGCACAGCCAGGCGTCGCGCTACACGTCCTGTCGTTGCTTCAGCAGTTCCACGAGGGTCTGCAGTGCCGTGATGATCGTGTGCGTGCGCACCGCCGCGCGGCTGCCGTCGAAGCGATGCGTGGCCGTCTTCACCCAAGGGGCGCTGCCGGCGTCGCGCCGGATCGCCCACGCGAAACAGACGGTGCCCACGGGCTTGTCCGGCGTGCCGCCGTCCGGCCCGGCGATGCCCGTGACCGCCAGCGCGACCTGCGCCGCGCTCTGCGACAGCGCGCCGATCGCCATCGCGCGCGCGACCGGTTCGCTCACCGCGCCGAAGTCGCGCAGGTAGGCGGCCGACACCCCGAGCACCTGCATCTTCGACTCGTTCGAGTACGTGATGAAGCCGCGGTCGTACCACTGGCTCGACCCGGGGACCAGGGTCACCGCATACCCGAGGCCGCCGGCCGTGCACGACTCGGCCGTCGCCAGCGTCAGGTGCTGCGCGCGCAGGCCGGCGCCCAGCCGCTCGGCGAGTCGCTCGATGGTGGCGGCGGCATCGCTCATGAAAACACGCGCGCCAGCACGCTCGCCACGAACAGCGTGTAGAACGCGGCCAGCAGGTCGTCGAGCATCACGCCCACCCCGTTCTTGAAGCGCTGGTCCACCGCGCGGATCGGCGGCGGCTTCAGGATGTCGAAGAAGCGGAAGCCGAGGAACGCGACGGCCTGCGTGATCACGCCGCCCGGCAGCAGCCACAGCACGAGCCAGAAGGCGACGATCTCGTCGATCACGATCGCGCCGTGATCCGGCCGGCCGAGCGCGCGACCCGTGCGACTCGCCGCCGCCGCCCCGAGGACGAAGGTCGACGCGATCACGATCGCCCAGCCGGCGTCCCCCAGCCACGGATCGAGGACGACGAACACGAGCCACGCGAACAGCGTGCCCCAGGTGCCGGGCGCCGGGCGAATGAGGCCGCTGCCGAAGCCGAACGACAACTGGTGAGCCGGATGCGACATCATCAGCCGCCAGGAAGGCGGCGTCAGAATCCCTGGCTCACCCTGAGTAGACATCGACGCGGTAGTCATGGACGGAAGTGATCGAAGGCGCGCGGAGCAGTGTCCATCGCCCGGCCATCGGCGTCCACCAGTTCAAGACGCCCGGTCGGAGTGACCTCGCCGATCCGCGTCACGGCCACCCCGGCGCCGGCCGCCGCCCGCTCCACATCGCCGCGTCGGCCAGCCGGCGCGGTGAACAGCAGTTCGTAGTCGTCCCCGCCCGCAAGGGCAAGGCGCCGCTGGTCCGCCTCCGCCTGGCGGCGCAAAGCGTCGGATCGCGGTATGCGGTTCCACTCCACGCGGGCGCCGACGGCCGACCGCTCCATGATGTGCCCGAGGTCCCCGAGCAGGCCATCGGAGATGTCGATGGCGGCGGTCGCCACGCCTCTGAGGGCGCGCCCGAGCCCGACCTGCGGCTGCGGCCGGTCCAGCCGCTCGACCGCCGCGCGGACATCCGCCGGGACCGGGGTCCCGCCCTGGCGCACCGCAAGCCCGAACGCGGCATCCCCCAGCGTGCCGGACACCCAGAGATCGTCGCCGGGCCGGGCGCCGCTGCGCAGAAGCGCCTGCCCGCGCGGCACGCTGCCCATCACGGTGACCGTGATGACCACGCCCTGCGGCGACCGCGTCGTGTCGCCGCCCGCGAGCACGCAGCGGTGAGCGTCGGCCAGCGCAAACATGCCGCCGGAAAACGCCGCAAGCCATGCCTCGTCAACCTTCGGCAGCGCCAGCGCGAGGAAGAAGCAGCGCGGCTCGGCGCCGCAGGCGGCCAGGTCGGACAGGTTGACGGCGAGCGCCTTGTGTCCGAGCGCGGCCGGATCGACCGACGGCAGGAAGTGAACCGACTCGACCAGCGTGTCCGTCGAGACGGCCCATTGCTCGCCGGGAGCGGGTTCCAGCAGGGCGCAGTCGTCACCGACCGCGAGCGCGATGTCGCCGCGATCCGCGGGCACCGGGCGCGTGAAGTACCGCGCGATGAGATCGAATTCGCCGAGCGGCGCGGCCATCGCGCGTCAGCCGCGCGCGGCCACCTCGGCCGGCCGCAACTGTCCAGCGACCTTGTCGAGCACGCCGTTGACGTACTTGAAGCCGTCGGTGCCGCCGAAGCTCTTGGCCAGCTCGACCGCCTCGTTGATGACGACGCGGTACGGGATCTCGAGCCGCTGCTGCATCTCGTAGGTGCCGATCAGCAGGATGCCGTGCTCGATCGGCGACAGCGCCTCGACGCTGCGGTCGAGATAGGGCGCGAACTGGCGCCGCAGTTCGTCGGCGCCGTCGATCGTCCCGTGCAGCAATTCGCGGTAATGGCCGAGGTCGGCCTTCTTGCCGAGTTCGTCCATGCCTTCGCGCCCCTCGTTCTCGATCACGTGGGCCTCGATCGCGGCCGCGTCCTGGCCGCCGACCAGCCACTGGTACAGGCCCTGCAGCGCCAGTTCGCGCGCGCGCCGGCGCGCGCTGCGGCCGCCGCCCTTCGATGCTCCGGAGTCCTTCGGTTGCAAGGGTCTACTCGTCCTGTTCCGCGTCGGCGGCTTCGCCCTCGCCGTCCTCGTCGAGGGCGAGCATCAGGTTGGCCATTTCCACCGCGACGCGGGCGGCGTCGCGGCCCTTCTCGGCCACGCGCGCCTGCGCCTGCTCGTCCGTGTCGGTCGTCAGGATCGCGTTGGCAATGGGCACTCCGTAGTCCATCGAGGCCCGCGCCACGCCGCGCGCGGACTCCTCGGCCACGAGCTCGAAGTGGTACGTCTCGCCGCGGATGACGCATCCGATCGCGACCAGCGCGTCGAAGTCCCCGGTCGCGGCCAGCCGCGCGAGCACCAGCGGCACCTCGAGGGCGCCCGGCACGGTGATGTGCGTGATGTCGTCCTCGTCGACGCCGAGCGTGACGAGTTCGTTGACGCAGGCTTCGGCGAGCGCACGACCGGCCCACTCGTTGAAGCGCGCCTGGACGACGCCGATCCGCAGATCGACGCCGTCAAAGTCGGGAGCAATGAAATCGACTGCCATGGTCAGCTTTCCAGGTATCCGGTGACCTGCAGGCCGAAGCCGGTCATCGAGGGCATCTTGCGCGGCTTCGCGAGGAGCTTCATCTTTTTCACGTTCAGGTCGCGCAGGATCTGCGCCCCGACGCCGTAGGTGCGCAGGTCCGTCTTCTGCGTGCGCTCGACCCACTGGTGCGCGGCGTCGGGATTCATCAGGGTGTTGAACTTGTCGAGCAGGCGCTCCGTCGTGTCGGCGCAGTTCAGCATGACGACCACGCCGCCGCCGTTCGCGGCGATCCGCTTGAGCGCCTTGTGCACGGGCCACGAGTGCACCGAGTCCTCGATGTCGAGCAGGTCGAGCACCGACAGCGGTTCGTGCACGCGCACCAGCGCTTCCTTGTCCGGCGACAGCGGACCGTGCACCAGCGCGAGGTGCGCGGCGCCGCTCGGCTTGTCGCGGTAGACGACGAGTTCGAACGGGCCGGCCGACGTCTGGACGGTCTTCGCGCCCACGCGCTCGACCATCGACTCGTTGGCGGCGCGGTAGTGGATCAGGTCGGCGATCGTCCCGACCTTCAGTCCGTGCTGCGCCGCGAACGGCAGCAGGTCAGGCAGGCGCGCCATCGTGCCGTCGTCGTTCATCACCTCGCACAGCACCGCGGCCGGATTCAGGCCCGCCAGCCGCGCCAGGTCGCAGCACGCCTCGGTGTGGCCGGCGCGCATCAGCACGCCGCCGGCGGCGGCCACGAGCGGAAACACGTGGCCGGGCTGCACGATGTCGCCCGGCCGCGCGTGCGGCCGCGACGCGACGCGGATCGTGTGCGCGCGGTCGGCCGCGGAGATCCCGGTCGTCACGCCTTCGGCGGCCTCGATCGCCACCGTGAAATTGGTGCCGTGGACCGCCCTGTTGTTGTTGGTCATCGGCGCCAGCTCGAGCTGCGCCGCGTGCTCGGCGGTGATCGGCATGCAGACCAGGCCGCGGCCGTGCTTGGCCAGGAAGTTGATCTTCTCCGGCGTGACGAAGTCGGCGGCGAAGATCAGGTCGCCCTCGTTCTCGCGGTCCTCGTCGTCGACGAGCACGACGATGTGGCCGCGCCGGATCTCCTCGATGATCTCCTCGGTCGAGGCGAGCCCGGGGGCGGACGGCGATGGATTGGGCACGGCGGACAGCATGGCGGGAGGCTCCGCGCCCGCAGGCGCGTGGGAGACCCGGATTCTAGGCGTTTTCGCCCTCGGAGCCGGTCAGCGCTGGCCGAACGTGATGTTGCCGAAAATAGGCCCCGCTTCCCGCGGCAGCGAGCGCCAGTACTGGCGCGGGCCGTCGACCTGGCCGCCGAGGGCCGCCGCGGCGTGCCACGGCCAGCGCGGGTCGTACAGGAACGCGCGGGCGAGCGCGACCATGTCCGCGCGGCCGGCCTCGAGGATCGCCTCGGCCTGCCGCGGCTCGGTGATCAGCCCGACCGCAATGGTCGGCAGGCCGGTTTCCGTGCGCACGATCTCCGCGAACGGCACCTGGTAGCCGGGACCCGGCGTGATCTTCTGCCGTGGCGAGATCCCGCCGCTGGACACGTCCAGCCAGTCGCAGCCGCGCTCCTTCAGCGCGCGGCCGAACTCGACCGTGCTCTCGACGGTCCAGCTCTCGGGTGCGCTGCCTTCCAGCCAGTCGGTGGCCGAGACCCGCACGCCGACCGGGCGATCGGCGGGAAAGGCCGCGCGCACCGCATCGAAGGCCTCGAGCGGAAAGCGCATCCGGTTGGCGAGCGAGCCGCCGTAGGCGTCGTCGCGCCGGTTGCTGACCGGCGACAGGAACTGGTGCAGCAGGTACCCGTGCGCGCAGTGCAGTTCGATCGCGTCGAAACCGAGCCGCGCCGCGCGCCGCGCCGCGTCGGCGAAGGCTTCACGCAGGCGCGGCAGTTCGTCCAGCGCGAACGCGCGCGGGGCCGGTTCTCCGTCCGCGTGCGGCACGGCCGACGGCGCCGCCGGCAGCCAGCCGCCCTGCCCGGCCGGCACCAGCTTGCCGCCGTCCCACGGGGCATGGCTCGACGCCTTGCGGCCGGCGTGGCCGAGCTGGATCGCCAGCTTGATCGGCGCCGCGGCGCGGATCGTCTCGACCACGCGCGCGAGGGCGCGCTCGTTGTCGTCCGAGTACAGGCCGAGGTCGCCCGGCGTGATCCGGCCTTCGGCGGTCACCGCCGTCGCCTCCAGGCACAGCAGCCCCGCGCCGGACAGCGCGAGCGAGCCGAGGTGCGCGACGTGCCAGTCCGTGGCGCTGCCGTCGACGGCCGAGTACTGGCACATCGGCGACACCATGATGCGATTGGGCAGCGTGAGGCCGCGCAGCGTGATCGGTTCGAAGAGGCGTGGCATGGTGGTCGGTGGGTGCTTGGTGAACGCTCAGTGGACGAGCAGGACGGAGAGATTCCAGGCGAGGTGCGCGGCGATCGGCGCCAGCAGGCTGCCGGTCCGCTCGCGCAGCCAGAGGTATAGCAGGGCCGCCGGCAGCACGCCGAGCAGCAGGCCGGGCCTCAGTCCGTGCAGCGCGACGAAGGACAGCGTCAGCGCGACGCCGCCCCAGCCGATATACGCGCCGGCGATGCGCCAGCGCTGCGGCAGCGCGCGATCGAGCAGGGCCAGCAGCACGCCCCGGAACACGAGTTCCTCGAGCACCGCCGCGACGAGCACGGCCGCGACCGTGGCCCCGCCCACCCGGACCGGCGCGGCGCCGCGCACGATCATCACGACGACGTTGAGCAGCAGCGCCAGGCCGACGGCGAGGACGACCACCCGCATCGTGCCGGGCCGCGGCGCGGTGAGGCCGATCTCGGCCGGCTGCAGCACGCCGAGCGAGATGAACGGCTGCGCGGTCAGCAGCACCGCGAACGCGGCGGCCGCCGAACCCCACGCGGCCCAGGACGCCGGCAGCAGCCAGCCGGCCAGCGCCAGCGCGATCAGGTAGAGCGCGAGCAGCGCGACCGCGCGTCGCGCCCACATCCTTCCCTCGGCGCGGGCCGCGAAGCTCGCAACGATCAGTGCGGCGAGGGCCAGGCCCCACCCGGCCGCCATCGTCGCGTTCATCAGGGAGCGTCAGTCGCCGCCGCGCGCGACCGCGCGGGCGATGAAGTCGAGCATCCCGGGCAGTTCGGACAGCACCGGCAGCAGTCGCAGCTGCAGCCCGGGATGACGCCGGCGCGAGCTCGGCGAGGAGCGGCGGCACGTCGTTCGCCATGTGTCCGCCATTGGCCCAGAACACCGGCATCACGTCGATGCTGCGCGCGCCGGCCGCGAGCGCGGCATCGAGGGCGGACGACAGCGTCGGCGGCTGGAACTCGAGGAACGCGATGCCGACGTGGGCGTCCGGCAGCAGCGCCTGCACGCGCTGCTGCAGTTCGCCCAGCGTCATCGACCAGCGCGCATCGCGCGCGCCGTGGGCGAACAGGATGACGGCGCGCTCGGGCATTCGCGTGCCGCGTCAGCCCGCGCGCTCGAGCGACAGCATGCGCTCGACGTAGCGCGCGATCAGGTCGGCCTCGAGGTTGACGCGCGACCCGGGGCGCAGCGAGCGCAGCGTCGTCACTTCGAACGTGTGCGGAATGATGTTGATCGAGAACTCGCAGCCCGCCGGCGTGTCGTCGACGCGGTTCACCGTCAGGCTCACGCCGTTCACGGCGACCGAGCCCTTGTACGCGAAGTACTTCGCCAGTTCGCGCGGCGCGCGCACCACGAGTTCCCACGACTCGTGCACCGGATCGAAGCGCACGACCTCGCCGACGCCGTCGACGTGCCCGGCCACCAGGTGGCCGCCGAGCTTGTCGCCGAGCGCCATCGACGTCTCGATGTTGACGTCGCCGGCGCCGTCGAGCCCGGCGGTCTTCGACAGGCTTTCCCGCGAGACGTCGACGGTGAAGCGCGCGCCGTCGACCGACGTCGCGGTCATGCAGGCGCCGTTCAGCGCGATGCTGTCGCCGACGGCCGGGCGGAAGCCCGCCACCGCGCTGCCGTCGATCGTCAGGCGCACGCCGCCGTCGGCGGCGAGCCGCTCGACGTCGACCACGCGTCCCACACCCTGCACGAGCCCGGTGAACATGAAGATCCCTGGAGAAATCGTTACTGGAGCCGCGCGAGGATGCGAACGTCCTCGCCCACTTGCGTCACTTGCCGGAACACCAGGCGCTGCGCCTTGGCGAGATCCGACAGGGCCGGCAGGTGCACCATGCCCTGGGCCTCGCCGATCAGCATCGGCGCGAGGTAGACGAGCAGTTCGTCGACCACGCCGGCGCTGACGAGCGAGCCGTTCAGCTTGAAGCCGGCTTCGACGTGCACTTCGTTGATCGCGCGCTCGGCCAGCCGCTTCATCAGCAGCGGCAGGTCCACCTTGCCGCGCTCGTTCGGCAGGCGGATCACCTCGACGCCCTTGTCCGCGAGGCGCTGCGCGCGCTCCGCGTCGTCGACCGCGCAGGCGACGAGCACCTTGCCCTCGCCTTCGAAGAAGCGCGCGTCGGGATCGACCTCGAGCCGGCTGTCCACGAGCACGCGCAGCGGCTGCCGCGGCGTGTCGACGAGGCGCACGTTCATCTGCGGGTTGTCCGCCTGCACCGTGCCGATGCCGGTCAGCACCGCGCACGCGCGCGCGCGCCACGCGTGGCCGTCGCGCCGCGCGTCGTCCGACGTGATCCACTGCGACACGCCGTTGTCGAGCGCGGTCTTCCCGTCCAGGCTCGCGGCGATCTTCACGCGCACCCACGGGCGACCGCGCATCATGCGCGAGAAGAACCCGACGTTGACGTCCGCCGCTTCCTGTTCGAGCAGGCCGCAGCGCACGTCGACCCCGTTGGCGCGCAGCATGTCGAGGCCCTTGCCCCGCACCAGCGGGTTGGGATCCTCGACGGCGGCGATCACGCGTGCCACGTGCGCCTCGGACAGGGCGGTCGCGCACGGCGGCGTGCGCCCGAAGTGGCTGCACGGTTCGAGCGTCACGAAGACAGTGGCGCCGCGCACGTCATGGCCGTTGCGGCGGGCGTCGAGCAGGGCTTCGATCTCGGCGTGGTTCGATCCCGGCGGCTGCGTGAAACCTTCGCCGAGGATGCGGCCGTCGCGCACGATCACGCAACCGACCCGCGGATTGGGCGTCGCGTGAAACGCCGCCCGCTGCGCCAGTTCGAGCGCGCGCAGCATGAAGGTGTGGTCGGATTCGCTGTACATCCGGGGTGATACCGCAGGACAAGGAGCGCTATGGCCCGACGATTCTACGCGGGCCCCTCGTGGCGACCGGGGTCGCAACGAGGAACCGCCGACCGGCGCCGCGCGTCAGCTGCAGCCGAAGGGCCAACGGGAACGAGGATGGCCGCGGCGAGCCGCGGCCCGTCGTCGAGGGGAAGCAAGCGTCACTTCGCGGCGGCCTTCGTGTGGTCCGCATGGCACATCACGCAATCCATGTGCCCCTGCTGGTTCCAGTTCATGGCCTTCTGCGGCGGAACGTTCGGCCCATGGCATCCGACGCAGTGTTCAACGCCCTTCGCCGGCTTCCAAGCGGGCGGCGTCCACTTGCCGTCGAAGTAGTCGTTGAGTGCGAGCGTCACCGTGTAGACGACCTCGGCAACTACCTTGGAGCAGCGTTCGACCTTCGCGTCGGACTTGATCGTCGCGCCAGCCGCGACCGCCCACTTCGACACTGACGTATGGCACAGCGGCGACATCGCCTTCACCCTGACCTGCTTCTTCAGAGGTGACAGATCGTCGAAGCGCTCGGTCGGGAATTCCTGCTCCGCGTACCACCAGAACAGCCGGTCGATGATCTGGTTGTTCTGCTGGTCGTCGACCTTTCCGGTGTAGGTCACCAGGTTGATGATCGTCGAGACGCCGCCCAGCGCCCCGCAGAGCGTGCCGTGGCCGCCATAGCCGGACGCGCCGTGCGCCATCATCATGTCCGGCAGCGTCGTCCACGGATGCCCGACCTTCTCCTTCAGCAGGCTGAGCAGGCTCAGATACGACCCCGTGCCGCAGCCGCCTTTCTCCTTGTAGAAGCGATAGGCACGCCGGCCCGCCTCCATCGGATCGAGCTTCACCCACTTCCACGGCAGCGGCGGCGCAGCGGCCGCCCCACTCGTTTCCGGGGCGGCTGCCAGCGCGCTGACGGCCGTGGCGCCGGTTGCGCCACCGACCAGAAGTGCGGCGGATTCTTTCAGGATGGTTCGCCGCGAAAGGCGACCGGCCTGCTGGATGGCTTCGTTCATGTTCACCTCACGGACTTCGATGTCGCCGTCGGCGAGCGCATGAGTTGTCGGCAACGGCACAGCGTTTCCAGCCTAGGCCGGGCTCAGCCGGGCGTCATGACCTGAAGCAGTTCCTGAGCCGACTTCGCAGCCGGCAATCCGGCTTCACCAGCGGAACACCGCCGCGATCTGCGGGCCGTTGAAGTTCAGTTCCTCGATCGGCTTGCCGGACTTGAATTGATAGTCCAGGTGGCGCCACGACGCGACCACGTCACCCCAGCCGAACGTGTAGCCGACGCCGGCCGACAACTGGTACGTCAGCTTCGATTCGCCAGCGCCGATGTCGACGTAGTACGGGAGGTACCACTTGCCATCCTGACCGAAAGCCGCACGGCCCTTGACGCCGACCAGGATGTCCCAGTTCTGCTCCTTCACTTCACGGCGGCCGGCCTGGCGGGTGAGCGTCGTTACGAGCCTACTCGTGCGGACGTGCTTGATGCGGCACAAGGCCCACCTCGCCATTGGCGCGCAATTTCCTCCCCAGCAGGTCCCTCTTTCCTCTGGGCCAACCCGATCGGAGAGCCGCGTCATGAACGTCGCATCGACTGCTGTTGCGCGGGGAGTTGCCGTCACTGCGCTCGCCATGTCTTGTCTGCTGGGTGCGCCAACCAAGGCACAGACCGCGCAGGCGTCCGAGTCCGCTGCATCGAAGACCACCGCTCCGCGCATCGGCCTCGCACTGTCCGGCGGCGGCGCGCGCGGCCTCGCGCACGTCGGCGTGCTGAAGGTCCTCGAGGATTTGCGCGTGCCGATCCACTGCGTGACCGGCACCAGTATGGGAGCGATCGTCGGCGGGACGTTCGCCGCGGGACGCTCGCCCGACGAGATGGCAGCCCTGGTCACCAAGGCCGACTGGGAGAGCATCTTCCGCGACCGTCCGCCGCGCAAGGAGATCGCCGTCCAGCGCAAGATCGAGGACTATCAAACACTCTTCGCGCCGGAGTTCGGCGTCACCAAGGACGGCCTGGCGCTGCCGAAGGGCGTCATCGCCGGCGTCTCGATCGAATCGTTCTTCCGATTGCTGGCGACGCCTTCGTTCGGGATCGCCGACTTCAACAAGCTGCCGATCCCGTTTCGCGCAATGGCGACCGACATCGAAACCGGCGAGTCGGTGGTGCTCGACCGTGGCAGCGTCGCCCAGGCGATGCGGGCCAGCATGTCGGTGCCCGGCGCGATCGCGCCGGTGGAGATCGACGGCCGGCTTCTGGTGGACGGCGGCATCGCCAACAACCTGCCGATCGACGAGGCGCGCAAGCTGTGCGCCGACGTCGTGATTGCCGTCAACATCTCCACCCCGCCCATGAAGCGCGAGGAGCTGACATCCGCGCTGAGCGTGGCCGGGCAGCTCGTCAACTTCCTCGGCAAGCAGACGGTGGACGACCAGTTGAAGCGCCTCACCGATCGCGACGTGCTGATCGCGCCGGATCTTGGCGACATCTCCGCGAGCGACTTCAAGCGCGCGGCCGACGCCATCCAGGTGGGCGAGCAGGCGACACGCGCGATGGCGAAATCGCTCTCGCGTTACAGCCTGCCGCCAGAGCAATTCGCGGCGCTGCGGTCGACGCAGGTCGCCGAAAGCAAGGCGCTCGGCACCGTCGACGAAATCCGCATCGAAGGGCTGCAGCGCACCAACCCGGCCGTGCTGGCCGCCCTCGTCGAGAGCAAGCCGGGCGAGCCGCTGTCCGAGGAGATGGTCGGCGCCGACCTGAGGCGCATCTACGGCCGGCGCGACTTCGAAAGCATCAGCTACCGCCTTACCACCGGCGAGACCGGCCCGCGTGCGTTGGTCATCGAGCCTCGGGAGAAGTCCTGGGGGCCGGACTACCTGCGCTTCGGCCTCGGACTGGCGACCGACTTCTCGGGCGACAGCGCGTTCAACCTGCTGGTCCAGTACCGCAAGACCTGGATGAACAAGCTCGGGGGCGAGTGGGACACGCAGTTGCAGATCGGGGAGGACACCCATTTCCTCACGCAGTTCTACCAGCCGCTGAGCGCGACGGGCCGCCTGTTCGTTGCGCCGTACTTCCTGATCGGGCAGCAGACGCGCGGAATCTTCATCGAGGACGACAAGGTCGCCGACTACCTCGTGAAGTCGCGCCGGATCGGGATCGATGTGGGCAGCGAGCTTGGTACCTGGGGTCAGGTGCGCCTCGGCCCGCAGTTGACACAGGTCGACGCGCGGGTCGAGACCGGCGATCCCCTGCTCCCAAGAGTCGACGAGAAGACCGGAGGCTTGCGCCTGGGCCTGTTCGTCGACCAGGTCGATCACGCCTTCTTCCCGACACACGGTTTTTCAATCACGGCCGCCGCGTACGCTGCCATGGAGTCCCTGGGCTCCGACCGCGAGTATCAATGGGCCCAGGCGGAGTTCCGGGGAGCACAGAGCTGGGGGCGGCACGTGCTCGCCCTCACGGTCTCGGGCGCCAGCAACCTGAATTCGGACCTGCCAGCGTACGAGTCCTTCTCGCTCGGCGGTCCGCTACGCCTGTCGGGCTACCGGATCGGCCAGTTCAACGGCAGCCGGTACTCTTTCGGCCGTTTGATGTACTACAACCGCATCCTTCCACTGCCCGACATCCTCGGCAGCGGCGTCTACGCCGGGGCTTCGGCCGAAATCGGACGAGCGTCCGACCGCTTCGGCGGCCTCCCCTCCGGCGGAACCGCGTGGTCCGGTTCCGTGTTCCTGGGCGCCGACACGTTCCTGGGTCCGGCCTTCTTCGGATTCGGGATGGGCGGATCCGGGAACTGGAGCCTCTATCTGCTGCTGGGGAGGCCGTAGCCGTCGGCTTGCCGGGTCGGCCACGCGAAGCGGAAACGAAAAGGGCCGCCGTGGATCGGCGGCCCGTGCGCGGCCGGCATTGCGCCGGCCGTGGGTCTCGCGGCCCGACCTCAGTGGACCTCGAGGCGCTTGCTCGTCTGCGGCGTGCGTTTCTGCAGCGTCAGCGTCAGCACGCCGTCCTCGAAGCGGGCCTCCGCACCCGCCTCGGTCACTTCGACCGGCAGTTCGAACGTGCGTGCGTAGCTCGCGGCGAAGCGCTCGGTGTGCAGCACCTTGTCGCCTTCCTTCTCTTCCTTCTCGGTCTTCGTTTCGGCGCTGATGGAGACTCGCGCCCCTTCCACCGTGACGTTGATGTCCTCCTTCTTCACGCCCGGCATGTCGACCTTCACTTCGTACATGTCGCCCTTGTCGACGACGTCCATGAGCGCGCGGCCCGACAGCGCGGCTTCCGCGTAGCGCGGCATGGCGGGCATGCCGGTGCGATTCCAGAAGTCACCGAACATGTCGTCGAACCACGGCGCCAGGTCATTGCGACGACGTACAAGGAGATTTGTCATCTCGATCTCCTTTCCTGCGATGACGGCCTGGGAGCCCTCCCAAGCCTCGCTTTCAGCCTAGGTCGCGCGGGCGGAGTCGCAAGTCCCGCGTTTGGTGCGGGCTTGACCGGCGTCAACGGCGGGGACGCGGTGCGCCCCGGGGGAGTTCAGCGGCGCCGCGGACGCTTCGTCGGGCGGATTTCCCGCACCACCTCGGCGAACTCGTCGACGTCCTCGAAGCTGCGGTAGACCGACGCGAAGCGGATGTAGGCGACCTTGTCGAGCCGCTTCAGCTCGCGCATCACCAGCTCGCCGATCTTCTCGCTCTTGATCTCGCGCTGCGCCGACGACAGCAGCTTGTCCTCGATCCGGCTGATGGCTTCGTCGACCGCTTCGCGCGGCACCGGCCGCTTGCGCAGCGCCAGCTGCATCGAGCCGAGGAGCTTCTCGCGGTCGTAGTCGGCGCGCCCGCCGCCGCGCTTGATGATGCTCGGCATTGCGAGCTCGACGCGCTCGTAGGTGGTGAAGCGCTTCTCGCACGGCGAGGCAGCGGCGCCGCCGCCGGATCGTCGCGCCTTCGTCCGACGCGCGTGAATCGATGACCTGCGTGTCGGCGTTCTGGCAGAAGGGGCAGCGCATCAACGGGCGGTCAGCCGTAGACCGGGAACCGCTCGGTCAGGGTCGCGACCTCGCGGCGCACCTTGTCCGCCGTCGCCGGATCGCGCGGGTTGTCGAGCAGGTCGGCGATCAGGTTCGCGGTCTTCTCGGCTTCCGCCTCCCTGAAGCCGCGCGTGGTCATCGCCGGCGAGCCGAGGCGGATGCCGCTGGTGACCATCGGCTTCTCCGGATCCTTCGGGATCGCGTTCTTGTTGATCGTGATGTGCACCTGCCCGAGCAGCGCCTCGGCGTCCTTGCCGGTGATGCCCTTGGCGCGCAGGTCCACCAGCATCAGGTGGCTCTCGGTGCGGCCGGACACGATGCGCAGGCCGCGCCTGACCAGCGTCTCGGCCATCACGCGCGCGTTCACCAGCACCTGCTGCTGGTAGGCCTTGAACTCGGGCGCGAGCGCTTCCTTGAACGCGACCGCCTTGGCGGCGATCACGTGCATCAGCGGGCCGCCCTGCAGCCCGGGGAACACCGCCGAGTTGATCGGCTTCTCCAGGTGCGGCTTCATCAGGATCAGGCCGCCGCGCGGACCGCGCAGCGTCTTGTGCGTGGTCGACGTGATCACGTCGGCGTGCGGGATCGGGCTCGGATAGACGCCCGCGGCGATCAGGCCGGCGTAGTGCGCCATGTCGACCATGAAGACGGCGCCGATGTCGCGCGCGACCTTCGCGAAGCGCGCGAAGTCGATCTTCAGCGAGTAGGCCGACGCGCCGGCGATGATCAGCTTGGGCCGGTGCTGGTGCGCGAGGTTCTCCATCGCGTCGTAGTCGATCTCCTCGCGCTCGTCCAGGCCGTAGCTGACGACCTTGAACCACTTGCCGCTGATGTTCGAGTGGCATGCCGTGCGTGAGGTGGCCGCCCTCGGCGAGGCTCATCCCCATGATCGTGTCGCCCGGGTTCAGGACGGCGAGGAAGACGGCCTCGTTGGCCTGCGCGCCCGAGTGCGGCTGCACGTTGGCGGCGATCTCGACGGTGGGCAGCCCGAAGATCTTCTTCAGCCGCTCGATCGCCAGCGTCTCGGCGACGTCGACGTACTCGCAGCCGCCGTAGTAGCGCTTGCCGGGGTAGCCCTCGGCGTACTTGTTCGTCAGCTGCGAACCCTGCGCGGCCATCACCGCGGGGCTCGTGTAGTTCTCGGAGGCGATCAGCTCGATGTGCTGTTCCTGCCGACGGTGCTCGTTCTGGATGGCCGCAAAGATCTCGGGGTCCACGGCCTGGACCGTCTGCGTTGCTCGGTTGAACATGGTTCCTCGCGCCGGATGCAAGTGTTTGGAAGAGTCACTTGCCATCGTGCCCAGGCGAACGGCAGCCACCGGACGGTGGCATCGAGAGTCCGCGCTTCCCGGGTGTTCGTCACCCTTTCGCCAGTCACGCGGAACGGGATGGCAGCGGAATTATGCCAGCGCGTACAGGGCGGCCAGACCGGCCGCCAGGCCCAGCAGCACGCCGCCGAAGGCCCGCACCACGGGGCCGCGCAGCACCGCCCCGCCCGCAGCCGAAGCCGCCACCGTCTTGAACACGAGGTTGGAGGCGACGGCCACTGCCACGGCGGTCAAGGCCATGTCCTCGGACAGCGCCTCGCGGTTGAGCATCTGCATCGACGACAGCGTGATCGCGTCCACGTCGGTCAGGCCCGACGCCGCAGCCAGTGCGAGCACGCCGCTCACGCCGAGAACGTCGTTCGCCCACGCGCTGAAGAGCAGGACCAGGGCGTAGGCCGCTCCGAAGCCGATCGCGGTGCCCAGCTGCGTCGGATTGCGGAACGCTTCCTCGCCGTTCGCGGGAGCGGTGTCGACGGCCTTCCAGCGCAATGCCACGCCGGCCAGCGATACGAGCAACGCCGGCACAAGCAGCACCAGCGCCCGCGGCAGGGCGTTCGGTGCAACGACACCGACAAGGAACAGCACGCGGACAAGCTTCGTCGCGTTCGCGAGCAGGATCACCAGCACCGCGGCCGGCAATGTCTGGCTGCCGGCGGCGACCTGGCGCGCATAGCCCAGTGTCGTCGCCGTGCTCGATACCAGCCCGCCGAGCACACCGGTCAGCACCAGACCGTGCCGCCCCAGCGTCAGCCGCCACGCCACGTAGCCGGACAGGCTGACCGCGGCGACGAGCACCACCATCAGCCAGATCTGGAAGGGGTTCAGGACGCCATAGGGTCCGAACGCGCGATCCGGAAGCAAGGGCAGGATCACGGCGGTCAGCACCGCGAACTGCAGCATCGACCGAAGGTCCTGCGCGGTCAGCTTGTGGCTGAAACCTTCGATCTCCGCCTTGAAGTAGAGCAGCACCGTGATGCCGACCCCGAGCGCGACGGCCGGCGTTCGATAGCCGTAGTAGTTGATCGCGCCGAGGAAGAAGACTGCGAGCGCGGCCATGACCGTCGTGGTGCCCGAGTCATCCTTGACCGACTCCCGGTCCTGCAGATAGGCGGCCACCAGCGCTCCGGTGACCGCGACCGCACCCGCCCCCAGCGTCCAGGCCGAGTCGGTGGCCTCCGCCAGCAGCGCGCTGAGCGATCCGAGCAGCGCGATCAGCGTGAACGTTCGCACGCCCGCTTTCGCGGACGGCTTGCGCTCGCGCTCCAGCCCCACCAGCAGGCCGATCGCGGCACTGACGGAGAACGTCAGGACCAGTGACGAAGTCCCATCCATTAGTTCAATCTAGGGCGGCCGGGCCGACCGGGGTTGGCGACGGTCAAGCCGCCGGCAGGCAGCCCGGGCCGCCGGCTCTAGGTCAGCGTCTCGTCGCGCGACTCGGACAGGTGCGCCACGTCGCCCCAGTCCACCATCGCGAGCGCGGGCGGCGAGAAGGTCACGCGCAACCGGTTGATGCTGGCGTTGAGCATCTGGTGCTCGCGCGGCGCGTCCCAGTCGAGCGCGCGCGCCGCGCGGTAGGCGACGTCGAGCACGCCGCCGTGGGTGACGACCGCAACCGTCTGCCCGCGGTGCCGGCCCGCGATGTCGTGCAGGGCCTCCAGCACGCGGTCGATCAGTTGCTGGCCTGTCTCGCCCCCCTCCATGGCCCACAGCGGATCGCGCCCGCGCCACGCCTGGAACGCCTCGGAGTGCTGCGCGGCGATCTCGTCGAGCGTCAGTCCCTCGAAGACACCGAAGCACCGCTCGCGCAGCCGCGGCTCGGGAACCACCTCGAGGCCCAGGCGCTCCGCGAGCGGGAGCGCCGTCAGCCAGGCGCGCGCGAGTTCACTGGAGTAGACGGCATCGACGCTCTCCCCGGCAAGCCGCTCGGCGAGCCGCGCCGCCTGGCGGAAGCCGGTGGCCGACAACGGGATGTCGAGATGGCCCTGGATGCGATGTTCGGCATTCCACGCCGTCTCGCCGTGCCGGATCACCAGCAGTTGCGTCGTCACCCGGCGATCCTCACGCCAGCCGCGGGTTCAGCGTGTAGGTGCCGGTGATCGCCGCCTTCGCGAGCACGTGCCCTTCAATGGCCTTCAGCACGTCCGGTCCCGTGAACTTGCCGTCGACCGCAACACGCTCGACGTCGAGCGCGTACAGGGTGAAGACGTAGTGGTGCACGATCGAGTCGTTCCACGGCGGGCACGGGCCGTCGTACCCGTAGTAGTCGCCGTTCATGTCGTGGTCGGACGCGAACCAGCCGGTGTAGTCGTTGATGCCCTGGCGCGTGCCCTGCGGCGTCGCCGGGCCGGCCTTGCCGCGCGGCGTCACTTCCTTCGAGTAGCTGCCGGCAGGCGATGGCCGTTTCGCTCGCAGCGAAGGTCGACCAGCACCCAGTGATAGAAATCCACGCGCGGCAGCGTCGACGGGATCTCGCGGTCGTCCTTGAAGAGATCGTCGGGCTTGCTCGGCACGTCGGCGTCGTGGCAGATCAGCACGAACGAACGCGTGCCCGCGGGCGCGCCATCCCACGCGAGGTGCGGGTTGCGATTGCCCGACAGCGTCACGTGCGACTTCGGATCGATCACGCAGAACGCGTACTCGCCCGGTATCGGCCGGCCGTCCTGAAACGAATCACTCCTGAGCTTCATCGTCGACTCCTCTCGGTCATCCACCCGGCCGGCGCGTCTGCAGCCAGAACGTCACCGGCCCGTCGTTGGTCAACTGCACCATCATGTGCGCGCCGAACACGCCCGTCGCCACGCTGCGCATGGCGCGCGCGCGCGACCCGCACGAACTCGCCGAACAGCCGCTCGCCGAGTTCGGGCGGCGCCGCCGGCGTGAAGCTCGGCCGGGTCCCGCTGTTGGTGTCCGCCGCCAGCGTGAACTGCGGCACGGCGAGCAACCCCCCGTCGATATCGACGAGGCTGCGGTTCATGCGCCCCTGCTCGTCCGGAAAGATGCGGTACCCGATCAGCTTCGCGACCAGCGCGGCGGCCTCGGCCTCCGTGTCGTTCCGCTCGGCGCAGACGAGCGCGAGCACGCCGCGGCCGATCTGCCCCACCGTCGCGCCGTCGACGGATACCGATGCCTGCGAGACGCGCTGGATCAGGGCAATCATCGCCGCACATTCTAGGGGAGGGATCGCGGGCCTTCCCCGGCGGCGCGCCTACTTCGGCTTGCTCTGGCCTTCCTTGACGCCCTTCTCGTACGCCTTCTGCTCGTTCTGCTTGCTCTGGTCGTACAGGAAGCCGCTCGCCGCGCCGACCGCCGCGCCTGCGGCAGCCCAGCCCCACTCGCCCGTCACGATGCCGGCGGCGGCGCCGCCGATCGCAGCCCCGGTCGTCGTGCGCCTTTGCGTGTCGGTCATGCTCTCGCAGCCTGCCAATGCCAGCATCGCAGCCAGCGCACAGCAGATCGTCATGTTGCGTTTCATCCGGTGTTCCCTTTTCAAAGGTCGTTTCGTCACGTCACTTCCGGCACGGATACGCTTCCGCAAGGTACCTGAACAGCGTATCGACCGGAGGGTCCTTCATGTACTGCGGGCGCGACCCGGCCCATGCCACGAAATCGTTCATGACCTTTGCGCGCGTGGGCATCACGCTCGGAGGACAGACGAACCGGTCCTCGGCCTTGACGGTGGATTCGTAGAAGCGATACGCGCCGACCAGCAGCCCGTGACAGAAGCCCATCGCATTCGCATGGAGCGGGTTGTCCTGCTTGACGCTGCAGGCCTGCACGAGATCCTCCGCGTTGCGCAACTGGAAGTTGCTCGAGTCGACTGCAATCGCGGGCCCCGAGGCCAGCAATGCCACCACAAGAATCCATCTACGCATGTCTGCTCCTTCGCAGTGTTACGAGAAAAGCGCCGCTACGCCTCGCGGCGGCGGCGCCTGTCTTCCCGTTCGCGGGAACGGGAGGGAAATCGTTGCCCGTTCGGCGCGGCGTGCCTAGCAGCCGCCCTTCTTCTCTTTCTTCGGCGCGGCCTTGGCGGCCGGCTTGGCCACCGGCGTCACCGCCACCGCCATCGCCTCCGTGTAGGTCGCCTGGATCTGGTCACCCACGGCGACGAGCTTGAACTGCTCCGGGTCGCGCGCCTTCAGTTCAACCGTCCGCTCCGGACCCTTCACCGTGATGGTCTGCGTCGCCGCGTCCAGCTTGATGACGTCGCCGACCACGGTGACCTGCCGCCCGACGACGCCGCCCGGCGTCTCGCCCGGCTTGGCGCGCGCCCCGCCGACCGCCTCGGTCTTCTCGACCTTCAGGCCGCCGCCCTTCTTCAGTTCGAGCACCAGCGACTCCAGGAACTTCAACTGCACGACGTCGCCGACTTTCAGCTGGTCGAAGTTCTTGACCTCGGACCCCGCGACGACCTTCACCTCGTCGCCTTTCGGTCCCTTCAGCGTGATGCCGCGCGTCGCCTTGTCGATCGCCGTGATCGTCGCGCTGACTTCGGCCGTCTGCGCAACACCGACCTTGCCAGGCGCACTGGCCATTACGGCATTGCTCGTCTGCGCGCCCGCAGGCTGGACCAGCGCAAAAGTGGAAACGATGGCGGCAACAAGTAACGAAAGACGCATGGAGTGGCTCCAGTTCATTGAGAGGGGTGCGAAGGAAGAAATCATTCGGGCTTGACGACGTTCCAGCCCTTGCCCGGGTCGAAGGCCTTGATGCCGGGCGCCAGCTTGGCCGTATTCGGGCCGAGGTCGCGCTCGTACACCACGCCGTTGTGGTTGACGATGAACGTCATCACGCCGCTCTCGCCGTAGTAGGCCGGATAGGCCACCATCGCGAAGCCGGCGATCATGCGGCCGTTGATCACGTAACTGTAGGCGCCGCCCGGCGCGTGGCTGCCCTGCTGCGTCAGGATGCGGAAGTAGTACCCCCGGTACGGCTCGCCCGCCTTGTGGCCCGCCGTGTAAGGGGCGGCTTCGGCGATCAGCGGCCCGAAGGGGCTCGCCTCCTCGCCCTTGGCGGGGTCGGCCGGCCAGTACAGGCCGTCCTGCTTGCCCGGCGAACTCATGATCTTCTGCGCGTACTGCAGTACGCCGTCGCCGTCACGATCGCGGGAGGCATAGGCGCGCTGGGCGTCGACGAAAGCGCGCAACGAATAGATGGCGTTGCGCTCGTTGCCGCCGATCCGGCGATTGATGAGTTCGTCGATGCCTTCTTCGGTCGCGAAGCGCCAGCGATCCCCCGTCTTGACGATGGGGAACGGCACCGGCCAGGCCTTGTCGCCGATCACGATGATGCGGCGGTCGGGGCTCGGTTCCTTCAGCACGCGCAGCGTCTGCATCGATTCGACGATCCTGGCGCGGTTCGCCTTCGCCGCCGCGGGATCGGGATCGAAGAGCTTGACCTTGTGCTCTTCGCCGAACAGGGCCGTCAGCGGCGCGTCGCTGTCGGCCTTCAGCGCCGCCATCAGGGCATCGGCCGCCGCCTCCGGCGTGGCGAATGTTTCCTGGGGTGTCGCCGCAACGGCGGCAACCGGAGTCGCCACCGCCAGGGCGAGAACGATGCCGTACAGCAACGAAAAGAAGGAATGGTTTTTCATGGATGACGCCTTGCCATGGATTGAGGGGAGTGTGCGCATGATTTCGCTCCTTCCCTATCGACGTCCGCCGCCGCCGCCGCGGCCGCCGCCACCGCCGCCACCGCCGCGTGATGCGCCGCCGCCGCCGCTATAACCCTTCGACGCACCGGTGCTCGCGGTCGGGCGCGAACCACCGCCGCCGCCATACGACGACGAACCGCGGCTCGAGGCGCCGCGCGAACTGTCCATCTGCGTCTGCCGGCCGGAGTCGTAGCCGCCGAACGCACTGTCGCCTCCGCCACCCCGGCTGCCACCGCCCGCAGGTTGCGTCGCGGGCCGCGCTCCGCCGCCCGCTCCAGCGCCAGCACCAGCACCAGCACGGTCACCACCGGCGCCCGCGCCAGCACCGGCACCAGTCCGCCCGGCTCCGCCGGCCGGTTGCGCCGATGCACGCGCTCCACCGCCCGCCGATGCGCCGGCTCCGCCCCGCGCGTCACCCGCGCGGTTCGACGGCGCCGTCTTGCCGACCGAACTGCTCACCTGTCCCGGCTGCTTGTTCGACTTCCACTGCGAGGCCTGCCCGCCGCCACCCTGCCCGCGGTTGATGGTGTTGCCGCCGGTGCTGATGTTCGTGTTGCGGTTGATGTTGATGTCGTTGCCGCCGCCCCAGCCGTAGTGATTGCCGCTCCACGCGGCGCCGATCGCGGCGCCCCAGATCACGCCGGCGGCCATCGCGGCGCCGGGCGCGTACGGGTAGTAGTAGGACGGGTACGGCGTCGGGTAATAGCCCCACATCGGGGCCGCGCCATAGACGACGACGGTCGACGGGTTGTACTGCGGGACGTAGACCACCTGCGGATCCGCCGGCTCGATGATGATGACTTCCTTCTCGGTCTTCACCACCTGCTTGGTGTCCGACTTCAGGTTGCCGGCCGCCTTCGCCTGGCGCCGGAAGACCTGCACGGCCTCCAGCACGGCGCCCTGGTCGGCGACGACTTCCTCGCCGAGCGCGCTGGTCCAGTCGAGGTCGTTGCTCATCATCTTGACGATGTCCGGATAGTTCAGCAGCGACTTCACCGGGTCGTCCCACTTGTCATCGATCGGCAGCTTCGGATCGGACTTGCGCTTGTCGAGGTAGCGGTCGGCCTGGACGATCTGCAGCGGACTCGTCGCCGCGGGCAGGATGATCGCGACCAGGTCGTCGGGGTACAGCGCGATCCGCCCGACCAGTTGGGTGAGGTCGCCCGCGGCCGGCGGCGCCGCGCCACCCGCCGCAGCGGGCGCCTGCGCGAGCGCCGTCGCGGAAAACAGGACTGCCATGCCGACGGCAACCAGGGCGGACCAAGCGGTCCGCGTGCGACTGCCAGTCGCCTCGAATCGACTCATGTTCATGCCGCTCTCCATTCGCTGGGATGCATCACTTGACCGTG
>CAWEQS010000003.1:0-12983 GCA_963811265.1 uncultured beta proteobacterium
GAGCCGCGCATCCGTCCCGCTGATGCGCACGATCGGAACGGGAGCCTCCGGTGACAGGCGCTCGACCTCGCCGTGCCAGTAGCGATCGAGCATCGCATCGCCGACGACGAGGACGCGACAGCGGGCAATTCTTTCCGCCGTCACGGAAACGGGAGGTGGCATCTGGCAGTTCCGATCATCGCTAACCTACAATCGTAGAACATGAGAGCAGACTGCATTTAACTGCGGGGAACGAACCGAATGACGACCGACGTGGTCAGCGGGCTCGACACGCTCGCCAGCCGGCTGGTTTCGGCCGGCGTGCTGGGCGAGGACGACCTCAGGAGCGCGCAACGCCTGCAGGGCAAGCTCGGCGGCACCCTGGCGTCCGCCGTCATCCGCGGCGGCTATGCGTCCGAGGAAGTGCTGCTGCCGGTCCTGTCGGACTTCACCGGAGTGCCGCTGCTCGCCCCGGCCGACGTCGCCGTCAACGCGCAGTCGATCGAGTCGGCCTGCAGTCGACTGGGTGCTCCGCTCGCGTGGTTCCTGGCGCGCGAATGCATCCCCTTCGTGACCGCTGACGACGGACTCACCGTGGCCGCGCGTGAGCCGTTCCTGGCTGAACTGCGGGACTTTGTCGGACAGACCCCGGCGGGGCGAAACGCGAAGTGGCGCTATTGCACCAAGTCTTCCCTCGAAACCCTCGCGGCGGCGGTCCGGGGACCTGACGCCGACCTGCTGCAGCCGTCGTCGGCGCACTTGCGCGAACTGGCGGAAGAGGCGCCGGTCGTCGAGTACGTGAACGGGTTGATCGCGAAGGCCGTGGACGAGCGGGCCTCCGACCTGCACGTGGAGCCCGGCGAAGGCGGGTTTGCGGTGCGCCTGCGGGTCGACGGCGTGATGCACGACCTGCATCGCATGCCGCGCCAGCAGTTCGACGCGGTGGTCTCGCGCATCAAGCTGATCTCCGGGCTCGACATCGCCGAACGGCGACTGCCCCAGGACGGACGGTTTTCCACGCGGGCGAGCGGAGTCGAACTCGATCTGCGCGTGTCGGTGATTCCGACCGTCCACGGCGAATCCATCGTCCTTCGATTCCTGCCCAAGAACCTTGCCCGGCTGACCCTCGATTCGACCGGCATGCAGGCCGACGATCTGCAGCGCCTGCGGACCTGGCTGGAGATGCCGAACGGCATCGTTCTCGTGACCGGGCCGACCGGATCGGGCAAGAGCACGACGCTGTACGCGGCCCTCGAGGCGGCTCGGGACGGACTGCGCAAGATCATCACGGTGGAGGATCCGGTCGAGTACCAACTGCCGGATGTGACGCAGATCCAGGTCCAGTCGGAGATCGGCTTCACGTTTGCGCAGGCGCTGCGCGTGGTGCTGCGCCATGACCCGGACGTCATCCTCGTCGGCGAGATTCGCGATGCGGAAACGGCGTCGATCGCCGTGCAGGCCGCACTGACCGGCCACCTCGTGCTGGCCTCCCTGCACACGAACGACGCCGCCGGGGCCATTCCGCGGCTGATCGACATGGGGGTCGAACCCTTCCTGATCAGCGCGACGCTGCGCGGAGTGATCGCGCAACGGCTGGTGCGGAAGCTGTGCCCGCGCTGCAGCGCGCCGGACGATGAAGGCCGCTGGGCCGACATCGCGAAGTCGCTCGGATCGAGGCCGGACTTCCGGCGTCCGGTGGGCTGCGCTGCCTGTGACGGATCGGGCTATCGCGGTCGCACGGCTATCTACGAGTTCATCCAGGTCGACGAGAAGTCCCGCGACCTGATCCGCGTCGGCACCGAAGGCGCGACGTCGCGGTTCGAGTCGCTGCGCACGCGGACCATGCTCCAGGACGGCGTTCAGAAGGCTGCCGCAGGCGTCACTTCGATGGATGAAGTCCTGAAGGCGGTGAGCGCGAGCGAGTCCGAATCCGCATGAGGTACCGCTACTCCGCGTATTCGCCCGGCAGCCAGTCGGTGTCGGGAGAAATCGAGGCGAGCACCGAGGGCGAGGCGCTCCGCAAGCTGAAGGCCGACGGACTGACGGTCACGCTGCTGTCGGCTGCGACGGAGCGGGCTGCGAAGGCGCGCTTCAACGCCGAAAGTTTCCTGCGTCAGCTCGGCCTGATGCTGGCCGCCGGCGTGTCGATCGGCGAGGCCTTTGCGCTGATCCGGGAACAGTCCGGCGACGAACGCGTGCGGTCCGCCGAGAGCCGGTTGCGTGCCGGCGTCGCCCTCAGCACTGCCCTGCAGTCGTCCGGCATGTCGTTCCCGCAGTACGTTCCCGCCCTGGTGGCGGCGAGCGAGGCGCGCGGCGAGCTGTCGGCGGGGCTGATGGAGGCCGCCGACCTGATGCGCCGGACACGCGAATTCCGCGCCGAACTGGTCACGCAGATGATCTATCCGACCGTGCTGATCCTCAGCGGGTTCGCGGCGGTCGTGCTGCTGTTCCGCTTCGTCGTCCCGAAGTTCATCGGGATGCTGAAGTCGCCGAAGGCCGATCTGCCGCTCGTGTCCAAGGTGGTGCTGCAGACGGGCGCCTTCATCGACGCGCACTTCTGGTTCATCGTGGCGGGCGCCGCGGCGGTCGCTGTCCTCGTCGGTTACATGCTGGCCGATCCGGCTCGGCGCGTTGCGGCCCTCAACGCCACCGCCCGCGTCGACGCCATCTCCAAGTGGCTGAAGCGCATCGAGATCGCGCGCTGGCTCCGCCTCATGGCGAACCTCACCGCGGGCAGGCTTCGCCTGGCGCAATGCCTGGACGCCGCCATCGGAGCGCTGTCGTTGAACGGCGTGAAGCGCGAACTCGAGCGCGTCCGCCGGCAGATCGCGGCAGGGGAGGCGCTCTCCACGGCGATTGCGCCCACCGGGTTGCTGTCGTCCGACCACATCGCGATGCTCAGGGCCGGCGAGCGCGCCGGCCAGCTTGCGCTCGTCTTCGGCCAGCTGGCGGATCTCGAGGAGCGCGCGGTGCGCGAGCGCGTCCGCCGGTTCGTCGCGCTGCTCGAGCCCGTTGCGATTCTCGTGATCGGCGCCCTGATAGGAACGCTGATGGTCGGCATAATGCTCGCGGTCACTTCACTGTCGTCGGTCGCTGTCTGAGTCCTCGCATGAATCCAATCGCACTTCGCCGCGGCCGCCTGAGCCGTGGCTTCACGCTTCTCGAAATCCTCGTCGTCCTGGTGATCGTCGGGCTGCTGATCGGCCTCGTCGGTCCGCGGCTGTTCGGGCGGGCGGACGCCGCGAAGGTGCAGACGACGCAGGCACAGATCAAGCTGCTGCGGGGCGCGCTCGAGACCCTGCGCATGGACATCGGCCGGTATCCGACGCAAGCGGAGGGCCTGGCCATCCTGATGACGGCGCCCAGCGACCCGGCGATCGCGCCTCGATGGCGCGGTCCGTATCTCGACGACGCCGTGCCGGCCGATGCGTGGGGTGCTCCGTATCGCTACGCGGTACCGGGCCCGGGCGGGCAGGCGTTCGGCATCTATTCGTACGGGGCGGACGGCAAGCCCGGCGGCGAGGGAACCGATGCGGACATCGGTGCAGTTCCTGCAGCCAGCCAGTAGTGTCCCGCAGGCGGACCGGGGCTTCACGCTCCTCGAGGTCCTCGTCGTACTGCTGATCGTCGGCCTGCTCGTGTCGCTCGTTGCGCCGGGCGCGGTGAACCTCGTCGGTGCCGCAACGCGCGAGTCGCAGCGGCGCGAGATCGCGAGCGCGATCGAGCGGCTGCCGGTCGAGGCTCGGCTGACCGGCAGGCTGCTCGTCCTTGACGGGACCACGCCCGTGCCGGGCCTGAACGCCGCGTGGCGCGTGACTCTCGCCAGGCCGCTGCGCGTCCAGCCATCGGGCGTCTGCACCGAGTCTGATGCGAGGGTCGACATCGACGGCCAGACGGTCGTCGTCCACATCGCGGCGCCGTTCTGTCGTGTGCGATTCGATTGACCTCCGGCGCAGGCGCGGACAGAGGCTCGGCGGCTTCACGCTGCTCGAAGCGATGGTGGCGCTGTCGGTCGTCGCGACTGCGATCGCAGCCGCGATGGCGCTGCTGAATTTCACCCTTGCGACGACGACGCGCGTGCAGGAGAGCGTACGGCGCGGCGAGGCGATCCAGAGTGCAGCGCAGTTCGTCGACCGCATGAACCCGTTCTCCACGCCGGACGGCGAGCTGCAACTCGCGGAGTGCGCTGTCCGCTGGGACTCGCGCATGCAGGGTCCGCCGCGGCGCAACGTGGAGGGCTTCGGCCAGAACGGTCCGTTCGAGGTCGCGATGTTCGAGGTGACGGTCACCGGATTGCGCGATGGCACGGAGTGGTTTCGCTTCACCGCGAAGCAGGTGGGTTTCCGCCGGCTCGTCGAACAAGGGGGGCCCTTCCAGTGAGAAGGAGTGCACGGGAACCTCCGGCGCTGGTGAGCGGCTTCACGCTGCTCGAGGTGCTCACCGCACTCGTCATCGGCAGCCTGCTGATCGTCTTCGTGCAGCAGGCTTTCGTGATGGCGGCGAGGTCGACCGGGCGCGTGCATGCGGTGACGGCGGATGTGCTGCGCAACTCGATCGCGCACGACGCCGCGCGGCAGTTGCTGGCCGGCACGCAGCCGGTGGTGAAGATCCCGGAGGAGCGATTCACCGGCGGGCCGGCACAGATGTCCGGCCTCACGTCCGCGCCGCTGCTGAGCGCGGGGGTGGCGAAATACACGCTGGAACTGCGCGATGCGGGCGCCGCGCGCGAACTCGTCTATCGCGAAGCGGGCCGCGAAGCCGTTCTGTTCGAAGTCGCCGCCAGATCCCGCTTCCGCTACTTCGACGAGCAACGGCGCCCGTTCGAGGAGTGGAAAGGCAGCGGGACGACCGGCGCAGTGCCGCTGCCGGCGTGGGTCTTCATCGAGGACGAAGCCGGGCGCGCACTGCTGGTGGTGGCGTTGCCGCGCGTGATGCCGCCGATCGACTCGGTGCCGTTCGGAGGGCCACGGCCATGAGAGCGCGGCGGCCCGCCGGCGCGCGCCAGGGTGGTTATCTGCTGCCGATCGTGCTCTTTGCCAGCGCGGCGATCCTGATCTTCGTCGCGGCTGCCTACGCGGCGGTGATGCGACAGATCGACGACGTCCGGCGGCTCGGTGCGACCGGCGACTTCGCGATCGCGAAGGTGTCGGCGAAGGCGGAGGTCGTCTACCGGCTGATGACCGAACCGGCGACGGTATTCGGCATCGGCCTCGCCCCGAATACGGCGATCCGTGTCGACAACCGGCCCTACCTCCTGCCGTCGAAGACGATGGTTGTGCGGTTGCAGGATGCCGCGGGACTGATCGACGTCAACCGGGTCGGACTCGACGTCTGGCGCCGCCTGGCCGAGCAGGTCGGGGTGCCCGTCGACCAGCGGGATGTCCTCGCAGACAGGATCCTCGACTTTCTCGACGAGGACGACTTCCGCCGTCTGAATGGTGCCGAACGCGGCGAGTACGCGGCCGCCCGCCTCGATCCACCGCTGAACCGCGCTGTCGAGAGTCCGCGGTCACTGGTCGCTGTCCTCGGCTGGGACACGCTCCTGCCCGGGACGATGAGCGACCGCTTCCTGGATGCGCTGACCGCGGGCGCCACCGGCCGTGTCAATCCCAACGCCGCATCGCCCACGGTGTTGTATGCGATGCTCGGCGTGCCTCCGATCGCGGCGGAGGACCTCGTGGCGCGGCGCGCCGAAGGCTTCATCGACATCGGGCATCTGGCCCGCGTATCAACCCTCGGGCAGGACGTGCTGATGTTCGCGGTGACTCCGGTTTCATCGCCCGTGCTGCTGGCCACCTTTTCCGACGTAGAGACCGGCCGCACGGAACGGGTGCGGATCACATTGACCCCGCGCGCAGCCCAATGGCCGTGGACCATGGACGCCTTCGAGACCCTGCCCGCCGTCGATCCGGCCGCCCTTGCCCGGCAGGCGGCGTTGCTACCATAGTTCCCCAACGAGATGGAAACGCAGACGACGAGCGTTGTGACGGCCCAGGCGGCAGGCGCGCCGCGCGGCGGCGTCTTGGCCCGGCGGGCGCGGGTAGTCCTGCCGCGGCGCGCCCTGATGTTCCGCGTCTTCGATCTGCCGGGCGTGCCGCTGTCGCGCCGCGCGGCCGCGCTGCGGCTTGCCATCGCGGAGTGGTCGCCATATCCAGATTGGTCGGCCGTTGCGGTGTGGTCTGCTGCGACGACCGCGGCCGTCTGGGTCGCCAACCGCGAGGAAGGCGAACTGGCGCAGGCGCGGTCCTGGTTGCCGGAGTCGCTGCTGCTGGCGTCCGACGCGCGCCCGATCGAAGTGATCCGGGGCCAGGAAGGGTGGATCGTCCGGCGCTGGCTCGACGGGCGGCTGGCGGCCGAGCACTTCTACCCGACACGGCCGGATGCTGCGCAGTGGTCGTCGACCATGGCGGGGCTTGGCGTATCGGACGCGGATTCGAGGGACGGCTGGAATCGCCTGATCGACGCGCAGCCTGCCACGCTTCTCGCGAAGCCGTGGGCCGACCGTGTCGAACACGTCGATGCGGGCTCACCGGTACGACGGCTCGACCTGCGCCGCCTGCTCATTGGCGCCGGTGGGGCGCTGGCGTTGGCGACTCTCGCGCTCGCGCTCGTTTCGGCGCGCCATTGGTTCGTTGAGGGATCGCTCGACGCTTCGCTGGCCGACGCGAGCGAGCGGCTGGCGCCGGTTGCCGAGCAGCGCGCGCAGGCGCTCGATGTCGCACAGAGGCTGCAGGCGTGGAATGACCTGGACCGGTACCCCGCGCCCCTCGACATCCTCGACGCATTCGCCGAGAGCGTTCCGCCCGGCGTCGTCGTCTCCGAACTCAGGGTCGACGCTGGCGTCTTGCGTGCGACGCTGTCCAACCCGGGGATCCAGTCTGCCGCCGACCTCGTGACGAAGCTGCAGAAGTCGGGCCGCTTCGCGAACGTGCGCGTGCTCCCGGCGCAGGACGCGCGCGCGCTGCAAGTCGAGATGGAACTGACGCGTCGTCCCGCCGCGCCGAAGGCGAAGAATGCTGCGTGATCTCCTGGCCTCGCTGGGGCACGAGTGGAACGAGCGACCGACGCTGCGTACCGGCGTCGTCTGCATCGCCGGAATCCTCTGGCTGTACGGCTTGCTGGTCTGGTACGACGCCATCGTCGAGCGCGATCGCGTGCTGGTGCAGAAGGCGAAGCAACTGGCGAGGATCGAAGCCCAGGCCGTCGAGACGCAGTGGCCCGAGCGCCTGCAGGAAGCCGAACGCCGCCTGTTGCGCTTCGAGTCGTCCGTGAAGGTGGTCGAGTCACTCGGGCAGGCGCAAGCCGACCTGCAGGACTGGGTGGGCGAGCAGGCGCGTGGCGCCGGTCTGCGCAACGTCACCGTGTCGCTGTCCGGGGCGCCGTCCGTCGGGCCACTCGGCGGCGCTCAGTCGGCCCCGGCCGCCGCACCGCCACCAAAGGCAGCCGGCGGACCCGAAGCAGCGCTGGGTCTCGGCTGGGTCGTGCGCGCCCAGGTACGGTCCGATTTCTCGCCGGTGGCTGCCTACGATATGCTCGCCGCGCTTTCATCGGGATCAAGGCGAAGCTGGATCGAGTCGATAAGCATTCAGATGCAGCCGTCGCCGCGCTGGGAACTCCAGGTGGTCTCGGCCTACCGCAGCCCGCGGTTGGAACCTCGGAAATGAACCGTCATTACCTCACGATGGCCGGAAGCGTTGCGCTGCTTGCCGGCGCGGCGCTGGCGGCGCTGTGGGTGACACGTCCGCCCGCCGTCCCCTCGTCTGGCGCGGCAGCCGCGGGGGATTTCGTGCTGGCGGCGGCGCCGGCTTCCGATCCGTCGATCGTCGACAAGCTGCTGAGTCGGGAGATCTGGCCCATGCCGTCGGCCATGTACTCGCGGGCAAGCCAGCTTCAGGCGCGTCAGGCCGGAGGGACGGCCGAAGAGACGTGGAAGTTGACCGGCACCTACCGGATTGGCTCGCAGTCGTTCGTACTGTTGCGTCGGGGCGACAAGACCCCCGAGACGCTTAAATCCGGGGATTCGCTGCCGGACGGCCGGCGCATCGTCGAGATCCAGGAAGAACGGATCTGGGTCGTGGCGGACGGCAAGCGGGTGGAGCTCAAGCTCCGGCCGAAGTGAGAGACTGGACTCGATGAGCAATAGACGGCTTCTGATGGCATTGGCGGTGGTGCTTGCAGCGTGCACCAGCCTCCCGCCGTCACTGAAGCTCGTCGCGCCGCCCGAGCCGCCCGAGCTGCTGGTCGTGCGCAAGGCAGAGGAAGGCGAAAAGAAGGCGCCTGACGTGCAGGCGTTGCAGTCCGCCACGGCGGCGCCGGAGCGGCCGCTGGTCCAGAAGAATCTGCCGAAGCCGCCCGAGGCGCCGACGACGACCGTGGCCCCGGGGACGGCGCCCACGCCGCCTGCCACGGCCTCCGGGGACAAGGTCATGCTGAACCTGGAGAGCGAGCGCCTGCCCGCGTTCATCCAGATCGTGTTCGGCAACATCCTCAAGCGCAGTTTCACGGTCGCGCCGCAGGTGGCGGCGCGGACCGACCTGATGACGGTGCGGGCGGCCGCGCCGCAGACACGTGAACAGGTCGAGGACCTTGCGCGCAAGGTGTTGCTCAGCTACGGCGTGATCACCGCGGACCTCGGCGGCGGCGTGCTGCGATTCGTGCCCAACGACGCCCAGACCGGGATGCTGCCCGAGATCCAGCGCGGCCGGTCTGCGCCGGAGACGCCGCTCGCAATGCGCCCGGTGTTCCAGCTGATCGAACTGAGCGCGGTCCGCAACACCGATGTCTCGACGTGGCTGAAAAGCATCTTCGGAGCGCGACTGACCACGGTCTCCGACGACCCGAGTCGCAACGCCATCCTGATCACCGGCTCGCCGGAAGACGTGCGCGCTGCGATGCAGGCGATCGCCGTCCTCGACCAGCCATCGCTCCGCGGCCGCGCGAGCCTGCGGCTCAATCCGTCGCTGATGTCGGTCGAGGAACTCGCGAGGCGCCTGTCGGAGCTGCTGACGGCGCAGGGCTACAGCGTGTCGACGTCGGCAGCGCAGGCGGCGCCCATCCTGCTGTTCCCGGTCTCGACGCTGAACGCGCTCTTCGTGTTCGCGGTGGACCCGCGGATGCTCGACTACGTCAGCAAGTGGGCCGATGAACTCGAAAGCCGCGCCAGCGGAGGCTCCGGTCCCGGCTACGTGTCGTACCAGGTCAAGAACACCGATGCGCAGGGGCTCGCCAAGGTGCTGCAGGACCTGCTCAGCACGTCGGCGGGGGTCCAGCAGGGGATCCAGCAGGGCGGCGCGACGGCGGCCGCGGCGGCAATCGGCGCGCGTCGCGTGGTGGTCAACCCGACGACCAACACGCTGATCGTCGCCGGGGCCGGCATCGATCGCGCCCAGGTCCTCGGCCTGATGCGGGACCTCGACCGGCCCGCGCGCGCAGTGTTGATCGAGGTGATGGTGGCCGAGGTGCGATTGACGGGCGGGCTGACGCTCGGCGTCGAGTTCGCGTTCCAGGACACTCGCGCGGGCGGCAGCATCGTCGGCGGCACCCTGGGCAACCTCGGCATCGGAGACTCCGGCCTCGTCGTCAACTTCTTCAACGCGGCCGGCGCGCTTCGGGCGAAGCTCAACGCGCTCGCCACCGACAACCGCGCGCGCATCCTGTCGACGCCGAGCATCGTCGCGCGGAACGGGGAGACGGCGAGCGTGCAGGTCGGCGACGAGGTCCCGATCGTGACCAGCAACCAGACGACGGGGTCGTCCGTATCAGGAGGCGTCGGGCAGGTCACCCCGAGCACGCTGCAGACGATTCAGTACCGCAACACCGGCGTGATCCTCAAGGTGCGCCCGACGATCTTCTCCGACGACCGCATCGACCTCGACGTGATGCAGGAAGTGAGCGCGGCGCGGACGACGAGCACGGGCGTCAACATTTCACCGACGTTTTCGCAGCGCAAGGTCGAGACCAAGCTGACGCTGCGCGAGGGCAGCACGGTGATGCTGGCCGGGTTGATATCGTCACAGGACACCCGGTCCGAGTCCGGCGTTCCGCTGCTGAAGGACATCCCGGTGGTGGGCCAGCTCTTCAAGAACGACCAGCGCACGTCCGAGCGCACGGAACTCGTCATCCTGATCACGCCCTACGTGATCTCGGACGATACCGACGCCCGCGCGGTGACCGACGCCTTCCGCACCCGGCTCGAGGGCTGGAGTGGCACGTCGGTGCCGCCGCTCGGCTCGCGAGACACCGCGCCGCCCGCGACTCCCGGCCCGGCGCTTCCATCGGCGCCGGCTCCCGAAGGACGGCCAGGGTCCGGCGGTTCGCCGACCCCCGCTGTCCCCAAACCGGCGTCTGAAGCGCCCATTTTGGACGGAGACGGTGCGGCCAAGCCATCCGGCCCCGCGGCATCGTCGTCCGGTGCCGAGCCACCGCCTGTAGCCCGGTAAGAGCCGGCATGGCCGGCAACAGCCGGCCAGCATGTCAGCTTGTCAAGGGGCCGACCGGCCGTTTCGCCTCAGGTACCTGAACTCTCGCCGCCTCTGCAGAGCTTGGTCGTGGTCGACCCGCGGCCGGCTCGCCGCGGCCACCTGAAGGGTCTCCACCCACCTCTGTCAATGGGCACGTTCAGGGGTTCCGCTGCGAGCGGCAGGTCCGCATGGCGGCGCTCGCGGCGGCGCTCGATACGCCGCTCGGCCCGTCTTTTCTTTGATTCAAATCAAACTTTGGTCCCTCATTGGACAGGTCGACCGCGAAAATTCGGAACTTTCTTGCCGCTCGTCGGGTGCCCAGAGATATGTCACGCATTTACGCTAGTCCAATGCTATGAATACAAGTGTCGCGGTATGGCTACAAAAAGACCGCGATTGGGAAAAAAACATGCATCGACGTCCGCCGATGCGCCATGCGAAGGAGGAATTGTGAGATCGACCAAGAAAGTCCTGGCAACAGCAGTAGGGCATCGTGTTGTGCCGCGATTGGGACCGCGGCGTCAGCAGGTACGTTTGTGCATCCGCTCCACATGTCGGACGCGCAGAGACAGCTCTACGCGACCGAGAACTTCGGACCGGGCCCGATCATCCCGGCGGACTACTTCAGGCTGCCGGCCCCGAAGGGCAGCGCTATCAAGTTACGTTAACCACGACCATCGGCGAGTCGGGCGGCTATGTCGTCAACAACGGCGGCGGCGTCTACATCAATTGGACGCTTTCGGGCGGCGCGACGTCTCGCGCAGGCAGCGGTCGCCAGCGATTTCGTCCTTGGGGGCGTGCCCGGCTTCCTCGATTGGACAATCGTCAGCGTGTCGACGTTGGACGATGGGACCCGAGTTCAACTTCTCGTCCAAAACAACACCGGCGCGGCCCAGCCCATCGGCAGCGGCGCGACTGTCCACGTGGAAACTGGGCGGGCTGCCGTTGGTGCCGACGAATGCATTTGGCACGCCGGGCACGACCAGGTGTTGGTTTCCGCCGCCATTAATGAGGTAGTGGACAACAGCTTCATCGACGGCGCGTCCGGCTATGTAATTGTCGCGACTGCCGATGCAATCCGACATCCCCAAGAAATCGTCCCGAACCCGGGCGTGCGGAAGATTGCGGTCGATCCGATGAGCCAGCGTAAAATGTTCACCGGCCCGAGCATGTACAACAACCTTGGCCGGATTATCTGGAGCAACATCAGCGGGACGCAGTTCCAGGTCAACGGCGCGACGGATTACACGATCACTGTCTCCCGCGGGGCGCACGATGAGCGCGACCGTGACCGCGGGCTCGGGCTCGTTCAACGCCGGCACGCTGTTCCTGTCGAACAGTCCCGATTGCTCGGCCGGCGGGTTCGCGAACTTCTCATACAACGTGGGCAGGACGGTTGCCACGATCAGTGGCATTTCCGCGGCTGCCGCTGACGCCGACCCGTGGGTCTGCTATGTCGTGAACGGGCCACCGGGCGGTCCACAGATCAACGAAGTCACCGGAATCTCGGCGACGTCGACGCTGTTCGGTCCGCCGGGGCTCAACGACCTCGACCGGACGATCTCGGGCAGCCTGTCAAGCATCATCAACGACGGCACGGTGATCGATACCCGCATTTACATCCCGTCGGCGCATCAATCAGTTCGGCTACGGCATGTCGCTGCGGATCATCAACACCGGAGTGACGGGGGCGGCCGACGTGTATGCGCAGTACATCTACGACGACGGTACGCTCAGCACGCAAGGCAAGATCGCGACAGCTGTCGCGCAGGACGGCTACGTCATGCTGGACAACATGGCCATCGAGAACGGTCCTCGGCGCGCCGAACGCGGCCAAGGGTCCGAACCCGCGCGTCCGCATCATGGCGTCGACGTCTTCGCTGCGCGTCCAGACGTTCCTGCGCACGAACGGCATCTGGGCCGAGGTGTCGGGCGGCCAGGGCAACAACACTCCGCAGTATCTGGACCCCAACCGCATGACGACCAACAACCCGTGGGTCATCCCGGCGGGCACCAACCAGTAACGTTCAGAGGTTGCAATCTCGAAGGGCGGCTTCGGCCGCCCTTTTTTTCGCTTTGTGAGAATGGAGTTTCAGCGACTCTGCTCACTAGCATTGAGGCTGCCGCTAGCGCAGCCGACCAATTGTTGCGATGCGACGAAGATGCTACCGTTGACCTTCTTGTAGCCCCGCTTTCCCCAGTGCCCAAGCCCACCGTCCTCTGCGTCATCGGCACGCGCCCTGAAGCGATCAAGATGGCCCCGGTCATCGAACGGCTGCGGGAATCCCGCAACCTTCAGTGCCGCGTGCTCGTCACCGCCCAGCATCGGGATCTCCTGGACGCCGCGCTCGAGCTGTTCGGCATCCGCGCCGACATCGACCTCGATGTCATGCGGCCCAACCAGGCGCTCAACATTCTGCTTGGCCTCGGATACGGTTCGAGCCAGAGCGCGCTGCTCACCCCGCCCCGGAGCAGTTCCTGCACCATGTAGTGCGGTCGCTGCTCAAAGCCGCTCAGCGGAACGGCCGATAGGTAGACGAGCTC
>CAWEQS010000004.1:0-135714 GCA_963811265.1 uncultured beta proteobacterium
CTGCGTTGTAGAAGTCGGGCCGCGCGCCCGACTTTTTTTCTCGCAGGCGGTCTGCTTCGCGCAGGATCGCCGACATCCGCTCATCGGCCAAGCGACTCTGCCTCATAGGCTCCTTGCTGAAGAAGAGCCATCTTTCCAGAAGTCATTGGTCCGAAGAAACCGGGCGGGTCATGGCAGCGCTATCCGCGCGTTGAATGATGAATGGGCCAACTCATTTCGCATGGGGACGTCTGCTATCGAGCAAGTGGCGCAGGGCACGTAGATGGCAGAAACTGGCCGAGTCACGCCCCCCTGACGGCGATCGAAATAGCCGTCAGTTCCGCGGCGGCAGGGGACCGCGGGCGAGGCTTGGCCCAGGGCCAAACTTCGGCGGCTGCGGCCGCGCCTTCTCTGCCAGCTCGAGCGCGAGCGCCAGTGCCCGCTCGAGCTGCGCGTCGCGGCCAGCGGCGGCGTCCTGAGGCGCGTTGTCGACTTCGACATCCGGATCGGTGCCGTAATTCTCGACCTGCCAGCCGACATCCTCGAACCAGAACGAGAACTCTGGCTGTGTCGTCTCGGTGCCGTCGACAAGCTTGTGGCGCGGCCATATGCCGATCACGCCGCCCCAAGTGCGCTTGCCTACCAGCGGACCGAGCTTCATCAGCTTGAAGCAGTGCGAGAAGATGTCGCCGTCAGAGCCCGCGTGCTCATTGGCCAGCGCGACCAGCGGCCCGGCCGGTGACTCCGTCGGGTACGGGGTCGGCAAGCCCCAACGTTGAAGGTCGTAACCAATACGCCGGCGCGCGATCTTTTCCAGCAACAGCTGCGACACATGGCCGCCTCGGTTGAAGCGCACGTCGACAATCAGTGCCGCTCGGTCGCACTCCGCGGAGAAGTAGCGATGGAACTCGGCGAAGCCTGCGGATTGCATGTCCGGCAGGTGAAAGTAGCCGACGCGACCGCCCGAACGCTCGTGCACCCAGCGCCGGTTGCGCTCGACCCAATCGCGGTAGCGCGCCGGCACTTCATCGGCCAGCAGCTTGACGATCACGGAGCGCGTCGTGCCATCTGCGGCCGCCAGCGTCAGCTCGGCTTTCATGCCGGCCTGGTGGACCAGCAGCGCCTGTGGAGGCTTATCGCGCGAAACGTGCTGACCACTGACGGCGACGATGCGTTCGCCGATCCGGGCGGCGACTCCAACCGCGTTCAGCGGTGAGTCGGCGCCGGTCTCCCACGGATCGCCAGTCACGATTGCCTTGATCTCGTAGCCGGATCCATCGGCAGTAGCTGCCAGCTCGGCACCGAGTTGACCGAGCGCGACCGCTGGCGGCTTGCGGTGATCGCCGCCCATCTCGTATGCATGCGAGGTACCCAGTTCCCCGTGCAGCTCCCAGATCAGGTCTGAGAGCTCGGCACGCGTGGCAACAAGGTCGAGCAGCGGCCGGTAGCGACGGTAGGTTGCCTCCCAGTCAACGCCAGACATGTCGGACACCCAGAACTGGTCGCGCTGCAGCCGCCAGACCTCGCGCAGCATCTGTTGCCACTCGCTGCGGGGGTCGACCGAAACACGGACACGCGCCAGGTCGATCCAGCCGGTGGCGCGGGAAGGCGTGTCGTCAGGACCGTTCTTGGAGGGTTCCGTCTTGGAGGTCGGATCAAGAGCCCGCAGCCGCTTCTCGTCGCGCACGATCAGCGTGCCGCCGTCGGTCGACAGCACGAAGTCGTCAGCGCGCTCGGCGATCGTCTCGGTCTTCTGCGTGGCGAAGTCGAACAACTCGAGCCGCCCCGGCGTCTCACGGTGTCCGCCCCGGCCGTGCGCGCCGGGAATCGGAAACACCGTCCACAGCACCTTGCCGCGCACCCCGGCGATCTGCCCGTAGCGTCCCTCCGGCACCGGAAACTGTGCGACGCGCGCCTCGATGCCGGCCACGTCGATCCGCACGCGTTTGTGTTCCTCCCTTTGGGCGTCAGCGGCCTTGGCAGCCTCTCTGGCCTCGACGTGCTCAGCACGCATGCTCTTGGGTTCGGGCTCGAACGGCGGTCGGGAATCCGCCTGCAGCGCGATCAGGTAGGGTCGGGCCGCGCGTGGAAAGCTCAGCTCGAACTGCACGTTGTCGTAGACCGGATCGAACGTACGTACCGACAGGAAGTACAGGTACTTGCCCTCGGGATCGAACGCTGGCGACCAGTCGCGAAACTCCGGACGCGTCACCAGTACGGAAGTGCGTGCGGCGGTGTCGCACAGTTTGATAGCGCAGTGCCGCAGACCGACCCAGAATGAATACGCGAGCCACAGGCCGTCCGGCGACCAGGCGATGTCATCGCTGCGCCCGGCGTCGCTGCGATCCGCCAGCCATGCTTCGCCGGTAGCAACATCGCCGATCCAGACCTCGTTGCGGTGATTGGTCAGCGCAATGCACGTTCCCACCGGAGCGGCGCGCAGCGCAAGCACGCGACCGATGTCCCAGTCCAGCGTGCGCTCGCCGGCCGCGTCGAACACCACGATGCGCTCTTCGCCAGTGGCGTCACTGACCGCCACGCGCGTCTTGCCGTCCGCCAGCCATTGACCCAGGCGCAATCGTGCGACCTCGGCGCGACCATGCTGTAGCACCGCGCCTTCCCACAGCGCGAACGTGAAGAGCTTGCCGCGTGCATCGACTGCCAGGCTGTGGCCGGCCGGGTGCACCTGGTAGCCGCCGAGATGATCGGCCGCTGTCACGAAGCGGCGCGCCGCCTGAGTGCGATGCGCCGCTACGCGGATGTCGACGGCCCGCGTTGCGTTGGCAGCGGGATCGAAGTGCCAGATCCGGGCGCCACACTGGTAGACGATGGTCCGGCCATCGGTCGAGGCGAAGCGCGCGTAGTAGTCGTCGTGATCGGTGTGCCGCTTCAGATCGGCGCCATCGGGGCGGCAGGAGTACAGATTGCCGACGCCTTCGAAGTCGGACAGGAAGTAGACGCGATCGCCAACCCACATCGGCGAGGTGATGTTGCCCTTCAGTTCCACCATGCGGCGGAACTGACCCGACCCCGTGGCGTCGATCCACAGATGGCCGGCGGTGCCGCCGCGGTAGCGCTTCCAGCGCGCAGGGTCGGCGGTGTTGCGGCCGATCACCTTTGCCTGGCCCGGTCCGAACGACAGATGGTTCACTTGCCCGAGCGGTAGCAGTTCAGGCAGTCCTCCCGCCGGGTCGAGCGCATAGGCCCGGAAGTAGCGGAAGAACGGCTGGCCATGCGTAGTTACAAACACGATGCGTCCGTCTGGCGCAAATCCAGCCACGTTCAGGAAGTTTGCACCAAGCCACGTCATGCGCCGTGCCGGACCACCGTCGGCAGCCATCACGTAGACCTCGGGATGCTGTTCGTCGCGGCTCACATACGCGAGCCAGCGGCCGTCAGGTGACAGCGCGGGTGTGGCCGGTTCGCCCAGTCCGGCGGTCAGGCGGCGCGCATTGCCGCCGCCGGCGGCCACTTGCCAAAGATCATCGTCGCAGACGAAGACAATCGTGTTGCCGCGGATCGCCGGCTGGCGAAGGTATCCGAGTTCGATCATGGTGTGGGAGGGCCAAGCTCGAGCGACGATGCTGAGCGCGCGCGACCTGAAATGGGTTCTTGTCCGTCGCGGCATCGTACCCGTCCGGACTCAAGTCAAGATAGGACCCCCGGTCGCCTCGACGCGTGACAGCAATGGCCGAAGTGCCAGTCTCGCGATCGGCAAGGCATGATCAGCGTCGGCAGGTCCGCAACTAGGTAGTTTGGGCGGCCTCGCTCAATGTCCGGAGTTGGCCGAACACGGAAGTAAGGAGACGGCCACAAAGCCGTCATTCAAGACTTTGCGCTCCGGCTTGTCCAGATCCACTTCAGAGAGCCGCCGCTCCGAAGGCGTCCACTCCGACAGACTTTGTTTGTCTCCGACGGACTTTGTTTCGTCCCGTCAACGGCACCAATGGAGATGGAGCCTTACTCCACCGTCACCGACTTCGCGAGGTTCCGCGGCTTGTCCACGTCCGTGCCGCGCGCCACCGCCGTGTGATACGCCAGCAACTGCAGCGGCACCACGTGCAGGATCGGCGACAGCGGCCCGTAGTGCTCGGGCATCCGGATCACGTGCAGGCCGGGCGAGGACTGGATGTGCGTGTCGGCGTCGGCGAACGCGTAGAGCTGGCCGCCGCGCGCGCGCACTTCCTGGATGTTCGACTTGAGCTTCTCGAGCAGCGTGTCGTTCGGCGCCACGGTCACGACCGGCATCTGCTCGGTCACGAGCGCGAGCGGGCCGTGCTTCAGCTCGCCGGCCGGATAGGCCTCGGCGTGGATGTAGCTGATCTCCTTCAGCTTGAGGGCGCCCTCGAGCGCGATCGGGTAGTGCAGGCCGCGACCGAGGAAGAGCGCGTTCTCCTTGCGCGCGAACTGCTCGGCCCAGGCAACCACCTGCGGCTCGAGCGCCAGCACGGACTGCAGCGCGGCGGGCAGGTGGCGCAGCGCGCGGATGTCGACCTGCTCCTGGTCGCGCGCGAGCCGGCCGCGCAGCTTGGCCATGGTGAGCGTCAGCAGGAAGAGGGCGACCAGCTGCGTCGTGAAGGCCTTGGTCGACGCCACGCCGATCTCGACGCCGGCGCGCGTGAAGAACTTCAGTTTCGTCGCGCGCGCCATCGCGCTGGTCGGCACGTTGATGATGCCGAGCGTGGTCGTCATGCCGAGCGACTGCGCGTGCTTCAGCGCGGCCAGCGTATCGGCGGTCTCGCCCGACTGGGAGATCACGACCACCAGCGAACGCGGGTTGGGAACGCTGTCGCGGTAGCGGTACTCGCTCGCGATCTCGACGCTCGTCCGCAGGCCGGCGATCGACTCCAGCCAGTACTTGGCGGTGAGGCCGGCGTAGTAGCTCGTGCCGCACGCCAGGATCAGCGCGGAGTCGACGCCGGCCAGCAACTCCGTCGCGTCTGTCGCCGAACAGCGCCGGGTCGATGCCGTTGACCGATTCCAGCGTGTCGCTGATCGCGCGCGGCTGCTCGAAGATCTCCTTCTGCATGTAGTGGCGGTACGGGCCGAGCTCGGCCGCCCCGCTGCCCACCTGCACCGTCTGCGCCGCGCGCTTCACGTTCTTGCCGGTGGCGTCGACGATCCGCACGCGATCGAGGGCGATGTCGACGACGTCGCCTTCCTCGAGATAGATGATCTGGTCGGTCGTGCCGGCGAGCGCCATCGCGTCGGAGGCGAGGAAGTTCTCGCCCTTGCCGACGCCCACGACCAGCGGCGAACCCTGCCGCGCGCCCACGAGGCGCTTCGGCTCGGCCTTGTGCACGACGGCGATCGCGTAGGCGCCCTTGAACCGCGCGACCGCGCCGCGGACGGCGGCGAACAGGTCGCCCTTGTACAGCGAGTGGACCAGGTGCGCGATCACCTCGCTGTCGGTCTCGGTGACGAACTCGTAGCCGGCGCGCTTCAGCTCTTCGCGGATCTCCTCGTAGTTCTCGATGATCCCGTTGTGGACGACCGCAACCTCGTCGCGCGAGAAGTGCGGGTGCGCGTTGGTCGTGACCGGGCGCGCCGTGCGTGGCCCAGCGGGTGTGGGAGATGCCGAGATGGCCCGCCAGCCCGGACTTCTTCAACTGCGCGTCGAGGTCGGCGACGCGCGCCGTGCTGCGCGAACGCGTCAGCGCGCCGCCGGCGAGCAGCGCCACCCCGCAGGAGTCATAGCCGCGGTACTCGAGGCGGCGCAGCCCTTCGACCAGCACTGGAGTGATGTCGCGCGTGGCGACGGCTCCGACGATGCCGCACATGTGTCAGCCTTTCTTCTGTTTGACGGGCCGCTGCCAGTGCTCGAGCGTCACCTGCCGCGCGCGCGCCACGGTCAGCTTCCCTTCGGGAGCGTCCTTGGCGATGGTCGAACCGCCGCCGATGGTCGCTCCCGCGCCAATGGTGACCGGCGCCACCAGCACGGCGTTCGATCCGATGGAGGCGCCGTCGCCGATGACGGTCTGGTGCTTGTTCGCGCCGTCGTAGTTCGCCGTGATCGTGCCGGCGCCGATGTTGACGTCGCGACCCACGATGGAGTCGCCGACATACGCCAGGTGGTTCGCCTTCGAGCCGCGGCCCAGGGTGCTCGCCTTCACTTCGACGAAGTTCCCGATGTGGACTTCGTCGTCAAGGCGCGCGCCCGGCCGCAGGCGCGAGTATGGGCCCGATGCGCGCGCCCGGCGCCGACCGACCGCGCCGTCGACGTGCGTGAAAGGCAGCACCTCGCTGCCGGCGCCGATGGCGCAGTCGCGCAGCACGCAGTAGGCGCCGATCCGGACGCCGTCGGCGAGCTCGACGCGGCCCTCGAAGATGCAGCCGACGTCGATCGAAACGTCGGCGCCGGTGACCAGTTCGCCGCGCACGTCGATGCGCGCGGGATCGGCGAGCGTCACGCCGGCGTCCATCAGCGCCTGCGCCGTGCGCCGCTGCGCGATCCGTTCCACCATGGCGAGTTGCTCCTTGCTGTTCACGCCGAGCGTCTCGTCGACGTCGGCACTGTCGACGCCGACCACCCGCACGCCGTCCCGCACGGCGCGCGCGATGACGTCCGTCAGGTAGTACTCGCCCTGGGCGTTGTCGTTCGACAGCGTCCCGAGCCACGCCTTCAGCTGAACGGTCGGCACGACGACGATGCCGGTGTTCACCTCGTCGATCGCCCGCTCCGCGGGCGACGCGTCCTTCTGCTCGACGATGCGGACCACGTCGCCGCGCTCGTTGCGCACGATGCGGCCGTAACCGGTCGGGTCGGGAAGGCGCACCGTCAGCACGCCGACGGAGCCGCCGGCCGCATCGAGCAGCCGGCGCAGCGTCGCTGAAGTGATCAGCGGCACGTCCCCGTACAGAACCAAAGTCGAGGTCGACGTCGTCCAATTCGGGAACGGCCTGCATGACTGCGTGACCGGTGCCCAGCTGCGGCTCCTGCAGCACGAAGTGGAGACCGGGTTCGCCGGGGAAGGCTTCTCGCACCGCAGCGGCACCGTGTCCGATCACGACTGTGATGTTGGCCACGTCGCTGCAGGCCTGCCGGGCGGCGGCGATGACGTGCGCTACCATGGGCCGCCCAGCCACGGGGTGCAGCACCTTCGGCAGTGACGAGCGCATGCGCTTGCCCTGCCCGGCGGCGAGTATCACGATGTTCATGGCGCGCGGAGGTCCTCGATTGCGCTTCGATTCTAAGTCACCGTCCCCGCTCGGCAGCGGTTCGCGCCTTCTGGCGCTGGGCCTGTTTGCCCTGCTTTTTGCCGCATGCAGCACCGTCAAGCTCGGCTACAACAACGCCGACACGCTGCTGCTGCACTCGCTCGACCGCTATGTGTCGCTGACCGACGAGCAGGAGCACATGGTGCGCCGGCGCGTGGAGTCCCTGATGGCCTGGCACCGCGCGACGCAACTCGCGGACTACGCGGCCTTCGTCCAGCGCGCGCGCACCCGACTCGACGGCAGCGTCACCCCGGCGGAGGTCCTGGAGTTCAACGAGGGCCTGATGGCACGCGTCGCCGCGCTCGGCGAACGCGCCGCCCCGGACGCCGCCGCCCTGGCGCTGACCCTGACCCCGCCCCAGATCGACCAGGTCGAACGCAAGCTCGTCGACGACAACGTCAAGGCGCGCAAGCAGTCGGCGCAGGAGGTCGCGCAGGCGATCGACGCGCGCGCCAGGAAGTACGCGGAGCGATTCGAGTTCTGGCTCGGCAAGCTCAACCCGCAGCAGGTGCAGCTGGTCCGCGCCTCGCTCGCCGGCCGTCCGGTCGATTCGCTGTACTGGATCGAAGCGCGCGAGCGGCGAACGAAGGATCTCGTCGCGATGCTGCGCCGGATCCAGGCGGAGCGTCCGGCACAGGAAGTTGCGGCGAACTGGTTCCGCGCCTACTTCCGCGAGCTCGCCCGTCCTTCGAACGCCGACCAGCGAGCCCGCGCCGAGGCGTTCCGCCGCGACAACGCGCTACTGATCGCGCAGCTGGTCAACAGCGCGTCCATCGAGCAGCGCGTGCACCTCGATCGCAAGCTCTCGGGCTTCGCGGCCGAGTTCGTCCAGCTAGCCCAGCGGGGCGGCTCCGGCTGATGTGGTGGGATTGTGTCCGCCCGCAGGGCGGATCAGCGATGCGCGTGCGAGTGCTCGCCGTGCCGGGCGGTGTGCGCGCGGTAGGCGTGGTTGCCCGCCGTCGGCGCCAGCGAGCCGACGAACATGCCGACGGCTCCCAGCAGGAACCCGCCGAGCACTGACGGAAACACCTCGCCGAGCGGCGTGAAGTCGAGCAGCGCCCAGGTGCTCATGCCGAGCACGATCGACCAGATCGCGCCCTGGCGCGTCGATCGCTTCCAGTACAGCCCGCACACCAGCGGCCAGAACGCGCCGACCACCGGGAACTGGTAGGCCTTGGACACCAGTTCGTAGATCGGCGTGCCTTCCATGAGATCGAGTAGCCGAGCACGCAGGCGGTGAAGACCACGACCGTGACGCGCATGTAGCGCAGCGACTGATGGTCGGTCATCTTCACGAAGTTCTTCAGCACGTTCTCGACGAACGTGGTCGACGGCGCCAGCAGCGTCGCCGAGGCGGTCGACATGATGGCGGAGAGCAGCGCGCCGAAGAAGAACACCTGCAGCCACACCGGCATGCGCTCCATCACCAGCGTCGGCAGGATCTTCTGCGAGTCCTCCTTCAGCAGCGCGTTGGCGGCGTCCGGCATGATCAGGAAAGCCGACAGCCCGATGAACATCGGCACTCCGGCGAACAGCATGTACGAGATGCCGCCGATGATCGGGCCCTTCACGGCGATGTCGGCGCTCTTGGCCGACATCACGCGCTGGAAGACGTCCTGCTGCGGGATCGAACCGATCATGATCGTGATCGCCGCGCCGAGCCAGAACAGCCAGCCGTGGAGCCCGCCGTCGGGGAAGAACTGGAAGAGGTCGCGCGCCTGCGCGTACTCGACCACCTTGCCGACGCCGCCTGCGTGGTCGGCGGCGAACACGGCGATCAGCGTCAGGCCGACGACGATGATGATCATCTGGAAGAAGTCGGTCAGCGCCACCGACCACATGCCGCCGAACAGCGTGTAGACGAGGACGACCAGGGTGCCGATCACCATGCCGGTCGCGACGCTGATGGCGCCGACCGACAGCAGGTTGAACACGAGGCCGAGAGCGGTGATCTGGGCCGCGACCCAGCCGAGATAGGAGACCAGGATCACGACCGAGCTGAAGATCTCAACGCCCTTGCCATAGCGCTTCCGGTAGAAGTCGCCGATGGTCAGCAGGTCCATCTTGTAGAGCTTGCGCGCGAAGAACATGCCGACGAGCACCAGGCACATGCCGGCGCCGATCGGGTCCTCGACCGTCTTCTGGAGTCCGCCCTCGACGAACTTGCTCGGGATGCCGAGCACCGTCTCGGAGCCGAACCACGTCGCGAACGTCGTCGCGATGATCACGGCAAGCGGCAGCGACCGCCCGGCGACTGCGTAGTCCGACGTGTTCTTCACTCGCGTGGCGGCGTACAGGCCGATGGCGATCGACGCGAGCAGGTAGAGGACGACGAAGGCGATCAGCGTCATGTCAGCTCCGCCCGGGCGGCGGCACGCGAAAATTGGCGCGAATTATGAAGCAACGCCGGGCGGTTTCGCGACGCCGGCCGCCGAGCCCCACGGCGTGCAGCCGGCGCGGTAGCGCTCGTCCCAGAACGCCGACGTGGCCGGATCGCGCGTCTCGAAGTCGGCCACGCGAGGCTCAGCGACCGACTCGCTTCAGCCAGCGCTCGTTCGGCGTCCAGTGGTCGCGGTGACTGCTGAGGCCGCGCGTCAGCAGCGCGCGATCGCCTTCGGGATCGAACGGGGACCGGACGGCCTGGACGCTCGCCAGGCCGGTCGACGGCGGTGCGGGCAGCACGAGGTTCGAAGCCCAGCTCTCCCCGGGCCGCATCTGGATCGGCGGCGGCAGGTCCAGCAATTCCGCCGGCGGCACCCACGGTGCCAGCGCTCCGACGACGAGCTGCGCGCGCGGCCGCACGCGGGCATCGCCGATGCGCCCGCGCTGGCCCCAGCGCACGATCAGCGACGCGCTGGTGGTCGCATCGGTGATCTTGTCGGTGAAGGCGACGTCCCGGCGCCAGCGCGCTGCGGGATCGGGGCTGTTCCGGAACATCATGAATTCCTCGAACAGCATCGCGAGGTCTTCACGGATCGTCGCGTAGTTGTACTCGTCGGTCGCCCCGTCCGGCGCGAAGAACGAAGCGACCTGGAGCGGCGTGTACGACTTCTGGAGGGCCGTCGGGGTCGCACCGAAGAACTTGACCTGCGCCAGCGCCGACATTTCGGCGGATTGAAGCGGGGAAGTCCGGCCCAGGACCGACGATGGCAGCCTCTCGGCGGTGAACAGCGGCCCGATGAAGCCCCACGCGGTCAGGCCCAGGTTGTCGTTCAGGCGCGACCGCTCGCTCGGCGGCAGGAAGTCGGACGCATGCGCAAGCTCGTGGTAGAGCAGCCAGCCCGCTTCGGCGAGCAGGTAGCTCGGCGTCCGGGCGATGCGCGAGGTCGCCGGGAAGTTCACGAAGATGCTCACGTTGTTCTGCGTGTACCGCCAGACACCGGAGTAGTTGAGCTCGCGGTCGAAGTCCGAACGGAAGTCCGGCGCTTCGTCGATGACATCGCGCTGCTCGGCCGTCAGCCAGAAGTTGTCGGCATCCAGGTAGATCGCGCCGGTCAGCGCGTAATAGAAGCTGGGCCGCACGTGCGCGCCGATCACGATCGCCGTCACGCCGTTGAACAGGCGCTTGAGGTCGTCGTTAGCCTGCGTGGTCAGGAACTGCTCGAACACTTCGCCCATCCAGTCGTGGGACACCACCACGCGGTCCATGATCTGGCTGACCGTCGGGACGGCGCCGCCGGTGGTCTGGTGCAGGAAGGGCAGCGTCGACAGCGGGCACATGTTCGCGCCGGCGCCGAAGTACTGCAGGTTCGCTTCGTTCGTGCATGAAACCAGGGCCGCGGCGAAGGGCCCGGCCGCGCGGTATGGATACGCGCGCGCAACGTGCGTGTCGCTGAAGACGTACGGGCCGGTGTTCGACGGGTCGGAGGGCGCCTGCTCGTAGTTCTCGACCAGCACGCGGACGTCGTCGCTGTCGGTCCCGCCGCCGACGAGTTGCCGGGTGGCGCGGAGCACGATGAGGGTGTCGACGCTCACGGCCGGAGCGGTGAACAGCACGCGGTTCGGATCGCTGGCATCCAGCGCGACCGCGGGCCCCGCGACCTGGGTCCAGGTGATCGTCTCGCCCGCCGTCGCGGCAGGCCATGCGCGCACCGACGCCTTGCCGCCTTCGCGAACGGCCTGGTCCGCGCGCACGAGCACGCCGACCGGGCTGGTCGGCAGCTCCGCGTTGACCGTCACCGACAGGCTGCGTGGCGCGCCGTTCGGATCGCGGAAGTCGACGCTGAACCCGTAGGTGCCGGCGAGCACGGGTTCGAAGCTGATCGCCTGCGTCCGTGCCGACATCAGCGTCAGGGTCGGGCCCTGGGTCTGCCGCCAGGAGACGTTCGTCAGCGCGCCGCAGGACGATGCGACCGTCGCACCGCCGGCCTTGCCGACCGTCACGGTGGTGTCTGCGGAAACCTGGAACGAAGCGGTCGTGCACCCGGTTGCCGGTGGGGGTGGGGCGCTGTCTCCCCCGCCGCCGCAGGCCGAGAGCAGTCCCGCGAGCGCGAGTGCAAGGATCGAATGGCGTTTCATCGTTCGGGTCCGAAGAGAGGGTGGAGCCTGGGAGCAGGGCGGGTGGCCCACGTCCAAGGATATGAGCAACGAAAGGGGGTGTCGAATCGCCCCTCGACAAGGCGCAGGCCCGCGGCTCCTCAGGCGCGCAACACCGCCCATCCGGCGATTGCCACGACGATCACCAGCAGAACCGTGGCCACGGCATACCAGCGGTTGGTCAGTCGCTGTTCGCGCCGCAGCGCGCGAACCTCGTCGATCAGGCGATCGGCGTCCTGGTGGCGCGTGAGCGCGCCGTGCACCAGCCGCGGGAGCTGGGGCAGCAGGAACGTCCACTGCATCGCCTCGCGCTTGATGCGTGCTTCCATGCCGCTCCAGCCGACCTGCTGCTCCATCCAGCGCTCGAGGAAGGGCTTGGCGGTCTTCCACAGGTCGAGGTCGGGATCGAGCTGGCGTCCCAGGCCCTCGACGTTCAGCAGCGTCTTCTGCAACAGGACGAGCTGCGGCTGGACGCCGATGTTGAAGCGCCGTGACGCCTGGAACAGTCGCAGCAGCACGAGGCCGAGCGAGATGTCCTTCAGCGGCTTGTCGAACACGGGCTCGAGAACCGCGCGCACCGCGTTCTCGAGTTCGTCGACGCGCGTTCCTTCGGGAACCCAGCCGGATTCGACGTGCAGTTCCGCGACGCGCTTGTAGTCGCGGCGGAAGAACGCCAGGAAGTTCTGCGCGAGGTAGTTCTTGTCGCTCTCGGTCAGCGTGCCGACGATGCCGTAGTCGAGCCCGATGTACTTGTTGAACTGGTCGCCGTTCACGCCGACGAGGATGTTGCCCGGGTGCATGTCGGCGTGGAAGAACGCGTGGTCGAACACCTGCGTGAAGAAGAGCGTGACGCCGTCGCGCGACAGCTTCTTGATGTCGATGCCCGCTTCCTTCAGGCGCTCGATCTGGCTGACCGGGATGCCGTGCATCCGTTCCATCACCAGCACGTTGTCGGCGCAGTAGTCGAAGTACATCTCCGGCACCACGAGCAGCGGCGAGCCCGCGAAGTTGCGTCGCAGCTGCGACGCGTTGGCCGCCTCGCGCATCATGTCGAGCTCGTCGTGCAGGTACTTGTCGAACTCGGCGACGACGTCGCGCGGTCGCAGGCGCTTGCCGTCGCGCCACAGCCGTTCGACCAGCAGCGCCCCGGTCTCGAGCAGCGCGAGGTCCTTGTCGATGGCGCCCAGCATGTCGGGCCGCAGGACCTTGACCGCGACCTCCTTGCCGGCGTGGGGCCCGTCCCTGAGGACGGCGAAGTGAACCTGCGCGATCGACGCCGAAGCAACCGGCTCGCGCTCGAAGTCCGTGAAGACATCGGCGAGCGGCCGCCCCAGCCCGCGCTCGATCTCGCGGATGGCCACGTCGGACGGGAACGGCGGGACGCGGTCCTGCAGCTTCGCGAGCTCCTCGGCGACGTCGGCCGGCAGCAGGTCGCGGCGCGTCGACAGGACCTGGCCGAACTTGACGAAGATGGGACCGAGATCCTCCAGCGCGCGCCGCAGGCGCACGGCGCGCGACTCGCGCGGGCCGCGACCGGTCGTCCAGGCGACGATGCGAACGAGCGCCGGGCTGCGCAGGCTCGCGACGGCGATTTCGTCGAGGCGGTAGCGCCAGACGACGGACAGGATGCGTAGCAGCCGGAAGACGCGCATAGCCGGCGATTGTAGGTCCGGCTAAGTCGGCGCTCAGGAGGCGCGAGCGGCCAGGTCGATGCGCTTCTCGAGGCGCGCCACGTCGTCACGCAGGCGCGTGACATCCGCCACGAAGGTGGCGACCTCGTCGCGCCCGACCACCATCGGGTTCTCGGTGACGATGTAGTTGGCGGTGTTGTCGAGCATCCGCTCGGCCAGCTCGCGCCAATGCGCGGCGCTCAGGCGAACGAGGCCGACGATGCGCATCGCCGCGGCGTCGCCGACGAACCGCGAAAGCTCTTCCTCCGGCTCCGGCCGGAGGTTCTGCAGGACGAACGACAGCGCCTGCGCGAACTCCGCGTCGCCCTGCAGGCGAACGTCCCTGGTGGCGGCCTGCGGGTCGAGCAACGCGAACGGCAGCGACGACAGCGCAAGGCCGATCGTGACGGCCGGAGCGCCATCATCGCTCGCGGTCAGCGTGCCGCCCTCCGCCACCACCCACTGCAACGAGAAGGGCGGGGCCTCGAAGCGCACGACGCGCCCGGCGAACGGCGCCAGCTTTTCGCGCGCCCACGCTTCGCGCCCGAGCATGCGGTTCAGCACGGCCACCGCCGCCTGGTTGAGCAGTCGGTCGATCATGGGCGAAGTGTAGAGGGCAAAAAGAAGGGGCGCCGCGGCGCCCCTCGATGCGCGCAGTCGCCCTGCGTCACGCGAGCTGCTGGATCCCGGCAAGCACCCAACCGCCGCCGCTCACAGGCTTCGACAGGTTCCACACCTCGGACACCCGCTCGATCTCGCCGTCGACGCGCAGCGTGCCGTCGAACTTCACGCTGGCGATGTGCTCGTCGGCGGTCGATTCGATGCCGAGCAATTCGGCATCCATCGATACGACCTCGGTCTTCGACTGCCCGGCCCGCGCGCGCAACTCGTGCGTCAGCGCGATGAACATCTCGTTGGTGGTGAACTCGGACAGCTCGTCCAGATTGCCCGTGTCCCACGCCTGCTGCAGCTTCGCGTAGTGGCTCTTGGCCGCCGCCAGGAACGACTGCGTGTCGAAGCCGGCCGGCACGCCCCATGGCGCTCCGGAGGCAGCGTTCCCGCCGCGCGAAAACTCGTCCATCGCCGAACCCGGGAGGGCCCCCGCGACGGGCGCCGCGCTGCGCTGCGCCGGCGCGGGAACCGGGGCAGGCGCCGTCTCATAGCCGACGTTGGAGTAGGTGCCCGGTCCACGCTGGGCACCAGCGGCGCCATAGGCCGGTTGCTGGGCCGGGCGCATGCGGCGCATCACGAAGCCGATGACCATCATCAGCGCGAGGCCGACCAGCGCGACGGTCAGGAACATCGTCAGCGCTTCGCCGAAGCCCAGCCACGACGCCAGCGCCGCGATGCCGAGACCGGCCGCGAGGCCCATCAGCGCGCCGCGCATCGGACTGCGCGGCGCGGCGGCCGGTGTCGCGCCGGGGCGGGCCGCCGAGGCCGCGGGCTGCTGCGCGGGAGCGGCCTGCGAAGCGCCCTGCTGCGGCGTCTGCGCCGGCGGGGTCGCCTGCTTCTGCTGCACGGTCGGCGACTGCTTGCCGAAGGTGCGGCCACCGCCAAGGCGGCGCTGCGCCTCTGCATCGAAAGCGAAGCTCGCGGCGACGACGCCGATCATCAGACCAGCCAGCAACTTCTTCATCGAACCTCCGGAATCAGTACTTCGTGCCGACGTGGAGGGCGCACACGCCCGCCGTCAGGTTGAACCATTGGACGCGGTCGAAGCCGGCTTGTTCCATCAACTTCGCCAGCTCTTCCTGCGGCGGATGCATGCGGATGGACTCCGCGAGGTAGCGATAGCTGTCGCTGTCGCCCGCGATCTTCTTGCCCAGCCACGGCAGCACGCTGAACGAGTACGCATCGTAGAGCGGCGCAAGCGGTTGCCAAATGCGGGAAAACTCCAGCACGAGCAGGCGGCCGCCGGGCTTGAGGACGCGCTGCATCTCGGCGAGCGCCGCGTCCTTGTGCGTCATGTTGCGAAGCCCGAATGCGACCGAGACGAGATCGAAGTGGCCCGATGGGAACGGCAGCTTCTCGGCGTCGCACTGGGCGAGGGGCAGGCGCAGCCCGCTGTCGAACAGGCGGTCGCGGCCGACCGCCAGCATCGAGCCGTTGATGTCGGTGAGCCAGACTTCGCCGGTCGCGCCGGCACGTCGCGCGAAGGCCTTTGCGAGGTCGCCGGTGCCGCCGGCGATGTCGAGCACTTTCATGCCCGGCCGCACGTTGGCCTGACGCACGGTGAACGCCTTCCACACGCGGTGCAGGCCGACCGACATCACGTCGTTCATCACGTCGTACTTCGACGCGACGGAGTCGAACACGCCGGCGACGCGCTGCGCCTTCTCGGATTCGTCCACCTGGGCGAACCCGAAGTGCGTCGCCGAGTCGCGCTGCTTGTCGTTCATGCCGAAAGGATACGCGGGCCGGTGCGGACGCCCGCGATCAGTGGTGGCCGCAGCTCTTGCCGGCGCTGGACGCGAACGCGGCGTTCTCCGGCGCCCCCGGCTCGCGGCTCGCGCCGGCGGCGTCGAGGGCGGCCAGGTACTCGGCCCACATCCGTTCCTGGTTCACGCCGAGTTCGTGGAGGTATTCCCAGGAGTAGATGCCGCTCGTGTGGCCGTCGGAGAAGTTGGGCTGCACCGCGTAGTGGCCGACGGGATGCAGCGTCCGTGATGGTCACGTCTCGCTTGCCCACCTGCAGCGTCTCCTGCCCCGGCCCATGCCCGCGCACCTCGGCGGATGGCGAGTACACGCGCAGGAACTCGAACGGCAATCGAAACTGCTGCCCGTCCTCGTACTCGATTTCGAGCACCCGCGAGGTCGCGTGCAGCGTGATGTTGGTCGGCGTGATGGGCACGGTCGGCAGCGTCGTCGGAAGTGGTGCGGGGCGGAGCGGTTGGCTCCGCGACGAATGGCGCGCCCGGCGGGACTCGAACCCACGACCCCTGGCTTCGGAGGCCAGTACTCTATCCATCTGAGCTACGGGCGCTTGTCGACCGCGAGCGGTCGAAGCGAGGCCGAATGGTAGCCGTTTATCGCTCGCCCGTCCTCGCGCTCTCCCTCGAAACGCGAATGAAATCAAGGGCTCGGGCAGGTCGCGACAGTGCTGCAAGCTATACTTGAACGCTTCGCAGAACCGGCTTTTCTCGGGTGCTGCCCAACTGCCCAACATAGAACCTCGCGCACCGCTGCACAGGCCAGGAGCCACGCATGTCCGACCAGCACACCGCCCTGATCAAGACCCCGCGTCAGCTGATCACCGTCGTCATCCTCGCGTTCGTCGTGCCGGTGATCGTGATCGTCCTGCTGGCGAACTTCGTCACGGGAAGCAAGACGGGCGGCGCGGGATCCGACGCGATGACGCCCGAAGCGATCTCCGACCGGCTCAGGCCCGTCGGCATGGTGGCCCTGCAGCAGGCCGGCGGGGCGCGCGCGCTGCAAGGCGGCGAAGCGGTCTACAAGGCCGCATGCGCGGCGTGCCATGCCGCCGGCGCCGCCGGCGCGCCGAAGACCGGCGACGCCGGCGCCTGGGGCGCGCGGACTCAAGCAGGGCTTCGACACGCTCGTGAAGCACGCCGTCGAAGGATTCAAGGGAATGCCCGCCAAGGGCGGCAACCCGGATCTCGACCCGGTCGAGGTCGCCCGCGCCGTCGCGTTCATGGGCAACCAGTCGGGCGGCAAGTTCACCGAGCCCGCACCGCCCGCCGTGCAGGTCGCGGCCGCGGGTGCCGCGGTTCGCTCCGGCGAGGAGATCGTCAAGCAGGTGTGCAGCGGATGCCACGAGACGGGCAAGGGCGGCGCGCCGCAGATCGGCGACCGCGCCGCGTGGGCCAAGCGCGTGTCGCACGGGGTCAACGCGGTCACGGACTCCGCGATTCATGGCCACGCCGGCATGCCGGCGCGCGGCGGCATGGCCAGCCTCACCGACCCGGAGATGAGGGCCGCGGTGCTTTACATGTTCAATGCCGGCGCTGGAACCGCTGGCGCGGCGGCGGCACCCGCGGCGGCGGCACCGCTCCGGCCCTGCGTCGCCGCCGGCCGCACTGGCGGCAGCCGGCGGCAAGCCGGACGGCGCCAAGGTCTACGCGGCGGGCTGCAACGCCTGCCACGCCGCCGGCGTCGCCGGCGCGCCGAAGTTCGGCGACAAGGCCGCGTGGGCGCCACGGGCCCAGCTCGGCGCCGCCGCGCTGACCGCCTCCGTGATCAAGGGCAAGGGCGCGATGCCGCCGAAGGGCGCGCAGCCGAACGCGTCCGAAGCCGAGCTGCGCGCCGCGGTCGAACACATGCTCGCGGCCGCGAAGTAGTCGCGACGGTTCAACGAAACGGGCGCCTCGGCGCCCGTTTTCCTTTGCACAGGCCGTTACGGATTGAGCTGCTGGTACACGCCGCGCGCGATCTTCTGCAGCTCGTCGCGGTCGATGTCTCCCGCGAGCGCGTAGCCGAAGGGGCCGTCGATCCAGTAGAAGACGCGGGCTCCCTGGTCCTCGCTGAAGCGGAACGAAGTCTCCGCGTTGTTCGCCTCGCGCTTCACCAGCAGCGACAGGCGCTTGCCCTGCGCGTTCTCGTACATCAGCAGCGCCAGCGGCGCCGGGTCGCGGCTGCTGGTCGGCGGCAACAGGCGGCCACCGAGCAACTGGTACCCGTGCGCAGCCAGCGAGGGCGCGCGCAGCGGCGCATCGAGCCGCTTCGACAGCCACGCGACGAGGTGCTTCTCCTCGGCGGCCGTCACCTCGACCGGGTGCCGCACCTCGGGCACGTAGGCCACGTGGGCGAGCGCCGCTTCGCGCGCGATCGTCACGGATCCGCTCGGCCCGGCCTGCCAGCCGCGCCAGGCGAATCCGATGCCGATGCCGAGGATGAACGTCGCGGCCAGCGCGATCCATCGGGACGCGTTCGCCGCGCGCCGCGGCGCAGCCACGTTCAGCGCGTGCGGTTCCGTCAGCACTGGATCGAAGAGCGAGTGGAGGGCGCGGTTCTGTTCCAGGTAAGCGCGGACGCGCTGCGCCGCCTCGGCGTCCTGCGCGAGCCAACGCTCCACCTCGCGCCGCTCCTCGTCGGTCAGCGCGTCGTCGACGTACGCGTGCAGCAGTTCTTCCGTCAGTGGCTTGTTCATTTCACACGTCGCAGGGCCGCCGGACGTTCGGTCCCGGCACCTCCCGATTCCAGCAACAGGCGCAGCCGCTCGCGCGCGCGCGACAGCCGCGACATCACCGTGCCGATCGGCACGCCGAGCATCTCCGAAGCCTCCGCGTAGCTGAACTGCTCGAGCCCGACGAGCAGCAGGACTTCGCGCTGTTCCTCCGGCAGCAACGCCAGCGAACGCGCCAGTTCGCCGAGGACGATCCCGGTCTCGACCGAGGTCCCGGCAGCGGGGCGGTTGTCTTCCACGGCGAGGTCGTCCAGCGAGACGGTCGGCCGACCCTTGCGCGTCCCGTTCACGAACACGTTGTGCATGATCGTGAACATCCACGCGCGCAGGTCGGTCCCCGGCTGCCATAGCGCGCGCTTCTGCCACGCGCGCTCCAGCGCGTCCTGCGTGAGATCGTCCGCGGCCTCGCGCGTCCCGGTCAGCGCTCGCGCGTAGCGGCGCAGGCGTGGCACGACCGCCTCGAGCTCCGCTGCACCGAACGCCTCCGCCATCCAGTCTCCGCTTGCGAGTCCCTACGGACGCGCGACGCGCCATGCGTTGACGAAACCGTCGCCGGTCTTGTCGCCGGGCTTGGCGTCCTTCACCCACAGGTACAGCGGCTTGCCCTTGTACGCCCACTGCTTGCCGCCGTCATCGCGCGTGATGATCGTGTAGTCACCCGACGCCTTCGAATCCGCGGCGGCCATCAGCGGCGGCCAGTTGGCCGCGCAAGGGCCGTTGCACACGCTCTTGCCGCTGCCGGTCGCATCCTTGTCGAATGTGTAGAGCGTCATGCCGGCGCTGTTCGTCAGCACGCCGTCCATCGTTTTCGCCGGCGCGGCCGCCGTTCCCATCATTCCTTCGTACGTGGAGCAGGCGGCCAGCGTTGTCATGGCCAGGGCGATCAACAGTCGACGCATCGATGTCTCCTTCGGGTGAGTGACATGCAGCGAACGGGCCTGCCGTCGGCATTATTCCGCGCCCTGTGGTCCGCGCGTCAGATTTCCTGCGGATCGACCTCGATCTGCCAGCGGATCCGGCTGCGCTTCGCCCTCAGCCCTTCGAGCCAGGCGCGCAGGAACGCCTGCAACGGCCCGCGACGATCGGCCTCGACGAGCAACTGCGCCCGCTCGGCGCCGGCCAGCTTCTGCAGCGCCATCGGCACGGGGTCGAACACGCGCACCTCGTCGCTCGACGGCGCCTCGGCGCGCGCCTCACGCAGGAAGCCGAGCGCGCCATCCATCGTCCGCGCCTCGGCCGTGAGCAGCGCCTGGTGCGTGAACGGCGGCATGTTCGCGGCGCGTCGCTCGGCCAGCTGCCCGTCCGCGAAGGCGGCGTAATCGTGCCGCGCCAGCGCCGCGAACAAGGGATGCGCCGGGAAGCGCGTCTGCAGCAGGACCCGGCTCGCGTGACCGCCGCGCCCGGCGCGTCCGGCGACCTGCACGAGCGTGGAGAACAGCCGCTCGGGCGCCCGGAAGTCGTGCGATGCCAGTTGCCCGTCCGGATTCAGCACGACCACGAGCGAGACGCGCTGGAAGTCGTGGCCCTTGGCGATCATCTGCGTCCCGACGAGCACGTCGACGTCGCCCGCGTGCACCGCGTCGAAGGCCTGTTCGGCCGCGTGGCGTCGCCGCGTGGAGTCGCGGTCGATCCGCATCACGCGCGCGGTGGGGAGGAGCTCGCGCAGCAGCTCTTCGATTCGCTGCGTGCCGTGCCCCATGCCGTGCAGCCCCTGGTTGCCGCAGGTCGGGCAGGCGCGCGGCACGCGTTCGGTGAAGCCACAGTGATGGCAGCGCAGCGAGCGATCGGTCTTGTGGAACACCGTGAAGGTGGAGCACTGCGGGACAGCGCGACAGCCACCCGCAGGCATCGCAGGCGACGACCGGCGCGTAGCCGCGCCGGTTCAGGAAGACCAGCGACTGCGCGCCGGCGTCCTGCGCGGCCCTCAGCGCCGTCGCGACGGGCGCGGCGATGCCCGTGCCCGCCTTGCCCTCGGGGGAACGCAGGTCGACGAGCTCGATCGCGGGAGGTTCGGCGTCTTCGTCGACGGCCCGCTGAGTCAGCCGCAGCAGCGCGTAGCGACCGGCCTGTGCAGCCGCCCAGGTTTCGAGCGACGGCGTCGCGGACCCGAGCACGACCGGCACGCCAAGCATCTGCGCGCGCTTGATGGCGAGGTCGCGCGCGGAGTAGCGAACCCCTTCGCCGGCCTTGTACGACGGGTCGTGCTCTTCATCGACGACGATTAGCGAAAGCGCCGGCAGCGACGCGAACACGGCGAGCCGCGTGCCGACGACGATCCTCGCCCGTCCCTCGTGCGCCGCCAGCCACGCGGCCGACCGTTCGCCATCCGGCAGCCCGCTGTGGAGCACCACCACGCCGGCGGCGCCGAAGCGCGCGCGCAGCAGCGACTCCAGTTGCGGCGTGAGGTTGATCTCCGGCACCAGCATCAGGACCTGGGCGCGCTCATCCTTCTGCAGGCGATCTTCGATCGCCCGGAGGTACACCTCGGTCTTGCCGCTTCCGGTGATGCCGAACAGCAGGTGGACCCCGAACCCCTGCGCCGCGACCAGCGCCTCGACGGCGGCCTGCTGCTGCGCCGTCAGGCGGTGCAGCGACGTCGCGTTCGACCCGCGCGCAATCTCGCGCTTGCGCAGCCTCGCCAGCGCCTGTGCGAAGCGAGGCCCCGGCGGGGTTCTCAGCACAGGGGGCAGCGCCGGCAGCGCAACTTCTCCCCATGGATGCTGGTAGTAGTCGGACGCGAACTGCGTGAAGTCGAGCCAGTGGCGATCGAGCGGCTGCACCTGGTCGACGACGAAGCCGACATCCTTCAGGCGCGCCTGATCGATGTCGCTCCGGCCGGTGGTGTCGACGATCAGCCCCATCCTGGATCGCCGCCCAACGGGGACTACGCACACCTGCCCGGCCATGCCTCGGAAGTCACCAGCCGATAGTCAAGAGGCTGTGGCAGCGGCACATCAACGACGACGCGAGCAAACCGGGAAACGAGGGGCGTCGCCATGGTCACGTAAGACGTGAAAGAGTGTTGCTAAGTCCCTGATCCAAAAGGATCACAAATTAGGGCGGCCGACGCTGTGGATAACTTTGTGGAAAAGACCCGCTCGCCGGCCGCAAACCCGCATGGAACATGGACCGCTACGGGGAACGGCAAAGCCAGGCCCGAAATCGTGCCCCATGAAAACAAGCACTTAGCCGGATAACGGCTTCGAATCAGGAAGAACTTCCCAGTTGCAGCTGCGCCACAAAACCAGAATTGCTTTTGTGAATAAGTCAAGTCCCCGGCTATCCGGGGCTCCGGCATGGAGTGACTACTCACGCCCTCAAAGTACGGCTGTGGGCATGCACCGCGTCGACCAGAATCGCGACGCTCTCGGGAGGCGTGAACTGGGAGATTCCATGACCGAGGTTAAAGACATGGCCCGCCCACGTTCCATCCGCATTCTGCGGGCGCCCGAACGAGTCGATCACGCGCGCGGCCTGAGCGCGAATCGCGTCGGCCGGAGCGAACAGCGCCATCGGATCGAGGTTGCCCTGGAGCGCGCAGCGGTCGCCGATCCGCGCCCGGGCTTTGCCGAGGTTGACCGTCCAGTCCAGGCCAACGGCGTCGCACCCCGTGTCGGCGATCTCCTCCAGCCACAGCCCGCCGCCCTTGGTGAAGACGATCGAAGGGACGCGGCGGCCGTCCTGCTCACGCTTGAGCTGGCGGACGACGTCGCGCATGTAGGCCAGCGAGAACTCCTGGTACGCGCCATCGGCGAGGGCGCCACCCCACGTATCGAAAACCATCACGGCTTGCGCGCCGGCTTCGATCTGCGCGTTCAGGTAGTCCGCCACGGCCCTGGCGTTCACGCGGAGGATGGCGTGCAGCAGGTCGGGACGCCCGTACATCATCGACTTGATCAGCCGGAAGTCGTCGGAACCGCCGCCCTCGACCATGTAGCACGCGAGCGTGAAGGGGCTGCCCGAGAAGCCGATCAGGGGGATGCGGCCGGCCAGCGCCTTGCGGATCTCGCGTACGGCATCGGTGACGTACCGAAGCTCGGCGTGCGGATCGGGCGCAGCCAGGCGCGCGACGTCGGCTTCGGTTCGCACCGGGCGCTCGAACTTCGGACCTTCCCCCTCCGCGAAGTACAGACCGAGGCCCATCGCATCCGGCACGGTGAGGATGTCGGAGAAGAGGATGGCCGCATCGAGCGGAAAGCGATCGACCGGCTGCATCGTGACTTCCGTCGCGAACGCGGGGGATTTGGCGAGGCCAAGGAAACTGCCAGCGCGCTTGCGCGTGGCGTTGTACTCCGCCATGTAGCGCCCGGCTTGACGCATCAACCACACCGGGGTGTACTCGGTCGGTTGCCGAAGCAGCGCGCGCAGCAGCGTGTCGTTCTGGAGTTTCACGAGGGGCAGTCGAGTGGGCGTGGCGAAGGGCAGCGATTTTCGCACGGAGCAGCTGCCGGCCTGGATCGAGGCCCGAAGTGATGACGTCGTCGTCGCGCTGCACGTGCAGCCCGGTGCGCGTCGCACGGCTATCGTCGGGCCTCACGGCGACCGGTTGAAAGTCGCTGTTTCATCCCCGCCGGCCGAGGGCCGGGCGAACACGGCACTGCTGGAATTCCTGGCCGAGCGACTCGCGATTCCGAAGTCCTGCCTTCGGCTTCTCTCGGGCGCCAGTTCGCGTGAGAAGCGCGTGGCTATCGCCTCCGCGCTCCCGGCGTCGTCCGTCGCCGCCGCACTCTCGCCCAGCAGGCAATAAAAAAGCAGGCCCGAAGGCCTGCTTTCGCAGAAAGATACCTGCGGCCGAATTACTTCTTCGGCGCTTCTTCTTTCTTCGCCGGAGCAGCGGCGGGCTTGGCTTCTTCTTTCTTCGCCGGGGCGGCAGCGGCCGGTTGGCGGCTTTCTTCTCTTCCGCCTTGGCGGCCGGCTTGGCTTCTTCTTTCTTCGCCGGAGCGGCGGCGGCCGGCTTGGCTTCTTCTTTCTTCGCCGGAGCGGCGGCAGGGGCTTGGGCGAACGCGACGCCGGCGAAGGCGGTGGCGATCAGGGCAGCGATCAGCTTTTTCATGGTGTGTTCCTGGAACGTAGTTTTGGGTTGGTTTCGAGCCCGCCCAGACGGAAACCTCCCCAGTCCCTGCAGACTCAGAGCGGCTAACGGGACAGGTAGTCAGGAGGTTGACACAGGGGCGTGGGCAAGCCCCTCAGGTGGCGACCGGCCGGATCGGCCGGCACCTCGCGGGCGGACACAAGGCTCTCCAACTACTCCTGCGGCAGGGTCAGCGTCCTGAGCCGCCACTTGCTGTCATTGGTGAACAGCCAAGTCTCGGAGTAAGTGATCGCTCCCGTCTTGACGAGCGCCGGTGGTGGGGCCGGCAGCGGGGAGGCCGTCTTCAAGGAGGCCAGGACCACGTCATTCAGCCTGGCGATGCCGGGTGAGCGAACGATTTTCGAACGGGTTACCTTGCCGCTCCGGTCGACCGTGACATCCACCACGATCACGCCCTGCAGCAGGTGGTGGGGCCGGCCTTCGAACAGTTGCGGCGCGTTGGCCGAGTGGATGCGCTCGGCCGCCTGCCGCTTCCATTGCTCGAGGGCCGGGTCGCGCGAGGCCAGGCGGGGTCCGGTAGACGGCCCGGCCGCGACCGGGGCCGCCGATGGGGCCGCGGGAGCAGGGGCCGCGACGGACGGCCCGGAGGCCGCCGTCGGCGACGGCGGTGCGGATCCGCACCCCGCGGTGGCGACGATCACGGTAGAGATGGCCGCAATCAGTGGGTGTTGCGCTTCAGCATCGTTCAGTACCTCGCGTCCAGCCCGACGGTCCACGACCGCCCGGGGGCCGGCTCGAAGAACCGGCCGTTGCCTTCATTGACGATGACCGAGCCGATGTAGCGCTTGTCCAGGATGTTGTCGACGCGGAAGAAGGTGCGGAGACTCCAGCTTCCCAGTGAAAGCGATTGCTGGACCGACAGGTTCACTACACCCCATCCCGCCGCAAAGTCCGTGTTGCGGTCATCGACTGGCAGGCGGGACTGTGCACGCCACTCCGCCCCGAAGTCCAGACCGCGTGTCCGGTAATCGGCGCGGATGAATAAAGTTTCCGCCGGCACGCCCGGGAGACGATTCCCGGCCGGTACCGGTACCGACGGCCGGGTGCAGGGCGTCGCCTGGCACACCGAAAACGGCTCCGAATAGGTCGCGCGAATGGTGGCGAGCGCGGCCTCGAATGACAAGTTCGTCGTGGGCCGCCAACCAACGCTCGCCTCCGCGCCGTAGCGCTCCGTCGCCGCCGCATTGCCGAACGACGAACGACCGCCGACGTTGGTCAGGACGACGATGTCATCCTCGGTGCGCACGCCGAAAAGGGCAAGGGTGGCCGTCAACGACGGCGAGGGGAGCAGCTTCAGTCCGAACTCGACGTTGTTGCTGCGCGCAGGCTTCAACGACGTGTTCAGTCCGGCACTGCCGTCAGGCCGGTATGCGAGCTCGTTGAGAGTCGGCGTTTCGAACCCGCGGCCGTACGAGGCGTACCAACTCGTCGTCGGTGCCGGGCGATACACGAGGCCGACGACCGGGTTGATGCTGCTCATCGCAACGCTGCCCGAGTCGTTGCCGTTGGAGAGATAGCGGTCGTCGCTGCTGAACTCCACGCGCGATGCGCGCGCCCCGGCGGTGAGTTTCCAGCGCGGGGCGACATCGGCCTCCAGTTGAAGGTAGCCGTCGCTCGATGTCACCGTGTTGCGTTCGTCACGACGCAGTCGCCCCATCACGCCGAGCGCGCTGCCAATGAAGTTCTCGTAGCCGCGGCGGTCCTCGTTCAGTCGCTCCACGTTGAGGCCGGCCGTCAGCGTCGCGCGGTCGAAGAACTTCTGGACGCGGGCGTCGACCCCGTCGAACTGCCGATCGAAGTCGATCACGCCTCCGGGGTGTGCGCGGTTAGCCTGCACTGCCACCGGAATCGCCTGGTACTGCGTGACCTCGCGATTGCCGAGCCAGGCCACCACGGTCGATCGCCAGCCTCCGCCCAGGTCGCTCGTCAGGTCGCCGCCCACTTGCGACTGCTTCGCTGACTTGCGTGTATTGAACTGCAGCGCCTGCGGCGAGGCCTGTCGCGGATCGTCGGCGGCCTGTCCACGGGTGAGCCCGAGCGGGTCCATCGAGTCGGGCATGTCGAGGCTGTTCACCGACACGCGGAGTTGCCCGAGCGGGGTCTGTGCGGCGGCGCGCAGGTTGACCACATCGCGCGTGGCCTGGCTGTGCTCCCGGTAGCCCTCGGTCGAGAAGCGACTGCCGTCGAGCGACAACGGAGGCCGCGTCGCTGCCAGCCGCGAGGCTCAGGCCCGCTCGCCACGTGCCGTAACCGCCGGCCGCAGCTCGTGACCTCGGCGGTCGGCTCCGACGGGCCGACGCGCGTGGTCATCGCGATCACGCCGCCCGATGAGTTTCCGTACAGCGCCGAGAACGGGCCACGCAGCACTTCGATCCGCTCGACCGCGTCCAGAGGGAAGTTCGACACCTGGCCCTGCCCGTCCGGTTGCGAAGCAGGAATGCCGTCCAGATAGAGCCGCACACCGCGCACTCCGAACGTGGAGCGCGCGCCAAAGCCGCGAATCGAAATCTGCAGGTCCTGCGCGTAGTTCTGGCGGTTCAGGGCGACGACCCCGGGGACGCGCGCGAGGGACTCCGAAAATTGATGCGCCACTGGGCGTCGCGCACTTCGCTGCGCTCGATGACGTCGACGGAAGCGGGGACGTCGAGCGCGGCGCGCTCGGTGCGCGTTGCCGTGACAACCGTGGTCTCGAGGGTGGCGGGCGACGACTGCGCGAGCGCCGCGGACGGCGCCAGCGCCAACGGCGCGACCACCCATGCGACGACGGCGCGCGGCGGCATCGGGCGTGGCCGGGACCGGGCCCCGGCCGGCGCGCCGCGCGACGCCCGCCACCGCGCCAGGTCCTTCACGCCGGCCTCGTCGCCGATCGGACGCCGAGTCGAGGAGGACTCAGCGAACGACGAGCACCGGGCGACGCGTGTGGGCCAGGACCCGCTGCGTTTCGCTGCCCAGGACGACCCCCTCGACGCCGCGGCGGCCATGCGAGGCCATGACGATCAGCCCGCAGTGATGCTTGCTGGCCGCGGCAACGATGGCCCTGTGAGGCAGGTCATCCTCGAGCATCGACGTATGGCAGGGCACGCCGGCCTCGCTTGCAGCGCGCTCGATGCGCGCCAGGCGGTCGCTCGCCTCCGCGCCCACGCGCGCCTGATAGTCCCCGGACGCGACACCGCTCGACTCGCCGATGCCGGCATACGGGTACGGCGGGACCGCCGTGAACGCGATCAATTGCGCTCCCAGGGCCCGCGCCAGCTCGACAGCGGTGGAAACCGCCTTGTCGGAGAGTTCCGAACCGTCCGTCGCCACGAGGATCTTGCCGTTGAACATGGGGCCTCCATCCGCGCCGCTTCCAAGGCAGGATCGGCGCAAAAGAAAAGAGGGCAGCGTCCGCTGCCCTCCGTGCTGGGCCAGACGCGTCGCCTACCTGCCGCGGAGCTTGCGGATGGCCGCCAGCTGCGCCGCGATCGACGACATCTCCGCCTCGACCTTCGCGATCTCGAGTTCGCTGCTGGCGTTCCGGCGCGCTTCTTCCGCATCCTTCAGCGCTTCGCGCGCCTTGGCCTCGTCGAGGTCCTTGCCGCGAATGGCGGTGTCGGCCAGCACAGTCACGACGTGCGGCTGCACCTCGAGAATGCCGCCGGCGACGAACACCTGCTCTTCGGCGGCCTGGTCCGCCACCTTGATGCGCACGACACCAGGGCGGATACGCGTGATCAGCGGCGCGTGCTGCGGATAGATGCCGAGCTCACCGACTTCGCCCGGCAGCACGACGAACTCCGCCCGGCCCGAGAAGATCGACTCTTCCGCGCTGACGACGTCGACTTGGATGGTGGTGGCCATCTGACTCCCCATGCGAGCCGCCGCTACTGCAGCGTCTTCGCCTTCTCGAACGCCTCGTCGATCGTGCCGACCATGTAGAACGCCTGCTCGGGCAACGCGTCGCACTCGCCGTCGACGATCATCTTGAAGCCGCGAATCGTTTCCTTCAGCGGGACGTACTTGCCCGGCGAGCCGGTGAACACCTCGGCGACGTGGAACGGCTGCGACAGGAAGCGCTGCAGCTTCCGCGCGCGCGCGACCGCCAGCTTGTCCTCGGGCGACAGCTCGTCCATGCCGAGGATCGCGATGATGTCGCGCAACTCCTTGTACTTCTGCAGCGTCGCCTGCACACGGCGCGTGGTCTCGTAGTGCTCTTCACCGACCACGTGCGGATCGATCTGGCGCGACGTCGAGTCGAGCGGGTCGACCGACGGATAGATGCCGAGCGATGCGATCTCGCGGCTCAGCACGACGGTGGCGTCGAGGTGGCCGAAGGTGGTCGCCGGCGACGGGTCGGTCAGGTCGTCCGCCGGCACGTACACGGCCTGGATCGACGTGATCGAGCCGGTCTTGGTCGACGTGATGCGCTCCTGCAGGCGGCCCATCTCCTCGGCCAGCGTCGGCTGGTATCCGACCGCCGACGGCATCCGGCCGAGCAGCGCCGACACTTCGGTGCCGGCCAGCGTGTAGCGGTAGATGTTGTCGACGAAGAACAGGATGTCGCGGCCCTCGTCGCGGAAGCGCTCGGCCATCGTCAGCCCGGTCAGGCCGACGCGCAGGCGGTTGCCCGGCGGCTCGTTCATCTGGCCGAACACCATCGCCACCTTCGACTTCGACAGGTCTTCCTGCACGATGACCTTGGCGTCCGACATCTCGTGATAGAAGTCGTTGCCCTCGCGTGTGCGCTCACCGACCCCGGCGAACACCGACAGGCCGGAGTGCTGCGTGGCGATGTTGTTGATCAGCTCCAGCATCGTCACGGTCTTGCCCACGCCCGCGCCGCCGAACAGCCCGATCTTGCCGCCCTTGGCGAACGGGCAGATCAGGTCGATGACCTTGATCCCCGTCTCGAGCAGCTCGACCGATGGCGACAGCTCATCGAACGTCGGCGCAGGCTGGTGGATCCCGCGGCGCTCGTCGGACTGGATCGGGCCGCGCTCGTCGATCGGGCGCCCGAGCACGTCCATCACCCGGCCCAGCACGCCAGGGCCTACCGGCACCATGATGTTGTCGCCGGTGTTGCGGACCTTCATGCCGCGCTTCAGGCCGTCGGACGAGCCCATCGCGATCGTGCGGACCACGCCGTCGCCCAGCTGCTGCTCGACCTCGAACGTCAGGCCCTGCTCGACCAGCTTGTTGCCGACGTCCTGCTCGAGGACCAGCGCGTCGTACACGTGCGGCATCGCGTCGCGCGGGAACTCGACGTCGACGACGGCGCCGATGCACTGAACGATGGTCCCGGTGGTTACGGTGCTCATGCTTGTTTCCTCAGTTCTCGATATTCGAATGCGTCAGGAAATCGCCGCTGCGCCGCCGACGATCTCGGAGATCTCTTTCGTGATGCCGGCCTGCCGCGTCTTGTTGTAGATGAGCTGCAGCTCCTCGATCACCTTCTTCGCGTTGTCGGAGGCGGCCTTCATCGCCACCATCCGCGCGCTCTGCTCGGAGGCCATGTTCTCGGCCATCGACTGGTAGACCAGCGCCTCGACATAGCGCGTCATCAGCTCGTCGATCACGCGCTGCGGCGTCGGGCTCGTACAGGTAGTCCCACGCGTAGGCGCGCTTCTCCTCCGGCGTCTGCTCGAAGCGCGCGGCCGACAGCGGCAGCAGCTGCTCGATCACCGGCTCCTGCTTCATCGTGTTGATGAAGCGCGAGTAGGCGATGTAGACGGCGTCCAGCCGGCCTTCCGCATAGCCGTCGAGCAGGACCTTGACCGGGCCGATGAGCCGTTCCAGCGTGCGGCTTGTCGCCGAGCTGGACGGCATGCGCGACGATGTTCGCGTTCAGGCGCTGCAGGAAGCCGAAGCCCTTGTTGCCGAGCGCGCTCGCCTCGAACTTGACGCCCTCGCCCTCCCACTGCTTGACCTGCTGCAGCACAGCGCGCTGCACGTTGGTGTTCAGGCCGCCGCACAGGCCCTTGTCGGTGGAGATCAGGATCAGGCCGACATTGCGGATCTCGTCGCGCTTCACCACGAACGGATGGCTGTACTCGGGATTGGCCAGCGCGAGGTGGGCAACGATGTTGCGGATCTTGTCGCCGTATGGACGCGTATTGCGCATGCGATCCTGCGCCTTGCGCATCTTGCTCGCGGCCACCATTTCCATCGCCTTGGTGATCTTGCGCGTGTTCTGCACGCTCTTGATCTTCAGGCGGATTTCTTTGGTACTTGGCATCGTCTAAGCCGGCGCGGTGCACGGTGCGTGCATCGCGCCGGATCCAGTTAGTAGCCGGCGGACTTCTTGAATTCCCCGATGGCGTCGGTCAACGCCTTCTCGTCGTCCTTGGACAGGTCCTTGGTCGACTCGATGCGCTCCACGAGCGCGGCGTGCTTCGCCAGCAGGAACTCGCGCAGGTTCTTCTCGACCGCCAGCGCGTCCTTGACCTCGATGTCGTCGAGGTGCCCGTTGTTGACCGCGAACAGCGTCACGGCCTGCTCCCACACCTGCAGCGGCTTGTACTGCGGCTGCTTCATCAGCTCCGTGACCAGGCGGCCGCGATCGAGCTGCTTGCGCGTCGCTTCGTCGAGGTCGGAGGCGAACTGGGCGAACGCCGCCAGCTCGCGGTATTGCGCGAGCGCCAGGCGCACGCCGCCGCCGAGCTTCTTGATCACCTTGGTCTGCGCCGCGCCGCCGACGCGCGACACCGAGATGCCGGCGTTGATGGCGGGGCGGATGCCCGCGTTGAACAGGTCGGTCTCGAGGAAGATCTGGCCGTCGGTGATCGAGATGACGTTGGTCGGAACGAACGCGGTGACGTCGCCTGCCTGCGTCTCGATGATCGGCAGCGCCGTCAGCGACCCGGTCTTGCCCTTCACGGCGCCTTTGGTGAAGTTCTCGACGTATTCCTCGTTGACGCGCGCCGCGCGTTCGAGCAGGCGCGAGTGCAGGTAGAACACGTCGCCCGGATAGGCCTCGCGGCCCGGCGGACGGCGCAGCAGCAGCGACACCTGGCGATACGCCCACGCCTGCTTGGTCAGGTCGTCATAGATGATCAGCGCGTCCTGGCCGCGGTCGCGGAAGTACTCGCCCATCGTGCAGCCGGAGTAAGGCGCGATGTACTGCATCGCCGCCGACTCGGACGCCGACGCCGCGACCACGATCGTGTAGGCCATCGCGCCCGTCTCTTCGAGCTTGCGGACCACGTTGACGACCGTCGAGGCCTTCTGCCCGATCGCGACGTACACGCAGATCAGGTCCTTGCCCTTCTGGTTGATGATCGTGTCGACCGCCACCGCCGTCTTGCCGGTCTGGCGGTCGCCGATGATCAGCTCGCGCTGGCCGCGGCCGATCGGCACCATCGCGTCGATGGCCTTCAGGCCCGTCTGCACCGGCTGCGACACCGATTTGCGCGCGATCACGCCCGGCGCGACCTTCTCGATGACGTCCGTCATCTTGGCGTTGATCGGGCCCTTGCCGTCGATCGGCTGCCCGAGCGAGTTCACGACGCGGCCGATCAGCTCGGGGCCGACCGGCACCTCGAGAATGCGGCCCGTCGCCTTGACCGTGTCGCCCTCGGTGATGTGCTCGTAGGAGCCCAGGATCACCGCGCCGACCGAGTCGCGCTCGAGGTTCAGCGCAAGGCCGAACGTGTTGTTCGGGAACTCGAGCATCTCGCCCTGCATGACGTCGGACAGGCCGTGCACGCGGCAGATGCCGTCCGTGACGGTGACCACCGTGCCCTGCGTGCGCAGTTCGGTCGAGACGCCGAGGTTCTGGATTCGGCTCTTCAGCAGTTCGCTGATTTCACTTGGATTGAGTTGCATCGTTCAACTCCGAAAATTCGTCTGGCCCGTTGAGGCAAGGGGTTAGGCCGTCAGGGCCGTCTGCATCTGGTTCAGTCGGGCGCGCACCGAGCTGTCGAGCACCTGGTCGCCCACGGCAATGCGGACGCCGCCGATCAGCGCGGGGTTCACCTGCACGCTCGGCCGCAGCCGGGTGCCGAAGCGCTTCGCGAGCGCCGCGAGAAGCTCGGTGACCTCGCCGTCGGACAGCGGGAACGCGGACTCGATCAGGCAGTCGGCCACGCCTTCCGCCTCGTTCTTCAGCTGCCGGAACTGCACCGCGACCTCCGGCAGCACGGCGAGGCGCTGGTTCGCGACCAGCAGCTTCAGGAAGTTCCTCCCCGTGTCGGGCAGCGGCTGCTTCACCATGCCGGCGAGCAGGTCGACCACCTGCGCATCGCCGAGCTTCGGGTCCGCGACGACCTGCGCGACCTGCGGATGCGACATCAGCGCCGCGAGTTCCTCGACGACCGCGAGCCAGCGCTCGAGGCCTTCGCCGGACGCGCGCGCCGTCTCGAACAGCGCGTCGGCGTACGGACGGGCGATCGTGGACAGTTCGGCCATGGCTTACAGCTTCGCCTTCAACTGGGCGAGCAGCTCCGAATGGACCTGGGGGTTGACCTCGCGCTGCAGGATCTGCGCAGCGCCGGCCACCGCGAGCACGGCGACCTGGTCGCGCAGGGAGTCCTTGGCGCGCTGCATTTCCTGCGTCGCCTCGGCCTTCGCGGCCTCGACGATGCGGTCGGCCTCGACCTTCGCCTGTCCCTTGGCGGCATCGACGATGGCCTGGCCGCGCTTCTCGGCTTCGGCGACCAGCTGCTGCACGTGGGCACGCTCGACGGCCTGCTCCTCGGCGATCTTGCGCTTGGCCTCGTCCAGGCTCTTCTGGCCGCGATCGGCCGCGGCCAGGCCGTCGGCGATCTTCTTCTGCCGCTCCTCGAGCGACTTGATCAGCGGAGGCCAGATGTACTTCATCGTCACCCAGGCGCCGATGAAGAAGACCACCAGCTGAAAGAACAGCGTGGCGTTGATGTTCATAGGGGAACTCGATTGGCCGGGCGGGCGATCCCGTCCGACGCTGGTTCGTGAATAGGTTCGCGCAAGCCGGTCGCTTAGCCGGCGAACGGGTTGGCGAACGCGAACATCATCGCGATACCGACGCCGATCAGGAACGCGGCGTCGATCAGGCCGGCCAGCAGGAACATCTTGGTCTGCAGCGTGTTCATCAGCTCGGGCTGGCGCGCCGCGGCCTCGATGTACTTGCCGCCCATGATCCCGATGCCGATGCAGGCACCGATGGCGCCGAGGCCGATGATCAGGCCAGCGGCCAGGGCAACAAACGCGACGTTGGTCATTTCTTACTCCTTGTTGGCAGAGAGAGTTGAAGCTGTTTGAGAAAGGGGTCAGTGGCCTTCGTGCGCCTGGCCGATGTACACCAGGGTCAGCATCATGAAGATGAAGGCTTGCAGCAGGATGATCAGGATGTGGAACAGCAGCCACGCGGTGCCGGCGACGACGTGCCCGATCGCCATGAAGACGCCCGTGGCGTTCATCGCCGCGAAGCCGCCGAGCAGCGCGATCAGGAAGAACAGCAGCTCGCCGGCGTACATGTTGCCGAACAGCCGCATGCCGAGCGACACCATCTTGGCGAGGTACTCGATGATGTTGATGCCGAGGTTGGCCACCCCGAGCGGGATCGCGTAGAGCGGGTTCTTCGACGTGCCGAACGGCGCGGTGACGAGCTCGTGCAGGAAGCCGCCGAATCCCTTGATCTTGATGCCGTAATAGATCATCAGCAGGAACACGCCGAACGACATGCCGAGCGTGCCGTTCAGGTCCGCCGTGGGCAGGGGCCGCAGGTAGTGGATGCCGAACAGGCCGGCGATCCAGGGCAGGAGGTCGACCGGAACCAGGTCGATCGCGTTCATCAGCAGGATCCACACGAACACGGTCAGCGCGAGGGGCGCGATGAACGTGCGGTCGCCGTGGACGATCGACTTGCTCTGCTCCTCGACGAGTTCCACCAGCATCTCGACGAACGCCTGGAACTTGCCGGGCACGCCGGACGTCGCCCGCTTGGCCGCCGAACGCAGGATCCACAGCGTGACGCCGAGGATCAGGACCGAGAAGAACACCGTGTCGAAGTTGACGATCGAGAAGTCAATGATGACCTTCTGCTTCGCCGACGACAGGTGCGTCAGGTGGTGAACGATGTATTCGGTGGCGGTGGGAGCTTGGCCGGTGGCAGCCATGGTGGAACCCTATTCGTCTATCTGACCAGCAGCGTCAGCACGTAACTCTTCAGCACGACGATGACTGACCCTAGCAGCGCCAGCCACACCAAATCTTTGTAAAACGCGACGATCAGCCCGAGCAACGCCAGCGTCGACACCACTTTGACGAACTCGCCGATCAGAAACACGGCCGGATCCGTCCCCTGCGGCCGCCGCGCAGCCGCGGCCAGTTTCAGCGCAAACAACCCGCTCGGAACGACACAGGCGGCGCCGCCCAACAACGCGGAGATCGCAGCGTGGGAGCCCCCCAATAGCCCGGCCACCAGCGAGACGATGACGGTTGTGAGTATCTGCAGGAAGACAACCCGGAACATGAGCCTCCGAGACCGCTTCCAGCGGGACTGAAGTCCGTTTTCGCCAAACCGCGAGATTCTACGAGTCGGGGGGATGCCGGGTCAAATTCGTGCTGCGGCGCACATCGCGCGCCCGTCCGGGCACGCGGCCACCCCGGTCACCTGCCAGGCGCGGCCGCGACCAGCCACCGGACCGGGATGCGCATCAACTGCCGCGCAGGCGCTCGACGATCCCGTCGAGCTGGTCGAGGCTCGCGAACTCGATCACGAGCTTGCCGCTGCCCTTCGCGTTCGCCGACAGCCTGACCGTCGCGCCGAGCTTGTCGGCCAGTTCCTCTTCGAGGCGAACGATGTCGCGACTGCGCGGCGCGGCCGCTTTCTTCGAGCCGCCGCCACCCTCCTTCGACGCGTGGGCGACGAGGGTTTCCGCCTCGCGCACGGACAGGCCCTTCGCGACGATGCGATTCGCGAACTGGATCTGGTGCGCGGAGTCGGCGCCCAGCAGCGCCCGGGCGTGACCCATGTCGATGCTCCCGGCCATCAACAGGTCCTGCACCGGCTTCGCCAGGTTCAGCAGCCGCAGCAGGTTCGAGGTGGCGCTGCGCGAGCGGCCGATGGCCGCTGCCGCCTGCTCGTGCGTGAAGTCGAACTCGCGGATCAGGCGCTGGACGCCCTGCGCTTCCTCTAGCGGGTTCAGGTCCTCGCGCTGGATGTTCTCGATCAACGCCATCGCCAGGGCCGCGGTGTCCGGAACCTGCTTGACGAGGACCGGGACTTCGGTGAGGCCAGCCATCTGCGCCGCGCGGAAGCGGCGCTCGCCCGCGATGATTTCGTAGCGATCGGCTCCGACCGGGCGCACGAGGATCGGCTGCATCACGCCCTGGGCGCGGATGGAATCCGCGAGTTCGGCGAGCGCCTCCTGGTTCATGCGCGTGCGCGGCTGGTACTTGCCCGGCTGCAGGCGCGCGATCGGCAGGGCACTCGGCGCGCCGGTCGGCGCCGGAGCGGTCGGTCGATCCTCGCCGAGCAGCGAGTCGAGGCCTCGTCCCAGCCCTTTCGGTCGTTTCATCATCCCGTCTTCCTCTTCCCCTGCGGCCTGCGGGGCCAGCACGGTCACATCGTCGCGATACGCTGGATCATCTCTGCGCCGAAGGCCAGGTACGCCTGCGCGCCCTTGGAATTGCGGTCGTATACAACTCCCGGCAGGCCATAGCTCGGCGCCTCGGCCAGCCGCACGTTGCGCGGGATGATCGTCGCGAACACCTTGTCGCCGAACTTCGCGACGAGCTGCTCCGAAACCTGCTGCTGCAGGGTCATCCGGGGATCGAACATCACCCGCAACAGGCCGATCACGCGCAGTTCGGGGTTGAGGTTCGCCGCCACGCGCTTGATGGTGTTGACGAGGTCGGCGAGGCCCTCCAGCGCGAAGTACTCGCACTGCATCGGGATGACGACCCCGTGCGCGGCGCACAGCCCGTTCAGGGTCAGCATCGACAGCGACGGCGGGCAGTCGATCAGGATGAAGTCGTAGTCGTCGTAGACCGCGGCCAGCGCGCTCTTCAACCGGCTCTCGCGGTCGTCGAAGTCGACCAGTTCCACTTCGGCGCCCGCCAGTTCGCGGTTGGCGCCGAGCACGTGGAATCCGCCGTGCTCGGAGACGAGGCAGGCCTGGTGCACGTCGGCGAGGCCCAGCAGGACCTGGTAAACGGACGAGGACAGGCTGCGCTTGTCGATGCCGCTGCCCATCGTTGCGTTGCCCTGCGGGTCGAGGTCGACCAGCAGCACGCGCTGGCCGTGCGCCGCGATCCCCGCCGCGAGATTGACGGCCGTGGTGGTCTTGCCGACTCCACCTTTCTGGTTGGCGATGCAGAAGATGCGGGCCATCTAGTTCTTTTCCGGGGACGAATCGACGAGGCGCGCGGCGTCGTAGCCGTGCGCAGGCAGGCGGGCCTCGATGGCTCGCCGATCTTCCGGCGACAACGCGCGGGTCCGGCTCAGCACCCACAGGTATTGCCGCGACGGCTCGCCGACGACGGCGTAGCGGTAGTCGGACGCGAGTTCGATCACCCAGTAATCGCCCCAGCCGATGGGCAGCCAGCGCAGCGCCGCCGGCAGGAAGCTCACCTGCAGGCGGTCGGTCCGCCCGTCGACACGGCGCGCAACCCCGCTGACCTCGTCGTGACCGTCGCGCGTCCGGCAGCGATTGACCACCGAGACCTTGCCGTCGTCGCGCAGCGCGTAGGTCGCGGTGGTGTCGCCGACGCACTGCTGCTGGAACCGGTTCGGATACCTGGCGACCTCGTGCCACTGACCGGCGTAGCGCGCCAGGTCGACGTCGCCCACCGTCTGCAGCGGCTCGGTGGCGGACACGGCGCCGGCGGCGAGCACGACCGCGATCAAGGCGCGCTTCATCGGGCGAGCTTCAGGCCGAAGCCGATCAGCGCGACGCCCGCGGCGCGCTGCAGCAGCTGCGAAAGCCGGCGATGCGCGCGCACGCGTTCGCTGATGGCGTTCGCGAACGCGCACAGCGTCAGGCAGTACGCCAGCGTGACGATCGCGATGGTCGCCGCCATCGCGGCGAACGTCACGAAGCCCCGATGCTGGTCGGCGTCGATGAACAGCGGGAAGAACGCCATGTAGAAAACGATGGCCTTCGGATTCATCAGGGTGATGAAGAACGCCTGCCGGGCGAAGTGCCCGGGCCTGAGGCTGACCGGGTAGGCGGCCCCCGCTTTCGCGAACAGGAGTTTCACGCCGATCCAGGCCAGGTACGCCGCGCCCGCGTACTGCAGCCCCTTGAACAGCGCCTCGTTGGCCTGCAGCACGGCGGCGACCCCGATCGCGGCCAGCCACATCAACACCTGGTCGCCGCCGATCAGCCCGAACGTGGCCGCGGCGCCGGCGCGGAATCCGCCCTTTGCCGTCGCGTTCAGGAGCGCGAACGTGCCGGGACCGGGCAGCGCCAGGAAGACCAGCACGGCCGCGACGAAGGCCCAGTAGTCGGAGATTCCCAGCATCAGGGGCGTTGCAGCAGGATCAGGTGTCGCTCGGCGTCGAGCCGGGGGACGTCGAGTTTAACGACGTCGACGACCCGGACGTCGGGCATCGCTCGCGCAAGTTCGGCCAGCTCCGCGCTCGGATACACGCCCTTCATGGCCCCCCACCAGCCACCGGGCCGCGAGCAAATGGGCGCTGACGCGAACGAAGTCCTCGAGCGAGGAGAAGGCGCGCGAAACGATCAAGTCGAACGGCGGTGCGTCCACGTCCTCGACCCGCGCATGGAGGCAGTCGAGGTTGGACAAGCCCAGCTCGAGCTTCGCCTGCGTCAGGAACGCCGCTTTCTTCTCGACTTTGTCGACCACTGTCACTTGCCATTGTGGGCAGGTGATCGCCAGCGGGATTCCGGGGAGGCCACCACCCGACCCCACATCGAGCACCCGACATCGCTTTTCGCCGAAGATCGACGACATTCGCGGCAAGATCGCGAGAGAATCCAGCAGATGATGAGAGAGGATGCTTGCGGGCGAGCTGATCGCCGTCAGGTTATGGACAGCGTTCCATCGGACCAGAAGCGCGGCAAAGCGGACCAACTGGTCCGCTTGCGCGCCTGACAGTTCGACGCCGAGTCCCGCCGCCCCGGCCAGCACGTCAGGCGGGGTAAGCGGCGAGTCGGCGTCAGGCCGCGAGTTGGCTCGAGCCACGTGTCTTCGACAGGCGCTTCAGGTGGACCAGCAGCAGCGAGATCGCCGCCGGCGTGACTCCCGAGATCCGGGACGCCTGCCCCACCGTCTCCGGCCGCTGATGCTTGAGTTTCTGCCGGACCTCAATCGACAACCCCTGTACCGTGTCGTAGTCGATGTCGGCGGGAATCCGCGTGGTTTCGTGCGCCTCGTGCCGTGAGACCTCTTCTTCCTGGCGCGCGATGTAGCCGGCGTACTTCACGGCGATCTCGACCTGCTCCGCGACGACCGGATCATCCGAGGCGGGCTCGCCGAGCGACCGCCCCTCGACATCCCGAAGCGAGATGAGCGCGCCGTAGGTCACGGACGGTCGGCGGAGCAAGTCGGTGAGCGTGTACTCTCGCTCTATGCCTTTGCCCAGCACGCGAACCGCCTCCGCTGGAGCGACGATGCGAGGATTCACCCAGGTCGACTTGAGGCGTTCGAGTTCGCGCGCCACGGCGTCCCGCTTGCGGTTGAAGTGGTCCCATCGACGGTCGTCCACGCAGCCAAGGCTCCGGCCCGCTTCAGTCAGTCGCATGTCGGCGTTGTCCTCGCGCAACGACAGGCGGTACTCGGCGCGACTCGTGAACATCCGATACGGCTCGGACACGCCGCGCGTGATCAGGTCGTCGACGAGAACCCCGAGGTACGCTTGGTCGCGACCCGGGCACCACGCCTCCCGCCCCTGCGCCTGCAGAGCCGCATTCAGGCCGGCCAGCAGTCCTTGCGCGGCCGCTTCCTCGTAGCCCGTCGTTCCATTGATCTGGCCGGCGAAGAACAGCCCGCGGATCCGCCTTCGTCTCGAGCGAGCTCTTCAGCGCGCGCGGATCGTAGTAGTCGTACTCGATGGCGTAGCCCGGCCGGAGGATGTGCGCGTTCTCGAGTCCGCGCATCGACCGGACGACCGCGATCTGCACATCGAACGGCAGCGACGTGGAAATGCCGTTCGGGTAGTACTCGTGGGTCGTCAAGCCTTCAGGCTCGAGGAAGATCTGGTGGCTGGCCTTGTCGGCAAACCGATGGATCTTGTCCTCGATCGACGGGCAGTACCGCGGGCCGACGCCCTCGATCACGCCCGAGTACATCGGCGACCGATCGAGGTTCGACCGGATGATCTCGTGCGTCGCGGCGTTGGTGTGCGTGATCCAGCACGAAAGCTGCTCGGGGTGCTGCTCCGGCGCACCGAGGAACGAGAACACCGGGATCGGATCCAGATCGCCCGGTTGCTCCTGGCACGCGGAAAAGTCGACCGTCCGCCCGTCGAGGCGCGGCGGCGTTCCGGTCTTGAGGCGGCCCTGCGGGAGCTGCAACTCCTTGAGACGCGCGGCGAGGGAGATCGCAGGGGGATCGCCCGCCCGTCCCGCCGCGTAGTTCTGAAGGCCGATGTGGACCAGCCCGTTCAGGAAAGTACCGGCGGTCAATACCACGGTCCGGCCCGGGAAACGAATGCCGGACTGCGTGACGGCGCCGACGACCCGCTCCCCTTCCAACATCAGGTCATCGACGGCCTGCTGGAAGATCCAGAGGTTGGGCTGGTTTTCGAGGCGCCCGCGAATCGCCTTCTTGTACAGCAGGCGATCTGCCTGTGCGCGGGTGGCGCGCACCGCCGGACCCTTCGAGCCATTCAGGATCCTGAACTGGATTCCCGCCTCGTCCGTGGCGGCCGCCATCGCGCCGCCCAGGGCGTCGACCTCCTTGACTAGATGGCCCTTGCCGATCCCGCCGATCGACGGGTTGCAGGACATCTGCCCGAGCGTCTCGATGTTGTGGGTGAGCAGCAACGTGCGGCAACCGGTCCGTGCGGCCACGAGCGCAGCCTCCGTTCCGGCGTGGCCACCACCGACGACGATGACATCGAATGACTCCGGGTACAGCATGGCGGGGCGGAAAACCGATGAAGGCGCGGGGCCGGAAAGTAAAGCCGGGAGCGCGCGAGTATACGGAGCGCCGTCTACTCGCGTAGTGACTGTTTCACGTGGAACGCGGTTCCACGTGAAACAGTCAACGGCCGAAGCGGGGCTGGAAGGCGGTACCGCTGATTCGCAGAGTCATCGGCGCCTGGATCCTCTGCCCACCCAATTCGACACGAACGACCCCGGCGATCGACGCATCGGGTGCGACCGTGAAGTTGCTGCGGGCGACCATGGCGCCCGCGCGGCCCCCCGTTTCCTCGAACCGAACGCCGTTTGCCGACGCGACCACGGTCCCGCCAAACTCCGTGAAGCGAGTCACGCCCGAGGCAGCCACACCCTGGGTCGCCGCAAGGCCAAGATTGATCCCGTTGAGAACGGCGAACCTGACGGTGAACGGACCGGCGACGGCACTATTCACGATCGCTTCCTCCGCCGTTGCGCCACGTCCCAGCATCACGAGGTTCAAGGTCGCCGTGCCCTGCATCGCCGCCGGCCCTCCCGCGGACGATCCCTGCTTCTGTCCGCGCAAGGAGTCCAGGACCGTCTCGACGTCGACCTTACCGGCCTCGGCAGTGCCGGTCACCACCCAATCCACGTCGCCAGCGACGAAGACCGTGCCCGTGGTGATCCCGAAGAAACCGGTGAGCGCGTAACTCGAAACTTCGAGGACGTTGCCCCGGATGCTTCCGCTGGCTCGGACATTGCTCCACCGTGTCCGCGGACCGACCGGGACCGCCCAGCGTTGCGCGTCGAGCGTGAAGTCGATCGCGCCCGGCTCGCCGGTCGATGGCCGGAACTGCAACTGCATCGAACTATCGTCGCTGGCGAGTTCCTTCAGGACCAACGGGCCGAAGCGCCCGTCGTCGCCGCGACGCATGGCCGCCTCGTACCGCCCGGGGAACAGGCGGGAGCCGGGAACCTGGATCGACTCGAAACGGATCGTTGAAATCGTCTGCGGCAACCCCGCCGTTCCGCTGGGGACCCGCTTGACGGCGGCGATCGCCTGCGCGGCCGACATCGCCGTGGGAGCGACGGTCGCCTCTCCCCACACCCATTGCCCGCCGTTCAAGGCGAACCAGAGATCCTTCCAGTTGATCAGCAGCGCAACCTGCTCCGCGCCGAACTCTCCGCCGACATCGACGCCGCGCAGGATGAGGCGCGGCGACGGCAGGAACCTGAACTCGGTCTCGGCGACCTTGACCGGAGCCTTGAAGGCGCCAGTCAGTCGCTCGCCGACGCGCGATGCAGACGCCTGATCGCGGACCGGCTTCAGGACGCCGTAGACCACGCCGCCGAAGACGATCACGACTGCCACCACGAGGAGCCGCTTCATCCAGGCCTGCAATACGACCTGCCGGCGTTGCTCGGTGTACTCCTCCATCTCGGCCCGGTCGCGCTCTTCCTGCAGGTCGAGCCGGTCCGGGACGTTTACGGTCGTGATCGCGAAGCTGGAGGCTTCCGTTGGGTCCCATTCGCGGTCGGCAAATGGAGACGGCGAGAACGTGTAATGTGAGCGGCCACTCTCCGCCGGAATGCCTTCCGTAGGCTGTTCTCGGCGGCGCCTGGTCTCAGCCGCCTCCTCCTGCGCCAGCTGTGCCGCGGCACGATCCACGCTCGCCCGGACCAGTTCGGCCGCCACATCGCCACTCGTGCCGGCAGCGCCAGTGACGGGATCCAGCTCGATTTGCTCGAGGAACTCCGCGACGACATCGGGCTCGAGGCGCATCACTTCCTCGGCCCGGCCCGGTGACTGCAGGTCGTCGGCCGTGCCCGACGGCTCGACCAGGCCAGCCTCCTCCAGCTTGACGATCGTGCGCTCGATCCGCTCGTTGTCGAGGCTGGGCAGCCGCGCCCGGAGCCCCGCGACGGTCAGGCGGCCGTCCAGGAGGATCAGGACCAGCCGCTCGCTCTGCGTGAACTGGTGCGACTTCTCATAGACCTCGCGCAGCCCTCGATCGGTGCGGCGATAGACCATCGCTGAGTTCAACGACATTGCGTGACTCTAGGTACCTGCCGCTGACAGGTCAGAGGATCGAGGCGATCGATTGTATCTACGGACACCCCGCGCTCGTCGTTCCCATTCCCTCGATAAGCGCGGCCAAGGCCACCCGCCCCCGAGTTGCCAAACAAAAAGGGCGGTCTGGCCGCCCTCTCGTCCGCGCCTGGCAGCGCTATGCGGAGGCCGTCGCCCGACGGTGCGCCCACCACTCGTTGAACTCGCCGACGATGCCGCGGCGGAAGGCCATCACGCAGACGACGAAGATCAGGCCGGTCACGACAGTGACGGACTCGCCGAGCCCGTTGAACCATTCGATCCCGGTGAGGCGGCCCAGGAACATGCCGATGTCGCCCACCTTGTTCTCGAGCGCGACGATGATGAAGGCGCCGAGGATGGGGCCGAGCATCGTTCCCATGCCGCCGACGAGCACCATCAGGATGACGAGCCCGGACATGCTCCAGTGCGCGTCCGTCAGCGTCGCGAACCCCAGGACCAGCGTCTTCGTCGCGCCGGCCAGGCCGGCGAGCGCCGCCGACAGCACGAAGGCGAGCAGCTTGAAGCGCGCCGTGTCGTAGCCGAGGGACATCGCGCGCGGCTCGTTCTCGCGGATCGCCTTCAGCACCTGGCCGAACGGCGAGTGAACGGTGCGGTAGATCAGCAGGAACGACAGCACGAAGATGCCCAGCACGACGTAGTAAAGCGACAAGTCGCTCGAGAGGTCGACCAGTCCGAGGAACTTGCCGCGCGGCACGCTCTGCAACCCATCCTCGCCGCCGGTGAACGGCGCCTGCAGGAAGAAGAAGAACAGCATCTGCGCGAGCGCGAGCGTGATCATCGAGAAATAGATGCCGCTGCGGCGGATCGCCAGCGCGCCCATCACGAAGCCGAGCATCGCGCCGCTGACGAGCCCGATCAGCAGGCCGATCTCGGTCGACACGCCCCAGAACTTCAGCGCGTGGCCGGCCGCGTAGGCCGACCCGCCGAGAAACGCCGCGTGACCGAACGAGAGCAGCCCCGTGAAGCCGATCAGCAGGTTGAAGGCGCACGCGAAGAGCGCGAAGCACATCACCTTCATCACGAACACGGGGTACGCGCCGACGAGGGGAAGGATGGCCACCAGCGCCAGGAGCGCCAGGTAGACCACGAACTCCTTCGAGAGCTTCACGCTATTTCTCCTTGCCGAACAGGCCAGCGGGCCGGATCAGCAGCACGATCGCCATGATGACGAACACCACCGTCGACGAAGCCTCGGGATAGAACACCCGCGTGAAGCCCTCGATCACGCCGAGTCCCAGGCCGGTGAGGATCGAGCCCATGATCGAGCCCATGCCGCCGATCACGACCACGGCGAACACGACGATGATCAGGTTGCTGCCCATCAGCGGCTGCACCTGCAGGATGGGCGCCGCCAGCACGCCGGCAAAGCCGGCGAGCGCAACGCCGAAGCCGTAGGTCAGCGTGACCATCAGCGGCACGTTCACGCCGAAGGCCTGCGTCAGCTGCGCGTTCTCGGTTCCGGCGCGCAGATAGGCGCCGAGCTTGGTGCGCTCGATGACGAACCAGGTGCCGAAGCACACGACCAGCGACGCGACGACGACCCATGCCCGGTAGTTGGGCAGGATCATGAACCCGAGGTTGGTGGCGCCTTCCAGTTGTTCGGGCACGCTGTACGGGAGGCCCGACACGCCGTAGAAGGAGCGGAAGAATCCCTCGATCAGCAGCACGAGGCCGAAAGTCAGCAGCAGCCCGTAGAGGTGATCGAGCTTGTAGAGGTGCCGCAGCAGCAGCCTCTCGATGACGACGCCGAACACGCCGACCAGCAGCGGCGCGACGGCCAGCATGACCCAGTAATTGAGGCCGAAGTAGGTCAGGCCCATCCACGCGAAGATCGCGCCCATCATGTAGAGCGCGCCGTGGGCGAAATTGATGACGTTCAGCAGCCCGAAGATGACCGCGAGCCCGAGCGACAGCATCGCGTAGAACGAGCCGTTGACCAGCCCCAGCAACAGCTGGGACAGCAGCGCGGGCAGTGGAATGCCGAAGAGTTCAGTCATCGCAGCCGTCAGAAAAGGCACCGGGCGGAAAACCGCCCGGTGCGTTCACACTCTTACTTCTTGACCAGCGAGCACTTCGAATTCGCGAGCTTCGTGTACGCCTCGTCGCCCGGAATCGTCTGCACCAGCCTGAAGTAGTCCCACGGCTCCTTCGACTCGCCAGGCGCCTTCACCTGCATCAGGTACATGTCATGCACCATGCGGCCGTCCTCGCGGATCACGCCGTTCTTGGTGAACATGTCGTTGATCTTCGACTTCTTGAGCTGCGCCATGACGGCGTCGGCGTCGTCCGTCCCCGCCGCCTTCACCGCCTTCAGGTAAGTGGTGACCGCTGAGTAGTCTCCGGCCTGCAGCATCGACGGCATCCGCTTCATCTTGTCGAAGAAGCGGCGGCCCCACTCGCGCGACTCGGGCGTCTGGTTCCAGTACCAGCCGTCGGTCAGGTACATGCCCTGCGTCGTCTTCAGCCCGAGGCTGTGGATGTCGTTGATGAACATCAGCAGGCCGGCGAGCTTCATCGTCTTCGTCACGCCGAACTCGTTCGCCGCCTTGATCGAGTTGATCGTGTCGCCGCCGGCGTTGGCCAGCCCGAGGATCTGGGCCTTGCTGTTCTGCGCCTGCAGCAGGAACGACGAAAAGTCCGACGCCGACAGCGGATGGCGCACCGCGCCGACCACCGTGCCGCCCGCGGCCTTCACCACGTCGCCGGTGTCCTTCTCCAGCGAGTGCCCGAACGCGTAGTCGGCGGTCAGGAAGTACCAGCTCTTGCCGCCGCTCTTGACGACCGCCGCGCCGGTGCCGTTGGCAAGCGCGACCGTGTCGTACGCGTAGTGCACCGTGTACGGCGTGCAGTCCTCGTTCGTCAGCCGCGAGGTCGCCGCGCCGACGGAGAAGTACGGCCGCTTCTTCTCGGCGGCCACCTTGGCGGACGCGAGCGCGGTCGACGAGTTGGTCCCGCCGATGATCACGTCGGCGCCGGCCTGGTCGATCCACTCACGCACCTTCGACGAGGCGATGTCCGCCTTGTTCTGGTGGTCGGCGAAGACAAGCTCGATCTTCTTGCCGGGGAACTCCTTCTGCATGTCGGCGATCGCCATGCGGATCGCCTCGACGCCGCCCTGCCCGTCGATGTCGGAGTACAGCGAAGACATGTCGGTGACGAAGCCGATCACGATCTTGTCGCCCGACAGCTTCTGCGCCTGCGCGCTGCCGACGCCGAATGCCAACCCGCACAATGCAAGCGCGGCACAGATTTTCTTCAGTTTCACGTTGTCTCCTCCTCGAAGGGAAGTGTTGGTTGATCAGACTCCAAGGAGCTCGTGCAGCGTGGATTCCTTCTCCCGCAGCTGCGCCGCGGCGAAGGTTTCGACGATGCGTCCGTGCTCCATGACATAGAAACGGTCGGCCAGAGGCGCCGCGAAGCGGAAGTTCTGTTCGACCATCACGACGGTGTAACCCTTGGCCTTCAGCATCCGGATCATCTCGCCGAGCTTGGCGACGATCACGGGCGCGAGGCCTTCCGAGATCTCGTCCAGCAGCAGCAGGTGGGCGCCGGTGCGCAGGATCCGGGCCACCGCGAGCATCTGCTGCTCGCCGCCCGACAGCCGCGACCCCTGGCTCTTCGCGCGCTCCTTCAGGTTCGGGAACATTCCGTAGATCTCTTCGATGCTCATGCCGCCCTCGGCCGCGACCCGCGGCGGCAGCAGCAGGTTCTCTTCGCAGGAGAGGCTGGCGAAGATGCCGCGCTCCTCCGGGCAGTAGCCAATGCCGAGGTGGGCGATCCGGTGCGTCGCCATGCCGATCGTTTCGGTGCCGTTGACCTGGATCGACCCCTTGCGCGTGCCGGTCAGCCCCATGATCGCGCGCAGCGTCGTCGTCCGGCCGGCCCCGTTGCGTCCGAGCAGCGTGACCACTTCGCCCTCGTTCACGTGCAGGTCGACGCCGTGCAGGATGTGCGACTCGCCATACCAGGCGTGCAGATTCTTGATCTCGAGCGCCGCGGCCATGTCAGTGTCCAATGCCTTCCAGCTGCGCGTCGGACGTGCCCATGTAGGCCTCCATCACGGCCGGGTTCCTCGACACGTTCGAGTAGGGCCCTTCCGCGAGGACGGCACCCCGCGCGAGCACGGTGATGGTGTCCGCGATGCTCGACACGACGTTCATGTTGTGCTCGACCATCAGCACCGTGCGCCCGGCGGCGACCCGCTTGATCAGTTCGGTGACGCGGGCAACGTCCTCGTGGCCCATGCCCTGGGTCGGCTCGTCGAGCAGCATCAGTTCCGGTTCGGTGGCGAGCGTGGTCGCGATCTCCAGCGCGCGCTTGCGCCCGTACGGCAGCGACACCGTCTGCGTCGATGCGAATGAACGAAGGTCCACCTGGTCGAGCAGCGCGAGCGCACGGTCGTTCAGGTGGTCGAGCGAACGCTCGCTGCGCCAGAACTGGAACGAAAGGCCGGTCGGCCGTTGCAGTGCGATGCGCACGTTCTCCAGCGCGGTCAGGTGCGGAAACACGGACGAGATCTGGTACGAACGCACGATGCCCCGCCGCGCGATGTGCTCCGGCGTGTCCCTCGTGATGTCTTCGCCGTTGAACAGGATCTGCCCGCGCGTCGGCGTCAGGAACTTGGTCAGCAGGTTGAAGCAGGTGGTCTTGCCCGCGCCGTTGGGGCCGATCAGCGCGTGGATGGTCCCGCGCACGACCTTCAGGTTGACGTCGGCGACGGCGACGAAGCCCTTGAACTCCTTCGTCAGGCTGCGCGTTTCCAGGATGGTGTCGGAGGCGTTCATCGCGTTCGTCGTTGTCTTCCTCAACCGGCTCCCACCCGCTCACGCAGAGGCGGCGAGCATAGCAACGTAATCTGCGTGGGAGGCGATCCGCGGGTTCGTCGCGTGGCAATGGTCCTTCAGCGCATGCGTGGCGATGTCTTCATAGAGATCGGGGCCGATTCCCATCTCGCCGAGCCCGGACGGCAGCCCCAGCCGCCGGTTGAGATCGCGGATCGAGGCCGCCAGGGCCGCGCCGCCGCGCACGCCGAAGACGTCGGCGATCGCCTGGACCTTGTCCGGCACGACGGCTTCGTTGAACTTGACGACCTCCGGCAGCAGGACGGCGTTCAGCGTCCCGTGATGCGGACCGATCGGCAGCGCGCCCAGGGCGTGCGACAGCGAGTGGACGGCGCCCAGTCCCTTCTGGAAGGCCATCGCTCCCTGCATCGAAGCGCTCATCATGTTCCAGCGCGCTTCGCGATCGGTCGGCTGGTTCACCGCCCGGTCGATGTGCTTCAGCGCTCGCACCAGCCCATCGTGGGCAATCGCGTCGGCCGGCGGATTCACGGCCTTCGACAGGAACGTCTCGATGCAGTGGGCGACCGCGTCCATGCCGGTGGCGGCCGTCAGCTTCGGCGGCAGCCCGTACGTCAGTTCCGGGTCGCAGATCGCGGTCTTCGGCACCAGGTGCCACGAGTGAAACCCGAGCTTGCGGCCGTCGTCGAGGATGATGATGGCGCCCCGCGCCACCTCGCTGCCAGTGCCCGCCGTCGTCGGAATGGCGATCAGCGGCGCAACGCCCGGAGTGATCTTCGGGCTGCCGCCGAGGATGGTCGCGTAATCGGCCAGCACGCCGGGATGGGTCGCCATGATGGCGACGCCCTTGGCGAGGTCGATCGGGCTGCCGCCCCCGAGCGCCACGAGCCCATCGGCATCGTGGGCACGGTAGGCCTCGACCGCCTTCATCACTGCCGCTTCCGTCGGGTTCGACGGCGTCTCGTCGAACACGGCGACGGGGAGGTCACCGAGGGCCGACTCGAGTCGCTCGAGCAGCCCGGCGGCGACCACGCCGCGATCAGTGCAGACCAGCGGACGACGAATGCCGGCGCGCTCGCACTCGGAGCGCGCAAGCGCAATCGCCCCGAAGTCGAACTGGACCTGCGTGATGTAGTAGATCAGCCCCAATACGGTCTCCTGCGCATGGGTCCTGCTCGGTGATGCCCGCCCGGCTGGCCTCGTGTCGGGCCTTGCGGGGGTCGATCAGTATCTTCGCAAAGCAATATCGGTGCAAGGCGACGGGTCAAGGTGAAACCCGAACGGGCTTGCTATTGTTCCGGCCGCAACCTCGCACGACTTTCCCGATGACAACAACGAACGCGCCCAGCGGATCGCCAACATGGGCGCACTGACGCGACTGCTGAACGTGCCGGCGCTGATCCGGCACCTGAGCCAGAATCGGGCCGGACGTTCCGTTTGGGATCCGGCGGACGACCTCGAACTCGCGCTGTACGGGACGGTCTTCGGCAACAACTTCCTGCATTACGGCTACTTCCCCGAGCCGCCCGCCGATCCCGAGTCGATCAGCCTCGCCGATGCGAAGCAGGCGATGGACGACTACGCGTCGCTGCTGGTCGAGCGAGTGCAGCCGGGGGAGCGCGTGCTCGACATCGGCTGCGGCATGGGCGGCCTGCTGGCGCGGCTCGATGCCGCCGGCGTCCGTCCCACCGGGCTCACGCCGAACCGCGCCCACGCCGCGCACATCCGCTCGCGCTGGCCGCACATCCCGTTGCTCGAGGGCACGCTGGAGTCGTTCGACCCGGCTCAGCGGCCGGAGCGCTTCGAGGCGGTCATCAATTCCGAGTCGTTCCAGTACATCGCGCTCGACGAGGGAATCGAGCGAGTGAAGGCCTTCCTCGCTCCCGGCGGGCGGTGGATCGTGATCGACTACTTCCGGCTGAAGCCCGACGCGAAGAACCGGTCGGGCCACCTGCTCGCGGACTTCGACGCCGCGATCGCCCGGCACGGCCTGGAGGTCGTCGAGCGGGTCGATGTCACGGACAACGTCGTGCCATCGCTCGCCTACGCCCGCGTGCTCGCCGAGCGCTTCGCGTTGCCGGTCGCCCACTTCTTCAGCGAGAAGTTCTTCCTGCGTCATCCGTTCCTGGGCTACCTGTTCCAGCCGAGCGTCCGCGAGAAGCTTTCGAACGTGCGCTTCGATACGCTCGACCCCGAGGTCTTCAGGCGCGAGAAGCGCTACCTGCTGTACGTGCTGCAGCCCAAGGGGTAGCGGAACCGGAAAGAAGAAAGGCCGCCCCTGGGCGGCCTTTCTCGTTGCGGCGGGCAGGGTCAGGCGGCGAGCCGCTGCTCCAGCGCGCTGCGCGTCGCCTGCAGTTCGCGCGGCAGGCGCGGCTCCAGCTTCGCGAACAGTTCGCTGTGCAGCGCGATCTCCTTGCGCCAGTCGTCGAGGTTCACCGCCGTGATCCGGTCGTACTGCGCGCGCGGGAACTCGAGGCCCGTCCATTGCAGGTCTTCATACCGCGGCGATACGCCGAACAGGTGTTCGGCGCCACCCGCCCGTCCCTCGACGCGGTCGACGATCCACTTGAGCACCCGCATGTTCTCGCCGAAGCCCGGCCACACGAACTTGCCGTTCTCGTCGGTCCGGAACCAGTTGACGGTGAAGATCTTCGGCAGTGGTGCGCCGCTGCCTCCCAGCTTCTCACCGAGCGCGATCCAGTGGCCGAAGTGGTCGCCCATGTTGTAGCCGCAGAACGGCAGCATCGCGAACGGGTCGCGGCGCAACACGCCCTGGGCGCCCTGCTGGGCCGCCGTGGTCTCGGATCCCATCGTCGCGGCCATGTAGACGCCCTCGACCCAGGTTCGCGCCTCGGTAACGAGCGGCACCGTCGTCGAGCGGCGGCCGCCGAACAGGAAGGCATCGATCGGCACGCCGTCCGGGTTCTCCCAGTCCACGTCGATCGACGGGCACTGGCTGGCGGCGACCGTGAAGCGCGCGTTCGGGTGCGCGGCCTTCCGGCCCGCCTTGCCGTCTTCCGGTGTCCAGTCCTTGCCCTGCCAGTCGATCAGATGATCCGGCGCTGGGCCCATGCCTTCCCACCACACGTCGCCGTCATCGGTCAGCGCAACGTTGGTGTAGATGACGTTCTCGTGCAGCATGGCCATCGCGTTGTGGTTCGTCTTCTCCGACGTGCCAGGCGCGACCCCGAAGCAGCCAGCCTCCGGATTGATCGCGTACAGGCGGCCGTCCGCGCCCGGCTTGATCCAGGCGATGTCCTCGCCGATCGTCGTCACCTTCCAGCCCTCGAACGCCGGCGGCGGAATCAGCATGGCGAAGTTGGTCTTGCCGCAGGCCGACGGGAAAGCCGCGGCGATGTGGTACTTCTTCCCTTTCGGCGGCGTCACGGCCAGGATGAGCATGTGCTCGGCGAGCCAGCCCTCGTCACGGCCCATCGTCGATGCGATGCGCAGCGCCAGGCACTTCTTCCCGAGCAGCGCGTTGCCGCCGTAGCCGGAACCGTACGACCAGATCTCCCGCGTTTCCGGGAAGTGCACGATGTACTTGGTTTCGCTGCATGGCCACGGCACGTCCTTCTCGCCTTCCGCCAGCGGCTTGCCGACCGAGTGGACGCACGGGACGAACCCGCCGTCGGTGCCGAGCAGGTCGATCACCGCGCGGCCCATGCGCGTCATGATGCGCATGTTCACGGCCACGTAAGCGCTGTCCGAAAGTTCGACCCCGATCTGGGAGATGTGGCTGCCGAGCGGACCCATCGAGAACGGCACGACGTACATCGTGCGGCCGCGCATGCAGCCGGCGAACAGGCCGTTCAGCGTTGCCCGCATCTCGGCGGGAGCCGTCCAGTTGTTCGTGGGTCCGGCGTCTTCCTTCTGCTCGCTGCAGATGAAGGTGCGGTCCTCGACGCGCGCCACGTCGCTCGGGTCCGACAGCGCCAGATAGCTGTTGGGACGCTTCGCGGGGTTCAGGCGCGTGAACGTCCCTGACTGCACCAGTTCTTCGCAGAGCCGGTCGTACTCGGCCTGCGATCCGTCGCACCACACGATGCGATCGGGCTTGGTCAGGCGGGCCATGTCGGCCACCCAGGCGATCAGCTTCTTGTTCCTTACGTACGGAGGGGCGGCCGCCTGCCCCGAAAGCACTGCGCTCATTGGTCCTGCCTCCAAGGTCGTCGCCTTGTCCCTCGGCGAGGGCGAAGCGATCGTGATTCCTGCCTCTTCGTGGCTTGTGGCCGCGAGCAACCGGCGGGCGGTGGATTGCCCCGATGCGCCGGGTTGCGGGAAAGCGGGTTATTTTAGCCGGGGCCACCGACCCGACCAAGGCAGGCGAATGAGCAAGTCCTCGGCCGGACCCGACGAACGGCGGCTCCCTCTCCCATACAGACCCGGAACACCACGATGAAGATCCTGATCCTCGACGACTATCAGGACGTCGTCCGCCACCTCGATTGCTTCGCGCGCCTCGACGGTCACGACGCGCGGGTGCTCACGGCGACGGCCGCCGGCCTCGGCCAGCTCGCGTCGCGCCTGCAGGAGGCGGAGGCCCTGGTCCTGACGCGCGAGCGCACGCGGATCACCGATGCGCTGCTGGCCCGCCTGCCGAAGCTTCGGCTGATCAGCCAGACCGGCAAGGTCGGCCCGCACATCGACCTCGAGGCCTGCAGCCGCCGTGGCGTGGCGGTCGCCGAGGGGACGGGCTACTCGGTGGCGACCGCCGAGTTCACGTGGCTGCTGATCCTCGCCGCGATGCGCCGGCTGCCTTCCTACATGGCGAACCTCTACGCCGGCGCGTGGCAGCAGAGCGTGCCGGCGCGACACGACTGGCCGCTCGCCGGCCTCGGCGTCGCGCTCGCCGGCAAGACGCTCGGCGTGTGGAGCTACGGCAAGATCGGCGCGCTGGTCGCCGGCTACGGCAAGGCCTTCGGCATGAAGGTGCTGGTTCACGGCAGCGAGCAGGCGCGCGCACGCGCGGAGGCGGACGGCTACGCGATCGCGCCGATCCGTGAAGAGCTGTTCGAGCGCGCCGACGTGCTGACGCTGCACCTGCGCCTGGCCGAGACCACGCGCGGATGCGTGACGCGGCAGGACCTGGCGCGGATGCAGCCCACTGCGCTCCTGGTCAACACGAGCCGCGCCGAACTGGTGGAAGCCGGCGCGCTCGTCGCAGCCCTGCGCGACGGACGGCCAGGGATGGCCGCCGTCGACGTCTACGAACGCGAACCCGTGCGCGACGAACCGCTGCTGCGGCTTCCGAACGTCATTGCCTCACCGCACCTCGGGTTCGTGGAGCGCACGTCCTACGAGACCATGTTCGGCGGCGCATTCGACAACGTCGTCGCGTTTGCCGCGGGCGAGCCGCGCAACATCGTCAACTCCGCCGCCCTCGCGGCCCGATAGCGGGGCCGGCGCGGCAAGGCGTCCGGCCGTGATCGACGCCGCGGCGCAGCGTCAGCCGATGAACGTCGATTTCGACCGCCTGCGGCCCTTTCTGGCCCTGCTGCACCTGGTACTCCACGCGCTGGTTCTCCTTCAGCGTGCGGAAGCCTTTCGACTTGATGCCGCTGTAGTGGGCGAACAGATCCGAGCCGCCATCGTCGGGCTTGATGAAGCCGAAACCCTTGCCTTCGTTGAACCACTTCACTACGCCTGTCGCCATGCGATTTCACTCCGGAACGTCGGCACCCCAGGCGCCTTGGCTCCACTCTAGGGCCTGCGCCACCGCTGGCAATCCGGACGTCCACGTACGCCGGGCGTCGAGAGCGTCGCGGAAGTGCGCGATGCGGCACGCGACGCCGCCGCCGGCGACTCAGGCGATGTCGGCGCGCCGGTTCGTCCAGCGCCGCCACGTGCGGTACGTGATCCCCACGCTCAGCACGACGGCGGCCATCCGTATCGCGTGGAACGCCGTGACGATGGGCACCCCGAGCCGCAATGCCTTCGCGGTGAGCGCCATCTCCCCGATGCCGCCCGGCGTCGTCGCGACGATCGCGGTCGACCAGTGCAGCCCGGAGCCGACGGACAGCATCCAGCCGAACGCGGCAGCGACCACGAGGTACACGAGCGTGATCGCCGCCACGGCGCCGAGGAAGCGCGGCGCCGACTCGAAGAACTCGGGCGTGAAGCGCGTGCCGAGCCCGATGCCGATCAGCAGCTGCCCGGCATTGACGACGGGCACGGGCAGCGACGACCAGGTGAGGCCCATCGACGTGACGACCGCGGCGGCCAGCAGGGGCCCGATCATCCAGCTGTTCGGCGAGCCCACGCGGCGCATGACCAGCGCCGCCCCGCCCGTGACGACCGCCAACAGGGCGAATCCGCCCCACGAGAAGTCGCGCGCGATCGGCACGTAGGGATCGAGGCCGTGGATGTCGAACGCGTTCAGCAGCAACGGCACGATCAGAACGACCAGCATGATGCGCAGGCTGTGCGCGGCGGCTACGCGCTCGACCTGCCCGCCGTGCCGCTCCGCCAGGACCGCCATCTCGCTGGCGCCGCCGATCGCCATGCCGAAGAACGACGTCGGCGCATCGGTCGCGACCATTCTTCCGAGCAGCCAGCTGCCGAGCACGCCGAGCGCGAGCGCGAAGGCCACGGCCAGGGCGACCCACGGCCCGAGGCGAACCACCTCGCGCACGACATCGGGCGAGAAGTACAGCCCGAGCGCAACGCCGATGATCCACTGCCCGGCCTGGCGGCCGCCGGGTGGCGACGCGAGCCGGCCGTGCAGCATGCTGGCGAGCGCAACCGCCACCAGCGGCCCGATCAGCCATGGCAGCGGCGCCCGGATCCAGACGCAGATGAGCGCACCAGCCAGCGCGACGACGAGTGAACGAAGGACGGGAAGGACGTGGACCATCAGCGGCGGCCCGCGCGCAGGGCGCGGACGTTGTCGCGGCCCTGTCGAAGGCCGCGCCGCAGTCTAGCCGCCGCGCCGCCGCCGCACTGCGCGCGCGACCAGCGGGGCAAGCAGGATGATCGCGGTCAGCAGGAACAGCGCAGCCGAGATCGGGTGCGTGATGAACACCGACGGGTCGCCCTGGCTGATCGACAGCGCGCGCCGCATCTGGCTCTCGGCCAGCGGCCCCAGGATGAGGCCGATCACGGCCGGCGCGACCGGGAACCCCCAGCGCCGCATCCCGAAGCCCAGCAGCCCGAACACGTAGAGCGTCACCAGGTCGACGACCGACTGGTGCAGGCTGTAGGCGCCCAGCGTCGCGAACACGAGGATCGCGCCGTACAGCAGCGGCTTCGGGATCTTCAGCACCTGCACCCAGAGGCCGATCAGCGGCAGGTTCAGGACGAGCAGCAGCACGTTGCCGACGTACAGGCTAGCGATCAGCGCCCACACGAGGCTGGCCTGGGTCTGGAACAACAGCGGACCCGGCTGGATGCCGTAGTTCTGGAACGCGGCGAGCAGGATCGCCGCGGTGGCCGACGTCGGAATGCCGAGCGTCAGCAGCGGGACCAGCACGCCGGTGGCGGCCGCGTTGTTCGCCGCCTCGGGCCCCGCGACGCCCTCGATGGCGCCGTGCCCGAACTCTTCCGGCTTCTTGCTGAGCTTGCGCTCCATGGCATACGACAGGAAGGTCGGGATCTCGGCCCCGCCGGCGGGGATCGTGCCGAACGGGAAGCCCACGGCCGTCGCGCGCAGCCACGCCGGCCACGAGCGCCGCCAGTCCTCCTTCGACATCATCAGCGAACCGGACAGGCGCTCCATTTCCTCGCGCTGCCGGCTGCTGTACGCCGCGACGTACAGCGCCTCGCCCACGGCGAACAGGCCGACCGCGAGCACGACGACGTCGATGCCGTCGAGCAGTTCGGGCACGCCGAACGCGAAGCGCTGCTGCCCGGTCTGCTCGTCGATGCCGACCAGGCCGAAAAGCAGGCCGAGAAACAGCATCGTCAGGCCGCGGGTCGTCGACTGACCGAGGACGGCGGCGACGGTGACGAAGGCGAACACCATCAGCGCGAAGTACTCGGCCGGGCCGAACTTCAGCGCGATCTCGACGACGACGGGCGCGAGCAGGGTCAGCAGCACGGTCGCGATCGACCCGGCCACGAACGAACCGATGGCGGCGGTCGCGAGCGCCGGGCCTGCGCGCCCGTTCTTCGCCATCTGGTTGCCCTCGAGCCCGGTGGCGATCGAGGCCGACTCGCCGGGCGTGTTGAGCAGGATGGTGGTCGTCGATCCGCCGTACATCGCGCCGTAGTAGATGCCGGCGAACATGATCAGCGCACCGGTCGGATCGAGCTTCGCCGTGATCGGCATCAGCATCGCGACCGTCAGCGCGGGGCCGACGCCGGGCAGCACGCCGACGAAGGTGCCGAGGGTCACCCCGATCAGCCCCCAGAGCAGGTTCAGCGGCGTCAGCGCGACGCCGAAGCCGTCGACCAGGGCGCCGAAGGTGTCGATCACAGCCCCGCTCCGCCGAGGATCGGCCGCAACCAGCCCGCCGGAAGGTTCACGTTCAGGAAGCGCACGAAGAACAGGAACACGCCAAGCCCGAGCAGCAGGCCGATGGCGCTGTCCCGCAGCCAGCGGCCGCTGCCGAAGCCGCGCGCAACGCAGGCAAACAGCACAGCGGCCGCGAGCACGAAGCCCGCCGTGTTGATCAGCGCCATCTGCGCGAACAGGCCGGCGCTGACCCAGCCGAAGGCGCCGGCGACGAACCCGTGCTCGCCGCGCTCGGCCGGATCGTCCGGCGTGCGCGCCCGCCAGCCCCCGGTGAAGCACTCGGCGAGCAGCAGGCCGCCGAACAGGATCAGCCCGAAGCTGACCACCACCGGCATCACGTTCGGGCCCACGCGCGAGTAGCCGCCGGAGCTCGGCAGGCTCAGGGCGACGACGGCCGCGGCGATGCCGAGCGCCATCACCCCGAGCGACAGGATGAGGTCGACCAGCGCGCCGCGGCGCGACGCCGCTGACGGAACCGGGAGTCACGCTACTTCTTCAGCCCGAGCGACTCCATGATCGCCGAGACCCGGCGCGTGTCTTCCTCGAGGAAGGCCTTGAACTGGTCGCCGGCGAGGAACCACGGACGTCCAGCCCATCCTGCTCAGCGTCTCCTTCCACGCCGGCGTTTCCGTCGCGGCCTGGACGAGCTTGACCAGCTGGTCGCGCTGCGCCGGCGTGATGCCGGGTGCGCCGAAGATGCCGCGCCAGTTGCCGAGCACCACGTCGATGCCCTGCTCCTTCAGCGACTTGATGCCGTCCTCGGCGGTCGGGCCGGACACCGCAAGCGCGCGCATCCGGCCGGCCTTGATCTGCTCCGCGAATTCGCCGAGGCCCGGCGACGCCCGCGGTCACGTGGCCACCGACGATGGCCGCGAACGGAATCGCCGCCGCCCTTGAACGGCACGTAGTTGATCTTCGAGACGTCGCCGCCGACCGCCTTCGCGATCATGCCGACGAGGATGTGGTCGGTGCCGCCGGCCGAACCGCCGCCCCAGGAAACCGAGCCCGGGTTCGCCTTGAACGCCTTCACGAGGTCAGCCATCGTCTTGTGCGGCGACGAGGCCGGCACCACGATCACTTCGTACTCGCTGGTAAGCCGCGCGATCGGCGTCACCATCGTGAGGTCGACCGGCGACTTGTTCAGGATGATCCCGCCGACCATGACGAGCCCGCCGATCATCACGGCGTTGGGGTCGCCCTTCGCGCTGTTGACGAACTGCGCGAGGCCCGGCGTGCCGGCCGCGCCGCCCTTGTTCTCGAACGACACCGACTGCACCAGCTTCGCGCTCTGCATCGCCGCGGCGAGCTGTCTTCCGGTCTGGTCCCAGCCCCCGCCCGGGTTGGCGGGAATCATCATCTTCAGGGCACTGACCGTCTGCCCGAAAGCGGGACTCGACAGGCCGAACGGGGCCGCCGCGAACGCGGCCGCCACGGCGATGGAAAACTCGCGACGCTTCATTGATGTCTCCTTTTCTGTTCCGCTTCTTGGCCGCGGAAGCATACCCGGCGCCGGCCGCGCCGGCACTCGACTTCGCCACCCGGAAGGCCCGCCCACCGCCGCGGCGCAGCGCGTCAGTCCGCCCGCAGCGCGTCGACGATCTTCATCCGGCTCGCCTTGATCGCGGGAAGGAACCCGCCGACGAAACCCATCAGCAGGGCGAAGGCGAGCGACAGTCCGACGATGCGCGGAGTCAGCGTGAACGAGAACGCGAGTTCCGAGAACGACTGGAAATTGGTGGTGGACACCGTGATCGCCGTCAGCGAGCTCGCCGCCGCGAGCCCGGCGACGCCGCCGACCAGCGCGAGCAGCAGCGATTCGCCGAGGAAGGCCGCGAGGATCGCGCGCCGCCGGAAGCCGAGCGCGCGCAGCGTCCCGATCTCCCCGGTGCGCGTGGCGACCGCGGCGTACATCGTGATCGTCGCGCCGATCATCGCGCCGAGCGAGAAGATCACCGACAACGCCATGCCGAGCAGCGTGATGAACGTCGACAGGCCGGCCGACTGGTCCTCGTAGAACTTCGTCTCGCGCTTGATGCTCACCTTCAGCCGCGGGTCTTCGTCCAGCCGCGCCTTCATCGGCTCGAACGAATCCGGTGTCGCCAGCCGCGCGATCACCGACGAGTAGCCCACCCGCCGGAACGCCTGCATCATCTGGTCGACGTCGCCCCAGATCTCGGAATCGAAGCCGCTCTTGCCGGCATCGAACACGCCGACGACCGTCCAGGCCCGCCCGGCGAACGACAATTGCTGCCCGAGTTCGACCCCGGCGAACCCGCGCGCCACCGAAACGCCGACGACGATCTCCGAGGAGCCCGCGCGGAACATCCGCCCCTGCACGATCCTCGCCTGCGGCCGCAGCACGACCCCCATCTCGGGCAGGCCGCGCACGACGACATTGCTGCGCTTGGCCGGCTGGTCGATCTTGGGCAGCGAGTTCAGCACCACCACTTCCTTCGAGACCAGCGCCCGCCCGTCCGGTCCGCGCGCGACCTCCGGCGCCGTCTCGATCAGCGCCGCCTGGTCGCGCAGGATGCCGCTCTGCACCTCGGTCTGGCTCCCCTGCCGGATCACGACGACGTTGTCGATTGAGCCCGTCGACACCAGCGTCGCCTTCAGCCCGGCGTCCAGCATCAGCACGGCCGCGAAGACGAACACGACCAGCGCCATGCCGCCCGCGGTCAGCGCCGTGGTGAGCTTGCGCACCAGAGATTGCGCGCCACGTAGCTGAGCGGGATCTTCATGGGTTCATGCGCGGCGCATGCCACCGGTGCGCCGCCGCGCCCTCGCCGCCCGGCCCCGGATCAGGCCACATGGCGCAGCCCGTCGACGATCTTGATGCGCGAGGCGCGAACCGCCGGGACGACGCCGGCGACGAGGCCGACCACCAGCGCACACGCAGCCTGCAGGTAGAACGTCTGCGGCACCAGCGGCATCTTGGCGAACACGCTGATGGTGGCGGCGTGGAACACCTGCACGACCAGCGGCGTCAGCAGCATTCCGATGGCCCCGCCGAGGGCGGCGAGCAGCATCGCCTCGGCAAGGATCAGCAGGGCGACGGTTCGCGGCGGGAAACCGAGCGCCTTCATCGTCGCGTACTCGGACAGCCGTTCGCGCGCCGTCATCGCCATCGTGTTCGCCGCCACCGCCATGATGATCAGGATGACGACGTAGCTCACGCCCTCGATCGCCACGATGATCGTCTCGATCATCGCGACGAAGGCGAGCGTGAACGCCTTCTCCGTCTCGGTCAGCGTCTCGGCGAGCGAGTTCTTGAACTCGGCGTCGATGGTGCGCGCGATGTCGGCCGAGGCCGAGCTGTCGGCGATGCTCACGATGAACACGCCGGCCTGGTCGGCCCGGCGGGGGAAGATCTTCTTGATCTGCTCGTTCAGGTAATCGAAGTGGAAGTACATCTGGCGCGTGATCGTCGTCTCGTCCCTGGCGTCGTAGATCGCGCGCACCGTGAACTCCCAGTTGCCCGGGTAGATCGAGCTCTTGAGCGGAATCGTGTCGCCCACCTTGAAGCCGTACAGGTCGGCGAGCTGCCGGCCGACGACCGCCCCGCGGCGGTCGCGCAGGAAGGCCGCGTACTCGTCCGGGTCGAAGATGAACTCGGGGTACATCGGGAAGTACGTCGGCGCATCGACGGCGAACTGCGCGAAGAAGTTCTTCGGCTCCTTGTAGATCCCCCCGAACCAGTTCGACACCGACACGCCGGTCACGCCCGGCACCGCGCGGATCTTCTCGCGGTAGTAGACCGGCATCGAGAACGTCAGCGAGATGGCGTTGCGCGCGATGAGCCGCGTCGCCGAGGCGGCGTCCGAGCCGGCGTACCACGCGCGCACGACGGTCTGCAGCAGCCCGAACGCGAGCACCGCGATCACCAGGCCGACGATGGTCAGCGTCGAACGCAGCCTGGCGCGGAAGACATTGCGCGCGACGAGCTTCAGGAAGAACATCAGTGCGCCGGCGCGGTGTCGGTCAACTGGCCCTTGTCGAGGTAGATCAGGTGATGCGCGGCCTCCGCGGCGCGTGGGTCGTGCGTCACCATCACGATCGACTTGCCGAGCTCGACGTTGAGCCGGTCGAGCAGCTTCAGGATGTCCGCCGCGGACTGGCGATCGAGGTCGCCCGTGGGCTCGTCGGCGATCACGAGCAGCGGGTCGGTCACCAGCGCGCGGGCGATCGCGACGCGCTGCTGCTGTCCGCCGGACAGCTCGTTCGGGTAGTGCTTCATCCGGTCGGTGAGCCCGACCATGTCCAGCAGCAGTTCGACGCGCTCGCGGCGCTCGGCGCGCGACAGGTCGGTGAGCTGCAGCGGCAACTCGACGTTCTCGTACGCCGTGAGCACCGGCATCAGGTTGTAGAACTGGAACACGAAGCCGACGCTGCGCGCGCGCCAGTCGGCGAGCTCGGAGTCGCCGAAGCGGGTGATGTCCTCGCCGGCGATCGCCAGCCTCCCGGCGTCCGGCTTGTCGATGCCGGCGATCAGGTTCAGCAGCGTGCTCTTGCCAGAGCCGGACGGCCCCATCAGCGCGACGAAGTCGCCCTCGCGGATCGTCAGGTTGATGTCGGTGAGCACCGGCACGACCTGGTCGCCGCGCACGTACGACTTGGAGAGGCCGACGATCTCGACCAGCAGCGGGCGTTCACCCGCCGGATGCGGCGCGGCGGCCATCGCCCTACTTCTTCGCCGCCGTGACGGCCGCGCCGTCGGCGAGGCGCTCGCTCGGCGCCGACACCACGCGCGTGCCGGGCGCGAGGTCGACGCGGACCAGGTCCCCGACCTTCGCGCCAACCGTCACTGGCTGCGACTTCACGCGCTCGTCGCCGCCCTTCTCGTCGCGCGTGACCACGAACACCACATCGCGGCCGTCGCGCTTGACGATCGCGTCGGGGCGCACGGCGGGCACCGGCTTGCGCTCACCGGCCGCCAGCGAACGCGAGAGGAACCCGATCTTCGCGCTCATGTCGGGGAGCACGCGCGCATCGCGCTCCACGAACGCCACCTTGACCAGCAGCGTGGCCTTGCTGCGATCGACGGTCGGCACGACGCGGCTCACCTCCCCGAGCAGCCGCAGGTCGGGGAAGGCGTCGAGCTGGATCTCGGCCGGCTGGCCAACCGTGATCTTCGCGATCGACGCCTCCGAGACGTCGGCCTCGACTTCGAGCGTCTCCATGTCGGCCATCGTCACCACCGCGCCGGTCGTGCCCGACGCCGACGAGAACGGCGTGACGATGTCGCCGACGTTCGCGCTCTTCGTCAGCACGATGCCCGTGAACGGCGCGCGGATCAGCGTCTGGTCGTAGGCGACGCCGGCGACGCGGGCGTTGGCCTCCGCCACGGCGATCTGCGCCCTCAACGACTCGATCGCGGCGCGCGCCTTGTTGCGGCGCGCTTCCGCCGTGTCGAGCGCGGAACCCGAGATGAAGTTCTGCTTCGCGAGATCCTGAGCGCGCTTCAGCGCCGCCTGCGCGTCGTCGAGTTCGGCCTGGCCCTGCGCGAGGTTGGCGCGCGCGGCCTGCACCTGCGCCTGCGCCTGCTCGCGCTGCGCCGCGACATCGCGGTTCTCGAGACGCGCGATGACGTCGCCCTCCTTGACCATCTGGCCCTCCTGCACGCCGAGCCACTCGAGGCGACCGGTGCCCTTGGACGACACCGACGCGCGCCGGGCGGCAACTACCCGGCCCGTCGCGTTCAGCACGGCAACGGACGTCGACGGATAGGCCGACGCGACGGTCGCCATGTCGACCGCCATCGCAGCCTGCCTGGCGCGCACCGCGAGGGCGGCGGCCGCCACGACGACCAGCACGATGAGCCACACCCACCAGCGCTTCCACAGCGGACGGCGGCGGCGCAGCGTCGGGCCCGCGCTGCGATCGATAGCGAGCCGCGACAGCGAAGCGGAGGACGGGGAGTTGCCGGCGGGTTGGTCAGCCATCGCGGATCCGAAGTGGGGGAGCGGCGCAATGCTATCGGATGCATGCGTCCGGCCCGCCCCGTTCCGCGCCACCGGCCCGGCGCTTCGCGCCCCGCATCGCCCCGCTGGCACCCGCACCCGACCGGCCCGCGCCTACTTGCCGATGCAGAAGCGGCTGAAGATGACGCCGAGCAGGTCGTCGGCCGTGAACTCGCCGGTGACCTCCGCCAGCGCGTTGCCGGCGAGGCGCAACTCCTCGGCGAAGAGATCGAGCACCGCGTCGCGCTGCGCGGCGTGCGCCGCCGCGGCGCCCAGGTGCTCGCGCGCAAGCTCGAGCGCCTGGACCTGGCGCGCGCGGGCGAGGATCAGGTTCTCGCCCGTGGTGTCGCGCTCCCACCCGGCGACGCGCTTCAGTTCCGCACGCAGCAAGTCGACGCCGGCGCCGTTCTTCGCCGAGAGCCACACGCGCGGCCCGTCGACGCGGGGCAGCTGCCCGGTCAGGTCGATCTTGTTCAGCACCGTCAGGACCGGCACGCCCCGCCCGACGCGGGCCTCGACCTGCTGCATGACGTCCTCGTCGCGATCCGGGTGCGTGGCGTCGACGAGGTGCAGCACCGCATCGGCCCGCGCCAGCTCGGCCAGCGTGCGCTCGATGCCGATCGTCTCGACTTCGTCGGCGGTGGCGCGCAGCCCCGCCGTGTCGACGATGTTCAGCGGAATGCCGTCGACACTGATCGTCTGCGCGATGCGGTCGCGCGTCGTCCCCGGCACGGCCGTGACGATCGCGATCTCTTCGCCCGCGAGTGCGTTCAGCAGGCTCGACTTGCCGACGTTCGGCGCGCCGACGAGCACCACGTCCAGTCCTTCGCGCAGCACCGCGCCCTGCTTCGACTGCGCCAGCAGGCGATCGAGGTCTTCACGCAGCCGCGCCAGCTTTCCGCCGGCGTCCGCCTTCTGCAGGAAGTCGATCTCCTCTTCGGGGAAGTCGAGCGTGGCTTCGACCAGCATGCGCAGCTCGACGAGCCCGTCGTGCAGCGCGTGCACGCGCCGCGAGAACTCGCCCGCCAGCGACCGCACCGCACTGCGCGCCGCCAGTTCGGTCGAGGCATCGATCAGGTCCGCGACCGCCTCCGCCTGCGCGAGGTCGAGCCGATCGTTCAGGAACGCGCGTTGCGTGAACTCGCCCGGCGCGGCGATGCGCGCGCCGAGCGCGCGGCCGGCCTGCAGGCACCGCTCGACGACGAGGCGCAGCACGACCGGCCCGCCGTGGCCCTGCAGTTCGAGCACGTTCTCGCCGGTGTACGAATGCGGCGCGGGGAAGAAGAGCGCGATGCCGTCGTCGATCGGCGCGCCGTCGGCGTCGAGGAATGGTGCGTGCAGCGCCACGCGGGGCGCCAACCGGTTCGCCTTCGGCCCGAGCAGGCCGTCGATCACCGGCCCCAGGTCGCCGCCGGACACGCGAACGATCCCGATGCCGCCGCGTCCAGGCGGCGTGGCGATGGCGACGATGGGGTCTGCGGCCATGCGACCAGTGTACGGTGCCATCGAGGAAGACCCGGAGCGCCGGCCCGCGCCGTTTTTTGGCACTCTTCGTGCCTTCACCCCTCGCTGAAGCCCAGCTTCCCGCCATGCCTGACCCCGACGACCAGGACCCGTTGATCCGCTACGGCGCGCCGCTGGCCGCCGTGCTGCTGGCGGTCGTGCTGTCGATCATGGTCGCCGCGCTGGCGGCGGGCCAGTTCGAAGGCGACTACTCGACGCGCGCGGCGATCTACACGGGCCTCGTGCTTTGGGTGCTCGTCGGCGCCGCGGTGATGTTCATCCTCGCCCACCGCTCCGAGGGCGGGCGCCTGTCACCCGGGCGCGTGCTGCTGTGGACCGCCACCATCTGGCTGTGGCCGGTGTTCGCGCTGCTCGCCTGGCAGCGCCGCTGAAAAAAACGGGCCGGGGCGTTTCCGCCGCGGCCCGCTGTCTCCGTTGGCGCCGTCCGGTCAGCCCGGCTTCTTCGCCTTCGCGATCTGCTTCGTCACGTACCACTGCTGCGCGATCGACAGGATGTTGTTGGTCAGCCAGTAGAGCACCAGGCCCGCGGGGAAGAAGAAGAACATCACGCCGAAGATCAGCGGCATGAACATCATCACCTTCGCCTGCACGGGATCGGGCGGCGTCGGGTTCAGCTTGTACTGGATCCACATCGTGGCCATCATCAGCAGCGGCAGGATGAACCACGGGTCCGGGCGTGGCGAGGTCGGTCACCCACAGCATCCACGGCGCATTCCGCATCTCGACGCTGGCGAGCAGCACCCAGTAGAGCGAAATGAACACGGGGATCTGCACCAGGATCGGCAGGCAGCCGCCGAGCGGATTGATCTTCTCGTTGCGGTACAGCTCCATCATCGCCGTGTTCAGCTTCTGCTTGTCGTCGCCGTACTGCTCGCGGAGCTTCGTCATCCGCGGCGTCACTTCCTTCATCTTCGCCATCGACTTGTAGCTCGCCGCCGACAGCGGATAGAACGCGGCCTTGATCAGGACCGTCAGCAGCACGATCGCCCAGCCCCAGTTGCCGACGATGCGGTGCAGGAACTCCAGCAGCCAGTAGATCGGCTTGGCGAGGAAGGTCAGCCAGCCGTAGTCGACGACGAGGTCCAGCCCCGGCGCGATCGCCGCCAGCGCCTGCTGGTTCTGCGGGCCGATGTACAGCGTCGCCTTTTCGGTCGCCGTCGCGCCCGGCGCCACGGTGCCGAGCGGCAGCAGCGTGCCGACCGAGTACAGGTTCTTGTCGACGCTGCGCGCGTAGAACTGGCGCTCGCCCTTCTCCGGCACCCATGCCGTGGCGAAGTAGTGCTGGATCATGCCGACCCAGCCGTTGTCGGCCGCCTTCGGCAGCTCGGGCTTGTTCTTCTCGATGGCCGAGAACTCGACCTTCTTGAACTTCTCCTGGTCCGTGTAGACGACCGGGCCGGTGTACGTGTAGTACAGCGACGACTCGCCCTCGGGCTTGTTGCCGTCGCGCACGATCTGCAGGTACACCGAGGGCGTCACCGGCGCGTCGCCGATGTTGGCCACTTCGTGCGTCACCTCGATGTCGTGGCGCCCGCGGTGGAACGTGTAGGTCTTGGTGACCCGCACGCCGTCGCTCTCCGAGACGAAAGTCACCGGCAGCGTGTCCTGGCCCGGAGCCAGTTCGCGCGGCCCGTCGACGACCGTGAAGGGCGTGCGGTGGTTGGGGAAGTTCCCGCCGACCACGCCGCTCTGCGTCACGTAGACCCGGTTCGGGCTCACTTCCAGCAGGACGGTGTTGCGGTCGGTGTCGTGCTTCTTGCCGGTGACGAGACCGAGCAATCCACTCGCGGTCCAGTCCGGGGCGACCTTCTCCTTCAGCAGTTCCGCGCGCGACACCACGGCCCCTTCCGGATCGATCGAGACCTTCAGCACGTCGGTCTGGATCACGACCGGTGCCGCCCTGGCGGCGGCTGCGGCGCTCGGGGCCTGCGCGGGCACGGCGCCCGGCGCCACGGCGGCCGACGCGGCGGCGGCCGGCGGCGGCACGGCCGGCACGGACCCGGGCACGGCCGGCGCGGCGGGCGGCACCGCCGCCTTTGCGGCGTCCGCCGGCGCAGCAGCGGGCGGGGGCGTCGGCGTGGTGCCGAACATCGACGGCTTGCCCGTGTGAACCAGCCAGCGGTCCCACAACAGGAACAGCGACATGCCGAAGAAGACCCACAAGACGGTGCGCTGAAAATCTGTACCCATCGGGCGCTCGATTCCTACTGCGATTTCAGTTGATCGGTGAACGTGCGGGGCGCGGTCTGCGCCGGGTCTTCCTGGCACCAGCAGCGCCAGCGGAACTGTTCCGGGACGGGATCGACCCCTCCGCGTCCATACGGGTGACACCGCACCAGGCGGGTCCCCATCATCCAGCTGCCCTTCAGCGGACCGTGCTGCTCGATGGCCTCGCGTGCGTACTCGGAGCAGGTCGGCCAGAAGCGGCAACCGCCGCCGACCCACGGCGACAGCACATATTGGTAGGCACGGATCAGTGCGAGCAGGACGCGCTTGATCATCGGGTCGTGGCGGGTCGGGTCATGCGTCGGATTGCGCAAGGTGCCGGCCGAGGCGGTCGAGCAGCGCGTCCGCTTCCTCGCGCAGCGCGCGGCGCCACACGGTCAGCGGGGCGCGCGGCCCGTCGGCCGCGCGGTCGCGCGACGACTTGAGCCGGAATGAAACGTCAAGCCGCAGCCCCCGTTGCGCACACGCTGCCTCCAGTTGCGGCGCGGCGCGCCGTGCCGCCTCGCGCAGGATTCGCTTCACGAGGTTCCGGTCGACCGCGCGCCGCGCGTTGCGCTTTCCCACGGTGGCGCCGAACCGCACCGCTGCCTGCTCGCTCGGGAACCACGCCGCAGTCATCGACAGCCAATGCCGGGCTGCGCGCAACCCCTGCGACCGCGGAGCGGCGAGCACCGCCGCGAACTCGGACGGGCGCCGCAGGCGCCGGGCACGACCAAACCGGCCGGTCCTGTTCGCCTCAGCAGGTGGCTCATCCCGAATCGACTTGGAAAGCGGCACGCGAGCCGCATCCGGCGTCAGACCGCCAGGCGCTTGCGCCCCTTGGCGCGACGGGCGGCGATCACCGCCCGGCCGCCACGGGACCTCATGCGAACGAGGAAGCCATGCGTGCGCGCGCGTTTGACTTTGGAGGGCTGGTAGGTGCGTTTGGTGGACATTGTTCTTCCTTGACGGTGGCTGCGCCGAAGCGAGGTGGCGAGCCGCCGGGGTGGTGCGAGAGGAGCGGCGTTCCTAGCCTGCAGTCGCTCACGCTTGTCCTCGTCGCTGTTTGCCGAGGCGCCGGATGACGGCATGCCGCACGAGGCGGCATCGAGGAAACCTGCCGCCTTCGCCGGCCAGCGAAGGCCGCGGAGAAAAGCGCAGTATTAGACGCGATGCAGCGAGACACTGTCAAACCACGCCCTCGCACGGCCGGACGATGTTCGATTTGCGCGGCTGGAAAGTGGACAAAGCAGGGGATAGGCCTGTGGACAAGTCCGTTGTGCAGCGCAAAATAAGAACTGCGCTGCCGTGCCGTGCGACCGCATCTGGATGTAAGCACACGCTATCGTAGAATAGTCAAGACTGGCGCGGGTTTGAGCACACGAACGCAGCGTCTCGCCGGGGCTACAGCCTGTGGATAACAGGGTCGCTTCGGGTAGAATGCCGCGCTTCGTCAGGGTCATCGTACCGAGGGGATGCGAACCACTGGCGGCCGGCGCGACCGGAGCGGAGCAGGGCGGCGATGGACCGGCCCGATGCTTACCGCAAAGTACAAAAAGACGAGACCACACCTCAATGCAGCACATCTGGCAAGACTGCTCGCGCCTCCTCGAGACCGAGCTGACCCCGCAGCAATTCTCGGCCTGGATCAAACCACTGAAAGCACTCGACTTCGATGAGTCGACCGCCACGCTGACGATCGGCGCACCGAACCGGCTGAAGCTGGACGCGATCCGCTCGCAGTTTTCCGACCGCATCGCGCAAGCCGCATCGCGCATAGCCCAGCGGCCGGTGGCGATCGTGTTCGCGGTCGATGGCGCCTCGGCGCTGGCGACCGCCATGCGGTTTCCGAGCGGCGACGGCGCTGGCGACAGCACGGCGGCCGAGCCGGGCCCGGTCGTCGAAAGCGTCTCGGGCAACTCGGAACAGTTCGAGCGCAGCCGGCTGAACCCGAACCTGACGTTCGACACCTTCGTCACCGGCAAGGCCAACCAGCTTGCGCGCGCCGCCGCGATGCAGGTGGCGGAGAACCCCGGGGGCTCGTACAACCCGCTGTTCCTGTATGGCGGCGTGGGCCTCGGCAAGACCCACCTGATCCATGCGGTGGGCAACGGCATCCTGGCGCGCAAGCCCAATGCGAAGGTGCGCTACATCCACGCGGAGCAGTACGTGAGCGACGTGGTGCGCGCATACCAGCGCAAGGCGTTCGACGACTTCAAGCGCTACTACCACTCGCTCGACCTGCTGCTGATCGACGACATCCAGTTCTTCGCCGGCAAGGCGCGCACGCAGGAGGAGTTCTTCTACGCGTTCGAGGCGCTGGTGGTGGGCCGCAAGCAGATCATCATCACGTCGGACACCTACCCCAAGGAGTTGAAGGACATGGAAGACCGGCTGGTCTCCCGCTTCGCCTCGGGGCTGACCGTGGCGATCGAGCCGCCGGAACTCGAGATGCGCGTGGCCATCCTGCTGCGCAAGGCGGAGGCCGAGGGGGTCGACCTCAAGGAGGACGTCGCGTTCCTCATCGCCAAGAACCTGCGCAGCAATGTCCGCGAACTCGAAGGCGCGCTGCGCAAGGTGATGGCGTACTCGTCCTTCCACGGCCGCGTGGTGACGGTCGACATCGCGCGCGAGGCGCTCAAGGACCTGCTGTCCGCCTCGACCGGCCAGGTGACCGTCGAACTGATCCAGAAGACCGTCGCCGACTATTACAAGATCAAGGTCGCCGACATGTACAGCAAGCGGCGGCCGATCGCGATCGCATTGCCGCGCCAGGTGGCGATGTACCTGGCGAAGGAACTGACGCAGAAGAGCCTGCCGGAGATCGGCGAGCTGTTCGGCGGCCGCGACCACACGACGGTGCTGCACGCCGTGCGCAAGATCGGCGGCGAGCGCAACAAGAACCCCGAGATGAACCACGCGCTGCACGTGCTCGAGCAGACGCTGAAGGGCTGACAGGACGAAGGACAACCCTGTGGAAAGGTTCGTTCGCCCTGTGGATGAGTGTGGATGGCCGGCGTGAGGTCGGCCCGGCCCGCCGAGTTGTCCTTTCGCTCCACACCCGGCCCACAGCCGCCGTGCACGGGTATGCACAGGGCTCAGGGCGCGTGCAAGTGCATGATCCAGCAGGGACTGTCGCCGTTGTCCACACCGGAAGCCTGCTTTATTAGTTACTAATTACTACTCAGAGAAGAAAGAGGAAAGAAGAAATGCAACTGGTCAAAGCGTCCCGCGATGCGTTGCTGAAGCCGTTGCAGGTCGTCAGCGGCATCGTCGAGCGGAGGCAGACGCTGCCCATCCTTGCCAACATCCTCGTGCGCAAGGACGGCGAGCGCGTGTCGTTCACGGCAACCGACCTCGAGATCCAGATCCAGACCAGCGCCGACATCGGCGCCGGCAAGGATGCCGCCGCCACGACGGTGGCCGCGCGCAAGCTCGTCGACATCCTGCGTGCGCTGCCCGAGGCCGACGTGGCGCTGTCGCTGTCGAACAGGAAACTCGCGATCGCCAGCGGCAAGAGCCGCTTCAACCTGCAGACGCTGGCCGCCGAGGAGTACCCCACCGTCGCGCAGGCGGAGTTCACCGCCGACTTCACGTTGCCGGCGTCGACCTTCAAGTACCTGCTGTCGATGGTCCACTTCGCGATGGCGCAGCAGGACATCCGCTACTACCTGAACGGCATGCTGCTGGTGGTCGACGGCACCACGGTGCGCGCCGTCGCCACCGACGGACACCGGCTCGCGTTGTGCGAAGTCGCCAAGGACGGCGCGTCGAACAAGATCGAGGCGATCATCCCGCGCAAGACGGTGCTGGAACTGTCGCGCCTGCTGCCGGACTCCGACGATCCCGTGCGCGTCCAGATGGCCGCCAACCAGGTCAAGTTCAGCTTCGACAACATCGAGCTGGTGTCGAAGCTGGTCGAGGGCAAGTTCCCGGACTACCAGCGGGTGCTGCCGGCGGCGAACACCAAGGTGTTCGCGATCGGCCGCGAGGACCTGCAGCATGCGCTGCAGCGGGCCGCGATCCTGACGACCGACAAGTTCAAGGGCGTGCGGATGGTGCTCGCCAGCGGCAGCCTGAAGATCACGTCGACCAACGCCGACCAGGAAGACGCGCAGGACGAACTCGAGATCGACTACACCGGCGACGGGCTCGACATCGGTTTCAACGTCAACTACCTGCTGGACGTGCTGGCCAACCTGAAGAACGACCAGATCCGCTTCTCGCTCGGCGATGCGCTGGGCAGCGCCCTGATCACGATGCCGGACTCCGAGCGGTTCAAGTACGTCGTGATGCCGATGCGAATTTAGGCGGACTCGGTGTACGCGACCGCTGCGCGGTCGCACGTGCACCTCGTCCGATTTGAAGTGCAAGACGGGCTTGGGGCGGCCCGGCGCCCGTCTTGAAGGCAACTACAAGCAAACGAAGAGAGCGTCACTTGATGTCAGCAGTACCGAATCCGCCGATGAGTCAACCCAATCCGAATCAGGAAGCCGACGGCAAGGCCGATTACGGCGCCAGCAGCATCCAGATCCTCGAGGGGCTGGAAGCCGTGCGCAAGCGGCCCGGGATGTACATCGGCGACACGCACGACGGCACCGGGTTGCACCACATGGTCTTCGAGGTCGTCGACAACTCGGTCGACGAGGCGCTGGCCGGCCACTGCGACGACATCGTCGTCACGATCCACACCGACAACTCGATCTCGGTGGTCGACAACGGCCGCGGCATCCCGACCGGCATCAAGTTCGACGACAAGCACGAGCCCAAGCGCTCGGCCGCGGAGATCGCGCTGACCGAACTGCACGCCGGCGGCAAGTTCAACCAGAACAGCTACAAGGTGTCCGGCGGCCTGCACGGGGTCGGCGTCTCGTGCGTCAACGCGCTCAGCAAGTGGCTGCGCCTGACGATCCGGCGCGACGGCAAGGTGCACTACCTGGAGTTCCGCCAGGGCGTCGTGCAGGAACGCGTGGTCGAAACCGTGGCCACGCCGGAGGGTGACGTCGCCGTGTCGCCGATGAAGGTGATCGGTGCGACCGACCGCCGCGGCACCGAAGTGCACTTCCTGCCCGACGAGGAGATATTCCTCAACGTCGACTTCCACTACGAGGTGCTGTCGAAGCGCCTGCGCGAGCTCTCGTTCCTGAACAACGGCGTGCGCATCAAGCTGGTCGACCAGCGCACCGCCAAGGAGGAGGACTTCGCGTTCTCCGGCGGCGTCAAGGGCTTCGTGCAGTACATCAACAAGGCCAAGAACGTCCTGCACCCGAACATCTTCTACGCCAGCGGCGACTCGGTCAGCGAAGTGCCGGTCGGCGTCGAGGTGTCGATGCAGTGGAACGACGGCTACAACGAAAGCCTGCTCGCGTTCACCAACAACATCCCGCAGAAGGACGGCGGCACGCACATCACCGGGCTGCGCGCCGCGATGACGCGGGTGCTGAACAAGTACATCGAGGAAAACGAGCTGGCCAAGAAGGCCCGGGTCGAGACCAGCGGCGACGACATGCGCGAGGGCCTGACCTGCGTGCTGTCCGTGAAGGTGCCGGAGCCCAAGTTCAGCTCGCAGACCAAGGACAAGCTGGTGTCGTCCGAAGTGCGGCCGGCGGTCGAGGAAGTGGTGGCGCGCGCGCTCGAGTCCTACCTGCTCGAGCGCCCGACCGACGCGAAGATCATCTGCGGCAAGATCGTCGAGGCGGCGCGCGCCCGCGAGGCCGCGCGCAAGGCGCGCGAGATGACGCGCCGCAAGGGCGTGCTCGACGGCGTCGGCCTGCCCGGCAAGCTCGCCGACTGCCAGGAGAAGGATCCCGCGCAGGCCGAGCTCTACATCGTCGAGGGCGATTCGGCCGGCGGCTCGGCCAAGCAGGGGCGCGACCGCAAGTTCCAGGCGATCCTGCCGCTGCGCGGCAAGGTGCTGAACGTCGAGAAGGCCCGCTTCGACAAGCTGATCGGCTCCGAGCAGATCACCACGCTGATCACCGCGCTCGGCAGCGGCATCGGCGCGCCCGACACGCCGGACGGCTTCAACATCGAGAAGCTGCGCTACCACCGCATCATCATCATGACCGACGCGGACGTCGACGGCGCGCACATCCGCACGCTGCTGCTGACGCTGTTCTACCGGCAGATGCCGCAGCTGGTGGAGGGCGGCCACATCTACATCGCGCAGCCGCCGCTGTACAAGATCAAGAACGGCAAGGACGAGCGCTACATCAAGGACGACGCCGAGCTTGCGCAGTACATGGTCACGGTGGCCCTCAAGGACGCCAGGCTCCTGCCCGCCGAGGGCGCGGCGCCGATCGAAGGCAGCGCGCTCGAAGCGCTCGCGCGCCAGTACCTGGTGGCCGACGCCATCATCGGCCGCCTGGCCCGCGTGATGGATCGCCACGCGCTCGAAGCGCTGCTCGCCGGGGTCGAACTGAACCTGGACGACACCGCGGGCGCCGAGGCCTCCGCGCAGCGCCTGGCGGAGGCGCTCGGCAACTCGACAGTCCACGTCTACGCCCAGCACGACGCGGTGACCGACAAGCATCGCCTGCGCATCGAGCGTCGCCATCACGGCAACGCGAAAGTCGAGCGTGATCGACGCCGACTTCGTGCACGGCGCCGACTACGCGGCGCTCAACACCGCGTCGCGCACGTTCAGGGGCCTGCTCGGCGCCGGCGCCAGGGTCATCCGTGGCAGCGGCGACAAGGAGAAGCAGGCGCCGGTCGCGAGCTTCGCCGAGGCGATGGACTGGCTGATGAAGGAAGCCGACGGCGCGGTCAGTCGCCAGCGCTACAAGGGGCTCGGCGAGATGAACCCCGGCCAGCTGTGGGAAACGACCATGGATCCCGCCGTGCGCCGCATGCTGCGCGTGCAGATCGAGGACGCGATCGGCGCCGACCAGATCTTCACGACGCTGATGGGCGACGAAGTCGAGCCGCGCCGCCAGTTCATCGAGGCCAACGCGCTGTACGCGGGGAACATCGACGTCTAGTAGTGCTTGTAGGCGGCGCGAACCGTATCGGTGTGAGTAGACCCACGTGAACTCGGCGCCGAACAGGAAGATTTGCGCCGAGTAGTACACCCACAGCAGCACCACGATCAGCGATGCCGCCGCACCGAACAGCGTGGTGATGCCGCTGCGACCGATGTACAGCCCGATCAGCGCCTTGCCGGCGATGAACAGCACCGAGGTCACGGCCGCGCCCACCCAGACATCTCGCCAGGCGATGCTCGCGCGCGGCATGGTCTTGTAGATCATCGCGAACACCGCCGTCAGCAGCGCAACGTTCAGCGAAAGCTCCGTCAAGCCGCTGAAGGTGATCCAGCTGGTCGACCCCGGGTCCCACCACCGGCTCAGCGCCCGCATCGCCGCGCTGAAGGCCAGCGAGACGATGAGCAGGAAGGTGATGCCCAGGACCATGCCGAAGGACAGCAGCCGCGCGCGCACTAGGCTCCACAGGCCCGCTCTCCTGGCCCGCTGCGGCGCACGCCAGATGCGGTCGAGCGCATCTTGCAGCTCGGCGAAGACCGATGTGGCGCCGACGAACAGCACTACCGCGCCGAGGGCCGCCGCCGGCGCGCTGTCACTGCGCCGGCCGACGCTTTCCAGCAGGCCCTGCACAGCAGCGGCGCCGTGCGAGCCGAGCATGCCCTGCAACTGGCTGTAAATCTCGCCGCGCGCGGCCTCCTCGCCAAAAATGGAGCCGGCGATGGCGATGACGATGACCAGCAGTGGTGCGATCGAGAAGATTGTGTAGAAGGCAAGCGCCGCGCCCATGCTCTGCGCGTGGTCCTTCACCCAATGCATGGCCGCAGCCTTGAACAGTCCGGCGATGGCATCAAGCGGTTTGCTCATGCGCAGTGCACTCGAGCTTAGATGCGCCCGCTCTTGGAGGGCGGCACCGCGACCGACCGCATGCCCTGAACCTCGGATGCCACGATAGTCATAATGGCGGTGCTCGGCGCCATGAGGAAGGCGCCCGGTCTGCCCCAATGTTCGGACCACGCCGTCATGCCAGTGATGATGATGAAGAAGATGACGGCGAAGGGGCTGAGCTTGAGCAAGTTGGCCATCACGCAGTGTAGGGCGACCCGTTCAGGCCTCCGCCCTGAACTAGCGAACGGAAGACACAGTCACGTGAAGAAAGCGGCGAAGAAGACAGTCGAAGCCCAAGGGAGCGGAACGTCGTCGGTAATGCGCAGCTTGTTCCGTTCATTTGCCAAACTGGCCGAGCAAGCAGGCGACGGCCGACCGCTGCTGCGTGGGCTGCGAGTTGGCCAGGACCCCACTGCCGACCGGATCGTCATCGTGCATGGCGGATCGCGGGTCGAGTTCGTCCTGGTCCCGGGCGCCGGCGACCCACCATACGCAGACGTCGAGTGCCGGCGGCTGGACTCGGCCGGAGCGACCGAGGCGACTCCGATCGCAAGTTTCCGCTTCGATGAGACTGGCAATGTCCTGCAGTCCAGCGTGCCCGAACTAGTGAATGAAAACATCTCCCAGGCAAATGGAGCCTGGAGCATTGTCGGCGCGATCTTCTGGAGTGCCATGCAGGGATCCTTCTAGGGCCACGCGATCATGGACGGCTCCCGGCCGAGACTGTGTGAAAACTCGCCAACGAAGCATGCAACTCTGAGGTCGACCTCTCAGATCGCTCTGTATTGAACGATCGTCTCTCAGGGAATACCAAACAGACCCCCGAAAACGCGATGTTTTCGCGTTTTCACGCAGCCTCGGTTGAAAGCCGTCGGCCGTGACATGATTCCGAGAAGTGTGGCGGCAAGGTAGGTCAGTCGCAGCAGATCTGGGGGCGTCGGGAAAGCAGGCGTGTCACACGGCTCGCTAAGTTGTCGTATCTACTAGCGTGCCAAATCACTTACCTTGTCACCTTACGGCTTCTTGCGATGCCTCAGGTCAACGCGGAGGCTGCAGCCTCTGGAGTCCTTCGCGGCCTTTCGCGTCCTCGGCGGCGACGTTCCCAGGTCGCGCTCCGACCGGCTCAGGTCCGGACCTGCGGTGCTTCGACAGCCTCGGGATGAGCATCGGCAGCGCCTTCGATCTCCACGCTGTCATCCGGCTCGGCGATCACATCCGGCACATCGTTGGCCAGGAATCCGCCGGACTGGCGCTTCCATAGAAGCGCGTAGTGGCCGCCGGCGCGCAGCAGTTCGTCGTGCGTGCCCTCCTCCACGATGCGGCCGGCGTCCATCACCACGAGGCGGTCCATGCGTGCGATCGTCGACAGCCGGTGCGCGATGGCGATCACGGTTTTCCCCTGCATCAGTGTCTCGAGCTGCTCCTGGATGGCAGCCTCGATCTCGCTGTCGAGCGCCGAGGTGGCCTCGTCCAGCACGAGGATCGGCGCATTCTTCAGGATCACGCGGGCGAGGGCGACGCGCTGGCGCTGGCCCCCCGGAAAGCTTGACGCCGCGTTCGCCGGCGTGAGCTTCGTAGCCGGCGCGGTCCTTCCAGTCTCGCAACCCGACGATGAACTCGTGCGCGTGCGCCTGGCGCGCCGCGGCCTCGACCTCGGCGTCGGTCGCCTGCGGCCGGCCGTACCGGATGTTGGCCGCGATCGAGCGATGCAGCATCGAGGTGTCCTGCGTGACCACGCCGATGGCCGCGCGCAGCGATTCCTGCGTCACGTCGCGTACGTCCTGGCCGTCGATCGTGATGCGACCGCCTTCGACGTCATGAAAGCGCAGCAGCAGGCTCACCAGGGTCGATTTGCCGGCACCTGATCGGCCCACGACGCCGACACGCTCGCCGGCGGCGATCTCCAGGCTCAGGTCGCTGATCACGGTGCGCCCGCCGCGCGCCAGCGCGCCGTAGCTGAAGTCCACGTGGTCGAAGCGAATGGAGCCGCCGCTGACCTGGAGCTCGCGCGCATCGGAGCGATCCGTCAACGCGTGCGGCACCGCGATCGTCTCCATGCCTTCCTGCACGACGCCGATGTTCTCGAAGATGCCGCTGACCTCCCACGACACCCAGCCCGCCATGTTGGCGATCTGCCATGCCAGTGGCAGCGCGGTGGCGACCGCGGCCGCGCTTGCCTGTCCGGCCAGCCACAGCCACACGCCGAGCGCGGCCGTGCCGACGACCAGGGCGGCATTCATGCAGGTGAGCGTGGCCATGAAGCGGGTGGTCATGCGCATGTGGGCGGCGATGCGCCCGCGGTGCTCGACCATCGCCTCGCGCACGTACGAGTCTTCGTCCGCCGCGCGCGCAAACAGCTTCACCGTCGGGAAGTTGGTGTAGGAATCGACCACCCTTCCCATGACCAGCGAACGCGCCTCCGAACTCAGCCGCGACAGGTCGCGCATGCGCGGCACGAAGTAGCGCAGGAAGAACACGAAGGCGACGATCCACAGGACGATGGGCGTGGCGAGCCGCCAGTCCGCCGAGCTGACCAGGAGGAGCGCGGTGATCCCGTACACGACGATGTACCAGACAGCCCGAATGCTCGAGACCACGCTCTCGCGCAGCGAGTTCGACGGTGTTCATCACGCGGTTGGCGATCCGGCCGGCAAAGTCGTTCTGGAAGAAATTCCAGCTCTGCCGGATCACGTGCCAGTGGCTCTGCCAGCGGATCAGCGTGGTCACGCCAGGGATCACCGCGTTGTTGCGCACCATCGAGTCGGCAAGGATCGCGAGCGGCCGCGCGATCAGCACCAGGGCCGCCATCGCCAGCAACAGCGGCGCCTGCGCGAGCACGGCGGCGCGCGGGTCGGGCGTGGTCATCAGCCCGACCAGCTTTCCGATGAACAGGGGAATCACCGTATCCAGCAGGGCCACCGTGGCGCCGAAGACGAACATCGCGACATACAGCCGCGGCGACTGGCGCACGAAGTGCAGGTAGAACGGCAGCAGCCCGGGCGGCGGCCCGTCGCGTTCGACGGCCGCTGGCGGCGCCGCTGTGGCGTTCGGCACGCGTGATTCGAAGTAGCTGAAGAGGCTCATGGTTCGGTGGGGATTCGGGGAGAAGCCGCGTGGCCGCGGGTCAACGAGCCATCGCCCGCAGCGGGTCCGTGCACACGTCGGCGCCGTCGCGCGGCAGCGGGCCCAGCGTGAGCCACTCGATCGGCAGCAGGATCGGCGAAGCGATCAGCCGCAGCACCGACTCCGCCACGTCGCTTCGCTCGAAGCCGAAGCGCTGGTCGTCCAGCGTGCCGGTCACCCGCAGCGGGGTCTGCAGGCGAAACAAGGCGAAGCCCTTGGCGCGCGGGCGAAAGACGAACTCGAGTTCCTCGGTCGCCAGGTTCGCGTGGCCCGCGCCGCGAATGCGCACCGCGGAGGTGTCGATCAGGATCTTGTCGTCGTTCAAGTTGCCGTGCTCGAGGTCGAAGCGGCCGACGATGCAGTTCACCTCCGGCCGCGCGCGCGGATCGATCAGCGGCAACAACTGCAGCACGAGATTCGCCGACCAGAGGTTGAAAACGCCGCTGCGCAGTTCGGTCGGCCAGACGGCGAAGTCCACCTTGCCGTTGGCGTTGCGCATGATCGTGTCCAGCGACGGCGCCTTGCCCGCAAGCTCCACGTTGAGGCTGAACAGGCCGCGCATGTCGTTCGCGCGGCCCATGCGGCGGGCAATGATGCCGTAGTCGAAACGCTCGACGTAGGCGGCCACCGCGAACTCGACCTCGGTTTCCTTCAGGTCGTACGCGACCGACAGCCGCACCGCCCCCCGGGAAGGTTGACCACGACGGGGTCGAGGTGCAGGCGCCCGCCCTCGAGCTTCAAGCGCAGCGCGCCGTCCGCAAGGCGGTCTCCCCGGAGAGCACTTCCTTCGCCTTGACGTCGACGGTCGCGTCGATCCGCCGCAGGAAGGCTGCGCTCAGCAGCTTGTCGGTGCGCGCGGCCATCCGGCTGGCCGCTCCACGCAGGCCGCGGCCCATCGCCGGTCGGCGCGGGCGATTCGGTCAGCCGCTCCGGCATCGGGAAGTCGTCGAGTTGAATGCTGGGCGCGGCCACCTGCACCTCCAGAGAGGGGCGCGGCCCGCTGAGGTCGAGCTTGCCGGTTCCGCTGAGCTGGCTTTGTCCCACGCCCACGTGCAGCCCCTGCAACTCGTAGCCGGTGGGCGTCATGCGGATCGGACCGCTGAGGGACCACGGTCCCCACGCGGGCAGTTCGACCCGCGCCAGGCCGCTGAGCGAATCGAGCCGCTCGCCGCGCATCTCGAAGCTCAGCTGCCCGCCGCTGCCGAGGGGCAGTGTCACCTCGCCGTCGAGTGTCAGCTGCGCTCCCGCGGCCCGTGCCGCCAGCGCGAACGGCACGCGGCTGGCATCGCTGGCAAAGTCGGCGAGCGTGCCGCTCGTGACTTCGATGCTGACCGGGGTCTGGTCGATCTTGCCGTCGAGCCGGGCCCGCACCGGCTCGCCCGCCTTCGCGCCGATGCGCGCCTCGTCGACGCGGATCTCGGCGACCGCGCGCTGTGCCGCGCCGAGCACGGTGAGGCTGCCGCCACGAACCCGCGCGTCGATGGCCGAGTGCCCTACCCACTCGCTCAGGCTGCTGCCGCGTCCCCGCACGTTGAGCTGGAAGGCCTGCGCGTGTCCTTCGATGTCCTCGGCGACACCCAGCCCGCGCAGCAACGCGCCGATGTCGATGGCGCCGGCGGACAGATCGAGGTTCGCCGCGGGTGGCTGGGCCTGCAGGTCCAGCTCGGCGCTTGCCGTGAACGGCGCGCCGGCGACCTTGCCCGCGATCGACGAGGGCAACAGGCGCCCGTCGCGAGTGCGGGCGACGAACGCGAGGTCCTCGAGGTCGGTGCGGCCGAGCCGCAGCCGTTGCAGCTTGAAATCGATGTCGGCGTCAGGCAGGTCGATGGCGGCGGGAAGGACCGGCGCGTCGCTGCGTGCGCCGGCGCGGCTGTCGACGCTGGCGGCACGCAGCGTCGACAGCTCCTGCGCATCGATCAGCGGGCTGCGCACCGACGCCACGATGCCCGAGCGGCCGTCGACGAACGTGCTCCGGGCCTCGACCGTCAGCTGGCTGCGGCCGAGTTCGAGCGTCGTCCTGTCGAGCGTCCAGGCCTCGTCCGACAGGCGCACCTGGCCGCGCAGGGCCACCGGCAGGCTCGCCTGTGGCGCAACGCCCAGCCAGCGCGCCAGATCGCCGGCGCGCTCGGCCTGAAAGTCGAAGCGCAACGCCGTGTCGCGCGTCGACTCCGCCAGGGCGAGCGTGCCTTCGACTTTCAGCGTGGCCTGCGCCAGCGCCAGGTCGAGTTCGAGCGGCAGCGCGCGTTCGCGCAGCATGTCGGGCACGGTGCCGCCGCGGAACCTCAGCCTGGCGCGCTGGCCCTGCAGCGTGCCGTGCGCGTGGCCGCGCAGGCGGTCGCCGCGGCGCGCCGCGAGGTCCAGCGAGTCGAGCGAGACGGCGATGCGACCTGCGCCCGCGGCGCTGCCGAAACTCAACCGCGCGGCCGCCAGCGACAGCGAGAGCTCGAGGTCGTGCGCCAGTGCAGCCAGCGTCTCGCCGCGGCCGTCCGCGCGCAGGCCGAGCGCGCCCGAGCGTGCCTTCGACGCCGCCCGCAAGGCCCAGGCCCTGCGCCAGTTCGCCGAGCGCGGCGTCGTTCGCGCCGAGCTGAAAGGCAAGCGTCGGCATCGGCGCCGACGTGTCGAGCTCCAGGCCGCCGGCGAACGGCACGCCGGCGATCGTCGCGCTCATCGGGACGCGCAGGCCCTTCGCGTCGGCACGCCACGCGAAGCTCGCGTCGCGAATGTCGACGTCCAGGCCGAGCCATCGCTCGACCTTCAGGTCGACTTCGGCATCGAACGCAGCGAGGTCGCGCAAGGGCAGCGCCTGCCGCACCGGGGCGTCATTCTCGAACCCTGGCCCTGGGCCTGCGGCTGCGCCGCCAGGAGCGGGCGCAGGTCGAGCGCGGCGGCGCTCAGGGCGCCGATCAGGCGCGGCCGTGCGCCGCCGAGAGCGAGCGCGAGCTGCCCGGAAAACTCGGATCCGCCCAGCCAGCCGTGCAGGCTGCTGACGCGCACGGAATCCGCTTCGACGCTGACCGTGCCGTGCACGGCCGCGTTGCCGAACTGCGGCAGCGCCGAGCCCACGAGCCGCTCGATCGGCGTCAGATCCTCGGCATCGGCTTCGACCTGGAAGCGCGCCGTGCGCCGGCGCGCGTCGAGCGCGCCACGGGCATGCAACCGCGCGCCGGGTGTCTTGACGTCGAGGGCGAACGGCCACGCCTCGGCGTCGTCCTGGAGCAGCCGCAGCGGTCCGCCTTCAAGGTTGAGCGAATAGGCGTGGCGTGGCTCCGATCGGCCGCGCGCGGCCAGGCGCAGGGGCTGATCGTGTCCGGCGCCGCCGGACACCTCGTCCAGCCTGACGAAGCGGCGCGTTGCCGAGCGCGCGTCGTGGTAGTGGATGTCCAGCCCGTGCAGCACGACGCGGGCAAGGTCGATCCCGGGCTGCGGCGCCTGGGCATCGCGCGGCGGCGTCGACGTCCAGTTGCCGCGGCCGTCGGCGCCTCGCTCGAGCCACAGGCCGACATCGCGAGCCTCGATGCTGCTCGACCGCAACCGGCCGCGCAGCGCCTCGAACAGGTCGATCCGGGCACGCAGTTCACCGATCGCGAGGAACTCCTGCCCTGCGAACCCGGGCGGGTTGAGGATCCGCAGCGAGCCGATGCGAAGCCCCAGCTCGCGGCCCAGCCTCGGCTCGAGCTCGAATGCGCCTTGCAGGATGACGGGGCGCCCGAGTGCGGCAGAAGCCCGCTCCGCGGCCGCGTCGCGCCAGCGCGAGGCGTCGATCGACATGCCGGACAGCGCCACAGCGACGGCCAGGCCGATGGCGATCAGCACTACGCCCAGCGGCACGCCGATCAGTGCCGCGATCGCCAGGGCGACGGGGCGTCGACGGACCAGGCCCATCAAGCGCGGCGCTCGCGACACGGCAGCACGGCGCGCTCAGCAGGGATGGGTCGCGGCGATCACGAAATCATCGTAGCGCAGCAAGCGGCCGGCCCGACGGCGTTCCGGTCCACGCCACAGTGGCCCGATGCCCCCGCGCGTGCCAGGTCACGCACGAGGCATCGCCCGCGGGCTACTTCTTCCCGTCGACCCGGGACTCGACCACGAGGTCGAGTTCGTAGACGTACGCCGACGCATCCGCCGGCGGCTGCGGGCGCTTGAATCGGTTGATGCGCAGCACGTTGCTCACGCCCGGCTCATGCGTGTAGCCGACGATCTCGCCGTGGAAGGCTTGCCACGGGCCCGGTTCTCCGACGCGCAGGCCCTTGTCGTCGAAGCGCAGTTCGCGCACCTGCAGGCAAGTGCCCGCAGGCTGTGGCGCGGGCGTACAGGCCGCGCGTTGCGCCGCCACCTCCAGGAAGATGCGCGTCGGCGCGCCGTACAGGCTCTTCGACGTGCGCCGGCCGCTGAAGCTCAGCGCCTGCCGCTCGGCCGATACGAGGTGCAGCGTCGGAGGCTCGCCCGCTTCGACGCGCGCCTCCAGCGGCGCCGCCAGCGCCGCCGCCATGGCGGTGTCGGCGGCCATCAGGGGCGGCTCGCACGCTTTCTGCGTCGAGGCCACGCGGCCGACCGTCAGTCGGTTCTGCGGGCTCAGCCGCCAGGCGCCCGACAGCAGGTTGCAGCCGCCCTGCACGGCGAGGCGCGCGTCGTCGAAGCGCATCACGAATGGATGGCCCGGCACGAGCAACGCCTCGAGCGGCTTGCCGGCGGCATCGACTGCCGCACGCAGCGTCCAGTCGTGATCCTGCAGGGAACGCACCAGTGCGGCGTCGGCGGTGCGCCGCGGCGGCGTCGGGCGCCGATGCGTCGGTCGCGGCAGCCGGCGGCGCGGGCAGCGCGCCGGCCGCTGCAGCAAGCAGCGCCAGCAGTGCAAGACGGATTGGTTGGTCACGCATGGGCGGGCTCTCCAGCGATAGGGCTGGTCAGTCTGGTTGGCGCGCCAGGACGCGACCCGGCGCGTTCCAGGGCGGCACGCCGCCGTCGCGGTCGAGTTGCAGCAATCGTCCTTCACCGACGCGGAACTGCTGCCCGCCGCCGGCGCCGTCCAGCGTGATGGTGTTGCCGGCGGCGTTCCAGCTAAAGCTGCCCCGCACCGTCTGCGGAGTCGCCTGTCGGTCCAGGTACTGGGTGCTCAACTCGAAGCGGCCGTCGCGCTGCAGCTTCAGCCGCATCCGGATGCCGGGGCAGTCCGCACAAGGAGTCACGCCCTCGTAGGTGCCTGCCCAGTCCAGCGCGTTGCGGCTGTTGTGCGCCGGGTCGGGCACGGCGGACACCGCGCCCTCGTTGCGGGACGCACAGCCGACGAGTGCCAGCGCGCTGGCAACCAGCGCGATGGCGGTCCAACCGGGTGTGCGCGGCATGTGTCCCTCGTTCGTGGCGCAACGCGCGTGATTCTAGGCGGGCGCGAAGGCAGGCCGCTGCCGACCAGTCGCCGCGGCCGCGGCCTTGCGGCACACTGCGGCACTCGTTCCGTTTCGCGCCCTGCCCGCACCCATGGATCGCCTCCGCGTGGCCGTGCACAGCACCGTGCTGATACTGATCATCGGCTGGGTGCTCTACATCGGCAAATCGATCTTCGTGCCCGCCGTGCTCGGCGCCGTGATCGTCTACGTGATCGTCGGACTCGCGGAGACGCTCGGGCGGCTGCCGGTCGTCGGGCCGAGGCTGCCGGTGCAGTTGCGCAACCTGTTCTCGGTGGTCGTCATCGGCCTGGCCTTCTTCCTGCTCGCCTTCCTGATCATGGCCAACAAGGAACGCGCGCTCGCGCTGGCGCCGCAGTACCAGCAGTCGTTGCTGGCGGCGATCCAGCAGGTCGCCGTGTTCTTCGGCGTCGAGACCGAGCCGACCTGGGCGACACTGCGCCAGGAGTTGCTGGCGCAGGTCAACCTGCAGCGGCTGCTGACCTCGCTGGCGGCCTCGGTGGGGTCGATCCTGGTGAGCTTCGTGGTCGTCTTCCTCTACGCCGCCTTCCTGCTCATCGAGCGGCGCACGTTCGACGAGAAGCTCGCCAACCTGTCCGATGACCCCAAGCGCGTCGCGCGCGTTCGCGGCGTGATCGAGGCGATCAACCGCCGGATCGGCTCGTACCTGGCGCTCAAGACGCTGCTCAGCCTGCTGCTGGGCGTCGTCAGCTACGGCGTGATGCGGCTCTGCGGCCTGGAGTTCGCCGCGCTGTGGGCGGTGCTCACGGCCTTCCTGAACTTCGTGCCCTACGTCGGCTCGGTGCTCGGCGTCGCGCTGCCCGTGCTGATGGCGGTGGTGCAGTTCCAGGAGCCGGGCCTGGTCCTGACGCTGTTCCTCGCGCTGGCGGCGGCGCAGTTCGCGATCGGCAACTTCCTCGACCCCTACGTGATGGGCAACTCGCTGAACCTGAGCCCGTTCGCCATCCTGGTCAGCCTGGCGGTCTGGTCCGAGCTCTGGGGCATCGCGGGCGCATTTCTCGCCGTGCCGATCACCGCGATCCTCGCGATCGTATTCTCCGAATTCCCCGCCACGCGACCGCTGGCCGTGCTGTTGTCGATGGGGGGCCGGAAGTAGGGCCTGATCCAGGAGGAAACCATGTCATCCCGTCTGCAGCCTGCGATCGTCGTCATCCTGGCGGCGCTGACCGCCCCGGTCGGCGCCCAGCTTCCCGTCAACGACGAACCGCTCTCTGCCAAGTGGGCGCCGAGCGAGTGGGGCCCCGACGACAAGATCGGCGCCGTCAATCGCACGACGCCGGAACTCGTGCTCAAGGCCGTCGGCCTCGTCAAGCGAGGCAGGAGCGCCACGCTCGGCAAGGTCTATCAAGGCGGATGCGCCGACGTTCGGCAATCGCAGCTGGAAGCTCGTCATCCCGGGGCGGCCGACCGGCGGTCCATTCGGCGACCAGCAGCTCGTCTACAACGACGAGTATGTGGCGCACGGAACTGGGCCAGATCGGCACGCAGTTCGACGGTCCGGGCCATATCGGCGTCCTCACGTCGAAGGGCCGCTTCTACTACAACGGACGCTTCGACCACGACCCGGGCATCGGCGCCGCGGGCATGGGTCCGCTGGGCGTCGAGCATGTCGCGCAGAAGGGCTTCGTCTGCCGCGGCGTGCTGCTCGATGCGGTCGCGCTGCGCGGCGGCGTGCTGCCGGTTCCGAAGGAAAACAGCGCCAGCGATCCCGGCATCGTGACCGCGAAGGACGTGGAGGCGATGATCAAGCGCCAGGGCATCGCGCCGATCGGTCCCGGCGATTGCGTGTTCCTGCACACCGGCCACGGCGACCTGTGGCACCCGCGGGACTGGGACAAGTTCGACGCCGCCGAGAAGGCCCGGCGCGTTGCACAGTTCAACGCCGGCGAGCCAGGCTTCGGCATTTCTGCCTGCGAGCACCTGGCCGAACGCAAGGTGATCCTGACCGGCGCCGACACCTGGGCAATGGAGGCTGTTGGCAAGGGCATGGGGGGCGAGACGCCCCAGCCCTTCGAGTGCCACGCCAAGCTCCAGACCAAGCGCGGCATCTGGAACCTCGAGAACCTGGACCTTTCCCAACTGGTCGCCGACAAGGCCTACGAGTTCCTGTTCGTGTGGTCGCCGCTCAAGATGAAGGGCGCGACGGGTTCGCCGGGCAACCCGATGGCGCTGTACTAGCGTGGCCCGCTTGCCGCGCGCAGGCCGCTGTCGCGCAGCACGCCGTATCCTGTGGCGATGACCACTCCCTCCAGGCGCGTGCCCGCGTCGAAGGCCGCGCGGCCCGCCGGGCAGCCTTCTGCGGACAGCAAACCCTTCCTGCGCTTCCATCACTCCGAGGCGCTGCGCAAGAAGACGCTTGCGGTCATCGTCGAGGTCGAGCAGGCCGAGGAACCCGCCACTCACCGCGACGCCCTTGCGGATCTCGTCGTGGAGTTGACGAACAGCGGGCTGGACTACTACTTCATGAAGCAGCTCAAGCTCGCCAAGCCGGGGTTCCTCGTGGAGCAGTCGGCGAACCTCGGGATGGCTGGAACGCAGCAGGTCATGGGGACGGTCATCCGCCAGGTCATCGGCCGCATGGATGGCCCGCAGCTGCTCTCCGTGTGCGGGTCCATCCGGCAGCTCATGCGGTGAAGCAATGTGGCGTCTCTACTGAAGGTTCTCGAGGTCTCGCAGCATGTGCCGCCGCCCGATAGCGGAACTCAGCAGCGCATCTCCACCCGGTGCGGCCTGCCGTCGTCGGCCAGCGGCACCGACCGACCGGCCTGCAGTTCTCCGTCCAGCCGCACTTCGATCGCGTCGGCCTTCGGGCGGACCTGGGTGATCTCGATCTGGTACAGGGTCCGGCCATGCCGGTACTCCAGCGCGTAGCCGGGCCAGCCGTCGGGCAGGCAGGGCGACAGCACCAGCCGGGCGCCGTCGCCGTCGACCTTCAACTGCAGTCCCAGCAGCGACTCGACGATCAATCGATACATCCAGCCCGACGAGCCCGTGTACCAGCTCCAGCCGCCGCGCCCGGTGTGCGGAGCGACGGTGTAGACGTCGGCCGCCATCACGTACGGCTCGACCCGGTAGCGCGCCACGTCGTCGGCGGTCGCGGCGCGGTTCACCGGGTTGACGATCCCGAGGAGCGACCAGGCGCGCGCGCCGTCGCCGAGCGCGGCGAACGCCATGGCGGCCCAGATCGCCGCGTGGTTGTACTGGCCGCCGTTCTCGCGCACGCCCGGCAGGTAGCCCGCGATGTATCCGGGGCTCGGTCCCTTGTGATCGAACGGCGGATCGAGCAGCAGGACCACCTTCGCGTCGGGACGCACGAGGCGCGCGTACATCGCGTCCATCGCAAGGCGCGCGCGGTCGGGCGCGGCGACGCCCGACAGCACCGACCAGCTCTGCGCGATGGAGTCGATCTGGCACTCGGCATTGCTCGCCGAGCCCAGCGGCGTGCCGTCGTCGAAGTAGGCGCGGCGATACCAGGCGCCGTCCCAGCCGTGCGCTTCGAGGCGTGCGGTCAGTTGCGCGCGCTCGCTCCGGCAGCGGGCCGCGCCGGCGGCATCCCCATGCCGCTCGGCCAGCGCCCCGAAGCGGCCCAGGACCTCGCACAGGAAGAAGCCGAGCCAGACGCTTTCGCCCCGCCCCGCCTCGCCGACGAGGTTCATGCCGTCGTTCCAGTCTCCGGTGCCGATCAGCGGCAGCCCGTGTTCGCCGAAGCGCAGGCCGTGCCACAGGGCTTCCGCGGCGTGCTGGTACAGGCTCGCCTCCGAGCCTGACGGCAGCGGCAGGTCGAAGTACGAATCGTCGGGCGGATTGACCGGACGGCCCTCGAGGTAGCGGACCTGCTCGGTGAGCACGCGCGTGTCGCCGGTCGTTTCGACATAGCGCGCCAGCGCCAGCGGCAGCCACAGGTAGTCGTCGGAGATGCGCGTGCGGACGCCGCGGCCCTGCGGCGGGTGCCACCAGTGCTGCACGTCGCCCTCGACGAACTGGCGCCCGGCGCAGCGCAGGAGCTGTTCGCGCAGCAGTTGCGGCTCGGTGTGCACCACCGCCATGGCGTCCTGCAGCTGGTCGCGGAAACCGAACGCGCCGCCCGACTGGTAGTAGCCGCTGCGCGCCCAGAGGCGGCAGCCGATCGTCTGGTAGAGGAGCCAGCCGTTGACGAGGACGTCGACCGCCGGGTCGGGCGTGCGAACCTGCACGGCTCCGAGCGTCGTTCGCCAGTGGAGTCGAACGGCCGCGAGCGCGTCGGCCCACGCGGCCGGGCCGCGGAACCGCTGTACCAGTTGCTCGGCCTCGTCGGTGCTGCGGCCCATTCCAAGGCGGAACACGACCGTGTCCGATTCGCCGTCCAGCAGCGTGACGGGCACCTGGAACGCCGCGCACGGATCGAGCGCGGCGCCCACCCGTCCGCCGAGTCGCGCGCGCCCCAGGGCCATCGGCCGTTGCATCGAGCCGTTGCGCCCGATGAACTCGGCCCGGTCGCACGTGAAGCTGCCAGCGGCGCGCCGGTCGTCGTCGACGTCGAAGAAACCGATCCAGTCGCCGTAGTCGTAGCTGTACGGGTTGCGTGCGTACAGCGCGCCGCTGTCGGCTCGCCACTTCGGTGACGATGTGCGGCGCCGTCTTCGCCCGCAGGTCGCCGAGCACCCACTCGACGTAACCGGTCGCGCTCAGCTTGCGCGGCGCCGCCCGACACATTGGTGAGCCGCAGCACCGAGAACTTCACCGCGGCATCGAGGGCGACGAAGATCGTCAGCTCGGCCCGGATGCCATGCGAGGTGTGTTCGAACACGCTGTAGCCGAAGCCGTGGCGGGCCTTGAACTCCGCGGCCCCCGGGCGGTCGGGCGCGCACGGCAACGAGGTCGGCGACCACACGTCGCCGCTTTCCTCGTCGCGCAGGTAGATCGCCTCGCCGCTGGCGTCGCTGACGGGATCGTTGTGCCACGGCGTCAGTCGCAACTCATGGGCGTTCTCGCACCAGGTGTAGGCACTTCCGGCCTCCGAGATCACGCAACCGAAGCGCGGATTGGCGAGCACGTTGACCCACGGCGCCGGCGGCCGCTCCCCCGCCGGCGGCGCGATGACGTATTCGCTGCCGTCGGCGGAAAAGCCGCCGATGCCGTTGTCGGCTGGTCGCAGCGCGAGCGGTCGCAGTCGGCACTGGCGACGGGCCGGGCGGCGCGCGCGTTAACCTCGCGCGCCGCGGGAAGCGTCGGGACAAACAGCGCGGGGCGGTGCGGCCGCGCCGCGCGGCGGTTGATCTGTTCGACCAGGCTGCCGCGGCTGTCGCTGAAGACGGCGCGGGCGACCGACTGCAGCAGGATGCGGTCGTCATGGGCGATCTGGTCGACATGCCGCACGAAGATTCCGCCGGGCCGGTCGATGAAGTGCGCTTCCGCGCCGGCGCTGATCAACCCGGTGATCTGCTCCTGCAGGCGGTGACGGTAGACGTCGCGCTCCTCGTTCCAGATCACGAGATCGACGGCCAGGCCCTTCAACCGCCACCAGGCATGCGCCTGGACCAGCTGGCGCGCCAGTTCGATGTTGTCGGCGTTGCCGATCTGCAGCAGCACGATCGGCAGGTCGCCCGAGATGCCGTAGCCCCACAGCCCCGACTGCCCGCGACGGTTGCGCAGCAGCACCGCGTTGTCGGCGCGCCAGCCCGGTTGCGCGTAGATCACCGCGCTGGCCAGGCGCGCGTAGAGCTGCGCATCGGTCTCGCTCGCATTGAGCTGGCGCAGCACCACCTGCGAGTGCGTCCAGGCCAGTTCGAACACGCGCTCGGCCAGGCGCCTGTCCTGGTACTTCTCGGCGAGCGCCACGCACGCTTCACGCGTATCGCCGACGCCGACCACCACGTCGACGATGACGCTCTGGTCCGGCGCGAGCGTGAGGGTGCAGCGGCTCGCCGCGCACGGATCGAGGACGGGCCCGGAGCTGTTGGACAGCGGCCCGCGGGTGCGCAGCGCGCTCGGCGACTCCAGGGTGTTGCCGCGGCCGATGAACGCGGCGCGATCGGTTTCGTGCGTGATCGCGCCTGCCACCTTCGCGGCGCGGGTGGGCCCGCGGGCGTGCACGGCCATCAACTGGAACATCCACGGCGTCACTTCGTCGGGCGAGCGCGCGCGGCGGGTGCAGAGGACGGCGGCCGGCCGCTCGAGGATCTGCGTCTGCACGAAGAGCTTGCTGAAGGCGGGATGCAGGGCGTCGGCCGCCGCGCTGGCGAGCACGACCTCGGTGTAGCTCGTGACCTCGACGATGCGCCGCGTCGCGCCGCTGTTGGTGATGCGCACGCGCCGCAGCTCGATGTCGTCTTCGGGCGAGACGACGATCTCGGTGTGCGTCTCGATGCCGTCGTCGCGGCGCCGGAACTCCGCGCGGCCTTCGGTGAAGATGGCTTCGTAGTGCTCCCCGCTCGTGCGCGTGGGCTGGTGCGCCGCCGACCACGCGGCGCCGGACACCGTGTCGCGCAGGTAGACAGAAGCTACCCCACGCGTCGCTCGTGGTGTCCTCGTTCCAGCGCGTGACGGCCTGGTCTTTCCACCGGCTGTAGCCGCCGCCGCCGCTGGTCACCATCACGTGGTAGCGCCCGTTGGACAGCAGCTGGACCTCGGGTGCGACCTGATCGACGCTGCGGATCACGCGGGTCGGCGCAGTGACGCTGAAAGCGGCGCCGCGGGTGCCGGCGCGCTCCTCGATCTTGGGCTGGTAGGTGACGACGCGCGGAACGCGTTCCTGCAGCAACAGCAGGGTGGCCTGCATCCGGCGGTCGGCGGCGAAGTGCCGCTGCATTGGACGATCCTGCAGCAGGTGCGTCAGCGCCAGCAGGCCCATGCCCTGGTGGTGCGCCATGAACGACCGCACCACGGCACTCTTCTGGCCGCGCGGCAACCGCGCCGCGGTGTAGTCGATCGCTTCGTACAGGCCGTGCCTGCCGGCGGCGCCCGCGGCCGCGAGCCGCTGCAGGTTGTCGCACGCCGGCTCGGGCGCGACCATCAGCGCCATCATCGACGCGTGGGGCGTGACCACGAGGTCGTCGGCCAGGCCGCGCTTCAGGCCGAGGCCCGGCACGCCGAACGCGCGGTACTGGTAATTCAACGCGGCGTCGGTCGCGTTGTAGCCCGACTCGGAGATGCCCCATGGAACGCCGCGCTGCCTGCCGTACTCGATCTGGCGCTGCACGGCCCCACGGCACGTCTGGTCGAGCAGCGTGTGCTCGTAGGTCGGCATCAGGAGCATGGGCATCAGGTACTCGAACATCGAGCCGCTCCACGACAGCAGCACCGGAGCGCCGGCGGCCGAGGTGAGCAGGCGTCCCAGCGCGAACCAGCTTTCCTGCCCGATCTGTCCGCGCGCGATCGCGACGAAGACGCCCAGCCGCGCCTCGGAGGCGAGCAGGTCGTAATAGCCGGTGTCGGCGCGCCGCTCGTCCACGTTGTAGCCGATCGTCATCAGGTGGCGCGAGTCGTCGTAGAGGAAGCCGTGCTCGGCTTCGGTCAGCGTCGCGGCGCGTCCGGCGAGGTCTTCGATCTTCTGGAGTCGCGCGCGTGCAGCCTCCCGCGTGGCTTCGGCGCCGGGGACGAGGGCGTCGCTGCCGGCGGCCAGCTGCCGCAGGGTCGGCATGCCGGTCGATGCGAGCGTGCCCCGCGGCTCGTCCAGGCCGAGCGCGCGCAGTTCGTCGCGACCGGCGCGGCACTGTTCCAGCAGGAGGCGGGCCCACGCGGCGGCATCGCTTTCGGCCTCTGGGTCCTCGGCCGCGGCGTTGGCGTCGGTCGACGGGGCCGTGGCGCGGAGCGCGCTGCAGATCGAGTCCGCGCCCTGCTCGAGCGCGTCCAGCATCGCGAGCCAGTCGCGCAGCGCGACGGGCGGGCGGCTGCGGTAACCCAGCAGCGTCCGGCTGAACCGGATCAGTGCGTCCCGCAACGCCGTCTCTTCCTTGCGCGGGTCCGCCGCGAGCGACTCGCCCAGGATGCCGAAGGTGTCATGCACACCCTCGCGCCACGCGTCCGGCAGCAGCGGCGCGTCGGCCAAGGCCAGCAGCGCCGAGTGCAAGGTGATCAGTTGCGCGTCGAGGTTGCCGCTGTCGACCGTCGAGACATAGCGCGGACGCAGCGGCTCGAGGGTCGTCGTGTCGTACCAGTTGTAGAAGTGCCCGCGATAGCGCGGCATGCGCTCCATCGTCGTCAGGGCCGCATCCAGCCGCGCCAGCAGCTGGCCCGTGGCGAGGTAGCCGAATTCGCGCGCCGCCACCCCCGCCAGCAGCGCGAAGCCCATGTTGGTCGGCGATGTCCGGTGGGCGACGCGCACCACCGGGTGTTCCTGCACGTTGTCGGGCGGCAGGTGATGGTCGGCGGCGGTGACGTGCAGCTCGAAGAAGCTCCAGGTCCGTCGCGCAAGCCGGCGCAGGAACACGACCTGGTTTGCGGTGAGCGCGGCGCGCGTGGGCGCCAGCGGCCGATCGAACCACCAGACCAGCAGCGGCGACAGCAGCCACGCCAGCAGCACGGGGGCCGCGATGGGCAGGGCTTCGGGACGCACGAACGACAGCCCGGCCGCGCAGGCGATCGCCAGCACTGGGGCGACCGCCAGCATGCGCGTGTTGCGCAGCAGGTCGGCCAGCGTCCCCGGCTCGGTGGCGATGGACACATCGGCCGACGGGCGCCACTCCAGCAGCCGTCGCTTGGACAGCAGCACTCGCCACAGGGTGCGCGCGATGGCGGCGAGGCTGTAGGTCGCCTCGAAGGGCAGGCACGCCAGCGCGTGCAGTCCCTGTTGAAGCAGGCGCAGCACAGGTAGATCGGCAGCGGCCGCCGGCGACGGCGCAGTCCCGGCGCGCAGCTGCTGCAGTGGCCGCCGCAGCCACCCGGCGAAGTGCGCGGCCAGCGGCATCAGCGCCGCGATGCCGACGGCAAAGAGCGTCACCCAGCCCGGCTCGGGCAGCCACCACCACGCCGCCAGCAGCAGCGACACCAGCGCGGCCGGCACCACGCTGCGTCGCAGGTTGTCGAAGATCTTCAGCTGCGACAGCGCCGACAACTGGTTGAGCGGGGCCGATGGCAGCGCGCGCACACGACGGCGCAGCCAGCCGACGAGCTGCCAGTCGCCGCGGATCCACCGGTAGCGGCGCGCCACGTCGGCGCCATAGCTCGCGGGCGCGGCCTCGATCAGCTGCACGTCGCTGAGCAGTCCGCAGCGCGCGTAGCAGCCTTCCAGCAGGTCGTGGCTGAGGATGCGGTTCTCGGGCAGGCGGTCGGCCAGAGCGCGCTCGAACGCGTCGACGTCGTAGATGCCCTTGCCGATGAACGAGCCTTCGCCGAACAGGTCCTGGTAAACGTCCGAGACGGCGCGCGTGTACGGGTCGATGCCCGGCTCGCCGCCGTGCAGGCGCGCATACGCCGAGCGGTTCGTGCTCGGCAGGTTCGACGCGATGCGCGGCTGCAGGATGCCGTAGCCGTTGACGACGAGGTCGTGCTGCCTGCCGGTGCCGAAGCGCGGCCGATTCAGCGGATGCGCCATCGTCGCCACCATCTGCGCGGCGGCGCCGCGGGGCAGTTCCGTGTCGGTGTCCAGCGTGATCACGTAGCGCACCGCCGACAGCCACAGCGGCTCGCCGACGAGGCACGCGAAGGCCTCTCCCGGCCCGACGCCGGCCTGGCCCCGAAGCAGTGCGTTCAGGTCGGCCAGCTTGCCGCGCTTGCGCTCGTGGCCCATCCATACGCGTTCGCGCGCGTTCCAGCGGCGTGGACGGTGGAACAGGTAGAAGGCGGTGGCGCCTTGGGCGTCGGCCGCCGGGAGGTACCTGGCATTGAGCGCTTCGATGCGCGACGCCGCCAGCTCGACGAGCGCCGCGTCCTCGGGCAGATGCTCGCTCGCCGCATCGTGCAGGTCCGTCAGCAGGCCGAAGTGCAGGTTCGAATCGCGGTTGGCGAGGAAGCGCACCTCGAGCGCTTCCACCAGCGCTTCCACTCCCGCGGCGCTGCCGAGCATGGTCGGGACCACCACCAGAGTCCGCGACGCGGAAGCGATGCCGAAGCTGTAGTCCATCCGCGGCAACGGCTCCGGCGCGACGAACTGCGTGACGATCCAGTTGACGATCGCCATGGCGAGCTGGCTCGAGGCCAGCAGCAGGGCCGCGGCGAGCGCTGTCACGCCCCACCACGGCCACAGCAGGTCCTGCTGGGCGTGGATCACGGGCCCCGCGGCCAGCGCGAGGGTGCCCAGGCCGATGGCGCCTGTATAGAGCGGCAACGCCCGCGTCCGCGCCGCGCGCGCGAGCCGCTGCGCGCGCGACAGACGCGCGCCCACCGCCTGCTCGAGGACCGGCCGCCCCGCGCCGAGCAGGTAGAACCCGACGTGACAGCGCCTGCCGTCGGGCGCTGCAGGGGTGCTCGCTTCAGCAGCGCCCGCCGCGGCGCACAGCGCGACCGCCTGGCGCGCGATGTCGACCTCCGCGGTCTCCGAAATCCGGCCGATCGCCTCGACGACGTGGCGATAGCGGTCGCGCGTGTCGAAACTCATTTGCGCGTAGACGCCGCTCGGGTCGTCGCGCAGCGTCTGCTCGACGCCGCTCAGCGCCTCGACGAACTCGCGCCAGTCCATCGTGCTGAGCAGGCGCAGGCTGCCGATGCTGTTGCTCACCGACACCTGGTTGGCCGCCTGTTGCTGGCCTTCCATCTGCACGAGGTCCTGCAGGGTCTGGCCGGACTCCGCGAGGCGCAGTTCGATCCAAGTGAGCGGCAGGGCGAGCGAGGCGCTGTGGCCCTGGAGTCGCCGGGCGAACTCGGCGACGAAGGCATTGGTGAGCGGCGGCGCGGAGCGCGCCATGTCGGCGACCAGCAGGATCAGGTCGCTCGGCGTGTTCTCGGCCACCTCGAGCATGCTGTCGGCCCAGGTTCCGGCCGTTTCCCGTTCGGTGTACGCCGCGGCGACGCGCGCTGCGACTCGACGCAGGTTCTCGATCAGTGCGAGCCGCAGCATGATCGGAATGGCCCACAGTTCGCCCAGCAACAGCGGCTGCACCGACTGATAGGCGGCGATGAAGCGCATCAGCGTGCCGCGGCCGATCAGGCCGTCGCCGTGCGCGACGAGGTGCAGCGCGAGGTGATACGCGCGCGGCATGCCCGCGGCGCCTGCGGCGTCCGGGCTCCGGGCGAGCCGCGGCAGCTCGCGGTTGTACCCGCGCGGCAGGTGTCGCCGCGCGGTGCGGATCTCTTCTTCGATCAGGTAGAAGTTGTCGAGCAGCCACTCGGCCGCCGGCGAGAAGCGCCGCTCGGCGTCTGCCGTCGCGGCCAGCTGCCGGCCGAGGGCGACGAGCACGCGTTCGTTCGACGCCAGCCGGGCGAGCAGGCGGTCAGGCACGCGCGGGGCGCCGAGCACGTGCAGCGCCGCCAGCCGCTTGCCGTGCCGTTCCATCTGCTCCGCGTTGAACAACTCGGCGCGGAGAGGTTCCTCCTGCGGCGTTGGCCCGCCGTCAGCCCTCGACCAACCAGGCGTGTTCCCACAGGCGCTCGGCGAGTTGACTCATCCTGGCTCGAAAGCCGCTCGCGCTAGGGAACATCAGGCGGGGAGTCCTCCAGGGACCACGAGGGGGGAGGGTCAACTTAGCACGCGGGTGACGCGGCGAGCCTGCCGTGGTCGTGGGGTACGGCTGTAAGGCCCGCCGGGTAGAGCCGGCCCCTTCGTGGGCGTGGCCTTCGCCGCTTTCCTGCCGGTTTCGCCAAAGACGCGGGCTCTCGTGCGCGCAATTGAGGGAAGTACGGAAGGAGGCTAGCCAGAACGCAATTTGGGCGACAGAATAGGTCCACTTAGCGGAACAGGGCCGCTGTCCTCGGCGGCCTCCGGGGGGATCGATGGCTGCGCCGAAGGTCTTGGAGATACTCCTGCTGTTCACGGTCGACGCTCCGCGCTGGCGGGTCGACCGCATCGCGGCGCGCATGGGGGTGTCGACGTCGACGGCGTACCGGTGTGTCGCCGATCTCGTGCGCACCGGCCTCCTGCAGCCGGTTTCGGGCGGCGCCTACGTGCTCGGCCCCGCGTTCAGCGAATTCGACCTGCGCATGCGCCTCAGCGATCCGCTGATGCGGGCGGCGCGCCCGCACATGGCGCAGCTGCGCGACGCGCTTGGCCGCGAGTCGACGACCGCGCTCGCGCGTTACTACCAGGATCGCGTCATGTTCGTGCACCTCGACCGCGCGCGCGACGTCCCCGACGCCCCGGTCCGCGGCCAGCAGATCTCGTTGTTCAGCCCGGCGGCCATCGCGCGCGCGATGCTGTTCGCGCTGCCGGACCGCGTGCTGCGCACGCTGTACCAGCGCCACGCGGCCGACGTCGCCGCGCAGGGCCTCGGCGACGACGCGCGCGAGTTCCGCGCGCACGTCAAGGCGCTGCGCGAGCGGGGCTGGGCGGCGGCCGACTCGGCCGTTGTGAAGGGGCGCGTGGGCATCGCGGCGCCCGTGGTATGCGAAGGCACGGTGCGCGGCAGCATGGGCGTGAGCCTTCCGGGGCCGCTGTCCGACCGGGAGATCGAGCGCATCGGTGCCATGGTCGCGCAGCACGCGAGCCTCGTGGGCGCTCAGCTCCACAAGGACGAGCCCGATGTGCCGCGCCTGCTGAGCCGCCGCCCGTCGACGCCGGAGCAGATCGGCAGCGCGCTGCAGTAGGCCTGCGCCAGGCCTTATCCTCGGCGCGTCGATTGCCCTGTCCGCCTCCATTCGAGGCGCATTCCATCGTGCTCAAGTCCATCAGCGATTTCTTCGAACGCAACCTCGCGCCAGGGAACGACCGCGCGCCGTCGCGCCACACCATCGAACTGGCCACCGCCGCGCTGCTGATCGAAGTCGTGCGCTGCGACGCCGGCGTCACCGAGGACGAACGCCGGTCGGTCGAGAAGGCCGTGCGCGAGAAGTTCGGCCTGTCACCCGACGAAGCGGAGACGCTGATCCGGCTGGCCGAGGAAGAGGTCGGGCAGGCCAACGACCTGTTCCAGTTCACCTCGCTGGTCAACCGCGAATTCACGCAGGAGCAGAAGCTGCGCGTGATCGAGCTGATGTGGCGCGCGGCGCTCGCCGACGCGCACATCAGCGCGCACGAACAGCATGCGCTGCGCCGGATCGCCGAGCTGCTGCACGTCCCGCACGGCGACTACATCGCCGCCAAGACCCGCGCCCAGGCCGGCCCCGGCTGAACCGGCGCGCGGCGGTCAGCCGTAGCGCTGCCGCGCGAGCGCCGCGCCCTGCGCGAGCGCCTGCGAGCTTGCGCGCGGCGATGTCGCGATCCATCGGCGCCATCCCGCAGTTGGTGCACGGCAGGAGCCGCTCGCGCGCGACGAACTGCAGCGCGCGGCCGATGGTGTCCGCGACCTCATCGGGCGTCTCGACGTCGTCGGACGCGACGTCGATGACGCCGACCATCACGTCCTTGCCCTCGAGCAGCCGGATCAGGTCCATCGGAACGTGCGAGTGCTGGCATTCGAGCGACACCTGCTTGATCGAGCTCTTCGCGATCGCGGGGAAGATCTCCTCGTACTGGCGCCACTCCTCGCCGAGGCTCTTCTTCCAGTCGACGTTGGCCTTGATGCCGTAGCCGTAGCAGATGTGGACGGCCGTCGTGCACGTGAGCCCGGCGGCCGCGCGCTCGAGCGCCTTCAGGCCCCACACGTTGACGTCCTTCATGTAGACGTTGAACGCCGGTTCGTCGAACTGCACGACGTCGACGCCGTCGGCCTCGAGCGCCCGCGCTTCCTGGTTCAGCAGGTCCGCGAAGGCCATCGCCATCGCGACGCGTCCCTCCGGCCCGCCGCCGAAGTGGCGGTCGGCCACGGTGTCGACGATCGTCATCGGGCCGGGCATCGTGATCTTGAGCTTCTTCTTCGTGTGCGCGCGGGCGAACCGGGCCTCGGTCCCGTGCACGCGGCCCTTCAGCGCCAGCGGCCCGACGACCTGCGGCACCATCGCCTTGTAGCGGTCGTTGCGGATGCCCATCTCGACCTTGTGCTCGAAGTCGATGCCGTCGACCGCCTCGAGGAAGCCGTGGACGAAGTGCTGCCGCGACTGCTCGCCGTCGGTGACGATGTCCAGGCCAGCGTCTTCCTGCGCCTTGATCCAGACCAGCGTCGCGTCTCGCTTCGCCTCCGCCAGTGCGGCGCCCTGCGCCTTCCACTGCGGCCACAGCTTGTGCGTCTCCGCCAGCCACGAGGGTTTGGGCAGGCTGCCTGCAATCGTCGCTTCGAACATGGTGTCTCCCCTGGTTTGAATTCAGCCTTGCAGCAGCGGCGCGAGATCGGGCGTGCGCCGGTGCCAGTCGGTGACGCGCTGGATCGCGATGCCGATGCGGAGCAGCGCTGCGTCGGTCCCGGGCCGCCCGAGCAGTTGCGCGCCGACCGGCAGGCCTCGGCCTGAAAAGCCGGCAGGCAGCGACAGCGCGCAGGTGTCGAGGTAGTTGCCGGCGCGCGTGAAGCTCGCCATCGGCGTCGCGGTTTCGTCGACCGCCTCGACCGGGCACGCGGTCATCGGCACGGTCGGCGTCAGAAAGGCGTCGCACCACTGCATCCAGTCGACCCACTGCCGGCGCGCCGCGCGGCGGTGCGCGAGCGCGTCGATGTAGTCGGCCGCCGTGATCGACCTGCCGCCGAGGATGCGCCGGCGCACGCCGGGTCCGATCGGCAGCCGCTCGTCCTCGGCGTAGGCGCGGTGGACGGACCAGGCCTCGGCCGCGGTCAACTGGCCGTTGCGCCGCATCAGGTCGTCGAAGTCGAACGGAAACCGGCGTTCGGTGACCTCGGCGCCGAGCGCGCGCAGCACGCCTGCGGCCGCCTCGACCCCTGCCACGACGTCGGGCTCGACCGCGATCGGAAACTGGTCGGCCGGCAGCACGGCGATGCGAACGCCCGCGAGCGACGGCTCGGGCTCCGCTGCCGCGAGAGCGGCGAAGGCGCGGGCGGACGCGCCCTCGCCGAGCATGGCCGCGGTGAGGAGAGCGGCGTCTGCGGCGCTGCGCGTCATCGGGCCGATCGTGTCGAGCGTGGTCGACAGCGGGAACGCGCCGTCGGTGCTGACGAGGCCGCCGCTGGTCTTCAGCCCCGTGATGCCGTTGAGCGCTGCCGGGATGCGCACCGAGCCGCCGGTGTCCGACCCGATCGCCGCCGGCGCCAGCCCCGCGGCCACGGCCACGCCCGATCCGCTCGACGATCCGCCGGGCACGCGGTGCGTGCCGAGATCCCACGGGTTCCAGGGGGTGCCGAGGTGCGGATTGGTGCCCCAGGTGCCGAACGCGAACTCGACCATTTGCGTCTTGCCGAGTGGCACCATGCCCGCGGCCAGCAGATGGCGGACCACCTCCGCGGTGGTCGCGCTGATCCGCTGCGTCCACAGGGCGGAGCCGACGCCGGTGGGAAAGCCCTCGACCTCGAGCAGGTCCTTCAGCGCGACCGGCACGCCGTCGAGCGGGCCGAGCCGCAGCCCGCTCGCGCGCCGCTCGTCCGCCGCGCGCGCGTGGCGCCGCGCAAGGTTCTCGTCGACGTGGACGAACGCGTGCAGCGCCGGATCGAGCCGGCGGATGCGTTCGAGGAACGACTCGGCGAGTTCCAGCGCGCTGGCCTCCCCGCGCGCGAGCATCGCGGAGAGCGCGGCGAGCGAGGAAAAGGGGTCGATCGACATCGGAAGTTCCCGGCCGTGTGGCGGATCAAGCGTAGCGGGCGTCGGCATCGAGCGGATGGATCGGCCGCCGCACGCGCTCGAAGCGGAACAGCGTGTAGTCGGAACTCGTCACGCCGCGGCTGTCGCACTCGACCAGGCCGCCGGCGATCGGCACGAAGCTCGGGCGGCAGTACATGCGCGACTTCAGGATCAGGTAGTCGAAGCGCGCCGGATCGAGGCCGGTACTGGTGAACACGCCGAGGTCGAGCGGCTCCATCGGCCGCTCGGTCACCACCGCCGTGAAGTCGTCCGCCTCGAGCACCGCGGTGCGTCCCATCGCCCAGGTCTCGCCGGTGTAGATCGGGCCGGTGATGCGGAAGCGGCCGTCGGTCAGCGCGCGCACTCGCGCCCGCGTGCGCATCCGTGGACGCGGATCGGTGCCGAGGCCGAGCGGCCGGACGTTGCCGAGTTCGAGGTCCATCGTCGCGCCCAGCCCCGCGGTCGTGGCGATCTCGACCGCGGCCGGATCGCACAACGGCCCGACGCCGACGTTCGACAAGCCCTGGCGCAGGCACTCCTCGAGCACGTCGGTGGTGTCGCACGTTCCGCCGGACATCACGTTGTCCCCGTGGTCGAGCAGCAGCACCGGGCGGCCGCCGGCCCGCGGCTTCAGCCTCTTCGCCTCCGCCACGCTGCCGGCGAGCGGCGTGCTGGAGTAGACGAAACCGTCGCGCTCCTGCCAGATCGCGCGCGCCAGTTGGTCCGCGGCGCGCTGCGCCTCGTCGTGCGTGCAGCCGACGGTGACCACGCTGACGCCGGCGTCCTGGAAGTCGGCGAGGGAGAAGCCGGCGAACACCGTGGCGGCGAGCAGGCCGTCGCGCTCGCAACTCCGCGCCCGCTCCACCGCGCGCTGCATCGCGCCTTCGCCCGTCGCGCTGCGCAGCGTGTGCGACAGCAGCGGCGGCTGGGCCCACGCGACGTGCGGCCGCGGCCCGCCGTCGATCCAGTCGAACAGCAGCCGCGCCGCGTGCGCGCCGGTCTCGAACATGTCGACGTGCGGATAGGTCTTGAAGCCGACGATGACGTCGGCGGCGTCGACCATCGCCTGCGTGATGTTGCCGTGCAGGTCGAGCGCGACCGCCAGTGGCGTGTTCCGCGCGAAGCCGCGGATCCGGCGCAGCAGTTCGCCCTCGCCGTCGTCGAACCGCTCGGACACCATCGCGCCGTGCAGGTCGAGCAGGATCGCGTCGCAGCCTGCGCGCACCGCCTCGACGATTGCGCCCGCAAGCCGCTCGTACGCCGCGGCGTCGACGCGACCGCTGGGATTCGCGGTGGCGTTGACGGCGACCGTCATGTCCGCGCCGTGGCGCTCTGCCGCCTCGATGAACGCGCCGAGCGCGGTGCGGCTGCCCTTCGCCTGGCGATACGCGGCCTCGCCGAAGGTCGGCCCGTCCGGGCCGAACGACGCGAGCGGCGTCGGCACCGGCGAAAAGGTGTTGGTCTCGTGGTTGAGCCGGGCGGCGACGATCTTCATCGAGCGAGGTTCTCCAGGGACTTCAGTGAGCGCGACGGAGCACGCGGCCGGGGCGCGCGCCGGTGGCGCGGTTCGCGTGCCACGCCAGCACTCCGCTCACATACACCGAGTGGATGCCGGCGGCCGGCGTCTTGGGTTGGGCGAAGGTGGCCACGTCGGCGATGCGGGCCGGATCGAACACGACGAGATCCGCGGCCAGTCCCGGCGCGATGCGGCCGCGGCCGGCGAGGCGAAAGCGGTCGGCCGGCAGTCCGGTCATCCGGTGCACCGCCTCCTCGAGCGTGAACAGGTGGCGCCGCCGGGCGTAGTGACCGAGCACGCGCGGGAACGCGCCCCACAGCCGCGGGTGCGGAAACTCGTCGTGCGGCAGGCCGTCGGAGCCGATCATCGTCTCGGGATACGCGAGGATGCGCTCGACGTCGGCCTCGTCCATCGAGAAGTAGATCGCGCCGGCGGGTTGCAGCGCGTCGATCGTCGCGTCGACCGCCAGGCCGTCGGCGGCGGCGAGTTCATCGAGATAGCGGCCGGCCGCTTCGGGCCGCGCCTTCGACCACGCGATCAGCACCCGCTGCGCCTGCGCGGCGGCGTCCTTGCGCAGCACGGTCGACGACGCGGTGTACGGATAGCAGTCGAGGCACACGTCGCGCGTGCGGCGCGCCTCGTCGAGCAGCGCGAGCGTCTCGCGCGACCGGCCGAAGTTGGCGCGGCCGATCACCTTGTGGTGCGAGAGCACCTGCCGCACGCCGAGGTGGCCCGCGATCTCCATCGCCTCGGTCATCGACTCGAGGACGCGCTCGCCCTCGTCGCGGATGTGCGAGGCGATCAGCGCGTCGGTGCCGCGCAGCGGCTCGAACACCTGCCGGATCTCGTCGGCAGTGGCGGCGTTCGCGGGCGCGTAGTAGGTGCCCGTCGACACGCCGATCGCGCCCGCCGCGAGCGCTTCGGCAACGCCGGCCTGCATCGCGGCGATCTCGGATGGGCTCGCGGGCCGGTCGAGCGCACTCATCGCCATCACGCGCAGCGTCGTGTGGCCGACGAGCGCGGCGCAGTTGATCGCGGGCGGCTGCGCTTCGAGCGCGGCGAAGTAGTCGCGGAAGGAGCCGAAGCGTTGCGACGGCAACTCGGCCGCATCGGCGGCGACGAGGTTCAGCGGCGGCACCGCCGTGCGGTCGCCGAGAGGCGCCAGGCTGACGCCGCAGTTGCCGGTCACGACCGTCGTCACCCCCTGGCTGAGCTTGGGCGTCATCGAAGGGTCGGCGAGCAGCAGGCGGTCGTCGTGCGTGTGGACGTCGATGAAGCCGGGCGCGATCGCCAGGCCTTCGAGGTCGATCACTTCGGCCGCTTGCGCCGGCGGCGGCCGCATCGAATCCCGCGATCACGCCATCGCGCAGCGCGACGTCGGTGCGCCGCGCCGGCGCGCCGGTCCCGTCGATCACGAGTCCGCCACGTAGAACTACGCTGGTCCCTGGCCATGTTTCCCTTGTCGTTCGGCTCCGTGTAGTCTGTCCCTTCGCTTCACGCTCGGCAAATCGCAGCGCCTCGGCGCTGCACGCAGACAGCGCACTCATGCACCGCTTTGGTGGATGCGCTGCAGACGGGGCCACCAACCTCGCGCGCTGCCGCCGAGCGATGGATCGTCCGCATTCGCTCTGGAACATTTCTTGCGTTGAACGACGCCCTGTCGCGCCGAACGCAGTGCCGGGCGAGCGGCCCCTGTTTTTCTTCTGAGGAGGAGACGTAAGTGATGAGCATGCGTACCACCGGTTGGCGGCGTCACGGGATTGCCCTGGCGCTCGGACTGGCGATGACCGCCAGCGTCGTGTTTTCCTCGCCCGCCGCTCGCGCAGGGCAAGGTGCTGAAGTTCATTCCGGAGGCGGACCTGCGGATCCTCGATCCGATCACGACCACCGCGTACATCACGCGCAACCACGGCTACATGGTGTACGACGTGCTGTTCGCGACCGACGCGAAGTTCCAGGTCCAGCCGCAGATGGTCGACAAGTGGGAGGTCAGCAAGGACAAGCTGACCTACACGTTCACGCTGCGCGACGGCCTGAAGTTCCACGACGGCGCAGCCGGTGAAGTCGGCCGACTGCATCGCCTCGATCGAGCGCTGGGCCAAGCGCGACGTGTTCGGCCAGAAGCTCGCCGAGATGACCGAGTCGTGGACGGCGGTCAACGACAAGACCTTCCGCCTGAAGCTGAAGAAGCCGTTCCCGTACGTGCTCGAGGCGCTCGGCAAGCCGTCGTCGAACGTGCCGTTCATCATGCCGGAGCGCATCGCGAAGACCGACGCCAACACCGCGATCACCGACCCGACCGGCTCCGGCCCGTTCAAGATGGTCAAGGACCAGTGGGTCCCGGGCAACAAGGTCGTGTACGTGAAGAACACCGACTACGTGCCGCGCAAGGAAGCGCCGTCCTGGGGCGCCGGCGGCAAGGTCGTGAAGGTCGACCGCGTCGAGTGGATCTACATCCCGGACGCGGCCACCGCCGCCGCCGCGCTGAACAGCGGCGAGGTCGACTGGTGGCAGCAGGTGCCGACCGACCTGATCCCGATGCTGGCGAAGAACAAGGACGTCAAGGTCGAGAGCGTCGATCCGCTCGGCTCGATCGGCCTGCTGCGCTTCAACCACCTGCAGCCGCCGTTCAACAACGTGAAGATGCGCCAGGCGGTGCTGGCGGTGGTCAACCAGAAGGACTACGCGATCGCCATCGCCGGCGACGCCAAGAACGGCAAGCCGTGCCCGTCGTTCTTCACCTGCGGCACGCCGATGGCGAACACCGCCGGGTCGGAGGCGCTGACCGGCAAGCGCGACTTCGACAAGGCGAAGGCGCTGGTCAAGGAGTCCGGCTACAAGGGCGAGAAGGTCATCCTGATGTCCGCCACCGACCAGCCGATCGTGCACGCGCAGGCGCTGGTCACGCAGGACATCCTGAAGAAGATCGGCCTGAACGTCGAACTGGCGGCCAGCGACTGGGGCACGCTGATCACGCGCCGCGGCTCGAAGGAGCCGGTGGAGAAGGGCGGCTGGAGCGTCTTCCACACCTGGTTCGTCGGCCCGGACATCACGACGCCGGCGCTGAACTCGCCGCTGCGCGGCGCGGGCGAGAAGTCGTGGTTCGGCTGGCCGACCGACGCCAAGCTCGAGGAACTGCGCGACGCGTGGTTCAGCGGCGCCGGACGTGGCCGACCAGAAGAAGATCGCCGAGGAGATGCAGAAGCGCGCGTTCGAGTCGGTGCCGTACATCCCGACCGCGCAGTTCATCATCCCGACCGCGTACCGCACGAACCTCTCCGGCGTGATCATCTCGCCGGTGACGTTCCTCTGGAACGTGGAGAAGAAGTAACGCTTGCGTAGACGTCGCCCCGGCGCGCGCCGGGGCGATTTGCATTGCCGCCGTGATACGGTCCCGGTTCGCCGGGACTTCTCGCAGGTCCCGCTTCCCCGATGCTCCGCTACACGCTCAAACGCCTGCTCGCGACCATCCCCGTCATGGCGGTCGTGGCGCTGTTCGTCTTCTCGCTGCTGTACCTCAGCCCGGGCGACCCGGCGGCGGTCATCGCCGGCGACATCGCCACCGAGGAGGACATCGCGAAGATCCGCGCCCAGCTCGGGCTCGACCAGCCGTACCTGGTGCGCTTCGGCAGCTGGGTCGGCGACCTCGCGCGCGGCGACCTCGGCACGTCGATCTTCACGCAGCTGCCGGTGTCGACGCTGATCGGGCAGCGCATCGAGCCGACGCTCGCGCTGACGCTCTGCACGCTCATCGTCGCCGTCGGGCCTCGCCGTGCCGCTCGGCGTGCTGGCCGCGGCGCGCGCCGGCGGCTGGATCGACCGCATCGTGATGGCGCTCTCGGTGCTGGGCTTCTCGGTGCCGGTGTTCGTGATCGCCTACGGGCTGATCTTCACGTTCGCGGTCTGGCTCGAATGGCTGCCGGTGCAGGGCTACCGCAGCCTCAGCGAGGGCTTCGTGCCGTTCATCCGCCACATGATCCTGCCGAGCGTCGCGCTCGGCCTCGTCTACATGGCGCTGATCGCGCGCATCACGCGCGCGACCATGCTCGACGTGCTGGCGCAGGACTACGTGCGCACCGCCACCGCCAAGGGCCTCGCGCCCGGCACCGTGCTCGTCCGCCACGCGCTGAAGAACGCCGCGGTGCCGATCGTCACCATCATCGGCATCGGCGTCGCGCTGCTGATCGGCGGCGTGGTCGTCACCGAGACGGTGTTCGCGATTCCCGGCCTCGGCCGGCTGACGGTCGACGCGATCCTGCGGCGCGACTACCCGATCATCCAGGGCGTGACGCTGCTGTTCTCGGCGGTCTACGTGCTGGTCAACCTGCTGGTCGACCTCAGCTACTCGCTGTTCGATCCGCGGATCCGCTACTGAGCATGGCGCCGTTGCGCGTCCGACCGTCGCCACGCCGCGCCGAAGTCGGTCTCGCCGACCGGTCGGCAGCGCTTCAAGGACGCGCTGCGCCGGCACCCGACCGCGATCGCCGGCGCCATCGTGCTGCTGCTGATGGTGCTGGTGGCGATCTTCGCGGCGCTGGCTCGGCACCGTCGACCCGCAGGCGCTGTCGCCGATCCGCCGCCTGCGCCCGACTCGGCGCCGAGTACTGGTTCGGCACCGACATGCTGGGGCGCGACGTCTACAGCCGCGTCATCTACGGCACGCGCGTTTCGCTGACCGTGGGCCTCGCGGTGGCGCTGCTGGCGACGACGATCGGCCTGGCGATCGGCCTGGTCACCGGCTACCTGCGCTGGCTCGACGCCGTCATGATGCGCGTGATGGACGGGCTGATGTCGATCCCGTCGGTGCTGCTGGCGATCGCGCTGATCTCGCTGACCCGCGCCAGCCTCGAGAACGTCATCATCGCCATCGCGATCGCCGAGATGCCGCGCGTGGTGCGGCTGGTGCGCTCGCTGGTCCTGACGCTGCGCGAGCAGCCGTACGTCGAGGCGGCGATCGCGTCCGGCACGCGGCTGCCCGCGATCCTGCTGCGCCACATCCTGCCGAACACCGCTGGCGCCGCTGCTGGTGCAGGCGACCTACATCTGCGCGTCGGCGATGATCACCGAGGCCATCCTGTCGTTCATCGGCGCCGGCACGCCGCCCAACATCCCGAGCTGGGGCAACATCATGGCCGAGGCGCGCAGCCTGATCCAGGTGCGCGCCGACCATCCTGCTGTTCCCCGGCCTGTTCCTGTCGCTGACCGTGCTGTCGGTCAACCTGCTCGGCGACGGCCTGCGCGATGCGCTCGATCCGCGCCTGGCGAGGCGGCTGTAGCGATGAGCACCAACGGCACACCGCTGCTGCGCGTCCAGGACCTGAAGACGCACTTCCACACGCGCGACGGCGTCGTGCGCGCGGTCGACGGCGTCAGCTTCGACGTGATGCCCGGCGAAACGCTGGCGATCGTCGGCGAATCCGGCTGCGGCAAGAGCGTGACGGCGCTGTCGATCCTGCGCCTGCTGCCGATGCCGCCCGCGCGCATCGCCGGCGGCCGCATCGAGTTCGAAGGCCGCAACCTGCTCGACCTGTCCGAACCGGAGATGCGCAAGGTCCGCGGCAACGCGATCTCGATGATCTTCCAGGAGCCGATGACGTCGCTCAATCCGGTGCTGACCATCGGCCGGCAGATTTCGGAGGCGCTGGTGCTGCACCGGGGCATGACGGAAAAGGCGGCGCTGGTGCGCGCGGCCGAGATGCTGCGCAAGGTCCGCATCCCGGAGGCCGAGCGGCGCCTCGCGCAGTATCCGCACGAGCTGTCGGGCGGCATGCGCCAGCGCGTGATGATCGCGATGGCGCTCGCCTGCGGCCCGCGCCTGCTGATCGCCGACGAGCCGACGACCGCGCTCGACGTGACCATCCAGGCGCAGATCCTCGAACTGATGCACGAGCTGCGCGACGAGACCGGCGCGTCGGTCATCCTGATCACGCACGACCTCGGCGTCGTCGCCGAGATCGCCCACCGCGTCGTCGTGATGTATGCCGGCCGCAAGGTCGAGGAAGCGCCGATCGGGGAACTGTTCGCCGCGCCGCGCCATCCGTACACGCGCGGGCTGCTCGGTTCGATGCCGCACCTCGGCGACTCGGTCAACGAGACCGGCAAGCGGCTGGTCGAGATCCCGGGCATGGTGCCGTCGCTGAAGGACCCGGCGCCCGGCTGCCTGTTCGCGCCACGCTGCACGAACGCCACCGAACGCTGCTCGCGCGACGCCCCGCCGCTCGAGCTGCACGCGCCCGGCCACTGGGCCGCGTGCTGGAACCCGGTCGCCGCGCCGCGCTCCGCGGCAGCCACCGAGGAGGTCGCATGAGCCGCCGGGCCGCCCCAAGGGCGAATCCCCCTCGGGGACGGCGCGCAGCGCCAGGGGCCGCATGACCGCTCCAGCGACCACCGGCAGCGAAGTGCTGCTCGAAGTGCGCGACCTGCGCAAGTACTACCCGACCAAGCCGGGCCTGTTCGGCGCAGTCCAGCGGCAAGGTGCACGCGGTCGACGGCGTCAGCTTCTCGATCGCGGGCGGCGAGACGCTGGGGCTGGTCGGCGAATCGGGTTGCGGCAAGTCGACGACGGGCAAGCTGATCCTGCGGTTGCAGGAGCCGACCTCGGGCGAGATCCTCTGGCGCGGCCGCCGCATCGAGAAGCTGAGCGCCTCCGAGATGCGGCCGGTGCGGCGCGAACTGCAGGCCGTGTTCCAGGATCCGTATTCGTCGCTCAACCCGCGCATCCGCGCCGCCGACATCGTCGCCGAGCCGTTGCGCAACTTCGAGCACCTGTCGGGCGCGGACGCGCGCGAGCGCGTCGCGCAGCTCTTCGAGCGCGTCGGCCTGCGGGCCGACCAGATGGTGAAGTTCCCGTTCGAGTTCTCCGGCGGGCAGCGCCAGCGGCTGGGCATCGCGCGCGCGCTGTCGGTGCAGCCGAAGCTGATCGTCTGCGACGAGCCGGTGTCCGCGCTCGACGTGTCGGTGCAGGCGCAGGTGATCAACCTGCTGATGGACCTGCAGAAGGAATTCCACCTCTCCTACCTGTTCGTTGCGCACGACCTCGCCGTCGTCGAGCACATCAGCCACCGCGTGGCGGTGATGTACCTCGGCAAGATCGTCGAGATCGCGCCGAAGAAGGCGATCTTCACGCGGCCGCAGCACCCGTACACCGAGGCGCTGCTCGAGGCGGTGCCGGTGCCGGACCCGACGCGCCGCAAGCAGCGCCGCGTGCTGACCGGCGACGTGCCGAGCCCGATCAACCCGCCGCCCGGCTGCCGCTTCCACACGCGCTGCCCGTACGTCGAGGCGCGCTGCAAGGTCGACGAGCCGCCGCTGCAGCAGGTCGCGCCCGGGCAGTGGGTCGCGTGCCACCTGCGGCAACCGGTCGCGGCGCCGCGCGCGAAGGAGGCTGCATGAGCCGGCCAGGCGGCCCCGAGGGTGCACCATGAAGCACGAAGCGCGCGCCATCCGCAATCCGGCCGCGGCGCCGGCCGCCGAACACTACGGCGCCGCGCGCTCCGCGGTGCTGAGCCACTCGGGCTTCAGCGCGGCGCTCGCCGAGATCTCGAGCTGGCCGGGCTATGCGCCCACGCCGCTGGTGGAGCTGCCGGCGCTGGCGCGCTCGCTCGGCGTCGGCGCCATCCGCTACAAGGACGAGCGCGGCCGCTTCGGCCTGCGCAGCTTCAAGGCGCTCGGCGGCGCCTACGCCGTGGCGAACGTCTTGCGCAAGACAGTCGCCGCGGCGACCGGGCGCAGCGACATCGGCTCGCGCGACCTGCTGTCGGGCGAGTTCGCCGGCATCGTCGGCCAGGCGACTGTCACCTGCGCGACCGACGGCAACCACGGGCGCTCGGTTGCCTGGGGAGCGCGGCTCTTCGGCTGCCGCTGCGTGATCTTCGTGCACGAGCACGTGAGCCAGGGCCGGCGCGACGCGATCGCGCACTACGGCGCCGAGGTGCGCGAGGTCAAGGGCAACTACGACGACGCCGTGCGGCACGCCGCGGCGACGGCCGCCGCCAGCGGCTGGACCGTCGTGTCTGACACGTCCTACCCGGGCTACCGCGACATTCCGCTCGACGTCATGCACGGCTACGGCGTGATGGCGGCCGAGGTGGCGGAGCAGTTCGGCGACGAGCCGCCGACGCACGTGTTCGCGCAGGCGGGCGTGGGCGCGCTGGCGGCGGCGATCTGCGCCAGCTTCTGGCTGCGCTGGGAGGCGCGCCGGCCGTCGTTCATCGTGGTCGAGCCCACGCGCGCCGACTGCGTCTACCAGAGCCTCGCCGCGGGCCACCCGGTCGTGGTCGGCGGTTCGCTCGACACGGTGATGGCCGGCCTCGCGTGCGGCGAAGTGTCCGAACTCGCGTGGGAGATCCTGCATCACGGCGCCAACGCCGCGGTCGCCGTGGACGACGCCTACGCGCTCGCCGCGATGCGCGCGCTCGCGTTTCCCGCCGCGGGAGAACCGGCGATCGTCGCCGGCGAGACCGGCGGCACGGGGCTCGCGGCGCTGCTGGCGGCGGCCGACGATCCCGAAATCCGGGCGACGCTGTCGCTCGACGACAGCTCGCGCGTGCTGCTGCTCGGCAGCGAAGGCGATACCGATGCCCGCATCTACCTCGAGGTGGTCGGGCGCACGGCCGAGGAGGTGCTCGATGAAAGCTGAACAATTGCGGATCAACCCGACCCGCCTGATGGACCGGCTGAACCGGCTCGCCCAGATCGGCGCGACGGCCGACGGCAGCTGCTGCCGCCTCGCGCTGACCGACGAGGACAAGGCGGGGCGCGACCTCGTCGCCGGCTGGATGCGCGAGCTCGGGCTCGAGGTGCGCGTCGACCCGATCGGCAACATCTTCGGCCTGCGCCGCGGCACGGAGAGCGTCGACACCTGCGCGCCGGTGATGTGCGGCTCGCACATCGACACCGTGCGCACCGGCGGCCGCTACGACGGCAACCTCGGCGTGCTCGGCGGGCTGGAGGTCGTCCAGACGCTGAACGACGCCGGGCTGGCGACGCGACGGCCGTTCGTGGTGGGCGTGTTCACCGACGAGGAGGGCGCGCGCTTCCACCCGGACATGGCGGGTTCGCTCGCCTACGTCGGCGGGATGCCGCTCGACGAGCTCTACGCCACGAAGGGCATCGACGGCAAGGTGTTCCGCGACGAGCTCGAGCGCATCGGCTACCTCGGCGACGCGCCGATCCCGCTGTACCGGCCGCACGCCTACGTCGAGCTGCACGTCGAGCAGGGCCCGGTGCTCGACCTCGAAGGCATCACGATCGGCGCGGTCGAGGACCTGCAGGGCATCTCGTGGACCGAGGTGCTGGTCACCGGCCAGTCGAACCACGCCGGCACCACGCCGATGCGGATGCGGCACGACGCCGGCTACTGCGCTGCCGCGATCGGCGTGTTCGTGCGCAACCTCGTGAAGGAGATCGGCGGCCGCCAGGTCGGCACGGTCGGGTCGATCACGCTGCACCCGAACCTGACCAACGTGGTCGCGGCGCGCGCGCGCGTCACTGTCGACCTGCGCAACACCGACGACGCCGTGCTGAAGCAGTCCGAGGCGCGGCTCGCCGCGTTCCTCGAGCAGCTGGCGCGCGACGAGGGCGTGAAGATCGAGACGCACTCGCTGGCGCGCTTCGCGCCGGTGCAGTTCGACAAGGACATCGCGGCGCTGGTCGCGCGCACCGCCCAGCGGCTCGGCCATTCGTGCCGCCCGATGACCTCCGGTGCGGGCCACGACGCGCAGATGCTGGCGCGCATCTGCCCGACCGCGATGATCTTCGTGCCGTCGGTCAAGGGCATCAGCCACAACCCGGCGGAGCACACCGAGCCGGTTCACCTCGCGGCCGGGGCCGACGTGCTGCTGCACACGGTGCTCGAGCTCGCGGCCTAGGCATGGCCCGCATCGTCACCGTCGGCGCCGCCCAGCTCGGCCCGATCGCGCGCAGCGAGACGCGCGCGCAGGTGGTCGAGAGGATGCTCGCGCTGATGCACGATGCGAAGCGCCACGGCTGCGATCTCGTCGTGTTCCCCGAGCTCGCGCTGACGACGTTCTTTCCGCGCTGGTACTTCGAGCAGCAGGCGGAGGTCGACGCGTTCTTCGAGCGCGCGATGCCCGGCCCGGAGACGCAGCCGTTGTTCGACGCCGCGCGCAGGCTCGGCATCGGCTTCTACCTCGGCTACGCCGAACTCGCCGACGAGGACGACCTCACGCGCCGCTTCAACACCTCGATCCTGGTCGACAAGCAGGGCCGCGAGATCTCGAAATACCGCAAGATCCACCTGCCGGGCCACGCCGAGCACGAGCCGTGGCGGCGCTTCCAGCACCTCGAGAAGCGCTACTTCGAGATCGGCGACCTCGGCTGGCCGGTCGTGCGCTGGGCCTTCGCCGAGAACGCGAACGGCCTGTTCGGCATGGCGATCTGCAACGACCGCCGCTGGCCGGAGACCTATCGCGTGATGGGACTGCAGGGCGTGGAGATGGTGCTGCTCGGCTACAACACGCCGGTGCACAACCCGCCGGCGCCCGAGCACGACGCGCTCTCGCACTTCCACAACGAGCTGGTGATGCAGTCGGGCGCCTACCAGAACGGCACCTGGGTGGTCGGCGTCGCCAAGGCCGGCAACGAGGAAGGCGTCGAGCAGATCGGCAATTCGATCATCGTCGCGCCGAGCGGCGAGATCGTCGCCGCCTGCACGACCACCGGCGACGAGCTGGCGATCGCGCGCTGCGACCTCGACCTGTGCAACTCGTACAAGTCGACGACGTTCAACTTCGCGCGGCACCGCGAGCCGGAGCAGTACCGGATGATCGTCGAGCGCAAGGGCGCGGTGCCGCCCGAGTGAGCGCCCGGCGCGCCGCGCTGCGCGACGGGCGGGCGCGTTCCGGGCTAGCATTCCCTCCCAGGTAGCCTCCGGCCGACTCCCATGAGCGACACGCCCCCTCCTCCGACCGACGAACGCGACGACGGCATTCCGGTTTCGGTCCGCATCCGCGAGCGGATCAAGCAGGCGCGCGAGCGTTTCCACGCCAACGACAACATCGCCCGCTTCATCGAGCCCGGCGAGATGGAGGCGCTGCACTCCGAGGTCGAGCAGAAGATGCTCGGCGTGCTGGAGAGCCTCGTCATCGACACCCAGGGCGACCACAACACGCGCGAGACCGCGCGCCGCGTCGCCAAGATGTACCTGACCGAAGTATTTCGCGGCCGCTACGCGGAGCGGCCGCCGGTCACCGAGTTCCCCAACGTCGAGCGTCTGAACGAGCTGATGATCGTCGGCCCGATCACCGTGCGCAGCGCGTGCTCGCACCACCTGTGCCCGATCCTCGGCAAGGTGTGGATCGGCGTCATGCCGAACGAGTACTCCAACCTGATCGGCCTGTCGAAATACGTGCGGCTGGCCGACTGGGTGATGAGCCGCCCGCAGATCCAGGAAGAGGCCGTCACGCACCTCGCCGACCTGCTGCAGGACGCCATGCAGCCCGACGGGCTCGCGATCGTGATGGAGGCCGACCACTTCTGCATGCAGTGGCGCGGCGTGAAGGAGACGGATTCCAAGATGATCAACAGCGTGATGCGCGGCTCGTTCCTGAAGGACCCGAACCTGCGCCGGGAATTCCTCTCGCTGCTCAACGGCAAGAACAACTGATCCACGGAGAAGCCCGATGCTCGTTCGTCTGCTGTACGCCAGTCGCGCCGCCGAGGCGGTCACGCAGGACATCATCGAGTCGATCCTGGCGTCGTCGCGCCAGCACAACCCGGCGCTCGGCATCACCGGCGTGCTGTGCCACGGCGGCGACGTCTACATGCAGGTGCTCGAGGGCGGGCGCGACGCGGTCAACGCGCTGTACAACAAGATCGTGCGCGACTCGCGCCACCGCGACATCGCGCTGCTGCACTACGAGGAAGTCGCCGAGCGGAAGTTCGCCGGCTGGACGATGGGCCAGGTGAACCTGACGAAGGTGAACCCGTCGCTGCTTCTCAAGTACTCCGACCGGCCGGTGCTCGACCCCTTCGCGGTCTCCGGCCAGGCGTCGATGGCCCTGCTCGAGGAACTGATCGCCACCGCGCAGATCGTCGGCCGCGCCGGCTAGGCCGGGCCGACCGGAACCGGCCGCGCCCGTGCGCGGCCGCGGCACATTCAGGTTGCCGCTGCACGCGCGTTTGCCGCTACCATCGCCCGCTCGATCAAACAAGGAGCGCGACATGAAACGAGTGGCGATGGCGGCGGCGGCGGTGGCGATCCTCGCGAGCGGATGCTCGACCTTCGAGCAGCAGGGCCCGCGCGCCGTGGCGAACCTCGAAGCCGCGAAGGGCAACCCGGTCTGGGGTTCCGTGTCGTTCGTCGAGACCAAGAACGGCGTGGTGGTGCGCGCGGACGTGCGCGGCCTGCGTTCCAACGGCGAGTTCGGCTTCCACGTCCACGAGAAGGGCGACTGCTCGTCGGCCGACTTCATGAGCGCCGGCGGCCACTTCAATCCGGGCGGCAAGCCGCACGCCCATCACGGCAAGCCCGAGCGCCACGCCGGGGACCTGGAGAACCTGAAGGCGAACTCCGAAGGCAACGCCGTCTACGTCTTCGAAACGACGCTGCTGACGGTCGTGAAGGGGCCGAACTCGGTCGTCGGCCGCGCCGTCGTCATCCACGCGAACCCGGATGACTACACATCGCAGCCGGCCGGCAACTCCGGCCCGCGCATCGCGTGCGGGCTGATCCGCGCGGCGGCCGACTGAGAGAGGAGCGGCGGGCCGGCGCCTTCAGCGCGCCGGCGCCACCAGCTCGGCGTAGCGGCGCAGGTCGATGTTGCCGCCGCTGAGGATCACCCCGGCCCGCTTGCCGCGCACGTCGACGACGTTGTCGAGCGCGGCGGCGGCGCCGAGGCAGCCGGTCGGCTCGACGACGATCTTCATCCGCTCGCCGAAGAAGCGCATCGTCTTCACCAGCTGCTCGTCCGTCACGGTGACGACCTTGTCGACCAGCGCCTGGATCACCGGGAACGTGTAGCGGCCGGCGTGCTGCGTCTGCGCGCCGTCGGCGATGGTGCGCGGCACGTCGATGTGCACGATCTCGCCGCGTTCGAGGCTCTGCTGCACGTCGTTGCCCGCTTCCGGCTCCACGCCGATGACCGCGCAGTCCGGCAGCCGGTGCTTCGCCGCGGTGGCGCAGCCGGAAATGAGGCCGCCGCCGCCGACGCAGACGAACAGCAGGTCGAGCGCGCCGACTTCGTCGATCAGTTCGAGCGCCGCCGTGCCCTGCCCCGCCATCACGTGCGGGTGGTCGTACGGCGGGATCAGCGTCATGCCGCGCTCCTCGGCGATCTTCGCGCCGAGCGCCTCGCGGTTCTCGGTGTAGCGGTCGTACAGCAGGACCTCCGCGCCGTAGCCGCGGGTGGCGTCGATCTTCATCTGCGGCGCGTCCTTCGGCATCACGATCGCGGCCGGCATGCCGAGCAGGCGCGCGGACAGCGCGATCGCCTGCGCGTGATTGCCCGACGAGAACGCGATCACGCCGGCGCGGCGCTGCTCGGGCGTGAACTGCGCGAGCGCGTTGTAGGCGCCGCGGAACTTGAACGCGCCCATGCGCTGCAGGTTCTCGCACTTGAAGAAGACCGTGCCGCCGCAGAGGGCATTGGCCGTGCGGGAGGTCATCACCGGCGTGCGGTGCGCGACGCCCGCCAGCCGCCGGGCCGCGGCCGCGACGTCGTCGAAGGAGATGGCGAGGGTCATGTGCGCAGCTTAATCGCTGGACGCCGCGCGGCGGCGGCCGCGCGATATGCCGCACGGGGATATGGGTATCGGTGCCCGGCATGCCGCGTGGCCCCGTTCGGGCGTAAGGTCGGGTACGCAACGAACCGAAGGACACTCCCATGCGCGCGTTAACGATCCTCGACACCATCGGCAACACGCCATCGATCCGCGTCAACCGCCTGTTCGCCAGCGCCGAGGTCTGGATCAAGTCCGAGCGCGCGAATCCCGGCGGCTCGATCAAGGACCGCATCGCGCTGGCCATGGTCGAGGCGGCCGAGCGCGACGGGCGGCTCGCGCCCGGCGGCACGATCGTCGAGCCGACCTCGGGCAACACCGGCATCGGGCTGGCGATGGTCGCGGCCGTCAAGGGCTACAAGCTGATCCTGGTGATGCCTGACTCGATGTCGGTCGAGCGGCGCCGGCTGATGCTCGCGTACGGCGCGAAGTTCGAGCTCACGCCGCGCGAGAAAGGCATGAAGGGCTCGATCGAGCGGGCGAAGGAGATCGTCGCGGCCACGCCGGGCGCGTGGATGCCGCAGCAGTTCGACAACCCGGCCAACATCGAGGTGCACGCGCGCACGACCGCGCGCGAGATCCTGGACGACTTTCCCGAGGGGATCGACGCCATCATCACGGGCGTCGGCACCGGCGGCCACATCAGCGGCGTCGCGCAGGTGCTGAAAGCGCAGTGGAAAGGCCTGCAGGTGTTCGCGGTCGAACCTGCCGCGTCGCCGGTGATCTCCGGCGGGCAGCCGTCGCCGCATCCGATCCAGGGCATCGGCGCCGGCTTCATCCCCACCAACCTGAAGACCGAACTGCTCGACGGCGTCATCACCGTCGACGCCGAGGAAGCGCGCGAGATGGCGCGCCGCTCGGCGCGCGAGGAAGGCGTCCTGGTCGGGATCTCCTCCGGCGCGACGCTCGCCGCCATCGCGAAGAAGCTGCCCGAACTGAAGAAGGGCGCGCGCGTGCTCGGCTTCAACTACGACACCGGCGAGCGCTACCTGTCGATCGAAGGGTTCCTGCCCACCGAGTAGCGCAGCCCGGGCGCGCGGCGGCGCCCTGAATCGCGCCGGTTACACACCGTTGCACGACCGACATACGGTCGATACGGCGCGCCGCCACCATGGCTCCTCGAATCGAGGAGGACCGCCATGGACAGCCGAGTCGAACTCCAGCCGCGCGCGAGCGAACTTCACGCGGTGGCGCCTGCGGCGGCAACGCTCGAGCCGCAGCCTGACCCACGGGTCGAGGAGGCGCGCGGCGCGGCGATGCGCCGCCTGTTTCCGAAGCGCCGCGCCGGCCGGGCAAGCACGGCGGTGAGCCGCGTCGCGCTGCGGGTTCACGCGTATCTCGCCGAAGCCGCGACGATCGAGGACCTCGAGCGGCGCATGCGCTTGCCCCTGCACTACCCGACGGAACTGATCGACGAGGTCCGGTTGCGGGACGGGCGTTCGGTCCTCGTGCGCCCGGTCCTTCCGCCGGACGCTTCTATGCACCGCGCGTTCGTGCGGGCGATGTCGCCGACGACGCGCCGGAACCGGTTCCATGCCGGCGTCGCCGACCTGCCCGACGCCGTACTGCGCTACCTGACCGAAGTCGACTACGTCGATCACCTCGCTCTGGTGGGTGAGGTCGAAGAAGCGACCGGCGCGCGCCAGGTGGCCGAGGCACGCTGGGTCCGGCGCGAGGATGAACCGGACACCGCCGACTTTGCGATCGCGATCGCCGACGACTGCCAGCACGGCGGCCTCGGCAACGCGCTGCTCGACATGCTCCAGCGCAGCGCTGCCGCGCGGGGCATCGATCGCCTGTGCGGACATGTCCTGCGCAACAACCTGCGCATGAGCCGCTGGCTCGAGGCGCGCGGCTGGCGCATGGATCACGATCAGGACGATCCCGGCGTCGTCTGCGCGGAATTGCCCTTGGCGACGAGCGCAGCGCGCGCCTGGCGCGATGCAGCGTGAGCGCCCGCGCCGAAGAAGTCGGGCCGATTCACTTCAGCGGTGCGGCGCAGTGACCGGCGCCTTCGACCTTCTCCTGCCCGAACTGCCAGGGCGGCGGCTCGTCGAAGCGGTTGTGCGGCTGGGCGCGCACCCAGTCGAGCGCGATGAAGCCGACGGCCGCGAGCCAGAACGTGACGGCGAAGGCGAGCGTGCGGCGCTTCATGCTTTCAGCCCCAGCCGCTCGCGCACGCGCACGCCGAGCATCGAGCCCAGGAACGCCATCGCGAACCAGACCCAGCCGTGAACGCTGCCGGTCGAGATGCCGGAGAAGTACGCGCCGACGTTGCAGCCGAACGCGAGGCGCGAGGAGTAGCCGAGCAGCAGGCCGGCCACGACCGCCGCGATCCACTGCCTGGGGGTTGCGCGCGTTTTCGGGCACGCGGTGCCGCGGACGTTCGCGGCGAGCAGCGCGCCGACCAGCAGCCCGAGGTTGGTGATCGACGTGACGTCGGTCAGCAGCGACGAGTGGATGTGCGCCTGCTGCGCCTCGCGGCCCCAGAACGCATTGGCGGTCAGGTCGACGCCGAGCCAGGAAACGACCTTGGCGCCCCACAGCCCCAGCCCGTACACCACGCCCCACGGCTGGCCGGCGACGAGCAGGTTCAGCACCGCGAAGGCCGCCATCACGATCGCGCCGATGTAGACCGCGCGGCCCTTCCAGCGCGTGTCGGTGCGCGGCCCGCGCTTCGTCCAGAAGTAGAGCGCCAGCAGGCCGAACGCCGCGAGCTGCAGCAGCAGCGCCGGAGCCGTGCCGAGCTTCTCGGGCAGCGACACCGGCGGCAGGCTGCCCAGCGCCAGCCACGCGTCGAGGTGCGCGGCGCCGAGGAAGCTGCCGAAGACGAAGCCCGGCAGCACGGCGAGCGAAAAGCCGTTGCCGAGCCCGGCCTTGTAGAGCGTGCCCGAGCCGCAGCCGTCGGCGACCTGCATCGCCGCGCCGAACACGAAGGCGCCGATCAGCAGGCTCACCGACAGCGGCGCGATCGCGCCGCCCAGTTCCTCGTGCGACGCGATCAGCGGGATCGACACCACCATCGCCAGCCCGATCGCCACGAACTGCGCGAAGAAGCCGGTGGGGTCGCGGTCGCGGATCCACGCGCGCCAGCCGGTGGTGAAGCCGAACGAGACGCCGGCCAGCACCGCGCCGAGGCCGATGCCGATCACGAACAGGAAGCCCTGCCGCAGCCCGACGAGCCACGTGACGGCTGCCCAGGCTGCGATCGCGCCGGCCACCAGCGGCCAGTTCGCCAGGCGCGCGCCCTGCGTCGCTCGCGCGATCCCAACCGACGACGCACCGTCGCCCGAAACCGAAGTCATCACCCCTGCCATGCCACCCACGAAAGGGGTCAGAGGTTACCCGTTGCCTCTTTCAGTTGCAGCCAGAACTGCGCGAGGCGGGTCGGCACGTTCGTCATCGGCAGCCCCGCCTGCGACCAGCCGACGGTGGATTCCGGATAGAGCTTCACGTCCTTCTGTCCCAGCACCTCGGACAGCACGAACCAGTTGGTCGCGGCCCAGTGCCCGGTGTTGCAGAAGGACACCGTCGGCTGGTCGGTCTGCACGCCGGATTCCTGCGCGATGCGCTTCACGTCGGCCGCCGGCAGCAGCGCGCCGCTGCCATTCGCGAACCACACCGCCTGGTCGACGTTCTTCGCGCCGACGAGCGTGCCGGGCGTCTTCGCCGCGGCGTGGCGCGTCTCGCCGAAGAAGTAGCTGGCGGGGCGCGCATCGAGCAGCCGCACGCCGTCCTTGCCGATCACGCTCGCGACCTCGTCCTGCGTGGCGACCAGCTTCGGGTCGATCTTCACGGTGAAGGTCGACGGTGCGATCGTCGGCACCTCGGTGACAAGCGGCAGGTTCGCCGCGCGCCACGCCTTCACGCCGCCGTTCAGGATCGACAGGTTCTTCACGCCGGCCGCCTTCAACGTCCAGTACACGCGCGCGGCTGCGCCGAAGTCGGTCGAGCTGCTGCCCTCGTAGACGACCACCACCGGCGTGGCCGCATCGATGCCCAGCGATCGCGCGAGGGAGGTCAGCGCCTCCTCGCTCGGCAGCTTGCCCGGGTTGTCCTTGGGCCCGCGCCACTGCGCGTACGGCGCGGCCAGCGAATTGGCGATGTGGGCGACTTCGTATGGCGTCTTGCCCGCGTCGTTCCTGCCATCGCGGATGTCGACGACACGCAGTTGCGGCTCGGCGAGCCGCGCCGACAGTTCGGCCGGAGTGACCAGTGGCTGCGCGGCCGCGAGCAAGGGGGCGCCGAGCAGCAGCGCGAACAGGGTGAACAGGCGTGACATGGCGGACTCCGGCGAAATCGAGAGCGCATCTTGCCCAAGTCTTGCGGCGACCCTCGGACCGATCCGGAATATCCGTATGCGCCTGCGGCCAGAAGGGGAATGGCCGGCGGGTTCGGCAGGCGCCATGCAATCGGCGGGATGCGGCGTGCGGCAGCCCCTCCTAAACTTGAACAGGGTGTCGCCGGTAGGGCGGCGCTCGCCAGTCAACGCCAGTCCATGTGGTTGCGCCGCGCACTGCTTCGATTCCTGGCCTTCGGCGGCCTGGCCGCGCTCTTCGATCGCGCGCTCGCGCGCGGGCCGGACTACGCCCCGGCACGCGCGCGCATGCTGCGCGAGATCGAGCAGGACTTCCGCGCGACCGCGTCCGACACCGGCGTGTCCGCGCCGAGCCCCGCGCTGCGGCGCGCGCTCGCCGCGGTTCCGCGCGAGCGCTTCGTGCCGCCCGCCCTCGCCGCGCGCGCCTACGAGAACAACCCGCTGCCGATCGGCGAAGGGCAGACGATCTCGCAGCCGTTCATCGTCGCGCTGATGACGGAACTGCTGCAGTTGCCGCCGGGCGCGCGCGTGCTCGAGGTCGGCACGGGATCGGGCTACCAGGCCGCCATCCTCGCCGAGATGGGCATGCGCGTGTACTCGATCGAGATCGTCGCGCCGCTGGCCGAGCGCGCGCGCGCGGCGCTCGACGCCGCCGGCTACGCGGCGGTCGTCACGCGCATCGGCGACGGCTACCAGGGCTGGCCGGACGCCGCGCCGTTCGACGGCATCATCGTCACGGCAGCGCCCGACCACGTGCCGCCCGCGCTGGTGGAGCAGCTGAAACCCGGCGGCCGCATGGTGATCCCGGTGGGGCCGAACTGGCTGTCGCAGGAACTGCGCGTGATCCGCAAGGAGCCCGACGGGCGCACCGTCACGCAGCGCACGCTGCCCGTGCGCTTCGTGCCGCTGACCCGCGCGCGCTGAGGGCGCCGCCGCGGGCGAGGCGCCGGCCCGGCGTTGCGGCCGCGCGGTCTAGACTTCGCCCCCTCGTCCCGCCTCTCGCATCATTCCCCTGGAAAGCACATGAACTACCGCCGCCTCGGCCGCTCCGGCCTCAAGGTTTCCGAACTCTCCTTTGGCTCCTGGGTCACCTACGGCAACCAGGTCGACACGCACGCCGCGCGGGAACTGATGGCCGCGGCGTTCGACGCCGGGGTGAACTTCTTCGACAACGCCGAGATCTACGCGCGCGGCCAGAGCGAGGAGATCATGGGCGCGGTGCTGAAGGAACTCGGCTGGCCGCGCATCAAGTACGTCGTTTCGACCAAGTTCTACTGGGGCCTCGCGCAGGGCAAGGGCGCGTTCCCCAACGAACGCAACACGCTGAACCGCAAGTACCTGCAGCAGGCGATCGACGGTTCGCTGAAGCGCCTGCAGCTCGACTACGTCGACCTCGTTTTCTGCCACCGTTCCGACCCCGAGACGCCGATCGAGGAAACCGTGTGGGCAATGCACGACATGATCGAGCGCGGCCGCGCGCTCTACTGGGGCACGAGCGAGTGGAGCGCCGACGACATCCGCGCCGCGTGGGACATTGCCGACAGGCGCAACCTGCACAAGCCGGTGATGGAGCAGCCGCAGTACAACCTGCTGCATCGCAAGCGCGTCGAGAAGGAGTACGCGCGGCTGGTCGAGGACATCGGGCTCGGGCTGACGACGTGGAGCCCGCTCGCTTCGGGCCTGCTGTCCGGCAAGTACCGCAACGGCGTGCCGGCCGGCTCGCGCGGCGCGCTCGAGACGTATGCGTTCCTGCGCGACAGCCTGACCGACCCGGACAAGAACCGCCTCGTCGGCCAGCTCGACGGCGTGGCGAAGGACGTCGGTTGCACGCTCGCGCAGCTCGCGCTCGCGTGGTGCCTGCTCAACCGCAACGTCAGCACCGTGATCACCGGCGCGACGCGCGTCGAGCAGATCGCCGAGAACATGAAGGCGCTCGACGTCGCGGCGAAGCTGACGCCCGAGGTGGTGGCCGCGATCGACGCCATCGTCGGGCCCCACGCGGCCTGAGCGGCGCCCGGAAAAACGGGGTCTGACCCCGATTTTGGTCAGCGCTTGCGCGCGAGCGTGAGGCCGTCGCCGATCGGCAGCAGCGCGAGGTCGATGCGGGCGTCGTCGTGCAGCGCCCGGTTCAGTGCCTGCAGCGCCAGCGTGTCGGCGTCGCCGGGTTCGGCCGGCTTCGCCACGCGTCCGCTCCACAGCACGTTGTCGATCGCGATCAGGCCGCCGGGGCGCAGCAGCTGCAGGCAGCGTTCGTAGTAGTGCGCGTAGTTGGACTTGTCGGCGTCGATGAACGCGAAGTCGTAGCGCCCGGCCTCGCCGGCGGCGAGCCGCGCATCGAGCGTGGCCAGCGCGGGCCCGAGCACCAGTTCGATCTTGTGCGCGACGCCGGCGCGCTCCCAGTGCGGCCGGCCGACGCGCGTGTACTCGTCGCTGATGTCGCACGCGAGGATGCGGCCGTCGTCGGGCAGCGCGAGCGCCACGGCCAGCGCGCTGTAGCCCGTGAACACGCCGATCTCGATCGTGCGGCGCGCGCCGATCATCTGCACCAGCAGCCGCATCAGCTGCCCCTGCTCGGGGCTGATCTGCATGCCGGCGCGCGGATGCGTGCGCGTGGCTTCGCGCAGCGCGGTGAGTTCGGGATGCTCGCGCACCCCGTGCTCGATCACGTAGTCGTGCAGCGCCTCGTCGACCGTCAACGTGCGCCGCGACACCGGTCAGTCTTCCTTGCGCAGCGCGTACTGCGAGGGCGTGGCGCCGCCGCGCGCGAGGAACTCGCGCAGCATCTGGACCGAGTGGCGATCGAGCGCGTTGCTGCCGTGGTGCGGCCGGTGCAGGATGCCTTCGGCGTGGCCGAGCTTCGCGCGGATGCGCGCGCCGGACAGCGACTCGACCTCGGCGCCCAGGTGCTTCAGCAGCGATTCGATCTCGCGCCAGTGGATGTTGGTGGAAATCGGGTCGTGGAAGATTTCCGTCAGCAGCTTCGCGTGCTTCTGGCTCATTGGAAGGGCCGTGCAGGGGTTGATTGCGGGCCGAGCATACCGCCGCGCACGGGTATCAATGACGAGGCAGCTCACCGTTCACCATCGGCGCAGCGCCAACGGCGATGCCCCGGGCGTCCGGGGCATCACGCGATCAGCGCGGCTGGTACGGCGGCGGCGGAGCGTTGCGCGGCGGGATCGCCGCGTCAGGCGGCGGCGCGTTGGGTGGAGGAATCGCCGCGTTCGGCGGCGGCGGTGCGTTCGGCGGGGGAATCGCGGCGTTCGGGGGCGGCGCGCCCGGAGCGGGATTCGCGAAGCCCGGCGGCGGCGGGGTGTTCGGAGGCGGAAACGCCGCGTTCGGCGGCGGCGCCGCCACGCGCGGCGGCGCGCGATACGGCGCGGGCGCACTGGACGGGGGAACGCCGACACTGGCCTGGCGCATCGACCGCGCCATGCTTGCGGGCACCGGCACGCGATGGCCGCGCGAGAACATGCACTGGTAGTACGCGTTGTCGTAGCGCTGCTGCGAGCTGAAGCCGGCGGCCTGCGAGTTGCCGGCGCCGACCGCGGCACCCGTGAACAGGCCCATGCCGGCACCGACCGCGGCCCCTTGGCCGCCGCCGAGCAACCCGCCGACCGCGGCGCCGACCGCCGTGCCGACCACGGCGCTGCCGACCGCGGCGTTGTTCGCGTTCTGCTGCGGAGTCGTGCCGCCGAGCGCCTGCACGGCAAACTGGCGGCAGCCCGCATCGTCGACCTGGAACTGGTCGAAGGTCTGCCGGCTGCCCGGCAGCGCCGTCTGGGTCGGACCGTCAGGCAGCGTGGCGCAGCCGGCAAGTCCGAGCACGCCGACGAGTGCCGCGACCAGCGATCCGCGCTTCAGCGACGTCGTCATTGCTGGCCTTGCGGGACTTGCGGTTCCACGCGCCGCCACCCCTCGGAGCAGGTGCTCACATACGGGTAATAGCCCTGGGCGCTTTGACACCAGTACCACCACTGGCCCTGGCTGGCTGGGGCCGCCGGGGCATCGCGCTCGACGAAGACGCGAGGTTCGGATTGAACGACCGCGACGCCGGGAGCCCACACACCCGGACCCCAGACGCCGGTACTCCAGACACCGGGACCCCACACCCCCGGACCCCAGACGCCTGGACCCCAGACACTCGGGCCCCACCAGCCGGGACCCCAGACTCCGGGACCCCACCAGCCGGGACCAGCCCAGACGCCGCCACGCCAGACGCCCGGACCCCAGACGCCTCCACGCCAAGCCCCGCCGCCCGACCAGCCGGGACCCCAGACGCCGACCGACACGTTCGGACCGCGGCCGGGACCGCCGCCGTGACCGCCTCGACCTCCGGCCAGTGCGGACTCGCTGACGGCGCCGAGCGCAAGGAGGCTCAGAACCGCCGCAAGAAATGCCCTGGATGCTTTCATCGTTGTCCTCTCAGCGAGAAACGAGATCCTCTTTACGCTGAACGCTTTCATCCTAGTCGGGGCTGACCGGGAATGCCGTTTCAATGTGTAACCCGACGGGCGGCCACGGCGTCGGGCCGAATCGCCTGGCCAAAAGGGGCGTATTGCGCGCGCGCAAGGCCATCCCGGCGGCACCGGCTAGGTTGCATGAACACAGGGCACGAGGAGCAGCCATGCACAGGACCGTTCATCCGCATCCGATGCTCCGCGCCGCGGCAGCCGCTTGCGCCGCTGCGGCGCTCTGCCTGCCGTCATTTGCCGCCGCCGCCGACATTGCCTGGACGTCGACCCGCATCTCGGCATCGCTGGCCACGGGCAAGCGAGTCAACGTGAGCGAGGCCGTGTTCACCGACGGCAGCAAGGCCGACGTCTCGAGCGCCTGCACATCGGGCCCGCTCGACGACAAGGGATGGGCCACGTCGGCCTGCGAGGCCGAGTTCCGCTTCGCCGACGGTTCGCGCATCCTGATGAGCTACAACTCCCGCCACGACGAGAAAACGCTGGCGGCGAATGCCACCGGCACGTTCACGGGCGGCAAGGGACGCTTCGAGGGCATGACCGGCACCGTGTCGGGGGTCGGGCTCACCGGCAAGATGCAGTGGACCGGCACGTACGCCCTGCCGTCGAAGAAGTAGCTGCAGTCCAGCCCGCACGAGGAAGCGGCGCGCCGAAAGCGCGCGCCTGTCCATTGCGTGCTGCGCGCGCGAGTCCGGAAGCGACCGGCGGCTACGGCGATTGTCGAGCCGTCGGTCATCGGTGCATCGGCCGCCTACTTGGCCTGCAGCCGCGAGATGTACTCGATCAACGAAAGGACGCGCGTGCGTGCGTAGACCGCCGGGTCATACGGAAACTCTCCGTAGAACTCGGCCGCCTGCACGCGATAGTCGAAGCCCCAGGTCGGCATGTCGCGCGACCCGTGCCCAGCGGGCAACTTCTCGCCGTCGATCGATTCGTACAGGCGGGCGATCGGCAGCACGCCGCCGTTGTTCTTCGCCAGCGTCGTCAGGTCGGTTGCCTTGCGGTTCAGGTAAGCCGCGTTCGGCCCGTCGCCCTTGCCGCTCGCCCCATGGCAACTGGCGCAGTTGGCCACGTACTCCTTCTTGCCGAGGTCGACCTTCGACTGCTGGGCCTGCACGCCGCTCGCCGCGAGCGCAACCGCCGCGCCCATCAGCATGGTGATCATTATCCGTTTCATGATTCTCCCCTATGCGTTACGACCGCTTCTTCATCGTAGCCACCGAGTCGTCGACCATGCCCATGGCGGGCCCACCGTTGACCAGCGTCAATCCCACGGAGTCGCATCGATGAAGGCCGACGAAGTCGCACGAGTGGGGAGCAACCGATCGAGGTGTTCCGTATGCGGCGCTTCCTTCCATTGCGGACGCGACGACCCCGCCGGCTGCTGGTGCGCCCGCCTGCCCGCGTTGCCGCCCGACCGCTACGCTGCCGCGGCCGGCTGCCTGTGCGAGGCCTGCCTCCGCCGGATGCTCGATGCCGCCGCCGCGAAGCCGCGGCTAGCATGAGCGCATGCCCATCCTGATTTCCCTCGACCAGCTCGCCGCGCGCACCGGCACCGAGGTCGCCGTCAGCGACTGGATCGCCATCTCGCAGCCGATGATCGACGAGTTCGCCGACGCGATCGACGATCGCCAGTGGATCCACGTCGATCCCGCGCGTGCCGCGCGCGAGTCGCCGTTCCGCGACGCGTCCGGCCAGCGGCGCACGGTGGCCCACGGCTTCCTGACCCTGTCGCTGCTGACGCGCCTGCTCGAGAACGCGATCGAGGTCACCGACCGGCAGACCGGCATCAACGTGGGGTTCAACAAGGTGCGCTTCACGGGGCCCGTGACCTCCGGCAGCCGGGTGCGCGGCCGGTTCACGCTGCTCGAGGTCAAGCCGGTGCCGGGCGGCGCGCAGCTCGCGTGGAACGCCACGGTCGAGAGCGAAGACACCGGCAAGCCGGTGCTCGTCGCCGAGTGGCTGACGCGGATCCTGACCGGCTGACGGCGCGCTACAGCTGCCGCGGCGCGCTGAAGGTGCCCGGCGACGTCGCCGACTGGTACATCACGTAGGCGCGGTTGCTGTCGCCGAGCAGGATCAGGTCGGTCAGCGTGTCGCCGTCGACGTCGATCGCGCTGATGCGCGACATCGGCACCGGCATGTCGATCGCGGCCGTCTGCGTGTAGCGGCCGGCGGCGGTCGGCGTCAGCAGGTTCGTGCGCGAGCGCCGCGTCGAGCCGACCAGGAAGGAGCCGGTCGTCGCCACCTCGGGCCGGGCGTCGCCGACGATGTTGGCGATCACGAAGCCGTCGAGCCCGCTCAGGCTCGCGAGGCTGGTGTCGACGACCGCCAGTTGTCCGAGCCCCAGTTGCAGGACCACCGAGATCTTCGGCTGGAACGCGCTCGACACGGCCGTGAAGCAGACGACGATGTCCTGCAGCGCGTTGCCGTCGACGTCGCCCACCGCGATTGCCTGCGCGTTCATGCCGACGTTCGTCGCCATCACGCGCCCGGGCGTCAGGAAGAACGACGACGAGCCGGCGGCGTCGAACAGGGTCGAGTACGCCACGACCAGTTGCCCCGGCGAGTTCGCGGTCGCGCTCGTGTCGAGGATCGAATAGGCGACCAGGTCCAAGCGCCCGGAGCCGCCGACGTCGCCCGTGGCGACGCTCTGGACGCGTCCGGCCAGGTTCAGCAGGGACGGCGCCTGGAACGTCCCGCGCGAAGCGAGGCTCTGCAGGTACTGCGCGGCGCCGTCGCCGCCGCCCGGCACGCCCGCGGTCACGATGTCCGGCGCGATGTCGAGATTGGCGTCGGTGACGACGAAGTCGCTCGCCGACAGGCCGCTCGCGACGACGCGCGGCGCGAGAAAGCTGCCGCGGTTGTTCGCGTCCTGCAGCAGCAGGTACAGCACGTCGTCGTTGGCGCCCGAGCCGCCGATCACGTCGAGCACCAGCAGGTCGGGCGCGCCGTCGCCGTTGACGTCCCTGATCTTCAGCCGCCACGGGTAGCTGCCGACCCGGATCTCGAGGCGACGAACGTTCCTGGCGCGGTCTGGCGATAGATCTTCAGCGTGCCGTCGGACACGCCGAAGCTCTGCTGCAGCGTGGCGATGGTGACGATGTCGGTCCGGCCATCGCCGTCGAGGTCCGCGCCGGCGATGTCGGTCTGGATCCACGCGGAGGAGGTGGTGCCTCCGCCGGACGTTTCTTCCGCCGCGCCGCACCCGGCGAGCGCCGCTGCAATGGCCACGCAGGCCAGCCATCCACTACGCATGTCACCACCCTTTTCCCGGCAGGTGATGACGTTCTAGCACCTTCCGTCGCGGGACGAGGGGCCCGCCTGCGAGCCCCTTGCCCAAGGTCAGCAACGGCCTTCAGTGGGCCGGCGCGGGCGCCTGCACTTCGCTGCGGGCCGGCTGCTTCCGCACTTCGACGTGCGGGGTGGCGCCGACGGCTGTCGTAGGTGAACGCCGAGGTGGCGGCGCCCGCGGGCCGGGTGGCGGCAGCCTTGGTCGCCGCGGCCGGCTTCGGCGCTTCGGCGGCCTTCGGCGCGGCGCTGGCGCGGCCGATCGTCACGACGGGCGTGGCACCCACGGCTTCGTACGTGAACGGGCCCGTGGCGGCTTCCATCCGGGGGCCGGCATTCACCGACAGCGCGGTGGCGGCAAGGACGGCGGCAAGGGCAAGTTGGTTCGTGCGCATATCGACTCCTCTGGTGTGGCACTCCGGCCGTTGTGACCGGCGACTTGACGAGGCGTATCGTGCGCGGCATCCGGAAGAAAGATAAGACGCATCCAATCAGGAAATATGTCGATTCGTTCAAAAGCGGCGACCAGGCCGGTGGACGCGGGCTTCGACCTGCTCACCGACGTGATGGAGCAGGTTCGGCTGGAGGCGCCGGTGTTCTTCACGGCGGACCTCGCCGCGCCCTTCGGCATCTCGGTCGTGCGCGAAGGCCGCGCGCCCTTCTACGCGATGCGCTCGGGCGAGAGCCTCCTCAAGGTCGGCGACCGCGCCGAACGGAAGGTGCGCGCGGGCGACTTCATCCTGCTGCCCGGCGGCGCCCCGCACGTCGTTCGCTCGGGCCCCAAGGCGAAGGTCCTGCCCTTCGACCAGTGGCTGGCGACGCACCCGATGGACCATCGCGGGTTCGTGCGCCACGCGGGCAGCGGCCCGGTCGTGCGCGTCACCGGCGGCTTCTTCGCCACGCAGTCGGTCCGCGCCAACCCGCTGTTCGCGGCGCTGCCGCCGGTGATCCACCTGCGCGGAGCCGACCCGCACGTGCAGCGGTGGCTGCAGCCGACGCTCGCCTTCATCGACGCCGAGATCGCGTCGGACCAGCAGGGCGCCCGCACGGTGCTGCGGCGGATGGCCGACGTGCTGTTCATCCAGGCGGTGCGCGCGCACGTCGCGGGGCAGGACCGGCGCACGCGCGGCTGGCTGCGCGGCCTGACCGACAAGCGGATCGCCCGCGCGCTGGCGGCGATCCACGAGCACTTCGCCGAGCCGTGGACGCTCGACACGCTGGCGCACGAGGCGGGGATGTCGCGCACCGCGTTCGCGGTGACCTTCAGGGAACTGGTCGGCGAGTCGCCGATGGCGTACCTGCAGCGCTGGCGCGTGCTGCGCGCGGCGAACGCGCTGCGCACCGAAGGGCTGAGCCTGACGCGCGCGGCCGAGGCGGTCGGCTACCAGTCGGACGCGGTGTTCGCGAAGGCGTTCAAGCGGGTGACCGGCGAGTCGCCGGGGCGCTACCGGCGCGGCGAGACGCCGTCGCTCAGCGTGCAGTTGCCGCGGACCGCTTGAGTTCGCCGAGCAGCGCGTCCTTGTCGGTCCAGAGCGAGTTCACCCACTCCTGCATGCGGCCGCGGAACGCCTTGTCGGCCAGGTAGTCGCCCACCATCAGTTCCTGCGGGATTTCGCGCTGCCGCACGCGCACGGTCACCGCGCGCATCTGGCCGCTCAGGATGTCCCAGAAGGTCGGCGGCCCGTCCGGATAGACGATCGTCACGTCGAGCATCCGGTGGAACTGGCCGCCGAGCGTGGTCAGCGCGGTCGCGATGCCGCCCACCTTCGGCTTCAGCAGGTGCCGGTAGGGCGAGTGCTGCCGGTCGTGCTTCTCCTGCGTGAAGCGCGTGCCCTCGAGGAAGTTGATGACCGAGGTCGGCACCACGCGGAACTTCTCGCACGCCTTGCGCGCGCGCTCGAGGTCCTTCGGGCCGGAGCTGCCGCCCTTGCGCTGCATGAACGGGAAGTCGAGCGCCCACCACGCCAGCCCGATCACCGGCACGTAGATCAGCTGGCGCTTGAGGAAGAACTTCAGCATCGGGATGCGCCGGTTGAAGATCTTCTGCAGCACCAGGATGTCGACCCAGCTCTGGTGGTTGCTGGCCACGAGGTACCAGCCCTTCGGGTCGAGGCCGTCGTCGCCCTGCACGTCCCAGCGGACGTCGCCGACCACGCCGATCCACCAGTTGTTCATCGGCGATCCATTCGGTGGCGATCGCGTTCAGCGCGCGGTCGGTCACGTGGCGCACGGCCGTGAACGGCAGCAGCAGCTTGGCGAGCGCGAACGGGACCATCGCGGAGACGAGGATCAGGACGTTCAGCGCGAGCGTGACCGACGCGAACACGCCCTTGGCGGTGGAAACGATCGACATGGCGCGAAGCTTACGGAAAGCGCGCCGGCCAGTCCTCCCCCGGCGTTTGACGCACGGCAATCCCGCGCGGCGCCGGCGGCCCTGCACGAAACGCGCGCGCGCATCGAAACTGTCCACACAAACGCCCGCGCTCGTCCTACACTCGCGCCCGCAACAGCGGTGCGCGCGGAGACGCACCGAACAGACAACAAGAACAGACCGCGAAGCGCAGCAATCTTCACGGCCAAAGGTGGGCATTGAGTCACGGGCAGTTCAATCTTTTCGATTCACCCGTCGCTGCCGCGGAGCTCGTCTCCACGCGGTACAGGCACACCGCCCTCTTCGGAAAGCGCGTTCGCTGGCTTCCCCCCCATCGGCTGATCCCCTCGTTCGCGAGCGCGGACGGCCAGTGCGCGATCTACCGCCGTCGTTCGCAGATCCAGCTCTCCGAATCGACGGACACCTCCCCGCTCACGCATCCGGCGAACTTCTCCATCGCCACCACCGGCATGCGGGCGCGGGTCGACGAGTTCGGCTTCGTGCGCCTCGACCGCCCGGCCCGCGTCGAGCCGCGCGGCCCGGTGGGCGACCTCGACCAGATGCACAGCATCGAACGCGAGGTTGCCGAGGCGGTCTGCCGGCAGATGAACCAGCACGTCGACGCGATCGGCGAGGCGTATCGCTACACCCCGCCGCCGACGGCCCAGCTGGTGCCGCTGTCGGCGCGTCCGTACTCGGAGCTGCCGCCGGCGCCGCCGAAGAAGCGGCAAGGCTCGCATCGCACGCTGGACGAGATCAACGCCTACCTCGACGCGCGCGCCGCGTGGCTCAAGCGCCGCTTCGCGTGGGAGAACGGCCAGCGCGCCATCCGCGAACTGAGCGAGCGCGCGGCCGCGGGCCATCCCGCGGCGATGAGCGCGCACCTGGTCAGCTGCCTGCAGGACGTCCTGTGGCCGGTGCCGATCTTCATGAACTACGGCTTCATCGACAGCGAGGAAGTCCGCTTCGACGTGCGCATCCCGGCGGTCGCGGAACTGCCCGATCGCGAAGCGACCGTCGGCTACGGCCACCGCATCGCCGTCAAGCCGATGACGCCGGTGCGGCAGGCCATGCTGCACAACCGCCACGCGTTCGGGCTCGTCGTGCGGCTGCTCGGCGAAGCGTTCGCGGCGCTGCCGACGATCAAGCGCGTGGTCGTCAGCGGCTACCAGATGCCGACTCTCGGGCTGCCGAGCTACATGATCTCGGTGATGGCCGAGCGGCGCATCTGGACGATGCTGTACGCGGAGAAGTGGATCACCGAGGGCCCGCCGGAGCGCGCGATGCGGCCGCTCGGCGGCCGCTACAAGCTCACCGGCCTCGGCGCGTTCACGCCGATCGATCCCTTCGGCTGAGGCTCGTCGTGCCGGCGCCGCTTCAGGCGCCGAATGCGCACCGCCGGCAATCGCTGCGCCGGACGTCGCACGGCGAACAGGGGGGAGGTTCGCGCTGCGACGCCGGCTCGAGGCAGCGATTCCCGGGGGCACGGGAAGTGGAATACTCCGCCCTTCGACAGGAGCTTCCAATGACGCGGTTGTGGTTCGCACTTGTGATTACGGCCGTCGCGGCCGCCGCGGCGGCGCAGACGCCGCACACGCACGAGCACGGCTTCGGCGGGGCGGAGCACTGGGCCAAGGTGTTCGACGATCCGGCGCGCGACGCCTGGCAGAAGCCGCACGAGGTGATCCAGGCGCTGAAGCTCGCGCCCGACGCCGTTGTGGCCGACATCGGCGCCGGCACCGGCTACTTCGCGGTCCGCCTCGCGCACATGACGCCGCAGGGCCGCGTCTACGCCGTCGACACCGAGCCCGACATGGTCAAGTACCTCGGCGAGCGCGCGCAGAAGTCCGGCGTGAAGAACCTGGTGCCGGTGCAGGGCGCGCCCGCCGACCCGAAGCTGCCCGAGACGGTCGACCTCGTGCTGATGGTCGACGTCTACCACCACATCGACCAGCGCGCCGCGTACTTCCGGAAGCTCGCGGGCTCCCTGAAGCCGGGCGGCGCGGTCGCGATCGTCGACTTCACGAAGGAGTCGCCGGTCGGTCCGCCGCCGGCGTCGCGCATCGCCGCGAGCGAAGTGAAGGCGGAGATGAAGGCCGCCGGCTACGCGCTCGCGGCCGAGCACGCGTTCCTGCCGCACCAGTACTTCCTGGTGTTCAGGCCGCGCTGAACAGCCCCGTTGCCCGGGCGCAATGCGATGAAGCACGTCGCGGGCGCGCGTTATGACCCGTTGACGGTCATCAACGGGCAGGACGCTCATACTCCTAGCGTGAAGTGAACGCAGTTCAACGGCAGGAGAAGTCATGACACGGCCAGACAGCACCAGGCAGGCGGCGCCCTCGCGCGAAGAGCCGCGCGCGCCCGGCGACGACGAGAGCTCACGCGTGGTCGCCCGGCCGGACGGGTTCTACTGGGTCGCCGACGACGGCCACCAGGAATTCGGCCCGTTCCCCACCGCGATGGACGCGCTGCTCGCGTTGCGCTCGGGGATCGACACCGGACTCGAGCCCGACGAGACCCTGGAGGAAGCGGAGGAAGAGATCGGCTTCGTCGACCCGAAGGCCGACGACCGCGTGCCCGGGGAGTAGGCGGAGCACGTTCCGATGCTGCTGTTCGCCCTCGACGCGACCCGCGATTTCGGCGCGCGCGTCGCCAGCGCGCTCGGCGAGCCGCTGGCGCGGCACGAGGAGCGCACGTTCGAGGACGCGGAACACAAGATCCGCCCCTTGGTCGATCCCATCGGCCAGGACTGCGTGGTCGTGCAGAGCCTGCACGGCGAGCCGGGCGTCAGCGGCGACGACAAGCTGGTCCGCCTGCTGATGTTCATCGCGGCGCTGCGCGACCACGGCGCGCGCCGCATCGTCGCGGTCGTTCCCTACCTCGCCTATGCGCGCAAGGACCGGCGGACGCAACCGTTCGACCCGGTGTCGATCCGCGTCGTGGCGCAATTGTTCGAGGCGGTTCGATGCGACGCGCTGGTCACGCTCGAGGCGCACAACGTCGCCGCGTTCGACAACGCCTTCCGCCTGCGCGCGGTCACGCTGTCGCCGAACGCGCTGTTCAGCGCCGCGGCGCTGGAACTCGTCGGTGACGAGCCGATCGCGGTCGCCTCGCCCGACGTCGGCGGCGTCAAGCGCGCGCAGCTCTGGCGCGAGGCGCTCCAGAAGACGCTCCAGCGGCCGGTGGCGCAGGCCTTCGTCGACAAGCGGCGCGCCCTGGGCGTGGTCAGCGGCGGCGAGATCGTCACCGGCGACATCGCCGGCGCGACCGTGCTGATCGTCGATGACCTGATCGCGACCTTCGGCACGATCGAGCGCGCCGCCGGCGCGCTGCTCAAGGCCGGCGCGCGCCGCGTGCTCGCCTTCGCGGCGCACGGGCTGTTCGTCAGCCCCGCCGCCGACGTGCTCGAGCGCACCGCGGTCGAGCGCGTCTTCATCACCGACACCGTGCCCCCATTCCGCCTCGACGAGCGGCCCGCGCGCGGGCGCGTCAGCGTGCTGCCGTGCGCGGCGCTGTTCGCCGACGCGATCCGGCACGAACTCAAGGTCTAGCCCAGCGCACGCAGCGCCGTCGTCGCCTCGGCGAGGTAGCGCGCGGCCTGCGGCAGCCAGTGCTCCGGCCGCCGCGGATGCGGATCGAGCAGGTGCGCTGCCGTCAGCCGGGCGCGCAGCAGCGCGCGGTGGACGCTGTACAGCGCCAGCACGGCAGGCGGCGGCGCGTCGTCGAGCGCCTGCGCCACGTGCGCCAGCAGCCGCGGCTCGATCCACGGCGCGCCCAGCAGCCGGGACTCGAGGCCGAGGAAGGCGAGTTCGTCGAACGGATCGACCTCGCGCAGCTGCGCATTGAACTCGAGGCAGTCGATGACCACGGGGATCCCGTCGAGGGCGATGTGCTCCGGCCGCAGGTCGCCGTGGCCTTCGCGCACGTGGCCCCCCTCGGCGCGGTCGCGCAGCGCGGCCGCGTGCCGCCCGCGGGCCGCGTCGACCGCATCGAGCACCGGCGCGGCCTCGAGGGACGCAAAGCGCGGCAGCGTCAGCACCGCGCGGTTGGCCGCCTGCAGCGCCTCGAACCGCCCACGGTAGTCGTCGCCCGAGACCTGTACGCGGCGCGCTTCGCAGAAGAAGCGCGCCAGCCGGTCCCCGAGGCGGTCGATGTCGGCCGGGCTCACCGTGCCTGCACGTATCGCGACGTCCAGCATCCGCGCGGCCGGGAGGCGGCGCATCGCGACCAGCCAGTCGACCGCCTCCGCGCCCGCCTGCGGGCCGACCGCCAGCGTCCCGTCGGCGCGCGCCACCAGCGGCAGCACGCCGTCGTAGACGTCCGGCGCCAGCCGCCGGTTCAACCGGACCTCTTCGCCGCAGTTGAGCGCGCGCAGGGCCACGGTGGAGAAGTCGAGGAAATCGGTCCGGACCGGCTTCTTCAGCTTCAGGACGCGGTCGCCGGCGGCGAACAGCCAGGACATGTGGGTTTCGACCACCTCCGGCTGCACTCCTCCATGGGCGGCGGGCGATGCCAGGAAGCGGACCTTGTCCTCGGTCGAGACCGCGCGCGGAGAGGGGAATCCGGGCTGCATGGGGAGAGTGCCTTGCTCGCCGGCGCGCCGTTGACCGCCGTCAAGGGCCAACCCGCCGCGCCACCGATGCTGGATTTGTACACGTGTGTGTCGCGCGGCGCTTGCGCCTGCGGCAAGGAGACCCCATGACAACCTTCGACGTCACGCTCGGCGGGCTTCGCCTGCCGGGCAGCCTGCAATTGCCGTTGGGCCCGGTGCGCGGCCTGGTCGTGTTCGCCCATGGCAGCGGCAGCAGCCGGCACAGCCCCCGCAACCGCTTCGTCGCCGACGAACTGTGCAAGCGGGGCTGTGCGACGCTGCTGTTCGATCTCCTGACCGACGAGGAGGCGCTCGATCGCCGCAACGTCTTCGACATCCCGCTGCTGGCGGGGCGCCTGCGCGAGGCGATCACGTGGCAGGCGGGCGTGCGCGAGATCGCGGATCTGCCCACCGGCCTCTTCGGCGCCAGCACCGGCGCGGCGGCCGCGCTGGTCGCGGCGGCGGCCGTGCCCGACAGGGTCGCCGCGGTGGTTTCGCGCGGCGGCCGGCCGGATCTCGCGGACGCGGCGCTGCCGAAGGTGCGCGCGCCGACGCTGCTGATCGTCGGCGGGGCCGACGAGGAGGTGCTCGAGCTGAACCGCTGGGCCGCGGCGCAGATGACCTGCGAGAACGCGCTGCGCGTCGTGCCCGGCGCGACGCACCTGTTCGAGGAACGCGGCGCGCTCGCCGCGGCCGCGACGCTCGCCGGCGACTGGTTCGTGCAGCACATGAAGGCGGAAGCCCATGCTTGAAGAATTCCGCTCACCGTTCGAGAACCGCACGGTCGCCGGTCGCGCGCTCGGCGAGCGGCTGGCGCGGATGAAGCTGGCCGATCCGGTCGTGCTCGCGCTGCCGCGTGGCGGCGTGCCGGTCGGGCTGGAGGTGGCGCGCGCGCTGCACGCGCCGCTCGACCTGCTGCTGGTGCGCAAGATCGGCGTGCCGTGGCAGCCCGAACTCGCGGTCGGCGCCGTGATGGACGGCGGCGCGCCGGTGATCGTGGTCGAGCCGCGCGTGATGGCCGAGACCGGCATCGACCGCCAGTACATCGAGGACCGCGCGCAGCAGGAGCTGAAGGAAATCGAGCGGCGCCGCGCGGTGTACCTCGCGCACCGCGCTCCGGAACCCGTGGCCGGGCGGACCGCGATCGTCGTCGACGACGGCATCGCGACCGGCGCCACGATGCGGGCCGCGCTGCGCGGACTGCGGCAACGCAAGCCCGCGCGGCTGGTGCTCGCGGTGCCGGTGGCGCCGCCCGAGACGATCGATGCGCTGCGCGCCGAAGTCGACGACGTCGTCTGCCTGATGCAGCCCGGGTTCTTCGGGGCGATCGGCTACTTCTACGTCGACTTCCACCAGCTGACGGACGACGAGGTGATCGACCTGATGCGGCAGGCGCCTCGCGCCAACCAGGAGCCTTCGACGGCCGCATGACGCTCGCTTCCGACTCCCCGCTGCTGACCGACCTCTACCAACTGACGATGCTGCAGTCGTACTGGCAGCACCGGATGGACAAGGTGGCGGCGTTCGAGCTGTTCGTGCGCAAGCTGCCCGCGGAGCGCGCCTTCCTCGTCGCCGCCGGGCTCGAGCAGGCGCTCGACTTCATCGAGCAGGCGCAGTTCGGCGACGACGAGCTCGCCTGGATCGACGGCTGCGGCAAGTTCGCGCCCGGTTTCGCCGACTGGCTGCGCGGACTGCGCTTCACCGGCGACGTCTGGGCGATGCCGGAGGGATCGGTGTTCTTCCCCAGTGAGCCCGTGCTGCGCGTGGTGGCGCCGATCGCGCAGGCGCAGTGGCTCGAGACGCGCATCCTCAACCTGGTCCACTTCGAGACGGTCGTGGCCTCGAAGGCCGTGCGCTCCGTGTTCGCCGCCAAAGGGCGCACGCTGATCGACTTCGGCCTGCGCCGCGCGCACGGCGCCGAAGCGGGCGCGCTGGCGGCGCGGGCCGCCTACATCGCCGGCTTCGCCGGCACCGCGACCGCGTACGCCGGGCCGCGCTTCGGCATCCCGGTGTTCGGCACGATGGCGCACTCGTTCGTGCAGGCGCACGACAGCGAGACGCAGGCGTTCATCGACTTCGCCGAGTCGTTCCCCGACAACGCGATGCTGCTGATCGACACGTACGACACGGTCGCGGCGGCCCGCAAGGTGGCGGCCCTCGCGCCGCAACTCGCGCAGCGCGGCATCCGCATCCGCGGCGTGCGGCTCGACAGCGGCGACCTCGACGCGCTGTCGCGCGAGGTCCGCCGCATCCTCGACGCCGCCGGCCTGCGCGACTGCGCGATCTTCGCGAGCGGCAACCTCGACGAGCACCGCGTGCGCGCCCTGGTCGACGCCGGCGCGCCGATCGCGAGCTTCGGCGTCGGCACCAGCCTCACGACCAGCAGCGACGCGCCGTGCCTCGACGCCGCCTACAAGCTGCAGGAATACGACGGCGTCGCGCGCCGCAAGCGCTCGGGCGGCAAGGCCACCTGGCCCGGCCGCAAGCAGGTCTGGCGGCGCTCGAACGCCGACCGCACCTTCGCCGGCGACAGCGTGCGGCTGGTCGACGAGCAGGGTGTCGGCACCCCGCTGCTCGACTGGGTGATGCGCGACGGCCGGCGCATCGCGCCCTCGCCCGCACTCAGCCGAGTGCGCGCTCACTGCCACGCCCAGCTCGATGCACTGCCGACCCACCTCAAGACGCTCGACCCGCCGTGGCCGCGCTACCCGGTCTCGATTTCGCCCGCCGTGCGCATGCTCGCCGACGAGGTCGACCGGCGGCAGCGGGCCGAGGCGCTAGAGCCGGAGGCCGCCCAATGAGCGACGAAGGGCCGGCGCGCCACGCCTACTTCGACCACGACGCCGACACCGGCGTCATCGGCCGTGGGGCGACGCTCGCCGAGGCCTTCGTGGAGGCGGCCGAGGCGACGTTCGCGCTGATGTGCGACACCGACGCGGTGCAGCCGACCGAGCGGGTCGACGTCGAGTTCACCGAGGCCGACCCCGAACTCGCGCTCGTGACCTGGCTGAACCTGCTGCTCGCGCACGCCAACGCGCAGGGCCTGGCGCTCGGGCGGTTCGCGCTGGTGCAGGCCGGCGATCACTGGCTGGGCAGCGCGCGCGGCGAGCGCTGGCACGCGGGACTCGAGCGCGGCACGCAGGTGAAGGGTGCGACGCTGACCGCGCTGAAGGTCGCGCGCGACGGCGACGGCTGGGAAGCCCGCTGCGTGGTGGACCTGTGAGCTGCGAATGGACCTCGTCGCACCTGACCCGGATCGACGACTGGACGTGGGTGGTGCCGCGCACCGCCGCGGACACGCGGCACGATGCGCGCCTGTACGGCAGCCGGGCGCTGCTCGAAGCGATGGACGACAAGGTGCTCGAGCAGATCACCAACGTCGCGCGCCTGCCGGGGCTCGTCGGGGCGGCGCTCGCGATGCCGGACGCGCACTGGGGTTACGGCTTCCCGATCGGCGGCGTGGCGGCCTTCGATCCCGACCACGGCGGCATCGTCAGCGCTGGTGGCGTCGGCTTCGACATCTCGTGCGGCATCCGCTGCCTGCGCACCGACCTCACCGCCGCCGACATCGCGCCGAACGCGGAGTGGCTCGGCGATGCGCTGCTGCGCGACATTCCGGCCGGCGTCGGCGTCGAGGGCGCGATCCAGCTCGGCGAGCGCGAGCTCGACGCCGTGATGCGCGGCGGCGCGCGCTGGGCGGTCGAGCAGGGCTATGGCGTCGCCGCCGACCTCGCGATGATCGAGGAGCACGGCTGCATCGACGGCGCGCACCCCGGCAACGTGTCGTCGCTCGCGAAGCGGCGGCAGCGCGGCGAGATGGGCACGCTAGGTTCCGGCAACCACTACCTCGAAGTGCAGAAGGTCGAGCGCGTGCACGACGAGCGCGCCGCGGCCGCGTACGGGCTCTTCAAGGACCAGGTGGTGGTGTCGATTCACTGCGGCTCGCGCGGGCTCGGGCACCAGATCGGGACGGAGTTCCTCGTGAGCCTCGCGAAGGCCGCCTCGCGGCTCGGCATCGCGCTGCCCGACCGCGAACTCGCGTGCGCGCCGATCAAGTCGCCCGAGGGGCAGGAGTACCTCGGCGCGATGAACGCGGCGATCAACTGCGCGCTCGCCAACCGCCAGATCCTCGCGCACCTGGCGCGCCGGGTGTTCGCGCGGCGCTTCCCGCTGGCGCGGCTCGACACGCTTTACGACGTCTCGCACAACACCTGCAAGGCCGAGCGCCACAAGGTCGACGGCCGCGAGCGGCTGCTGTACGTGCACCGCAAGGGCGCCACGCGCGCGTTCGGGCCGGGCCATCCGGCCATCCCCGCGCCGTATCGCGACGTCGGGCAGCCGGTGATCATCGGCGGCAGCATGGGCACCGGCTCGTACATCCTCGCCGGCACGAAGCAGAGCGAAGAACGCGCGTGGAGCTCGGCCAGCCACGGTGCGGGCCGCGCGATGAGCCGCAACCAGGCCCTGCGCCGCTGGCGCGGCCGCGCGGTCGTCGACGACCTCGGCGCGCTCGGCATCGTGATCCGCTCCAACTCGATGCGCGGCATCGCCGAAGAGGCGCCCGGCGCCTACAAGGACATCGACGACGTCGCCGAAGCCACCGAGCGCGCCGGCCTCGCGAAGCGCGTCGCCTCCCTGCGCCCGCTCGTCTGCATCAAGGG
>CAWEQS010000005.1:0-157542 GCA_963811265.1 uncultured beta proteobacterium
GGCCGGCCCGAACAGCATGTCGAACTGCACCCGTCCCGCGTCCCGCGCCGCGAGCAGCGTCCGCGCGTAGAAGCGGGCGAGCTGCCCCAGTGTTGCCCCGCGGTTGAACAGTCCCGCGTTGAAGAAGTAAGGCGACAGGCGTCCGGCCTTGGTCCTGAACTCGCCGAACTTCAGCACCCCGGACTGCAGCGCGAACTCGATGAATTGCTGTTTAAGTGCGTCCACGATTGATGAGGGGCTGGCCGCCCCTTCCGGTTCCGGCGCGATTTTGCCGCAACGGTCTCCGAAAGGCTGCACAATTCCCCACCTTTTTCGGCTCGTCTTGTTGCATGTTCAGGATCGTCACGCTCAATGCCAACGGAATCCGTTCGGCCGGCAGCAAGGGGCTCTTCCGCTGGCTGAAGCGCGTCGAGCCTGACGTCGTCTGCCTGCAGGAAGTCAAGGCGCACGAAGGCGACATACCGGAAGCGCTGCGCGCCACCGCGCAGTTCCACTCGCACTTCCACTGCGCCGAGAAGAAGGGCTATTCGGGCACCGCGCTGTACGCGGTGAAGAAGCCGCGGTCGGTCCGCTGCGGGTTCGGCTCTCCGGAGTTCGACGCCGAGGGCCGCTACATCGAGGCCGAGTTCGCCAACGTCAGCGTCATCTCCGTCTACTTTCCGTCGGGCTCTTCCGGTCCCGAGCGGCAGGCGGCCAAGTTCCGCTTCCTCGAGCAGTTCCGACCGCACCTCGCGCGCCTGATGGCGAGCGGACGGGAAGTCGTGCTCTGTGGCGACGTCAACATCGCGCACAAGGAGATCGACCTCAGGAACTGGCGGAGCAACCAGAAGAACTCGGGCTTCCTCCCCGAGGAGCGCGCGTGGCTGTCGCGCGTCTTCGACGAGCAGGGCTGGGTCGACGTGTTCCGGCAGCTCGACCCGCGGCCCGAGCAGTACACCTGGTGGAGCAACCGCGGCCAGGCGTGGGCGAAGAACGTCGGCTGGCGCATCGACTACCAGATCGCCACGCCGGGCATCGCGGCGCGCGCCCGGCGGGCGGAGATCTACACGACGAAGCGGTTTTCCGATCACGCGCCGTTGACCATCGAATACACCGGAAGGCTCTGAACGCACATGGCCACGCCTCCCTCGCTCCATGACCGGCTGCACGATCACGTGCACCTGCGTGACATCGGCTGGTTGCTCGCGATCGCGCTCGCCGTGCTCGCGCTGACCGCGTGGGGCCTGTGGTACCTGGCGCCGCCACCGCCGCCGAAGCAGATAGTGATGAGCACCGGCGCGCCCGACGGCGCGTATCACGCGTACGCCCTGCGCTACCAGGCCATCCTCGCCGAACAGGGCATGGAGCTCGTGCTGAAGCCGTCGAAGGGCGCGCAGGAGAACCTTGAGCGACTCCGTGGCCACGTTGACGACGTCGACGTCGCGCTGGTGCAGAGCGGACTGGCCCGGGATTCGGAGCCGGGCCTGGTCACGCTCGGCAGCGTGTTCTACGAACCCGTCTGGGTGTTCTACCGGGACCCGCGCGTCCTCGAGCGCGGCTCCGAGCTGGCGGGCAAGAAGATCGCGATCGGGTCGCCGGGCAGCGGCACGGCGGAACTGGGCAGGACGCTCGCGCAATCGGCGGGACTCGACCAGCCTCCGACCGAACTGGTCGAAGTCGGCGGGCTCGCCGCCGCCGAGGCCCTCGCGAGCGGCGCCGTCGGCGCCGCGTTCTTCGTCTCCGCGGTCGACGGCCCGGCCGTGGCGAAGCTGCTGGCCACGCCCGGCGTGCGGCTGATGGACATGCGCCACGCCGATGCGTACGTCCGGCGCATGCCGTTCCTCCACAAGCTCGTGCTTCCCGAGGGCGTGGTCGACTTGCAGCGCAACCTGCCGCCGCAGACCGTCACGCTGGTGGCGCTGACGGCGAACCTCGTGGCGCGGGACGAACTGCATCCCGTGGCCACCGAGCTGCTGCTTTCGGCGGCGACGAAGGTCCACGGCGGCCCCACGCTGCTGCATGCAGCCAACGTCTTCCCGGCGCCGCTCGACCCGTCGTTGCCGCTGTCGACCGACGCCGAGCGCTTCTACAAGGACCGGCCAGGCCTGCTGCGGCGATTGCTGCCGTTCTGGCTCGCCATCTGGCTCGAGCGCACGCTGTTCATCCTGGTGCCGCTGGCCGCGATCGGGGTGCCGCTGTTCGCATACCTGCCGAAGGTCTACGACTGGCGCATGCGCGGGCGCCTCGATCACTGGTACCGCGAACTCAAGCGGCTCGAGCACGCGACCGAGCGGGGCACGCTCGTCGAAAAGCAACTGCACCGGCTCGACGAGATCGAGACGACGCTGAACAGCCTCAAGGTCCCGATGGGATACCTCGACCGGCTCTACACGCTTCGAACCCACACGACGTACGTGCGCGGCGTGCTGAGCCGGCGCGCCGGGCAGCTCGCGGGAACGGACTGACCCCGCCGAACCGCGGCGGTCACCGGCGACTTCGCCACTACACTCGCTCGCCATGGCGGAGATCGGCACGACCGGCACGACCGGCGCGGAAGGGCCCGCGCGCCGCTGGAGCGATGCGGTCCGGGTCTACCTCGAGCCGGCGTCGCTGCGGATGTTCTTCCTCGGGTTCGGCGCCGGGCTTGCCGCTGCTGCTGGTGCTCGGCACGCTTTCCTTCCGGCTGCGCGAAGCGGGCATCGACCGCACCACCATCGGCTACCTGAGCTGGGTCGGCCTCGCCTACGGCGTCAAGTGGGCGTGGGCCCCGCTCGTCGATCGGCTTCCGCTGCCCGGCCTGACGCGCGCGCTGGGCCGCCGTCGCGGCTGGCTGCTGCTCGCGCAGGCAGGCGTGATCGCGGGCCTCGTGGGCATGGCGCTCGCCGACCCGCGCAACGGCCTCGACGGGCTGATCGGGTTCGCGCTGCTCGTCGCCTTCTCGTCCGCCACGCAGGACATCGCGCTCGACGCGTTCCGCATCGAGTCGGCGCAGGTGGAGAAGCAGGCCGCGCTCGCGGCCACGTACCAGACCGGCTATCGCATCGCGATGATCTGGGCCGGCGCGGGCGTGCTGTGGATCGCCGCGCGTTCGGCCGGCGGCGATGCGGCGGGCTACAGCGCGTCGGCGTGGACGACGGCCTACTTCGCGATGGCCGCCTCCATGCTGGTCGGCGTCGCGACGGTGCTGCTTTCGCCGGAGCCGGCTCCCAGCGCGGGCCGCGCGCTCGACGACAGCGACGAACGCGCGCTCGCGCAGCGCCTGGTCGCCGAGCGCGGCCTCGGTCCGCGCGCCGCCGCGGTGGTCGCCTGGGTCCGCACGGCCGTCGTCGGCCCCTTCGCGGACTTCATCGAGCGCTACCGCTGGCACGCGCTGCTGCTGCTGGCGCTGATCGCCATGTACCGCATCTCCGACGTCGTGATGGGCATCATGGCGAACCCGTTCTACGTGGACATGGGCTACACGAAGGACGAAGTCGCCGCCGTGTCGAAGGTGTATGGCGTGGTGATGACGCTGGTGGGCGCCTTCATCGGCGGCGTGCTTGCGCTGCGCTTCGGCGTGACCCGGATCCTGATGCTCGGCGCCGTGCTGTCGGCGGCGTCGAACCTGCTGTTCGCGTGGCTCGCGTCGCGCGGCCACGACCTCACCGGCCTGATCTTCACGATCTCCGCCGACAACCTCTCGGCCGGCATCGCGTCGGCGGCCTTCATCGCCTACCTGTCGAGCCTGACCAACGTCCGGTACTCGGCCACCCAGTACGCGCTGTTCTCGTCGGTGATGCTGCTGCTGCCGAAGTTCGTGGCCGGCTTCTCGGGCGCGTTCGTCGACGCCTTTGGCTACGCGGCGTTCTTCTACGCCACCGCCCTGCTCGGCGTTCCGGTGCTGCTCCTCGTGTGGCTGGCGAGCCGCGTGCACGCGCAGCCGCGCGCCGACGCGCAGTCCTCCCCGTCCGGGTAGTCGAGCACGGCGCACCCTCCCGCGCCGATGGCAAGCGTCAGCGGGTCTCGAAGCGGTACACCGCCAGCGTCGAGCGCAGGCCGGGCAGCACGTTGACCGGCTTGCCCTCGGCCAGCACGGAGCGCGCCGTGATCGTCAGCCCGACCTTCGATGCCAGGATCTCGAAGTCCTTGAGCGTGCACAGGTGGATGTTCGGCGTGTCGTACCACTGATACGGAATGTGCTTGGTCACGGGCATGCGACCCGCCAGCAGCGACACCGCGTGCTTCCAGTGCCCGAAGTTCGGGAAGCTGACGACGCCCTCGCGGCCGACCCGCGCCATCTCGCGCAGCAGCCCTTCGGCGTTGTGCATGGCCTGCAGCGTCTGCGACAGCACGACCGTGTCGAACATGTCGTCGTCGAACATCCGCAGGCCGGCGTCGAGGTTCTGCTGCACGACGTTGATCCGCGCGCGCACGCAGTGCGCCACGTGCTCGTCGTTCAGCTCGACGCCGTAGCCGCGGCAGCCCTTGGCGTCGCGCAGGTACGCGAGCAGCGTGCCGTCGCCGCAACCGAGGTCGAGCACGCGGCTGCCCGGCGCGATCCAGTCGGCGATCTGGGCGAGGTCGGCACGCAACGTCATGCGTGCACCTCCTCGGCGATCGTCTCGAAGTAGTTGCGCATCAGCCGGTGATACCGCGGATCCTCGAGCAGGAACGCGTCGTGGCCGTGCGGCGCGTCGATCTCGGCGTACGAGACGTCGCGCCCGGTGGCGATGAGCGCCTCGACGATCTCGCGCGACCGCTCGGGCGGGAAACGCCAGTCGGTCGTGAACGCGGCGAGCAGGAACTTCGCGCTGGCGGGACGCATCGCCGCGGCGAGGTCGCCGCCCGTCACCCGCGCCGGGTCGAAGTAGTCGAGCGCGCGCGTGATCAGCAGGTACGTGTTGGCGTCGAAGTACTCGGCGAACTTGTCGCCCTGGTAGCGCAGGTAGCTCTCGACCTCGAACTCGATGTCGTAGTGGAAGCGGTACTCGTCGCCGACCTCGCGATCGCGCAGGGCGCGGCCGAACTTCTCGGCCATGTCGGCGCCGGACAGGTACGTGATGTGGCCGATCATGCGCGCCACCCGCAACCCGCGCTTCGGCACGACGCCGTGCGCGTAGTAGTCGCCGCCGTGGAAGTCGGGATCGGAGCGGATCGCCGTGCGCGCGACCTCGTTGAACGCGATGTTCTGCGCCGACAGCTTGGGAGCCGACGCGATCGCCACGCAGTGCGCCAGGCGCTCCGGATACTGGATGGCCCACGACAGCGCCTGCATCCCGCCGAGCGAGCCGCCCATCACCGCCGCCCACCGCTCGATGCCGAGAACGTCTGCGAGCCGGGCCTGCGCGTTGACCCAGTCCTCCACGGTCACGACCGGGAAGCTGGCGCCATACGGCCTGCCGGTCGCCGGGCTGATCGACATCGGCCCGGTCGAACCGAAGCACGAGCCGAGGTTGTTGACGCCGACCACGAAGAAGCGGTTGGTGTCGACCGGCTTGCCGGGACCGACCATGTTGTCCCACCAGCCGACGTTCGTCGGGTCGTCGGCCGCGATCCCCGCGACGTGGTGCGAGGCGTTCAGCGCATGGCAGACGAGCACCGCGTTGCTGCGGTCGGCGTTCAGCTGGCCGTAGGTCTCGACCGTCAACTCGTAGCCGTCGACCGACGCCCCGCTCGCGAGCGCAAGCGGCGCATCGAACCGGAACGACTGCGGTGTCACGACACCGACGGAACCCGACTTCAGCATGGCCAATAAAAAACCCGAGAGGCGCTGGGGCCGGCTCGGGTTCGTCGCAGCAACGCTGCTTGACCTCTTTAGCGGTTTTCGGAGGCAACCCTCACGCGCCCGCAAGCGAGTCGGCAAATCGGCGCAAGAGCGAAAAGTAGAGGTTCGGGAAAGCGGTGTCAAACTCGCGCTTCCGCACCCGCCCGCCTTCCGGGAGACCTGTGATGTCTTTCACCGTGTACGGCACGGCCGCCTCGGGCAACTGCCACAAGGTCCGCATGGCGCTCGACATCCTCGGCGAGCCGTACGAGTGGCGCGAGATCGACGTGCTGAAGGGCGAGTCGCGGACGCCGGAGTTCCTCGCGATGAACCCCAACGGCAAGGTGCCGGTGCTGGCCATCGACGGCATCGACGTTCCTGCCCGAGTCCAACGCGATCCTCTGGTACCTCGGCGAGGGCACGAAGCTCGTGCCGGACGACCGCCTCGCGCGAGCCCGCATGCTGCAGTGGATGTTCTTCGAGCAGTACAGCCACGAGCCGGCGATCGCGGTCGCGCGCTTCATCCGGTGCTTCCTGAAGCGCGACGACGACCCGCGGCTGCCGGAACTCGCGAAGCGGGGCGACGCCGCCCTCGGCGTGATGGAGCGGCACCTGGCGGCACACGACTGGTTCGCCGGGAACGCGCTGACGATCGCCGACCTCGCGCTGTTCGCCTACACGCACAAGGCCGCCGACGGCGGCTTCGACCTCGCCCGCTACCCCGCGGTCTCGGCGTGGCTCGCACGCTGCAGGCGGCACCGCGGCGTCACGGAGATGCCGACGCCGTGAAGCCCTGACGTGCGCCGGCAGCCCGCGATCGCCTTCATCCTGGTCACGGTGCTCATCGACGTGATGGGCATCGGCCTGCTGCTGCCGGTGATCCCCGCGCTGGTCGGCGAGTTCACGGCGAGCCGCGATGCGCAGACGTACTGGTACGGCGCGCTGATGGTGACCTTCGGGCTGGCGCAGTTCCTGTGCTCCCCGCTGCTCGGCGCGCTGTCCGACCGGTACGGGCGGCGACCGGTGCTGCTGGCGTCGATCACCGGCCTCGGGACGATGTTCTTCCTGTCGGCCATCGTCACCTCGCTGCCGGCGCTGCTCGCCACGCGCGTGCTCGGCGGCGCGCTGGCCGCGAACTTCTCCGTGGCCAACGCCTACGTCGCCGACATCAGCACGCCCGAACAGCGCGCCAGGGGCTTCGGCCGGATCGGCGCCGCGTTCGGCATCGGCTTCATCGTCGGCCCGGCGATCGGCGGCACGCTTGGCAGCATCGACATCCGCCTGCCCTTCTACGCGGCCGCCGCGCTGTCGCTCGTCAACGCCGTCTACGGCCTGTTCGTGCTGCCGGAGTCGCTGCCGCGCGAGCGGCGCAAGGCCATCGAGTGGCGCAAGGCGAACCCGTTCTCGTCGCTGGCCGGCCTCACGCGCCTGAAGAGCGTCGGCGCGCTGGTCGTCGTGATCGGGCTGGTCACGCTCGCGCAATTCATCCTGCACGGCACCTGGGTGCTGTACACGGGCTTCCGCTTCGGGTGGGGGCCGCAGGAGAACGGGCTGTCGCTGTTCGTCGTCGGACTGGCGAGCGCCGTGATGCAGGGACTGCTGCTCGGCGGGCTGCTCAAGCGGATCGGCGAGCGGCACGTCGTCGTGGCCGGCATGGTGTCCGGCCTGTTCGCGTACACGTTCTACGGGCTGGCCACGCAGGGCTGGATGATGTACGCGATCATCGCCGCGAACCTGCTCGCCTTCGCCGTCGGGCCGAGCCTGAACGCGATCGTCTCGAAGGCGGCCGATCCCCGCCAGCAGGGCCTGGCGATGGGGTCGCTGTCGTCGCTCGCCAGCCTGATGGCCGTCATCGCTCCGCTGCTGGGCGCGCCGCTGCTGGCGGAGGTCAGCCACCTGCCTGCCGGGGACTGGCGCATCGGCGCCCCGTTCTTCCTGTCGGCGGCGCTGCAGGCGGCCGCCCTGGTCCTCGCCGTGCTCCACTTCCGCCGCCACCGTCCGGTGCCGCACGTCGCCATCGACGCGCCATAGGCGACCTGCGCGGCGCTTCGCACTACCATTCACCCTTTGCAGCCGGCCGGCCCGAACGAGGCCGCGGCGCACTTCGCCGACAACAACGATGACGATCCTGGAGACACGACTGAATGCGCGCAGCGCCGAGTTCCGCGGCAACGCGGAGGCCATGCGCGCGCTGGTGGCCGACCTGAAGGAAAAGGTCAACGCGGTGGCGGTGGGCGGCGGGCCGGAGGCGCGCGCCAAGCACACGGCCCGCGGCAAGCTGCTGCCGCGCGACCGCGTCCAGATGCTGCTCGACCCGGGCACGCCGTTCCTCGAGCTGTCGCAGCTCGCGGCGTACGAGATGTACGACAACGCCGCGCCGTCGGCCGGGATCATCACCGGCGTCGGCCGGGTCGCCGGGCGCGAGTGCGTCATCGTGTGCAACGACGCCACCGTCAAGGGCGGCACGTACTACCCGATGACGGTCAAGAAGCACCTGCGCGCGCAGGAGATCGCGCGCGAGAACCGGCTGGCGTGCATCTACCTCGTCGACTCCGGCGGCGCGAACCTGCCGAACCACACCGACGTGTTCCCGGATCGCGAGCACTTCGGCCGCATCTTCTACAACCAGGCGACGCTGTCGGCCGCGGGCATTCCGCAGATCGCCGTCGTGATGGGCTCGTGCACGGCCGGCGGCGCCTACGTGCCGGCGATGAGCGACGAGTCGATCATCGTCGCCAACCAGGGCACGATCTTCCTCGGCGGACCGCCGCTGGTGAAGGCGGCGATCGGCGAGGTGGTGAGCGCCGAGGATCTCGGCGGCGGCGACGTCCACACGCGGCTGTCCGGCGTGGCCGACCACCTCGCCGCCAACGACGCCCACGCGCTCGCGCTCGCGCGCCGCATCCTCGCGACGACCAACTACGTGAAGCCGTCGTCGCAGCTGCTGCGCGACCCGCGGCCGCCGAAGCTCGACCCGCAGGACCTGTACGGCGTCATTCCGACCGACACGCGCAAGCCGTACGACGTGCGCGAGGTGATCGGCCGCATCGTCGACGGCTCCGAGTTCGACGAGTGGAAGTCGCGCTTCGGCAACACGCTCGTGACCGGCTTCGCCTGGATCGAGGGGATGCCGGTCGGCATCGTCGCGAACAACGGCATCCTGTTCTCGGAGAGCGCGCAGAAGGGCGCGCACTTCATCGAGCTGTGCTGCCAGCGCAAGGTGCCGCTGGTGTTCCTGCAGAACATCACCGGCTTCATGGTCGGCCGCAAGTACGAGAACGAGGGCATCGCGCGCCACGGCGCGAAGATGGTCACGGCGGTGTCGTGCGCGCAGGTGCCGAAGTTCACCGTGATCATCGGCGGCAGCTTCGGCGCCGGCAACTACGGGATGTGCGGTCGTGCCTTCGGTCCGCGGTTCCTCTGGATGTGGCCGAACGCGCGCATCAGCGTGATGGGCGGCGAGCAGGCCGCGAGCGTGCTGGCCACCGTCCGCCGCGACAACATCGAGGCGAAGGGCGGCGCCTGGAGCGCCGAGCAGGAAGCGGCATTCAAGCAGCCGATCCTCGACCAGTACGAACGCGAAGGGCATCCGTACTTCGCCAGCGCGCGCCTCTGGGACGACGGCGTGATCGACCCGCTCGACACCCGCATGTGCCTCGCGCTCGGGCTGTCGGCGGCGCTCAACGCGCCGATCCCCGAGACCCGCTTCGGCGTGTTCCGCATGTGACCAAGGACCGCGGGGTTCCGTCCGGATGATCGACACGATCTACACGCGCCCGGAGCACGTCGAGCTGCGCCGGCAAGTCGCGCGCTTCCTCGCGCAGGAGGTCGAGCCGAACGCGCTCGCCTGGGACGAACAGGGCTACACGCCGCGCGACGTGCTCAGGACGATGGGCGCGCTCGGCTGGCTCGGCCTCACGGCGCCGGCCGAGTACGGCGGCGCGGAAGCCGACGCGACGACCAACGTCGTGTTCCAGGAGGCGCTGTCGCGTTCGACCTCCGGGGGCTTCGTCATCACGGTGCTGGTCCACACCGACATGGCGAGCCCGCACCTGCTGAACGCCGGTTCCGCCGAACAGAAGGCGCGCTGGCTGCCGGCGATCCACCGCGGCGAGCTGATCACGGCCGTGGCCGTCACCGAACCCGATGCCGGCTCCGACGTCGCCTCGCTCCGCACCCGCGCCCGCCGGGACGGCGACCACTGGGTGATCGACGGCAGCAAGATGTTCATCACGAACGGCGTGCTGGCCGACCTGGTGTTCGTCGCCGCGCGCACCGATCCGGCCGCCAAGGGCTCGCGCGGCCTGTCGATCTTCGCGGTCGAGCGCGGCACGCCGGGCTTCTCGGTCGGCCGCTCGCTGAAGAAGAGCGGCTGGCTGGCGTCGGACACCGCGGAACTCGTGTTCGACCAGTGCCGCGTGCCGGCCGCGAACCTGCTCGGCGAGGAGCATCGCGGCTTCTACGCGATCATGAAGAACTTCCAGACGGAGCGGCTCGCGCTCGGCAGCATGGCGATCGGCCACTGCCTCACGGCGCTCGACCTCACGCTGCGCTACGTGCACGACCGCAAGGCGTTCGGCGCCGTGCTGTGGGACAAGCAGGCGATCCGCCAGCGGCTGTCGATGCTGGCGGCGCGCGTGCAGGCCGCGCGGCAGCTGCTCTATCACTGCGCGTGGCTGGTCGACGAGCAGCGCGACGCCGTCGCGGAGATCTCCATGCTGAAGGCGCTGACCGGAGAGCTGGTCAACGAAGTGACGTACACGTGCCAGCAGTTCCACGGCGGCATGGGATACATGCGGGAGAGCCCGATCGAACGGCTCGTCCGCGACGCGCGGGTCCTGGCGATCGGCGGCGGAGCCACCGAGGTGATGCTCGAGGAAGTCGCCAAGCGGATCGCCATTCCATGACTCCGGCTCTCGTTTCCTTCGACCGCGACGACAGTCGCTCCAAGCACCGCGCCAGCCGTCCGCTGGAGCGACACTCCTGAACCGAACCGCCACATGCCCACGACCCTGAAGATCAACATCACCCACCGCGTCGGCCTCGTCTGGATGACGCGGGCCGAGGTGCGCAACGCCTTCAACGAGACGACGATCGCCGAGCTGACCGACGCGTTCCGGACGCTCGGCGCCGACCCCGGGGTGCGCGCCATCGTGCTGGCCGCCGAAGGCCCGGCTTTCTGCGCGGGCGCGGACCTCGAATGGATGCGCCGCATGTCGCAGTACTCGCACGACGAGAACCTGGCCGACGCGATGAAGCTCGCGACGATGCTGCGCACGATCTACGAGTGCCCCAAGCCCGTGATCGCACGGGTCCACGGGGCGGCGTTCGCCGGCGGGGTCGGCCTGGTCGCCGCCTGCGACATCGCGGTCGCGTCGCTGACGGCCGAGTTCTGCCTGACCGAGACCAAGCTCGGCCTGATTCCCGCGACCATCGCGCCGTACGTGATCCGCGCCATGGGGCCCGGAAATGCGCGCCGCTACTTCCTGACCGCGGAGAAGTTCGACGCCAGCGAGGCCTTCCGCATCGGCCTCGTCCAGGACATTGCCGCTCCCGAGGAGCTCGACGGGACCATCAACGAACTGCTCGGCACCCTGATGCTGACCAGCGCGGAGGCGGTGACCGAAGCCAAGCGCCTGGTGCGCGACGTCGCGTTCCGCCCGATCGACGACGCCCTCGTCGCGGACACCGCGCAGCGGATCGCGGCCATTCGCCAGAGCACGGACGGGCGCGAGGGGATCGCTTCGTTCCTCGAAAAGCGCAAGCCGCGCTGGGTCGCCGAGTACGAGGCTATGCAGGCGGATGGGGACGACGAGGAGATGTAAGCGCCGTGGCGTCGCTGGACATCGCCCAACTGATCGCGCTGGCCGCGGTGCTCGGCTTTGCGAGCGGCATCCGGCTGTATGCGGTGCTGCTCGTGGTCGGGCTCGTGGGGTATGCGGGGTGGGTGCAGTTGCCGAGCGGGCTCGCGATCCTGCAGCACCCGTGGGTGATCGGCGCGTCGGCGGCGATGTTCCTGGTCGAGTTCGTCGCCGACAAGGTCCCCGGCGTGGACAGCGTGTGGGACGCGATCCAGACCTTCATCCGCATTCCGGCCGGCGCGGCGCTTGCCGCCGGCGTGTTCGGCGCGATGGACAGCGCGGCGTGGACGACGGTGGCGGCGATCCTCGGCGGGTCGCTGGCGGCGACCAGTCACTTCACCAAGGCGGGCACGCGCGCGGCGGCCAACACGTCGCCCGAGCCGTTCTCGAACTTCGGCCTGTCGGTGGCCGAGGACATCACCACGGCCGGGCTGCTGTGGCTGGTGCTGACCTACCCGCTGGTCGCGCTCGCGCTCGTCCTGGCCCTCGTCGTGCTGGCCGCGTGGCTGCTGCCCAAGCTGATCCGCTTCGTCGTCCGCGTGCTGAAGAAGGTCCTCGGCGCCCCGCCGAGGGATTTTTCACGCTGATCAGCGAAACGAAACTCGACCTCTCGCAACAGAAGAAGTGACGCCATGTTCAAGAAGCTGCTGATTGCGAACCGCGGCGAGATCGCCTGCCGCGTGATGACGACCGCCCGGCGGATGGGCATCCGGACCGTCGCGGTCTACTCGGATGCGGACGCCGGCAGCCGTCACGTGGCGATGGCCGACGAGGCCGTCCGGCTCGGCCCCGCCGCGGCGCGCGACAGCTACCTGCGCGCCGACCTGATCATCGCGGCCGCGAAGGCGACCGGGGCGGACGCCGTCCACCCGGGCTACGGCTTCCTGTCGGAGAACGAGTCGTTCGCGCAGGCGCTCGCCGACGCCGGCATCACCTTCGTCGGGCCGCCGGCGTCCGCGATCCACGCGATGGGCAGCAAGAGCGAAGCCAAGCGGCTGATGGAGCGGGCCAGCGTTCCCCTGGTGCCCGGCTACCACGGCGAGAACCAGGACCCCGCGTTCCTGCACGCGCAGGCCGACGGGATCGGCTACCCCGTGCTCATCAAGGCGAGCGCGGGCGGCGGCGGCAAGGGCATGCGCATCGTCACGAAGTCGGCCGAGTTCGTCGACGCGCTGGCCTCGTGCAAGCGCGAATCGCTCGCGTCGTTCAGCGACGACCGCGTGCTGATCGAGAAGTACGTCGAGCGGCCGCGCCACATCGAGATCCAGGTGTTCGCCGATACGCTCGGCCACGCGGTCTACCTGTTCGAGCGCGACTGCTCGGTCCAGCGGCGCCACCAGAAGGTGCTGGAAGAAGCGCCGGCGCCGGGCATGACCGCCGAGCGTCGTCGCGCCATGGGCGAAGCGGCCGTCGCGGCGGCGCGGGCGGTGGGCTACGTCGGCGCGGGCACGGTGGAGTTCATCGCCGACCCGGGCGGCGGGTTCTTCTTCATGGAGATGAACACCCGGCTGCAGGTCGAGCACCCGGTGACCGAGATGATCACCGGCCACGACCTCGTCGAGTGGCAGCTGCGCGTGGCCGCCGGCGAGCCGCTGCCGGCCACGCAGGACGCGCTCGCGATCCGCGGGCACGCGATCGAGGCGCGCATCTACGCCGAGAACCCGGACGGCGGATTCCTGCCGTCGACCGGACGGCTGCTGCACCTCGCGCAGCCGGACGCGACCGAGTTCGGCGGCCAGGACGCAACGCCACCGGCCGCCGTGCGCATCGACAGCGGCGTGCGCGAGGGCGACAGCATCACGCCGCACTACGACCCGATGATCGCGAAGCTGATCGTGTGGGGCACGGACCGCGCGCACGCGCTGGCGCGGATGCACGCCGCGCTGGCGGACTTCCACATCGTCGGCGTGGCGAACAACGTCGACTTCCTGTCGCGGCTCGTCGCCAACCCCAGCTTCGCGCGGGCCGAACTCGACACGGGATTGATCGAGCGCGAGCGGGCCCGGCTCTTCCCCGAGCAGGACGACGAGCGCGTGCCGGACGAACTGCTGGCGTTCGCCTGCGCGCGGGTCCTCGTCGACGAGGACGCCGGCGCCGGCGCCGACCCGTGGACGGCCGCGCACGGCTGGCGGCTGAACACCAACTACATGCGCACGCTGACGCTCAAGTCGGCGCGCGGCGTGCACGACGTCGACCTCGAGTACGCGCGCGACGGCTACGTGCTCCACCACGGCGACACGCACGCGCCGCTGGCGATCAGCGCCGTCGACGGCACGCGGCTGGGGATCCGCTTCGGCTCCGGCACGCGGGTCGCCGACGTCGTGCGGTCCGGCGACGAACTGCACGTGTTCGCGGACGGGCGCCACAGCGTGCTCGCGCTCTTCGACGTGATCGCGCAGTCGGGCGGCGGCGACGCCGCGACCGGCCGCCTCACGGCGCCGATGCCCGGCAAGGTGATCGCGATCTCGACGACGGCCGGCGCGCGCGTCGAGCGCGGCGCGACCCTGCTCGTGATGGAAGCGATGAAGATGGAGCACACGATCGTCGCGCCCGTCGACGGCGTGGTGGCCGACGTGCTGTTCGGCGTCGGGGACCAGGTCGACGAGGGCGCCGAGCTGGTGCGCTTCGAGTCGCCCTGAAGCGCCTGGGCATGCAGCCGCGCATCGTCATCGCGCTCGGCGCGAATGCGCTCGCGAAGTGGTCGGAGCGCCTGCGCGCGGCGCTGCCGGAAGCCGACATCGTCACGCGCGACTCCGGGCGGGCGACCGTCGACGAACACGCCGACGCCCGCCGACTACGCGCTCGTGTGGCGACCGGACCCGTCGTTCTTCGCCGAGCAGAAGCGCCTGAAGGCGATCTTCAACCTCGGCGCCGGCATCGACGCGCTGGCGACGATGCCGGCGTTCCCGCGCTCGGTGCCGTTGATCCGTCTCGAGGACGCCGGGATGGCGCGCCCGATGGCGCAGTACGCGCTGGCGGTCGTGCTGCGCCACGCCTACCGCTTCGACGAGTACGCGCGCTGCCAGGCGGAACGCCGCTGGGCGCCGCGCCGCCCGCACGCTCCCGGCGAAGTCGAGGTGGGCGTGCTCGGGCTCGGCGCGATCGGCCGCGTGGTGGCGGAGACCATCGCCGGCCAGGGTTTCAGCGTGCGCGGGTACGCGCGCACACGTCACGATGCGCCGAAGATCCGCGCCTACGCCGGCGCCGCGGAGCTGCCCGCGTTCCTGACCGGGCTGCACGTGCTGATCAACACGCTGCCGCTGACGCCCGAGACGACCGGCATCCTGCGGCGGGAGCACCTCGAGCGGCTCGCCGACGGCGCGCACGTCGTCAACCTGGCCCGCGGCGCGCACCTGGTCGACGACGACCTGGTCGCCCTGCTGGATGCCGGCAAGCTGGGCGGCGCCACGCTCGACGTGTTCAGCGACGGAGCCGCTGCCGCCCGACCATCCGTTCTGGAGCCACCCCCGCATCACCGTGACGCCGCACGTGTCCGGAGTGACGATGCTGGACGAGTCCGTGCGAGCAGGTGGCGCATAAGATCCGCTCCCTGGAGCGCGGCGAGCCGGTCAGCGGTGTCGTCGACTGGACGCGAGGTTACTGATGGCACTGCCGAGCAAGGTTTCGATCGTCGACGTGGGCCCGCGCGACGGGCTGCAGAACGAGAAGCAGATGATTCCCGCCGACGTGAAGGTCGAGCTGGTCGATCGGCTGACGGACGCGGGCTTCCGCAACATCGAGGTGACGTCGTTCGTGTCGCCGAAGTGGGTGCCGCAGATGTCCGACGCCGCCGAGGTCATGGCGCGCATCCGCCGCAAGCCGGGCGTCGTCTACTCGGTGCTCACGCCGAACATGAAGGGATTCGAGGGCGCGCTCGCCGCGAAGGCCGACGAGGTGGTCGTCTTCGGCGCGGCCAGCGAGGCGTTCTCGCAGAAGAACATCAACTGCTCCATCGCGGAGTCGGTCGAGCGCTTCCGTCCCGTCTGCGAGGCCGCGCACCAGCACGGCATGCGCGTGCGCGGCGCGATCTCCGTCGCGCTCGGCTGCCCGTACCAGGGCGAAGTGAAGCCCGAGGCGGTGGAATACGTCGCGCGCCGGATGAAGGACATCGGCGTCGACGACATCGGCGTGGCCGACACCATCGGCGTCGGGACGCCCGAGAAGACCAAGCGGGCGATGGAAGCCGCCTTGCGCGTGTACGACCTGCCGGCGGTGAGCGGGCATTTCCACGACACCTACGGCATGGCGACCGCGAACGTCTACGCCTGCCTGGAGATGGGCATCGCGACGTTCGACACCAGCATCGCCGGGCTCGGCGGGTGCCCGTACGCCAAGGGCGCGACCGGCAACGTCGCCACCGAGGACGTGCTGTACCTGCTGAACGGCCTGGGGATCGAGACCGGGATCGACTTCGCGAAGGTCGTCGCGATCGGGCAGTGGATCAGCGGCTTTCTGGACCGGAAGGCGCATTCGAGGGCGGGGAACGCGGTGGCGGCGAAGGCGCTGGCCTGAGGCTGCGCACTGATTCATTCGGCCCGCTGGCACGAGCGGGCCGCATCGGCCTGCGCCCGCTTGACCTCGCATGGGCGGCAGCCCGAGACCGACGAGCGGCCAGAGGGCTGCTCCCCGCTCGCAACAGGGCCGGGAAAGCCGGCCAATTCACCGCGCTGCCGCCAATGGCGCGAATCCGACAATCCCCGGACGCGACCTACGCATCCGGCGGCGGTCGTCGGCCGTTCGTCTGTATTGACTGAGTTCCACGGCCGCGTCGCACCGATCATTCGCCCAGAGGGCAACAAACGACATGAACGCCAGAACCTGCAAACGGAACCGCCTCACCGGCGCGCGCGGCTTCACGCTGATGGAGCTGATCGTCGCGATGGTGGTCATCGGCATCCTGGCCGCGATCGCCATCCCGCAGTACAGCCGAGTACATCAACCGGTCGCGGCGCGCCGAGGCGCAGGCGTTCCTGCTCGAGGTGGCTGCGCGCCAGCAGCACTTCCTGGTCGATCGGCGCCAGTACAACAACTTCAAGAGCGGCGAACTCAATAACGTCGAAGATTGCCAGCGGCCGGCGGCACTGGGCATGACGGCGCCCGGCGAAATGGTTCGACTTACTACGACGTCACTTCGAGCGCGGTGGACAACAACGCCGCAACCCGCCGACGTTCACGTGTTCGCGGCGCCAAGGGCGCCCAGTCCGGCGAACGCTGCGGGACGATGCGGTCGACCAGGCGGGTGAGCGGTCGTACCAGCACAGGAGCAACCGGATGCTGGTCGCGCACGGGAACGTGATGCGCGCGCGCGGCTTCACACTGATCGAAGCGCTGGTCGTCCTGTCGATCGCCGCCATCGTGCTGGCGATCGGGGCGCCGAACCTGTCTTTCCTCATCGCCTCGATGAACGCCCGATCGGCCAGTTTCGACCTGATCGCCGATCTCGCCCTCGCCCGCTCGGAGGCGATCAAGCGCAATGCGCCCGTGTACCGTCGAGCCGCTGGTGGCGGGAAACTGGTCGCAGGGCTGGCGCGTCACGGCCGGCGCCGCGACGCTGCGCCAGCGCGAAGCCCTGCCGCCTGCGCTGTCGGTCGCAGCGCGGCCGGCAACGGCTTGCAGTTCCGAGCCCAACGGCCGCATCGGCGCGGACACGGCGACGGCAACGTGACCTGGGCCATCACGTCTTCCAACGCCACGCCGCGTTGCGTGGTCATCACGCCGACCGGCGCGGCGCGTTCAAAGGCGGAGAGCCTGCTGATGCGTCGCCTGACATCGCTCCGCCGCGCCCGCGGCTTCACGCTGATCGAGATCCTGGTCACGCTCGTCATCACCGCGGTCGGCATGCTTGGCCTCGCCGGCTTCGTCGTCCGCGCGACGACCCTCGGCGCCGATTCCATCCAGCGAGCGCGGGCGCGCGATGCTCGCTGAATGACATGGCGACGCGGATCAGCAACAACAAAGCGATCGCGGCGCAACTTCGTCAACGCCAACGATCGACATCGCAGCTCCAGGGCGCGGCCGTGGTGGACTGCGCCGGACTCGCGGGCGCCGCCTTGCAGCTGTGCCAGTGGAACAACCTGCTCGCCGGCGCCAACGACGGCGGCAGCGGCGCGGCGTTTCTCGGCTACCGCGGCTGCGTGACGCAGCCGAACGCCGGGCGAGCCTGTCTTCGTCGTCACCGTGACCTGGGGTTCGATAACGCCGGAGCGCCGCCCGCCGACTCAGTGCGGGGCCGGCGTGTTCGGCGACGAGTCGCGGCGCCGCGTGCTTGCGTCTGCAGGTGCGCGTCGCGAACCTTGCGGCATGAACCGGAACGCCGATGACATCGCACCTTCCTCTCCGCACCGTCCAGCCAGCGCGGCTACACGCTGATCGAGCTGGTCATCGCGCTCGGCCTCGGCGTCGCGATCCTGCTGGCGCTGACGCTGATGTTCTCGAGCAACTCGGGCAACCAGCAGGAACTCGAGCGCACCGTTCGCCAGATCGAGAACGCGCGCTTCTCGGTGGACACACTGACCGAAGACGTGATGCACGCCGGGTTCTACTCGGAGTTCAACCCGAACCGCGCCGATCCGCCCGCCGTCTATACGTCACCCGATCCGTGCGCCACCGCGACGACACGCGCAGGGCTGGGTGCAGCCCGACCCGGCCGCCGGCACCGCCGATCAGGTGCCGCGCCCGTGTGCAGGGCATCCCGGCAGCCACGGTCGTCGATCGGCTGCCTGGCCAACCGGCGCGCCAACACCGAAGCGCTCGTGATCCGACGTGCGGAAACCGGCCGCCCCGATCTCGCTGACGGCCGCCGCGCACCGACAACCTGTACATCCAGACGTCGCGCTGCCGGGACGAATGGGGGCAGTTCCGCGTCGCCGCGGCGCCGTCCGCGGAGCCCGAGAAGACGTTCAACCTGCGGCACGCCGAACTGCGCCGCCGGCAACGTCAACAACGCCGTGCGGCGGCTGCTGCAGCGGACCTACTTACGTCGCCACCTGCAACGACTGCGCGCGCCAACGACGGCATTCCGACCCTGAAGCGGGTCGAGATGATCGACGGCGTGCTGCGCACGACGTCGATCGCCGAGGGCGTCGAGAACCTGCAGTTCGAGTTCGGGGTCGACACCAGCGGCGACGGCGTTCCGGACACCTTCGCTCGACGGCCGGCGCCGTTGCCGCGCGCCGACTGGCAGAACGTCGTCTCGGTGCGCATGCACGTGCTGACGCGCAGCACGCAACCCAGCCCGGGCTACGTCGAGACGCGGACCTACCAGGTCGGGCCCAACGTCACGCTCCGGCCGCGGGGCTCACCGACGGCTTCAAGCGCACGCTGCTGTCGACGACGGTGCGCCTGAACAACGTCGGCGGCCGGAGGGAATGATGGCGACCGCATGCACGCGAACGGGGCTCGACGCTGATCGTCTCGCTGGTCTTCCTCCTGGTGTTCCTCGTCATGGCGCTGTCGATCTTCCGCGGCTCGCTGACCAGCTCGCAGGCGATCGGCAACATGCAGTGGCGCAACGAGGCGATCGCGGCCGCCAACGAGGCGATCGACCGCGCTGCTCAGCAAGCCGACTGTCGCGACCAGACGGCGACGGTTGTCACTGCCAGGTCAACGCGCGCTGCGCGGTATTCCCGTACGACGTCGAACGGCGACGGCAACAACGAGATCGCTCGTCGACTTCCCGACCGTCAACGGCGTGACCGGCCCGCAGTGCCTGTCCGCGTGCGGCCGATACCGGTCCACGGCGCTCGAGTCCCACGCGTGCAGCGGACGCCGGCTGCTTGGCGAGTTCCAGCGCCGGCGGCATCGCGGTCGCGAAGCCGCCGGCGGAGCGACGCCGACGACCGGTCCGCCGTCGCTCTGTTCGAACTCCGAGTGGTCGATGACCGTTCGTGCGGCCGATGCCGTCGACCAGCACGAGCGTCGATGTCGTCCAGGGCTTCGCGGTGCGCGTCCCGACCGTGTCCGTCCCGCCGACTGCGAGTAGCCGCCCGTCGACAGCGCACCGCCTTCCACGCTTTCCGATCAGACGCACTCGACCTCAATCAGGAGCACCACATGAACCGCACATCGACTCCTTCGCGCTGGCGTCAATTCGGTCGCCGCGGCGCTCGCGGCGGTCGCCGTGCATGGCCCGTCCGGCGCTGCCGACATCGACATCTACGCGAGCAGCGAAGGGGCGCCGTGCCCAACGTGATGTTCTTCCTCGACAACACATCGAACTGGTCGACGCCAGAAGCAGGCCTGGACCCCGCAGGACAGCTGGGACAACGTGCAAGTGCCACGACCTGACGCCAACGAACTGGCGAAGCACGTGCAAGGACGCAATCGAGACGATCTTCTACGTCGGACGAGCTCGAGCTTCGAAGCGGCCGTGGGAAAACGGGTTCAACAACTGGACAAACAAAACGGCTCGCACTCACCGCAGGGCGTCGTCGAAGTGCGCGCGCTCAAGCTGGTGCTGAACGCGCTGGTGTGCGGTCTGACGACCGCGCACTGAAGCCGCTGAACGTCAACGTCGGCCTGTCGATGTTCAGCGCCGACAAGGGATCGGCGCGCAGCACCGGCGACGCGGTCGCATTCATCCACCACGCGATGCAGAAGCTGACTGGACCGTCGACCACCGGCGACCTGCAAGGCGCTGCTCGACAAGCTCGACCCTCGACCAGACATCCGCAACCCGCGTAACAAGGCGCCGTCGGACGCCGACTACGGCGCGGCGTTCTACGAGATCTTCAAGTACTTCGGCGGCTACACGAACCCGACGCTGGCGGCAACGCGGCCTCCGACCGCCGGCATCGCCGGTCGGCGCGACCGGATACGGCCCGATCCGCTTCTCGCAAGCCCAACACGCTCGACGACCCGGCCGCGTTCACCGACGCGCAACAAGCATGACCTACAAGAGCCCGATCACGCCGGACGGCGCCTGCGGCAACAACTACCTCGTCCTCGTCGGCAACACGTATCCGAACGACGGAGCCACAACGCCGGCCCGACGAGCTTCCAGGGCCTCAACTACACGCCGCCGGCGCTGTCGCCGCTGTCGTCGGATACCGATCGCTTCGCCGACGAGTGGAGCTACTTCCTGGCCAACACCGACGTCAGCGACGCGAGCGGCATGCAGCGCGTCTTCACGTACGCGATGAACGTCTACAACGACAAGCCAGATACCGAGCCAGACGAAGCTACTCAAGTCGATTGCGGCAGCGGCGGCATGGGCGGCTCGGCATACATCGAAGTCGGCGGCGACCTGTACAAGCTGGTCAAGGCGTTCAAGGACATCCTGCTCGAGGTCGCGGCCGTCGACAGCGTTTTCACCGCGACCACGCTGCCGGTCTCGACCACGACGCAGGGCACGTTCCTGAACCAGGTGTTCGTCGGCATGTTCCGGCCGGACGCGCAATTCAGCCCGCGCTGGGTCGGCAACCTGAAGCAGTACCAACTCGGTTTCAAGAACGGCAACCTCGAACTCGTCGACGCCAAGGGCGAGAGCGCCGTGCTCGGCAGCACCGGGTTCTTCTCGCCGCTGGCCGAGAGCTTCTGGACCGAAGACGACGTGTTCTTCACCAACCTCAGGTCCGGCAACCCGCCGTCCGCAAGCGACCTGCCCGACGGCTCCATCGTCGAGAAGGGCGGCGTGGCGCAGCGGCTGCGCAGCGAACAACTTGCAGAGCGCCGGGAGCCGCAAGGTCTACACGCTGCCGTCGACGCCGCCTGCAGCGGGCACGTCATTGTCCAGCTACCGTTCACGGGTTCGAACCGCTGACGGTCTCGCCGGCAACTTCACGCCGCCGAGATCGCGTGGGTGCGCGGCGAAGCGAATGCGCCACGGGCCCGGGCGCCGAGGAGTTCGTCGGCTCGACGGAGGTCACGCCGAAGACCGACCGCCACGGCCAAGAACCTTGGGACGACGGGCGCCCGCCACAGCATCCACGGCGACGTGCTGCACTCGCGCCCGGTCGCCATCAACTACGGCACCGGCGGCGGTCGTCGTGTACTACGGCTCCAACGACGGGTTCCTGCGCGCGATCGACGGCAGCAAGACGGCACGCGACCGGAGGGCGACGAACTATGGGCGTTCGTCGCGCCCGAGCACTACCGATGCTCAAGCGGCTGCGCGCCGGCACGCCGAAGCTGCATCTGCCCGAGACCACCTCCGCGGGCGCATTGCAGCCCAAGGCGACCGACACAGCGGCGAAGGACTACGCCTTCGATGGTCCGATCGGCTCGTACGTGCGGTACAGCACGAGCGGGACCGTCGAAGAAGGCAATGATCTTCGCGGCGATGCGCCGCGGCGGCAAGGCCGTGTACGCATTCGACGTGACCACCCGTCCGATCCCAAGTTCGAAGTGGAAGATCGACGCGAGCGGCAACTTCAGCGACCTCGCGCAAACCTGGTCGATGGCGAAGCCGATCGTCTACAAGTCGCACGTCCGGCGCTCCCCCGGTGGTCGTGATGATGGGCGGCGGCTACGACGCCGTCGCCGAGGAGACGAACGCCGGTGCCGCACCGCCGGCAACCGGGTCTACTTCATCAACGGCAGCAGACGGAACGCTGCCTCAAGTAGCGTGACCACCGAGTTCTCGGTTGCAGCCGACGTGACCGTCGTCGACCTGCAGAACGACGGCATCCCGGACCGCGCCTACGCGGTCGACGTGCGTGGCAACGTCTACCGAGTAGACCTGCCGTCGAGCAACGTCCTCAATCCGACGAGTTGGACCAACGTGAGCGCGATCCGGATCGCCGAACTCGGCGGCAAGGCGTTCTACGCGCCCGACGTGGTGGTGACCCAGGACTTCGTCGCGGTGCTGGTCGGAACGGGAGACCGCGAGAAGCCGCTGCTGACATCCAAGCTCTGGGGCGAAGGCAATGCCGAGGGCTTCTTCATGATCAAGGACACCAAGGTCGGCCTGCCGGCACCTGGCACTCCGTTCAAGGTGAGCGACCTGTCGCTGATCGCCCGCGTCAACAAGGACACGATGTTGGTCGAGTCGGTCGCGCCGGATGCAGACAAGGCCAAGAACGGCTGCTACATGACGCTCGCGGAGAACGGCGAGAAGGTGGTCAATGCGCCGACCACCATCGGCGGCGTGGCCTACTTCGGCACCAACCGGCCCGCGCCGGGTAACTCGTTGGTCTGCCGGGCGGGTCTGGGAGAGGCCTATGCGTACCGCTTCCCGCTGTTCTGCAAGACGCCCACCAATATAAGGCTGGCCACCGACGGGCTTCCGCCGTCACCAGTCGCCGGCGTCGTCCTGATCGACGGCAAGAAAGTGCCGTTCATCATCGGCGGCGGCACGCGCGGATCGCCGTTCTTGCCGGAAGAGCCCAAGCCAGCCGTCCCGCCCGTGCGCCAGCGGCAGTTCTGGTACATCGACAACGCCAACCGCTAGAACGGTGTAGCTGCACGCAGTTGGCAATGGCCAGGTAAGAATGGGGCTTTGAACGAAACGGCGCCGACAGGCGCCGTTTCTCTTTGCAGCTATCGTTCCGCCCCATGCGCCGCGTCCTCGACTTCACCACGACCGCTTCGCGCCATGCCGTCGTGTGGGCGATGCGGGCGGCGGCGCTGTTCATCGCCGGCTGCCTGCTCCTCGCGCTCGGCTTCACGCTGTACGCCGTCAACGCGCTGCCGGACCTGCAGCCGTGGCACACCACGCGGCTGACGAAGGAGTTCGACGCGCTCAGGCACGCGCGGATGGACTTCGCCGGCTACGTGGCCCTCGAGAAGGAACTGTTCGACGAGGCCGCGGCTGTCTCGGCGACGTGGCGCGACCGCGGCGAAACGTTCGAGCACAGCCGGTTCAACGCCGCGGGCAGCATGCGGAAGCTGGCCGACGGCGCGCCGTACAACCGCTCGTTCCGGCTGACGCCAGCAGCGCCGATCGGCGGCGCGCTGCTCGTGCACGGGCTCACGGATTCGCCGTACTCGGTGCGCGCCGTCGCCGAAGTGCTGTACCGCAGCGGCTTCGAGGTCACCGTGCTCCGCCTGCCCGGCCACGGCACGCTGCCGTCGATGATGACCGAGATGCACGCGCGCGACTGGCAGGCGGCGGTCGAGCTCGCGGCGCGCGACGTCGCGGCCCGCACGCCGCCGGGCGCGCCGTACTACGTCGGCGGCTACTCGACCGGCGCCTCGCTGGCGCTCCACCACACGCTGCGAACCCTCAAGGACGACTCGGCGCGGCGGCCGACGCGCGTGCTGCTGCTCTCGCCCGCGATCCAGCTGACGCCGGCCGCGGCACTCGCGAACGTGATCGACTTCTTCTCGATCATTCCGGTCCCGGTGCTCGAAAAGGTGCGCTGGCAGGAAGTGGTCGCCGAGTACGACCCGTACAAGTTCAACTCGTTTCCGGTCAACGCCTCGCGGCAGGTGAACCGGGCGACCAACGCGCTGCAGGACGAACTCGCGGCGGCCGCGGCGGACGGCCGCATCGCCTCGATGCCGCCGGTCGTCACCTGGCAGTCGGTCGTCGACTCCACCGTCGGCTCGGCGCCGACGGTCGACGTGCTGTACGCGCGGCTGAGCGGCGCGCAGCACCGCCTCGTGATGTTCGACGTCAATCGAAGCGTCAAGCTGGCCAGCGTGCAGCGGCCGGGCGCGCGCGAACTGATCGAACGCGTGGCGCGCGGCGAACGCCGCTACACCCTCGAACTGGTGTCGAACGCGTCGCCCGCGACGCTCGACATCGCGCTGTACCGGCTGGTGCCGGGCAAGCCGGTTGAAACGGTTCAGACCGGGCTGGCCTGGCCCAGTGAACTGGTCTCGCTCGGCCACGTGGCGCTGCCCTTCCCGCCGGACGATCCGGTCTACGGCATCCGGCCCGGCAGCGGACGGGACGGCCTGCCGAGCCTCGGCTCGCTGCTGCTGCGGGGCGAGTCGGGCGCCCTGACGGTGTCGCTCGGTTCGCTGACCCGCGTTCGCAGCAATCCGTTCTGGCCGGTGATCGAAAGCCAGATCGAGGCCATGGCCGCGGCCGACGTCCAGTCGACGGGCGCTACGCCTTCGCGCGCGGCGCGTTGACCAGCACGATCCCGGCGCCGACGAGCAGCGCGCCGAGCCCGAAGACCGGCGTGAGGCGCTCCCCGAGCAGCATCACGCCGAACGCGACACCGGCCAGCGGCGTCAGGAATCCGAACACCGCGAGGCGGCCCGCGAGATACCGGGTCAGCAGCCAGAACCAGATGAGATAACCGGCAAAGGCGACGATCACGCCCTGGTAGACGAGGCTGCCGACCGCGAGCGGCGTCAGCCGCACGACGCCGGGCTCGCCGAGCGCGAGCGAGATCAGCGGCAGCGCCACGGCCGACAGGCCCGAGCTGGTAGCCGAGGGTCTTGGTCGCCGAAGCCTGCGCCAGCCGCGTCGCGCGGATCACGACCGTGGTCGACGCCCAGAACGCCGCGGCCAGGACGCCGCACAGATCGCCCAGGACCGTTCCCGTTTCGCCGCCGAGCAGCCCGTCGGCAAAGGCGACGACGATGCCGCCGAACGCGACCAGCGTGCCGGCCCACTGGATCGCCGACAGGCGCTCCCCGGGCACGAAGAGCGCCAGGCCGAGCGCGGTGAGGCACGGCGCGAGGTACAGGAACACGACCATGCGCGAGGCGGTCGTGTGGGGCAGGCCGTAGTAGATGAAGAAGAACTCGGCGGCGAAGAGCATCCCCGCCACGAGGCCGGGACCCAGCGTGCCGTCGCGGTCGAACAGCGCCAGCGACCGCGCGCGCGCCCACGCGAGCAGCAGCGCCGTCGCGACGATGGAGCGGATCCCGCCCTGCATCACGGGGGAGACGTCGGGAAGCGCGACCTTCACGGCGACCTGCTGCAGGCCCCACAGCAGGCAGCAGCCGACCATCAGCGCATACGCGTTGGCATCGAGCGGCAGGCGGGACGTCGGGTTCAACGCTGCCCGGCCGCGGCCGCTCCGCGCCTGGACCTCACGGCCCGGCGGCCCCAGGTCCAGACATAGTGGATCCCCGAGCCGACGATGGTCGCGGTCACGAGGACGAACAGCGGCGGCAGGAAGGCAGTGACCTCGATCAGCCGCGCGGCGTCCGCCAGCAGGGCCGAGAGGACGCAGAACTCGAGCACGGTGTTGAACTTCGACAGCCAGCTCGGTGCCATCTCGACGCGGCCGACGATGAAGTGAAATGCCACCGCGCCCGCGACGATCACCAGGTCGCGCACGACGATCGCGGTCGCGAGCCAGAGCGGGACCAGCGCCTGCGACGCGAGCACGATCGTGACGGCCAGCATCGTCAGCTTGTCCGCCAGCGGGTCGGCGATCGCGCCGAGCCGCGTGCGCAGGTTCCAGTGCCGGGCGATCAAGCCATCCGCAAGATCACTTATGGCGGACACGACGAACACGGCGAAGGCGGCCACGAAACGCTGCTCGACCAGCAGCAGGACGAGCACCGGAATCAGCACGAAGCGCAGCGCGGTGATCAGGTTGGGCAGGTGCCGCATGTCGCCCATATGTTAGAGGACGGCGTCCGCCTCTAGAATCGCCGCTCCACCCGGCCGCGCCTCCACAGGCTCGCGCGGCACGGTTCGGCGTCGGAACGTTGGTCAGGGAGGCTTCGCTTGATCGATCGAGACGTCATCGCATTCCTCGACGGCCGCCGGGTCGCGGTGTCGATCGCGTCGCGCAGCGAACACTGCATCCCCTCGGTGACCCGCGCGCTCGGCTATCGCATCAGCGCGGATGCCAGCGAGTTCGCCATCTTCGTGCCGCGCCAGGCCGAGCGCGTTCTCGCGGACCTGAGGACCACCGCGCAGGCGGCCGTCGTGTTCACCGAACCGAGCACGCACAAGTCGGTGCAGGTGAAGGGCAGCAACGCGCGCATCACTCCGCTGGAAGAAGGCGACTGGCCGGTGATCAGCGCCTACGCGGACGATCTCGTGGCCGAGATCTGCCCGCTGGGCTACGCGGAACCGCTCATCCGGAAGATGGTGGAGTGCACACCGCAGCAAGTGCTCGCCGTCCGCTTCGCGCCAACGGCCGCCTTCGGGCAGACGCCGGGGCCGCGCGCGGGGGCCGCGCTGAGCGAGGTCAAGCCGTGAGCGCGCACGGCCGCTCCGAAGCGCTCACCCCGGCGCGCGCAGCGCGGAGGGTTACCCCATGAGCCGGCTGTCGCTCGAAGACATCCGCAGCTGCCTGGAGGGCGTGATCCCCAGCGTGCTGGCGACGTGCGCGCGCGACGGCACGCCGAACGTCACGTACGTGTCGCAGGTGCACTTCGTCGACCGCACGCACGTCGCGCTGTCGTTCCAGTTCTTCAACAAGACGCGCGAGAACATCCTCGTCAACCCGAACGCCGCGGTGTACGTGATCGACCCGCGGACCGCGCGCCGCTACGTTCTTTCGCTGCGCTACCTGCGCACCGAGTCGAGCGGGCCGCTGTTCGAGCGCATGAAGGCGAACCTCGCCGGCATCGCCTCGCACACCGGCATGAGCGGCGTGTTCAAGCTGCAGGGATCCGATGTCTACGAGGTCGTGCGGATCGATCACCTGCCGAGCTCCGAACTGGCTCCGCCGCCGCCCCGCTGCAACCTGCTCGGCGCGCTGCGCCACATCGCGAGCCTGCTGTCGACGGCGACCGACCTGCGCACGCTGCTCGACGACGTCCTCGCGGTGCTCGCCGCCGACATGGCGATCACGCACGCGATGGTGCTGCTGACCGATGCGGCGCACGACCGGCTGTACACGGTGGCGAGCCTCGGCTACCCGGCCTCGGGGGTGGGGTCGGAGATTCCGGCCGGACAGGGCCTGATCGGCATCGCGGCGCGCGAGCGCACGCCGATCCGCATCACGCACGGAACCAGCGAGTACACGTACAGCCTGGCGCTGCGCAAGAGCGCCGAAAGCGACGGGCTGGCCGCCCTGCTCGAAACCAAGATCCCGCTGCCCGGCCTGGCGAAGCCCGGCAGCCAGCTCGCCACGCCGATGCTCGTCGGCGGGCGCACGGTGGGCGTGCTCTTCGTCGAGAGCCCGGAGGACGGCCGGTTCCACTGGGAAGACGAGGACGCGCTCGTGGCCGTCGCGTCGCAGCTCGGCATGACGATCGCGACGCTGCAGCAGGCTGCCGAGGGCGGCGACGAGCCGGGCGCTGCCACGTCGCAGCCGCGCAGGCCGCGCGGCAAGCCGCTCGAAGTGCGGCACTACCGGGCCGACGACAGCGTGTTCATCGGCGACGACTACCTGATCAAGGGCGTGGCGGGCGCGATCTTCCGCAAGCTCGTCGCGGACTTCATCGACAAGGGCCGCACCGACTTCACCAACCGCGAGCTGCGCCTCGATCCCCGCATCCGCCTGCCCGACATCACCGACAACCTGGAGGCGCGCCTGATCCTGCTGGTGCGCCGCCTCGGCGAACGCGGGACCGAGATCCGCATCGAGAAGACCGGGCGCGGCCGGTTCCACCTCGCGGTGGACCGGCCGCTGACTCTGGTCGAGGCGGGCTGAGTCAGGCGGCAGCCAGCTCCTTCACCGGCGCTGCGGCCGTCGACTCGTCGCCATCGAGCGGCATGGGCCCGATCGCTGCGCCGAGCTTCGCCCACTCGCGCGCGGTCAGGTGGGGCTTGACGAGGTCGAGCACGGCCTCGAAGGCGGGCCGCGGCGCGTTCTGCTGCAGGCCGGCGAGCAGCGCGGCGCGCTCGTGCGGCGCGGCCGACGGCGCCATCCACCGCATCACCGTCATCGCCTCGTCGGGCGCCAGCGAGCCGACGATCGACTGCTCGATCGCAAACACCTCGGCCTCGTTGTAGTGCGCGGTGAGGGTCGCGTGGTTCTGCGTTTCCTCCACGTGCATGTGCTCGAGGTTCTCGGCGACGAACAGCGCCAGCAGTCGATACAGCCCCATCGACCGCGGCCACCCGCGCCGATCCTGTCGTCGCTTCGACGCTGCGTACCGACCTCTCCAGCCGCGCGAGCGACCGCTCGTGTTGCTCGTGCTCGCGGGCGGTGACGCGCGCGCTGCCCGGCGCGCGCGCCTCCAGCGCCGTGTGCAGGTATTCGTTCTCGTGCTCCAGATGGCTCGCGCAGCCGGCGAGCAGCGCGCGCACCTCGCCGAGCGCGGCCGCCACGTCCGCGGGATCGTGCGGGTCCATCCGCCCCACGGTGGTCAGGACCTCGCACATCCAGGCGCGCAGGCCCTTGTGGATCAGTGCATAGATGTTGTAGCGCTCGCTCGTCATGACGTCGGTTCCTCGCTCGGGTTCGTGAATGAAAGTGAGCGAAGCTTAGGAACGCGCGGACAGGTTCGCTGCTAAATGATGCGTAAGCCGACACTAAGAACTCCTTAACCGCTCCGAGTGCGCGCGTCCCCGCGCCCAGACGCGCCGCCCCGGCGTGCGAAAATCCGCGCATGCCACCGCAATCCCGATCCACGCTCCCGCCCGAGGCGATGCAGTCACCCGTGCCGTCGCCGTGCATCTCCGTGTGCAGGATGGACCCGCGCACCGGATGGTGCGACGGGTGCCACCGGACGATCGACGAGATCGCGGGCTGGAGCCGCATGGACGATGGCGCGAAGCGCGCCGTGTGGGCCGACCTCGCCCGCCGTCGTCAACTCAAAGCGGCATGACGGTAGTCGAGCGGGCCGTGCGCGGTGAGCGCGGCTTCCCGGCCGGCTCGTTCGAGTTGCGGGCGGCGGGCGGTCGCATCGACTGCGCGGGCCTTCGATGACCACTTCCCTCCCGCCGTCGATCCGCGTGTTCGAGCGCGGATGGCTGTCGTCCAACAACGTGCTGCTGTTCGACGACGACGGCAGCGCGACCCTCGTCGACACCGGCTACGTCACGCACAGGGAGCAGACGCGGGAACTGGTGCGGCACGCGCTGCAGGGAAGATCGCTGGCGCGCATCCTCAACACGCACCTGCACTCCGATCACTGCGGCGGCAACGCGGAACTGCAGCGGGCGTTCGGCGCCACGATCCACATCCCGCCCGGCCACGCAGGCGCCGTCGCCCGCTGGGACGAGGACGAACTCACGTTCGTTGCGACCGGACAGCAGTGCGAACGATTCTCGTACGACGGACTGATCGAGCCGGGCAGCGAAGTCCGCATGGGCGGCTTCGCGTGGCGGGTCCATGCGGCGTCCGGCCACGACCCGCACTCGGTCGTGCTGTGGGCGCCCGAGCCAGGCGTCCTGATCTCGGCGGACGCACTGTGGGGAAACGGCTTCGGCGTGATCTTTCCGGAGCTAGAGGGCGAGTCCGGCTTCGCCGAGCAGCGCGCGATCCTGGAACTGATCGAGTCGCTCGCACCGCGCTTCGTGATCCCGGGACACGGCGCGCCGTTCACGGACGTCGGCGCGGCGCTGAAACGCGCGCACGCCCGCCTCGACGCGCTATCGGCCAGCCTCGAGCGCAATGCGCGCCACGCGGCCAAGGTGCTGCTGAAGTTCTATCTGCTGGAGGTTCGGAAGGTCGCGATGCGGGACCTGGTCGCGCACGTGGCCGGCGCCCGCTACTTCCGCGTGATCAACGAGCGCTACTTCCGGATGCCGTTCGAGGAGTTCGTGCGACAGCAGGTGACGGAGCTCGTTGCGAGCGGTGCCGCCGTCATGGACGGCGACACCGTGCTCGATTCGGGCGGCTGACGCTCAGCGTCGTCGACGCTCTCCCGTCGTGGTGTTCGACGGAACGTAGGTGTAGCCGTTCAGCGTGACGCCGGTGACCGTGAAGACGAACGTCCCGCTCGACTTCGTGCGCGACGAACTAATCGACGCCACGCCCGACGTGTTCGTGGTGCCGCTTCCCGAACCGCTCACCACACCGCTCCAGTTTCCGGTCACCGCGGCGCCGGCGATCTTGTTGCGGCTGGGGCTGGCGTCCTCCACGGACACCTGTGCCGTCGCCTGGGTCGCCGCCCTTGTTCCTGGTCAGCGTCACCGTGACGCCAGCGACCAATATCTGCGTCGAAGTGCCCGTCACGGTCGGCGTGGTCGGTGAGGTCACGGTGATCGTGACACTCCTGTCCGAGGTGAGGCCGGCGTTGTCGGTCACTGTCAGCGTGGCCGTGTAGGTGCCTGGCGTCGTGTAGGTCTTGCTGGCGCTCGGGCCAGACGCCGACGTGCCGTCGCCGAAGTTCCACGCGTACGACACGATGCTGCCGTCGGGATCGGACGAACCGGCGGCACTGAAGCTGACCGCGAGCGGCGCGACGCCGGACGTCGGATTGGCGGACATCGACGCGACCGGCGGCTGCGACGCCGACGCCGGCACGGTGCCGGACACCGAGTACTCGCCCACGCTGCCGTAGCTGGAGTAGCCGGTGGACAGGTCGCCCTTGCCGCTTCCGCGCACGCGAAACGAAGTACGTTCCTGCCGAGGCGACGTTCGCCGTCAGCGTGGCGCCCAGCCCGTCGACCGGATTCGACGACGCGATGACCTGGCCGTTGCCGTTCAGCAGTTCGGCCTGAACGTCGACGTTGCCGGCCCGCGCGGCGGGGTTCACCACGATGGTTGATGGTGCCGGCGCCGGCCACGAACGAGAACATGTCGACGTCGCCGGAGCGCTCGATGATGCCGGCGCCGTTGAGCGTGGTCGTGCCGCCGGCCGTAATGCCACCCAAGCGGGTCGCCGTGCCGGTCGAGCCGCCGTGGTCGTCGGCGCGCAGCGGCAGGCCGTTGGACGCCATCACCGCGAAGTCGTCTTCCTTGTTGTTCGCGTCCGGGTACTCGCCCTTGCTCCACTGGACGAGGGACTGGTAGTAGCCAACACCCATGATCGGGGCCCAGCCCGTCACGCCGCTGCCGTGGCCCTGGTAGTACCCAGTCGTCGACGTACCGTCGTGATGCAGGCCCATGTTGTGGCCGGCCTCGTGCGAGATGGCCTCGGCCACGTACTTCTCGTTGCCCGCCCCGAGGACGGTCATAGAACACCAGCGCCGGCTTGTAGTAATTGGACGTGTCGTCGAACACGCCGATGTACGCCACGCCGCCACAATTGCAGCTATAGAACGTGCGCTTGGTGATCAGCACCGTGGTGCCGAACGTGTCGTCGCCGGAACCGCTGCGCGTCAGCGCGTCCGCCGGCGGCGGCTCGGTCGTCACGTCGACGTCGAACGCGGCATAGTCTTCCGCGACCCGTTGCCAGATGTACTGGATGCGCTCGAGTTCGGCCGCCGAAAACGAGTACGGAACGCCGTCGAGGTCGAACGGCAGCGCCGTGATGGACGAGGCGCTCGAGTTCCACACCGTGTTGGTCAGCGTGGCACCGACGAAGTTCAGGTAGATGGTCCGCTTCGCGCCCGGCTTGCTGTGCAGCATGAGGGTCCGGTCGAGGGAAACCAGCGTGCCAGTCGAAGTCGGGGAGCCCGCAGTCCCGGTCGGAGGCTCGATCTCCTCCTCGTAGAGCATGCGGCCCTTGCGGTCGATGATCGCCAGGCGATCGCGACGGAGGATCGAAGAGAACTCCGCCGGCGACTTGCCGTACCAGGCGGCAACTTCCGGCAGTCGCGCGCCGAGCAGCTGGATCGCCCGTTCCCCACGCGCCTTCTCAGGCAGGTCGATCTGCGGGAAGGCCGGCTTCTGCCGATGCGGGACGGTTTGCGCGGAAACGCCGACGGCGAACATGGCGAGCGCGGCCAGCGCACAGCTTGATCCAGGACTTCACGACTTCTTTCCCCTCAGCGCGCGTTCGAAGGCGCGTTCTTCATGCCAGAGCAGCGGTTGTCAACACGGCGAAGCAGACGAGCGCCCAGACACCGGCGAGCATCTTCAGCTCGCCGCCGAATGCGACTTGCGTATCGGTTCGATCCGTCATCGCCGTCTCCCAAGGGGCAAGGCCCCGCTTCATGAGAGAGGTATCGGCAACCGCGAGCCGAATTTTTACTTTTTCGAGGGGGGAAGAGGCCTCAATTCGCCCTGCAAAGCCGCTAGGGCGGTCGGATTAGTTGCTCGAACTGCCAGGGATTCGTCGCCCGCCAGGAGCGACACCGCTGGCTCCGGCGTCGTGCCCGTCGCTGCAGTCTCGGCGGCGCACCGGCCGGCTGTCGGCCCTCGAGATCCAGCCCGGCGCACCCAGCCGCAGCGCGGATCGGCGCCGGCATTGCTAAAGTCCGGGTTCGGACGCAACTCGGACCGGCCGCGCTGGGCCAGCCGCCAACCCCACATGAAAGTCTTCGGATTCGCCGGCTGGTCGGGCAGCGGCAAGACGGTGCTGATCGAACGCATCATCCCCCTGCTGACCGGGCGCGGCCTTGACGTGTCCCTGATCAAGCGGGCCCATCACGAGTTCGACGTCGACGTGCCGGGCAAGGACTCCTACCGCCACCGGCGCGCCGGCTGTCGGGAGGTGCTGATCTCATCCGGCACGCGCTGGGCGCACATGCACGAGATGCGCGGCGAACCGGAGCAGTCGCTGCAGCAGCTGGTCGACCGGATCTCCCCATGTGACCTGCTGCTGGTCGAAGGCTTCAAGCGGGAGCCCATCCCGAAGATGGAAGTATTCCGCCGCGACAACGGCAAGCCCGCGCTGCACCCCCACGACCCGCACGTCGTGGCCATCGCCGCCGACTGTCGCTTCGACACGGCGCTGCCACAGTTCGACCTGGACGACGCGCCCGGCATCGCCGAGTTCGTGGCCACGTTCAACCGGCCGGGTTGACGCCGAAACGCCCGCGCCGAGGCAACCAGCATCCGCCCATGAAGCGCCCGCCGGCAGTCGATCGGCCCGAGCCGGACGATGTCCTGATGCACCTGGCGTCACGCTATTCGGTCAGCCCGAAGCATCTCGACGTTCCAGCACCCACGCATGCAGAGCTGATGCGCGCGGCGGCGCTGGCGCTGCGCGCGCCCGACCACGAGGCGCTGCGACCGTACCGGTTCGTGCACATCGCCGTGCATCAGCGCGCGAGGCTCGGCGAACTGTATGCGCTTGGCGCCCGGCGCCGCGGCTGTGACGAGGCCGACGTGCAGCGGGCGCGTGAACGCGCCCACAACGGCCCGTGCCTGCTGGCCCTGGTCGGCCGCATCGAGGACGGCGCGCTCGAGGTGCCCGCGCGGGACCAGTGGCTGTGCATTGGCGCCGCGTTGATGAACTTCGTCAACGCGCTGCACCTGATGGGCTATGGCGCCAAGGTGCTGGGCGGCGCGTCGATCGACGACGTGGACGTGCAGCAGGCGTTCTGCGCGCCGGGTGAAACCTTGCTTTGCTGGATCGTGACAGGCACTCCGACCTGCGCCGCGCACTCGCGCTACTCGGATGACGCCGGCCTGATTCTGGGGGACTGGGACGGCGGCAACCCTTGAACGGCGCCAGGCAGCCGAAGGTCGCGACGGTTTCCCCGCCTGTTCCAGGGCACATCGCCGGCCAAAACAAAAGCGCCCCGCAGGGCGCTCTTGCCTGTGAGCGATCGCGCTACTTCTTCGGCGCCGCGGCGGCCGGTTGCGCGGGGGCGGCGGCCGGTGGCGGGGCAGCGGCCACGGCCGGGGCCGCCGCCGGCGGCACGAACGGACCGGGGTTCACGCACGCAGGCGTCGCTTCGGGCGCATAGGCCTTGCCATTGGCTTTCTGCTGCTTGATGTACTCATCGGCGACCTTGGCCTGCGACAGGCACAGCGTGTAGGCGTCGACCTTGCCCGCGTGCGCCGCCTTCGCCGCATTCAGCGCCGCCGCCGCCTGCTGCTCGGGCGTGGGCGCCGGCAGCTTTGCCACTCCGGCCGCGGCAAATCCCAGCCCGCAAACCGCAACGATGATGTGCTTCAGCATGTCTCCCCCGATGACTCTATTTGACCGCGAGCTGGATTGAGCGGCGGATGGGTTCGGGCACGGCAGCCTCGGGCACCATCGGGCTCTCGGGCACCTTGCCGGCCTTGACGTCGTTGTACCAGAGCTCGTGGTGATGCTTGGCCCACTCGGCCGTCACGTACCCGTCGCGCATCGCGCGGTAAGCGCCCTTCATGCCGATCGTGCCCAGGTAGATGTGCACGCAGGCCATGGCGATCGCCACGTAGGCCAGCACCATGTGGATGACGTTGAAGGTCTGCATCGTGTCCCGGGTCTGGCCGAAGTTCGGGAAGTTGAGCACCAGGCCCGAGACGATCAGCAACGGGGTGAGCAGGACCAGCAAGAACCAGAACACGATCTTCTCGCCGCCGTTGAACTTGCCGGAGGGGTACTCGTGCCCGGTCAGGTTGCCGACTATCTTGGTCAGCCAGATGAAATCCTGCTTGTTGAACCAGTTGTGCCGCAGGTAACGGAAGAACATCCACACGACACCGACGATCAGGATCGGTCCAACGAAGTTGTGGACGTTCTTCGCTGCCGCCGCGAGCCATGAATAGAGCGTGTGGCCGATGATCGGCAGCAGCAGCACCTTGCCGAAGGTGAGGATCAGTCCGGTGATTCCCAGGGTGACCCATACGATGGCCATGGTCCAGTGCGCGTAGCGATCCGCGGGACGAAAGCGCTGGATCATCGTCTTCGATCCGCTTTCGCCGACAGGGATCGAGCCGCGGATGGCGTAGAAACCGCCCAGCGACACCATCGCCAGCGCAACCAGCAGCCCGCCGATGAGCGACACCGGCACGCGCGCCTGCCGCCAGGTTTCGCCGCGCGACTGGATCAGCACGCCCTGCTCCGGCGCGGCGCCGAGCTGGGTGAATCCCGGCTCGCCGGAGCGCACCTCGCGCCAGACCGGCGCGTTGTTGTACGGCTGGGCAATGTTCTGCTGCACTTGCTGGCGTGCGGCTTCCTGCTGCTGCGGGGTCGCGGGTTGCGCGACCGCGAAGCCGGCGAATGCCAGCATCGCTGCAGCCAACCCGGCCCGCCACGAGAGAATCGTCATGTGGCGGCTCCCTACTTCGCGGGGATGCGTGAGTAGTCGTTCTGGCCCTGCGTGCGTGCCTGCAGGGCCGCCTCCCACTGCGCTTTCTGGCCCCCGAACTGCGGGGAGTCCCACGGCGCGGCAACCGGCGCGCCCGAGTACTTGCCCGGCTCGTACGAGGTGACTTTCTTCTCTCCGCAGGCCGTCAGGCCGACGGCCAGCGCGAGTGCGGCCAGCAGGGCCGCGGGCTTGGCGAGTCTGCGCATCATTTTTTCCCCTCGGTCGCCGCCGGTGCCGCTCCACCCTTGGCCGGTCCGTACGCGGTGGCCCAGCCGATGACTTCCGAACCCTTGCCGCGTATGGTGACGCGCTCGCGGAAGATGTTGGCGATGACCTCGCCATCGCCGGCGAGCAGCGCCTTGGTGGAGCACATCTCGGCGCACAGCGGAAGCTTGCCCTCGGCGATGCGGTTCTGGCCGTACTTGCTGAACTGCTCTTCCTCGCTGCCCTTGCCGGGGCCGCCCTGGCAGAACGTGCACTTGTCCATCTTGCCGCGCGCGCCGAAGGCGCCGGCTTGAGGGAACTGCGGCGCACCGAAGGGGCAGGCGTACAGGCAATAACCGCAACCGATGCACTGGTCCTTGTCGTGCAGCACGACGCCGTCGTCGCTGCGAACGAAGCAATCGACCGGACACACCGCCATGCACGGCGCGTCGGAGCAGTGCATGCAGGCGACCGAGATCGAGCGCTCGCCGGGTACGCCGTCATTGAGCGTGACAACGCGTCGGCGGTTCACGCCCCACGGCACTTCGTTCGCGTTCTTGCAGGCAGTGACACAACCGTTGCACTCGATGCAGCGGTTGGCGTCACAGATGAACTTCATGCGGGCCATCTTGAGTCTCCTTGTCTCGTTCTCGAGGCCTCTCAGGCCAGCTTGACCACCTGGCAAAGGGACGTCTTGGTCCCTTCCTGCATGTTCGTCACCGCGTCATACCCGTACGTCGTGCTGGTGTTGATCGCCTCGCCCCGGGTGAGCGGTGCCGCACCAGCCGGGTAGCTGTCCAGCAGATCCTTGCCTTGCCACCAGCCTGCGAAGTGGAAGGGCATGAACACGGTGTCCGGCCCGACCCGCTCGGTCACCTGGGCCATGACCTTGAGCTTCGCGCCGGTCGGGGTGTTCACCCAGACCCACTCGCCATTGCGGATGCCGCGGTCGTTGGCAGCCTTCGGGTTGATCTCGATGAACATGTTCTGCTGCAGTTCCGCGAGCCACGGATTCGAACGCGTCTCGTCGCCACCGCCCTCGAATTCCGTCAGGCGGCCCGAGGTCATCACGAGCGGGAACTTCTCGTAGACCTTGTCGGCGATGTTCTTGTCCTGCACGGTCTTGTAGAGCGTCGGGACGCGCCAGAAGTCCTTGCGGTCGGCGTGCGTCGGGTACTTGGCGACCAGGTCCGGACGGTTGCTGTACAGCGGTTCGCGGTGCAGCGGCACGGGATCCGGGAAGTTCCAGACCACGGCCCGGGCCTTGGCGTTGCCGAACGGATGGCACTGGTGCTTGGTCATCACCACGCGGATGATCCCGCCCGAAAGATCGGTCTTCCAGTTCTTGCCCTCGGCCGCCTTCTTTTCGTCCTCGGTCAGTTCGTTCCACCAGCCGAGCTTCTTCAGGAACACGTGATCGAACTCGGGGTAGCCCGTGGTGATTTCGGCACCCTTCGAGTGCGAGCCCGCCTCGGCCAGCAGGTTGACGCCGTCGCGCTCGACTCCGAAATTGGCGCGGAAGTTGCCGCCGCCATCCATCACGGTCTGCGACGTGTCGTACAGGTTGGGCGAGCCCGGATGCTTCATCTCCGGCGTGCCGTAGCACGGCCACGGCAGCCCGAAGAACTCACCGTCGCACGGACCGCCCTTGGCACGCAGCGTCTTCACGTCGAAGGTGTTCATGTGCTTCATGTGCAGCTTCAGCCGCTCGGGGCTCTGGCCCGTGTAGCCGATCGTCCAGGTGCCGCGGTTGATCTCGTTGGCCAGGATGTCCTCGATCACCGGCTCTTCCCAGCCGCCCGCCCCCTTGACGGTCCGGATGTTCTGCTTGCCGTCCCGCTTGCCCAGCAACTGGTCGCCGAAGCCCCACTTCTGCGCGAAGCGCAGCATGATGGCGTGGTCCGTACGCGACTCGAACAGGGGCTCGATGACCTTCTCGCGCCACTGGATCGAACGGTTGGACGCCGTGCAGGAGCCCGTCGTCTCGAACTGCGTGCACGCGGGCAGCAGGTAGACGGTGCGGTTCGGGTTGACCTTGCCGCCTTCAGCCGGCATCGCCGCCATCGCCGCGGTCGCCGACGGGTACGGATCGACCACGACCAGCAGGTCGAGCGCGTCCATGGCCTTCTTCATTTCCAGCCCGCGCGTCTGCGAATTGGGCGCGTGGCCCCAATAGAACACCGCCCGCAGGTTCGGCCCCTGGCCGATCGCTTCGTTGGGCTCCAGCACAGCGTCGATCCAGCGACTGACCGTGGTGCCCGGCTTGGTCATCATCGCATCCGACGCAAAGCGCTTCTTCAGCCAATCGAGGTCGACGTTCCAGACCTTGGCCCAGTGCACCCAGGAGCCCGGCACGATGCCGTAATAGCCGGGCAGGGAGTCGGGGTTCGGGCCGACATCGGTCGCGCCCTGGACGTTGTCGTGGCCGCGGAAGATGTTGGTGCCGCCGCCTGAGACTCCGACGTTGCCGAGCACGAGTTGCAGCAGGCAGGAGGCGCGCACGATGGCGTTGCCGGTCGTGTGCTGGGTCTGCCCCATGCACCAGACGACCGTGCTCGGACGGTTCTTGGCCATGGTCTCCGCGGCCAGCAGCACCTGGTCTTCCGGCACGCCGCAGGCTTCGGTCACCTTGTCGGGGGTCCACTTCATGACCTCCTCCTTGACCTTGTCGATGCCGTAGACGCGCGCCGCCAGGTACGCCTTGTCCTCCCAGCCGTTCTTGAAGATGTGAAACATCATCCCGTAGAGGAACGGGATGTCCCCGCCCGAGCGCAGGCGGATGAAGTGATCGGCCTTCGCCGCCGTGCGCGTGAAGCGCGGATCGACGACGATCACCTTGGCGCCGTTCTCCTTTGCATGCAGCGAGAACAGCATGGACACCGGGTGCGCCTCGGCGGCGTTCGACCCGATGTACATGATGGCCTTCGAGTTCATCATGTCGTTGTAGGAGTTCGTCATCGCGCCGTACCCCCACGTGTTCGCCACACCGGCGACCGTCGTGGAGTGGCAGATGCGCGCCTGGTGGTCACAGTTGTTGGTGCCCCAGAGCGAAACGAACTTGCGCAGCAGGTAGGCCTGCTCGTTGTTGTGCTTGGACGAGCCGATGAAGTACGCGGCGTCGGGCCCGGACTCCTCGCGGATCTTGGACATCTTCGCGGTGATCTCGTCGATCGCCTGGTCCCAGCCGATCTTCTGGTACTTGCCGTCGACCAGCTTCATCGGGTACTTCAGCCGGTGGGAATGCTCCGTCATGCCGTGCTCGCGCACCGAAGCACCCTTGGCACAGTGCGCCCCGAGGTTCAGCGGCGAATCGAACACTGGCTCCTGGCGCACCCACACGCCGTTCTTCACGACCGCATCGACCGCGCAACCGACGGAGCAGTGCGTGCACACGGTCCGGCGAACCACTTCGCCAGCGCCCGCCTGCGCAGTCGCCGGGGCTGCCTCGGCCTTGCCGATGGCCCCGTACGGCAATTGCGCTGCGAACGCCGCGGCGCCGGCGGTCACGCCAGAGCGCTTCAGGAACGTGCGTCGATCGATCGTCCGGCCACGCATGCCGGAAACGGCGCGCGCAAGGCGACCCTGGGCCGTCGCGGCCCCCGCGGATTTCTTCGTAAGCATCGGGGAGTCTCCCGTCTAGACCTGGGTGGTGCGGTAGTAGTGCCGGATGTGCGCGGTTTCGCGATAACCGGCCCGGGCCGGGTCATCGGCAGCGGCGGTGCCCGCCGCAGTCTTACGCTCGCCAACGAGAGTCGTCGCCACGGCGGCGGCCGCAGCGGCGCCGCCAATAGCGACTGTCTTGAAGAAGCCGCGACGGCTCGGTTCTGCATTTTTCATATGAACGGTCCTTCATTCCCGTTGGCTGTCCGATCATCGCCCAGCCACAAACAGTCAGTCAACGCTTAGGTTCCACTGCCACTGCCTAGCCCATCTCGAATTGCGCTAGATCAGACTCCATGAAAGCTTCGAGCAGCCGAACAGCTGCCTTGTAGAAATCACTGAGCTCGGCCTTGTGCGCCGCACCACAAAATCCTCGGTAGGCAGGCTGCAGATAGCGGACAAAGAATTCCCGCTGGAGTTCCAGTGACTGCGCGTCGGATCCGGCGGCCACGAGGTGACGCATGACCTCCAGCACCGCGGTCAGGTTGTCTTCCGGCTCGGCCGAAGCGGCCGTGCGCGCGAGCCCGAGTTGAACCAGCGTGTCACGCAACTCGACCAGCACCACTTCCTTGCGCGCGACCGGGAGATAGTGCGACAGGTAGGTGCTGACCGCCGCCTTACCGACCCCGATGAACGTCGCGTCGAACTCCAGAGTCGCGTCCCGCGCGGACGTATTCGCAGCGGCGGCGGCGAGGTCGTTCCACGCGCGCGCCAGTTCGCCATCACCTTCGACGCCGCCGGCCGACTGAGCCAACGCGCGAAGCAGCCCGTCGTCCGGCCCCGCGGCGAACAGACGCGCAAGCAGCGCGTAGAAGTGCAGACGACCCTCGTCCTCCGGCGCGAGCGTCACGTCCGGCGCAACCTCGCGAGCGCTCATCGCTTGACCTCGAAGATCGACATTTCGTTCTTCGACTCCATCATGTCGATCACGCGACAGTCAGCGCACATCTGGATGCGGCGCAGCGCCGTACCGGAGAACATCGGATGTGCGCCCAGGCGGCCGGTCATCACGTCGATCATCTGCCGCGTCCCGAAGGGCGCGCCGCAACGCACGCAATGGAATGGCTCGGTCTCGTGCAGCGTGACCCGCTGGCGCGCCGCTGGCGTCACCAGAAGGCGTGGCACCAGGCTGATGGCCTGCTCGGGGCACGTCGTTTCGCACAGGCCGCACTGCACGCAGTTCTGCTCGATGAAGAGCAGCTTCGGCGCGTCCTCCGCATCCAGCAGCGCGGAGCTCGGACAGGCGCCGATGCAGGCCTTGCACAGGGTGCAGCGCGCTGCATTGATCGCCAGCGTGCCGAACGGCGAACCGGACGGCAGCGCGATCTGCTCCGGCGGCTCCGACGCCTGCCGCACGAGGTGATCAATGGCGAAGTCGAGCGTCTCGCGCTTGCGGTTGGACAGGTGAAAGGTCGCGGGAGCGGAGACGGTCGCCGCCGGCCGCGCGGACCATAGTGCTGCCTGCAGCGCGGCGGGCTCCTCGGCACGCAGAACCTGCCAGTGGACACCGCTGAAGCCCAATCCGTTCAGGATCGCATCGGCGAGGCGGGCCTGCTGCTCGAGCAGGGCGCCGTGCTCGTCCGCCCCTTCGTCGTCGAGCAGCGAGAACACCTGGCTGGCGCCATAGGCGATGGCGCCCAGGACGACGTCGATGCCGATCGTCGCCACGCCATGAACCTCGATTGGGACGACCCGCGCCGGCAGCCCCTTGCCCACGCGCGCCAGCCGCGAAATCAGCGCCCGGCCGCTGGTGCCGTTGTGGAACAGCAGCGCGGCGTCCTCGCCGCCGGCTGCGCGATAGACCGATAGGAGCGTGCGCAGGCGCGCCCCGATGTCAGCGACGCCGGGGTAGGCGAAGCGCAGCGCGCCCGTCGGACAGGTCGTTGCGCAGTCACCGCATCCCATGCACAGGAAAGGGTGCGCCCAAACCTTGTCGCCGAGCGAGACGACAGCCTCGGTCGCGCAGGCATCGATGCAGCGGGTGCAGCCGGTCTTGGTGTTGCGACTGTGCGCGCAGAGCTTCTCTTCGTACTGCACATAGCGCGGCTTCTCGAACTCGCCCACCATCTGCGCCAGTCGCATGGCCGCCTGCGCCTGCTCCAGCGGATCGGCGCCCGGCGCCAGGTAGCCGAACGGCTTTTCGGGCATTCGCATCAACGGCTGCGCGGACAGGTCGAACACCAGGTCGAACTGCTCGGTGCGCGTCGACGCGGCGCGGCCGAAGTCGATCGCACCGATCGATCCGCAGGCCTTCACGCACGCCCGGTGCGACTTGCAGCGTGTGAGGTCCACCTGGTACGTCAAGTCGATCGCCTGCTCCGGACAAGCCCTGATGCAGGCGTTGCAGCGGGTGCAGGCCTCGAGATCGATCGGGTTGGCCTGCTCCCACCGGACTTCGAACTTGCCCAGATACCCCTGCACGGAACGCGGCATCCCCGACCACACCGGGTAGCGACGCGTCGCCGGCAGTTCGGCGCCGCGCGCGGTCGTGATGAGGACCGCAACCGACAGGCTGTCGGCCAGTTGCTCGGCCCACGCGATCGCCGCCTCGGCTGGACCGATGATCAGCACTTCGCCCTTCGATGCGTACGAGACAACCGCGACCGGCTGCGGCTCAGGCAGGTCGGACAGCGCTAGCAGCGCCGCGATCTTCGGGGTTGCCGCCGCGCCTTCGGCCGACCATCCAGCCGCCTCGCGGATATCGACGAACTTGAGCTCCGTCGACGCGCCAGCGCCCGCGGCCAGTTCCGTGAACAGCGGCGCCTCCTGCGTGCATGCGACCGTGCAGGAGGACGCTCCCAGCGCCGAGGTGAAGCCGTCGACTTGCTTGCGACACAACTCGGTGAAGATCGGAATCGCCTCGCGCCCGAGCGCGCGGCCCAGCGCCGCTCCGTCCAGCGCCATGGTGCGGTTGCAGTTGCAGACTTTCAGTGTGTTGCCTTGCGTGGCCATGCGGGCTCAGGTCGAAGTGGGATCGGGAGCAATTGCCTTGCCTGGAGGACCGGCAATTGAAGAAGCGTCGCGCAACGGTCCGGCCGGATCTTCGCGTAGCGGCAACTCCAAGGACACGGCCGTCGGCGGGCCAGCAAGCGCGGAAGTCGGCTCGAGCCCGCCGTCGGCGGCGGCGAGGTCGCCTCCCTCACCGCCGTCGCCAGGACTCGATGCGGGATCGACATCCTCGCCAGCGGTGGCCTCCTGGGGTTGCTGTGCATCGCCGCCAGCGGCTGCCGATGCTTCCGCCGCGTCCAGCGCCGCGAGTTCGGAGTCGAGCAGGAACGCGCGCGCGCTCGGCAGGCGCATGCGCAGCGCCGCCGGCAACGGCTCGAACTGCGTGTAGTCGTCGACGTACACGTCCATCATGTCCATCTGATTGAAGTGCGGGTCGGCGAAGAGTTTCTTCAGCGCCGCACGGCGCAATTCATCGGCGACCGGCTGCTGGAAGAACGCCTGGTAGTCCGAACGCAGGCCATCGAGCGATTCGATCGGCGGCAGCGGCACTTCGGTCGTTGCCGCAGGGTCGCGCTCCGGCGCAGGCGCCGGAACTGGCTCAACCGCCGCCACCCCCTGGCTCGCGTCCTTCGCCGGAAGGGCGGCCGCCGCGTCTGGCGCGAGACTCTCGGCAGGTCGCTCGACCTCGCGCTCGGCGGCCAGCTTGCGCCGTGACCAGCGCGCGAGGAAGGATTCCGAATCAGCGCTCATCCGGTCACCCATCACACGAGCCGGCCTGCGTGCCGCGCGCGTCGAGATGCGAACGCCGTCCACTCCTTGGGACTCATGCGTTGTCGCGCTTGGCGCCGAGGAACGATGCCGGCGCCGGGCGGCGCTTCTTCTCCGGCGCCTTCAAGTGCTGCTGCGTGAACGCGGCGAGCCACGGCAGCCACTCGGCGGGCATAGGCACCGCTTCGACCTCGGCACCGCCATCGAGGCGCCGCGCGGCCTCGTGGTAGCTGAGCGTGACCCAGCGCGGCACGGCGCCCGCCTCGGTGAGTTCCCACTCCACGAAGGCGACTGGCTGATCGGTCGTCAGGTTCAGGTAGTACCCCTCGGCCTCGGTGCGATTCAACTCGACCTCGAAGCCGAGATGCAGCCACTGCTCGCCCGACTCATTGCGCTCGAGCAGGATCGGCCCCTCGCCGCGCGCGCCCTCGCGTTCGATGACGGCGACGGGCACCCAGATCGCGGATGTCCACGGGTTGTCGACGATGCGCTTGGCGGTCACGACCGCGGCAGGCCTTCGCAAGGGATGCGGCATTGCTTCGATGTTATCTTCCTTCGAATGGTGGAGATTATTCCTGCTTGAGCGCACCGGGCGCAAACCGGAATACGTGCGAAGGGTCTTTGGCACATCGCGCCGCATGCGCGACGCACTCGACGCGCACCACGAAGCCGAATCCGACCAACGATGTCACTGCTGCTGACCAACGCCTCCCGCCCGTTGATCTTCCCGGTCGATGCAATCGACCAACGCGGCGAGGTCGTGCCCACGCCGATCGCCGGCGAGCACCCGCTGACTCTGTACGTTGACAAGTGCGAAGTCGTCACGCTGATGACCCTCGGGCAGGCGCCCGAGGCGCTCGCCATCGGTTACCTGCGCAACCAGCGCCTGGTGTCCTCGCTGGATGAACTCGCGGCGGTGCAGGTCGACTGGGAGACCGACGCCGTGGCGGTCACCACGCGACGGGGCGTCAAGTCGCTGGCCAGGAAACTCGCCAAGCGGACGGTGACCACGGGCTGCGGACAGGGCACGGTGTTCGGGGACCTGATGGACGAAGTCGACTCGATCCGCCTTCGTGACGACGTGCGCCTTCCCGAGTCCGCGCTGTTCGCCATCCTCGAAGCCGTCCGCCAGCACGAGACGGTCTACAACGCCGCGGGGGCCGTGCACGGCTGCGCGCTGGCCTCGAACGAGGGTGCCGACAGCCGGATCCTGGTGTTCATCGAGGACGTCGGGCGGCACAACGCGGTCGATGCCATCGCGGGCCGGATGTGGCTCGACGGCATCGACGGCTCGGACAAGGTCTTCTACACCACGGGCCGGCTCACGTCAGAGATGGTGATCAAGACTGCGCAGATGGGCATTCCGTTCCTGGTGTCGCGCTCGGGCCTGACCGAAATGGCATGGCGCATCGCCAACCGAGTGGGCCTGACGATGATCGGGCGCGCAGCCCGCAAGCACTACCTGCTATTCACCGGACGGCACCGCTTCGAGGCGGCGCGCGCACCATGAGCGTCGGGATCTGCGGGCTGGTGCTGGCCGGCGGGCAGGGCCGCCGCATGGGAGGCGTGGACAAGGGCCTGCAGCTGCTGCAGGGCCGGCCGCTGATGCAGCATGTGATCGACCGCCTGCGTCCGCAGGTGGACAGCGTGCTCATCAATGCCAACCAGAACCTCGAGCGTTACGCCGAGTTCGGGTGTCCCGTGGTACCCGACCGGGTTGGTGGTTTCGCGGGGCCCCTGGCCGGGCTGGACGCCGGCCTGCACGCGACCGATGCACCGATGATCGTCACCGTGCCCTGCGATTCGCCCTTCCTGCCGCATGACCTGGTCGCCCGGCTCGCGGCGGCGCGCAGTTCGATCGACGCCGATGTCGCCGTGGCGCGCACGGGCGCCCAACCTCACCCGGTGTTCGCGCTGGTCTGCACCCGGGTGCGCGCCCACCTGGCCGACTTCCTGGCGCGCGGCGAACGCAAGATCGATCTTTGGTATGCGAGCCTCAGCGTGGTCGAAGTCGCCTTCGACGACGAGGCCGACGCCTTCGCCAACATCAACACGCGCGACGAACTGGCACAGCACGACCGCCGGTGACGTCGTCCCACCACGGCAGCACGTCGCGCAGGGACAGCGCCTCGCCGCTGCGCGCGGGCGCATAGCCGGCCAGCGTCGAAAGCCGCCGCAGCCAGGGCTCGCTGCGCAGCGCCGCCCGCAGCGCACGAATCGCAGGCTGCTCCAGCGCCGCCTTGTCGCACACGAGGAAGTACTCCTCCCACAGCAGCGGCACGAAGTCGAGTTCGCGCGAGCGCGCCGCCGCCTCGATGCACAGGCCGGCGTCGGCCTGCCCGGCCGCCACCGCCTGGGCAACCGCCGCGTGCGAAGGCTCCTCGTTCTCGTAGCCGACCAGCGCGGATGAAGCCACGCCTTGCTGCTCGCACAGCGCCTCGAGCAACAGCCGCGTACCGGTCCCGGTCGGACGATTGACGAAGCGCGCGCCGCGAGCGGCGACGTCCGCGATCGAGCGTAGATCGAGTGGATTGCCACGCGCGACTGCCAGGCCCTGGACGCGCCGCGCGAATCCGATCAACTGGTGCCGCCCGGGCTGCAGCAGAGGCTTGTAGGTCCGGGCGATCAGGCTGCTCGTGGCCGTGCGGGGCGGCAAGTGAAAGCCGGCGATCGCACAGCGCCCGGCATTCAGGTCGCTCAGCGCGTCAGCGCTGCCGGAAAACCGAATGTCCAGGTGCAGGCGGGCCGGCAGGCAGTGTTCGCCCAGCAGCGCGAGGGCGCTGTCGTGGCTGGCGCGCAGCACGAGCACGCTGGCGGAGGCGTCGAAGGCGATCGCGAACGCGCGCTCGAGGTCGAAGTGCAGCGCGGCGATCTGTGGGGCTAGCCGCGCCTGTACCTGCCGCTCGGCCCACAACAGCTTGTCGGCGAATTCGGTCAGCCGCGCCGGCTGGCCGCGGTCCCAGACGACCAGGCCTTGTCCGAGCTCCCGTTCCCATCGCTTGAGTTCGCCCCAGACGTGCCGGTACGAAAAGCCAAGCGCGCGCGCCGCGCCCGAGATCGAGCCCTCGGCGCGCACGGCCGCCAGCAACTCCATCAACGGATTGCGGATCAGCGCCTCCGGCGCACGCCCGCTCGCAAGCACGTAAGAGAGTTCAACCTTGTGCACGACGCGAGTTTGCCGCAAAGCCCGTCATCCGCCCGCGTTACATATGCAGCAACTTGCCTAGGAGGACCCGCCTGGTCCGGCCTGAACACCCGCGTGCCTGCCTACGATTCGCCTTGCGATGGACACGATCCCCCAGGCGACCGCCTCTGCGCTGCATCTGCTTGCCTCGTTCGATCCGGCGTTGCTGTCCGTGGTCGGTCGTTCGCTGGCGGTCAGCACGTGCGCCTGCCTGCTCGCGTTCGGCCTCGGCGCGCTTGCCGGCGCCTGGCTCGGCGTCTCCCGTTTTGCAGGACGTGGCACCGTTCTCGCGGTGCTCAACACGCTGCTTGCGCTGCCCTCGGTCGTCGTCGGCCTGCTCGTCTACCTGCTGCTGTCGCGCTCCGGTCCGCTGGGCTTCCTGGGATGGTTGTTTTCCTTCCAGGCGATGGTGCTGGCGCAGACGATATTGGTGGCGCCGATCGTCACGGCGCTCACGCGCCAGGCGATCGAGGACGCGGACCGGGCGCATGGGGAGCAGCTGACGTCGCTTGGCGCCGCGCCGTTGATGCGCGGACTCCTGCTGGCCTGGGACGAACGCTATGCGCTGCTGACGGTGCTGATCGCCGCCTTCGGCCGCGCGATTTCCGAAGTGGGCGCGGTGATGATCGTCGGCGGCAACATCGAAGGCTTCACCCGGGTGATGACCACGGCGATCGCGCTGGAAACCAGCAAGGGCGACCTGCCGCTCGCGATTGCGCTCGGCATCGTGCTGATGGTGGTCGTGCTCGCATTGAACGCGCTGGTCGCCGGGTTGCGCAGCTGGCGCGAGCGGACCGACGGAGCGTCCACGCAGGTCGCGCCGGTCGGGGTTGCATGAACCTGGCCGACAAGCCACAGGGCGCATCTCCGAACGCCGAACGCGAGGGTATTGCCGCGCGCACGGTGTTCAAGCTCGATCAGGTCGGCGTGCGCTATGGCCCGACCTGGGCGCTGCAGTCGGTGAGCTTGTCGATCAGCGCGGGCGAGCGCGTCGCGCTGGTCGGTCCCAACGGCAGCGGCAAGACCACGCTGCTGCGCGTGCTGAACGGCCTGATCGAGCCCAGCGCTGGGACAGTGCAGCGGCCCGCAACGACGCGCCAGATGCTGCTGTTCCAGCGCCCCTACATGTTCCGCACGAGCGCGCAGAACAACGTCGCGCTGGGCCTGTGGCTGCGCGGCGCCCGCTGGCGCGGCGCCTGCAGGCTGGCGAACGATGCGCTGGCGCGCGTCGGGCTGGCTGCGCTCGCCCAGCGCAACGCGCGCACGCTGTCCGTCGGCCAGCAGCAGCGACTGGCGCTGGCCCGCGCCTGGGTGCTGGCCCCCGAAGTGCTGCTGCTCGACGAGCCCACCGCCAGCATGGACCCGGATGCGCGGCGTGAGGTCGAGGCGCTACTCGGCGAGTTCGCGTGCGGGCAGCCGCAGACGCTCGTCTTCAGCAGCCACACCATCGGATTGGTCGGCCGTCTCGCGAGCCGCGTGATCTGCGTGCAAGACGGCCGCATACGCGCTGACCTTCCAGTTCAGGAGTTCTTGTCAGGAGCGGTTTCTGGCGAGTCGAAACTTTCATTCAGGGAGGACTGAGATGACGTCAATCGGGCAAGTGAAGTTCGCACTCGCGGCGATCCTGTGCATCGCAAGCGGTGCAGCGGGAGCACAGGGCATCACCCTGGCATCGACCACGTCCACCGAGCAATCGGGGCTGTTCGCGCACCTGCTGCCACTGTTCAAGCGGGCCAGCGGAGTGGACGTGAAAGTGGTGGCGGTCGGCACCGGGCAGGCACTGGACATCGCGCGCCGCGGCGACGCCGACGCGCTCCTCGTCCACGACCAGGCGGCCGAGGAGAAGTTCGTCGCCGAAGGCTTCGGCCTCCGGCGCCATGCGGTCATGTACAACGACTTCGTGCTGATCGGGCCGAAGACCGATCCGGCCGCGGCACGCGGCTCGGACATCGTCGCTGCGCTCAGGAAGATCAGCGCCAGCAACGCCGTTTTCGTTTCGCGCGGCGACAAGAGCGGCACGCACAGCGCCGAGATCCGATACTGGACCGCCGCCGAACTGGCGAGCCAGCGGGGCAGCGGCTACAGGGAGTGCGGCTGCGGCATGGGTCCGGCGTTGAACATGGCCGCCGCCTCGGGAGCCTACGTGCTGGCCGATCGCGGCACCTGGCTTGCATTCAGGAACCGCGGCGACCTCACGATTCTGGTCGAAGGCGACAAGCGCCTGTTCAACCAGTACGGCGTGATCGTGGTGAATCCCGCGCGGCATCCGCACGTGAAAGCGGCGCTGGCGCAGCAGTTTGCCGACTGGATCGTCTCGCCCGCGGGGCAGGCGGCGATCGCCGCGTACAGGATCGGCGGAGAACAGCTCTTCTTCCCGAACGCAGGCGGGTAGAACCTGCAGGCACCGCCGAGCAGGGCCTGTCCCTCGCGCGGGCACCGCACCGCATTGCAGGCAGAACCCTGCACTGGGGATCCGCCCAGGCGTTCGCACTTGACCTTCCCGCGAGCGCGGGATCAGTTGCGCGACAATGCGCGCGCGCCATCACGCGCCAGGGGCTTCGCGCAGCGCCGGCAACCCTGTTCGTCGATCGCGGCTGCCGGACGGCCTCGAAGTCATGCACAAAGGAATCACCCCTGCCCCATGAGCGCCGGATGAAAGCCGAAATCACTTCGATCCCCGACGTGCGCATGCACGGCTTCCGCAAGCGCAGCGAAGTGCCCGCCGTGCTGGATTGGGTCGATCGGCACGCAGCGCGACTGGGCGCCGAGCCGGTGCCCCTCGAGGACGCCTGCGGCCGCACGCTGGCGGTCGATGTGATCGCGCCGCTCGACGTCCCGGGCTTCGATCGAGCCGCCATGGACGGCTTTGCGCTGCGCGGAGCGGAAACGGCGGGGGCCACCGAATACAACCCCCTCGAGTTCCGCGTGCTGGGCCAGTCGATGCCGGGCCAGCCGTTCGCGGGGAACCTTCCACCCCGCTCGGCGGTGCGGATCATGACCGGCGCCCCGATTCCCGACGGCGTCGACGCGGTCGTTCCAGCCGAGTACGCCACGGAGAACTCCGGTCAGATCGTGGTGACTCGACCCGTTGCCCCCGGCCAGCACGTCGGCCATCGCGGCGAAGACCTTCAGGCCGGATCGACAGCCCTCAGCGTCGGCCGCTGCCTGCGCCCGCAGGATCTGGGGCTCGTGGCGTCCCTGGGCCTGGACCATGTAACCGTCGTCAGGCAGCCCCGGGTGCGCATGCTCGTCACCGGGAATGAAGTGAGGGCGCCCGGAGCCCCGAAGGGCGTGTTCGAGGTCTACGACGCGAACTCGTACACGCTGCGCGGCCTCATTGCCCGTGACGGCGGCGTGCTCGAATCGCATCAGCGCCTCGGGGACGACCCCGACCGGATCCGCGCGGCCCTGCTCGCGCCCGGGGCGGATGTGATCCTTGTATCCGGCGGATCCAGTGTCGGCCGCGAGGACTACGCGCCACAGTTGCTTGCCGAGATCGGGGAACTGGCGATCCACGGCGTTTCGATGCGGCCGTCGAGTCCCGCGGGCCTGGGTCGCCTCGGCGAGACGCTCGTGTTCCTGTTGCCCGGCAATCCCGTGTCGTGCCTGTGCGCTTACGACTTCTTCGCGGGTCGCGCCATCCGCCTGCGCGGTGGGAGGTCGCCCGAGTGGCCACATCGCACCGTGAAGGCCGCCGTCGCCCGCAAGATCGTCTCCGCGATCGGTCGCGTGGACTACTGTCGCGTCCGGCTCGTCGATGGCCGGGTCGAGCCCATCGCGCTCAGCGGGGCCTCGATCCTCTCGTCGACCACCCGGGCCGATGGCTTCGTGATCGTTCCGGCGCCACTCGAGGGCTATGGCCCCGATGCGGACGTCACGGTGTTCCTCTACGACTGAGCGCCCTCGAACATGTCGACGCCTCCCGAACCCGGCGCGAAAGGCGCGGAGCCTCTCGCCGGCCAGACCCAGTTCCTGAATGTCGTCTCGCGCGACGAGGCAACTGCGAGGTTTCGCGAGCACCTGCGGCTCGCGCCGCTGGGTGAAGAACTCGTGTCCCTTGGAGACGCCCTCGACCGCGTGCTCGCCAGGGATGTCGTGGCGGCCATCGACGTCCCGGGCTTCGATCGCGCCAACGTCGACGGCTTCGCGGTGCAGGCGCACGACACGTTCGGCGCGATGGAGGAAACGCCGCGCACGCTGCGAGTGAACGGCGAGGTGCTCGCACCCGGCGTCGTGCCTGCCCTGCCCGTGATTCCGGGCCACGCGACGCCCATCGCCACCGGCGGCATGCTGCCGCGCGGCGCCGATGCGGTCCTGATGGTCGAGCACTCGGAACTGGCGGGCTCGGCCGGCGATCGGCTCGTCGAGGTTCGCCGGCCGCTCACCGGGGGCGAGAACGTGAGTTACGCAGGCACCGACATCGCCCGCGGCGAGACGGTGCTTCGCGCCGGGCAGCGCCTCACTTCCCGCGAGATCGGCGTGCTCGCCGCGCTGGGACTGCCGGAATGCGTGGTCTTTCGCCGGCCCAGGGTGGCCATCTTTTCCACCGGCAACGAAATCGTTGCGCCCGGCGAAGCCCTGAGGCCGGGCGCGGTCTACGACTCCAACGCCGCGATAATCGGTGCCGCCGTCGAGGAACTCGGCGGGGTTGCCGTCCAGCTGGGGGTGATCGCCGACAACGAGCAGGCGCTGGCGGCTGCGCTGGCCCGCGGCCTGGAGTCGGACGTCGTCGTGTTCTCCGGCGGCACATCGAAGGGCGCCGGGGACGTCTCGTACCGGATCGTGCACGCATTGCGCGACCCGGGCGTCGTCGCCCACGGCGTCGCGCTGAAGCCTGGCAAGCCGATCTGCCTCGCGGTCGCCAGGGGCAAACCGGTCGTCGTACTGCCCGGTTTTCCCACATCCGCCATCTTCACCTTCCACGAATTCGTCGCACCGGTGATCCGCGCCTTTGCCGGACTGCCGCCCGAACGTCGTCATGCGGTCCAGGCGACGCTTCCGATGCGCGTGAACTCCGAGCGGGGCCGCACGGAGTACCTGCTCGTCGGGCTGGTGCAGGGACCGGACGGGTACCTTGCCTATCCAATGGGTAAAGGTTCCGGGTCCGTGACCACCTTCAGCGGCGCCGACGGCTTCATCACCATCGACCAGCACACGGAAATCCTGGACTCGGGCAGCGCCGTCGCGGTGACTCTCCTCGGCCAGCAGCTCGAACCGGCAGACCTGGTGATCATCGGCAGCCACTGCGTGGGCCTCGACCTGCTGGTGGGCAAGCTGATGCGACGCGGCGTCCGGACCAAGCTGATCATGGTCGGCAGCATGGGAGGCCTCGCCGCCGCAAAACGCGGCGAGTGCGACATCGCCGGCCTTCACTTGATGGATCCCGCTACGGGCGAGTACAACCGGCACCTGCTGAACGATGCCCTGACGCTCGTCACGGGATACGGACGGATGCAAGGGTTGGTCTTCCGGCCGGGGGATGCCCGCTTCGAAGGGAAGTCGCTCGACGAGGCCATCGCGACGGCACTGCGCGATGCGAGCTGCGTGATGGTCAATCGCAATGCAGGGAGCGGCACGCGCGTCATCATCGACCAGTGGCTGGGCGACAGACGCCCCGCCGGCTACGGCACGCAGACGAAGTCCCACAACGCCGTCGCGGTGGCCATCTCCCAGCGGCGAGCGGACTGGGGCATCGCCATCGACACCGTGGCGCGACAGTACGGGCTCGGCTTCATACCGGCGCAGCAAGAGCAATACGACTTCATCGTGCCAACGGCGCGGCTCGAGCGCCCTGCGGTGCGCGCGTTCCGCGCGCTGCTGGACGATCTTGAAGTTCGCGGCGAACTCGCGTCGCTGGGCTTCCGGCTGCCGCAGGGCGCGCCGCCGTAGCTGGCCCGGACAGCTTGCGCGCTGCGTCCGGAAGGCGACGACGACCGAACGCCTGCATCGCGACGCAGCGGGCCGGTGCTTCGGAAACCGTTGCCTAACCTGGGAACCATCTGGATGAACTCCGTGCTCAGTCAAGTTCGCACTCGCGCAACCCTCGCCGTCGGCGGCGCGCTTCTCTCCGCCTGCGCTTCGGTCGGCCCCGGCCCGGCGACCACCCCAGGCACGGACAAGGCCGCCACGGTGACGGCGCCAAACCTGGGTCTGTTTTCCAGCATCAAGGCGCCGGCCGACCACGAACCGGTGCTCAAGCTGGCCGCGCGCGGAGCCCAGGTGTTCCGCTGCGAGAAGCGCGATGGCCAGGGCGCCTGGGTGTTCCGGCAACCGGACGCCGAACTGCTCGACCCGGCGGGCAAGGTCGTTGGCCGCCACGGCGCGAACTTCTCGTTCGAGCACGTCGACGGCAGCCGGCTGGTTGCAACGATCGCGGCGCACGACGACGCGCCGAAGCCCACCGACCTGCGCTGGTTGCTGATGACGACCCGCAGCTTCGGCAAAGGCGCCTTCGAAGGCGTCACGCACGTCCAGCGCATCAACACGGCGGGCGGCATGCCGCCGGCCGGTTGTGACATATCTCACGCGGGACGGGTCCTGCGGATTGACTTCACCTCGGACTTTCTCTTCTATAGACCCCGCGCCACTTCGGCGCAGTGAACAGCGCGACAGCGCGTCGCAGGGAGAGAAGCAATGAAGCGGTGGATCAGTTCCGCGATCCTGCTGTTGGGGATCGCGTCGTCGGCCTGGGCACAGACCAGCATCGTCGACGTCGAATACGTGAAGGCGGCGGTGGCAAGGGGCGTCCTGCTCTGGGACGCACGCGATGCGGATGACTATGCGGCAGGCCACATCCCGGGGGCCGTGAACATCGGGGACCCGACGCTCTCGCTGAGGGACAAGAACACCGAGGACTACCTGCCGATCGCGCAGATCGAGAAGGCGCTCGGCGCCGCCGGGATCGACCCGGCGCGCGAGATCATCGTCTATGGCGACCGCGGGCTGCCATCAGCCTACTTCGCCCAGGTGACGCTGCGCTTTTTCGGCGCTGCCAATGCGAAGGTCTTCCACGACGGCATCGAGGGATGGCGCTCGGCCGGCCAGCCCGTCACGACGACGCCCACGAAGCCCCGGCCCATCGCCCTCAAGCTCACGCCCAGGCCCGGCGTGATCTCGGAGAGCAAGGAAGTCGTGGCTGCCCTGAAACGTCCCGACGTGCAGTTCCTCGACGTGCGCACCGTCAAGGAGTTCAGGGGAGAGGACGTACGCGCCATTCGTGGCGGTCACATTCCAGGGGCGATCAACATCCCCTTCGAGCAGAACTGGGTCGACCCGGACACGCGCAACAAGTTGCGCAGCGGTGCGGTCAAGGATTCGTCGGGCATGTCGCTGAAACCACGCGACCAGTTGATGAAGCTGTACGAGAAGCTCGATCCGAACCGGGAAATCCACGTCTACTGCCAGAGCAGCAACCGGGCTTCGCAGACCGCGGTCGTGCTGCTGGATCTGGGGTTCAAGAACGTCAAGATCTATGACTCGTCGTGGCTCGGCTACTCGAGCTGGCTGTCGGCCCCTGCCGAGGACGAGATCTGGACGAACTTCGGCTCGCTTCCGGCCGCCATGCGCGCCATCGAGAACCGGTTCGGCGAGTTGGAAAGGCAGCGCGCGGCCAGATAGGCCCTCGGGGCGGGCCATCCGGCCCGCTTTTTGACTTTTCCGCACCGTTTCGGGGCCTCCCGGGCTGCTTTGGCAGCCCCCTGGAGGCCTTTGCCTTCCCCAACTCGGGCTTTCCCTTGACGAACGCGCTAAAATCGCTTGTTTGCGAGTTGTACGCTGGAGGAAATGACATGAACCCGACTGCCTCGACGGTAGGCGGCTATCTGCGCGACTTGCCACCGGACCGTCGCGTGGCGATGGCCCGCCTGTGCAGCATGATCCGCCGCTCCGCACGCGGAGTGCGCGAGAGCATGCGCTACGGGCTGGCGTTCTACGAACTGGATGGACCGCTGTTCGCGCTCGAGTCCGGTCGCCGGCACATGTCGCTGTACGTGGCCGAGAAGGACGTCGTCGTGAAGCACAAGGATGCCCTGACCGGCGTGAACGCGGCGAAGAGCTACATCAAGTTCTCCGACCTGAACCGCCTCCCGCTCGACGTCGTCGAGAAGATCGTCCGCGACTCGGTCGCCGCCCGCCGCCAGCGTGTGTCCCAGGGCACCGTGCCGACACAGGCCGAGTTGCTGAAGCTGTGGGACATCAACGAGGAAGCAGCCGCGCCGCCGGCGACCACGGTCAAGCTGCCGGTCGTGAAGCCAGCCGCCACGATGACCGACGCGATCAACGCGATGGCCAACACGATGCGCGACGCGATGTACGCCGCGATCGACATCGCGACCGGCACCGTGGCCCCGGCGAAGACGCCGGCGACGAAGAAGGCGCCGGCCAGGAAAGCCGCGAGCAAGACAGCCGCAAAACCCGCGGCCAGGAAGGCCGCGAAGAAGGCGACGCCCCGGAAGCCGCCCGCAAAGGCGGCGAAGAAGGCCGCTCCCGCCCGCCGCAAGTAGGCGGAGGCATCTCCAAGCGAAAACGGCGCCTGCGGGCGCCGTTTTCCATTCCTCGGCCTCGATGCTAGTAGGTCCGCGCGTCCTCGATCACCTTGCCGTCGTTCGGGAGCGACCCGGGCGCCAGCAGTTCCACGGAACCGCCGAGCTTCATCACCGCCCGGAGCGACTCGCCGATCGCGCGCTCCAGCCCGGGGTCGGTCGCGCGGCACTCCGCCTTCAGCGTCATGGCATCCATTTCACCGACGCGCGTCACGACGAGGCGGACCCGCCCGAGTTCGGCGTGCCGCCGGGCGATTTCCGCGACCTGCTCCGGCCGGACGAACATGCCCTTGATCTTGGCCGTCTGGTCGGCGCGCCCCATCCATCCCCTGATCCGCGCGTTCGTGCGTCCGCACGGCGACGCGCCGGGCAGGATCGCCGACAGGTCGCCGAGCGCGAGCCGGATCCACGGGTGGTTGGGGTCGAACGACGTGACCACGACCTCGCCCACCTCGCCGTCGGCCACCGGGTCGCCGGTACCGGGGCGAACGATCTCGACCAGCACGTCCTCGTTGACGACCAGGCCCTCGCGCGCCGAAGTCTCGTAGGCGATCACGCCGACATCGGCCGTTGCATACAGTTGGTACGCGCCGATGCCCCGCGACTGGAACTCGGCCTGCAGCGACGGCGGGAACGCAGCGCCGGAAACGACGGCCTTGGTGATCGACGACGCGTCGCGTCCGGCCTTTGCGGCGGCGTCGAGCAGGATCTTCAGGAAGTCGGGCGTGCCGGTGTAGGCCGCGGGCCGCAGGTGCTCGATCACGTCGAGTTGCTGGTCCGTGTTGCCCGGGCCGGCCGGAATCACGGTGCAGCCGATCGACCGCGCGGCGCCGTCCATGATGAAGCCGCCCGGAGTCAGGTGATACGAGAACGTGTTGAGCACGCGATCTCCGCTGCGGAATCCCGCCGCGAAGAGGCCGCGTGCGGCCCGCCACGGATCGTCCTGTCGTCCCTCGGGCTCGTAGATGGGCCCCGGGGAGGTGAACATCCGCCCGATGCGCTCGGGCTCGTCCGGAATGAAGCCGCCAAATGGCGGCTCGGCCTTCTGCATTGCAGGGAGCTCCGCCTTGCGCATGACCGGCAGGCGCGCGAGCGCCGCGCGGCTGTTGACGTGCGAGACATCGATGTCGCCCAGGTGCCGCTTCCAGGCCGGCGACTTCAGCGCCCGGGCGAGCAGCCCCGGCAGATGGCCCATCAAATCGAGCTCGCGTTGCCTTGGGTCGCGTGTTTCGCGATTGTCGAGGTGGTGTGTCATGGGGGTTCCCGCGCGTTACCTGGCTGCGTTGTCGATGTCCTGGCGCCGCCGCTCGGTATCCTGCGCCGCGGCGTCGAGCTTGTTGTTCACTGGGTCGATCGTCGTCTGCCGGGTCGGCAAAGGAGTCCGCGCGGGCTCGCGATCCGCCCGCGTGCAGGCGACCAGCGCGAACGCGGCGCCAAGCAGCAGCCAGGGCAGCCGGGACACGATCCGCCGCCCGATCAAGCCAGCCAGCGCTTGCGTCGTTTGTAGAACTTGGCGTCGCGGAAGCTCTTGCGGCCCGCCTTGGAGACGCCGAGGTAGAACTCCTTGACGTCTTCGTTCTCGCGCAGCGCCCCGGCTTCGCCGTCCATGACCACGCGGCCGTTCTCGAGGATGTACCCGTAGTGCGCATATTTCAGCGCGACGTTCGTGTTCTGCTCCGCGAGCAGGAAGGAAACCCGTTCCTTCGCGTTGAGGTCCTTGACGATCGAGAAGATCTCGTCGACGACCTGCGGCGCGAGGCCCATCGAGGGCTCGTCGAGCAGGATCATCGACGGCCGCGCCATCAGCGCGCGGCCGATGGCCGTCATCTGCTGCTCGCCGCCCGAGGTGTAACCCGACTGGCTCGTACGCCGCTGCTTCAGCCGCGGGAAATACGCATAGACCTTCTCGAGATCCGCGGAGATCTCCGCGCGCGACTTGCCGCGACCCGACGACCCGCGCGAGTACGCGCCCGTCAGCAGGTTCTCCTCCACGGTGAGGTGGGCGAAGCAGCGCCGCCCTTCCATCACCTGGACGACGCCGCGCTTCACGAGTTCGTAGGCGGTCAGGTCCTCGATCTTCTCGCCGCGCAATTCGATCGAGCCCTTGGTCACCTCGCCGCGCTCGGCACGCAGCAGGTTCGACACGGCGCGCAGCGTCGTGGTCTTGCCGGCGCCGTTGGCGCCGAGCAAAGCCACCACGCTGCCCTCGGGCACGTTCAGAGAAACGCCCTTCAGCACGAGGATCACGTGGTTGTAGATCACCTCGATGCCGTTGACGTTGAGGAGCGGTGCGGTCACCGTTCTTCTCCCAGGTTGTGCAAAGCGCCCGGCCGGACGCTTTGCACAACCGGCCGCGCTGCGGCCGGTTGGTTGTCGACTACTTCTTCGCGGCCGGAGCGGCAGCCTTCGCCGGTGCCGGGGCAGCGGCCGAAGCGGCCTTCTGGGCGGCGGCTATTTCCGCTTCGCAACTGCGGCGCGTGATCTTCTTCTCCGCGGCGTAGCGCGTGGAGAATTCCTTGATCATCGGCTTGATGATCTGGGCGTCGGACTCGAACCAGTCGGACGAGAAGTTCCACTTGCTGCCGTCCCACGTGTGCACGCGCGCGAAGCGCGAACCCTCGTGATCGCGGCAGTTCGTGGCCAGCGGCCGGATCACTCCGGTCAGCCCGAGCGCATCGATGCGCTTCTGGTCGATGTTGAGGTTCTCCAGCCCGTAGCGCACCTCCTCGCCGGTGAGCGGCCGCACGCCGTATCGCAGCTGCGCCTGGCGCACGCCTTCAACCGCAAACATCGCGCTGATCAGGCCACGCGTGTAGAGCACCTGGCCCACCTCTTCCGCCGGCCCGGTGCCCTGGCCCTTCGCGTGCAGGGTCTTCAGGATGTCCTCGTGCACCTTGGCGCGTCCCGCGCCGTGCTGGAACGCCATTGCGTTGTAGCCCTTGGCATCGGCGCCGACCGGCAGGACGTCTGGCTCGGCACCGGACCACCACCCGCCGTACATCTTCTCGCGCGGGAAGCCGGTGGCGACCGCCTCGCGGATCGCGGTGGAGTTCATCACGCCCCAGCCCCACAGGATCACGTAGTCGGGGCGCAGCTGGCGGATCTGCAGCCAGGCGGCCTTCTGTTCCACGCCCGGGTGCGTGACCGGAATCGTCGTCAGCTGGAACCCGTGCAGCTTGGAGCGCTCGGTCAGCAGGGGGATCGGCTCCTTGCCGTACGGCGAGTCGTGGTAGATCAGCGCGATCTTCTTGCCCTTGAGCTTGTCCAGGCCCCCGTTCTGCTTGCCGAGGTGCTGCACGAGCACGTCGGCTGCGGTCCAGTACGTGCCGGCCAGCGGGAAGTTCCAGGGGAAGACTTCGCCCTCGACCGACTCCGAACGCCCATAGCCGGCGGTGATGATCGGAATCTTGTCGGTCGGCGCCTTGTCCGTGATGGCGAACGTCGCGCCGGTCGACAGCGGCTGGAAGACCGTCGCGTTCGGCCTCGACTTCAGCCGCTCGTAGCACTCGACGCTCTTTGCCGTGTCATACGCCGTCTCGCACTCCTCGTAGGTGATCTTGACGCCGTTGATGCCGCCCTGGGCGTTGATCAGCTTCAGGTAGTCGACGTAGCCATTGGCCCACGGCGTGCCGTTCGGGCCGTAGGCACCGGTGCGGTACACGAGGACCGGGAAGAACTGCTCGCCCTTGCCGGTGGCGGCCGCTCCTTTCTGTTGCGCGACTGCCGCGCCCGGCAGGGCGAGCGACGCGGCGGCGGCGATCGTCCCGATCGCCAGCGCAACGGCCCGTGCCTTCATTGCTAGCAAAGCTGCCATCGATGTCTCCTTAGGGTGTTGGGTCCAGCATTCGAAAGTGGAAGCCGCTCCGCCTCGGACCTCTCAGTGCGGGAACGGCCAAAGCCGCATCTTTTCCTTGCCGATCGCCCACAGCCGGGCCAGCCCGTGCGGTTCGGCGATCAGGAAGAAGACGATCAGGCTGCCGAAGATGATCAGTTCCAGGTGCGACGACAGCGCGACATCGACATGGACACCGAACATCCCGGGGATCTGGTTCAGCAGGATCGGCAGCAGCACGATGAAGGCCGCGCCGAAGTACGCGCCGAGCAACGAGCCCATGCCGCCGATGATGATCATGAACAGCAGGTTCAGCGACATGTTGATGTTGAACGCCAGCGGCTCCCACGCGCCCAGATGGACGAACCCCCAGAGAGCGCCAGCCACCCCCGCGTAGAACGAGCTCACCGCGAAAGCGCTCAGCTTGGCGTACAGAGGCCGGATCCCGATCACCTCGGCGGCGACATCCATGTCGCGCATCGCCATCCAGCTGCGGCCGATGTGGCCGCGCACCAGGTTCTTCGCAGCGAGCGTCAGCACGACGGCGATCGTCAGCACGAACAGGTACCGGTCCAGAGGCGATTCCATCGTCCAGCCGAACATCTCGATTGGCGCGGTGGACACGGAGCCGGACGGCGAGTAGTTCGTGAACCACTTCACGCGCGCGAACACCCAGTCGACGAAGAACTGCGCGGCGAGCGTGGCCACCGCGAGATACAGGCCCTTGATGCGCAGGCTCGGGATGCCGAACAGCACGCCGACGAGCGCCGCTACCGCGCCGGCGAGCACCAGCACGATCAGGAAGTTCAGCATCGGAAGCCGGACCACCAGGTTGTAGGCCGCGTAGGCGCCGATTGCCATGAAGGCCGCGGTGCCGAGCGAGATCTGGCCGCAGTAGCCGACGAGGATGTTCAGCCCGATCGCCGCGATCGCGAGGATCAGGAAGGGAATGATCAGCGCCCGCAGCAGGTAGTCGCTCGCGAACGCCGGCAGCGCGAAGTACGCCACGGCAAGCAGGGCAAGCATGAACCACCGGTCCTGCACGATCGGGAGGATCTGCTGGTCTTCGACGTAGCTCGTCTTGAACTGGCCGTTTTCGCGGTAGAGCATGGTTCTGCGTCCCCTAGACCCGGTCGATGTGCTTTTCCCCGAACAACCCTTCGGGGCGAACCAGCAGGAACACCAGGGCGAGCACGTAGGCGAACCAGTTCTCGATGCCGCCGCCGGCCAGGTCGAAAGCGTTCACCGCGATCGGACTGAGGAAGACCTCCGCGAACTTCTCCCCGACGCCGATGATCAGGCCGCCGATGATCGCGCCGGGCACCGAGGTGAAACCGCCCAGGATCACGACAGGCAGCGCCTTCAGCGCGATCAGGGACAGCGAAAACTGCACGCCGAGCTTCGAGCCCCAGACCATTCCGGCCACGAGCGCGACGAAGCCGGCCACGGTCCACACGATGACCCAGATGCGGTTCAGCGGGATGCCGATCGACTGCGCGGCCTGGTGGTCGTCGGCCACGGCGCGCAACGCGCGACCGGTCGACGTCTTCTGGAAGAAGACCGCGAGCGCAAGGACGAGCAGGGCCGCGACGGCCGCCGCGACGAAGTCCTCGGTGTTGATCAGGATGCCGCCCTCGAAGATGTTGTCGAGAACCATCACGGGCGTCTTTGGCAAGCCGGTCTCGATCCTGTAGATGTCGCTGCCCCACACCAGCTGGCCGAAGCCGTCGAGGAAGTACGCGATGCCGAGCGTGGCCATGAGCAGCACGACCGCGTCCTGGTTGACCAGGTGCCGCAGGACGAAGCGCTCCACCACCCAGGCGAAGACCGCCATGATCGCCACCGACACGACGAAGGCCACGGCGAGCGGCATGTGCTCGCTCAGGCGCGCCAGCGACAGCGCTGCGAACAGCACCATCGCCCCCTGCGCGAAATTGAAGACGCCCGGACGCCTTGAAGATCAGCACGAAGCCGAGCGCGACAAGCGAATAGAGCACGCCGGACATCAGGCCGCCGAGCAGCACCTCGAAGTAGAAGCCGGGCGCGCTCATGCCGAGCACGAGCGGTGCGATGGCGCCGATCGTCACAGCGACGATCAGCGCGACGACCGGCCAGTTGCGTTGAAGCGTGGTCAACGTCATTTCAGTGCGACACTCCGAGGTAGGCGTCGATTACCGCCTGGCTGCTGCGGACTTCGTCCGGCGTGCCGTCGCCGATCTTCTTGCCGTAGTCGAGCACCACGACGCGGTCCGAGATGTCCATCACAACGCCCATGTCGTGCTCGATCAGCACGATCGTCGTCCCGAACTCGTCGTTGACGTCGAGGACGAAGCGGCACATGTCCTCCTTCTCCTCGAGGTTCATGCCCGCCATCGGCTCGTCGAGCAGCAGCAGCTTCGGCTCCATCGCCAGGGCCCGGCCGAGGTCGACGCGCTTCTGCAGCCCGTATGGCAGGCGCCCGACCGAAGTCTTGCGGTAGGCCTGGATCTCGAGGAAGTCGATGATGTGCTCGACGAACTCGCGGTGGCGCAGTTCCTCGCGCCGGGCGAACCCGAGATGGATGGCCTGCGACAGGAGCCCGGTCCGCATCCGCAGGTTGCGCCCGGTCATGATGTTGTCCAGCACGCTCATGCCCTTGAAGAGGGCGAGGCTCTGGAAGGTCCGGCCGATGCCGCTGGCGGCCGCATCGTGGGGATCCATGTGCTCGCGCACCTTCCCGTGGAACGTGATGCGGCCCTGCTGCGGCGTGTAGACGCCGTTGATCACGTTCAGCATCGAGCTCTTGCCGGCGCCGTTGGGGCCGATGATCGCGCGGATCTCGTGTTCCTTGACGTTGAACGAGATGTTCTGCAGCGCCTTGACGCCGCCGAACGACAGCGACACGTCCGCCAGTTCGAGGATCACCTCGCCGATCCTGCGCCCGCTCATCGCGGCCCCTCGCTCTGTTTGCCGCCCGGCGGCTGGTCCTTCATCGACCACGCGGCGTTGGCCGCGGGCCGGATTCCGTCCTTCGGCTTGCCGGCCTTCGACATCGCCTCCATCGCCAGGTAGAGGAAGACGAAGATCAGCGCGAAACCCGCCAGCGCGAGCAGCAAATGGCCGGACGCGAGCGACCACGCGGCGAGCATCACCCCGGCCACGAGGCACACGACGGCGATCAGCACGCGCGGGCTCATCGCATCGGCCTCACGCCGCCGCCTTCATTGGCGCGTGCACCCGGGCTTCGTTCACCTTCAGGGTCGCGCTGATCTTGCCGGTGCGACCGTCCTCGAACTTCACCATCGTCTCGATGTACTGCTCCGACCGGCCGCCGTACATCGCATCGACCAGGACGTCGTACTTGTCGTGGATGAAGCGGCGACGCACCTTGCGCGTGCGCGTCAGCTCGTCGTCGTCGGCATCCAGTTCCTTGTGGAGGACGATGAACCGGTGGATCTGCGCATTGGCGAGCTTGGGATCGCTGGCGAGGTCGGCGTTCACCTTCTCCACCGCTTCCCGGATCCGTTCGAGCACCTGGGGCTTGCCCGCGAGGTCCGTATAGCCCGCGTACGGCAGGTTGTTTCGCTCGGCCCAGTTCCCGACGGCTTCGTAGTCGATGTTGACGAACACGCACACCATGTCGCGCTGGTCGCCGAAGGCCACCGCCTCCTTGATGGTCGGGTAGAACTTCAGCTTGTTCTCGATGTACTTCGGCGCGAACAGCGTCCCGTCCGCCAGCTTTCCGACGTCCTTCGCGCGATCGATGATCTTCAGGTGGCCTTCCTGGTCGAAGTACCCGGCATCGCCCGTATGGAACCAGCCTTCCTGGTCCTTGGCCTCGCGCGTGGCGTCCGGGGACTTGTAGTACTCGCGGAACAGGCCGGGAGAGCGGATAAGGATCTCGCCGAGGTCGGTCAGCCGGATCTCGACGCCCTTGACCGGCGGGCCGACGGTGTCCGGCTTCACGCCGCCATTCGGCTGCACGCAGACGAACACCGACGTCTCCGTGGAACCGTAGAGCTGCTTCAGGTTGATGCCGAGCGAGCGGTAGAAGGTGAAGAGGTCCGGCCCGATCGCCTCGCCCGCCGTGTAGGCCACGCGGATGCGGCTCATGCCGAGCGCGTTGCGTAGCGGCGCGTACACGAACAGGTCGCCGAGGCCGTGCAGCACGCGGTCGCCGAGTCCGACCGGACGGCCGTCCAGCAGGCGCCCGCCCACGCGCCGCGCGACGTCCATGAAGAAGTGGAACATCCTGCGCTTGATCGCGGAGGCGTCCTCCATCCGGATCATCACCTGGGTGAGCAGGGCTTCGAGCACGCGCGGCGGCGCGAAGTAGTACGTTGGCCCGATCTCCCGCATGTCCGCGGAGACGGTCGTCGCCGACTCCGGGCAGTTCACGGTGAAGCCGCACACCATCCACTGCGTGTACGAGAAGATGTTCTGCCCGATCCACGCCATCGGCAGGTAGGCCAGCACCTCCTCTTTCGAGGTCAGCGCTTCCATCTCCGCCCCGGCGTCGCCCGCCGCGATCAGGTTGTCGTAGCCGAGCACCACGCCTTTCGGGTTGCCCGTCGTGCCCGACGTGTAGAACATCGCGGCGACGTCGTTCGCCTTGCCCAGCGCGATCTCGTCGTCCACCGCGCCCGGGCGCTCCTTGAGGTAGGCCTGCCCCAGCGACCGGAGCTGGTCGTACGAGGCGAGGCCCGGCTGGTCGTAGTGCCTCAGCCCGCGCGGATCGTCGTAGAAGATGCGCTTGATGTGCGCGACCTTCTCGCGGATCTCGAGCACCTTGTCCACCTGCTCCTGGTCCTCGACCATGGCGAAGCGGATCTCGGCGTTGTCGAACACGAATGCCATCTCGGCCGCGACGGCATCCTGGTACATCGGCACCGGGACGCCGCCCAGGCACTGGGCCGCGCACATCGTGAAATAGAGGCGCGGCCGGTTCTCGCCAATGATGGCCAGGTGCTCGCCGCGCCTGAATCCCGCCTGCAACAGGCCGGCCGCGATCTCGCGAACCTCCTGCAGCATCTCGACCCAGCTCCAGCTCTGCCAGATGCCGAGGTCCTTTTCGCGAATGGCCGTCGCGCCAGGGCGGACCCTGGCGTGCTGCATCAGCAAGCGCGGAAATGTGTCAGCGGCGGTGCTCGCTGTCACGGCTGTCTCCTGACTGCGCGGCATCGTGGTGGCCGCGTCTGTTGTGCTGCTAGCTTAACCCAGCCCTTGGGCGCGATCGGTCGCGCGCTGGAAGGGACACGGTACGGCGAGCCGTCCGGCGGCGCTGTCGCCCGGACGACAGTCTTGCGGGACAATCGCGCCCATGGCCGAACAGGACCCCCCGCGCCTTGCCGACATGATGACCACCAGCGCCTGGTGGCCTCATCTCACCGAGGACCAGCGCCAGCGCGTGCTGGCCGAGGTGGAGGAGCGCCGCTACACGGGCGGCAGCGTGGTGATGCGCAAGGGCGAGATGGTCGAGGCGTGGACGGGCGTGATCGAGGGACTGATCAAGATCAACGTCGTGTCACAGGCCGGAAAGAGCGCGACGTTCACGGGGATCGGCCCGGGAGGCTGGTTCGGCGAGGGCTCGCTGCTCAAGGACGAACCGCGCAAGTACGACGTCGTCGCCCTGCGCGACAGCCGGATCGCGTGGATGCCGCGCGCGACCTTCGACTGGCTGCTCGGAACCAGCATCCCGTTCAACCGCTTCCTGCTGCTCCAGCTGAACGAGCGCCTCGGCCAGTTCATCGCGATGATCGAGTACGAGCGGCTGCTGGAGCCCGATGCGCGCGTCGCGCGTTGCCTGGCGGAACTGTTCAACCCGCTGCTGTACCCCGGCCACCGCGAGCAGCTCGAGATCTCGCAGGAGGAGATCGGCTACCTGTCGGGCGTGTCGCGGCAGCGCGTGAACCAGGCGCTGCAGGTATTGTCGCGCGAAGGGCTGCTGCACATCGAGTACGGCAGCATCCGCATCCGCGACCTCGCGCGGCTGCGGCGTTACGGCAGCTAGGGCCCCGGGAGCGCGCCGCGTGTTCGTGTTCGACGCCTGGTTCTGGGAATTGGCGAGCTACGTGGTGACGGTGATCGGCCTGCCGCTCGCGATAGTGGTGTTCATCGCGGAGCAGCGCCGCGAGCGCCGCAACGAGGAGGACGAGGTCTACCAGCTGCTGTCGGATGCCTACAACGACTTCCTGCGGGTGGTGATCGACAACCCGGACCTGCGCCTGCGCAGCCAGGCCGCGACGCCCGACCTCACCGCGGAGCAGCAGGAACGCAAGCTCGCCATCTTCGACATGCTGATCTCGCTCCTCGAGCGCGCCTACATCACGGCCTACAGCGACCACATGAACGAGGCCCAGCGGCGGCGCTGGAACTCGTGGGAGGACTTCATGCGCGAATGGCTGCGGCGCGACGCCTTCTACGACCGCCTGCCGCAATTGCTGAAGGGCGAGGACCCGGAGTTCGCGGCCTACATGCGGCGGCTGGCCGAGGAGGAGCGCGGCGCCACACTGCCGCGCTGACGACGGCGTCGCTGCGGCCGCCGAGCGATCTTCCGCGCCCGGACGCGACCCGCCGCGGAACCAGGTGCGCCGAGCCGTGCCACGGGCGCTCGGCGCCCCGCGCTAATTGCGGGCAAGCGTGGCCGGAGCGCGTCGGCGCGTACCCGGACCCTTGGCAAAGGCATGGATCGTGGCGCGCGACTCGCGCCGCGCATGGTCCACTCCGGATGGACCGGTGCCGACCGGACCGCGCGATACAGCGTCGCGAGCGCCTCGGCATCTCCCAGCAGCAGGCGCCGCTCGGCCGGCGTGAGCGCCTGCGGACCGGACAGCAGGGCATGCTCGACGCGGTGCTGGCGCTGGGCGGCGACGATCGGTGAACGGCGTCGCGCTGCCTGGCGCACCACGAGGAACAGGTCGGGATCGAGCACCGCGTCGGCGAAACGCGGCTGCGGACGCGCCTCGCCCGCGTACTGCCCGGTCGCGACCACCTCCGGTGCTGGCGTCGTCTCGTCCGGCGTCAGGAAGAGACCCGCCGTACGGGCACCGATGCCGAGCGACGTGCGGCTCATCAGCGCCGACAGCGGCACGGCGAGCAACAGGCCGAGCGCGACCGGCGCGATCCAGGGCAGGAATCCCGGCGCCTGCCAGGCGACCACTCCCACCCACGCCGTGCCGACGAGCATCTGCCAGCCGTGGCGCTCGATCGCTTCCTGGAACGACGTCGAGGCATCCTCGCGTTTCGGCGATTTCCACTGGATCGCCCAGCCGGCGAGCGCGGCCAGGACGAACTGCGTGTGGAACAGCATGCGGACCGGCGCAAGGAGCGCACTGACCACGCACTCGAGCACGACGCTCGTCATGAGGCGAAGCAGGCCACCGAAGGCCGTGCGTCGCGGGCGCCTGCGACGAGCGCGGCGAGCAGCTTCGGCAGGAACAGCATCGACGCGACCGCCGCCAGCAAGGCCAGCGCGTCCTTCGGATTCCACGATGGCCACAGCGGAAACAGCTGGTTCGGAATGACGAAGTACTCGGGATCCACGCTGGCGTTCGTCACCAGCACCCACGTCGACAGCAGCAGGAAACCGGCCCACAGGGGAGCCGACACGTAGGCGAGCGCGCCGGTCAGGAACACGGTGCGGTGCACGGGGTGCAAGCCGGGCGCGAACATCAGCCGCGCAGTTCATCAGGTTGCCGTGGCACCAGCGGCGGTCGCGCCCGAGCTCCTCGATCAGGTTCGACGGCGTCTCCTCGTAGCTGCCCGGCAAGTCGTAGGCGATCCAGACGCCGCTAACCCGCCGCGCCGCATCAGGGCGGCCTCGACGAAGTCGTGGCGACAGGATCTCGCCGCCGAGCGGCGCCGCGGCCCGGCAGCGCAGCGAGCACGCAGTGCTTCATGAAGGGATCGAGCCGGATGATCGCGTTGTGGCCCCAGTAGTGCGACTCGCCGAGCTGCCAGTAGTGCAGGCCGGCGGTGAAGAGCGGGCCGTAGACGCTGGTTGGCGAACTGCTGGATGCGCGCGATGCAGCGTGTCGCGCGCCGACCGCGCGCGGGGCGGTCTGGATGATGCCGGCGTCCGGGCGCGCCTCCATCAGGCGCGACCAGCGTCGACAGCGCACTCGCCGCTCATGACGCTGTCGGCGTCGAGCACGACCATGTAGCGGTAGAGCGCGCCCCAGCGGCGGCAGAAGTCGTCGATGTTGCCGCTCTTGCGCTTCACCCGCCGTTCGCGCCGGCGATAGAACAGCCTCGCGTCGCCGCCCAGCGTCTCGCGCAGCGCGCTCCATGCGTCGAGCTCGCCCACGCAGACATCCGGGATCGCTGCTGTCCGACAGAATGTAGAAGTCGAAGCGCGCGAGCGCGCCGGCGCGGGCGACCGACTCGACGTCGCGCGCAGCCCGGCGAAGACGCGCTTCACGTCCTCGTTGCAGATCGGCATCACGACCGCGGTACGGGCGTCGTCCGGCAAGGGGCCGGCCCCGGCCGCTGATCGCGAAACCAGATGGCGATCACCGCCGCGCAACAGCACGACGAAGCCCATCATCGCCGTCCAGAAGCCGGCCGCGAGCCAGCAGGACAGGATCGCGAACACCGCCAGCAGCGCCTTCTCCGCGATCGACGACGCCTCATTGGGAAGCAGCCCGCTCATCAGGTAGGTCGCGTAGACGCCGGCGCGAGCGAAAGCACCAGCAGCACGAGCCTGCGGCGCGGCCCGCGCCGCGCGCCGGACCGTCGACGTCGGCCGGTCCCGGCTCGCGGCGGAACAGCCAGCTGAGCAGCGACAGCCCGCGCCACGGGGTCGCCGCCATCGGGGTGCGGCACGTTGGCGGCGCGAGCGGCGCTGCGGCCGGCGGTTTCAGTGGATCGTTCACGGGGCGGGGACGACGTAGCTCATGTCTCGCTCAATGCCTGACCGCCGCGGCGCAGGTGCGCGCGCAGTTCCATCGGCTTTTCCTTGTCGGTGCGCTTCGCCTGCACGACGAGCCGCCATCCACCCCGGACTTCATTCGGGTGAACGACCAGAAACTGGCGAACCCCGTTCGTGAGTGCCAGGTCCGCGTCGATCTCGGCCCCGGGCGGCAACTGCGCGAGTGCCGGCCCCTCGAAGTCGATGTGGAACTTCACCACGTCGTCCGGCAGTGCCTGGAACCCGCGGCCGCGGCGCGACTGCGCCACCCACGATGTCGGCGGCCGGCGCTCGCTGTTCTTCAGCGCAGACAGCCGGTACGCGTACGCCAGCGAAGCGCCGGCCTTCGGCGCTTCCGCCGGCACCCAGTACGCGACGATGTTGTCGTTCGTCTCGTCCGGTGTCGGTATCTGTACGAGTTCCACGCGGCCGGCGCCCCAGCTGGACGTCGGCTCGACCCACAGGCTCGGCCGCAGGTCGTAGCGTGCCTCGAGGTCCTCGTAACTCGGGAAGGCGCGATCGCGCTGCATCAGGCCGAAGCCGCGCGTGCCGGGCAAGGCGAACGAGGTCGTCAGCAGGCGCTTCGGATTCACCAGCGGCCGCCAGATCCACTCGCCGCTGCCCGACGCGATCGACAGGCCGTCCGAGTCGTGGACCTCCGGCCGGAAGCCGTCGCCGTTGCCGGGATGGTTTTCGCCGACATGAACATCGAGGTCACGGGTGCGACTACGACCTTGCCGACCGCCTCGCGGAAGTACAGCCGCGATTGCACCTCCGCGACGGTTTCGACGCCGGGCTTCAGCACGAAGCGATAGGCACCGGTCACGCGCCGGGAATCAAGCAGCGCGTACAGCACGAGCTGCGTGGCGTTGCGTGCAGGCTTCTCGATCCAGAATTGCTCGAAACGCGGGAACTCCTCGCCACCGCGTTCGCCGGTGTCGAGCGCCAGGCCACGCGCCGAGGCGCCGTAGCGCTGGCCCTTGCCGAGCAGGCGGAAGTAACTCGCGCCGAGGAAAACGGCCAGCTCGTCCTTGTACCGCGGCGTGTTCAACGGATAGTGGATGCGAAGCCGGCGAAGCCGAGCTTCTGCAGCTGGGCGGGATCGAGCTTGTTGGCGCCGTAGTTGAAGCTGGCCGGGTCGAACGTGACTTCCCGGACGGCGGCACCGACGATTTCGTGAATCCGGACCGGCTGGTCGAAATAGCCCCCGAGGTGGAAGAACTGGATCTCGTACGGGAGCTTGTCGGCCGCCACAGGGCGCGGTCGGGGTTGAAGCGGATGTCCCGCGTCTGGTCGTAGGTCAGGTCCTTCAGCGCCTTCGGCAGCACGAAGGCCGGCTTCGGCTGGGGGCGGCTGGCGAGCTCCTTCGCCATCCGGTCGACGTCGTCGAAGCCGAATGCGGCGACCGGCGGGGCGGCGGCGACAAAGCCTGCCGCCATCAGCGGGAAGAGCAGGCGTGCGCAGAGCGATCGGGACAAAGGCATACCTCGTTGATCCGGGCGAAGGGCATATAACGGCGAGCCCGCATTTTCGTGCACTGCAGCAAGATCGGTGCCGACCCTTTCTCCGGTTCCCTAGAGGCATCCATCGAGCATCACGCACCATTCAGTGCGTTTTTGCCGTGGGCGTGCGAATGGTGAACCGGGGCAAGCGCCGCACGTGACAAGATCCCGGCATGCGCATGATCCGGCTCGCCGATGGCGTTCAGGTCCCGTGCCTCGGGCTCGGCACCTGGCGCATGGGCGAATCACGGTCTTCGCACGCCGCCGATGTGGCAGCCGTGCGGCAGGCGCTCGAACTTGGCTACCGGCTGATCGACACGGCCGAGATGTACGGTGACGGCGGCGCCGAGCGCGTGGTCGGCGAAGCGCTGCGCGGGGCGTTGCAGACGGGCACGGTTCGGCGCGAGGACGTGTTCCTCGTCACGAAGGTCCTGCCGAGCAACGCCAGCCGCAAGGCAACGGTCTCGGCGTGCGAGCGCAGCCTCGAGCGATTGGGCGTGGAGCACATCGACCTCTACCTCCTCCACTGGCGCGGCGGCCAGCCGCTGAGCGAGACGGTTGCGGCGTTCGAGGCGCTGCGCGAATGCCGCCGGATCCGCGCGTGGGGCGTCAGCAACTTCGACGTCGACGACATGGACGAACTGTGGGGCGTGGCCGGCGGGCCGCATTGCGTGGCGAATCAGGTCTACTACTCGGCGAGCGAGCGCGGCATCGAATTCGACCTGCTGCCCGCGCAGCGCCGGCGGTCCGTGGCCACCATGGCGTACTGCCCGATCGACCAGGGTGCGCTCGCGTCGGATCCGACCCTTGCGGAGATCGGCGGCCGGCTGGGCGCCAGCGCCGCGCAGGTCGCGCTCGCGTGGGTCCTGCGCCAGCCGGACGTGATCGCGATCCCGAAGGCCGGACACGAGAGGCACCTGCGCGAGAACCTCGCCGCCGCAGCGCTGGCTCTGACCGACCGGGATCTCGCCGCAGTCGACGCGCGCTTCGCGCCGCCGAAGCGCAAGCGACGGCTGGCGATGACGTAGTCGTTCCGCGGTCGCGCGCGGTCCGCACGGTCTTCGCGCAGCGTCGTCCAGCCCGCGGCACGGAGGCGAGGGCACGCCATCTGCCACAATTTCGCCCCTCGCTCCCGTCGCCTCCAGGCTGTCCGCCCATGCACCCGTTCCACCTCGCGTTTCCCGTCGCCTCCCTCGAATCGGCGCGCAGGTTCTACGGCGGCCTGCTCGGCTGCCCGGAAGGGCGGTCGTCCGACGCGTGGATCGACTTCAACCTGTATGGCCACCAGATCGTCGCGCACCTCGCGCCGGACGAGGTCGGCCACCGCCGCACCAGCGAGGTCGACGGCGACGACGTGCCGGTGCGGCACTTCGGCGTCGTGCTGTCGATGCAGGAGTGGGATGCGCTCGCGCGCCGCCTGCGCGACCAGGGCGTGAAGTTCATCATCGAACCGCACATCCGGTTCAAGGGCGAGGTCGGCGAGCAGGCGACGATGTTCTTCCTCGACCCGAGCGGCAACGCGCTCGAGTTCAAGGCCTTCGCCGATCCGTCGCGGCTGTTCGCGAAGTAGATCCGGGCAGTCCTTGACCCCGGAAAACTCTGGTTGGTCAGCGGGTTCGCCTGATCGCGATCAGCGGCCCACGCCCAGCAGGAACAGCGTGAACGGCGTCGTGACGGCCGCCAGCAGCGTCGACAGCAGCAGGCTGGTGGCCACCGGACCCTCGATCGCATTGAATTCGCGCGCCATCAGGTAGACGTTGATGCCGACCGGCAGCGCGGCCAGCAGCACGACCGCCTGCGTTTCGAGCGGCGGCAGGCCCACGGCCCACGCGATGGCCCACACCGCCAGCGGCTGGCCGACGAGCTTCATTGCCGTGATGCCCGTCGCGATCCGCCAGCCGCTTCTCACCCCGTACTGCGCGAGACCCATGCCGAGCACCACGAGCGACAGCGGAATCGCCGGCTGTGCCAGCAGCGCGAGCGGCACGTCGACGAACGCGGGCAGGGTCCAGCCGGTGAGCCCGAACGCTGCGCCGGCGAGGATCGACGCGACGATCGGGTTGGTCAGCACGCTCCACACCGTGTTGCCGAACCCCGTGAGCGACAGTTCGCCGTGGCGGGCCCACTCGACCGACACGGTGGCGAGCATCCACAGCGTCAGCGAGTTGAACACGAGCACGAGGCCGATCGACGGCATCGCCGCTTCGCCGAGCGCCGCCTTGGCGAGCGGGATGCCGAGGAACACGTTGTTGGAGAAGATCCCGCCGAGGGCGAACACCGACTGGCCGACGCCATCGAGGCGGTACGCGAGCAGGCCGGCCACGCGCGCCGCCACGAACACGACGAAACAGCCGCCGAAGAACGCGACGAGCACGCGCGCGTCGACCGGCGGAAGCTTCGACAGGTCGCTCATCAGCCGGAACAGCAGCGCCGGCAACGGCACCGCGAAGAGGAACTTCGACAGCGCCTCGCTGTATGAAACCCGCCACCATCCCGCAATTCCGATGAGGTAGCCCACGAGCACGAGCGCGAACAGCGGCGCGGACAGCTCGACGAGTTGCAGGAAGGCGTTCACGGCGTGCGGGAGCGAAGTCCGGCGCAGTGTAGGGCCGCGGGTCGGCGAAGCCCGCCCCGAGGCTCCTCGTCCCCAACCGTTCTGGATCTTGGGGGTGCAGTGCGCGCCTGGTGCAGCGGGCCTATGGGCCGGTCGAGCAGCGTGACAGTCGAGGAGGTGCGCCTCCCGACGCCGGCCGGCGGGGATGTCTGCGTGCGCGTGCGCTACGCGGGCATCAACCCGCTGGACTGGAAGCTTGTCGAGGGACACTACAGGTGGATGTCGAAGCGCGCCCGCCGTGCGGTGTCGGCTTCGACCTCGCTGGCGAGGTTCATGACGCCGGCCGCAGCGCCGCACGGTTCGTCCAGGGCATGCGGGTCGCCGGCCTGATCCCGGCGTTCCAGCGCCCACCCGGATCGATCGCGCAATACGCCCTGGTGCCCGGGCACCTGCTCGCTGAAGTGCCGGACCAGGTCACGCTCGACCAGGCGGCCGCCTCCCGGTCGCCGGGCTCTCGCGCTGCAGATGTGCCGGATGGCGAAGATCGGCCGCGGTACGCGCGTGCTGGTTCACGGCGCGTCGGGTGGCGTCGGGCACCTCGCGGTGCAGATCGCGCGCAACCTCGGCGGAACGGTGACTGCGACCGGCAGCGTGGCCAGCCACCCGCTGCTGCAGTCCCTCGGCCCGGATCGCGTGCGATCGCGCCGCCCCGGTGGCCACCTGGGGCGGCCCCTTCGACGCCGTGCTCGACTGCGCGACGACGCTGACGCCGTTCGACCTGAAGACGCTGCTCGCGCGCGATGGCCACTACGTCGCCACCACGCCGCGCTTTCCGCAGGTCATGGTGGACACCGTTCTCAACCTTCTGCGGCGCGGCAGCGGCAGGTTCTGATGCTGAAGCTGGATGGCGCCGATCGAGCGCGATGCGGCGGTTCCCCGCTGGCAGCCTGCGGGGTCGCGGTCGAGCGCGTGTTCGCGTTGGGCGACGCGGCGCAGGCGCTGGCGCACTCCCGCGCAGGACACGTGCGCGGCAAGCTGGTCGTCTCGATCGATTAACGGGGCAGCGGCACGGCGTCCCGCAGGCCGCGCCTCCAGGCCGCCGGCGGCGATCCGACGCTGCGCTTGAACGCCCGCGCGAACGCCGCCTCCGATTCGTATCCGACCTCGAGCGCAATCGACGCGACCGTCGAGTTGGTATTGCGCAGCAGGCCGGAAGCGAGTTGCATCCGCCAGTTGGTCAGGTACTGCATCGGCGCGTGACCGACAAAGCGGACGAAACGCTCGTGCAGCGCCGAACGCGAAAGGCCGACCTGGCTGCCCAGCGTGTCCACGGTCCACGGGTCCGACGGGCGCGCGTGCAGCAGCGCCAGCGCGCGTCCGACGTAGCGGTCGCGCAAGCCCGCGAGCCAGCCCGCGCTCTCTTCCGGCAGTGAGTCGACGTACCGGCGCACCGCCTCGACGAACATCATCTCGCTCATCCGCGAAAGCATCGCGTCCGCGCCCGGCCGGCGCGCGGCGGATTCCGATACCGCGTGACGCATCAGTTGCGCAATCCACTCGCCGCCCTCGCTGCCGCGGATCAGCAGCATCCGCGGCAGCGTGGCGACCAGCGGGTTGAAGGGACGCATGTCGCAGCCCAGGAAGCCGCACACCAGCGTCGTCGCCGGCTCGCCGCGGGGCGGCTCCAGAGAAGGCGGGCTGGTGCCGTCGTAAGCGACACGCAGCGGCAGAGCATCGAGCACCATCTCGTGATACCAGCTGACCAGCGGATCGGCGCGCAGGCCGGGGGCGCTGGACATCACGTGGCCGTCTCCATGGGGAAACACGAGCACGTCGCCGGCCGAAAGGCGCACCGGAGCCTCGCCGACGAGACCGGCCCAGCAGTCCCCCGCGACGACGACGTGATACTCCATCACGTGTTCCGAACCCGGCATCACCGTCCCCGCGATGTCGCGTGCCGGCGGCGCTTCGGCGACCCATTGGTTGCTGCCGGTGACGTAGAAGAACAGAGCGCCGCGCAAGCGCACGAGGCGCAGGACTTCGGACAGCGTGTCTGCGGTCATCCCTGCCTCCCTTCGGCCGCGCCGATCCGGGCCGTGGCTCGAACAGCCTCTTCCGCCGAATCATCATCGTGCGGGGCACGCCTGCCTAGTGGGTTCGAGGCGCCGCGGAGCATCGGGCAAGCCGACAGGACATCCGGTCAAGGCCCTCCGGACACGCGCAACGGATCAGGACGATCGGCCAAATCGAGACGACACCGAGTGAAGCGCCAGCGCGCGCGAAGGCAAAGACTTCGCTCCGTCGCAGCGCTCGTCTTCAACGCTTCGAATGACTCCAGCGATCGACCGGGCCTACGCGCTGTTCCTTACCGCGCATTTGGCACGGCGATCGAAGGTCGATCGAAAGCGGGAAGTCGTTTTTCCGAACGTCGACGTGCTCGACGCATCCCTCCCAACCGAAAGCAAAGGAAAGACACCATGACCATCGTTCAGGAACGGACTCCCGTCCGGACGCCCGCGCAGCCATCGATCGACTTGAAGGCCATCAAGCAGCGCCAGCAGGCAACGTGGGCCAGTGGCGACTTCTCGGTCGTCGGCATCACGCTGCAGATCGTCGGCGAGTCGCTCGCCGAAGCGGCCGACGTGCGCGCCGGCGAGCGCGTGCTCGACGTCGCGGCAGGCAACGGCAACGCCACGCTCGCCGCCGCCCGCCGCTTCGCCGACGTCACGTCCACGGACTACGTGCCGGCGCTGCTCGAGCGCGGGCGCGATCGCGCGCGCGCCGACCGGCTGAAGATCGACTTCCAGGTGGCCGACGCCGAAGACCTGCCGTTTGCCGACGGCAGCTTCGACGTCGTGCTCTCGACCTACGGCGCGATGTTCGCGCCGGACCACGCTCGCACGGCGAGCGAGATGCTGCGCGTCACCCGCGGCGGCGGCCGCATCGGCCTGGCCAACTGGACCCCGGAAGGATTCATCGGCCAGCTGTTCAGGGTGATCGGCGCCCACGTTCCGCCTCCTGCCGGGCTGCGCTCGCCGGCGCTCTGGGGCACGGAGCCGCATCTCGTCGAACTCTTCGGCCCGCAGGCCGCCGACATCCGCTGCGTGCGGAAGAACTTCAACTTCCGCTATCGCTCGCCCGCGCACTGGCTGCAGATCTTCCGTGACTACTACGGACCGACGCACAAGGCCTTCGCGGCGCTCGATGCGGACGGCCAGAAGCGGCTCGCCGCCGACATCACGACGCTGCTCGAACGGCTGAATGTCGGCGGAAGGGAATCGCTGGTCGTGCCCGGCGAGTATCTCGAGGTAGTCATCGTCAAGCGATGAGGCCACGCCGCGGCCGGGAACGCGCCACTTTCCGCCGCGTGAATGGATTTCTCAGGCGGCCGAAGCCGAAGACGCGCCGGGCCGGATGCCCGGCGCGTCTTCGTGCAGCTTCGGCAGCACGCGGGTCGCGCGGATGATCGGCTGGCGCCACGCCACGAGCGCCAGCGCGAGTGCCGTCGCACCGGCGAACACGAGCGCAGCCCGCAACCCCGCGTGCTCGCCCAGCCAGCCTCCGATCAGCGCACCGGGTCCGGCCGGAAGCAGGATCAGCCAGCGCATCGTGCTCGTCATCCGACCGAGCAGCGGCGGTGGCGTCACGGCCTGGCGCAACGCGAGGAAGTTGATGAACAGGAACACCGCACCCATGCCGAACATGAACAGCATCAGGGCGAAGCCCGCGATCCCGACGGCGTTCGCCGGCATCGCCGCCAGCATCAGCCAGCCGGCGCCGCACACGGCGAAGCCGGCCACGAGCGCCGGTCCCGGCCCGATGCGGCGCGCGAGCCGGTGGCCGACGATGCTCGCGGCGATCGTTCCGACGCCGAGCGCCACGTAGCTGAGGCCGACCGCGCGCTCGGACAGACCGAGCACGCGGGTGGCGAACAGGATCTGAACGACGAGTGCGGCGTGGTGACACATCTGCCAGACGCCGACCGCGACCGCCATCGTCACCAGCAGCCGGTTGCCGCGCACGAAGTTCAAGCCGTCGCGCATCGCCGGCCAGAACGGATGACGAAGCGGCTCGACGTGCTCCCGCACCCGCAGGCCGCGCAGGATGCTCGCCGAGACCAGCAGCAACACCGCGTCGGCAAGCAGGGCCAGAGGCGCGCCGGCGAGCTTGATCAGCACGCCCGCGGCGCCCGGCCCGGCCACTTCCGCCGTCGAGGAGGCGAGCGCGTTCTTCGCGTGCGCCTCCACCAGCCGCTCGCGCGGCACCACCTGGGTGAGGACGATCTGCGCGGCGCTGCCCGCGGTGGTGTTGACCGTTCCGATCAGGAAGCCGACGAAGTAGAGCCACTCCATCGTCAACCCGCCCATCCACCACGCCAGCGGGACGGTCGCGACGGCGAAAGCGATGAAGATCTCGCCGTACACGTACACGGGCAACTTGCGCACGCGATCGAGCCACACGCCCGAAGGCAGCGAGAACAGCACGAACGGCACGATCTCCATCGCCGTCAGGATGCCCATCTGCGTCGGCGTGGCGTGCAGCAGCACGGCCGCCGTCAGCGGCAGGGCGAGCATGGTCACCTGAGCGCCGAAGGAGGCGGTCAGGATCGAGATCCACAGGCGCCGGTACACGGCGTCGCGCAACAGATCGTTGGGGGCCAGGGTCAGCCGTGCGCGGGCTTGGCGGAAGACCTCGGCCGCATCGACAGCGGTCATCGCTGCTATTACGTGTGAAGTCGTGCCGGAACGGGCCAGCACAGGCGTCGCCGACATCGACGACGAGGGGGAGGCGATGTTACCGGCGGGATCGCGCCCGCTCCAGCAAAACAGGACGGAATGGGCGTACCGTGGCGCGAAGGCATCACGACGGCGGCGCAGGCACGCGCGCGGAGCCTGCCGGGCGCCCTGCCTGCCGATCGAACACCCAACCAGCGACGACCCTTCCCGTGAAGCGAGACAAGACCCCGTGCGTGATCTGCGTCGGCGGATCCGCGACCATCGATCACATCTTCCTCGTCGACGAGGTGAAGCTGCCGTCCGCGAAGATCACGGCGCGCGACTTCATCGAGACGGGCGGCGGCATGGGCGCCAACGCGGCGGTCGCGGTGCAGCGCCTCGGCGGCCGGGCAATCTACTGGGGCCGCGTCGGCGACGACCAGACCGGGGATGAAGTCCTGTGGCTGCTGACGCACGAAGGCATCGACGTGTCCGGGGTGCGCCGGCTCGCGGGATTCCGGACCAAGATCGCGAGCATCCTGATCGACGCGCACGGCGAGCGCCTTGCCGTCTCGGCGCAGCCCCAGGGGTATCCGCCCGACGCCTCGTGGCTGCCGGTCGAGCGGGTGGCCGAGGCGGACGCCGTGCTGGCCGACACCCGCTGGCCGACAGGCGCGCAACGGCTGTTCGAAGCGGCGGCGCAGCGCAACCTGTCGAGCGTGTTCGACGGCGACGGCGGCGATCCGCCGCAGGTCCTGGCCACCGCGCAGCAGTGCACGCATCCGTTCTTCTCGCAGCCGATGCTCGCGAGCTTCGGCTACGGTGCGCCCGAGCAGGCGCTGCCCCGCGTGTTCGGCGGCCGCAATGCGGTGACGGGCGTGACGCTCGGCTCCGCCGGCGTGATGTGGTTCGACGGCGACCGGATGCACACCATGGCATCACCCCGGGTCAAGGCGGTCGACACGCTGGCGGCCGGCGACACCTGGCACGGCGCAATGGCGCTCGCGCTGGCCGAGGGCCGCGAAACGCGGGAAGCGATCGAGTTCGCGTCGGCCGTTGCGGCGCTGAAGTGCACGCGGTTCGGCGGCCGCGCGAGCATCCCGCGGCGGGAGGAATTCGAGCGGTGGTGGGCGGAGCAGCGCGGGGTGGCCGCTCCCGTTCAGGTCACGGAGTGAGTTCGCTCTCGGCCACCGGCGTCGGCGGCACCCGAACCATCACCCGGCCGCGGCCCTTGCGCTTGGCAAGCAGCGCGCAATGGTCGGCGGCGTTCAGCAGGGTTTCGGCGTTGCCGGGCGTCGTCGTCGACTCGGCGATGCCGACGGAAAAGCTGGCCCCGGTCAGCAGCTTTCCGCCGAGGTCGAAACGCATCGCGCGCCATGCCCTGAGAATCTGCTCGAGCTTGGCCCGCGCGACGAGTGCCGAGGTGCGAGGCATCAGCACGCAGAACTCCTCGCCGCCGTAGCGGCACGCGATGTCGCTGCGGCGCATGCGCGCCCGCAGCAGCTTGCCGAAGGTCGCCAGCACGCGATCGCCGGCGGCGTGGCCGTATTCGTCGTTGACTTCCTTGAAGTGGTCCAGGTCGATCACCGCCAGCGCGAGCGGCTCGTCGTGCCGCTGCGCGAGCGCCAGCATCGGCGGCAGGACGTCGTTCAGGTAGCGGCGGTTGTAGAGGCCGGTCAGGAAGTCGCGCACCGCCTGGTCCTGCAGGGCCGCCTGCAGGGACTCGACCTCGCGCACCTTCTGCGACAGCTTGCCGTTGATCTCCTCGAGCTCGGCCTTCGCCCGCTCGCTCGCCCGCCGCCGCGCCTCGCTCTCGTCGCGCTGCTTTTGCAGTCGCAGCAGTTCGGTCTGCAGGGAGGCGGCCTGGTAGCGGCCCTTCGAAGCCATCAGCGCCCGGTCCTGATGCAGCGACTGCCAGTGCCGCAGGTCCACCAGCGCGCGCTCGGCGTCTCCGCAGGCCTCCAGGGCGGCCGCGCGCGTCTGGAAGAACAGGCAGCGCGCGCGCAGCGTCAGGGCCTCCGCCGGCAGCGGCTCCGCCCCGTCGAGCACGGCGATCGCCGCTTGCATTTCTCCCCGCGTGCGCAGCAGCTCCGCATGCGCAATGATCAGCGCGAGCGCTTCCTCGGCAAGCGTCTCCTCGGTGACCGCTTCCTCGGCGGCCTCGCACAGGCGGGCCGCGTCTTCGAGGCGGCCCGCGCGCAACGCCGCGAGGGCCATCACCGCGCAGGCTTCCACGCTGTCCGCGCGCGCCGTTTCGCCGAGCAGCTCCGACAGGCGCGCCACCTCGTCCATCGCCTCGTCTGGCCGGTCGAGGTCGGTCAGGCACAGCACCCGGTTCAGCAACAGCACCCCGAGCAGGTGCTTGTTCGACATGCTCCGGCAGCGCTCGATGCCTTCGTCGATGTACTTCAGCGCCTGGTAGTAGTCGCCGAGCTGCAGCAGTTCGTGGGCGAGGTTGCAGAGCAGGACGACGTCGAAGCCGTGCCCGCGCGACGCGTGCGATTCCCGCAGGGCCTGGTAGAGGTACGCAAACGCCTCGGGCGAATCGCCTCGGGACGAATGGCAACCCGCGATGACATTGAGCATCATGCTGCGCTCTTCGGCGTTGAGCACCTGCATGCCCTCGTTGCGCAGGGCCATCACGCGGCTGAGCGGCTCCAGCACCTGGCCCTGACGCCAATGGCAGCGCGCCTGGCCCACCTGCGCCATGATTTCGCCGCGGCGATCGCCGCAGGAACTGAAACAGCGCTGGGCGGCTTTCAGTTCGACCAACGCCTCCGCCGGGGAGTCGTGGCGAAGGCGGTAGTGCCCCAGCGTCAGGCGCGCCCAGCCTTCGGCCTCGACATCTCCGCGGGCCAGCGCCCGGACGAGGCCTTGCTCGGCGAGCACCTGGGAACGCGCCGAGTCGGCGTACTGGAATTTCCAGGCCTGGCGGGCGCAACGAAGCGCCGCCGTGGCTGGTTGCCTGGAGCGAGAAGACATCCGCGCATTCTTTTGGCCCGCACCCGGCCAGTCAAGCCGCAAAAGACACGCTTTTCCGGTCCGCGGCGGAGCGTTGAATCCCTCAAGTCGCCGCTTCGGCCTGCGCCAGGGCGTCCGCGAGCACGTCCGGGGGCTGGGCACCGGACACCGCCACGCGCCGGTTGAAGATGAAGAACGGGACCCCGCCGATGCCCATCGACTTGATCCGGGCGTCCGCTTCCGCCATCTCTTCGCGGCCCGCCACGGACTCGAGATGGGCGCGGGCCGCCTCGGGATCGAAGCCGGACTCGCCCGCGAGCCGGGCGAGTTCGTCGACGACGCCGATGTCCGCGCCCTCCGTGAAGTACGCCCGGAACAACCGCTCGACGAGGCGATCGGCGCTCTCTGGCGCAACTTTCTGCGCCCAGGCGATCAGCCGGTGCGCATCGCTCGTGTTGGGCTGCCGATCGATCCTGTCGAACCGGAACGGAATGCCGACCTCACGGCCAGCCGCCTCGACCCGCGCATAGACGTCGCGTGCGCGCTCCGGTCCGCCGAACTTCTGTTCCAGGTACGAGCGCCGGTCGACGCCGCCCGCCGGGATGTCCGGATTGAGCTGGAACGGATGCCAGCGGACGGCCGGCGCCGGCCCGGCGCGCGTGGCCAGGGCGGCCTCCAGGCGCCGCTTGCCGATGTAGCACCATGGGCAGACGACGTCCGAAACGATGTCGACCGTCACCGCCGCAGATGCACCGTCCGTGCGATCCGGATCCCTTGCGCTCATCGTGCTTCTCCACCGTCTGCGTCGACATTCTCCGAGGCAGGTCGGCCGGCTGCACGGCGCCGATAGTCGTTCCACCAGGCCGCCGCGTCGCTCTGCGTCCACGCCTGGCGGCTCGCCAGGCGATCGAGGGCATCGACCACGGCCTGCGCGGTCTGCGGCCGGCGCGTGCGGTCCTTTTCGAGGCACGCCGCGATGAGCGCGTCCAGCCCTTCGGGCACTTCGATCCGGGCCGATGCGCGAGGCGCCGGCGCGTGGAGCACCTGGTTGCTGATCGCGAGCGTGTCGTCGCCCTCGAAAACCGGCCGGCCCGTGAGCAGGAAGTAGCCGACCGCGCCGAGCGCGTAGATGTCCGACCGCACGTCCACGTCCGAGGGCTTCAGCAGCCGCTCGGGCGCCATGTAGACCGGGGTCCCGATGATCGACAGCTGCCGCGTGAGGTCGCGCGTCTCGGCGCCTTCGAGGTTCTTCACTAGGCCGAAGTCCAGCAGCTTCACGACGTCGTCCTCGCCGCGCCGGCACAGCATCACGTTCTCGGGCTTCACGTCACGGTGCACCAGCCCGCGCATGTGGGCCTCGCGCAGCGCCGCGGCGACCTGTCGCAGGATGTGGATCGCACGGCCCGGCGGAACCCGGCCCGTGTCGCGCACCAGGTCGGCCAGCGTCACGCCGTCGAGAAACTCCATCACGTAATAGGGTTCGCCGTCGGCAGTGCGCCCGAAGTCGTAGATCTCGACGGTGTTCGGATGCAGCAGCTGGCTTGCGAGCTGGACCTCGCGCTCGAAGCGGTGAATGAACTCGTCGGTGGCGACGTGCTTCTTCAGGATCTTGATCGCGGTAGGCCGCTTCAGCAGCGCGTGCCGGGCGAGGTGGATCGTGGCCATGCCGCCTTCGCTGATCTTGCGCTCGAGCGTGTACGCGCCGAGCCGCTGCGCGCGCCCCAGTTGACGGCTCAGCCGACTGAGCAGGAACGCCGACATGAAGGCAGCGACCAGTGACAGCGCCGTGATGCCGCCGATGATGCTGAGGCTGATCGACAGGTAACGCAGGGGCGCGAACGCCTCCGCGGCGGAGATCTCGGCGATGACGCCGACGTCGTAGGCGACGAGCCAGCTCCACGCGCCGAGCACCTCGACGCCGCGGTAGTCGCGATAGGGCTCCAGCACCACGCCGCGCCGCTCGATCCAGACCGTCTTGTCGCGCGCGGCCCGTGCGATCGCCGCGGCCACGGTCAGCGGCCGTGCGGCGGGCTCCAGCTTAGGAGAATGCCCGCGGGCGAGATCGCCGCCCGGGTCGCGCACCTGGACCCTGAAGGCGCCACCCCCGCTGTTGTTCTCGGACAGCACCCCGGCGGCGATGAGTTCCTCCGCGTGCCGGCTGGACGTCAGCAGCAGGCCGTCTTCGCCGAACATGTACACCTCGGCCGACGCCCCTGGCCGCGCCGTCGAGAAGATCGTCTCGAGATCGCGGTCGGTCTCTACGCCCATGGCCAGCGCCACATCGGTAGCACCGGAGCTGGTCCTGATCGGGACGATGAACCACGCGACCGGTCGCGGCTGCCCGCCCGGACCGCGCACCGACAGTTCGGTTTCGGGATACGGACGAACGAACTGCGGCGCACCGTCGAGCGCGAGGTCCAGGCGCTGCCGGAACGGCGGTGCGCGCAACCGCTGTCCGCAGCGCAAGGGATCCTTCGACGACAGGACGAGGCCCGACCGGTCGACGATGCGGAAGGCGACCACGTCCTTGGTCACGAGCGAAGACGCCACCCGCGCGCTGAGTTGCTCGGCTTCCTCGGTGCAGCGCCCGATCCCCTGGGCCGGGTCGCGGCGCTCCGCCACGAGGCGGGCGGCGCGCGCCATCACGTCGGGGTCGGCGGCGACGCGCGAAGCCTCGGTCATGTGCTCGCCGACCCACACGTCGAGTCCTTTCACAACGGCGCCGAGCAAGGCTTCGAGGCTCGCGCCGCGCGCCTCGGCGAGCGACGACCGCACGCCCGAGTACGACCAGATCCCGAGTCCGATCAGCAGGGCGCCGAGCAGGACCGTCGCCGCGTCGCGCCAGGTCTCCGTCTCGACAAGCCCGGCGATCAGGTTGGGAATGGCGCCGGCGCTCGCGTCCGGATCGCCGGCGCCGATGTCGACCGCGCGCTTGGGCGGCTCCGGAGCCGTGGGTGGCGGCGGGTCGCTCATCGATGCACGTGTGCTGCGCGAGGTGCCAGGGCGGTCTCTCTTCACGGCCGGAAGCGCCGTCCGCCCCATTGTCGCCTGCACGGAAGCGGGAGGCCAGCCTGGACGGCGCGGCCTCGCGCGGAGGTCAGCCCACGAAGATCAGGTAGATCCCAAGCCCGACCATCACCAGACCGCTGACCAGCTTCAGCACGCGGCCTTCCTTCTCCTGCAACCGGTGCCGGCTCAGCATGATCACGCCGATCGACAGGATGATGATGTCGTCGAGCATGTACGCGGCGATGTACAGCAGCATGTAGCCGTAGTAGCTCGCCGTCGGCAGTTCGTGCAGCGTCAGGATGCGTGTGAACAGCGCCGGGAAGCCCGACGTGCACATGAACTCGACGACCTGGACCAGCACGGCCAGCACGGCCGCCCCCACGATCGCCGCTGTCATCGTCGGGGCGTGCAGCAGCCCCCGCATGCGGCTGTAGATCCCCGGCTTTGCGCTCTCCGGAATCGACAGCGAGATGCCGCGGCCGAACGCGACGACGTCCTTCAGGTTGATCAGGCCCGCGGCGATCGCGATGGCCGCGACGACCAGCGTCACCGCGCGCGACATGCCGATCAGCAGGAACAGGTTCAGCCAGGCCGCCATGAAGATGAAGTAGGCGATCCCTTCGACGAGCACGAAGGTGCCGGCGATCGCGACCATCCGCTTGCGGTCGTTCAATGGCGCGAGCAGCGAGATCATCAGCAGCAGCACCCACATCGAACACGGATTGAAGCCGTCGAGCAGCCCCATCGTCACGGTGAACGCGGGCAATCCGACGTCGGCGAGCGTGATCGTCCGGCCGAGGAGCGTGATCGAGAACTCCTTGTCGGCGGCGTCCGGCCCTTTCGGGCAGGCGAGCGACTCCTCGGCGTCGCAGGTGCCGGCCGCGTCGGCCTGCGCCCCGGCCTTCCTGCCGTCCAGCGCAGAGCGGATCAGCGCGTCCGTGCTCGCCTCGGGCGAGAAGCCGACGATCAGCTGGCCGCCAACGTGGATCGCGGGCACGCGCACCGTGCCGGTGTTGGTCTGCTGCGCCAGTTCCTTCAAGCGTTCGAGCGCCGCCGGCTCCTTCTGCACGTCGCGGATCACGATCGACAGCGCGGGCCGCTCTTTCTGCAGTTGAGCCAGGAACTCTTCGGCCTTGGCGCAGTGCGGGCAGCCTTCCCGCACGAACGCCTCGATCCGGGTCGCGTCGGCGGCCGGTCCGGGCGGGGCGTCGGCCGCATGGGCCGGAGCGACAAGGAGGGCAGCAAGCAGGAAGCGGAGGAGCCAGCCTGCGATGGCGAAGGGGGAAAACGTCACCTGGATCTCGTGTTCTTTGAATGGACGGTGGCAGTCTCGACCGGCGCGCGCGCCTGGTTCCTGCGCTATCTCAGATGCGTCGCCGCCATCGCCTTGCATCGGATCAAACGTGTGCGCGGAAAGCGACAGGACCCGGCGTCGTACGCGGGTTTCCCCGATGGAGCGGCCGCCCAAGGAGGTGCGCACGGGCCGACCGACGGCCTCCCCGAAACAGGCGAGGCGCCGGGATCGCGCGCGGCCGATGGAGGATGCAAGGGCCGAAACGGGCGCTTTTTGTCGCCTGCGCACCGTTGCGGTCGCGGGAGACTGTTAATCCGCTTCGCCACGGTCGGCGCGAGCCGCCGCTCCGCGCGTTAAGGCTTTGCAAGCATCGAGAGGACAACATGAAACGCATCGCGATTGCCGCCCTGTTCACCGTCGCCAGTTCCGTGGCCCTCGCCACGGACGTCGGCGTATCGATCAGCGTGGGCCAGCCCGGCTTCTACGGCCGCATCGACATCGGCAACGCGCCGCCGCCGGTGCTCATCTATCCGCAGCCCGTCATGATCCAGCAGGTACGGGGTGTGCAGCCCGTCTACCTGCACGTCCCGCCCGGACACGCGAAGGACTGGCGCAAGCATTGCAGCAAGTACAACGCGTGCGCGCAGCCGGTCTACTTCGTGAAGGACGACTGGTACAACACTGTCTACGTTCCCCACTACCAGTCCGAGAAGGGCAAGGGCAACGGAAAAGGGAACGGCAAGGGCCACGGCAAGGGCAACAACTAGCCGCCGCGGCGCGCAACCGGGTCTCGGCAGCCCGATCGCGCAGGCCGTTTCACCATCGCCGGCCGCCGGCGGTGTAGCGTCTGCGTCGTTGCGATCGCTTCGGCTCGCTCGATGACGCCACTGCCGCCCCGCCATCCCCGCACACCGCGCCGCCAGGCGCTCGGCGCGCTCGTGGCACTCGGCGCCGCGGCGTCGCTGCCCTTGTCCGCGATCGGCCAGGCGACGTCTGAGAAGCCGCTCTCCCGCCCGGTCCCATCGTCCAATGAACCGATGCCGGCCATCGGGCTCGGCTCCTGGATCACCTTCAACGTCGGCAACGACCGCGCCGTTGCGCGAACAGTGCACGGCGGTCATGCGCGCCTTCTTCGAGGCCGGCGGTCGCCTCATCGACTCCTCGCCGATGTACGGATCGTCGCAGGACGTGATCGGCGATGGTCTCGCGCGCCTGGACCACCCGCGCTCGCTCTTCGCGGCCGACAAGGTGTGGATCGGCTCCGGCGCGCGCGGTCCCGAGCAGATCGAGACCTCGCGGCAGCGCTGGCGCGTGGCGCGCTTCGACCTGCTGCAGGTCCACAACCTGCTGGCGTGGCAGGAGCACCTGCCGACACTGATGGCGATGAAAGCCGAGGGCCGCCTGCGCTACGTCGGCATCACGACGTCCGAAGGGCGACGCCACCGCGAGTTCGAGCAGATCATGCGCGAGCATCCGCTCGACTTCGTGCAATTCAGCTACAACGTGCTGGACCGCGAGGCCGAGGCGCGGCTGCTCCCCCTCGCGCGCGATCGGCGCATCGCGGTCATCGTGAACCGTCCCTTCCGCCAGGGCGACCTCACGCGCGCGCTGGCGCGCCAGCCGCTGCCGGCCTGGGCCGCCGAGATCGGCTGCTCCACCTGGGCCCAGGTGCTGCTCAAGTTCATCCTCGCCCACCCGGCGGTGACCTGCGCCATCCCGGCGACGTCGAGCGTCGAACACGTGCGCGAGAACCTCGCCGCCGCGCGCGGCCCGCTGCCGGACGCCGCGATGCTCAGGCGCATCGTCGCCCAGGTCGAGAAGTTCGCGTGATGTCGGATTGGTGGACCTACCGGCCGTCGGACTTCCTGCTGTTCGCACCTCGCACGTACTACCGCCTCGTCGAGACGTACAACGCCGACTTGTGGCCGTGGCAGGCCGTCGCGCTCGGGGCAGCGCTTGCACTCGTCGCGCTCTCCTGGCGCCGCGCGCGACACGCCGGGCGCGTCGTCGCGCTGGTCCTCGCTGTCGCGTGGGGTTTCATCGCCTGGCGCTTCCATTGGGAACGCTACGCGACGATCAACTGGGCGGCGGTGTACTTCGCCGGCGCGTTCGCGCTGCAGGCGGCGCTTCTCGCCTGGACCGGGCTGGTCGGCGGCCTCGACTACGGTGGCACGTCGCGACGGCGCCGCTATGCGGGCCTCGCACTCATCGTCACCGCGCTCGCGGTCGTGCCGTTCGCGGCGCTCGCGGCCGGTCGGCCGTGGCGACAGCTCGAAGTCGCCGGGCTGTCGCCGGACCCGACCGCGATCCTCACGCTCGGTCTGCTGCTGGTCGCCCGTCGCGCGCACTGGGCCCTGTATGTCGTGCCAGTCCTGTGGTGCCTGGCATCGGGACTGACGCTGTGGACAATGAAGGCGCCCGACGCGTTCATTCCGATGCTCGCCGCCCTCGTGGCCACGGCCGCTGTCGTCAGCCTGCGGCTGCGCGGACGCTGATCGCCCGGTCGCCGGGCGCAGCACCGCGCCCACCCGATCGGCCCGCTCTGCGCATTTGCACGTACCTACGCCGAGTCGTTGCGTCGCACAGGCTATCCACCCGTCCAGAGCGCGGATTCGTCGCAGGCCGATGACATCGGCGGCCGATCCGCCTATCGTCGCCGTTCCGTTCCGGAAGCACGGAGGCGACATGGCAACGAGCCCACGGTCGGCAGCGACCCAACGCAGCGCCGCGAGCAAGGCAGTCCCTCGCTCTGCATCGAAGACCTCGCGCCGGATCGCGGTGCTGGTCGCCACGCGCAAGGGCGCGTGGGTCTTCCACGCGGATCCATCGCGCCGAAGCTGGCGGGCCGACGGCCCGCACTTCCTCGGCCACGTCATTCACCACCTCGTCCTCGATCCACGCGACGGCCGCACACTGCTCGCCGCCGCGAAAACCGGGCACCTTGGCCCCACCATCTTCCGTTCCACCGACCTCGGCAAGACGTGGAAGGAGGCGAAGCAGCCGCCCGCGTTCACGAAGAAGGCCGACGGCAGTGGCCGCAGCGTCGATCACACGTTCTGGCTGACGCCTGGCCACGCGAGCGAACCCGGCGTCTGGTACGCCGGCACGTCGCCGCAAGGCCTGTTCCGGTCGGAGGACGGCGGCGTGACCTGGTCGTCCGCGTCCCCCATCAACGACGATCCGAAGTACATCGAGTGGATGGGCACCGTGCAGGACGGCACGCCGGACGGCCCGAAGATGCACTCGATCATCGTCGACCCGCGCGATCCGAAGCACCTGTACTTCGGCATGTCGGGCGGCGGCGTGCACGAGTCGACCGACGGCGGGCGAAGCTTCCGGGTCCTGATCGACGGGCTCGAGGTCGTCGAGGGCTTCCCGCGCGACGAGCCGACGTGCCACGACCCGCACTGCATCCGGCTCTGCCCCAGCAACCCGGACCGGCTCTATCAGCAGAACCACTGCGGCATCTATCGCATCGACCGACCATCCAACACCTGGGTGCGCATCGGCAAGGCGATGCCGAAGAAGGTCGGAGACGTCGGCTTCACGATGGTCGTCCACCCGCGCAACGACAACGTCGCGTGGGTGATGCCGATGGACGGCACCAGCGTGTGGCCGCGCACCAGCCCGGGCGGCACGCCCGCGGTGTACGCGACCCGCAACGGCGGCAGGACGTGGCAGCGCCAGGCGGAAGGACTACCGCAGCAGCAGGCGTGGTGGACCGTGAAGCGGCAGGCCATGTCGCGCGACGCGCGCGATCCGGTCGGCCTTTACTTCGGTACAACGAGCGGCGAGCTGTGGATGAGCCGCGACGAAGGCGGACGCTGGAACTGCATCGCGCGCCACCTGCCCGAGATCTATGCGGTGGAGGCCGCGGAACTCGCCTGAGCGCCGCAAGCGAATGAAGGTCCTGATCCCGAGTCCGCTGCTGTCTTACACCGGCCGCGCATGGGTGGAGGCCGAGGGCGCCACGCTGGGCGAACTGCTCACAGACCTGGATCGCCAGTACCCCGGCATCCGCTTCCGCATGATCGACGAGCAGGACCGCATGCGGCGTCACGTGCGCTTTTTCGTCAACGGCGAGGCGACGTTCGACCTCGGCCTGGCGATGACGCCGACCGACGAGGTCTGCATCGTCCAGGCCCTCAGCGGCGGGTGAGGCGGGCGCCGCGCGCCGCGCCCGCCAAACTGAACGACGGTGTGACCGCTCGCCTGGGAGGAGCGCGGCGAGCGTCCTGAATCAGCGCGCCGAGGTGCTCGCGAGTCCGGGATGGGGGACCTGCTCCGCTTTTTCCGCCACGCGATCGCGCCGTTCCTTCTCTTCCCACGCGAGCAGCGTCTCCTTGTTCACGTACTCGAAGAAGTCGAGCTGCTGGACCGCGCGCATGCGCTGCACATACTGTCTCAGGGCGTCCGGCCCCTGTTGCGCCGCGGCGCATGCGCCCCTGTCGGCAGGCATCGCCTGGGAGTTGCAGCGGTATTCGGCATCTGCGCTGCCCGCGACAACGGCGGCGGTGGCCAGCAGGGCGATGTGGCAGAAGAAGGTGGCGCGCATGGTCTGTCTCCCGAGTGAGCCGGCCGCATCGGCCGGTGACCGAGACATCCTGGGGATCAGGCTCCCGGTTGCAGTACGACGAAGCCGTATGAAGGGAGAGACGCAAACGGCCGACGAATGCAGACACGCGATCCCGCCTTTGCGCGTCAGGATTCCTTCGCCAGCAAGCCATGCATGGTCGCTACGCGGGTCTTGCGCCCTTGCGTGGGCCCCCGCATGACGCGGCAGCCCGGTCTAATTACCTGGCCGCCACCGCGGCAGCCGGCGGCAGCGGCTCCGGCACCCGGTTCCGGATGGCCGGAAGCGTCTGCAGGTAGCTGAAGATCGCCTCGAGGTCCGCATCCGTGAAGTTCCGGTACACCGGAATCGGCATCGGCGGGAGGATCTGGCGGCCGCGCCCCATGTGACGACCCGTGCGGATCGTCTCGGTGAAGTTGCGCTGCGTCCATTTGCCGAGGCCCGTCTCCGGATCCGGAGTCAGGTTCGCGGTGAAGCTGACGCCCCAGGGGCCGGCCCACGCGGTGTTCGTCGCGGCAGCGGACATGATCCACGGCGCCTCGAGCTTCGGCGCGGGAGGCAGCGCCATGCCCTCGGGATGGCCGGACAGCGCGCGCGCCATGTCCGGTTCGGGTCCTTTCGGCCCCATCTTCCACGGCGTGTGGCAGTCATGGCAGCCCGAAGTGCTGACGAGGTACTTGCCGCGCGCGACCTTGTCGGCGGTGCTCTCCGAAGCGGTCTGCGCACGGGCGGGCTGAACCACGGCGATCGTCGCGGCGACGGCGACGCCGAGGATGGCGTATTCGAGCGGGATGCGTTTCATCGTGATGTCTCCTGGAGGGTTGATAGAGCGGGTTGCAGGTCGTTGGCGATCCAGCGTTCGATCAGCGCAACGCCCGCGGTGTCCACCACCTGCAAACCGAGCGGGGGCATGCGGGCGAGCAGGTTGTCGGTCTTCATGCGCAGCGTCAGCACGCTGCCGCCCTGGTCCGCGGCGATGCGCTGCGTCCCGGCACCGCATAGCGTCCGCCCGGCGCATCGCTCGCCGCGACGACCACGCCGCCCTCGGGGGCCAGCACGGCGTCGGTGCCGTCCGCGTTCCACACGTAGGTCGCGAAGCGCCATGAGCCGTCCGCGACGCGCTCGATCAGCCGTGTCTCGATCGCCCTTCCGTAGCTGAACTCCTTCCAGACCTTCGTGCCCGCCGGAAACTCCCAAGCGTCGACGCGACTCGCGTCGATCGACGCGCCGGGCGCGGCCGCGGCGAACGTCGCGGTGGCTGCCAGCGTGATCGCGAGGATGGCGGCGAGTTTCATGACCGCTACCGTAGTGAGTCACGGCGGGACGCGTTCGTAATACTTCGCTCAGGGATTGCTTAGAAGTTCCTAAGCGGCGGTGTGCTACGTAACGTCCCTTACCCGGGCCGCGCCGTTTCCAGATGCGCCCTGAACTTCACGCGGACGACGCAAGCCAGCAAAGGAGCCACTCGAAGTCTTCATCCTCATGCCGCCGATCATGGCGAACGCGAGCGGACGAACAAGAATGAATCCATGGGAGTCATTCGTTTGCTCGCCGCGGCATCGCTGGCGTTGGTGGCGCACGCGGCCCTCGCCGTCGAGCCGCTTGCCTGGTTCAGCGAAGGCCGGCCGAGCGTCCAGGCGCAGCAGGCCTTGGCGCTGCTCGCGGATGCAGCGACCCACGGACTCGATCCAGCGGATTACGACGCCGAACGGCTCGCGCAAGCCGCCGGCAATCTCGCGCTGCAAAGCCCCGTCGATTCCGCCGCCCGTGCCACGTTCGAAAGCCGCCTCTCGGCGGCCATGACGCGCTACCTCGGCGACCTTCACAACGGCCGCGTGGCCCCTAACGAGTTGCCGCGCGGGTATGCGTTGATGCGGAGCGACTTCGACCCCGAGGCGGCGCTGCGCCGCGCCCTCGCGACCGGACGGGTCGCCGACACGGCGCGTGAAGCCGCGCCGCACTTGGCGCAGTACGAGCGGCTCCGCGAGGCGCTGGCGCGGTACCGCGCGCTCGCCGTTCACCCGGCCTGGAAGTCGTCGTTGCCGCCGCTGCCTCCCGGCGATCGCGGCAGCCTGCCGAAGCTGGAGCCGGGACAGCCGTATGCCGGCGCGCCGCTGTTGCGCGAACGCCTGGTCGCCCTCGGTGACCTGCCGGCTTGGACGGCGCCGTCCGCGATCTACGACGAGGCGCTTGCCGATGGCGTGCGCGCGTTCCAGCAGCGCCATGGCCTGACGACCGACGGCGTCATCGGCAACGCGACGCTGGCGCATTTGCAGGTGCCGCCCGCCGCGCGCGCGCGGCAACTCGAACTGATGCTCGAACGCCTCCGCTGGACGCCACTGATGCAGGGTCCGCGCATGGTCGTGATCAACATCCCCGAGTTCGTACTGCGCGCGTACGAGGTCCAGGGCGAGCGCATCGTCGTGCGCGCGACGATGAAGATCATCGTCGGCAAGGCGTTGAACACACGCACACCGCTGTTCATCGAGCAGATGCGTTTCATCGAGTTCCAGCCGTTCTGGAACGTGCCGCCGTCGATCGCGCGCGGTGAAGTCGTTCCCCGCCTGCGCCGCGATCCGGCCTACTGGGACCGCGAGGGCTTCGAGTTCGTCGTCGGCAGCGACGTGGTGACCGACCTGTCGCCGACTCTGCTCGACGAGGTGCTCGCGGGCCGCGCGCGTATCCGCCAGCGGCCCGGCCCGAAGAACGCGCTCGGGGACATCAAGTTCGTGTTCCCGAACAACGACAACATCTACCTGCATCACACGCCGTCGGTGCGGCTGTTCGAGCGCGACCGCCGCGACTTCAGCCACGGGTGCATCCGCGTCGAGCAGCCGGTCGCCCTTGCGGTGTTCGTCATGGAGGGCATGCCGGGGTGGACCGAGGACCGCATTCGTCAGGCGATGAGTGATGAAGACCCCATGACGGTGCGGCTGGCGGAACCGCTGCCGGTGCTCATTGCCTATGGAACTGCTATGGTGAAAGAGGGTCGGGTGTATTTTCACGACGACGTCTACGGGCACGATCGACGCCTCGATGCCGCGCTGCGCCAGCCTCGGCCTGCCCTGTAACGATCGACTATGAGTGACAAGAACCACTGTTTTCGCCGCCGCTTCTTCCTGAAGCACTCCGCCGGCATCGCGGCCGCGAGCATGCTGCCCGTCGCGCGCACGGCCAGCGCCAGCATCCCGCCACCCAGCGCCCGCGACCTGTCCATGGTCCACACGCACACGCGCGAGCGGATCGCTCTCGTGTATGCGGTCGAACAGAGCTACGTGCCGGACGCGCTGTCCACGCTGAACCGCTTCCTGCGCGACCACTACAGCGGCGACATCGGGCAGATCGATCCGCGCCTGTTCGACCTGCTGCACCAGGTGCGCACCCTCGTCGGCGGCACGCAGCCGTTCGAGGTGATCTCTGGCTATCGCAATCCGGCGACCAACGAGACACTGCGCACGACGCGCGGCGGCGGCGTCGCACGCCACAGCCTGCACATGGAAGGCCGCGCGATCGATGTGCGCCTGCCCGGCGTGCCGCTCGCCGACCTGCGCGACGCGGCGGTGTCGCTCAAGGCCGGTGGCGTCGGCTACTACGCCGACCAGTTCGTGCATATCGACACCGGGCGCGTGCGGCGCTGGTGATGCGCTGGTAGCGGGTCCTGCGCCGGTGGACCATGGCCGATAGAACCTTCAGCCGCGCGACCCGGCACTTCGTGGCCGAGCTGGACGAGGCCGCGCAATGGCACATGGCGTGGACCCGCATGGTGTTGCGCTGCGCGGTGCTGCGCACGCACCCGGGCGACGACGTGCTGTCGAGCGACGCGCACCACTGCTGCCATTTCGACCGTTGGCTGGAGAGCCACCGCGAGCGCCTTGCGCACATCGATGCCGCCACGCTGCGGCGCCTCGACCGCAATCACCGGCAGATGCACGACGCCGCGCGCAGCCTCTGCGGCCGCATCCTGAACGGCGACCCCGGCGGCGCCACCGATCTCGACAACTTCGAACACGCCCAGGCGGGCGTCGTCGCCGCACTGTCCCTGCTGAAGAACGCCTACCTTGCGCACAGCGCACGGCTCGACGCCCTGACGGGCCTGCCGCTGCGCCACGGACTCGAGGAAGAGTTCGAGCGCTGCCACGCGCAGGCGCGTCGTCACGACGAGTCGCTGGTGGTCATGATGCTGGACCTGGACAACTTCAAGAGAGTCAACGACCTGCACGGGCACGCCGTTGGCGACCTCGCCCTGAGGCATGCCGCCGCGTTGCTGAAGCACCACTGCCGCGCGGGCGAACCGGTGATTCGCTTCGGCGGAGAGGAGTTCCTCGCCTTGCTGCAGGCAGCGAATCGCGACGCCGCGCAGCGCGCCGTGCATCGCATCCTGCAGGCCCTGCGCGACAGTCCGTTGAGCCTGCCCGGCGGTGAGAGTCTCGGCCTGCGCGCAAGCGCCGGCCTGGCCGAGGTCGACGACGACGAGTCGATGACCGACGCGATCGCACGCGCCGACCGCGCGCTCTACGCTGCCAAGTCAGCTGGGCGCGACACCTGGCGCTGGGCCGGCACACGCGCGGACCCGGCAACGGCCGAGGTGTAGTGGCCGTGCCCGCCGGGCGCGCAGCGGCGCGTCCACCGCTCGGGAACCGCGCGCTAGTGCATCAGCACGTACGTCCCCGGCGCATTGCCCATCGGCGCGTAGTCGCGATGCGGTCCCGGCGGCGCCAGGCGCTCGCCTGACCGTTCGGCCAGCCAGCGCTCCCAGGTCGGCCACCACGAGCCGTCCTGCGGCTCGTTCCGCGCGAACCACTGATCGGGATCGACGTAACGCTCCTCCGGGGCCTTGGTCGCCACGCGGAAGTGCCGCGGCGGCCCGTCGGTTCCCGGCGGGTTGACGATGCCGACGTTGTGCCCGCCGCTGGTGAGGCAGAACGCGATGTCGGTGTCCGCGTACAGATGCATCATGTACACGGACCTCCACGGCGCGACGTGGTCGCGCTCGGTGCCGACGAGGAAGATCGGTGCGCGGATGTCGCTCAGCGCCAGCGCGCGGCCGTCGTAGCGGTACCGCCCCGACGCGAGATCGTTGTTCAGGTAGAGCTTGCGCAGGTACTCGGTGTGCATCCGGTGCGGCAGGCGCGTCGTGTCGACGTTCCAGGCGGTGAGGTCGGTGTGCTTGGGCGCCTCGCCCATCAGGTACTGGCGCACCAGCCGCGACCACAGCAGGTCGTTCGAGTTGAGCAGCGTGAAGGCGCCCGACATCTGCTTGCCGTCGAGGTAGCCCTGTTCCCACGTCATGTCTTCGAGATACACGAGCTGGCTGTCGTCGATGAAGATCGACAGTTCACCCGCCTCGGTGAAGTCGACCTCGGCCGCCAGCAGCGTCAGCGACCCGATGCGCTCGTCGCCCGCGCCCGCCATCGACGCCGCGAGCATCGCGAGGAAGGTGCCGCCGAGGCAGTAGCCGACCGTGTGCACCTTCTGGCCACCGCAGATCGTCGAGACCGCGTCGATCGCCGCGCGGATGCCGAGCCGCAGGTAATGGTCGACGCCGAGTTCGCGGTCGCGCGCGTCCGGGTTGCGCCACGACAGCATGAACACCGTGTGGCCCTGCTCGACGAGATACCGCACCATCGAGTTGCCCGGCGACAGGTCGAGGATGTAGTACTTCAGGATCGGCGACGGGACGATCAGCATCGGCTGCGCGTAGACGCTCTTCGTCGCCGGCGAGTACTGGATCAGCTCGATCAGGTCGTTGCGCAGCACCACCTTGCCCGGCGTCACCGCGACTTCCTGGCCGGGCCGGAAGCTCGCGCCGTCGGGCGCCGGCTTGCCGGCGAAGGTCGCGAGCGCGTCACGCCACCAGTCGTGCGCGCCCTGCGCCAGGTTCATGCCGCCCGTTTCCATCGTGCGCGCGATGACTTCGGGATTGGTCGGCAGGAAGTTGGTCGGGCTCAATACGTCGAGCATCTGCCGCGCGGTGAACGTGACCATCCGCTCGTGATGGCGGCTGACGCCGGCGACTTGGTTGGTCGCGTTCCAGATCCACTGCTGCATCAGCAGGAAGCTCTGGTGTATCAGGTTGAACGGCGGCTGCTGCCACGCCGGATCGACGAAGCGCCGGTCCTGCGGCAGCGGGTCGATGCACGGCTCGGTCTCATCGCGCATCGCCTCGAGCGCGTAGAGCGCGTACTTGGCCGCCTTGCGCTGCGCCTTGCTCGCGAGTTCCATCTGCTTGCCGGGCGCAGACGCGAGATGCCAGTACCAGTCGGCCCAGGCGCTGACCAGCGACGGCCACGCGATGCCGCGACTCGCGCGCGAAACGGCCGCGCGGATCGAGCGGTCGTAGTTCGCGAGCGGCACCGGTTCCGCCAGGAACTTCTCGGCGGGCGGATCGATGGCCACGCGCCGCGGAGCGTGGAGCGCGGGAACCTGAGCGGATTGGTCGGCTTTACGCGGGGACTCGACGAGAGCGAGCGGAACGGCGGACATGGGGGACTCCGGAGGACGGCGATCGCCGCCCGGCGGCCCCGTACGGACCACGCCGGGCGCAACGCCTTCAGGATCGTTCGCGAACCGCGCCTTGCGTTGATCGCTCTCAACGCCCTGCATCGCGCCGGCGCGTTTCAGCGCCCCGGCGTGTGCGCCTCGCCGGACGGCGGGAGGGGCAGCGGAATCGAGAATCCCGGCAGCGGCATCGCCAGCGCCGTGAACTTGAGGTGTCCTACGTAGATCAACGGCTGCTCGACCGGCAGCGACGAGACGTCGCCCGCCCGCATGTGCATGATGTCCTCGGGCGACACCCAGTGCGGGCGGGCGCGCGTGATGGGCAAGCCCACAACGCGATACGACTCGAGCACGAACTGCGAGCAGAAGAACCGGTCGTCGCCACCGTGGATCAGCTGGAAGGTGGCGAGTGTGGAAAGGCAGGCTTCGCGCAGCAAGGTCGGCACGCCCGGCAGTTCGCACACCCGCCGCTGCAGCGCGAACGGGGCGTGCATCACCACGCCGACGAAGTCATACGGCTTGCCGACCTGTTCGCGCGCGAACTGGCTCATCCGCTGCGCGCGCTCTTCGTCCAGCACGGGATGGCGGAACGCCGCGACGACGGTTTCCTCCTGGAGGACGCGATCGATGCTGCGCAGCCGAACGCCCCCGCGCAGCGCTTCGGCGACCTCGCCGTTGCCCACGTAGATCGCCGCGTGGCTGACCGGCGAGGTCGTCAGGAGGCGGATGCCGGCCGAGGTAATTCCGGGATCGGCCGACAGCAGGATGTCGCCGGCCAGCAGTTCGTCGGGCAGCACCAGGCGACCGCCGTCGGTCGGCGTGAGGCTCTTGCGCTGGAACGCGATCGCCTTGCCGCCTGCGCCGTCGGGGCCGACAGCCTCCTTGTCCTGGATCTGCGTGGCGCAGCCGGCGAGCAGCAGCGCGGCAGCGACCAGTGCGGCGAGCCGTCGACCGGCGGGCCGATCGCCGGGCCAGCGAACTACCGTCGATGTCCTCACCTGCAAGCTCACGCGAACTCCGCTCCGCATTGCATCCGCATCATTCCAGGCAGGCGCCTCGCTCGGCACTGCTACGAGCGTCGCGCCGGCGCGACTTCGACGGTCGCCCGCTCGGCTGCGAGCCACACGTGGCCGTCCTGGACGGTGCACGTCAGCGTCATCGACCGCGCGGCGAGCGCCTGCAGCGCCTCGGTCTCCACCGCGGTCAGGGTGAACACCTTCAGGTTCGCGAGCCGCGAGAGGGCGGCCGAGTTGTCGCTCCACCACTGCTCGACGCGCCGCGCCCCGTAGGCCAGCACGACGACCTGCCGCGCGCGCCCGCACGCCTTGCGGATGTCCCTCTCGGCGGGCAAGCCGACATCGATCCACAGTTCGATCACTCCGGTCGCGTCGCGCTGCCACAGGTCGGCCTCGTCCTCGGTCGACAGGCCGCGCCCGAACTCGAGCGCCTCGTCGGCGTGCAGCGCGAACGCGAGCAGGCGCACCATCAGGCGCTCCTCGGTCTCGGACGGATGGCGCGCCAGCGTCAGCGCGTGCTGCGAGTAGACGCCGCGGTCGAGATCGGAGACGGTGAGGTCGGTGCGGTAGACGGTGGCGCGCTGGGCCATCGGCCGCTCAGCGCAACGACTCGAAGATCGTCACGTTCGCCATCCCGCCGCCCTCGCACATCGTCTGCAGTCCGAACCGCCCGCCGCGTCGGCGCAGGGCGTGAAGCAGGGTCGTGGCCAGCTTGGTGCCCGACGCGCCGAGCGGGTGGCCGAGCGCGATCGCGCCGCCGTGCACGTTCAGCTTCGCGGGATCGGCGCCGGTCGCCTTCAGCCACGCGAGCGGCACGGACGCGAACGCCTCGTTCACCTCGAACAGGTCGATGTCGTCGAGCTTCATGCCCGCCTTGCGCAGCGCCGCTTCGGTCGCGGGGATCGGCGCCTCGAGCATGATCACCGGATCGTGCCCCATCACCGACAGGTGGTGGATGCGCGCGAGCGGCGTGGCGCCGAGCGCCTTGACGGCGCGCTCGCTCGCGACCAGCACGGCCGACGCGCCGTCGCAGATCTGGCTCGCGCTCGCGGCGCTGATCACGCCGCCTTCGCGCAGCAGCTTCACGCTGCCGATCGATTCGGGCGATGCGTCGAATCGGATGCCTTCGTCGACGGCGTGCAGTCCGTCGCCACTGCCGTCCGGCAGGCGCACGGGGACCGGCAGGATCTCGTCGGCGAAGAAGCCGGACTTCGTCGCGGCCGCTGCACGGCGATGCGACTCGAGCGACCAGGCGTCGAGCGCGGCACGGTCGAACGCGTACTTCTGCGCCAGCATCTCGGCGCCGTCGAACTGGCTGAACACGATGTCGCCGTAGCGCTGCTTCATCGCGGGGCTCATGTAGCCGCCCATGCCCGCCTGTTTCGCGAGGCCGACGGACGCACCTAGCGGCACGCGCGTCATGCTCTCGACGCCGCCGGCGATCACGAGGTCCATCGAACCCGACATCACCGCCTGCGCGGCGAAGTGCAGCGCCTGCTGCGACGAACCGCACTGGCGGTCGATCGAGGTGCCCGGCACCGACTCGGGCAGCCGCGACGCGAGCACCGCGTTGCGCGCGACGTTCACCGCCTGCTCGCCGACCTGCATCACGCAGCCGAGGATCACGTCGTCGATCTGCGCCGGGATCGACGCCGCTGCGGTCGACGATCGCGTCCAGCACCTGCGCGGCGAGGTCGACGGGATGCCAGCCGGCGAGCCGGCCGTTGCGGCGGCCGCCCGCGGTGCGGACGGCGGAAAGGATGTAAGCGGTGGACATGGGACGCTGCCGGAAGGAGATCGAACCTGCGAAAGGTTCGATCTTAGGTCACCCCACCATCCGAGAACTCGCGCAGAAGGAGCTGAAGCTCGTCCTGGTGGAGAGCCGCGACGCTGGCGAGCAGCTTCTCTCCTTTCGGCAGGAGGTGAATTTCCACGACGCGCTGGTCGGTCCGCCCGGGGCGGCGCTCCAGCAGTTCCAGCTTCTCGCAGCGATCGACCAGGGCGACCACGCCGTGGTGATGCGCCTGCAGCCGCTCCGCGAGCTCGCTGATCGTGGCCCAGTTGCGCCCCGGGAAGCCCATGACGTGCAGCAGCAGCTGGTACTGGAGCGACGTGAGCCCCCAGTCCTTGCACAGCTCCTCGCTGAACCGCAGGAAACGGCGCAGCCGGTGACGGAAGCGGGACAGGCGCTCGAAGTCGGCCTTGCCGAGGCGGGCGCGTTTGGCGGGTTTCGAGGTTGACATGCGGGGGTCGACGGGCCTATAAATTACATATCATGCCGTGATACTTCTCGGCCCGGCTCGGGCCGAGGCACCGCGTGCGTAACGGAGGCATGCCATGAGCCTGCTGTCACTTGCCAAGCTTCCGCTTTCGGCCGACGAAGGCTGGCCGGACCTGGTGCGCATTCATCCCGGAATCCTCAAGGTCCTCCTGCTTCTCGTGCTGCCGCTGTCTCTGCTGCCGCCCGCGATGCTCTACTTCGCTGGAACGCATTATCCCGAGGTGTTCGGGCCGGCAGCGCACCCGCGGAACTGGGCCCTCGTGGCCGCCGTGTTCCTCGTGGCCGAGCTGGCCACCTTCACGCTGATGGGCTGGCTGATCAGGCAGGTCGGCGACACCAACGGGCTCGCCGTCGACTATCACGACTCGTACCTGCTGGCGGCGATCGCCGCCGTGCCGCTCTGGCTTTCGTCGCTGAGCCTGCTGGTCCCGAACCTGGTCTTCAATGCCGCCGTCTCCTCCGTTGCGCTGGCGCTGTCGTGCGCGCTCCTCTACCAGGGCCTGCAGGCGCTGGGCCGCAAGCGTGAAGCGGTGGTCGCGACGGAAACCGTGCAGATCGTGATCGGCGCGGGGCTCATCGCCTGGGCGCTCCTGCTCGTGCTTGCGCTCGTCTGAGAACGGGATCGGGCGGCGTGCACCCACGGATAGCGCGCGGCTCGCGCGCCGCCTAGACTCGCCGTCCGATCACCACGCGAGGACCACGCCATGGATCCCTACGCCACGCACGGCGCGTTCAGCTGGAGCGAACTGATGACGAGCGACGCCGAGGCGGCGCTGCGCTTTTACCAGTCGCTGTTCGGCTGGACGACGGACAAGATGCCGATGCCCGAGGGCGACTATCACGTCGTGAAGGCGGACGGCACGTCGATCGGCGGCATCATGAAGATGCCGGCGGCGGCCGGCGGCATGCCGCCGGCATGGGGCTGCTACGTCACGGTGAAGGACGTCGACGCCTGCGCGCAGCAGGCGACCGCGCTCGGCGGCAAGGTGCTGCACGGACCGGCGGACATCCCGGGCGTCGGTCGCTTCGCGGTGATCGCCGATCCACAGGGCGCCTGGCTGAACGTGATCACTTACGCCGCGCCGTCGAAATAGGCGGCGCGCAGGCTCGCCTGCGCAGCGCGCGCGATGGGCTCGTGCACACGGACAACGCGTCGCGCGAGCGCCAGAGCCCGTACGCCCTCTGAACCCGGGCGGCGGGCAGCGCCCGACGCGAATTGGGTAGCGCTGGCCATGGCCTGCCTGCGATAGCCTGTCCCCGCAGTCCTGTTTCCAGGAAGCCCCCGAGACGAACGCACGGCCCTGCGCGCCATGGCAGTCGAGGCGCCGCGGGACATCGCGCTTCTTGCGGCGGGCGCCCAGGGCCCAGGCGAAGGCCCTTTGCGAGGAGGCATACCAATGCGGAAGACGGGCGTACTGAGCGAGCACTTTCCGGCGCTGCTGAAGTCGAAGCGCGAGGCGCGGCACATGTCGACCGAGGAACTGGCGGCGCGCATCGGCGTCAGCGGGCAGAAGATCGAACTGTGGGAGCGCGGGTGCGCGCGCCCCGCCCGCGACAAGTGGGCGAACCTCTCGAACGCCCTCGGCATCACGGTCGAGGAACTGATCCACGGCGTCGCGCCGCGCAAGCCCGCTCCGGTGGCGGACCTCGCCACGCAGGTCGGCCGCCTCGTCGCCGCTTTCATGGTGTGCGACGCCGCCGACCGGCAAACGCTGCTGCGCAGCGCCGAGTTCCGGGCCCGCGGGCGGTCGATCGCTCACTGACCCGCGTGGGCCAGTCCTCCGGTCGCCGTCGAGCGACGGCGGCCGGGTGGCGAGCTCAAAGCGTCCGGCGCAGGTGTTCCGGCACGAGGCCGTGATAGTCGGGGTGCTTGCGCACCCAGTTCATCGTGTACGTGCAGATCGGGATCACGGACTTGCCCTGGCCACGAATGTGGTCCAGCGCACTCTGCACGAGCGTCGACGCGTAGCCCTTGCCTTCGTGGCCGTGCACCACCTCGGTGTGCTTGATCAGGATCGACTTGTCGCCGACCCGGTCGTATTCGATGTAGCCGACTTCGTCGTCGTCCAATAGAAGCTGGTATCGGCCGCGGGCGGTGTCGTCGTGGAAGCGCGGAGCGTTCATGGCGGCGCAGGGTCCGGGGAGTGGAGCAGCCATTGTCGCCCGTCCGACTCGACAGCGCTGCCTTGTCCCGCGCGCCGCGGGCTTGCCCGCGGCGGACGACACGGACGGGATCGCATCGCGTGCGCCTATGATCGCGGCGGTCGATGCACTAGGGTTCTTCGTCCTGCCGATGCGAAGCTCGCGATGATCCAGCTCTACTACCACCCCGGCAACGCCAGCCTCGCGCCACACATGCTGCTCGAGGAGATCGGCGCGCCGTTCGAACTCGTCCTCGTCGACCGCGCCAACGCGGCCCACAAGTCGCCCGAGTACCTGAAGCTGAATCCGAACGGGCAGATCCCGGTGCTCGTGGAAGGCGACCTCGTCGTCTACGAGGCCGCCGCCATCTGCCTCTACCTGGCGGACCGGTACCCGCACGCGAAGCTCGTGCCGCCGCTGCAGACGCCGGAGCGCGCGCACTTCTACCAGTGGCTCTTCTGGTGCACCAACACGCTGCAGGCGATGCTGATGCACTACTTCTACAGCGAGCGCCTGGTCGACGAAGGCGACGCCAACGCGGCGGCGCAGGTGAGAAATCGCGCCGAAGCGCGGGCCGGCGCCATGCTCGACCGGCTCGACGAGCAACTGGCCTCGCACGGCGGCGACTGGCTGCTCGGCTCGGCGTTCAGCGCGGTCGATCCGTATGCGCTGATGCTCTGCCGCTGGACCCGCAACTTCGCGCGCCCGGCGCGCAGCCTGCCGCGGCTGGCGCCGTACCTGCAACGGATGCTGGCGCGGCCGGCGGTGCAGCGGGCGTTTGCCACTGAGAAGCTGTCGACTCCGTTCGTCTGAGCCCGAGGTCGCGGACAAGCTGGCGCCAGCCCGCCATCAGGCACGGCGCCGAGGCTCGGCGCGGCCGATGCCTACGCTGCAACGCGCTGCGTTTGCAGTCGCTCGATCTTCACCGGCACGTGCTTGTGCCACGGCGTCCCGGCGAACGGATCGCGGTCGCGGACGTTGGTGAGTTCGTTCACTGCGACGCCGCGCCGCTCGACGGTGCCGTCCGCGCGCCGGTAGTCGATCCCCTGGCCATTGGGCAGCGACACATGCCCCGGCTGCAGCTCGTCCGTGATCTCGACCGGCGCTTCGGCGCTGCCGCGTGCCGAGGTCACTCGCACCCAGTCGCCCTCGGCGCAACCCAGCGCCGACGCATCGAATGGATGGATCCGAAGCGTTCCGTAGGGCCCCTTGCGATGCCACGCGCTGTCGCGCACCGATGTATTACTGGTGTCGCTGCGGCGCTCGCCCGCGGACAGCACGTACGGGAAATCCGGCGACCTTGCGGGTACGTCTTTCTCCAGCGCCTGCAACTCCGCGAGCAGCTCGGGGATGTGCAGCTCGATGCGGTGCCCCGGCCGTCGCACGGCCTTCCAGCTGTCTTCGACCTCGCTGACGGCGAAGATCACGCCCGACGGCGAGTCGACGATCGCCTGGAACAGCGCATTGCCCGCGCGCAGCGGACCGCCTGCGAAGCCCGCGCGCCGCGCGGCATCGGGTTGCCGCCGCACGTACATCTGGCAAACGCCCCAGAGGGACGCCGCGGGGGCGAGCGCCGGCGGCAGTTGCGTGCCCAGCGTCCGGTAGAGGACGACGGACGCGTAGCGGGCAATGCGCTTGTCGCGCTTGGACGCCCACGCGAACGCGAGTGCAAAGGCGGTTAGCCCGAACGTCGCCGCGCCACGCAGGAAGCGGTAGTCCCGTTCCGACAGCTCGCCCATCGCTTCGAGCAGGCGCGCGTGGATCTCGGCCTCGGTCAGCGTGCCGGGGCGCGGCTCGAAGAGCGGCCGCCGCAGGTGGAAGCCGTTGCGCGGGAACTCGAGGTTGAAGAACGTGGCCTCGGCCTTCTCGAACTGGCTGGTCGCCGGCAGCACGTAGTCGGCCAGCTGCGCGGTCTCGGTCATCGCGACGTCGACGACGACGGACAGGTCGAGCGCGCGGATCGCTTCGCGCATCGGCTGGCGTGTCGGCGAGCGAGTGCGCCGGGTTGCGCGCTCTCGATCGAGCATCGCGCGGAAGCGCTTCGGATGGTCGGTGAGGATCTCCTCCGGGATCACGTTGCACGGCACGAGGCCCATGATGACTGCGCGCTGCGTGACCGGGCTGCGCTTCCACGGGCTCGGCGCGGCGCCTGGGCCTTGCGCGCTCGTCGCCTTCGCCCTTCGAGAAAGCGACGAGCCCCAGCAACGGCACGAACGCATTGTTCGTGCCCTGGCCGCGCGAAGTGGCCGGCAAGCAGCCACACCAGGCGCTGCAGCCAGCTCACGAGCGTCGAGTAACGGTTCATCTGCACGCCGAGGTCCTCGATCATCGACACGCTCTTCGCGCGCGCGATGCGCTCGGCCACCCGGCGCAGCAGCGCCTCGTCGACACCGCAGCTGCGCGCGTACTCAGCGATCGGCACCTGGCCGTTCAGTGCCGGCTCGACCGTGTCGTAGCCCGGTCGTGTGCTCGGCGAGCCAGCCGCGCGTCCAGCAGGCCGTCCTGCGACGAGGATCGCCGCCATCGCGGCCAGGCACCACGCGTCGGTGCCCGGGCGCACCGCGAGGTGAAAGTCGGCCATCGCGGCGGTCTCGCTGCGCCGCGGGTCGATGACGATCATCGAGCGCGCGGGATCGTGCTGTGATCGCCGTGAGCAGTCGTGCGCGCGATCGCGCGAAGCCGTGCGACTGCCACGGATTCTTGCCGACGAAGACGGCGACCTCGCAGTGCTCGAAGTCGCCGTGGATCGCCGCAGCCCATCATCTTGCCCAGCACCCAGCGCCTCGCCGGTCTTCTCCTGCGCGAGCGCGTTGGAGCGGAAGCTTCACGCCGAGCGCCTTCAGCGTGCTGTCGGCATACGTGCCGCCGAGGTGGTTGCCCTGGCTGCCACCGCCGTAATAGAAGATCGACTCGCCGCCGTGGCGCGCGCGAATCGTCAGCGAGCTTCGCCGCGATCTCGCGCAACGCCGTGTCCCAGTCGATGCGCCTCGTAGCGTGCCATCCGGCGCGCCGTCGCAGCGGCGAGTCAGATGCGGTCGGCGCCGTTCTGGTAGTGGTCCATGCGCTGCGCCTTCTCGCACACGTAGCCCTGCGACACCGGATTCGCCTTGTCGCCGCGGATGCGGGTGAAGTGCGAGCCGTTCAGCCTGGCGACCTCGAGCCCGCAGTTGACGGCGCAGAGGATGCAGGCGGTCTTCTTCCACTCGCCGGGTTCGAGTTCGGTAGTCATCGCGCTCCTGCCGCTGGCTCTTGCTTTATGGGTAACGCACGTTATCCTATGTGCCTCGACAGGGTCAACAGGCCCGAGGATCCCGGACGTGCGTTATCCGAAGGAGCACAAGGAGCAGGCGCGGCAGCGCCTCGTCGAAGGCGGCGCCCGTCTGGCAAAGCAACGGGGATTCGCCGCCGCCGGCGTCGACGATCTCGCGGCGGCGTCGGGCGTGACGTCGGGCTCGGTGTACAAGCATTTCGGCGGAAAGTCGGACCTGCTGGCGGCGATCATCGAAGCGGAACTCGAACGGTCGGCGGCGCTCTTCGACTCGGTACCGGACGGCGATCCGGGGAAACTCGACAAGGCGCTGGCGGCCTACCTCAGCCCGGAGCACGTCGGCCACCCGGAAACCGGCTGTGCCCTGCCGTCTCTCGCCGCCGACGTGGCGCGGGCGCACTCCGGCGTGCGGCAGGCGTTCGAGGACGGCTTGCTGGCCGTTCAGGCGGCACTCAAGCGTCACGTAATTTCAGACGACGCCGCATGGGCGCTGATTGCGCAGAGCGTCGGAGCGGTGATGCTGGCGCGCGCGATGCGGGACGAGGCGGCGAGGCACAAGGTGCTCACTGCTGTGAAGCGCAACGCCCGGGCGCTGGTGCGCGAGGCGCGTGACGAAGGCTAGGAAGTCGCGAACGGCTCCTTCTTCACATGCTCCGCCGGTACTGCCCCCCCACCTCGAACAGCGCATTCGTGATCTGCCCCAGCGAGCAGACGCGCACCGCGTCCATCAGCACCGCGAACACGTTCTCGTTCCGGATCACCGCCTGCTGAAGCTTCTTCAGCATCTTCGGCGCCTCCTTCGCGTGCCGCTTGTGGAAGTCCTGCAGGCGCGCGAGCTGGCCCTGCTTCTCTTCCTCGGTCGAGCGCGCGAGCTCGATCTTCTGCGGCGCGTCCGACACGTGCGGATTGCGGAAGGTGTTGACGCCGATGATCGGGTACTCGCCGGTGTGCTTCAGGTGCTCGTAGTGCAGTGACTCTTCCTGGATCTTGCCGCGCTGGTAGCCGAGCTCCATCGCGCCGAGCACGCCGCCGCGCTCGCTGATCGCCTCGAACTCCTTCAGCACCGCTTCCTCGACCAGGTCGGTCAGCTCGTCGACGATGAAGCTGCCCTGGTTGGGGTTCTCGTTCTTCGCCAGGCCCCACTCGCGGTTGATGATCAGCTGGATCGCCATCGCGCGCCGCACGCTCTCCTCGGTGGGCGTGGTGATCGCCTCGTCGTACGCGTTGGTGTGCAGGCAGTTCGCGTTGTCGTAGGTCGCGATCAGCGCCTGCAGCGTGGTGCGGATGTCGTTGAACTGGATCTCCTGCGCGTGCAGCGAGCGGCCGCTGGTCTGGCAGTGGTACTTGAGCTTCTGGCTGCGCTCGTTGGCGCCGTACTTGTCCCGCATCGCCACCGCCCAGATGCGCCGCGCCACGCGGCCCATCACGGTGTACTCGGGGTCCATGCCGTTGCTGAAGAAGAAGGAGAGGTTCGGCGCGAAGTCGTCGATGTGCATGCCGCGCGCGAGATACGCCTCGACGAACGTGAAGCCGTTGCTCAACGTGAAGGCGAGCTGGCTGATCGGGTTCGCCCCGGCCTCGGCGATGTGATAGCCGCTGATCGAGACGGAGTAGAAGTTCCGCACGTTGTGGTGGACGAAGTACTCCTGGATGTCGCCCATCACCTTCAGCGAGAACTCGGTCGAGAAGATGCAGGTGTTCTGGCCCTGGTCTTCCTTCAGGATGTCGGCCTGCACGGTGCCGCGCACGTTCTCCAGCACCCACGCGCGGATCTTCGCGGCCTCGTCCTCGGTCGGCTCGCGGCCGTTGTCGGCGCGGAACTTGTCGAGGTTCTGGTCGATCGCGGTGTTCATGAACATCGCGAGGATCGACGGCGCCGGGCCGTTGATCGTCATGCTTACCGAGGTATTCGGCGCAGTCAGGTCGAAACCCGAGTACAGCACTTTGAGGTCGTCGAGCGTCGCGATGCTCACGCCGCTGTTTCCCACCTTGCCGTAGATGTCGGGCCGCAGGTCCGGGTCGTTGCCGTACAGCGTCACCGAATCGAACGCGGTCGACAGCCGCTTGGCGGGCATTCCCTCGGACAGCAGCTTGAAGCGCCGGTTGGTGCGGAACGGGTCGCCCTCGCCCGCGAACATCCGGGTCGGGTCCTCGTTCTCGCGCTTGAACGCGAACACGCCGGCCGCGTACGGGAAGCTGCCGGGCACGTTCTCGAGCAGGAGCCACTTCAGCAGCTCGCCGTGGTCCTCGTAGTCGGGCAGCGCCACCTTGCGGATCTTGCTGCCGGACAGCGACGTCGTCGTCAGCTTGGTGCGCAGCTCCTTGCCGCGGATCTTCACGATGTACTCGTCGCCCGCGTACGCCTTCCGCATCTGCGGCCACATGTCGAGCAGCTTCTTGCTGCGCGCATCCAGCTTCGCGTCGCGATCGGCGGCGAGCGCGTCGAGATTCGCGTAAGCAGCTTGAAGGAGCCCTCCCCCTCCTTGGCCTTGCACTCCGTCGCCAGCATCCGCTTCGCTTCGCGCAGCTGCTGCCGCTGGCGGGCGAGCCGGGACTGCTCGATCGCGCGCTTCTTGTAGCCGCGCACCGTGTCCGAGATCTCGGCGAGGTAGCGCGTGCGCGACGGCGGCACGATCGGCGTCTGGTTGGTCGAGTGCCGCGTCGTCACCTTCGGCAGGGCGCCGTCGCCCGCCTTCAGGCCCAGCTCCTTCAGCCGCGGCAGCAGCGCCTGGTACAGCGCCGTGACGCCGTCGTCGTTGAAGCGCGCCGCCATCGTGCCGAACACCGGCATCTCGTCGGGCTTCTTCGCGAAGTCGCCCTTGTTCCGCTGCACCTGCTTCGCCACGTCGCGCAGCGCGTCGGCCGCGCCCTTGCGGTCGAACTTGTTGATCGCGACGAAGTCCGCGAAGTCGAGCATGTCGATCTTCTCGAGCTGGCTCGCGGCGCCGTACTCCGGCGTCATCACGTAGAGGCTCAGGTCGACGTGCGGCACGACCGCGGCGTCGCCCTGGCCGATGCCCGAAGTCTCGACGATCACGACGTCGAAGCCCGCGACCTTGGCCGCCGCCACCGCATGCGGAAGCGCCTCGCTGATCTCGCTGCCTGCCTCGCGCGTGGCGAGCGAGCGCATGTAGACCTTCGGTCCGTGGCGCCACGGGCCGATCGCGTTCATGCGGATACGGTCGCCGAGCAGCGCGCCGCCGCTCTTGCGCCGCGACGGGTCGATGGAGATGACCGCGATGTTCAGCTGGTCGCCCTGGTCGAGCCGCAGGCGGCGCACCAGTTCGTCGGTCAGCGAGCTCTTGCCCGCGCCGCCGGTGCCCGTCACGCCCAGCACCGGCACCTTCGCCGTGTCGGCCTGCTTGTGCAGCGCCTCGACCAGCCTCGCGTCGACTTCGTTCAGTTCGAGCGCGGTGATCAGCTGCGCCAGCGCGCGCCAGCGCTTCGTGGCGTCCTTGTCCTTCAGCGCATCGAGCGCAGTCGGCGCCGCCTTGCCGAGGTCGTGGTCGCACTCGGCGACCATCAGCCCGATCATTCCGGCGAGGCCCATCTTCTGGCCGTCTTCCGGCGAGAAGATGCGCGCCACGCCGTAGTCGTGCAGTTCCTTGATCTCCTCGGGAACGATGACTCCACCGCCACCGCCGTACACGCGGATGTTTGACCCTCCCCGCTCGCGCAGCAGGTCGAGCATGTACTTGAAGAACTCGACGTGCCCGCCCTGGTAGCTCGACACCGCGATGCCCTGCACGTCTTCCTGCAGGGCTGCGGTCACGACCTCGTCCACCGAGCGGTTGTGGCCGAGATGGATGACCTCGGCGCCCATGCTCTGCAGGATGCGACGCATGATGTTGATGCTGGCGTCGTGCCCGTCGAACAGCGACGCGGCGGTGACGAAGCGGACCTTGTGCTTCGGGCGGTAGCTGGCGAGCTTCCTGATTTCGGAGAGGTCGGTCATCACGACTCCCGGCAACGATGCGGCGCCTCCGCGATGGAGGGCCAGGGAAGGGCTAGCTTGGCCAAAGTTGACGTTAACGTCAACTTGGCCGGTCATGGCCGCCTTGGGCCGTCCGGGGCTGCCGTTCAGGCCGACGCCGGCCGGCGGGGAGGCGCGGCGCGGAGGCCGGCGAGGAAGAGATCGACAGCCTGCGGCGCGGCGGTGTTCATGTCGAAAGTCGTCCGGCGCCTGCACCCAGTCGCGCATCAGGCCGCCGATGAAGCCGTAGAGCATGCGGGACAGCCATGCGCGTGTCCGTGTCCGCGTCGGCAACTGGCCGCGCGCGACCGCCTGGTCGAGCAGGCCGTTGCTGAGCGCGAGGCACTGCTCGCGCTCGCGCAGGTGGCGCTGTTCGACGGGCCCGAGTTCGTCCGTGTACTCGCAGCGCAGGAATGCGACCTCGAAGATGTTGCGGACGCGATCGCACGAGGCGAGATGCTGCAGCGCCTTCACTGCCATGTCGCGCACCATCGCGAGGGGATCGGCCACCGGCAGCCGCGTCGCATCGAACGCCATGTCGATCGGCATCTCGGCCCGCGCCAGCATCGCCTCGAAGAGCTCGGCCTTGCTCGCGAAGTGGTGGTAGATCGCGCCGCGCGTCACGCCGGCCGCGTCGGCCACCTCCGCGAGCGACGCGTGCCCGACGCCGCGCTGGCGGAATACCTGTTCCGCCGCGTCGAGCACTTGCTCGCGCGTCTCCGCCGCCTCTTCCTTGGTCCGCCTAACCATCCCGACTTACCGCCATCCGAAACAGAAACAGAACTGAAATATAAACATCCATGAATGTATGTATTATGCGGCATCGCAAGAAAAACAACCGCGCCAGGTCTTCCAAATGACGAGAAACAGTGCGAAAGGTCACGTTCCCCTGGATGTTGCCGACCGGCGAGCCGCGTGGGTGCGGGCGCTCACCCTCGCGGTAAGCATTGTCGCCACTATAGCCGTGCTCGTGGGATGCAACCGGAGCGGACCGCCGCAGGGGCCGGGCGGCGGCGGGATGCCGCCAGCCCTCGTGGCCGTGCAGACGGTGAAGCCGGTGTCGGTTCCGGTCCGGTTCGAGTTCGTCGGCCAGACCGCCGGGTCCAAGGAGGCCGAGGTCCGGGCGCGCGTCCAGGGGATCCTCGAGCGCCGCACTTACCAGGAGGGCAGCCGCGTCAAGGCCGGCCAGCTGCTCTTCGTGATCGATCCGAAACCGTACGCGGCGCAGGTGCAGGCGGCTGAAGCCGACCTCGCCCGCGCCGAGGCCCAGTCGGCACAGGCGAGCCGGAACCTCGAACGGGTGAAGCCGCTGGCTGGCAGCAAGGCGATCAGCCAGCGCGACTACGACGAAGCCGTGTCCGCCGCCGAGACCGGGGCCGCCGCCGTGAAGCAGGCGCAGGCACGCCTGACCGAAGCGCGGCTGAATCTCGGCTACACCTCCGTGACCGCGCCGGTCGGCGGGCTGGCGAGCCGGGCGCTGAAATCCGAAGGCTCGCTCGTCTCGCCGGGCGACGCGAGCCTGCTGACGACCGTCTCGCAGGTCGACCCGCTGTACGTGAACTTCGGCGTGTCCGAAGCCGAGCAGCGCCTGGTGCTGAAGGCCATCGGCAGCCCCGCCGCGATCGCCGCCAGCCCGAAGGACGTGCAGGCGGCCACCGTGACGCTCAAGCTGTCCGACGGCACCGTTTACCCGCACAAGGGCCGCCTTGCGTTCATCGATCCGCGCGTGAACACGCAGACCGGTTCGTTCGACGCGCGCGCCGAGGTGCCGAACCCGGACGGCGCGCTGCGCCCGGGCCAGTTCGTGCGCGCGGTGATCGAGAGCGCGCCCCGCCCCGACGTGATCGTCGTGCCGCAGCGCGCGGTGATGGACGGCCCGCAGGGCAAGTTCGTCTACGTGACCGGAAAGTCGCAGGACGGCAAGGACATCGCGCTGCCCCGCCCGGTGACGGTCGGCGAGTGGATCGACCTCGACGGCCAGCCGCAGTGGATCATCGAGAAGGGACTGGCGGCAGGCGACGTCGTGATCGTCGACGGCACCGCGAAGATCTTCCCGATCCCGGGTGGCGCTCCGATCATGCTCGGCCCGCCGCCGGGCACGGACGGCAAGGGCGGGCCGCCAGGAGCGGGCAAGGGCAGAGCCGGGGAAGGACGCCGGCCCGACGCAGAAGAAATAAGAAACCGAAGCCGCGGAGCGCGCCCGCGCGCACCGCGTCCCCAGGCAAGGACACCTCCCCATGTTTTCCCGCTTCTTCATCGACCGGCCGATCTTCGCGGTCGTGCTGTCGATCTTCATCGTGATCGCCGGCCTCGCCGCGATGCGCGTGCTGCCGGTCGCGCAGTACCCCGAGATCGCGCCGCCGGTGGTCAGCGTGCGCGCGGTCTACCCGGGCGCCTCGGCGCAGGTGCTCGAGCAGACCGTGGCCGCGCCGCTCGAGAACGCGATCAACGGCGTCGAACGCATGCTCTACATGAGCAGCAACTCGTCGTCGAACGGCATGGTCGAGATCCAGGTCACGTTCGAAATCGGCACCGACGTCGACCAGGCCGCGCAGAACGTCAACAACCGCGTGAAGCAGGCCGAGGCGAGGCTGCCCGAGGACGTGCGGCGGCAGGGCGTGGTGGTCGAGAAGGGCTCGTCGGCCTTCCTGCAGGTCATCGCCTTCTACTCGCCGGACGGCCGCTTCGACGACCTGTACATCTCGAACTACGTGACGCTCAACGTGCTCGACGAGCTGAAGCGGCTGCCCGGCACCACCAACGTGCAGATCTTCGGCGCGAAGGACTACGCGATGCGGATCTGGCTGCGGCCCGACCGCCTCGCGCAGCTGCAGCTCACGACGACCGACGTCCTGCGCGCGATCAACGAGCAGAACGCGCAGTTCGCCGCCGGCAAGGTCGGGCAGGCGCCGTACGCGTCGAAGGACCAGGAGCTCGTCTACACGGTGACCACGCGCGGGCGCCTCGCGGACCCGAAGGAGTTCGAGGACATCATCGTGCGCTCGTCGCCGGGCGGCTCCGCCGTGCGGCTGAAGGACGTCGCGCGCGTCGAACTCGGCAGCAAGGACTACGACTTCGTCGGCCGCTACAACGGCAAGAGCGCGACGCTGGTGGGCATCTTCCTGCAGCCGGGAGCGAACGCGCTCGAGGTCGCCGAGACCGTGAAGAACCGCGTGCAGGAGCTGTCGCAGGGCTTCCCCGCCGGCCTGTCGTACGCCGTGGCCTACGACACCACGCGCTTCGTCGAGGTGTCGATCCGCGAGGTGGTGAAGACGCTGGTCGAGGCGATGCTGCTCGTGTTCCTCGTCGTCTACCTGTTCCTGCAGAACTGGCGCGCCACGCTGATCCCGATCATCGCCGTGCCGGTCTCGCTGATCGGCACCTTCGCGGGCCTGCTGATGCTCGGCTACTCGATCAACACGCTGACGCTGTTCGGCATGGTGCTGGCGATCGGCATCGTGGTCGACGACGCGATCGTCGTGCTCGAGAACGTCGAGCGGATCATGCACGAGGAGAAGCTGAACGCGCGCGAGGCGGCGATCATCGCGATGCGCGAAGTCAGCGGGCCGGTGATCGCGATCGTGCTGGTGCTGGTCTCGGTGTTCGTCCCGATCGCGTTCCTCGGCGGGCTCACCGGCGAGCTGTACCGGCAGTTCGCGATCACGATCTCGATCGCGGTGGCGATCTCGGGCGTTGTCGCGCTGACGCTGACGCCGAGCCTGTGCGTGATGATGCTCAAGCGCGAGCACAAGACGCCGAACCGCTTCTTCACGGCATTCAACGACTGGTTCAAGCGAGTCACGCACCGCTACTCGAGCGGCGTGATCTGGATGATGCGGCGAGGCGCGATCGCGCTGCTGCTGTTCGGCGGCATGGTGCTGATCGCCGTCGGCCTGTGGCGCGCCACGCCCGGCTCGCTGGTGCCCGACGAGGACCAGGGCTTCTACATCGCCGCGGTGATCCTGCCCGACGGCGCGTCGCTGCAGCGGACCGACAAGGTCGTCAAGGAGGTGGTCGACATCCTCACCTCGAACCCGGTCAACCAGGACGTGGTCGCGTTCACCGGCTTCGACCTCCTCGGCGGTGGCATGCGCAACAACGCGGCGACGATCTTCGTCACGCAGAAGCCCTGGGACGAGCGCAGCGTGAACACGCATCAACTGGTCGGCGAGTTCTTCATGAAGACCGGCCACATCAAGGAGGGCCTGGTGCTCGCCTTCGCGCCGCCGGCGATCTTCGGCCTCGGCATGGCCGGCGGCTACGAGGCGTACATCCAGAACCGCGGCGAGGGCGGGCCGGCCGCGATGCAGCAGGCGCTGCAGGGCCTGCTCGGGCGCCTGAACTCCGACCCGATGCTCGGCGGCGCGCAGACGCTGTGGCGCGCCAACGTGCCGCAGCTCTACGTCGACGTCGACCGCGACAAGGCGAAGGCGCTCGGCGTGCCGATCGGCGAAGTGTTCGCGACGCTGTCGGCCACGCTCGGCAGCTACTACGTCAACGACTTCAACAAGTACGGCCGCACGTGGCAGGTCCTGATGAGCGCCGAGCCGCAGTACCGCAACCGGCCCGACTCGGTCGGCAACATGTGGGTCCGCTCCGCGAGCGGCGAGATGGTGTCGCTGTCGTCGCTGGTGACCGTGCGCCACACGTCGGGCGCCGACTCGCTCGACCGCTTCAACAACCTGCCGGCCGTGAAGGTGTTCGGACAGGCGGCGCCGGGCGTCAGCTCGGGCCAGGCGATCGCGCGGGTCGAGCAGATCGCGCGCGAGACGCTGCCGGCGGGCTTCAGCCTCGACTGGAGCGGCGCGTCGTTCCAGGAGAAACGCTCGGCGGGCACTTCCGGCCTCGCGCTCGGCATGGCGGTGGTGATGGTGTTCCTGATCCTCGCGGCGCAGTACGAGAAGTGGACGCTTCCGCTGTCGGTGCTGATGGCGCTGCCGTTCGGCACCTTCGGCGCGCTGGCGGCCGTGTGGCTGCGCGGCATGACCAACGACGTCTACTTCCAGATCGGCCTGGTCACGCTGCTCGGCCTCGCGGCGAAGAACGCGATCCTGATCGTCGAGTACGCGTCGCTGAAGCGCGGCGAAGGCTACTCGACCGCCGCCGCGGCGATCGAGGCGGCGCGGCTGCGGTTCCGACCGATCGTGATGACGTCGCTCGCGTTCATCCTCGGCGTGGTGCCGCTGGCGTTCTCCAGCGGCGCGGGCGCCGGCGCGCGCATCTCGGCCGGCACCGGCGTGATGGGCGGCATGCTGGCCGCGACCTTCCTAGCGATCTTCTTCGTGCCCTTCTTCTTCAAGCTCATCACCGACCGCAAGCTGCGCGAGCCGCGCAGCGAGGCGGAACTGCGAGCCGAGGTCGCCGAGGACGAGCGCAAGAGCGCCGAGCGCCACCGCCAGATCGCGGAGGAAGAGGCGAAGTACGTGCATCACCGGAAAGGCGAGCTATGACGACATCGCGAACCCTGGTTGCCCTCGCGCTCGCGGCCGCGCTGACCGCCTGCGCGACGACCGAACCGCGCGTGCCGCCGGTCGACCTGCCGCCGGCGACCGCGGCCGCCGTCCCCGGCATCGATCGCTGGTGGACCCAGTTCAACGATCCGCAACTGACGGCGCTGATCGAGGAAGCGCTCGCCGCCAACCTCGACCTGCGGATCGCCGTGGCGCGCATCGACGAGGCGCGCGCCAGCCTGCGGCTCGCGCGCTCTTACCAGTTGCCCACGGTCGACGCCTACCTCAGCGCGTCGCGCTCGCAACGCAGCGATGCCACCGAACCGCGCTTCCCCGGCCCGCTGATCACGAACAACTACGGCGCCGGTCTGAGCGTCGCCTACGAGGTCGACCTGTGGGGTCGGCTGGCGGCGAACACAACGGCGGCGCAGGCCGCGCTGCTCGGCACGCGCTACAGCGCCGAGGCTGTCCGCACGGTGCTCGCGGCGCAGGTCGCGAACGCGTACTTCCAGCTGCTGAGCCTCGACGCCCAGCTGCAGCTGTCGCGCGACACGCTGGCGACGCGAATCGAGAGCGTCAACCTGCAGAAGCAACGCTTCGACGCGGGGCTGATCGGGGACTTCGAAGTGCGCCAGGCCGAAGCGGAACGGGCCACCGTCGCTGCGTCGATCCCGCCGCTTCAGCGCGCCGTGGCGCAGACCGAAGCTGCGCTCGCAGCGCTGGCCGGCCGCAGCGCGCGCGCCGTGTTCGCCCCGGCGGTCGCGCGCAACGTCGAAATGAAGGTCGATGAAAGCGGACCGGTCGTGCCGGAAGGGCTGCCTTCGGACCTGCTGGCCCGGCGCCCGGACGTGCAGCGGGCGGAGGCGAACCTCGTCGCGACGAACGCGCGCATCACGGAAGCGCGCGCGCAGTACTTCCCGGCGGTTGCGTTGACCGCGCGGTTCGGCAGCGAGAGCTCGGACCTCTCGGATCTCTTCAGCGGGCCGGGCGTCGTCTGGACGATCGCGGGCTCGCTGCTCCAGCCCGTCTTCAACGCTGGCCGCATCGCATCGCAGGTCGAGGCGGCGACGTCGCAGCGCGACCAGGCCGAGCTGGACTACGTGCGCACCGTGCAGTCGGCGTTCCGCGATGCCCACGACGCGCTCGTCGCGCATCGCACCGCGCGCGAGAGCTACGTCGCGCAGGAGGACCGCCGCGCGCAGTACGCCGAGGCGCTGCGTCTCGCGGACCTGCGCTACAAGGCCGGCTACACCAGCTACATCGAGGTGCTCGACAACCAGCGCAACCTGCTCGACGCCGAGCGCGCGCGACTGGTCGCGCTGCGCGCGCGGCAATCCGCGCTGGTCGACGTCTACAAGGCGCTGGGCGGCGGCTGGTCCCCGGAACAGTTCGCGCAGCGCTGAAGCCTTCCGGCTTCCCGTGTGTGATGCTGGTCAAGGGGCGGCGGAGGTCCCGCTCTAAAGCGCACGGGCGCTGATGCCGATCTGTACGGTATGCGCAACAGTGGCAGATCATTGAGTGTCGCCGGATCCTCCATTCGGCGTCGGAGCAGCAAATGAGCAACACAGGCAATCTTGTTCAACGCCTTGTCGAGTGGCTGACGGAAGCGCTCGAGCGCGCGCAGGCGCACGACCGTGATCGCTACGTCGAGCAGTCGCTGAATCCGCGCGAGGCTTCTCAGCGGATCCACCGCCTCGAGCACGAGACGAGCGGTTTGCAGTGCTGACCCGGTGACGCCCGCTCACGCGTGCGTTGTGCCGGATCAGGCTGGTGATGCTGGAAGCCACGGCCGATCGCCGTGGCGGCATGGACTGGCGCATCTTCCAGATTCCACTTGCACGCCGCGCAGTTCCCTTCGTGAAACCTGGCTGCGCCGCGGTCGTCCTGGGGCGAGCCTCGCAGGCGCGATCGCATTCACCGTCGCTTCGTCCCGCGCAGGCGGCGCCTTCCGCCGATCCTTGCCCCATGCCTGTCGTGACGGCCATCGGAAGCGCTGATCGAGACCATCCGAAATTGCGATTTTCTTTTTCCTCGCGTCGCCCTCACCATGGAGTCCATGGTCAGAGGCATGGATGGTGAAGCGATGAGCAACGAAAGATCTTCGGTCGTCGGTGGACTGCGCGCAGTGCTCGAGCGGCTTTTCGAGAGCCTCGAGCGCGCAAAGTTGAAGGACCTCGAGCGGTCGATCGCGCGCGCAGCGAACGAGCGTGAAGTGTCGCAGCGGGTGCACCGGCTGGAAACCGGCGAGGCGCCCTTCGCTTGATCCAGCACTGGATTGCGGGCGCAGCGTTCGCTGCCCCGCTTTAGCTTGAGCGGAGACGTCTCCCTTCGCTCTGGTTGCTTCGGCCGCCATCCCGCAAGGGATGGCGGCCTATTTTTTTGACCGAAGGTTACGCGGTTTCAGGCAATGGCCAGGCGGTCGTTCGCCGGCTCGGACTGCCACGAGTCGCGCACGAGGGCGAACGTCGCCTTGATCAGCGGATCGTCACGCCGCGCGGCGAGCGCGACGAACCACAGCGTGCTGGTGACGCGTGTCCCGCCCCAGATCTTCGCGGTGCCTGCGCGCTCGAGTTCGAGCGCCGACTCCTCGCGCAGCAGCGACGCGCCGACCCCTGACGCAACGAGGTTCGTGATGACGGTCTCGTCGTCCGCCTCGACGAAGCGCGCCGGCAGCGGCAGTCCTTGCTGCGCGAACAGGGTGGTGACCAGCGCGTGATACGTGCTGATCTTCGGTGTCAGCACCCACGGGACCGACGCGATGGCCGACCACTCGTTGCCGGGCAGGTGATGCGACCACGCAGCCGGCACGGCGATGCGATAGGGGATCTTGCACAGTTCGAGCGCCGCGACGTCGTCGGCCGGGCGATCGCCGAAGTAGTAGCTGGCATCGAGGCTTCCCTCGCGCACGCTCTCGAGCGCCTCGCCGGAAACTTGGTGCGAGACCGCAAGCTCAAGCCGCGGATGCACTCGAAGCGCCGCCGCCAGCACGCGACCCAGCCGGATGGACTTGGGATCGCTCACGGTGCCGACGCGCAGGGTGCCCGCGACCTGCCCGGAAAGCCGGGTGGCGGCGTGCCGGAATTCGTCGGCCGCGGCCAGGGCTTCGAGCGCGAGCGGCAGCAACTGCCTGCCGGCGGCGGTGAGGACCATGCCGCCCGGCGCGCGCTCGAACAACTTCAGTTCGAGATTCGACTCGAGCGCCTTGATCTGCCCGCTGAGGGCCGGCTGGCTGACGTGCAGGCGCTCGGCAGCCCGGGTCAGATGGCCGAGTTCGGCCACCGCGACAAAGGCTCGGATCTGGTACAGCTCCATGGCACCTCCACTACGGCCTTACCGTAACGGATCTTTTGCAGTGCGGCAATTGTATCCCTAGAAGATCGCCACCAATGATCACAAGTATTTGAAAATACGATTTGTTTTTGCCGATAAAGGCGTCAATATGCAGCCTTGTGCAAAGCAGCAATCTCAGCGGCCGGCGGTCGCAGTTGCTGCGAAAGGATCACCATGCCTACGTTACTCAGCCGATTTCCGTTTGCCTTCGCCCTTCCGGCCCCGGCGACCCCCTCGCGCATGCGCAGCGCCTGGAAGCGCACGCCGTGGCGCCGGCGATACCGTCGACCCGCGAACTCGAACTGGAGGAGATCCGCGGCGCCGCGATGCGCCGGATGTTCCCGAAACTCTTCAGCTGGTGTGCCGACCGGTGGGACCGCGGCATGGCCGTCGAAGTGCACTCCTACCTGGCCGGTGCGACGAGCGTGGATGACCTCGAGCAGCGCATCCGCAACGTCGAGCGCAAGCGCCACTTCTCCAACTAGACGAGCGAGCGGCAGAAGGCGCCGCCGTTAAGTATTCTCTGCTGGCGCGGTCGCAGGCGCGACCGATGGAGCGAAGGGCGGACGCCGGAAATGCGCATCCTGCTGGTCGAGGACGACCCGATGATCGGCGAAAGCGTGGTCAGCGGGCTCGCAGGTGAGGGACACGCGGTCGACTGGGTGCGCGACGGCGTGGCGGCGGAGGCCGCCGTCGCGACGACGCCCTATGGCCTCGTCCTGCTCGACCTCGGATTGCCCCGGCGCGACGGGCTCGAAGTCCTCAAGGGCCTGCGTGCCCGCAAGCTCGACCTTCCGGTCCTGGTGATGACGGCACGCGACACGGTGCGTGACCGCGTCGCCGGACTCGACGCCGGCGCCGACGACTATCTCGTCAAGCCGTTCGACCTCGACGAGCTTTCCGCGCGCGTGCGCGCGCTGACGCGGCGTGCGGCCGGACGCGCGGAGCCGCTGGTCGAGTGCGGCCCCCTGGTGCTGAACCCGGCGACGCACGCGGTCCGGTGGCACGGCGCGCCGGTCGAGGTGTCGGGCCGCGAGTTCGCCCTGCTCACGGCGCTCGCCGAGCGCCCCGGCGCGGTCGTGTCGCGCGCCCAGCTCGAGGAAAAGCTGTACGGCTGGAACGAGTCGATCGGCAGCAACGCTGTCGAGGTCCACATCCACAACCTGCGGCGCAAGCTCGGCGATGAGGCCATCCTCACCGTGCGCGGCCTCGGCTATCGCCTGAGCGGCGACCATCATGAACTCGATCCGTCGCCGCCTGCTCGTCGCGCTGCTCGGTGCGCTGCTGGTCGCAGGCATCGCCGGCGCAGGCGCGACCTTCGTGTCGGCGCACGGCGAGGTCGGCCGGATGCTCGACGAAGAGCTCCGGCAGGTCGCGCTGTCGCTGCGCGACCACTCGCGGCTCGACTTCGCGCGGCTGGAGAGCCGCACGAACGATCCGGACCTGCGCGTGCTGGTGCAGATCTGGGACCCTGCGTTCGATCGCCCGTATTCGTCGCGCGTCGCGGCTCCGCTGCCGCGGCAGAAGGACGAAGGCTACGCGACGCTCGAGCACGAGGGACGTGAGTGGCGGATCTACACGACCTTCTCCGCGAAACAGACCATCCAGGTGGCGCAGCCGACGGCGCTGCGCACGGAACTCGCGGCGCTGACCGCCGCGCGCCTGCTGCTGCCGGTGCTGGTGATCCTGCCGCTGCTCGGCGTGCTCGGCTGGTGGATCGTCGGACGCGGGCTCGCGCCGCTCGCGGCGCTCGCCGACTCGCTGGCCCGCCGCGCGCCCACCTCGCTCGAGCCCATGCCGACGCTCGAGGCCCCGGAAGAAGTGCAGCCGCTGGTGCGCTCGCTGAACGACCTGCTCGCGCGGCTCGGCGACGCCTTCGACACGCAGCGGCGTTTCGCCGCCGATGCCGCGCACGAGTTGCGCACGCCGCTCACCGCGCTGACGCTGCAGATCCAGGTCGCGCGACGCGCCGAGTCGCCGGAAGAACGGGCCGTGGCACTCGATCGCCTCGAACAGGGCGTGAAGCGGGCGACGCGCCTCGTGCAGCAGCTGCTGACGATGGCGCGTCTCGATCCGGACGCTGCGCGGCCGGCGACGGCGTTCGACCTTGCCGCGGTGGCGGCTTCCGTCGTCGAAGAGAAGACGCCGTTTGCGGAACAGCAGCGCCTCTCGCTCGCGCTCGCTTCGACGCCGGTGAAGCTGTGCGGGCAGGAAGACGCACTGCGGATCCTGATCGCCAATCTCGTCGACAACGCACTGCGCTACACGCCGCCCGGCGGATCGGTCGAGGTGCGGGTCGAACCGGACGGCGACCAGGCGCGCATCGAAGTCGCGGACAGCGGTCCCGGCATCCCGGAGGAAGAACGCGAGCGGGTGTTCGATCGCTTCTATCGGGGCCGGCAGGCGCCAAGCGGCGGCAGCGGCCTGGGACTGGCCATCGTGCGGCAGGTCGTCACGCTGCACGGCGGGTCGATCACGCTGGGGAAGAGTCCCTCCGGTGGACTTCTTGTGAGCGCTCGCTTTCCTGCCAAGGCCTCCCTGGCGCAGAGCTCCATGCTTTCGCCGGCTTAAGTCTCACTTAAGGCTGCCGGCGTACGTTTCGTTTCGAGAGTCACCGGTTCCCCCGGTTGTGTTCTCACTCACTCGATTCCAGCGCCGCCCTCCAGCGGCGCTTTTTTTGGGCGCCGCCAGGCGACCTCGGCCTTCGGCCGCACGGCGGTCAGGCCTTCGCAACCTGCAGGGCTTCGTCCGGGAAAGGCTCCAGCAGATCGGTCGCGGGATCGCCGGCATCGAGCCATCGATCGTAATCGCGCTCGGCGATCACGACCGGCATCCGGTCGTGGATCGGAGCCAGGAGATCGTTCGCGCGCGTCGTGACGATCGTGTAGGTTTCCACGCCCTGCTGGCTCGCCGGATCCTTCCACCACTCCCAGAGCCCGGCGAGCGCGAACAGCGGTTCGTCCTTCAGCCCGATGCGCCACTTGACCTTGTGGCCCGGCTCGCCGGTCCACTCGAAGAACGCGTTCACCGGGACCAGGCAGCGTCGCTTGCGGTACGCGACCCGGAACGCGGGCGTGCTCGCCAGCGTTTCGGCGCGTGCGTTGATGCAGCGTGCGCCGAACTTCAGTTCCTTGGCCCACATCGGCACCAGGCCCCAGCGCAGCATCGCCACCTCGCGCTCCTGCGACTCGTGCGAGCGGCGCACGACCGGAGCCGTGTTGGTGGGGCGGAAGTCGGGATTCGGGGAAAATGCCGGAACGATGGGCACCATGAACTTGGCGCGGATCGCCGCCGGGTTGTCGGACAGGTCGTATCGGCCGCACATCGCCAGCCTTCAGCCTGAATCGGTACGTGCCGGCCGCGCTAGCGGACGCGCTCGAACACGAGGTTGGCGAGCGCGACGTCCTCCAGGCCAATGCCCACCGACTTGTAGACGATGACGTCGTGCGGACGACGATCGAACGACGTCCCCTTGACGAGCAGCTTGCCGAGTTCCGTGACGCGCGCGGGATCGATCGTGCCCGGCGCGGCGCGGACGAACTCGCCCGCTTCGCTTTGCGCCGCAGGCAGCCACTCGACCACGATCAGGTCGGCGCGCGCGAGCAGAGTGTCGTCGAGTTCGCGCGCCGCGGGCTTGCTCGACCCCACCGCCGCGACGAAGGCGCCGGGCCTGACGAGCGCGCCGTCGAAGAGTGGCTCGCTCGCGCGGGTCGCCGTGCAGATCACGTCGCCGCCGCTCGCGGCCGTCGCCGCATCCACCGCCGTGGCCGGCACGCCGAACTCCGTCTGCACCCAGTTGGCGAACTCGGGCGCGGCGGCGCGACCGGCCACGAGGACGCGCTGGAACGGGTGCGCGAGCAGGAAGGCCTCCGCGTGGGCTCGCGCCTGCACGCCGTTGCCGAAAATGGAGAGCGTCGCCGCGTCGCGCGCGGCCAGGCGCTGCATCGCGACCGCGCTCGCCGCCGCCGTGCGGTACTTCGTGATCTCATTGGCCTCGATGGTCGCCAGCGCCTCGCCGGTCAGGGACGAGAACAGCACGATCACGAAATTGAATTGGCCCTTGACCGTGGCGTAGACCTTGGCGCCGACAACGCCCGCCGCCGGCAGTGCGGCGCCCATCGTCGCGATCGCGGTGGCCTGGCCTTCGTGCTCGGCCGCGGCCCGCACGCGCGGCGCGATGCTGCCCGCGCCATTGCCGAACTGCTCGAACGCGGCCGCCATCGCCGCGACCGCATCGCGCATCGTGATGACTTCGGCGACGTCGGCGTCGGTGATCAGTCGCATCAGTCGGTCCTCAGGCGGCGGCCGTGGCCGGCGCTGCCCGTCGCATGCGCAGGCCCTGCAGCAGCCACACGAACACGACGATCAGCAGGCCGGGGATGTAGAACCAGTGCGCGTTGATGCGATCGGTCGGCACCTTCACTCCGACGATCTCGAAGCCCTGCTCGATGCGCGCCTTGGCGGCCGTGCTGCCGAAGCGCACCGTGCTCACCTGCAGCATCTCGCCCATGCCGGACACGGAGACGCCCGCATCCGAGAGCCGCTTGCGAGCATCGGTGATTGCGTTGCCCGTGGTGCCCTTGGCGCCGAGTTGAAGCCCCACGGTCTTCTTCGTCTCGTCGCCCTCGAGCGACTGGCCCCTGATCAGGAACACCAGCCGGTCGCCGGGCTCGAGGTTGGCCGCGACCTCGTAGAACTTCGACGCCGGTGCGTCCGTGTACTCCGGCGCCATCTGGTCCGCGAACCAGTCCGGGCGGAACAGGAAGAAGGTCGCGATCAGCAGCAGCACGACCTCCCACCAGCGGCACTTGATCCGGAACCACGCCATGGTGGCCGCGGCGAAGATGAGCGCAGCGATCGTGGATGCGAATGCGACCAGCAGCGCCTCGGTCCAGCCGTGGACGTCGATCAGCAACAGCGCCGGGTTGAAGATCCAGATGAACGGCAGCACCACCGTACGCACCGCGTACACGGACCCCTGGATGCCGACGGCGATCGGGTTCTCCTTTGCAATCGCGGCGCCCGCGAACGTCGCGAGACCGACCGGCGGCGTGATGTCGCCCATGATCCCGTAGTAGAAGACGAACAGGTGCACCGCGATCAGCGGGATCACGAGCCCGGACTGCGCGCCGAGTTCCACGACCACCGGCGCCATCAGCGTCGCCACCAGGATGTAGTTGGCCGTGGTCGGCACGCCCATGCCGAGCACCAGGCACACGAAGGCCGTGAAGAACAGCATCGCCAGGATGTTCCCCTGCGACACGAACTCGACGAAGTCCGTCATCCGCAGGCCGAGGCCGGTGAGCGTGATGGCGCCGACGATGATGCCCGCGCAGCCGGTCGCCACCGCGATGCCGATCATGTTGCGCGCGCCGTCGTCGCAGCCGTTGACGACCTCCTTGAAGCCGATGCTGAACTGGCGCCCGAAGTCGCCCTGCTTGCGGAAGAACGCGATCAGCGGCCGCTGCGTCGCCATCAGCACGACCTGGGTGATCACGCCATAGAAGGCGGACAACCCGGGCGACAGCTCCTCGACCATCAGGCACCAGATCAGCACGCCGACCGGAATCAGGAAGTGCAGGCCGGCCTTCACGGTCGGCCAGGTCGGCGGCAGGATCGGGTTCTTGACGTCGATCTCGGTGGGCAGGTCCGGCTGCTTCGCCGCCACCCACACGCTGTAGACGTAGAGCGCGCCCAGCAGGACGCTGAGGATCACGGGAGCCGCCGCACCGAAGAGCGCCTGGGCGCCGATCGCCACGTAATAGATGATGCCGAGCACCACCGCGCTGCCGGCCAGGCCGAGCCCCCACGACGTCATGCGATTGCCCATCGTGCGATCGCGCTCGCGAGCCGTCGCCGCCAGGCCGAGCTTCAGCGCCTCGAGGTGGACGATGTAGAACAGCGCGATGTAGCTGATGACGGCCGGGATGAAGGCGTGCTTGACGATGTCCGAGTACGGGATGCCGACGTACTCGACCATCAGGAACGCTGCCGCGCCCATCACCGGCGGCATGATCTGGCCGTTGACCGAGGAAGCCGTCTCGATCGCCGCCGCCTTGACGCCGCCGTAGCCCGCGCGCTTCATCAGCGGGATCGTGAAGATGCCGCCGGACACGACGTTGCTCACGGAGGAACCGGAGATCAGTCCGTTCAGGGCGGACGAGACCACCGCCACCTTGGCCGGGCCACCGCGCAAATGGCCGAGCAGCGCGAAGCTCACCTGCATCATGTAGTTGCCGCCGCCCGCGCGGTCGAGCAGCGTGCCGAACAGCACGAACACGAAGATGAAGCTCACCGACACGCCGAGCGCGATCCCGAACACGCCTTCGGTCACCATCCACATGTGCGAGATGACCCGCGGCACCGAAGCGCCCTTGTGGGCGATGACGTCGGGCAGGTACGGGCCGGCCATCGTGTAGACGAGGAACAGCACCGCCAGCACCGCCATCGGCAGCCCGACCGCGCGCCGTGTCGCTTCGAGCAGCAGCAGCATGCCGATCGCCCCGACGACGACGTCGAGCGTCGTCGGGTTGCCGGGGCGGAGCGAAAGCTCCTGGTAGAAGACGATCAGGTAGAGCGCCGTGGCCGCGCCCGCGACGGCGAACAGCCAGTCCTGCCAGGGCACGTGGTCGCGCGGCGACCGCTTGAACGCCGGGAACGCAAGGAACGCGAGAAAGAGGCCAAGCGCCAGGTGGATCGAGCGCGCCTCCGTGTCGTTGAACAGGCCGAACCGGAACCCGGCAGGCAACGAGAACGGGATCGGGGACGCGTACCACAGCTGGAACACGACCCACACGAGGCCGATCGCCAGCATCACCTTGCCGGCGAAACCCGCGGTCGAGCGTCCGCCGAAGTCGGTGTCCTTGACCAGCTGCATGACGTCGGTTTCGCCCAGCTGCATCTCGGCGGTCGGCGCCAGTTCCTCCTCGATCTTCGCCAGCTCTCTTTCGATCTTCTTCGGATCCACAGCGGCTCTCCAGGCGTCACGGTTCTGCGGTCGCGTCAAAAAAACGACGGGCGGCAAGTCAGGGACCTGCCGCCCGTCGAACTTTACTCGCGGGCGGGCGCGTTCGCCCGCCTTCAGCCGCTTACTTGATCCAGCCCTTCTCCTTGTAGTACTTGATGGCGCCTTCATGCAGCGGCGCCGACAGGCCGTTCTTGATCATGTCTTCCGGCTTCAGGTTCGCCAGCGCCGGATGCAGCTTCTTGAACTCGTCGAGGTTGTCGAACACCGTCTTCACGACCGTGTAGACCACGTCGGCGGGCACCTTGGCCGAGCTGACGATGGTCGCCTGCACGCCGAACGTCGTCGTCGGCTGCGGGTTGTTCGGATACATGCCGCCCGGGATCGTCGCGACCGCGTAGTACGGCTTCTCCTTGACCAGCTTGTCGACGGCCGGGCCGGTCAGATTCACCAGCTTGGCGCCACAGATGGTGGTCGGGTCCTGGATGTTGGCGGACGGGTGGCCGACGGCGTAGAAGAAGCCGTCGATCTTGCCGTCGCACAGCGCCGGGCCGTGCTCGTCCGGGCGCAGCTCGGACGCCAGGCCGAAGTCGCTCATCTTCCAGCCCATCGCGCCGAGCAGTTCGTTCATCGACGCCAGCGTGCCCGATCCGGGGTTGCCGACGTTGAAGCGCTTGCCCTTGAAGTCCTCGAACTTCGTGATGTTCGCTTCCTTGCGGGCGACCACCGTGAAGGGCTCCGGATGCAGCGCGAACACCGCGCGCAGGTCGCCCATCGCCCCGTCCTTCTGGAACTGGCCCTGGCCCTTGGTCGCGTTGAACTGGACATCGGACTGCGCGACGCCGAACTCGATCTCGCCCGACTTCAGCAGGTTGACGTTGGCCACCGAGCCGCCGGTCGACTCGACCGAGCAGCGCAAGCCGTGCTTGGCGCGATCACGGTTCACGAGGCGGCAGATCGCGCCGCCCGCGGGGTAGTACACCCCGGTGACGCCGCCGGTTCCCACGGTGATGAAGCGCTGCTGCTGCGCGTTGGCCACCTGCGGCAGCGTGGCCGTCGCCGCGAAAGCCGCGGCGAACGCGGCGGTGCACATCGAAACCCGGAACAGCTTCATTGGCCCTTCTCCTCTGGTTTTGGATTGCTTCTCGAAGACCGAAAACGTTACCCCCCGGCGGGAATACGCGCAAGGCGAGCCCGGTTGGTGGTTACACGCGTTCCGCGTGCACTGCCGCCAGCGCCGTATCAACGGCTGCCACCAGCCGCTCGATGACAAGGTCCAGTTCGTCGTCGCTGATCACGAACGGCGGCGCCAGCAGCACGTGGTCGCCCCGGGCGCCGTCGATGGTGCCGCCCATCGGATAGGTCATCAGGCCGAGGTCCATCGCCGCCTTCTTGATCCGGGCGTTGACCTTCAGCTTCGGGTCGAACGGCGCCTTGGTGTCACGGTCGGCCACGAGCTCGATCGCCTGGAAGAGACCGCGTCCACGCAAGTCTCCGACGTACGGGTGCTCGCGGAATGCTTCGTCGAGCGCTTCGCGCAGGCGCCTGCCCTGGGCGGCGCAGCGCTCCACCAGCCCGTCCCGCGCCAGCACCCGCTGCACGGCGAGCGCCGCGGCACAGGCCACCGGGTGACCGATGTACGTGTGCCCATGCTGGAAGAACCCGGTACCCGCCGCGATGGCGTCGATCACCGGCTGACCGATCAGAACGGCGCCCACCGGCTGGTAGCCGCCGCCGAGTCCCTTGGCGATCGCCATCAGGTCGGGCGCGACGCCTTCCTGCTCGCACGCGTGCAGCGTGCCGGTGCGGCCCATGCCGCACATCACCTCGTCGAGGATCAGGAGGATCCCGTGGCGGTCGCAGATCTCGCGGATGCGCCTGAAGTAGCCGGGCGGCGGCGTCAGCGCGCCGCTGGTGGCCCCGCCGACCGTCTCGGCCACGAACGCGATGACGTTCTCGCCGCCGACCCGCTCGACCGTGTCCTCGAACTCCTGCGCCAGTCGCGCGCCGTACTGCTCGCCGGTCTCGTCCGCGCGCTGGTCCCGGTAGGCGTACGTCGGCGCCACGTGCTCGACGTCGATCAGCAGCGGCGCGAACTGGCGCCTCCGCCAGGCGTTGCCGCCGACGGCGAGCGCGCCGAGCGTGTTGCCGTGATAGCTGTTGCGGCGCGCGATGAAGCGCGAGCGCCGAGGCTCGCCTTTCTCGACGAAGTACTGGCGCGCGAGCTTCAGCGCCGCCTCGACCGCCTCGGAACCGCCTGACACGAGGTACACGTGCGAGATGCCGGCGGGCGCCGTGGCGATCAGCGCGTCGGCCAGCTGTTCCGCCACCTCGGTCGAGAAGAAGCTCGTGTGCGCGTAGGCGATCCGGTCGATCTGCGCGTGCATCGCGGCGAGCACGTCCGGGTGGCCGTGTCCGAGGCACGAAACGGCGGCCCCGCCGGAGGCGTCGAGATACTTCCGGCCGGCCGCGTCGGTGATCCAGCAGCCGGCGGCGCCGGCGGCGAGCGGGTAGTTACCGCGCAGCTGGCGGTGCAGAAGGTGGGAGTCGTTGTGCATGGAGGTTCTCCTGGACGCCCAGCTGGTATGGCGCGAGCGCGATTGTAGGAGCGCGCTTCGCGATGACGTCGCACACGAGGCGCGCGCTGCCCGCCGCCAGCGTCCAGCCCAGCGCGCCGTGCCCGACGTTGAGGAACAGGTTCTGCAGCGCGAAGCGCCCGATGATCGGCCGGCCGCTGGGGGTCGCGGGACGCAGTCCCGCCCACGGCTGGATGTCGCCGTCGATCACCGAATACCCGAGGATGTCGCGCGTCGCCTCCATCAGCGCGCTGATCCGCGCCGGCGGGATCGAGCGGTCGTCGTTCCCGATCTCGACGAACCCTGCCACGCGAACGCGGTCACCGAGCGGCGCGAACACGATCTTGCGGCGGATGTCGGTGATCGAGGCGCGCGGCAGGACGGTGCCGGGCTCGGGCTTCACCGTGATCGAGTAGCCCTTGAGCGGCAGTATCGGCAGGTCGAGGCCGACGCTCTTCCCGAGTTCGGCGGCGCCGTCGCCGGCGGCCAGCACGTAGGCGTCCGCCCGCAGCGGTTCCGCGTCGGTCACCAGCGCACGCACGCGGCCGTCTTCACGATCGATGCGAGTCACCGTCCGTCCATAGACGAACCGGGCTCCGCGGCGCGCCAGCAGCTCCGCGACCTGCGTGCAGAAAGCGCCGCAGTCGGCGGCGGCCTCGTTGCGCGTCCAGACCCCGCCGCCGATCCGGTCGGCATAGCCCGCGATCGCCGGCTCGCGCTCGACGCACTGCGCGGCCGTCAACACCTGCTGGCCGCGCGCGCCGAGCGCCGCCTGGTAGGTCACCTGCGCGCGCGCCGCGTCGAGCGACGCGGCGTCGGGATACACCACCAGCTTGCCGCCGCGCGAGAAGTCGCACTCGATGCGCTCGCCCTCGATCAGAGGCTCGATGAACTCGCGCGACAGTGCCGACAGCTTCAGCAGCACCTCGGTCGTCTCCCGGGCGGCCTTCGTGTTCGCGTGCTTCAGGAACTGCAGCCCCCACCGCAGCTGCGCCCGGTCGGCGCGCGGGTGGATCTTCAGCGGCGCGTGGCGCGACAGCAGCAGGCCGGGGAGTTTCGCGGGGATCGACGCGTCGGCCAGCGGCGCGACGAAGGCATAGGAGAGCTGCGCGCCGTTGCCTCCGCTCGCGCCGAGGCCGGGAGCCTGCTCGCGGTCCACCACGGTGACCGCGTGCCCTTCGGCCTGCAGGAAGTACGCGGTCGTCAGTCCGACGACGCCGGCGCCGATGACGCAGATGTGCATCGGGCTAGTCTAGCGAGGATGCCCCTTACCGCCGGGTCAGCGGACGGAAGAAGCTCGCGATCGAGGCCAGCGAGAGCACCGCGAACCACAGCAGCGACCAGTCGGCGATGCTGAGTCCCAGCAGCGTCCAGCCGGCCTGCGCGCAATCGCCGCTGCCCTTGAACACGCGCGGCAGGACCTGCGTCAGCGGGAAGTTCTCCAGCATGATTTCGAGCCCTGGTCCGCACGACAGGCTTTCCGGATTCATCTGGAGCCACACGTGCCAGCCGGCGATTCCCATGCCGGTCAGCGCCGCGAGCAACATCAGCGCCCCCGCGCCACGCGCCGCGCCGCGCGGCGCCAGCGCCGCGGCGAGCAGCCCGAACACGCCGACGAAGAAGTACGCGATGCGCTGGAAGATGCACAGCGGGCACGGATCGAGGCCGATCACGTGCTGCAGGAACATCCCGACGCCGATCAGCCCGAACGGGACCAGGCCGATGACGAGGTACGCCCGCCGCGCGTCGCCCCAGAAGATCGAAGGATCGAGGAACCGGTTCACGGGGCGGATGCTACAGGCGTGCGCGACCACGCACCGAGGCCTGCCTGCCGTGTCTTGACGATCATGTAGATCGCCGGAATCACGACCAGCGTCAGCACCGTTGACGAGATCATTCCGCCCACCATCGGCGCCGCGATCCTCCGCATCACCTCGCTGCCGGTGCCCGTGCCCCACATGATCGGGAGCAGGCCGGCGATGATCGCCACCACCGTCATCATCTTCGGCCGCACCCGTTCCACGGCGCCTTCGATGATGGCGTCATAGTGGTCCTGCAATGTCAGCCGTTCTCCCTTCGCCGCCCGCTCCACGCGGATCTTCTCCAGCGCGTGATCGAGGTAGATCAGCATCACCACGCCCGTTTCCGCAGCGACACCCGCCAGCGCGATGAAACCGACCGCGACCGCGACGCTGAGGTTGTAGTCGAGCCACCACAGCAGCCACACCCCGCCGACCAGCGCGAACGGCACCGACAGCATCACGATCAGCGTCTCCGTCATCCTCCGGAAGTTCAGGTACAGCAGCAGGAAGATGATCACCAGCGTCAGCGGCACCACGAGCTTCAGCTTCTCGGTGGCGCGCTCCATGTATTCGAACTGGCCGCTCCACTGGATGGTGTAGCCGGGCAGGAACTTGACCTGCTCGCGCACCGCCTTCTGCGCGTCTTTCACGTAGCCGCCGATGTCGCGGTCGCGGATGTCGACATAGATGTAGGCGACGAGCTGCGCGTTCTCCGTGCGGATCGCCGGGGCGCCTTTGGACAGGCTCACCTTGGCGAGTTGTCCGAGCGGGATCATCGGCGCCGGCTTTCCCATCTCGCCCTCGGCGGGCACCAGCACCTGCGTGGCGATCGCCTGCGGGTCGCTGCGGTAGTCGCGCGGATAGCGCACCGCGACGCCGAAGCGTTCGCGGCCCTCCACCGTCGTCGTGATCATCTCGCCGCCCAGCGCGGTGGCGACCACCTCCTGAACATCGCCGACACGAACGCCGTAGCGCGACAGCTTCTCGTAATCGGGCTGGATGTCCAGGTAGAAGCCGCCGGTGAGCCGCTCGGCGAACGCGCTGGTCGTTCCGGGGACGCTCTTGACCGCGACTTCGATTTCCTTCGCCAGGCGCTCGATCTCGCCGAGGTCGCGACCGAAGACCTTGATGCCGATCGGCGTGCGGATCCCCGTCGACAGCATGTCGGTCCGCGCCCGGATCGGCATCGTCCAGGAATTGGCGATGCCGGGCAGTTGAAGAGCCTTGTCCATCTCGGCGATCAGCTTGTCGGTGGTCATGCCCGGCCGCCATTGCTCCTCGGGCTTCAGGTTGATCACCGTCTCGAACATCTCGACCGGCGCCGGGTCCGTGGCCGTGATGGCGCGCCCCGCCTTTCCGAAGACCGACTCGACTTCCGGAAAGCTCTTGATGATGCGGTCCTGCGTCTGCAGCAGCTCGGCGGCCTTGGTCACCGACATGCCGGGGAGCCCGGTCGGCATGTAGAACAGCGTCCCTTCGTTCAGCGTCGGCATGAACTCGGTGCCGAGCCTCGATGCCGGGATCCATGAGACGACGAGGATCACGACGGCGAGGACTATGGTCACGACGCGGTGATGCAGCACGATGTCGATGATCGGCCGGTAGGCCCAGATCAGGAACCGGTTGATCGGGTTCTTCTTCTCCGGCATCACCTTGCCGCGGATGAACAGCAGCATCAGCACCGGCACCAGCGTGACCGACAGCAGCGCGGCCGACGCCATCGCGAAGGTCTTGGTGTACGCCAGCGGCGCGAACATCCGTCCTTCCTGCGCCTCCAGCGTGAACACCGGCAGGAACGACACCGTGATGATCAGCAGGCTGAAGAACAGCGCCGGTCCGACCTCGACGCAAGCGGCGCGGATCAGCGGCAGCCGAGGCGCGTCGGGCGGCGCGCGTTCCAGGTGCTTGTGTGCGTTCTCGATCATCACGATCGCCGCGTCGATCATCGCGCCGATGGCGATCGCGATCCCGCCCAGGCTCATGATGTTGGCGTTGATCCCCAGCCAGCGCATCGCGATGAACGCCATCAGCACGCCGACGGGCAGCATCAGGATCGCGACCAGCGCGCTGCGCGCGTGCATCAGGAACACGACGCAGACAACGGCGACGATCGCCGCCTCTTCGGCCAGCGTGCGCTTCAGCGTGTCGATCGCGCGCTCGATCAGTTGCGAGCGGTCATACACCGGCTCGATCTTGACGCCTTCCGGCAAGCTGGTGCCGATCTCCTTGATGCGCTGCTTGACGTTGTCGATGACGTCGATGACGTGCGTGCCGTAGCGGGCGACGACGATGCCACCCACCACCTCGCCCTCGCCGTTCAACTCCGCGAGTCCGCGCCGCTCGTCGGGCGCGAGTTCGATCCGCGCCACGTCGGACAGCCGCACCGGCACACCCTTGTCCGCGCGCACCGTCAGCTTCTCGAGATCCGCGGCGCCGCGCAGGTAGCCGATGCCGCGCACCATGTACTCGGTTTCGGACAGCTCGACGATCCGCCCGCCGACGTCGCGGTTGCTCATGCGGATGGTCTCGATGATCCGCGACAGCGGGAGGTTGTACGCCTGCAGCTTGCGCGGATCGACCGTGACGACGTACTGCTGGACGAACCCGCCGATCGATGCAACCTCGGACACGCCGGTCGCCTTCCAGAGCTGGTAGCGGATGAACCAGTCCTGCAGCGTTCGCAGTTCGGCGAGCGAGCGGTTCGCGCCGGTCACGGCGTACTGGTAGACCCAGCCGACCCCTGTGGCGTCGGGCCCCAGCGTCGGCGTCACGCCGGCAGGCAGGCGCGCGGTGGCGGCGCTGAGGTACTCGAGCACGCGTGACCGCGCCCAGTAGATGTCCGTGCCGTCCTCGAAGATGATGTAGACGAACGATGCGCCGAAGAACGAGAAGCCCCGCACGACCTTGGAGCGCGGCACGCCGATCATCGCGGTGGTCAACGGATAGGTGACCTGGTCCTCGACGACCTGGGGCGCCTGCCCGGGGAACTCCGTGAACACGATGACCTGGACATCGGACAGGTCGGGGATGGCGTCCACCGGTGTCTTGAGAACCGCATAGATGCCGGCGGCCACCGCGAAGGCGGTGGCAAGCAGCACCAGGAACACGTTGCGCAACGACCATTCGATGACACGAGCGAGCATGGAACGTCCTCAGTGCTTGTGGTCGTCCGCCTTCGGCGCGGCCGGGGGCGCCGGGGAGGCCGGTTTCGCCGCAGCGGCCGGTTCGACGCGGGTGATGATGAATTCGCCGGGCTTGCCCGCCTTCATGTCGAACTTCACCCGGTCGCCGGGCTTGACGCCCTTCGGCAGGACTCCCGGAGCGACGTTGAACTCCATCTCCATCCGCTGCCACTTCAGCGCGGGGATCGGGTCATGGTCGAGGGTCAACTTGTTGCCTCCCACGTCGATCTCGACAACGCTGCCTTCGCCGCTCGCCGTTACGCCCGGGTCCGCGCTCGTGTTCTTGTCTGCCGTGAACCCCGAAAGAGCGGCCTTGAGGTTGCTCTCGGAGTCGATCAGGAAGTTCGCCCGCGTCACCACCGATTCGCCGTCCTTCACGCCGGACAGCACTTCGACGAAGCCCTCGCCCCGCGCGCCCAGCTTGACGTCGCGCGGCTCGAATCGGCCCTCGCCGAGCGCGACGAGCACCACCTGCCGCGTGCCGCTGTCGATCACGGCGGAGTCCGGCACCGCCAGCACTTCGCGCTTCGGCCCGGCCTCGATCTGGACCGTGCCGTACATGCCAGGTTTGAGCTGGCCCTGGGGGTTCGCTAGCTCGATGCGAACGCGGGCCGTTCGCGTCTCGGTGTTCAGCGTTGGATAGATGAAAGTGACTTCGCCGGGGAAGGCCTTGTCGGAGTAGGAACCGACAGTGATCGAAACGCGCGTGCCGACGCGAACCAGCGGCAGGTCCTGCTCGAAGACGTCGCCGATCAGCCAGACCCGGGACAGATCGGCAATCTTGAACAGCGCCTCGCCGGGCATGAATCGCATCCCGGCCACCGGCGGGTCCTTGATGATCACGCCCGAGGCCGGCGCCGTCAGCGTCAGCGTGCGGCGCACCTCGCCGCCTTCGCGCAGCCGTGTCAGCTGCTGCTCGCTGATGTCCCAGTTCCGCAGCCGCTCGAGCGCGGCGGCCGCGAGCTGCTGCACGCCGGCCTGCGCGTCGCTGCCGGCGCCCCCCATGCCCTTGATCGCGTTGTATGCGATCAGGTATTCGCGCTGGGCGGAGACGAGCTCCGGGCTGTAGACCTCGGCGAGCGGCTGGCCGCGAGCGACGGCCTGGCCGGTCGTGTTCACGTGCAGCTTCTCGATCCATCCCTCGAACTTCGGCGCGACCGTGTGCTGCCCGCGCTCGTTGATCTCGATCGTGCCGACGGCGCGCACGACCCGCGCCAGGGACCGCTTGCCCACGGGCTCGGTCCGCACACCGAGCATCTGGATCCGGTCCGCCGACACCTTGACAGTGCCCGGCGCGCCCTGGTCCTCGCCTTCGTACACGGGGATGTAGTCCATCCCCATCGGGTCCTTCTTCGGCGTGGGCGAGGTGTCCGGCAGGCCCATCGGGTTCCGGTAATACAGCAGCTTGCGCTGGCCGGACTTTGCCTCGGCCGCAGGCGCCGACGACGCCGTGGCGGGCGGCGAGGCGTCCTTCGATGCCGTCGGCATGCCGAGCCGTCCGACGAAGTAGCCGACGACGAGCGCAGCGGCCACCGTCGCGGTCACTGCGGCAACTGTCTTGCCGTTCATAGGTCTTCTCCGACGATGCGCTCGATCTCGGCGAGTCGCATCTGTTGTTCGAGTTGCACCTTCAGCAGATCGAGCCGCGTCTTGCGGATCTGGCGCTGCGCGTCCAGCAGTGTTCCGAAGTCGACGCGCCCGTCCTGGTACGCCGACAGGGCCGACTCGAACGTCAATTGCGATTGGGGCAGCAACGTATCGCGCAGGATCGCAGCCTGTTCACGCAGCGCGTCCAGCGCTGCCCAGTTCTGCCCGAGGTCGCCCTGCAGCTGCGCCGCCGCGGCGTCGCGCTTCGCCTCGGCCGCGCTCATCATCGCCAGCGCTTCGCTCTCGTTGGCGCGCAGCACGTCGCGCTGCCACGGAATGTTCACCTCGACCATCAGCTCGTACTCGGTGAGGCGGGTGCCGCGCTGGATGCCTGCCACCCCGAACGTCAGGTCGGGCCAGCGATTGGCGCGGACGAGGTCGGCGTTGCGGGTGGCGCTGGCGAGCTGCGCGGTCTGCACGGCAAGCTGCGGGTTGCGCTCCCCCACGGTCTTCGTCAGCGCGGCAAAGTCGAGCGCGCGCGCCGGAATTTCGCGCGGCGCTTCGGCATCCGCGAGCGGCGCGTCCGCCGGGCGCGCGAGCACGCCGTTGAGCCGCGCGGCCGCCTGGCGCCGCTCCGAAGTCTGCATCAGCAGTTCGGTGCGCATCGCGGTGACTTCGGTCTGCGCCTTGATGACATCCTGCTGTGGAACGAGGCCCGTGCCGTACCGCGCGCGCGCGACCTGTTCGAGGTCGACCATCAGGCCGCGCACGCCTTCGGTGACGCGATGCGCCTGCGTCGCGTACCAGTACTGGCTGTAAGCGGTCTTCGCCTTCATCCGCAGTTCCGCCAGCGTTGCGCTCCGGCGAGCCTCCGCCGCCGACAGCTCCGCTTCGGCGACGCCGCGACGCAGCCCGCGCTTGTCCCCCAGCGGGAACATCTGCTTCACCGCGTAACGCGTGCTCCCGGCATTGGCGGGCGACAGCGTCGGCTCGCTGATCGGAACGTCGCGCAGTTCCATCGACACCATCGGATCAGGCAGCGCGCCCGCCACTCCCGAGCGCTGCCGGGCCGCATCGGCCTCGAGCGCCATCGAGCGCAGCTCGGGGTTGCGCGCCTCGAGATACTCGAGGACGCCGCGCAGGTCGCGCCCGAGTGCGGTGCCGTCGGCCGTTGCCTGCGCGGATGCGCCCGCGGCGGCCGCGAGCAGCACGAGCGCGACCCATGGGCGCGCACGGCTATGGCTGAAAAGACGAAATGTGCGTTCGACGACTCTCACGGCAACCTCCTGATGGCGAGCGGGCGCGCGGGCACCCGAGCGATCGCGCGCGCAGGTGCGCGCGAAGTCAGTGAGGGGCTAAAGCCGGAGTCGCTGCAGCCGCGCGTACAGCGGTCGCGACTCGGGAGGATCGTCGTCGGAAAGCAGCGCGGCCGGCTGCCGGGCGGCGTCGGTCCACTGCAGCAGGGCGGCGGCAAGCGCCACCATCAGTTGCGGGCTGGGCAGGTCGACGGTGCGCGTCTGCGCCGACGGGTCTTCGGTCGGACAGTGGTGGTTCGAGCCTGTCGACGGCGAGCCGACTTCGCTGGAAAGATGTTCCGTGCACGGCGGCGAATCGACATCGTCGGCCGTGACGTGGGCCGCCATGTCCGTGCCTGCTGGCGCCCTGACCGCGCAGAGTCCGGCCGCCGCAAGCACGTTGCCGGTCAGCAGGAATGCAGCGACGAGACCGGCCACCGCGCGCGCGGTGCGCTGGCGGGTCAGGCGGAAGGATCCGAGTCGCATGGTTCCGAGTGTGATCGCGGCAGGCGCTGGGAGCAAGCGCCTGCGGCCGTCGACTTTCGCTATGTTGCCGCCTACTTGGCGGCCTCGATGCGGGTGATCACGAGATCTTCGCCCGCCTTTTCCAGCCCGAAGCGCACCTTGTCGCCCGGCTTGACCTTGGCGAGCATCGCGGGGTCCCTGACCGGGAAGGCCATCGTCATCGCCGGCATGTCGAAGGCCTTGAGCGGCCCATGCGCGATCGTGATCTTCTTCGTTTCGGCATTCACGCGGCGCACCTCGCCGGTGTTGTCGAGCTGGCCGGCGGCGGGCTTCGCCGCCGTCGGCGTCGCGTGGTGGTCGTGTCCGGCCTGGGCCCAGGCGGTCGCGGCGAAGAGCGACACGGCGGCCGGAATCAGCAAGCGCTTCATTCGTATCTCCGTTGTCAGGAAGTCGGCGGATTGTGCCAAACCTCTGGCAATCACAAACAGGATCGGTTCACGCCCGCCGTGCGCCGCTTGTCATGCATCAACCGCGAACAGCGGCGCCTCGCAAAGGCAAGCAGATGCCCTAGGGTTCCCACGCATGAAATGGAAACGCCGTCCCGCAGGACGGCGTTCCGCAACTCGGACCGCTTACAGGTGCCCGATGAACCAGCCCGGGAAGAGCGCCACGAGCACCGCCGGCACGAGGCACAGCACGCTGGCCGACAACGCGAGGGTGCGTTCGTTGGACGGCTGCGAAACGGCGTCCGCGCTCATGAACGCGTACTGGATCACGCGCAGGTAGAAGTAGATGCCGAGATAGCTTCCGATCAGGCCCAGCACCGCGTAGACCGTGTAGCCGGCCGCGATGACGTTCTTGAAGATCAGGAACTTCGCGACGAATCCCGGCAGCGGCGGAATGCCGGCCAGCGACAGCATCGCCAGGCCGAGCATCAGCGCCGCGAACGGGCGGCGCTGGTACATGCCCTTCAGGCTGTCGAGCCGGTCGCTGGCGACGTCGTCGCTGCCGCGCGGCAGCGAGGCGAACGCGAGCAGGTTCATCAGTGCGTAGGCGAGGATGTAGAACACCACCGCCTGGAAGCGGCCCGGGCCCGCGCCGAGGAACGCGAAGAACAGGTACCCCGCGTGCGCGATCGAGGAGTACGCGATCATCCGGCGGAAGCTCGTCTGCCGGATCGCGGCAAGATTGCCCCACACCATCGAGATCAGCGGCAGCAGCGTCAGCAGGTCCGCCATCGGGCGGCCCACGGGCGTGGTCGAGAACAGCCGCGCGGCGGCGAGCAGCACGCCCGCCTTGACGATGGTCGCCATGTACGCGGTGACCGGCACGCTCGCGCCTTCGTACGCATCCGGCGCCCACGCGTGGAAGGGCACGATCGCGGCCTTCAGGAAGAACGCGACCACGACCAGCACCACGGCCGCCTGCGCCAGCGTGTTCGGTGACCCCAGCGCCTGGCTGAATGCCGTGAGCGCCAGCGTGCCGGTGCCCCCGTAGAGGAACGACACGCCCATCAGGAACGTCGCGGTGGCGGCGCTGCTGAGCACCAGGTACTTCAGCGCGGCCTCGGGACCCTCCGGCCGCTGGAACGCGAGCAGCACCAGCACGTACACGGGCAGCGACATGATCTCGAGCCCGAGGAACATCGTCAGGAAGCTGTCGGCCGACAGCAGCAGGCAGACACCGTAGACCGACGACAGCAGCAGGATGTGGAAGCGGGTCTCGGTGAAGTCGTCGCGCGACAGCAGCAGCGTCGGCAACACGAGCGCGAGCAGGAGCGCCTTGGCGGTCAGCGTCGCGGGATTCACCGAGAAGTGACCGGCGAACGGCGCCGAGGCGTAGCCGCTGGTCGCGAGCAGCGCGGCCGCAGCGGTGGCCGCCACGACGGTCAGCACCGCCAGCGCGAGCGCGCCGCGCGGCCGGTCGGACACCAGTTCCAGAACGATCAGCAGGACGATGCCGACCAGGAGCAGGTGCTCCGGCAGCATGGCCAGCACGACGTTTTGCCAGTTCATCGAGCGCTCCCCACGGTGGCGGCGACCGGCGCAGCGACAGCGGGCGTGGCCCCCTCAGCCGTCCGCTGCGGCGCCGGTGCGCCGACCACCATCTGCTGATACTGGCGCGCCGCGATCTCGGTCTTCCGCATGGCGTCCTGCGGGAAGAGGCCGAGCCAGAACACCGCGACCACGAGGATCGCCATGATCGTCTTCTCGCGCAGGTTGATGTCGGTGATCGGCAGGTGCGGCGCCTTGACGGAGCCGAACAACAGCCGCTGGGCCAGCCACAGCATGTACATGGCGCCGAGCACGACGCCCGACACGGCCGTCACGGACATTGCGAGCGGGAAGTTCGAGCCTGCCAGGTGCTGCGGCCACGCAGCGTTGAACGCGCCCAGCAGCACGAGGAACTCGCCGGTGAAGCCGCTGGTCGTCGGCAGGCCGACGGCCGCCAGCGTCATGATCGCGAAGAACACCGAGTACACGGGCATGATCTTCGCCAGCCCGCCGTAGGCCGCGATGTCGCGCGTGTGGCAGCGCTCGTAGATCATCCCGACCAACAGGAACAAGGCGGCCGCCGTCAGGCCGTGGCTCACCATCTGGATGATCGCGCCCTGGATGCCGAGGATGTCCAGGCTGACCAGCCCGAGCATCACGTAGCCGAGGTGGCTGATCGACGAGTAGGCGATGACCTTCTTGATGTCGGTCTGCACCAGCGCGAGGCACGCGCCGACGACGATGCTGATCACCGACAGCCCCATGATCAGCGGCGTGTAGAGCTTGGTGGCTTCGGGGAAGAGCGGGAAGCCCAGCTTCATGAAGCCGTACGTGCCCATCTTCAGCAGCACGCCGGCCAGGATCACCGAGCCCGCCGTCGGCGCCTCGACGTGCGCGTCCGGCAGCCACGTGTGCAGCGGGAACATCGGCACCTTGATCGCGAACGACAGCCCGAAGGCCGCGAGCAGCAGCGTCTGGGTCGACACGGGCAGCTTCACCTTGTACAGGTCCGCGAACGCGAACGACAACGTGCCGGTCGTGCTCTGCAGCGACCACACGAGGTAGATCAGCGCCGCCAGCATCAGGATCGAGCCGAACGCGGTGTACAGGAAGAACTTGAGCGTCGCGTAGATGCGCCGCTGGCCGCCCCAGATGCCGATGATCAGGAACATCGGGATCAGCATCGTTTCCCAGAACACGTAGAACAGGAACAGGTCCTGGGCGACGAAGGTGCCCATCATCGCGAACTGGATGAAGAACACCATCGCGTAGAAGAGCTTCACGTCCTTGGTGATCGCGCTGAACGCGCCGGCGACCACCAGGGGGCCGAGGAACGCCGTCAGCATCACCAGCAGGATGTTGATGCCGTCGAGCCCGATGTGGTAGCTGACGCCCCAGCTCTCGATCCACGGCACGCGCGTCTCGAACTGCAGCCCGGTCGCCGACGAGTCGAAGTTCACGTACAGGACCGCCGTCGCGACGAACTGCACGATCATCAGCCAGAGCGTCAGCTGGCGGACCATGTTTTCCTGCGAGGCAGGAATCAGGGCGATGGCCAGCATGCCGGCAACCGGCAGCCAGACGACGAAGTTCAGCAGATCAGCCATGTGCCCAGCTCCAGACGAGCGCGAGGAAGCTGCCGATCAGCACCAGCAGGACGTAGAGGTGCAGGCTGCCCGTCTGCACGCGCGCGAGCACGCCGCCGCTCGCGTTGGCCATGCTCGCCATGCCGTTCAGCGTGCCGTCGAACAGACGCCGGTCGCCGAAGTTCAGGAACACCTTTTCCGAGATCCAGTGCAGTGGCCGCTGGATCATGTTCTCGTACAGCTCGTCGATGAAGTACTTGCCCGACAGCAGCGCGTGCAGGCCCGAGAAGCGCTCGCGCAGGCGCTTCGGCAGGGCGAGGTCGCCGCGATACACGAACGCCGCCGCGATCAGGCCGACGACGCCCATCGCGATCGCGAGGCCGACCAGCGGCACGTGGAAGGCGTGCATCGACTCCTTCGTCGCCGGCAGCGGCGCGATCGGCTCGAGGAAGTGCGGGATCGGGATGAAGCCGCCGACGGCCGCGAGGAACGCCAGCACCATCAGCACGCCGGTCATCGAGAACGGCGATTCGTGCACGTGGTGCTCGACTTCGTGGTCCATCCGCGATGCGCCCATGAACGTGAGCCACAGCAGGCGGAACATGTAGAAGGCGGTCATCAGCGCGGTCACCGCCATCACGACCATCAGCGTCACCGAACCGCCGCGCTCGCTGGCGAGCGCGAACCACAGGATCTCGTCCTTCGAGAAGAAGCCCGACAGCGGCGGCAGGCCGGCGATGGCGCCGGTGGCGATCGCGAAGGTCCAGAACGTGACCGGGATCCGCTTCGCGAGGCTTCCCATCTTCCGGATGTCCTGCTCGCCCGACAGCGCGTGGATCACGCTGCCGGCGCCGAGGAACAGGCACGCCTTGAAGAACGCGTGCGTCAGCAGGTGGAACACCGCCACGCCGTAGGCGCCGACGCCGAGTGCGACGAACATGAAGCCGAGCTGCGACACCGTCGAGTAGGCCAGCACCTTCTTGATGTCGGTCTGCGTGATGGCGACGGTCGCCGCGAAGAAGGCGGTCGCCGCGCCGACCCAGGCCACCAGCGCCGAGGCCTCGGGGGCGTGCAGGTACAGGCCGTTCAGGCGCGCGATCATGTAGATGCCCGCGGTCACCATCGTCGCCGCGTGGATCAGCGCGGAGACCGGAGTCGGGCCGGCCATCGCGTCGGGCAGCCACACGTGCAGCGGGATCTGCGCCGACTTGCCGGTGGCTCCGATGAAGAGGAACACGCCGACCAGGCTGGCCGACACCGCCACCGGGCCGGCGAGGAAGGCCGCGTTGATGCGGTCCATGTCGAGCGTGCCGAACGCGTTGTAGAGCAGGAACATGCCGAGCAGGAAGCCGGCGTCGCCCACGCGGTTGGTGATGAAGGCCTTCTTGCCCGCCTTGGCGTTGACCGGATCCTCGAACCAGAAGCCGATCAGCAGGTACGACGCCAGGCCCACGCCCTCCCAGCCGACGAACATCACCAGCAGCGAGCGGCCGAGGACCAGCAGCAGCATGAAGAACAGGAACAGGTTCAGGTACGCGAAGAAGCGCGCGAAGCTCGCGTCCTCCTTCATGTAGCCGATCGAGTAGATGTGGATCAGCGAGCCGATGCCGGTGACGATCAGCGTCATCACCGCGGACAGGCGGTCGAAGTACAGCGCGATCTCGAACGAGGTCTTGCCGAAGGTCGCCCACGTGTAGACGTTCTCGATGCGGGCCTCGCCCGTCTGCATCAGCAGCATGAACATCGAAACGGTGATCGCGAAGGAGACGATCGGCAGGCCGCAGCCGATCACCGCCACCGCCTTCTGGCCGAGCTTGTTGCCTGCCAGTCCGTTGATCAGGAAACCGACCAGCGGCAGGATGACGATCAGGGTCAGCGCATGCATCGGTCAGCCCTTCAGGTCGGTGTAGGCGTCGGGATCGAGCGTGTGCTTGCGCTTCACCAGCATCAGCACGATCGGGATCGCGATCGCGATCTCGGCGGTCGCCACGACGAAGATCAGGAACACGAGCACGGCGCCGATCGTCGTGCCGGACTGGTGCGCGAAGGTGACGAGGCTCAGGTTGACGCCGTTGAGCATCAGCTCCATGCACATCAGCATCACCAGCACGTTGCGCCGGATGATCACGCCCACCATCCCGATCGCGAACATCGCGACCGCGAGCGACAGCAGCAGCTGCGCCTTATCCACGATCCCTCCTGCTTGCGCCCTTGATCACGGCGAGCGAAGCCACCACGGCGGCCAGCAGCAGCACCGACGTCAGTTCGAAGTGCAGCCAGTACTCGTTCAGGAACGAGACCGAGAACTCCTTCAGGCCGAACCGGGCCGGCACGGCAGTCGCGTTGCCCAGCAGCCCGTGCACGGCGTGCACCAGCGCCCACGCCAGCAGCAGGCCTCCGATGATTCCGGGAACGACGAGCGGCGAGAACCGGCTCTTCAGCGCCGGGTCGCGCGGGTCGAGCAGCATGATCACGTAGACCATGAACACCATCACGGCGCCGACGTAGATCAGCACCTGGAAGGCCGCGATGAAGTGCACGCCGAGCAGGCCGTACACGCCGCCGAGGAAGATCATGGTCGAGATCAGCGCCGTCGCCACCCGCATCGGCTGGCGCAGCGCGACGACGAGAATCGATCCGATCAGCGCGGAAAAGGCGAAGACGTACAGCAGGAGCGAGTCGAGGCCTGCAAGAAACTCGTTCATCAATGTCCTCCCCCGGAACGGGCCGCCGCCTTCGGGTACTTCTTCGCCACGTCGCTCTGCGGCTTCCAGCTCAGGAGCTCCTCCTTGCCGATCCACATGTCCATGCGGTCGCGCGAAGGCAGGTCGGGCGTGTCCTTGTCCATCCGGATCGCGTCCTCGGGGCACGCTTCGACGCACAGCCCGCAGAAGATGCAGCGCGAGTAGTCGATCTCGAACCGGGCCGGGACCTTCGGGTGCACCGGGTCGGACGGGTCGAATGCCGCCTCGATCTCGATGACCTTGGCCGGGCACACCGTCGCGCACATGTTGCAGGCGATGCATTGCGGTTTGCCGGACCCGTCGGCGCGCAGCGTGAGGATGTGCTTGCCGCGGTTGATCGGCGAGTAGTCGGCGCGGCGCTCTTCCGGGTAATACGTGGTGAGCGCGCCCTTCCGGCCCGTCATCCACTTCGCCATGTTGCGCAGGAACACGCGGCTGGTGATGAACAGACCGCGCAGGATCTCGGGCAGGTAGAGCTTTTCCCACGTGCCCATGACGGGCTCGTTCCAGTACTGCTTGCGGCGGTACGCGCGGACATCGTAGGTCATCACGCACCTCCCTTGATCAGCCAGACGGCGACCGCGGTGACCATCATGTTGGCGAGCGCCAGCGGGAACATGAACTTCCACGCGAACATCAGCACCTGGTCGTAGCGGAAGCGGGGCAGCGACCAGCGGATCAGGATCTGGAAGCTGCAGATCAGGAACACCTTGGCGAGGAAGGTGATCATCTGGATCAGCACCACCACGCCGTGGCTCAGCGCGACCTCCGCGCCCCACGGGAAGACGAAGCCCGCGTTCGTCATCCACGGCAGGTTGTAGCCGCCGAGGAACAGCGTCGTGAACAGCGCCGCCACGATCGCGATCTCGATGAACTCGGCGAACATGAACAGGCCCATCTTCATCGCCGAGTACTCGGTGAAGTAGCCGGCGATCAGCTCGGACTCGGCCTCGGGCAGGTCGAACGGGATGCGCTTGTTCTCGGCGATCGCCGCGGCGAGGAACAGCGTCGCCGCGAACGGCTGCAGGACGATGCCCCACGCGGGCAGGAACCCGAGCACCGTGCCGGACTGCTGCTGCACGATGGAGGTCAGGTCCAGGGTGCCGTAGATCAGGACCAGCCCGAGGACCGTCAGGCCGAGGATCAGTTCGTACGAGATCATCTGCGATCCGGCCCGCAGCGCGCCGAGCAGCGAGAACTTGTTCGACGACGACCAGCCGGCCAGCATGGCGCCGATGATGGTCAGCCCGGAGAACGCGAACACGATCAGCAGGCCCGCGTCGAGCTGCGCGATCTGCATCGGGTAGCTCTTGCCGGCGAACCACTCGCCGACCGCTCCGCCGAAGATCTGCGACGGGATGAAGACCCCGCCGAAGGGGATCACCGCGAAGACCAGCAGCACCGGCGTGAACGCGACCCATGGGGCCACCATGTACGCGTACCAGTCGTAGGTGATCGGCTTGAAGTCCTCCTTCAGCAGCATCTTCATGCCGTCCGCCATGCCGTGGAACAGGCCCAGCCAGACGAGCTTGACCTGCGTGAACGGCAGGCGGATGTAGGCGCGGTTGGCGCCGATGCGGTCGCTCATCACCGCCGACTGCTTGCGCTCGACCCACGTGAGGATGATGCCGAAGCCCATCAGCACGGCGATGGCGTACGCGATGTACGCCGCGTAGACGACGAGATCCTGGATCATGCGGCGACCCTCTCCCGCGTTGCGAGCGCGGCGAACACCGCTTCGGCATCGGCCACGCCGGCCTTCTTGACGAAGCAGGCGCGGAATTCGCTCACCGTGCCCTCGAAGTTCGTGTAGTGCCCGTTGCGCTCGGTCTGCACGCTGATCGGCAGGAAGACGTCTGCATGCCCGTTCTCGGGCTGCAGGTACGAGTTCAGGAAGATCACCTTCGCGCCGCGCGGCAGGCCGGCGAAGTTGAAGCCTTCGCCCCACACGAGCACGAGGTCGGTGCCGTCCGGGAAGCTGATCGGCGCGGCGCCGAACAGCGCCTCGGCGGCGCGTCGGTTCGGGTTCTTGTCGGGCTTGATCAGGACATCGTCCTCGATCACTTCGCCCGGGACCGGCACGGCGTCATGCTTGACGAAGGCGGCCAGGCGCGTGCCCAGCATCGCCTTGAACGCCGCAAGCTCCTCGTTGGAGCCCCACGACGAGACCAGCGCGACCGGCCGCTTGGCCTCCGCGACGAGGTCGCGCGCGCGCGCCACGGCTTCCGCCAGTTCGGCCGGCTTGCCCTTCAGCAAGGCCTGCTCGGCGCGCGGACGCTCGAAGATCTTCGCGAGATCCCGCCCCTTGTTGCAGATCCACGGTCCGTTGACGGCCGGGTTCTCGAGCGGAGTGACGCGGTCGATCGACACGTTGCGGCGCGGATCCAGCGCATTCAGCTTCCACTCAGGCTTGCGGTGCCAGATGTTGACGGTGCAACCGCGCTCGCAGCCCGGGCAGACCGACGGCGTCGGCTTCATGTACCAGACGCGCGAGCGGTACATGAAGTCCTTCGACAGCAGCGCGCCGACCGGGCAGATGTCCACCACGTTGTCCGAGTACGGGTCGCGGTCGAACGCGCCGTCCTCGACCGCCCGCACCAGCGAGTGGTCGCCGCGGAACTGGATCGCCAGCGAATGGGACCCGGACACCTCGGCGGTGAAGCGCGTGCAGCGCGAACAGCAGATGCAACGCTCGTTGTCGATGACGATGCGCTCGGACAGCGAGTGGAACTTGGTCGCGGTGACCTTCGGCTCGAACGACACCGGCCGCTCGCCGTGGTACTCGTAGTGCTGGTCCTGCAGCATGCACTCGCCGGCCTTGTCGCAGATGCCGCAGTCGACCGGGTGGTTCAGCAGGATCAGTTGCAGCGTTTCCTTGCGCCGATTGCGGACCGACTCGGTCTCCGTCAGCACCTTCATGCCTTCTTCGATCGGCATGTTGCAGGCGATCTCGGACCACGTGCCGCCCTTGCCGTCCTCGACGTCGACGATGCACATCCGGCAGTTGCCGGCGATCGAAAGGTTCGGGTGCCAGCAGAAGTACGGGATGTAGTGCCCCGCCGCGAGGGCGGCCTGCAGCACCGTCTGGCCGGGTTCGGCGTGCACCGGCTGGCCGTTGATGAAGAAGTCAGGCATGGGCCACCTCGGTCGCTCCCACTTCCAGCACGCCGCCGTACTTCGAGCGCTTGTTCTGTATGAAGTACTCGAACTCGTCGCGGAACTTGGCGATGAAGCCGACCGTCGCGTACCCCGCGGCGTCGCCCATCCCGCAGATGGTCGTGCCGTCGTTGGCGTTGGAGATCGCGATCAGCTGGTCGATGTCCTCCATCCGGCCCTGGCCGCTGACGATGCGGTCGATGATCCGGTGCATCCAGCCCATGCCTTCGCGGCACGGCGTGCACTGGCCGCACGACTCGTGGTGCCAGAACCGCAGCATCACCTGCAGCAGCCGCACCATGCAGGTGCCTTCGGCGATGGCGATCATGCCGCCGGACCCGAGCGCGGAACCGGCCTTGTCGAACGACCCGTGGTCGTACGTCAGCGCGGCGCAGTCCTCACCCGTCAGCACCTTGGCGGAGATGCCGCCCGGGATCAGGCCCTTGAGCTTGCGGCCGCCGATCATGCCGCCGCAGTCCTCGTAGATGAACTTCGCGAGCGGATAGCCGTGCTCGACCTCGTAGACGCCCGGCTTCACGATGTGGCCGGAAATCGACACGAGCTGCGTGCCGGGGCTCTTGGCGGTGCCGACCTTGCGGAACGCCTCGGCGCCCATGCGGACGATGACCGCGACGTTCGACAGCGTCTCGACGTTGTTCACCACCGTGGGCCGCAGGTACAGGCCTTTCACCGTCAGGCGCGGCGGACGGTTGCGCGGGTAGCCCTTCTTGCCTTCGATCGACGTCAGCAGGCCGGACGCCTCGCCGCACACATACGAACCGGCGCCCTGGATGATCACGAGGTCCATCACGAATTCGGTGCCGTGGAGCGGCTTGCCGAGGTAACCGGCCGCGTAAGCCTCCTCGATCGCGGCCTGCAGGCGGCGATACGGCATGTCGAACTCGCCGCGCATGTAGACGAACGCGTTGCGCACGCCGAGCGCGTAGCCGGAGAGCAGCATCGACTCGATCAGCTGGTGCGGGTTGTTCTCGAGGATCCAGCGATCCTTGAACGTGCCGGGTTCGCCTTCGTCGGCGTTCGCGCACAGGTAGTGCGGCTGGCCGTCGTTGGGCTTGATCACGGCCCACTTGCGGCCGACCGGGAAGGCGGCGCCGCCGTGGCCGAGGATGCCCGCGGCGGTGACTTCCTTCGTCACGTCGACGGGCTGCATGGTGGTCAGGGCCTTCTCGAGCGCGCCGTAGCCGCCGCGCGCCAGGTATTCGGCGAGCAGGTGGGACGTGGCCGTCACCGGGAAGGTCATCAGGAGCGGAGTGCCGGGCATGGTCGCGGTCCTCTCAGCTCAGCCGGCCGAGCAGCTCGTCGAGCTTCTCGATCGACAGGTTCTCGTGATAGGCCTCGTTGACCATCACGACGGGCGCCGTGCCGCACGAGCCGAGGCACTCGACCTCGGACAGCGTGAAGCGGCCGTCGGCGGTGGTCTCGCCGGGCTTGATGCCGAGCTTGCGGGCGAGCGCGTCGACCAGCCGCTCGGAGCCGCGCATCGAGCACGTCACGTTGCGGCAGGCCTGCAGGTGCCAGCGGCCGATGGGCTTGCGGCGGAACATCGTGTAGTACGACAGCACCTGCTCGATCTGCATCCGCGGCACGCCGAGGTACTTCACCAGGTCGACGATGTCCTCGTCGGCCACGTAGCCGCGCTCGGCCTGCACGCGGTGCAGGCACGGCATCACCATCGTCGACTCGAAGTTCGGCGGCAGCCGCTTCTTCAGCGCCTCGAACTCCGGGATCAGGCGCTCGACGACGGGCATCAGGACAGCGGCTCATCGATCGCACTCCCCGCCGATCATGTTGATCGAGCCGAACGTCGGGATCAGGTCGGCGAGCTGGTAGCCGTCCAGCATCCGGCTCGCGATGCCCATCGCGACGAACGACGGCGAGCGGACGTGCACCTTGTACGGAACGCCTTCGCCGGTGCTCACGATGTAGAAGCCGAGCTCGCCGTTCGCGCCCTCGTGCGCGAGGTACGACCTCGCCGGCCGGCACCTTCGGCCCGTCCATCACCAGCTTGAAGTGGTTGATCAGCGACTCGATCTCCGCGTAGACGTGCTCCTTCTCGGGGAACGAGCAGCGGCGGTCGTCGACGTTGATCGGGCCCGGCGTCCTGGCGAGCAGGTCCACCAGTTGCCGGATCATGTGCACCGACTCGTCCATCTCGCGCATCCGCACGAAGTAACGGTCGTAGTTGTCGCCCTTGATGCCGACCGGGACCTCGAAGTCCAGTTCGGCGTACGCGAGGTACGGCGTGTCCTTGCGCAGGTCGCGCGGCGCACCAGTGGAGCGCAGCATCGGGCCCGTGATGCCGTAGTTGATCGCATCCGCGGTGTTGATCACGCCGACGTCGCGCATGCGATCGATGAAGATGCGGTTGCGGTCGACGAGGCCATGCACCCGGCCGACGAAGTCGTCGTACTGGCCGAGGATCCATTCCAGACGGTCGGTCCAGCCGTCCGGCAGGTCGCGAGCGAGGCCGCCGATGCGGCCGAACGAGTACGTCACCCGCGCGCCGGTCACCTGGGCGATGTGCTCGTAGATCCAGTCGCGGATCGAGACCAGGTACAGGAACGCGGTCATCGCGCCGAGCTCCATCAGGCCGGCCGCGATGCAGGTCATGTGGTCGGCGATGCGCGAGTACTCCGAGAGCAGCGTGCGCAGGTACTTCGTGCGCGGCGTGATCTCGACGCCCATCAGTTCCTCGACCGCTGCGCAGTAGGCGAAGTCGTTGATCAGCGCCGAGCAGTAGTTCAGGCGGTCGACGTACGGGATCAGGTTGTGCCAGGTGTGCGACTCGCACTCCTTCTCGAACCCGCGGTGCAGGTAGCCGCAGTGCACGTCGGTGCGGATGATCTTCTCGCCGTCCAGTTCGGCGACGATCTGGATCGTGCCGTGCGTGGCGGGGTGGGACGGGCCGATGTTGACGATGACGTGCTCGTCGGACGTCGGCTTGTCGAACGCCGGCCTGATCGGGTTCGGCAGTCGCAGTTCACGCATGTCCATCACTGGAACCCCTCGCGATACGGGACGAGCGGCTGCTCCTGCTCCTTCGCGTAGTCCTTGCGGAGCGGGAAGCCGACGAAGCCTTCGTACAGAAGCAGCGGCCGCAGGTCGTTGTTGCCGCGGAAGCGGATGCCGTACATCTCGTGGCACTCGCGCTCCATGAAGGCGGCCGAGCCGTACAGCGCCACCAGCGAATCGACCTCGGGCTGCTCCTCGGCCACGCGCGTCTTCACGCGGACCCGCACCTTCCAGGTCGTCGAGTAGAAGTGCCACACGACCTCGAAGCGCGGGGCCTGGCCGGGCCAGTCGACCGCGGTGACGTCGAGGAACATGTCGAACCCGGACGCCTTGAGCCCGCGCACCAGCGGCAGCACGCCGGCGGGCTCCGCGTCGATGACCAGCACGCCGTGCGAAACGGCGGCGTCCTGCGCGAGGTCCCCGAGACCCGAGCGCACGCGATCGAAGACGGCGTCGCTCATCTCAGAACCCCTTCGTCAGGATGGGATGGCGCTCGTGCGCGATCTTGTCCTGCAGCTTCATGATGCCGTCGATCACCATCTCGGGACGCGGCGGGCAGCCCGGGATGTAGACGTCGACCGGGATGATGCGGTCGATGCCGAGCACCGTCGCGTAGTTCTGGTAGAAGCCGCCGCTCGTGGCGCAGGCGCCGAAGGCCATCACCCACTTCGGCTCGCACATCTGCTCGTACACCTTGAGGAGAATGGGCGCCTGCTTGTGGTTGACCGTGCCGACGACCATCAGCAGGTCCGACTGGCGCGGCGAGAAGCGCGGCAGCGCGGCGCCGAAACGGTCGGTGTCGTACGGCGTGGAGCTGACCGCCATGAACTCCATGGCGCAGCAGGCCGTGACGAACGGATAGGGGAAGAGCGAGAACTTCCTCGCCCAGCCGATCAGTTCGTCCTTCTTGGTCGAGATGTACTCGAAGGCGCCGGTCGGCTCGGAACGGATGGGGATGACTTTGTCGTTCATCGCGGCTACTCCGTCACGCCTTCGAGCAGCCTCGCCTTATATACATAAAGCAGGATGACGATCAGCAGGAACGTGAACAGGAAGAACGTGAACAGCATGAACCCGGTGACCGGCTGCGCGCCGAGCGCCCAGATGAAGAGGAACACGGTCTCCAGGTCGAACAGGATGAAGACGATCGCCACGGCGTAGTACTTGGCCGGGACCGCCTTCACGTTCAGGCGGTCGATCGGCGTGGCGCCGCACTCGAAGGGCTCGAGCTTGATCGCGTTCGGCGTGGTCTTCGGGCCGAGCATCTTGTTCAGCAGCAGCGTGAACCCGACGAACCCCAGGATCGCGAGCATGTACAGCAGGAATACGGCATACGGACTCATGGCGCTGGCGCTCCTGAACGTGCCCAGGCCCGGGGCGCCCGATGGATTTCGGGCGCGCGGGGGAGGCGGTCGACCTGCGGGTCGGCACCTGTGGAGTGGATGCTGGTGGCCATTGGCCCTTTTTTCATCATGTGCAGCTTCGTTTCACTGCACATATCCCTGCGCGGAGGGTACGGGGGCACCTCCTCTGTCCATTTGATGCTGATCATGCGGGACGACAGGGGCGTAGCGGCCTGCCCAACAAGCGTGAGCGCCTGCGCCCGGGCCGCCTTTCGGGGTTGCCAGCGCGCAAAAACGCGGGTATCGGATGCCGTCCGCGACGACCCGCGGGTCGGCGCCCGGCACTTCCGCGACGAGCGGGGAGCGGCGCCCGCGATAATGGATCCGTGAACGAATACGCCGCCCGTGATGTCCTGCTGGTCCGCGCCGTCGAAAGCGCGGACCGCGATCGCACGCTCATCACCGAGGCCGACCGGCAGCACGCCGCCCGCGCCGCCTCGGAACTCGCGCGATGGAGCGCCAGCGAGCGCGGGGAGGAGGCATCGGCCGAGCGGTTCATCGAGAAGCGCGCCGAGTTGCTCGTCGGCAAGCTGAGGGAGCGCGACCGCGCGCTGGCGCAGGCCACCCGCGCGACGGTGTGGCGTCCCTGGGTCGGCGTGCTGCTGCCACTGGCGGCCTTCGCCTTCGGCGCCTTCTTCCAGCAGGTCGGCGACCGCCAGCACATCAATGTCCTCGCCTTCCCGCTGCTGACGATCGTGCTCTGGAACCTGGTCGTCTACGCCGTGCTCGCCGTCGGGTGGTTCATCGCGCTCGCGCGCGGGCGGCGGCCTCCGACCGGGCTCCGGCGCGCCATCGTCGGCGCCGCCCGGCGTGGCGCCAAGCGCCTGCAGGGGACCGCGGGCGCGGCGTTTGCGACATTCATGGACGAGTGGTCGCGCGCGGCCGCGCCGCTGCTGACGGCGCGTGCGGGGCGGGTGCTGCACGTGTCGGCCGCGTTGCTCGCCGCTGGCGCCATTGCCGGCCTCTACGTGCGCGGGCTCGTGTTCGAGTACCGCGCCGGGTGGGAGAGCACGTTCCTCGAACCGTCCCGGGTACACGCGCTGCTGTCGTCCCTGCTCGGCCCGGCGGCGTCCGCGCTCGGCACGCCGTTTCCGACCATCGTCGAGGTCGAGGCGATCCGCTGGCCCGCGTCGACCGGCGAGAACGCGGCCCGCTGGATCCACTGGTACGCGCTGACCGTCGCCGCGCTGGTGCTCGCGCCCCGCCTCGCGCTCGCCGCGGTCGCGCGCTGGCAGGAGCGGCGGCTGGGCAAGCGCTTCCCCCTGGCTCTGGACGAGCCGTACTTCCGGCGCCTGCTCGGCGGCTTTGCGCCGCATCGCGCCCAGCTTCGCGTGGTGCCCTACAGCTACACGATCGACGAGGCGAGCCTGCGCGGGCTGCGTGAAGCGACGAAAACGCTGCTCGGCGACAGCACCGATCTCGCCATGCGCCCATCGATCGGATTCGGCGACGAAGCCTCGGCCACGACCGGCCTCGACCTGGCGGACCGCAGCGTCGGCCTGAGCGTCGCGCTCTTCAGCCTTGCCTCCACGCCGGAGAACGAGAACCACGGAGCGTTCCTCGACCGGCTGCGCGACGCGATCGGCGCGCGCCTGATCGCGCTCGTCGACGAAGCCCCGTACAGGCGCCGACTGGGCGACCAGCCCGGCGCGCGCGAACGGCTGGGTGAGCGGCGCGCCGCGTGGTCGGCATTCCTTGCCGCGCACCAGGTGGGCGCGGCCTTCGTCGACCTCGCGGCACCGGACCTCGCGCAACTCGAGCGCGACGCCGAGCCCGTCCTGGCGGGGGCCGCATGAGCGCCGCCCGGCCGCTCCGAAGGCGCTCGTTCCCCTTGGGGGGAGCGCGCAGCGCTAAGGGGGCAACCATGAGCATCGAGCCGGCTGCCATCGAGATCGCGCTGATCTCGCACACCAACGCCGGCAAGACGACGCTGGCGCGCACGCTGCTCGGCCGCGATGTCGGCGAGGTGCGCGACGCGCCCCACGTCACCGATGTCGCCGAATCGCACACGCTGCTGACGAGCGCCGAAGGCGACGTGCTGCGCCTGACCGACACTCCGGGCTTCGGCGACTCGGCAAAGCTGGTGCATCGGCTGCGCGTGGCGGACAACCCGCTCGGCTGGCTGCTGCGCGAAGTCTGGGACCGCTACCGCGACCGTCCCTTCTGGTGCAGCCAGCAGGCGGTACGCGCGGCGCGCGACAGCGCGGAAGTCGTGCTGTACCTCGTCAACGCCGCCGAGGACCCGCATGACGCCGGTTACGTCGCGTTCGAGATGCAGGTGCTGCGCTGGATCGGCAAGCCGGTCATCGTGCTGCTGAACCAGGTCGGCCCCCCGGGCGGCGGCGCGGACGAGCAGCGCGACGTCGAGCGCTGGCGAGCGCACCTTGCTCCGCACGGCATCGTGAACGACGTGCTGGCCTTCGACGCGTTCGCGCGCTGCTGGGTGCAGGAGCGCGTGCTGTTCGATGCGATCGCCGCGGCGCTGCCGTCCCGCCACGATGCGCTGGCGCGTCTGCAAGCGGCCAGGGAGCACGCGAACCTCGAACGGTTCGATGCGTCGATGCGCGTGCTCGCCGAGGAACTGGCAGCCGCCGCGCGCGATGCGGAGCCGGTCGATCCGGAGTCCGTGAGCGCGCCGAAGAAGCTGCTGCGCGCGATGGGCGTCGGCCGCAACGAGCCGGACCCGGCGCGCGAGCGCGCCATGGCGGCGCTGGCCGAGCGGCTCGACGACTCGATCCGCGCGGCCACGGACCGGCTGATCGCGCTGCACGGACTCGAGGGCGGCGCGACCCAGGCCGTGCTCGAACGCATGCAGGACAACTTTTCCATGCCGGCCCAGCTCGACGAAGGACGCGCCGCCCTGCTCGGCAGCATCGTCACCGGCGCGCTGACCGGCCTGAAGGCGGACCTCGCCGCGGGCGGACTGACGTTCGGCGCCGGCATGCTGGTCGGCGGCGTGGTCGGCGGGCTTGCAGGCGCCGGGCTCGCGCGCGGCGTCAACGTCCTGCGCGGCGCCGAGCGTCCGGCCGTGAAGTGGTCGGACGAGTTCCTCGACGGCCTGGTGCGGTCCGGCGTGCTGCGTTACCTGGCGGTGGCGCACTTCGGCCGCGGTCGCGGACGTTACGTGGAAGGCGAAGCACCGTCGTTCTGGCAGGGCGAGGTCGAGCAGGCGATGGCCGGGCAGCGCGAAGCCCTCCACGCCGCCTGGCAGGCCGCGCGCTCCGGCGAGCCGGTCGAGGAGCGGCTCGCCGCCATGCTGCGCACCGTCGCGGCGCAGTCGCTGGAGCGGCTGTATCCGGGCCGCGTTCCGGCGCCGCTGCTGGCCGGCTGATCGCGGCGGCGCCCCAGGGCCTGTCAACGCCTGGATCGCACATGCGCGAGCCAGGCGCTGGCCGGCCTAGAGCGTCGCCATGTCGATCACGAAGCGGTACTTCACGTCGCTCTTCAGCATCCGTTCGTAGGCGTCGTTGATCGACGCGATCGGGATCATCTCGATGTCGGAGACGATGCCGTTCTCGGCGCAGAAGTCGAGCATTTCCTGCGTCTCCGCGATGCCGCCGATCAGCGAGCCCGCGAGGCTGCGCCGCTTGAAGATCAGGTTGAACACCCCGGGCGACGGGTGCGGCGACGACGGCGCGCCGACCAGCACCAGAGAGCCGTCCCGCTTCAGCATGCCGAGGAAGGGATCGAGGTCGTGCGGCGCGGCCACGGTGTTCAGGATGAACTCGAAGCGGTTACGCTGTTCCGCCATCGCCTTGCGATCGGTCGAGATCACGACTTCGTGCGCGCCGAGCATGATCGCGTCGGCGGCCTTGTTCGGAGATGTCGTGAACAGCACGACGTTCGCGCCGAGCGCGCGGGCGAGCTTGACGCCCATGTGGCCGAGGCCGCCGAGGCCGACGACACCCACCGTCTGGCCGGGACCGACCTCCCACCTGCGCAAGGGCGACCACGTGGTGATCCCCGCGCACAGCAGCGGCGCCACCGCGGCGAGCTGCTCCTCGGGGTGGCGGATCTTCAGCACGAACTTCTCGTCGACGACGATCCGGTTCGAGTACCCGCCGTACGTGTTGTTGCCCGTGCCCTGTTCCGGGCCGTTGTAGGTGCCGGTGAAGCCGTTCTCGCAGTACTGCTCGAGCCCTTCGGCGCACGAGGCGCACCTGCGGCAGCTGTCGACCAGGCAACCAACGCCGACGAGGTCGCCCGCCCTGAACTTCGACACCTGGCCGCCGACGCGCGCGACGCGGCCGACGATCTCGTGACCCGGGACGCACGGATAGCGCGTGCCCGGCCATTCGCTGCGCGCGGTGTGCAGGTCCGAATGGCAGACGCCGCAATAGGCGATGTCGATCTGGACGTCGGCGGGACCCGGATCGCGTCGCTCGAACGCAAACGGGGCGAGGGGAGAAGCGGCGGATTGGGCGGCGTAGCCTTTGCTGGATAACACGTGCGCCTCGCTGAGTGACGGTTGGATGCGAGGCCAATGTACCGCAGGCGCGCGAACGCCCGGCTGCTAGCATCGCCGGACTTTCCCGAAGGCTGGGGTCACGGCATGGATTGGCTCGACGGTCTGCTGGGCGCCAGCCCGGTCGTCACCGGCGGCGCGGCGCTGGCGCTGTTCGGCCTGCTGGCGGTGTGGCTGCGCGACGTGCCCGCCAAGGTGTTCGGCTGGGCCAAGCACTTCTTCGTCAGCACGCTCACGGTCGATTCGCGCGACGAGCTGATGTTTCCCGCGCTGGTCGAGTACATGGACAGTCGCGAGGCGTTGCGGCGGCTGAACAACTTCACCGCGCGCGCCGTGCGCCAGGGCACCAGCTACCAGAGCCTGCACGACGAACTGCAGCAGGGCGGGCGGCCGCTCACCGTGCTGTCGCCCGGCGAAGGCTTCCACATCTTCTACCTCGACGGGCGCGTGATGTGGATGAAGCGCGAGGTGCAGTCCGGCGGCCCCGCCATCTTCGAGAAAATCGCCCTGTCCACGCTCGGCCGGGACAAGCGGCCGCTCGAGGCGCTCGTCCACGCGGCGATGGAGCATCGGATCGCCCGCGAGCTGAACCGCATCGCGGTCTACATGCCGAGCCCGTACAACAACGAGTGGATGCGCGCGCGGCTGGGCAACAACCGCAAGCTCGATTCGGTGGTGCTGAAGGCCGGGCAGAAGGAGGACATCGTTGCCGACCTCGACCGCTTCTTCGCGTCGCACGACCGCTACGAGGCGCTCGGCATTCCCTGGCGTCGCGGCTACCTGCTCTACGGGCCGCCGGGCACGGGCAAGACCTCGCTCGTGACGGCGCTCGCCTCCGAGCTGAAGCTCAACGTCTGCGTCCTGTCGCTGGCATCGCCGACGGTCAACGACGAGAAGATCGCCAACCTTCTGTCGTCGGTGCCGCAACGCTCCGTGATCCTGATCGAGGACGTCGACGCGTTCTTCCGCCAGCGGGACAAGGCCGACACGAGCGTCAAGGTCTCGTACTCGGGCTTCATCAACGCGCTCGACGGCGTGGCGGCGCACGAGGGCTCGGTCGTCTTCCTGACGACCAACCATCCGGACCTGATCGACGAAGCGGCGATCCGCTCCGGCCGGGTCGACTTCCGCATGGAGCTCGGCCTGTGCGACGCCAGCCAGCTCGAGCGCATGTTCCTGAAGTTCTTCGACGACGCCTCGGCGGCGGCACGCTTCGCCAGCGAGGTGGCGCCCGATCGCTGGTCGCCGGCCCAGGTCCAGGAGCAACTGCTGAAGGCTGAATCCGTCGAGGAAGCGCTGCGGTCGTTTCGCGAGCCGGCCAGGTCCGGCGCCGTGCGGGTCGCCTGATGCAGGCGGCGGCAGCCGCCGCAGCCGCGGTCCTCGCGCTCGCGCTGTCGTGGAGTCAGCCTGCGCTCTCTGACGAAGGCCTGCATTGCGCCGGCACGAGCGTGTCGGTGCGCGGAGTCGATCGCGCCGAGGTGGAGAGCGCGTGCCAGGGAGTCGTCGCGGCCGTGAGGTTCCTCGCGTCGCTCGGCCTCGACACGAGCGCGCCCGCGGAGGTGCGCCTGGTCGAGGCGCTACCCGCGATCCAGGGCGGCGCAGCCGCGTACGGATGCAAGGTGAAGGCCGACGACCGCATCTACGTGCTGAACCTGTCCGAGTGCCGCAAGCTCCCGCTCGCGGCCGACGTGCCGGTAGACGCTGCCATGCACCGCGGCCTCGTCGCACACGAGGTGGGCCACCACATCGCCGCAGCGAACTTCAAGGTGGCGCGGCCCACGATCGTCGCGCACGAGTACATCGCCTACGTGACGATGTTCGCGGCGCTGGAGCCTGCGGCGCGGGAGCGGCTGCTCGCGCGCTTCCCGGGGGAGGGATTCGAGTCCGCCCGCGAGATCGGCCTGACCGTCTACCTTCTCGACCCGAACCGGTTTGGCGCCCAGGCGTATCGGCACTTCCAGCGACCGGGAAACGGAGCGTCCTTCGTCGAGCAGGTCCTGTCCGGCCGCGCGCTGGCGACCGAACACCCGCCTTGATCCGAAGGGCAGGCGGCCGCCAGGCAGCGGCCGGCAACATGGGCGCCGAGCGGGCCGCCGGGCCGCGCCGCGCCTCTACACTCCGGGGCTCGAATTCGCTACGAGGGGACGACGATGAAGACTTGGCGCATCGCGCTCATTCCCGGCGACGGCATCGGCAAGGAGGTGGTGCCGGCCGGTCGCGCCGTGCTGGAGGCCCTCGCCGCGGCGGACCCCTCGCTGCGTTTCGAGTTCACGGAATTCGACTGGGGCGGCGACTACTACCGGCAGCACGGCGTGATGATGCCGGCCGATGGCCTCGACGCGCTGCGCGGCCAGGACGCGATCCTGTTCGGCTCCGCCGGCGACCCGCACATCCCGGACCACATCACGCTGTGGGGCCTGCGGCTGAAGATCTGCCAGGGCTTCGACCAGTACGCCAACGTGCGGCCGACCCGCATCCTGCCCGGCATCGACGGGCCGCTGAAGCGCTGCGGACCGGCGGACCTCGACTGGGTGATCGTGCGCGAGAACACCGAGGGCGAATACGCCGGGGTCGGCGGCCGCGCGCACCAGGGCCATCCGATCGAAGTCGCCACCGACCTGTCGATCATGACGCGCGCCGGCGTCGAGCGGATCATGCGCTTCGCCTTCGCGCTGGCGCGATCGCGTCCGCGCAAGCTGCTGACGGTGATCACCAAGTCCAACGCCCAGCGCCATGCGATGGTGATGTGGGACGAGATCGCCGCGCAGGTCGCGCAGGAGTTTCCCGACGTGCGCTGGGACAAGGAGCTGGTCGACGCGGCGACGGCGCGCATGGTCAACCGGCCGGCGTCGCTGGACACGATCGTCGCGACCAACCTGCACGCCGACATCCTCAGCGACCTCGCCGCCGCGCTGGCGGGCAGCCTCGGCATCGCGCCCACCGGCAACATCGATCCGGAGCGCCGCTATCCGTCGATGTTCGAGCCGATCCACGGTTCGGCCTTCGACATCATGGGCAAGGGGCTGGCCAATCCGCTCGGCACGTTCTGGTCGGTGGTGATGATGCTCGAGCACCTCGGCGAGGCGGCCGCGGCGCGGCGCGTCATGCAGGCGATCGAGCACGTGACGGCCAACCCGGCGCTGCACACGCGCGACCTCGGCGGCACCGCGACCACGCGGCAGGTGACCGAGGCGGTGTGCGCGGAGGTCGCGAAGATTTCGACGAGCAAGCGCGCCGCCTGAGCGCGCATCACGCAACCAAGGAGACGTTGATGAAGAAAGTGCTGGCCGTGCTGTCCCTGTGCATTGCGTCCGCGGCATCGGCGCAGCCGTGCCCCGAGAAGAACGTGATGTACTGGCAGGCGTTCTCGCCCGGCGGCGAGTCCGACCTGTCGGCGCGCCATCAGCAGATGGTGCTGAAGAAGAAGTGCCCGAAGATCGACACCATCATCCAGTACAAGCCGGGCGCGGGCGGCGGCCTGATGTGGGCGCAGATGAACCAGTTGCCGGCCGACGGCCTGAACGTCGTCGGCGTCAACCTGCCGCACATCGTGTTCCAGCCGCTCGAGGGCCAGGTCCAGTACAAGACCGACGACGTCGTGCCGGTCTACTGGTTCCACTACACGCCGGACACGCTGGTGGTGAGGGTGGAAAGCCCGATCAAGACGTTCCAGGACTTCGTCAAGGCGGCGAAGGCCGAGCCGGGCAAGATCAACCTCGGAGGCTCGGGCCTGAACTCGGCGAACCACGCCGCGCACGAGCGTCTGAACGCCGCGTTCGGCATCAAGTCGACCTACGTGCCGTTCAAGGGCACGGGCGACATGCAGGCCTCGGTGTTCGCGGGCCACGTAGACGGCGCGATGACGTACTCGGCGTTCGCGATCAACAACAAGCAGCGCGTGCGCGCGCTCGCGATCGCGATGGACAAGCGCCATCCGCTGATGCCCGACGTGCCGACCTTCAAGGAACTGGGCGTGGACTGGGTCGACGGGGCCTACCGCGGGATCGGCATGCCGAAGTCGTCGACGCCCGAGCAGCGCAAGCGAATGTCCGACCTGTGGGCCGCGCTGAACAATGATCCGGAGATGAAGGAGCTCGCCGCCAAGAGCGGCTTCGAGCTCGTCAATGTCGGCGTCGACGGCATGGACGCCTTCATGAAGGACAAGGTCAACCTGTACACCGACGCCGCCAGGAAGCTGGGGCTCGGCAAGGCCAAGTAGAGTCGCCGGCTAACTGATTGCCGAGCGTTGCCGCGCGCGTTCGATCACGTCGGCGGCAACCAGCTCGGCGGTCAGCGCCGCGAGCTTCATCCGCAGCAGCACCGCCTGGGCGCTCGCGCCGCGCCCTCGCGCGTTCAGCTTGTCCAGCGTGGCGGCGAGCAGTTCGACGTTGTTGCACAGACGAATGATTCGCTGCGCGCCCATCACGACACTCGACCCGCTGTCAAAGCCATCTCGATCTCCCGCAACTGCAGACGACGAACGAAGTCTGCCTGCGATCGCGGGAAAAGTTGATGCGATAAGCGAGAGATTCGATAGTCAGCTCGCGCGCTCGTCGCCAGCGCGCAACAACACGCCGCGCTGATCGGCGCAATCAGCGCGATCAGCGCGCGTGATGCGCGCGCAGCCAGTCGAGTTTCGCGGAGTACAGGTCGCGCTCTCTGCGCGATGCGCTCGCGTCGGCGGCCAGCGACAGTTCGCGCGCCGCGCGATCGATTTCGCCCAGGCGGTAGTGCGCCACGCCGAGCCAGAAGTGGACGTCGGCCGCCGCATCGCCCCGTGCCGCTTCCTTCGCGAACAGGTCGCGCGCGGCGCGGAAGTCGTCGCGCTGCATCGCCGCCATGCCGAGATTGAAGAAGTGAAGCGGCGGCTCGGGCTCGAGTTGCGCGAGGCGAGCGCGCAGCCGCGCGGCCTCGTCGCCGCGTCCCTCGCGACTCGCGACCTCGGCCAGGTTGGCAAGGGCGCGTGTGTCCTTCGGCTCGGCCGCGAGCACGTGCGCGAACACGGCGCCGGCCTGCGCGAGCGCGCCGCGGCGCAGGTAGACGACGCCGAGCGTGTTCTGGGCAGCGAGGAAGGACGGATCGGCGCGGACCGCCTCGCGCGCCCAGGCGTATGCGTCGTCGAGCCGCCCCTGCACCAGCGCCTCGACCGACCGGTTGTTCATGAACATCGCGACGACGAGCGACTCCGGGATCTCGATCGTCTTCAGGTTGCGCAGGTCCTCCTGCGGCAGGAAGTCGATGGTGACGTCATACGGGCTCCAGTGCGGCGCGCCAAAGCTCGATGTCG
>CAWEQS010000006.1:0-49448 GCA_963811265.1 uncultured beta proteobacterium
CCGGCCAACTCCGGTCAATAAGGCGCTCCCCCAGACGCGGACACCCTGCCGTGGATCCGGGGAGACACCACACAGGCGGAGGCGCGCCTATCGCCGCCGCGCACCTTGGTGGTTCGTCGCTAACGCGGATGTTGCGCATGGGGCTGTGCCACAAGTCATTCGGTTCGGGTTTTCCGAACCCTGACTCATGGAAGTCCTGCTTTTTCCGATATCGCCTCGAATCTACATTTCGGCGTGTTCCAGCTTTTGGGAGGCCCGATCATCAAAGCTTTCTTCCTTTGCAAGTTGCACGGCCCCACATCCGTTGGCAGCAGCGCGGACATCGAACGCTTGCGCCAGGCACTGCGCTACATGCAGGGGCTGCTGGCAGTGGACCGCCCACCTGAGGCGCTGGCGTTGATCCCGATCCGGGCCGCGCGGCCGCATGGCACCCGCCAGCGGCACCAACGCGCTTGGCGCGGTTCACCGCCCGGCGCAATCCCGCCGACCTCTGACTTTCCGCTGCCGCACGCTTCGCAACACCCAACTCCCACCCATTCACGAAAGAACATCGCATGCGCTCCTACCCCCGCAACAGCCCAGAAGCTGCCGCACGCATCGTGGCCCTCGTCCTCATCGCCGACGGTCATGTGTGCCGTTCGGAGTTCGATGTGTTTGAGCAACTGGATGGGCCGCGCGAACTGGGTCTGCAGTCCGACCGCTTGCCCCGTATCGTCCAGACACTCTGCGAAGACCTGCTGATGGGCTACCCCGGCAGCGGTTCGATGCTGGGCGCTGTCGACGACAGCGGCCTAGCCTCGCTGATGGCCGAAGTGGACGAGCCGGCGCTTCAGCGCAAGGTGCTTCGGCTGGCGGTCGCCGCTGCGCGCGCCGATCGTCACCTTGCCGACGGTGAAGCCCTGGTACTGGCAGCCGCTCGCCGCCATTGGGGCCTGGGTGAGGAAACAGCGGCAGGCAGCCCGTTCGCTGGCGCACCCCAGGTGGCGTGAGCGAAAGCGCTCAGGCGCGTGCCGCGGCGATGACCTGCAGCACCAGCGGGTGATGCTGCCCGCGGCGTGAACGGATGGCGTGGATCTCTTCCTTCACATCGTCGCAGCGCCCGAGCAAGCGCAGCCCCGTATTGTACTCACGTCACTGGCGCCAAGGCGGCTGACCGGAAACACCCCCAGCCCGCGCGCAGCAAACACCGCCAGTAGCGCACTGTCCTCGAACTCGCCGACGATGTGCGGCCGCAAGCCCTGGGCCTCGAACCAGCGATCCAGGGTAGGGCGCAACGCCGAGTGGCCGGTCGGCAACAGCACGGGCAAACGGTGAGCGATTGCGGAAACTGATGGACTCGGCCTTGTGCACATGGGCGGCTGGCCCGTACCACTCCACCGGCGACTCAACGAGCCGTTCGCTCGTCCGGCGAAGGTTCGGGTTGCGCGGAGCCGGCTGCCCGGCCAGCACCAGGTCCAGGTGATGCAGCGCCAGTTCGGCCAGGAGTTGCTCGAATTCGCCTTCCATGGCACACCAGTCGCAACGATGGCGTGGCCAGCACGGACTCCAGCAGCGCATGGCGGCCAGCTTGGAAATGCCGTCCGACAGTCCGACGGCCAGACGGGCAACCTTCCACTGGCCGCCTCACACTTCGTCGGGAATCAGCTGGCCCAACTGAAAGATCTCCTCGGCGCGGGTGAAGGCGGCCTGACCCGCCTCGGTCAGCGCCACGCCGCCGCCGGCAGGCTTGAGCAACTGGTGGCCGAGCGCCTTCTCGAGTTCCCGCACCTGGGCGCTGATGGTCTGCACCGCCATGTCCAGCCGCTCGGCCGCGCGGGCGAAGCCGCCTTCCTTGGTGACGACCCAGAAGTAGTAAAGATGGCGGTAGTTCAGCATGCCGATCTCACATCGGAAAAACAGAAGTCTAAGTCTTAGGAATGCTGGTTTCTTCGAATCGCGAACCGAGGAAGACTAGCGCCCGCTGCTGTTCATCAAAGAGGAATCGATCATGTTCTACGCACTCAGCTGGTTTGTGATCTTCAGCCTTCTGGCGCTTTGGTCGCTGGGAGCCTGGGCGGTACATGCCATCGCCGTATGGACGGTCTCGAATGCAGGCGTGTTGACAGGCGCTCCGTCCGGGCGTCGAGGGCCTTCGTCTGCCGGAGTGGCTGGCGCCCTGGGTGCCGCCGGAGATCGTGCAGGCGATGACCGCGCTGCTTTCGGCCTGGCGCCGGCTGTCGAGGGTCTGCTTCAGGCCATGCCGGCACTGGCTGGTGGCCTGACCGTGGCGACCTGGGTGATCTGGGGCCTTGGCAGCGCGCTGCTCTTCTTGCTGGGGATCGGGCTGCACCTCGTCATTGCGATGTGGCGCCGCCGCGGTGGCGGCTCCGGTCCTCAGCCAGCCCGACCGTTCGCTGCATGACCGGAGTGACTCCGCCCGGCGCTTCAGGTTCGGTCGCAGCTGTGCCGAGTCAGGTCGCTGAAAGGCGCACCAGGTGGGCCCGCCTACGGCGGGCAGTTTTTGGTTACAGTGCCTGACCATGAACGTACTCATGTTTCTCGGCGGGCTCATTCTGCTCGTCATCGGCGCCAACCTGCTGGTGCGCGGCGCGTCCAAGCTGGCGCTGTCGTTCGGCATCAGCCCGCTCGTCGTCGGACTAACCATCGTCGCCTTTGGGACCAGCGCCCCGGAGGTTGCGGTGAGCGTCGGTGCCGCGCTCGACGGCAGGACCGACATCGCCATCGGCAACGTGGTGGGCAGCAACATCTTCAACGTGCTGTTCATCCTTGGCGTCAGTGCCCTGATCACGCCGCTGGTGGTCAACATCCAGTTGATAAGGCAGGAGGTGCCGATCATGCTGGGCGCCAGCCTGCTGCTACTGGCGCTTACGCTGGATGGCGAGCTCTCGTTCCTGGATGGGGGCTTCCTGTTCGCGCTGCTGGTGGCCTATACGGTGTTTCTGGTGGTGCAGTCGCGGCGCGAGACCCAGGCCGCGAAGGACGAGTTGCCGACGCAATGCCGCGCGCCGGGGCCGGCGCCTGGGACAGTCACTGGGCGGCACAAATCGGCCTGATCGCCGCGGGCCTGGTGGCGCTGGTGTTCGGCTCGGACTACCTGGTACAGGCCGCGGTCAGTTTTGCCAAAACCATGGGCGTGAGCGACGTCGTCATCGGCCTGACCATCGTCGCCGCGGGCACCAGCATGCCCGAGGTTGCGACGAGCATCGCGGCCGCGATCAAGGGCGAACTGACATCGCGGTCGGCAACGTCGTCGGCAGCAACACCTTCAACATCCTGGGCTGCCTGGGCCTGTCGGGGCTGGTGTCGGGTGACCTGGGCCTGGCGATGGCACCGTCGCTGCTCGCCTTCGATATCTGGGTGATGCTCGCGGTGGCACTGGCCTGCGTGCCGGTCTTCATGACTGGCCGCGAGATCGCGCGCTGGGAAGGCGTCGTCTTCCTCGGCTATTACGTTGCCTACGTTGCCTACCTGATCCTGGCGGCGCAGCAGCACGATGCGCTGCAGGCCTTCTCCGGCGTGATGATGAGCTTCGTCGTGCCGCTGACCTTGGTGACGCTGGTGGCGGTGATGATCCGCCGTCCGGCTGCTGCCGGCGAGCCGTGAGTCAAGAGCCAGCAGGGCGCAGGAGCCGAGCAGATTGCCGCGAGCTCGAGCGGCGCTCGACGCGACGATCAACTACACCGCAAGACGAAGAGCGGGGCCGCCTGAGTCGGCGCTGAGTGGCTGCTTTCGCCAAATCTAAAGTCCGCATTGAGTCGCGAAACGTCCGTCGAGCGAAGGTCGCTACGCGGCCGGTAGCGGTCTTTCCCCAGCGCGACTAGCTCTGCTAGTTCCGGTCGGTCTTCGCGCGCCATCTTGCGGCGCAGGATCGCGACCATCTCGGCGACCAAGGCCGCCTCGTTGGATTCGCGTTCTTCAACCGGAACGGACGTCATTGTGTGACCGCAATAAGCAAAACAGGATGCCGTTGGGGTTCGCCATGGCCAGCACAATGGCCCTTATGTGCGCTGGCGAACAGACATCAAGCCCCCAGATCATTTATAGGTTAACTCTCAATTGTTGTCGTCCGGGTGCCGACTGCACCATCGGCTGCACGTAGCGGCACGCTCCCGAACCAGTCGCCCGGCGAATTGTCAGCAGTGCGGCCTTCGCTCATCGAGCGGGGTCGTCCACTTACCCCCCAGGAGAAACGGATGAATCCAATCAGGAAGTCATTGTTTGCGGCGGCCGTGGTATCGATCGGTGCCTTTGGCAGTGGTGCGGCGGTCGGTGCGGATGTAATGCTCAAACTTTCCGGCGCGAACGAGGTTCCGCCCGTCACGACGTCAGCGACTGGGGAGGGCAGGATCTCAATCGCGGAGAGCGGCGCGGTATCCGGAAGTGTCACGACCAAGGGAATACAGGGAACGGCAGCGCATATCCACGTCGGGGCGGCCGGGAAGAATGGCCCGGTCGCGGTGCCGTTCACGAAGGACGGCGACACGTTCAAGGCGCCAGCGGGCGCAATGCTGAACGCGGAGCAGATGAAGGCATTCAAGGCCGGTGATTTGTACGTGAACGTGCACAGCGCGGCCCATCCCGATGGCGAGATCCGAGGCCAGCTGAAATAGGTCGTAGCTGAAAAGGGACCACGCGCCCCGAATGAGCAGCGCAGCCCTGCCGGGGCGGCTGCGCGCTGCTGGGGGCGTCGACGTCGAGCAGGACACACCTCGCACCAGGTCTGAGCGCACTGGTCGGACCGCTGCGTCGCCGCGCAACGCGAATCCTTCTGGTAGCCGTAGAACTCTTCGCTCCGAACGCAATCGACGTTGATGCCGGCGCGATTCAGCGTTTGTCGAATCCCCTTGACCATCGCTGGGCGGCCCGGCGAGGTAGTAGATCGGCGTCGCAAGGTCCCCGGCTGACCGCTGCAACAGCTCCTCGTTGATATGGCCAGTCGCGCCATTCCATCGCCCACCTGACGCATCTATCCCGGTCATGGTCGCGGCCAGACGGAAGTCCCGATTCCGTTGCTCGAGTTGTTGCAGTTCGCCCAGGAACGCAGCGTCCTCCGATCGGCGGTTTGAATAGAGCAGTAGCAGGCGTTGCCGCAACTGATCGTTGGCTGCCTGCCGCAGGATGCTCATGAACGGCGTGATGCCGATGCCACAAGCAATGAAGACAGCGGCTCGTGCGTGGCTGTTGTGCAGGACAAGCGATCCGAACGGTCCGTCGAGGGTGACGGACGATCCAACCGACAAGGCCCCGAGCGCGCGCTTGAACGCGCTGTCACGCATGCGCGTGGCCACTGTCAGTTGATCCTCAAGCGGAGCACTGACGAGTGAGAACGTGTGGCGAGAACTCTGAGCGTCCGTGGCCGCCGGTTCGCCGAGCACGAGGTCGATCGCCCTGGCCGGGCCTGAAGCTGAAAACCGCCAGGCTTCTCGAAGTGAAACGCGACCGTGCCTGCCGCGATCTCTGTTAATCCGCAGGTCCCTGGCTCGAGTCCAGGCCGGGGAGCCATCCAATTCAAGGGGTTGCGTCGGCGCGGCGCGACCCCTTTTTCACATCCGGACAGATAGTCCGCGGGTCACATCCGCGTCACTGCCGACATCCGCAACTCGGCGGCAGGTTGGCGCGCGTAACTCAACTGAAGATGTGGCGCCAAGTCGGCCAGACGTAGTCTTCCACTAGCCAAGCGACCAAGCCAAATGCCACCGCTATAACTGACAGCGTCAGCCAGACGCTCATGGTCGCGGCAGCGTCAGGCTCGGATTCCAACTGATCCCAGTATGGTCGCGTGTCCTTCTTCTTGAAGACGGGCATTCGGAGATCTCCGTCGTCGAGCGACCAGGCTCGAGACATCCATATTCAAATGCTCCGATGCGCTGCGTTCCTGAAGTAAGGGCTGTCGATCGATTTCTTACCGCCCGATTGCGGGTTTGGTTAGATGCGGCGAGAAGTGCGCAGCGACAGGTGCCCGCTGCAATCGCGCGTTCAGGGGCACGAAACATGCTCCACCTTCCTCATGCACCAACACTTCACCTGAGGACGGCTATCACCGTGGCGGAACAGCCCCTAGAAACCCTGGACATGTGCAGCAGTTCCTGTACGTCGAAACTGGAACGCCGGGTGCTTCTCCGATTTCGAACAATCGCAGTGGTTCCTGGTCCAACAGCCACAAACCTTTCGAGGAGTGGCGCCGGGAACGCCAATCGAGACCCACGATGGATACCGTGAACGACCTTCTCTACCTGATGGTGCTCATCGCGCTGTTCGCCGGCGTGGTTGTTTGGGCGTTCGGCCGCAAGCGCAAGAAGCGTTTTGAGGACGATGCCAAGATGCCATTCCGCGAATAGCAGCCCGATACGCCGGTGCGCCCTTCGGACTCGCCTTCCCTGGAAGAGGGAGCCCGATTCCATTGACATCGCACCGCAAGGCGTGCTGCGTCCGTCGTATCGGTACGTTCAAATAGTCGTCGAGGCTCACCAAGATGGCCATCCATCATGCATCGTCGGGCGAATTAATTGATATTCACCCACTTGACGATAAGCTCAAGACCACACCCAGCTCAGCGTTATTCAAGTCCAGCCATCTTGAAGTCTTGCGTACCGTATTGCGCGCGGGCAAAGACGTGCCTCCGCATGATCTGGTGGGAGAGATGACTGTCCAGTGCTTCGAGGGGCGGGTTGAGTTGGCGGCCGCAGGTACTACGCAGTCGATGCGGGCCGGCGACCTGATTTGCCTGGCCAGTGGCGAGACACACTCCCTAAAAGCACTTGATGACTCCTCCGTCCTGATTACCATGCTTCTGCATGGTGCCTAGTCGCTCTTCCTCTTGCGGCCGGCCTCGACGAGAAGCGACATCGAATTGGATAAGCCGCTTGTCTGCACAATCGGGCACTCGGATCGGTCGATCGGCACTTTCGTCGAGTTGCTCAGGGCTAATGAGATCGCGCGGGTACTCGATGTGCGGACCGTGCCGCGTTCGCGCCACAATCCGCAGTTCAATCGCGAGACACTCGCTCAATCCTTGGGCGCGCTAAGTATTGGCTATACGCATCTTCCGGGACTTGGGGGCTTGCGCCACGCACGAGCTGATTCCTTCAACACCGGCTGGACCAATCTCTCGTTTCGCGGCTATGCGGATTACATGCAGTCGCCGGAATTCGCCGAGAACGTTCAACGGGTCGCGGAACTGGCAACCAGCGAGCGCTGCGCATTGATGTGTGCCGAAGCCGTCCCATGGCGCTGCCATCGGTCGCTGATCGGCGACGCACTTCTTGTTCGAGGCGTTCGCGTCGAGGACATCATTGGAGCCGGAAAACGCAAGCCGCATACGCTAACAACGTTCGCCAATGTAGACGGAATACGGATTACCTATCCTCCGGCAGCAAGTGCGCTCGGACAGACAGCGTTGGGGCGCGAGACTGAAGAGCCCGGATGAAGGTCGAGAGCCTTGGTCTGGTCAGGAAAGATTAGAAACTATTGAGGGATCGTGCACGCAACCGAATATCCCACCCTTGAAGGCCTGCTAGCGGCGGTGCGCCAATGCCGCGCTTGCGAGAAGGAGTTGCCGCTCGGCCCGCGCCCGGTGCTGCGTGCCGCAGAATGGGCTCGAATTCTCGTCGTGGGCCAAGCGCCCGGCGCGCGCGTGCACGCTTCGGGGATCGCATGGGATGATGCGAGCGGAGCGCGTTTACGCGACTGGATGGGCGTGGACACGGGTCGGTTTTACGATGAGTCCCGGATTGCGATCATTCCGATGGGCTATTGCTACCCGGGGCGTGGGAAGAACGGCGACTTGCCGCCACGTCGTGAATGCGCGAGTCTGTGGCTCGACCAGTTGCTGGCCAAGCTTCCACGCGTTGAACTGACGTTGCTGATCGGCCTGCATGCGCAGCGGCATTTTCTGGGCGCCCGCCGCAAGCGGTCGTTGACAGAAACGGTAAAGGCGTGGCGCGAGTTTGCACCCCAATATTTCCCGTTGCCGCATCCGTCAGCGCGTAACACCCCGTGGTTCAAGGGCAACCCGTGGTTCGAGCGTGAGCTACTGCCCGTGCTACGCGAACGGATCCAATCCATTCCACCTCGATGAGCGGATAGATGCCAAGACCCGTGTTCTTCAATTTGGTCCAGATTCAGATGCCGGTGGGCGCGCTGACTTCCATTACCCATCGGGCCACCGGCATTGTCTTGGCGGTTGGCATTCCGTACACCATCTATCTGCTCGATCTGTCGCTCCAAAGCCCACAGTCGTTCGCACAGCTAACGGGACTCTTCCACCAGTGGCTTTTCAAGATTGCGGCCGTCGTGTTCATCTGGGCGTTGGCACACCATCTGTTGGCCGGCACTCGCGCCAATTTGCGAAAGGTCGCTAACCGGCCGAGGCCGTGTGAAAACTCGAAGACTTCGTGTTTTCGGGGGTCGGTCTGGTATTCCCGAAGGGTCGATCGTTGAATACAGCGCGATCTGAGAGGTCGAACTCAGAGCCGCATGCTGCGTCCGCGAGTTTTCACACGGCCTCGGTCGCGAAGCGCCTGACGAGCGAAGTTCGCTACGCGGCCAGAAGCCGACATTTGAGGCAGGCGCCAGAATGTCGCGAACACAGACTTGCGCGACGTCTCACAATTAGGGGGCACTCGGCATGGACGAGAGTCGGTCATGCACGCGCGCGCTCGGAGGCGATGCAGTCTGCAATATGAGCAGCGTCCTCTCCCACGCCATAAAGAAAGGACGACTTCGATTTGTACAGCCAGTGCAGTCCCAGGAAGCGAAGTGATCCACTTCAACGGGGACGGCACGCTGACCACGCCCGCGCTGACAGTTGCCAATCCGGCCAACGACGCAGGGATCACCATCACTCCCCCGAACGGCGGCAGTCCGGGCACTTATGTACTACTGGACGGCTGCACAGGCACAATGAACTTCAGCGACGGCGTTGCTTTCAAGATCTACGTGGCGCCGCTTGGGAACGAGTTCTGGATGTAGGTTGCCGGAGGTAGTTGAGCCCAAGACTGCGAGTGCCCGGTCGGGTCGCTAGCTTGAAATTCGCGTTGGGCTAGCGAGTGGTGACTAGGTGCCGCCGAAGTGCAAAGGCCCCCCCGAGAGGTGGCTCCTGCGAATTCTGGCTCCCCGACCTGGACTCGAACCAGGGACCTGCGGATTGACCCACCCGCGGCGATCAGATGAGTCCCAGCGAGACCATCGCGTTCGCCACTTTGACGAATCCAAGAATGTTCGCGCCGGCGACATAGTTGCCCGGAGCTCCGAACTCGTCGGCGGTTTCATGGGTTGTCGCGTGGATGCGCGTCATGATCTCGTCGAGCTTCCTTTCGGTGAAGTCGAACGTCCACGAGTCCCGGCTCGCATTCTGCTGCATCTCGAGCGCCGACGTCGCGACACCGCCCGCATTCGCTGCCTTGCCTGGCCCGAAAGCGATCTTCGCGTCGAGGAAGACCTTCACGCCCTCCGGGGTGGTGGGCATGTTCGCGCCCTCGCCGACGGCAATGCAGCCGTTCCCGACGAGTGTCTTGGCATCCTTGCCGTTGATCTCGTTCTGCGTCGCCGACGGCATCGCGATCTGGCACGGCACGTCCCAGATATTGCCTCCTGCGATGTATCTCGCATGCTTGCGATGGCTTGCGTAGTCGGCGAGCCTGCGCCGCTCGACTTCCTTCAGACGCTTGACCGCTACGAGGTCGATACCCTTTTCGTCGATGACGATGCCATTCGAGTCGGAGCACGCAATCACCTTGGCGCCGAGCTGGTTGAGCTTCTCCATCGTGTAGATCGCGACATTGCCTGAACCGGAGACGACGCAGGTCTTGCCTTCGAGCGAGCCCCCCATGACCTTGAGCATTTCGCGAACGAAGAAGACCGCCCCGTACCCGGTTGCCTCCTTGCGGACAAGGGACCCACCCCAGCCGATGCCCTTGCCCGTCAGGACGCCTGACTCGTAGCGATTGGTGATCCGCTTGTACTGGCCGAACAGGAACCCGAGTTCGCGACCGCCGACGCCGATGTCGCCGGCTGGCACGTCGGTGTACTCGCCGAGGTGCCGGTAGAGCTCCGTCATGAAGCTCTGGCAGAAACGCATGATTTCGTTGTCCGACTTGCCCTTCGGATCGAAGTCGGATCCGCCCTTCCCACCGCCAATCGGCATCCCGGTCAGCGCGTTCTTGAAGAGCTGCTCGAAGCCGAGGAACTTGATGATCCCCAGGTAGACGGAAGGATGGAAGCGGAGGCCGCCCTTGTACGGGCCGATGGCGCTGTTGAACTCGACCCTGAAGCCGCGGTTGATGTGGACTTCGCCTTTGTCGTCCTGCCAGGGCACTCGGAAGATGATCTGCCGCTCGGGCTCGCAAATGCGTTCGATGATCTTCTGCTGCGCGAACTCCGGATACTTTACGAGCACCGGGCCGAGTGACTCGAGCACTTCCTTGACGGCCTGGTGGAACTCATCCTCCCCGGGGTTTCTCGCAATCACCTTGCGATAGATGGCCTCGATTCGCTCTTCCAGTACGACTGGCATGTTTTCCCCCTCTGAAATCGAACGTGCGTCGGAAATCGTGCAGGTGCCGTGGACCGATCCCGTTTGACGACAGCGACCGCCTCTCTCCGTCGATCACGCTACACATCCGTCATGACCTCACGTTGGGCGTGATCAAGTCCGCGCGATGGGAGCAGGGCACCGATAGGTGGCGAGTGGCTGAACGCCACTTTCCGGCAGTGAATGAAAACGGAGCGCTTGCGCGTCCGGCCCTGTGTCCTTCGCGAGATCGGGGTAACAGCCTATTCCGGACACATAGGTGACACTTTTCGCCTTTGCCTGAACGGAAGGCAAAGTGCCGTGGCAGGAGTGTCACAAGGTGGACGAGCGCCTGCGGTTCGTTGCCCGACTGCTCGAGGGCGAGAAGATGGCCGAACTGTGCCGTGAGTTCGATATCTCACGCAAGACCGGCTACAAGATCTTTCAGCGCTACAAGGACCTTGGGCTCGACGGCCTGACGGGCCGAAGTCGTGACTGCTGCGCCCAGAGCGCGACCAAGAGCGAGGCTCTCCTTCCTGATCCGACCCATGCCTGCAGCGCGCCAGCCGCACCGCGCACGACTGCGTAAAGAAGCGTGACCCACACAACAACGAGGCCAGACAACTTCAACAACCGGGAGCCAGCCCTTGACAACAACGCCCGATTGAAGAAGCAGTCGTAACACACGCCCGGGCACGCCGCCCCCTGCGTCCTGCACTTCGATCGTGCGACCGTCGCGCATGAGTCACACGCCGAGGTGGCGCCGCAGGAGCTCCGGACGCGCCTTAATGTCCTCGACCGTGGCTTCGTGGACGATGTGGCCGTTGTTAATCAGGTAGACCCGATGCGCGAGTGCTAGTGTCGCGGCGATGTTCTGCTCAACGAGCACGATGGTCTGGCCAGCTGCAACCAGATCGCGGCACGCGGACATCAGGAACTGGACGATCGTGGGCGCAAGCCCCTCGAAGGGTTCGTCGAGCAGGATCACCTTCGGATCGCGAACAAGCGCACGGGCGATCGCGAGCATCTGCTGCTCGCCGCCGGACAGGTCGGTTCCCCGGCTGTCGCGCCGCTCCCTCAGCCGCGGGAACATGCCGTAGATCCGGTCCAGCGGCCAGCGAGTCGCGGCGGTCAATCCGGCGAGGACGATGTTCTCCTCGACGCTGAGGCTGCCGAATATGCGTCGGTCCTCAGGCACGAGTTGCACGCCGGCGCGCGCGATGGCGTGGCTCGGCCTGCGGGCGAGTTCCAGGCCGTCGAGCCTCACCGACCCCGTGCGCGGCGTCACGAGGCCCATGATGCTTTTCAGGGTCGTGCTCTTGCCTGCGCCGTTGCGCCCAAGTAGAGCGACCACTTCGTTGCGTTCGACCCGCATCGAGACGTCGAACAGGATGTGTGAATCCCCGTAGTAGCTGTTCAGCCCGCCGACTTCGAGCACGCTCATGTTTGCACGCGCTCCGGCATGCAGCGTTCCGCGATCTCGGGATCGACGTGGTCGGCGTGGTGAACGCCGCCAAGATAGGCCTCCTGCACGGCGGCGTCGGCCCGAATCTCGTCCGGTGTGCCTTCGGCGAGCACCTTGCCCTGGTGCAGCACCGTGATCCGCTCCGCCAGTTCGAACAGGGCGTCCATGTCATGGTCGATGACGATCATCGTGCGTCCGCGGCGGATCGATTTCAGCAGCAGGACGGTTTCAGAGCGCTCCTGCGGGCTCATTCCCGCAAGCGGCTCGTCGAGGAGCAAGAGGCTCGGCGACGAGGCGAGCGCCAGCCCGATTTCGAGACGCCGCTTCTCGCCGTAGGCCAGCCGTGACACCGGTGTGTCGAGACGATCGCCGAGGTTCACGAGAGCCGCGACCTGAGCGATGTGCGCGTCGAGTCCCGGAATCGAACGCAGGTCCCTCAGCAGGTCCAGCCGGAATTTGCCGCGCAGATCGGCAAGCGCCGCGATCGCCACGTTCTCGCGAACTGTCAGGCGATTGAAAAGCTGGTTGACCTGGTAGCTCTTCGTCAGCCCGAGTTGGCAGACATCGGTGACGTTCATGCCGGTGATGTCCCGGCCTTCGAAGATGATCCGGCCGGAGGTGGGCGGCATCTCGCAGGTCAGCATCTTGAAGAATGTGGTCTTGCCGGCGCCGTTCGGGCCGATGATGCCGCGCAGTTCGCCGGTGTCCACCGTGAAATCGATGTCGGCATTGGCAACGACCCCGCCGAAGCGCTTGCTCAGCCCCACCGCTTGCAGTATCGGCCCGGCATAGCTCGCGTCTGCATGATGGAGCGCCGGTGATCCGCGAGCGGCGCGGGTGCGCACAGGCGCAGGCGCCGCGGAGGGCGCGCTGTCCCTGTCGACTGCTCCGTTCGCGGCAACCTGGCGGTCAACCTTCCGCCGATCTGGCGCGCGCACGAGATCGACCACGCTGCGGACGCCGCCGATGATGCCCTGCCGCAGAAAGCACACCAGCAGGACGAACACGAGGCCGAGCACCAGCTTCCATGACGCGCCGAGTCCGAGCGTGGCTTGCAGGAAGTCCTGGAGGATCAACCAGACCGCGGCGCCAACCAGCGGGCCGAACAGCGTGCCGCGCCCGCCGATGGCCGTCTGCATCACTAGCTGCCCGGAGGTCTCGAACGTGAACGCCTCGGGCGGCATGAACGCCTGCAGCACGCCCAGCAGCCCGCCGGCAAGCCCAGCGTACGCAGCGGCGATGACGAAGGCGGTGAGCTTGTAGCCGTGGATGTCGTGTCCCACCGCGGCCGCGCGCATCGGATTGTCTCGGATAGCGCGCAGCACAGCGCCGACCGGCGAGCGGACGATGCGCAGGGCGACGACGATGCCGACGAAGTAGCAGGTCGCCAGGAACGGGTACAGCGACCAGCCGGTGGTGAAGTGGATGGTGGTGAAGCCGAGATCCAGCGTCGGCGTCGGCACGCCCGGCAGGCCGTTCTCCCCACCGGTCCATTCCGATAGAGGATTGAATTCGACGAAGTAGAAGACCTCGGCGATCGCGACCGTAATCATCGCGAAGTAGATGCCGGTCCGGCGCAGGGCGATCAGGCCGACGAGATAACCGACCGCCGCGGCGGAGGTCATGCCGATGACCAGCGCGAGTCCGACATGCGGGAAGCCGGCACGCGTCAGCAGGTAGGCCGCGACGAACCCGCCCGTGCCGTAGAACGCCGACTGCCCGAACGAGAGCAGCCCGGTGTAGCCGAACAGGATGTCGAATCCGATGCCGAACAGGCCCCACACGAGGATGCGGTTGACCGTGTTGGGCGCCGGGCCGAGGTGCGGAAGGATGAACGGGGCGGCCAGCAGCAGGACTGCCGTGACTGTCTCCACGAGCAGGAACCGGCGCCTGCCGTAGAAACGGTCCGCGTTCATTCACGCCCCCGCGTGCCGAGCAGGCCGTGCGGGCGCAACATCAGCACCAGCGTCATGGCGGCGAACAGCATCACGTACGCGTAACCCGGGTTGACCATCGAGGTGAGGCTGATGATTTCGCCGGCAATCAGGCCGCCGATCACTGCGCCGGGAAACGATCCGACGCCGCCGATGACGACGACGACGAACGTCTGGACCAGGATCGCTTCCCCGACCTCGGGGGTCAGCGACACCACCGGCGCGTTGACGATTCCGGCGAACCCTGCCGCCATCGCGCCGATGCCGAAGACGACCATGAAGACGCGGTCGACGTCGATGCCGAGCGCATCCACCATGCCGGAGTCCTCGATGCCCGCGCGTACGATGATGCCGAGCCGCGTCCGGTACAGCACCAGGAACAGCGCGAGCAGGGCCACTGCCACGATGACGACGACGCTGAGGCGGTACGTCGGATAGAGCATGAAGCCGAGCGACGTGATGCCCGACAGCAGGCGGGGCGGCGGGACGGTGAGCGACTGACTCGAGAAGATCAGGCGGACGATCTCGACGAGGCAGATCGCGAGGCCGAACGTAACGAGCAGTTGGTCCTCGTGCGGCCGGTTGTAGAAGTAGCGGATCACCAGTCGCTCCATCAGCAGCCCGACCACGAGCAGGAACAGCGTGCCCGCAACCAAGGCCGCGACGAAAGAATCCGTCGCCTGATACGCCGCATAGCCCGCGTAGCCGCCGAGCATGAACATCGCGCCGTGAGCGAGGTTCAGGACGCCGAGCGTGCCGTAGATGATTGTCAGGCCGGAACTGATGAGGGCAAGCAATGCCCCCAGCGCCAGGCCGTTGAAGAGATGAGAAACGAAATTCGCCCACGTAATCACGCGGCGCTCCCGTCGGCAGAGGCCGCGGGCGCGTGCGCCACCCGCGGCCGGATGGTTCGTCGTGCGCTACGTGTAGTCGCCGAGCTTGCAGCCAAAGGCGTCCGGCTTCTGCATCAGGGGCAGTCCCGGGTCGATCTCGACGACGTCGTAGAAGTCCTCCTTGTTCTTCATGTCGGCGGGCTTCTTGCCGCGCACGACGATCACGGGCCGCACGAGCTGATGGTCCTCCTTGCGGAAGTACACCTCGCCCACGGTGGACTGGATCTTGCGGCCGGCCTCGAACGACTTGATGACGTCGGGCGGATAGAACGATCCTGCGTTCTCGACCGCTTCGGCCCACAGCGCCAGAGACATGTAGGCGTTGTTGGCGCCCCATTCCGGCTTGTAGCCCTACTTCTTCTCGAACTCTTCGACGAACATCTTCGCCAGCGGGTACTGGTCCTGCACCGTCCACCAGAATTCCGTCGCGGCGTAGACGCCGGACATCAGGTTCTCGCCGACCTCACGCGCAAGAAACGGGATCTGGTAGGGAACGACCAGCTTCATCTTGTCGAGCAGGCCGAAGTGCTGCGCCTGCTGGATCGACAGCACGGCGTCGTGGCCCCAGTTGACGTTTATGAGCACGTCGGCGCCCGAGTTCGCGACGTTGAGGAGGTAGGCGGAATAGTCGGGCGCCCCGAGCGGCGCGACCTGATTGGTGGCGGTCGTCCAGCCGGCCGTCGCCAGGTAGTCCTGCATCGACTTGGTGACCGTGTGGCCGTATGTGTAGTCGGGCGTCAGGTAAGCCGCCTTCCGGTTCTTGCCGAACGCCTTGACGACGACCGGTCCGACCGCGGAGGCGGCCGTCTGTCCGTAGAAGCACTGGCGGAAGCCGTAACGCACGCAATCCTTGCCCGTCGTGTCGTTGGAACCGGAAATGCCGGTGATGTAGAGAACCTTTTCGCGCTGCGCCAGCTTGTTCAGCGCAACGGCGACCGCGCTCGAGGTCGACCCGGTCATCAGGATCGCCTTGTTCTCGGAGATGAAGCGCTGCTGGGCCTGCACCGCGTCGTTCGGCTTGGCCGTCGAATCGGCGACGCCGAACTTCACCTGCTTGCCGAGCACGCCTTTCCTGGTCTTCGGCGAAATCTGCTGGATGAGCGGATGGCCGGCGTTGATGTGCTCGATCGCGAGTTGCCAGCCCTTCAATTCGTCCTCCCCCTGGACGGCATAGGTTCCGGTGCGCGGCACGGCGATGCCGATGAAGACGGAATCGCCGGATGCGCCGGCCGGCCAGGTGCCGATGGGAGGATGCTCCGCGGCCGCGGCGAAGCTGCGCGTGAAGAACGCCGGCGCGACGCCGGCTGCGGCGAGCGTGGTGCCGGCCTGCAGCAGCCGGCGTCGGTTCAGTTCGCGGGAGTTCATGGTCGATTCACTCCTTGCTCGTAGGTGTGCCGGGCTCCACTAGGGACGGCGGGAGCGGTCCGTGCGCGACCGGGACGCCTGCGGTGCACGCGCCTAGCATCGCGCCTTGTAGAAAATATATCGTTTGACGATATAAATCGTATATATCGTAGAGCGATATATTTTGTCAACAGGGCGCCGGTTGTGCTAAAAGCAATTCACGAATCCGCGCACACGAGAACATGGCGAGCAAGGCAGAGGGGAAGAAGGAAGGGCCAAGGGCAAGGGCAGTCGCGAAGCGAAAGACGGGCAGGCAGGCGGACGGAAAGGCCAGGATGCGCACCGTGGACTACCAGCGGCTGGCTTCATTCCGCTTCGCGCTCCGCGGTTTCCTGCACTTCAGCGAGGTCGCCGCCTCGAAGCTCGGCGTCACCGGACTGCAGTACCAGGCCCTGCTGTTCCTTCGCAGCCGTAGCGGCAGCGACCCGGTCGCCATCAGCGACCTCGCGCAGGAACTTCTCATACAGCACAACAGCGCGGTGGGCCTGGTCGATCGCCTGACGAGCCAGGGGCTGATGGAGCGCAAGCAGGTACCCGAGGACCGCCGGAAGGTCCAGCTCGTTCTGACGCCGAAGGGCGAGCAGGTTCTCAGCCGGCTCGCCCAGGTGCATCGCCGCAAGCTGGCGAAGATCAGTCCGGAGATCCACAAGATCCTGCGCGAGTTGGCAGGCGTCTGGCGCCGAAGCGGCTGAGCGGCTGAGCGGCGTTTCGAGGCAGGGCCTCGCTGGTTCAGTGCAACTGCAGGGGCACCCGCCGCCAGCCGCCGAGGGGGTACGTCTCGCGCACGGCACCGCGTCGGCGGCGAGTGCGAGACGCGGTGTCATGCTCAGGAGCGCTTGCGTGGCCGCAACCAGTTCCAATGTCGCAAGCGAACGACCCGGGCATACGGAAAGCCGGGCTCGGTTCGCCAAGTCCGACGAGTTGGCCCTCTGTAACTCATTACTGGAATCCCGCACATGACAAAAGCATATGTCGTCGGCCAAATTACGGTGAAGGACCCTGCAACTTGGGCTGAGTATCGAAGTAAGGTCCCCGGGACATTGGCCCCTTGGGGAGGCGAGCTTGTCTTTCGCGGCAAACAACGGGCGGCCCTTTCCGGCGGAAACCCACACCCGGACATCGTCGTTATCTGTTTTCCCAGCTTCACTGCTTTGAATGGTTGGTTCTTGTCGGCCGAGTATCAATCGCTCATTCCGCTTCGGCAGCAAGCGGCCGAAATGGACTTGCTGTCGTATGAGGCGTAGCGGCGGTCGCCCTCCTGCCGCCAGCCAGTCACGGCGGCATAAGGCTCAGTGGTGGTGCACCGCGTGCTCATCCCGCTGCGCATCGCGCTCGCCGCCGGTTCCATGGGCGGGTGCGGTCGCGGCTTCCCATAGCCGCTCAACGTAGTGAACGTAAGGCACATAGGCCTCGACATACCGGCGGCCGGCCGCCACGTCGTTGACATCGAATCGCTGCCTCTGGATGGCCGCGTCGAAGCGCTCGTGCACCCCTGCGCTCACCGCGTCGAGGAGCAGCTTGACCACGGATTCCACGCTCCCGGTAGCGAGAGCACTGTCCGCCGCTGGCACCGCCGGCCCCAGATCGAGGCCGGCCGGTTTCAGTCCCGTGTAGGGCGCACCTTCCCCCGCGCGGTGCACGCGAACCAGTGTCTCGAGGAAATGCCGGTCGGCCAGCGACCGTGCCTGCGGACCGAGTTCCCGAACGGCCTGCGCATGCTCGAAGGCGTGCCGGATTTCGGGTTCGTCTTCCGGGCGGACCCAGGGCAGCACGAGGTTTACGTTCCTGTCCGCCAGCGCCTTCTCGGCCAACTTCGCAAGCGGTCCGTCAATCATGGTCAGTCGCTCGGCCGCCCACTTGTCGTCGATCACGTGACAACCAAGCTGTTGGTGTCGACTGCGGCTAGCCATCGCTGCATCCTTGGGAATTCTGCGTCGCTTCGCTCCTGTCGGGGCGAGTAACGAGAGCATCAGGCCAGACGGCAGCGTCGGGTCGAAAACGGCCGTAAAGGGCGCAAACCAATGCAACCGTTTGCCTAATCAACCGCAGCAGGCGGGCGGCATCGGCCTGCACACGCCCCAGCTCAGTGCAACCGCACAGGCATCCGCCGCCACCCGCCGAGTGGGTACGTCTCGCGCACCGGCACTGCATCGGGCGCGAGTTCGATGCGCGATGTCACGCCCAGCAGCGCCTGCATGGCCACGACCAGTTCGAGCGTCGCCAGTGGACGACCCGGGCATGCGTGGATGCCGGTGCCATAGACCAGGTTGTAGGGCGCATGCTCCTCGGGCCGATAGGCATCCGGGTCGCCGAACACTGACTCGTCGCGATTCGCTGACGTCCAGTTCAGATAGATTCGCGTGCCTGGTTCCACATCGAAACCGGCGAGACGTGTTGCGACCTTCGCGACGCGTCGATTGACCAGGAACGGGTCGTCGATCCGCAGCATCTCGTCGATGGCGAGAGCCGGATTGCCGGACCCGCTACGAAGTGCGTCCTGTACCTCGGGGCGCGTCGCCAGGAAGTGAACGACAACGCCGAGCGCGGCAGCCATTGAACCGAGGTCGCCGGCGGTCCAGTTGCGCAGGATCGACACGATGTCGGCGTCCGGCAACGGCCGCCCATCGACGAGGACCTGCAGCAGTTCGGTCGTCGGGTCCCTCGGAGTGGCGGTTCCCAGTCGTCGACGGCGCTGCACCTGTGCTGCGACGATCTCGTCGAAGGCAGCGGCCACCGCGGCCATCCGCGTTCGGTCCGTCGAGCGCGTCGCCGCATGGTTCTGCGCCATCCACGCGAGGAGTTCCGCCTCGACGCCCTGCCATCCGAGCCAGTCCGCCTGCGCGCGCACTGCAAACGGGTAGCCGATATCGGTGACCGCATCCACGACAATGCCGCGCGGCAGCCCGCTCACGATGTCACGAGCGATCGATCGCAGGCGCGGCTCGAGCGCTCGCATCCGCTCGGGCGTGAAGAAGCGGTCGACGGCCGCGCGGAACGCCGTGTGGTCCGGCGGGTCCAGCGTGTTGGGTACCGCGCGGTACGCGGACGCCGATGAGGAGAAGGTGGCCGGATCTGACGCCGCAGCGACCACGTCGTCATGTCTGAAGAGGGTGACGCCACGCGGCGACCTGGCGAGCGGACATGCGGCGCGCATGCGATCGAAGGTCCCGCGCTGATCCGCGAGCACCGCCTCTGACAATGGCTCCCAGCCGGGGATCAGTGCGCTCACGCCGCCATCTTCGCACGGCCCCTGAGCTGGCTGAAGGACAAGGTCGGGTCTCCGAGGACGAGACTGCCGGAATCGCGGCGGCTACGGCGAACGCGGTGACTAGGCGAGCAGATGATCGCGGTAGTCAAGAGGAGCAACGCGGAAACTGCATGGAATCGCACCGCCAGGCACCGCGGCGATTGATTGACTGCTTTCGGCTGCTCTGACCGACTGCTCACAGGAGGTCTGGAAGTGAACAACGGGTTGCGAAGCGACGGCGGACGGAAAGGCGCTGTCGGCCAGAAGCGGAAGTCCCACAGGCTTTGCGGATGATTCGCCGACGTGAAACCGAGATCCGGTACGTGCCACTTGCCCGATGGCATCTGCATTGCGTGCGCACGCTGCCGCCCGCCGCGACGCCGGACTCACGCTAGTCTTCGACGCAGTAACAGGGGGTAAGTGAACGCCAGCCCAGTGCTAGGGCTCGCGAACACTCACTGAATTTCGAGCCTTCCGGCGGGGATGACGGCGAGCAGGCATACGGCCGACCTCAAGGTCAAAGCGGATTGGATCGATCGGACACGGGCCGGCGTCGTTGAACTTCACGCGTCGCGCCCGACCCGCGCAAGCAGCCGGCGGGCACGCTCTGCGACCGCGTCGACCGTGAATCCGTAGTGTTCGAGCAGCACGTCGAGCGGCGCCGAGGCGCCGTAGCGGTCGATGGACACGATGTCGCCGGCGTCGCCGACCCACCTATGCCACCCCTGTGCGACGCCGAGTTCGACGGCAAGCCGCGCCTTCGCGGCAGGCGGCAACACGCTGTCGATGTAGGCCTGCGGCTGCGCGTCAAACAAGTCCCAGCTCGGCATCGAAACGCAGCGAACGGCAAGTCCTTCACCGCGCAACTGCTCGGCCACGGCGGCCACGAGGCTGACTTCCGAGCCGCTGGCGATCAGTACCAGCAGCGGTGTTCCTCCCGTGCTGTCGCTCAGGACATAAGCGCCGCGGCGCAGGCCCTCTGCGCTGGCGCAACGCTCGCGATCGAGCGTTGGCACATTCTGCCGCGTCAACGCGAGCAGCACCGGCCGGTCGCGCGATCTCGACCGCGACCTTCCAGGCCACCGCGGTCTCGTTCGCGTCCGCCGGGCGGATCAACGTCAAATTCGGGATCGCACGCAGGCTGGCTAGCTGCTCGACCGGCTGGTGCGTCGGTCCGTCTTCGCCAAGCGCCAGGCTGTCGTGCGTGAACACATGCACGACGTGCAGTCCCATCAGCGCGGCCAGCCGCATCGCCGGCCGCATGTAGTCGGAGAAGATCAGGAAGGTGGACCCGTAGCCGATGAAGCCGCCGTGCGCGGCCAGGCCGTTGACGATCGCCCCCATCGCGTGCTCGCGCACGCCGAAGTGCAGGTTGCGGCCGGCATGGCTCCAGCCGCCTCCGCCGGAGCCCTCAAGGTCAGCGCCAGGCGCGGGCGCCGGGTTGAAGTCGCCGAGGCCGTTCAGGGCGGTGTGGGTCGACGGATCGAGGTCGGCCGAGCCGCCGACAAGCGCCGGCAGCCGGGCCGCGATCGCGTTCATCACCTTGCCGCCGGCGACACGCGTGGCCATGCCTTTGGGTCCGCAGGAAACACCGGAACGCCAGCGTCCCAGCCGACGGGCAGTGTGCCGTCCAGACGCTGCTGCAACTCGCGCGCGAGGCTCGGAAATGCCCTGCGCGTACGCCTCCATGCGTGCGCTCCACGCAGCGTGGGAAGCCGCGCCCGTGGCGCGCGCTGCGCCGAATTGCGCGACGCGCTGCCTCGGGGACGAAGAAGGGCGGCTCCGCCGGCCAGCTCAGGTTCGCCTTGGTCTTTGCGGTGTCGGCGACCCCGAGCGGGGAACCGTGCGCCTTGAAACTGTCCTGCTCGGGCGAACCGAACCCAGGTGGGTGCGCACGCTTATCAGCGTCGGCCGCGCCGTCTCGGCGCGCGCCGAGACGATCGCCGCCTCGATCGCGCTGACGTCGTTGCCGTCGGCGACTTCGACCGTGTGCCAGCCATAGGCGGCAAAGCGCGCGACGCGATCTTCGGAGAACGTGATGTCGGTGCCGGCCGACAGCGTGACGGAATTGTCGTCGTAGAGGCAGATCGAGCTTGCCGAGCTTCAGGTGGCCGGCAAGCGATGCGGCTTCGGAGGCGACGCCTTCCATCAGGTCGCCGTCGCTGGCGATGACCCATGTGCGGTGGTCGACCACGGCGTGGCCGGCGCGGTTGTAGCGCGCCGCGAGGTGCGCCTCGGCGATGGCCATGCCGACCGCATTCGCGAACCCCTGGCCGAGCGGCCCGGTGGTGATCTCGACGCCCGGCGTGTGGCCGCGCTCGGGGTGGCCCGGCGCCTTGCTGCCCCACTGGCGGAAGCTGCTGGAGGTCGTCGAGCGACAGCGCGTAGCCGGTCATGTGCAGCAGGCTGTACAGCAGCGCCGAACCGTGGCCGGCGGACAGCACGAAGCGGTCGCGATCGGGCCAGTGCGGATCGGCGGGGTCGTGCTTCAGGTGCCGCGTCCACAGTACGTAGGCCATCGGCGCGGCGCCGAGCGGCAGTCCCGGGTGGCCGCTGTCGGCCTTCTGCACCATGTCGACCGACAGGAAGCGCAGAGTGTTGATGCATTGCTCGTCGAGCGTATGTTCCATCCGCGTGCCTCCGAGGTTCGGCGCGGTCGCCGCTTCGATTGGCTGGCGTGTGTTCAGGGCAGGGCTCCGATCGCGCGATCGACGACAGCCTGCGCCTCCTGCAGGATCCGCTGCAGGTGCGCGGCATCGGTGAAGCTCTCGCCGTAGATCTTGTAGATGTCCTCGGTGCCCGAAGGTCGCGCGGCGAACCAGCCGCTTTTCGCGCTCACCTTGATTCCGCCGATAGGCGCGCCGTTGCCCGGCGCCTTGTCGATCACGCTTTCCACCGCTTCGCCGGCGAGTTCCCTCGTGTTGACCTGCTCCGGGGCAAGAGCGGCGAGCGCCTTCTTCTGCGTCGGCGACGCCGCGGCCTCGACGCGATCCGTGCTCGGCCGGCCGAGTGCGGCGGCCAGATCGTCGTACAACTGTCCGGGGTCGCGGCCCGTGCGCGCCGTCATCTCGGCGGCCAGCAGGCACGGGACAATGCCGTCCTTGTCGGTGGTCCAGACGGTGCCGTCGCGGCGCAGGAACGCGGCGCCCGCGCTCTCCTCGCCGCCGAAGCCGAGCGAACTGTCGAGCAGACCCGGCGCGAACCACTTGAAGCCCACGGGCACTTCGTACAGCCGCCTGCCTGCGCGCGCCGCGACGCGGTCGATGAGGCCCGTGCTGACGACGGTCTTGCCGACAGCCGCGGCGGCAGGCCACCGCGGCCGGTTGCCGAACAGGTAGTCGATCGCGACCGCCAGGTAGGCGTTCGCCGCAAGCAGTCCCGCGCCGCTGGTGACGATGCCGTGCCGATCGTGGTCGGTATCGCAGGCGAACGCGAGATCGTAGCGGTCCTTCAGCGCAAGCAGGCGCTGCATGGCGTACGGCGACGACGGGTCCATGCGGATCCTGCCGTCCCAGTCGAGCGTCATGAAGCGGAACGTGGGGTCGACCTCGTTGCTGACCACCGTCAGGTCCAGCCGGTATCGCTCTGCGATCCGCGGCCAGTAGTGCACGCCGGCGCCCCCGAGCGGGTCAACGCCCATCCGCACGCCGGCCGCGCGCACGATATCGAGATCGACGACCTGCGCGAGGTCGTCGACATACGCGCCGAGATAGTCGTGCCGGCGCGTGGTCGTCGCGGCGAGCGCCCTCGCGTACGGCATCCGGCGGATGCCGGCCACGCCGCGTTCGAGCCACTCGTTGGCCAGCGTCTCGATCGGCGCCGTGACGTCGGTTCCCGCGGGGCCGCCGTTCGGCGGGTTGTATTTGAAGCCGCCGGTGTCGGGCGGATTGTGCGAAGGCGTGATGACGATGCCGTCGGCCAGGTGGGAGGCGCGCCCGCGGTTGTGGACCAGGATGGCGTGCGAGACGGCTGGTGTCGGCGTGTACTCGTCGCCGGCGGCGAGCATCACCTCGACACCGTGCGCGGCGAGTACCTCGAGCGCGGTCGCGTACGCCGGCCGCGACAGCGCATGCGTGTCGCAGCCGAGGAACAGCGGCCCGTCGATGCCGTTGCGCTCGCGCCAGGCGCAGATCGCCGCGGTGATCGCGAGGACGTGGCCTTCGTTGAACGAGGTGTCGAACGAGCTGCCGCGGTGGCCCGACGTGCCGAACGCGACCCGCTGCGCGGCGATCGACGCGTCGGGAACGAGCGCGTCGTACGCAGCCAGCAGGGCCGGCACGTCGACCAGCATCGCTACCAAGCGCCGGCTGTCCCGCGAGGGGACTGATGACGGCGCTCACCGCCCGCGCTCCGGGTCGCCGCGCGCGCTTCGGTAGCGACGGATCAGCGCGTTGGTCGAGCTGTCGTGCGCGAGCGCCGGTTCGGTGGCGCTCTCGAGCTCGGGAACGATCCGTTGCGCCAGCACCTTGCCGAGCTCGACGCCCCACTGGTCGAACGAATCGATGCCCCAGATCGACGCCCTGAGTGAAGACGCTGTGCTCGTAGAGCGCGACCAGCGCGCCGAGCGTCTGCGGCGTGAGGCGCTCCGCCAGCAGGGTGTTGCTGGGGCGGTTGCCCTCGAACACGCGGTGCGGCACGAGCGCGGCCGGCATGCCCTCGGCGCGCCACTTCGTCCGCCGTCTTGCCGAAGGCCAGCGCCTCGGCCTGCGCGAACAGGTTCGACATCAGCAGGTCGTGCTGGCCGCCGAGCGGATTGAGGCTTTGGCAGAAGCCGATGAAGTCGCAGGGCACGAGCCGCGTGCCCTGATGGATCAGCTGGTAGAACGAGTGCTGGCCGTTGGTGCCGGGCTCGCCCCAGAGGATCGGCGCGGTGTCGTAGTCGACGGCGCGCGCCGTCCAGCGTGACGTGCTTGCCGTTGCTCTCCATCGTCAGCTGCTGCAGGTAGGCGGGGAAGCGCTTGAGGTACTGGTCGTACGGCAGCACGGCGCTGCGTCGCGGCGCCGAAGAAGTCGTTGTTCCAGACCGACAGCAGCCCCATCAGGACCGGCATGTTGCGCTCCAGCGGCGCGCTGCGGAAGTGCTCGTCCATCGCGTGGAAGCCGGCGAGCATGTCGCGCGAAGTGGTCGGCGCCGATGGCGATGCATCGTCGACAGCCCGATCGCCGAATCCATCGAGTAGCGTCCGCCGACCCAGTCCCAGAAGCCGAACATGTTGCCGGTGTCGATGCCGAATGCCGCCACGCCTTCGGCGTTGGTCGAGACCGCGACGAAGTGCTTCGCGACCGCCGCGTCGTCGCCGAGCGCGGCCAACGCACCACGCGCGCGCGGCGCGGGCGTTGGTCAGCGTCTCGAGCGTCGTGAAGGTCTTCGAGCAGACGATGAACAGCGTCTCGCGCGGCGTCGAGGTCGCGCGTCGCCTCGGCGAAGTCGGTGCCGTCGACGTTGGAGACGAAGCGGCAGCGTCAGCTCGCGGTCGCTGTAGTGGCGCAGCGCCTCGTACGCCATCACCGGGCCGAGGTCGGAGCCGCCGATGCCGATGTTGACGACGTTGCGGATGGGCTGGCCGGTGTGGCCGCGCCAGCGGCCGCTGCGGACCGCTCGGCGAACGCGGCCATGCGGTCGAGCACGCCGTGCACCTCGGCCACGACGTCGACGCCGTCGACGACGAGCGATCGCCCTTCGGCATGCGCAGCGCCACGTGCAGCGACCGCGCGCTGTTCGGTGACGTTGATCGGCTCGCCGCGGAACATCGCCCGCGATGCGCTCGCGCAGCCCGCACTCGGCGGCGAGCTCGACGAGCAGGCGCAGCGTCTCGTCGGTGACGCGGTTCTTCGAGTAGTCGAGGTAGAGGCCGGCGGCCTCGAGCGACGAGCCGTTCGCCGCGTCCGGCGTCGGCGGCGAAGAGCTCGCGCAGGTGACGCGTGCCGATCGCCGCGTGGTGGGCTGCGAGCGCGCGCCAGGCCGGCCGCTGCGCCGGCGCCATGGACACCGTGGGCGCGGTCACCGCGGGTTCGCCACGGTGAGCTGCGCGACCTTGCGGTCGATGCCCGCGAGCAGGCTCCGCCACGATTTCGACGAACGCCTCGGCGCCTTCGCGCTGCAGCCGCTCGGCGAGCGCCGCTTCGTCGACGCCGGCCTCTCGGAACTCGGCGATCTCGCTCTCGGCGTCGCCGCCGTCGAGCGGCCATCGGCGCGCCGATCCGGCCGTGGTCGGCAAGCGCGAGCAGCGTCTTGTCCGGCATCGTGTTGACCGTGTCCGGCGCCGCGAGCGCCTCCACGTAGAGGGTGTCGGAGGCGGCCGGGTCCTTGGTCCCGGTGCTGGCCCAGAGCAGCCGCTGCGGATGCGCGCCGGCGCCAGACAGCCGGTCCAGCGCGGCGCAGCCAGCAGCTCGCGGTAGGCCTTGTACGCACGCCGTCGCGATGGCCAGGCCGAGCCGGTTGCGCAGTGCGGCCGGCACCAGGTCGTGCGACCGCGACGTCCCAGCGGCTGACGAAGATCGACGCGACCGACTCGACGACCGGGTCGCGCCCGGCGGCGATGCGGCGCTCGATGCCGCGCATGTAGGCCTCCGCCGCCGCGATGTACTGCTCACGCGAGAACAGCAGCGTCACGTTGATCGGTACGCCTTCGAAGATCGACTCCTCGATCGCATCCAGGCCGGCCGGCGTCCCGGGAATCTTGATGTACACGTTCGGGCGACCCGCGTTCGCGTGCAGGCGGCGCGCGGCGTCGATCGTCTTGCGCGCGTCGTTGGCGAGCAGCGGCGAGACCTCGAGCGAGACCCAGCCGTCGACGCCTCCGCTGGCGTGATGGATCGGCCGGAACAGGTCCGCGGCGCGGACCAGGTCGCGCGTGGCGAGGGCGAAGAACAGCGCCTCGCCCGAGCGGCCGTCGCGCGCGAGTTCGGCGATCTGCGCGTCGTAGGCGTCGCCGGCCCCGATCGCGTGTTCGAAGATCGTCGGGTTCGACGTCAGCCCGGTGACGCAGAGCTCGTCGATGTACCGCTGCAGCGTGCCGTCGCCGAGCATCTGTCGCGTGATGTTGTCGAGCCAGAGGCTCTGACCGAGGTCGTGCAGCTGGCGGGTGTTTGCGTTGTTCACGTCGAAGCCTCCGAGTTTTCGCGGCGAGCGTCCGTGGCGAGCCACACACCGAGGTCGGCATCGAGCAACTCGCCGATGCCGGCGATAGAGTGGTCGGCGGCGGGATAGCGGGCCAGGTTGGCGAGGTCGGTCGCGTAGTGCCCTTGGCGCGGAAAGACGGTCATCACGCGCTCTCGCCATACGGACTTCATGGCCGCGAGCACACGCAGCTTGTCGTCGACCATGACGTAGCGCCGTGCCGGATGCAGGCGCTCGACGGCGTCGAGCATCTTCTCCTTGTGTACGTAGATCAGCACGCGGCCCTGCACCGCGTCCCACAGCCCGGAGCGCTGCACTTTGCGCGGCTGGAACACCACGTCGCCGTCGGACAACACGACGGTTGGCCCGATGCGGCCGAGCCGCGCGACGACGTCGAGGGCGTGCGGATAGAGCCGCTCGGCGAACGGATAGTCGACGAGGAAGCCCGACATCGACAGCAGCCGATGGTCGGCATCGCCGCTCGCCTCGACGTCGGCGCGATAGCGCTGCAGCGCGCCGAGATAGTCTGCATAGCCGAGTTCGACGCGCAGCGCCTCGAAGATCGCCCAGTAGCGTTCTGCGCTTGCGGCGCCGAACGCGTTCACGAGGTGGCCATGCAGGTCGGCCACAATGCGGTCGTTGTCGAGCAGCGTGTTGTCGACGTCGAGGAGGAAGACGGTGTCGTGCATCACAACACCCTCGCTCGCGGCGCGCTGGACGTCGAAGGATGCTCCGCCGTCGGGTTGTGCCAGCCGCCGTCGACTGAAATCAGCGCGTCGGCCGCCGCCGGTCCCCAGGTGCCGGGCGGGTACGGCAGGCATGTCGCGTGGTCGGTCAGGACTCGATCGACGACGGCCCAGGCCGCCTCGACCGCGTCCTCGTCGGTGAACAGCGAACCGTCGCCCGCCAGCGCGTCGCCGAGCAGGCGTTCGTAGGGCAGCTCGTCGCCGACGACGTCCTCGCAGAGGTAGAGCTCGCGCTGCTCGCCGAGGAAGCCCTTGCCGGGGAGCTTGACGCGGGCGGCGAGCGCCATGGCGGACACCGGCTGCAGCTTGAGCCGGACGTAGTTGGCGCGTCCGGGCTGCTGCGAGTCCTCGAACAGCGGCTGCGGCGGCGGCTTCAGCTGCACCAGCACCTCGGCCGCGCTGCGCGGCAGCGCCTTGCCGGCGCGCAGGTACCACGGCACTCCGGCCCAGCGCCACGAATCGATGTGCAGGCGCAGCGCGCAGAACGTATCGACGTCGGAGTCAGGCGCGACACCCGCCTCGCGGCGGTAGCCCTCGTACTGGCCGCGCACGAGGTCCTCCGACGCGAGCGACCGCATCGCGTGGAACACTGCGGCCTTCTCGCTCTGCACGGCCGCAAAGCCGCGGTACGACGGCGGCTCCATCGCCAGCAGGGCAACGATCTGGAACACGTGGTTCTCGATCACGTCGCGCAGCGCGCCGGCGCTCTCGTAGAAACTGCCGCGCGCGCCGATACCGAAGTCCTCGGCCAGCGTGACCTGCACGCTCGCGATGCGGTCGCGGTTCCAGATCGGCTCGAGGAACGAGTTGGCGAAGCGAAAGTAAAGGATGTTCATGATCGCTTCTTTCCCGAGGTAGTGGTCGATCCTGAAGATCGACGCCTCCGGAAAGACGTCGTGCGCCGCGGCGTTCAGCGCGCGCGCCGAAGCGAGGTCGCGGCCGAATGGCTTCTCGACGATGACGCGGGCATCGCGCGCGAGTCCGGCCGCACCGAGTCCGCGGATCACGGTCTCGAACAGTGCCGGCGGTATTGCAAGGTAGTGGGCCGGCCGGGCCGCGTTGCCGAGCGCCTGCTTCAGCGCGTCGAAGGTCGACGGATCGCGGTAGTCACCCTCAACGTAGCGAAGCAGCGAGACCAGCCGGTCGAACGCGGCCGCGTCGTCGATGCCGCCGGCCTCGTCGAGGCTGCGGCGAACCCGCTCGGCGAGTTCGCCCGCACCGAGCCGCGACGAGGCCACGCCGATCACCGGCACCGCGAGCGAGCCGTGTTTCACCATGGAGTACAGGGCAGGCAGGATCTTCCGGTGCGTCAGGTCGCCGGTGAACCCGAACACGACGAGCGCGTCGGACAGGGGCGCCCCGGCGCCGCGTGGCGGCGCGTACGCGCTCATCGGCCTTCTCCGGCGGGCTTCTCGACGTGGCCGCCAAACGCGTGACGCATCGCCGACAACACCTGATTGGCGAAGCCTGCTGCGCCTCGTGAGGCGAAGCGTCCGTAGAGGGCGGCGGTCAGCACATGCGCTGGCACGCCTTCGTCGATGGCGGCCTCGATCGTCCAGCGGCCTTCGCCGGAGTCCGCCACGCGGCCGCCGTACGCTGCGAGTCGCGGATCCTGCAGCAGCGCGCCTGCGGTGAGGTCGAGCAGCCACGAGCCGATGACGCTGCCGCGGCGCCAGACCTCGGCGATCTCTGCCAGGTTCATGTCGTACCGGTAGAACTCGGGATCGCGCAGCGGCGCGGTTTCCGCGTCCGCGACGGAGGCGCGTTTGCCCGCATCCGCGTGGCGCAGGATGTCGAGCCCTTCGGCGTAGGCCGCCATCACGCCGTATTCGATGCCGTTGTGGACCATCTTGACGAAGTGCCCGGCGCCGTGCGGGCCGCAGTGCAGGAAGCCCTGCTCGGCAGTCGCTGGGCTACCGGTGCGGCCCGGGGTGCGAGCGGCCGACGCGAAGCCCGGCGCCAGGTCGATGAAGAGCGGCGCGAGCGCGTCGACGATCGTGGCCTCGCCGCCGATCATCAGGCAGTAGCCGCGCTCGCGGCCCGCCACGCCGCCACTGGTGCCGACGTCGACGTAATGCACTCCGGCCTGGTCTAGTTCGTGAGCGCGCCGGATATCGTCGCGCCAGTGCGAGTTGCCGCCGTCGATGACGATGTCGCCCGCTTCGAGCAGCGCCCGCAGCGCGGCAAGCTCCGGGTCCACCGCTGCGGCCGGAACCATCAGCCAGACGACGCGCGGGTGCCTCAACTTCGCGGCGAAGTCGGCCAGCGAGGTGGCGGCGACGGCGCCGTCCTTCTCGAGCGCTGCCACCGATGCCGGCAGCACGTCGTAGACGACACAGTCGTGTCCCTTGGCGACGAGGCGGCGCACCATGCTGGCTCCCATTCGGCCCAGCCCGATCATTCCGAGTTGCATTCTTCTTCTCCGACGACGTGTTCGATCCGGACCTTCTGCGACGCTGCGGCTTCCGGCGAGATCCGGACGACGACTGCATGAATGCGACCGTCGTCGCGCAGGGGGATCGCGCCGTCGGCGGCCGCCGCGCCGTCGATCGTCACGCCGGCGTCGGCACTCGACGCTGCGCGCTGGCACGCGATCTCGTAGACGGTGGTGCCGTAGCGATAGTTCAGTTCGAAGCCCGGCCAATGGGCCGGCAGCAGCGGCCGGATGCGCAGTTGGCTTCCACACCGCTCGACGCCGAGCAGCGCCTCGAGCAGCACCTGGTACAGCCAGCCCGCCGAGCCCGTGTACCACGTCCAGCCGCCGCGCCCCGTGTGCGGCGCGCGCGCGTAGACGTCGCCCGCAATCACGTACGGCTCGACCTTGTAGACCGCGATGCCGCCGGCGCTGGCGCCATGGCGCAACGGGTCGATGAACTCGAAGACCTCCCAGGCGCGGTCGGCGTTGCCGAGAAGCGCCCAGGCAAGAGCCACCCACACCGCCGCGTGGGTGTACTGGCCGCCGTTCTCGCGGACTCCGGGCACGTAACCTTGGATGTAGCCGGGCGTCGGCCGCGAGATGTCGAAGGGCGGGTCGAGCAGCTGGACCACATGGGCGTCGCGGCGCATGAGATGGCGGTGCACCGACTGCATTGCCGTCACGGCCCGGCCGGAGGGGGCTGCGCCGGAGATGACCGCCCAACTCTGCGCGATCGAGTCGATCCGGCATTCGGTGCCGTCCGCGGTACCAAGTGGCGTGCCGTCGTCGAAGTAGGCACGCCGATACCACGCGCCGTCCCAGCTCGTCGCTTCGACCCGCTCAGCCAGCGCCGCAGCTTCGTTTTCGCAGTACGCCGCGAAGGCGGCGTCGGCGTGCCGGCGCGCCAGCGGCGCGAATCGCTTGAGCACAGCGATCAGAAAGAACGCGAGCCACACGCTTTCGCCGCGGCCCTCGACGCCGACGAGATTCATGCCGTCGTTCCAGTCACCGGCCTCCATCAGTGGCAGACCGTGCGCGCCGTACCGCAGTCCGTGGCGGATCGCGCGCACGCAGTGCTCGTAGAGGCTGGCCTGCTGTGCCGTCACTGCCGGTGTCGCGTAATCAGACACTTCGCCGTCGCGCAGCGCGCGGCTGTCGAGGAACGCGCACCCCGCATCGAGCACGGCGGTGTCGGCGGTCACCTCGACATAGCGTGCCGTGGCCAGCGGCAGCCACAGGTAGTCGTCCGAGCAGCGGGTGCGCACGCCCTTGCCCGACGGCGGGTGCCACCAGTGCTGCACGTCGCCCTCGACGAACTGGCGCGACGCGGCGCGCAGCAGGTGCTCGCGCACGAGCGCGGGCTCGGCATGCACCAGTGCCATCACGTCCTGCAGCTGGTCGCGAAAGCCGTAGGCCCCGCTCGACTGGTAGAACGCCGTGCGGCCCCACAGGCGCGCCGCTGTCACCTGATACTGCAGCCAGCCGTTGACGAGGGCGTCGACCGAGCGCTCGGGCGTTGCGACCCGTATGGTCCCGAGGGTCCGCCGCCAATAGGCCCGCACCGCATCGAGCGCGTGCGCAGCGGTGCCCGCGGCGCGTCCGTTTTCCACCAGCACCCGCGCCTGCTGCGCAGTCCGACCGGCACCGAGGCGGAACACGACCTCGCGGCTCTCGCCCGGCGCGAGATCGACGCGTACACGCACTGCCGCGCAGGGATCGAGGGCGGCGCCGACGCGACCCGATAGTTCGGGTTCGGCCAGCGCGGCCGGGGCAGCGAGCGAACCGGATGGACCGAAGAATTCGCGCCGATCGGCACAGACGCTCGTGGGCCCATCTTGGAAGTCGGCGACAAAGAACGCCGTGCGTCCCGCAAAGTCGGTGTTGTATCCATTGGTGGCGAAGATCGCGCCGCTGGACGCATCGAACTGCGAGACGACGTGCAGCAGCGTCTTCGCCCGCTCGTCGCCGAGCACCCATTCGACGTAGCCGGTGACGCTGAGGCGCCGCCTGCGTCCAGACCGGTTGCACAATGTCAGCACGGAGAACTTGATGGGCGCATCGATCGCGACGAACACGCGCAGGGTCGACTCGATGCCGGCCTCGACGTGAGTGAAGCTGCTTTCGCCGAAACCGTGCCGCGTGACGTACTCGCCAACGCGGCGCGTCGGCAGCAGGGTCGGTGACCAGAACCCGCCGCTGTCCTCGTCGCGGATGTAAAGCGCTTCGGTGTTGGCGTCGCCTACCGGATCGTTCGACCAGGGTGTCAGGCGGAACTCATGGGCGTTCTCGCTCCAGGTCGTCGCGCTCCCGCATTCGGAGATCAGCGTGCCGAACTCGGGATTCGCGATCACGTTGGTCCACGGCAGCGGCGTCATGCGGTCGGCAGTCGCTCCAATGACGTACTCGCGAAGGTCAGCGCTGAAGCCGCCGTGGCCGTTGAAGGCGACGAGCGCGTGCTGATCGAATTCGGACGTGGTGGGGCAATCCGGATCAGGAGGCGCGATGAAAGGGTTCGCCGCAGAAGCCGACCGCAGGGTTGTCGTGGCCGGAGCAGTCTCGCGGCGGTCCTGAAGGAATGCGCCGAGGTCGCCCACCGCGCCTTCGATGGCGATACGCGCAACGCTGAGGAGCAGCGTTCTCTCGGTGGCGTCGACCGTCGCATCGTCCTGCACGAGAAGACTTCCCTGACGTGCAGGCAACTGATTGCCGACGATCGCCGCGGTCGCGCGGCGCACCTGCTCGAGGCGTGCCGCTGCGCCGGCGACGAGGATCATTGCGTCGACGACGAGTCCGTGGGCGCGCCAGTAGGCGTGGGCCCGTGCGAACTGCTCGGCCAGCACGGCGGGAGTGTCAGGCGCCATGCGCAACAGGACGATCGGCACATCGCCCGAGATGCCGAACTTCCACAGCGATGCCTGACCACGGCGGTTGGCCTCGATCGTGCTCGCCGGTGCGCGGAAGGCCGAATCCGCATAGAGCACGCGGGCCGCCAGCCGCTCGTACACGCGGGCTTGCGATGCCTCCACGCCGAGGCGGCGCAGGGTCGCGTCCCGTTGGCGTAATGACTGTTCGAGGATGCGGTCGGCGGCGCCGGCCAGTGCCACTCGCGTGGCAAGCGCGTCACAGCCCGGCCGCGTGTCGGCGAGACCCGTGAACCAGTCGACGGTGCACGAAGCACCGGCTTCGAGCACGAGCGGAACACGGATCGCGACGACGGCATCGAGCACCGGCCCGGCGTGCCCAGTGAGCTCACGGGAATGGCCTAGCGCGGCGGGATGCGCGGTGTCGCGGCCCCGACCGATGAACTGCGTGCGATCGGTTTCGTAGGATGCTGGGGCGCGCTGGCCGTCGACGACCGCCGCGTGAAACAGCCACGCCCGCGGCTCCTCGTTCGCGCTGGGTCGCCGGGTCGCGAAGATCGTGCCGCGCGCCGCATCGATCTCGGTCTCGACGAAGAGTTTGCTGAAGGCGAGGTGCGCCGCATCGGCAGCTGCCGGCGCCAGGACGATCTCCGCATAGCTAGTGACGCAGAGGCTGCGAGGTCGTCGTGAAACGTTTCTGATGCGCAAGCGACGCACTTCGACATCGTCGTCGGTCGCTACCGCGGCCGACATCGTGGACTCGATGTCGGCATGGAAGCGCATCCAGAGTGCCGGCGTGCTGTCGAAGTCGACGACTACCGCGTCTGCGTTCGAGCGCACTGGCTCCGCGGCCGCCGACCAGACGGCGCCATCCGTATCCTCGCGCAGGTAGAGGTACGTGCCGCCATCGGCCAGCGAGTTGTCCTCGCGCCAGCGTGTCATCGCTAGTCCCTTCCAGCGCCCGAACCCGCCTCCGCGCGCCGTCATCATCGCGTGGTATGTGCCGTTCGACAGGAGCTTCAGGTCAGTCATCGTGACCGCCGCTGTCTCTTCGCGCCGGAGTAGGCACCGGAGTGCGATCGGACGGAAAGGAAATCGTTGACCAGTGCATCGACGTGCCGTGCGGCAAGTTGTGCACCCTGCGATTGCGTACAAACCGCTACGGCCTGCAGCCCTTAAGAAGTCCCGCGCCGAACGAAGAAGTCCGAGCCGACGCTGGGGTGAGTCCTAATCTGTGTAGACGCCGTCGACGGTCGGTTCGTTCCTGAACTCATCGGACCAACGATCGAGTCCTCTTCCCGCGACGATGGGGAAATCGGCGCGCGGGAAGTCCTTGCGTCTGTAGCATGGGGCGAACCTTCTCATGCGCGTTCTCGCGCTCCGACATGCTGTCCCGCCAACACGGCCAGACGCGTCGCTGGCACCCGGTCGTCGATCTGGCCGCACTGCAGGCCGAGGTGGCCGCGCGGACGCTCGATCTCGCCGCAGCCGCGATCCAGGCGCGTGGTCGCTTCGCAGTTGTGCTGGCGGGAGGCGACACTCCGCGTGGTCTGTACGAACGGCTGAGCGCCGCGGTCAGCGATTGGAGCCGCTGGCACGTCTATTTCGGCGACGAGCGCTGCGCACCGAGCGACAGCGGGTTGCGCAACTCGCGAATGGCCGAGGCCGCATGGCTCGGACGGTCGCCGATCCCGGCACGACAGATCCATGCCATGCCTGCCGAACTCGGCCCGGAGGAGGGCGCTGCGCGGTACGCGGCGTTGCTCGCGTCCGTCGGCTGGTTCGATCTCGTCCTGCTTGGGTTGGGCGAGGATGGCCACACTGCCAGTCTCTTCACGGGCCACGACCTGGGTGAGGCAGTCGGCGCGCCTGCCGTGCTGCCGGTGACCAATGCCCCGAAGCCGCCGGCTGCCCGCCTAACGCTGAGCGCGCGTCGTCTGAGCCGAACACACGCTGCGATCTTTCTGGTTGCGGGCCGGTCCAAAGAGCAGGCCGTCGCACGATGGCGCGCGGGCACGCGAATACCTGCCAGTTCAATCATCCCTCCAGCCGGGGTCGACATCTACATCGAAAGTGACCTGCTTGCGAACTGATCGATCTTCGCCGCTCGGGGCGACGCCGGCGAGTCCGATGGCGCCCGAGGATGCGTACGCGGTCGATCCAGCGATCCGGCTGGCCAGTCCGCGCGCGGTCGGCGGTGCGAAGTCGCACGCCGACATGCTGCATCGTCTGCAAAGCAACTCTTTCGCATACTTCGTGCACGAGACGACCTCGCATGGACTCGTGCTGGACAAGACCGCGACCAACTGGCCAGCGAGCATCGCGGCCATCGGAATGGCGCTGACGGTATACCCCGTCGGGGTTCGTCGGCGTCTCATCTCGCGCACCGACGCGGCCAGGCTGTGCCGTCGGCCGCTGCGTTTCTTCGCCGCCAGCCAGCAGGGCGAGGCACCCGATGCGACGGGACTGCGCGGCTTCTACTACCACTTCCTGGATGCGCAAAGCGGACGGCGCGCGTGGCACTGCGAGTTGTCAAGCGTCGATACCGCGCTGTTCATCGCGGGCGCACTGACGGCCGCTGAATTCTTCGATCGCGACGACCCGGTCGAGGCGGAAATCCGGTCGCTCGCGAAGATGCTCTACGAGCGCATCGACTGGGCGTGGATGCTGGCTGGGGGCGATACGCTGTGCCACGGGTGGAAGCCCGAATCCGGCTTCTTGCCGCATCGATGGGAAGGCTACGACGAAGCGCTGATCCTGTACTTCCTCGCACTCGGCTCGCCGACGCACCCGATCGGCACGTCGAGCTACGCAGCGTGGCTGCGAACCTACGAGTGGAAAGAGATCTACGGTATTGAGTACCTCTATGCGGGGTCGCTGTTCATTCACCAGATGTCGCATCTGTGGGTCGACTTCCGCGGCATCCGCGACCGGTTCATGCGCGAACACGACTGCGACTACTTCGAGAACAGTCGGCGCGCCACGCTGATCCAGCAGGAATACGCGATCCGCAATCCGCTCGGCTTCGATCATTACGGGGAGTTGTCGTGGGGCGTGACTGCCAGCGACGGACCTGGCGACCACTCGCTCAAGCTCGGCGGAGTGCAGCGGACGTTCTATGACTACATCGCGCGCGGCGTGCCGTACGGGCCGGACGACGGCACGCTCGCGCCGTGGGCAGTGGTCGCGTCGCTTCCGTTCGCGCCCGAGATCGTGCTGCCCACGGTGCGGGCCTATGCGCAACTACACCTGCGCACCGCCGATCGGTACGGTTTCAAGGCGTCGTTCAACCCTGCCTTCGGCAAGTCCGAGGACCGCCCGCACGGCTGGGTCTCGCCCTTTCACTTCGGCATCAACGAAGGGCCGACGGTACTGATGATCGAGAACCATCGAAGCGGCATGGTCTGGTCGCTGATGCGCAAGTCGGCACCGCTGGTGGCGGGACTGCGAGCTGCCGGTTTCAGCGGCGGCTGGCTCGCTTGAGCTTTGCGGCCGCGCGCGCAGAAAGTGCCGGATACGCACTGCTCAGGCGCTCCCGCGCTTCGATCGCCCTCCGGGTCGCGACGCGCGTGCAGCCAGCACATCGCGCCTTGGCGCCGGCACCGACGCGAGCGCGGTGCGTCCCCGACTGAGCCCTCGCTGGCCGCTGCCGGCTCGCCGCGCGGCGACTGTGATGTCAGCGAGGCTCGCGTTGTCGAGTTCCCTGAAGTAGGCCTTCAGGGCAGCGCTGAACAGGTGTTTCAGGCGGCACGTCGGCGTCAGCGTGCACAGATTGGTACCGGCATCGAAACACTCGACGAGACGGAAATCCGTTTCCGACATGCGCACGACATCGCCGACCCGTATGGTCGCGGGATCCTTCAGCAGTCGCAGGCCGCCGCCGCGGCCCCGCGTGGTTTCGAGCAGCCCCTGGCGCGCGAGATCGTTGACGATCTTCATCAGGTGGTTCTTCGACAGCCCGTGCTGCTCGGCCAACTCCCCGATCGTGACCAGCTCGTCCGGGTGGGCGGCGCAGTACATCAGCACGCGCAGGGTGTAGTCGGTGTACTCGGCAAGTCTCATCGATCTCGCTCCCAAAGATGCATTTAGTGTATTGCTTTTATCGAGCGCAGTGTATAAGATGCATCACAAATACATCTTACGCGGCCATCCGGTCGTCGCCCCGTGACCATGACATCGCCTTCCTCCCCCACGGCAGTCCGCACCGCGGGCGGCGACGCAGCCGTCCGAGGTTGGCCGTTGCTGCGCCTGGGATTCCGACCTTTCTACCTGGGCGCCGCCGCGTTCGCCGCGCTGTCCGTTCCCGCGTGGGTCGCCATCGTGCTCGGTGTGATCGGACTCAACCCGACGGTGGCTCCGTTCCTTTGGCACGCCCACGAGATGCTGTTCGGCTTCGCCGCTGCCGTTATCGTCGGCTTCCTACTCACCGCCGGCAAGGCCTGGACTGGCTTGCCCACCCCGCGCGGCGCGTCGCTCGGTGCCCTGGTGGCTCTGTGGCTCGCCGCGCGGATGTCGGCCCTGGGCGCGCCCTATGCGGTTTACGCAGCGCTCGACGTGGTGCTGCTGCCGGTGGTCGCGGCCATCCTGCTCGGCGTCCTGGTTAGGGCGCGCAATCGCCGCAACCTGCCGCTGGTGGCGATCCTCCTGCTGCTGTCGCTTGCCAACCTCGTCTTTCACCTGGCTGTCATCGGCCTGATCGACGTGCCTCCGGTAAGCGCATTGCACGCAGGCCTTGCGCTGATCGTGATGATCGAGTGCGTGATCGCCGGACGCGTGATCCCTTTCTTTACGACCAACGCCATGCCGGGCCTGAAGCTGCGGGTGCGCGTGCCACTGGAGGTGGCGACGCTCCTTGCCACGGTGCTGGCCCTTGCCTGGTGGGTGTTCGCCTCGCCCGGCGCTGCCGGCTCGGTGCTTCTTGCCGGTGCGGCGGCACTGCACCTGCTGCGCCAGTTGCAGTGGCGTCCGCAGGTCACGCGCGACCGCCCGATCCTCTGGATCCTGCACGCTTCCTATGCGTGGATTCCGGCTGGACTGGCCCTGCTGGCGTTCGCCCAGATGGGCGCGGTCAGCGGGTCGGCGGGCGTGCACGCATTGGCGGTCGGCGCCACTGGCGGTCTGATCATCGGCATGATCACGCGCACCGCGCGTGGCCACACCGGGCGGCCGCTGCGCGCTTCGAGAGCGGAAGTCTTTGCCTACCTGCTCGTGATGATGGCGGCCCTGCTGCGCGTGGTGGTGCCGCTGATCGCGCCCCAACACCTGGCAGCTTCGCTGATATGCGCCGCACTCGCGTGGAGCGCGGCGTTCGTCATCTACCTCGTCGTCTTCGCGCCGTGGCTGGTCAGCGCCCGCGAGGACGGCAAGGACGGATGACGCCGCGTATCCGGAAACGCCACCCGACGCGGCTCCTCTCCTTATCCGGGAAAGGTTCTTCATGACGGACTCGAACATCCCCACCCTCGACGTGCGCGAGATTCCGCCCGGTGAGCGGCACGCGCGAATCTTCGGCCGCTTCGATGCTCTCGCACCGGGCGAAGCCTTCCAACTGGTGAACGACCACGATCCGCTGCTTCTGCGCCAGCACTTCGCGGATCGGTCGTTCGGTCAACTTGAATGGACCTACCTCGAAGCCGGCCCCGCTCTATGGCGCGTCAAAGTCGCGAGGCGTCCAGCTGCAATGGTCTCCGGCACCGACGATGCGTGCGGCTCCGGCAGCGCCTGCCGCGGGTGATCGTCGGCGGATGGAGTCGCAGTCGTGACTTTTGTCGTCACCGAAGCCTGCATCAAGTGCAAGTACACCGATTGCGTCGACGTGTGTCCGGTCGACGCCTTCCGCGAAGGACCGAACTTCCTTGTCATCGACCCGCTGGAGTGCATCGACTGCGCGGTGTGCGTGCCGGAGTGCCCAGTTGAAGCGATCTATGCCGAGGAAGACGTGCCCAGCGACCAGCGGGACTTCATTCCGCTGAATGCGGAACGGGCGCGCGTATGGAAGACGATCACCAAGATCAAGCCTCCGCTGCCCGACGCCGACGCCTGGAGCAAGGTGGCGTCCAAGCGCGCGGAGCTGGAACCCTGAGTACGCGCCCGGGCGACGACGCGTCGCCGGCGCCGCGGCTCTCCGCACCGCGGCACACGAGCGTGACGCCTGGTCACATCGGGCGGTCGGTCGCTGCGCCAGTTCCAGTGGGCATCGGATCCTGCCCTCAGCGTGGCACTACCTCGAGTGCATCGAGGTCGAGCGTCAGCTTCGGATCGAAGCTCGTGTTCTCGTTGACGCCGTCCTTGGAGTAGCCGCGCGGATTGCACAGCACGCGGGTACCTCTTTCCGCGCGGTCGAAGCTGTCGTGCGTGTGGCCATGGATCCACAGGCCAACGCGCCGGCCGTCGAGCAGGCGGCTGGCATCCGAAACGAAGGCAGCGTTGACCGGCGAACCGGCGAAGCGCGGGTGGATGCTGCGCGGCGAGGGCGCATGGTGCGTGATGACGACGGTCGGCCCGCGGTGCACCTGCGCCAGCCTGTCTTCGAGCCACGCCGCCTGGGCGTCGAACAGTTCGGCCGAGTCCGCTGGTGAGAACAGGTCCGGTGCGGCGGCGGAGCGGCGGATTCGGCTGAAGTCGCGAATCAGCGACTGCGCCAGCCGCATCGCCTCGTCGCGCGCCTCTCCCTCGCCTTGCAGGCGGAAATCGGTCCAGAGCGTGGTGCCGAGAAAGCGCACGCCATCGATCACGATCTCGTCGCGATCGAGCAGCGTGACGTTGGTGCCGTGGCAAAGATCGCGAAGCTCGGCGAGTGTGCCGTCGATGCTGCCCCCATAGAACTCGTGGTTGCCCGGCACGAAGAGCACCGGCTGGTCGAAGCCGCGCGCCCACTTGACGGCGTCCTTCGGACGCGCGATGTCGCCGGCAAGGACGACCACGTCGGCCGCCGACCTGGGATGATCGAGGCCGCCGACCGAAAGGTGCAGGTCGGACAGGATCTGAAGGCGCATGGCGCGTGGCGCGAGGGTCAGCGCTCCAGTTCGACCGGAGACTGCGGCGCTGGCGCATGCGCCGCCGACACCGCGGTGAAGACGCGCAACGTTCCATCGACGGCTTGCGCGGCCGCGAGGGTCTCGGGATCGAGGGGCCGGTTCACATCGATCACGGCGACACCGAAGCCGCCTCCGGTTTCGAGATGCAGCTGCGACACGTTGAAGCCTGCGGCGGCCAGCACGCCGTTGAGCCTGGACATCACGCCGGGCTGATCGCGGTGCAGGTGCACCAGGCGCGCCGGAGCGCGCCGTGGCCCGGTGGCGACCTCCGGCAGGTTGACGCTGCCGCGCACGTCGCCGAGCGTCAGGTAGTCGTGCAGCTTTTCCGACACCTCGATGCCCAGATTGCGCTGCGCCTCGATCGTCGAGCCGCCGATGTGCGGCGTCAGGATCACGTTGTCTAGTTCGCGCAATGGCGATTCGAAGCGTTCTCCGTTCGCTGCCGGCTCGACGGGAAATACGTCCAGAGCCGCGCCGCGCAGGCGGCCAGCGCCGAGCGCCGTTTGGAGCGCATCGATGTCGACTGCATGCCCGCGGGCGAGGTTGATGAGGACCGCACCGTCCTTCATCTGCGCCAGATGCGCGGCGTCGATCAAGTTCCGCGTGCGCTCGGTCTCTGGCACATGCAGCGTCACGACGTCGGCGTGGCGCAGCAGACTTTCGAGAGTCGGCGCTGGCGTCGCGTTGCCTAGTGGCAGCCGTGCCTCGATGTCGTAATAGAGCACGCGCATGCCGATGGCTTCCGCCAGCAGTCCGGTCTGTGTGCCGATCTTGCCGTAGCCGACGACTCCCAGCGTCTTGCCGCGGATCTCGTTCGACCCGTGTGCGTCCTTGAGCCACTGGCCCCGTCGCGCTGCCGCGTGGCGTTCCGGGATTCGCCGCAACAGGTGGATGGCGTGCCCGATCACCAGTTCGGCCACAGAGCGCGTATTGGAGAAGGGGCCGTTGAACACGGCGATCCCGAGTTCGGTGGCCGCCTTCAGGTCGATGTTGTTGGTGCCGGTGCAGTAGGCGCCGATGGCGCGCAGCTTCGGTGCGCGCCCGAGAATGTCGCAGCTCAGCGGCGTGCGCGAGCGCAGGCCGAGCACATGCACGTCGGCCAGCAGCGACTCGAGCTCGCCGGCTGCGGGCGCGTGCCTGATCCGCCGGACGATGGCTCCTGGAAGGGACTGCAGGATGGGGGTCGCGCTGGCATGCACGTCTTCCAGCAACAGGATGTCCAGGCTCACGACAGTTCCTTTTGAAGTATCGATTCGGCAGCGGCAGGGGCATCAGAGCCCGAGAGTCAGCAGCGCCGCCTCGGACATGCGGGAGCGGTCCCAGGGCGGGTCGAACACGAGTTCGACGGTGGCAGCCGCGACCTGCGGCAAGGCCAGCACCTTGTCGCACACCTCCTCGGCAATGGCGTCGCCCATGCCACATCCCGGAGCGGTCAGCGTCATCTGAATCGCCACCTGCATCCGGCCGTCGCCCATCGGCTCGATGGCGCAGGCGTAGACAAGCCCGAGCTCGACGATGTCGATGGGAATCTCAGGGTCGTAGCAGGTCCTCAGTACCTGCCACACGAGCGCTTCGACGTCTTCCTGCGACGTCGCGTCCGCATCGACGACAACGGCGGCGGGTTGCGTCAGTCCGATGGCGTCGGCGTCGATGCCCTTGATCCGCATCAGTTGGCCATGGACGTGCAGCGTGAACGAGGAGCCCAGGGCCTGCGTGACCCTCGCCACCGTTCCGGCCGGCAGTTCGACAGGCAAGCCGTCCGGGATTCGCTCGGCCGGCACAGCCCGCGTCGTCGTGACCGATTCGGCCTGTGCTTTCATCGCCCTGAGGCCGCAGCAGCGGCGTCCTCGGCGTGTCCAGCCAGTGCATGGGCCAGCGCGTGCCAGCCGAGCAGCGCGCACTTGATGCGGGCTGGATAGCGTCGCACCTCGGCCAGGCTGATGAGCTTGCCGAGGCGCGCAGCATCAGGTTCGAGCTGGCCGGTCAGGACTCCGCGAAAGCGTTCCTGCAACTGCTGCGCCGCGTCGACAGTCTCTCCCTGCACCGCCTCGCTCATCATCGACGCCGAGGCGATGCAGATCGCGCAGCCATGCCCCTGGAACCGGATATCACGGATGCGGCCATCGGCCACGCAGAGTTCGACGCTCAGGTCGTCGCCGCACTGCGGGTTATGGCCGCGCGACCGATGCGTCGGCGAGGAAAGCATCCCGAAGTTGCGCGGCGCGCGCTTGTGGTCGAGCACGACCTCCTGATAGAGATGATCAGCGTCCGTACTCATCGCAGCACCTTGAGGGCATGCGCCACGCCGGCAAGCAGGCGCTCGACCTCCTCGTGCGTGTTGTAGAGGGCGAACGAGGCGCGCGCGGTCGGTCCATGGCCCAGATGATCGATGAGCGGCTGGGCACAGTGATGGCCGGTGCGGACGGCGATGCCCCGAGCGTCGAGCAGTGTGCCGATGTCGTGCGGATGGGCGCCGTCGGCGACGAACGAAACGATGGCCGATGCGCTTGCTTCCGCCGAAAGCACCGTCACGCCGCCGATCGCCGCCAGGCCAGCCGCCGCATGCGCGCGCAGCGCCCGCACATGGGCGTCGATCGCGTCGCGCCCGGCCTCGTCGATGAAGGCCGCCGCCGCCGCCATGCCAACGGCCCCGGCGACGTTCGGCGTACCGCCCTCCAGCCGGGCCGGCAGCCCGGCGAAGACGACCTCCGTGTCGCTCACCGATTCAACCATGTCGCCGCCGAAGCGCAGCGGTGCGAGGCGCTCCAGCGCCGTGCGCCGGCCGAGCAGCGCGCCCGTGCCCATCGGCCCGTACATCTTGTGCCCCGAGAAGGCCATGAAGTCGCACGCAAGCGCGCCGAGATCGGGGACCTCGTGTCCTACGACCTGTGCGGCGTCGAGCACGGTCAGCGCGCCCGCCTGCGCGGCGAGCGCGAGCAGTTCCTCGTATGGCGGGCGTTCGCCCGTGGCATTGGCGCACGCGGTGACTGCGAACACACGCGTATGCGACGTCAGCAGCCGGGCCAGGTCAGCAGCGTGCAGATGCCCGCACGCGTCCGGCCAAAGGATGCGCAGGACGGCACCGCTTCGCCGCGCGGCCTGCTGCCAGGGCACGAGGTTCGCGTGGTGCTCCAGCCCACTGACGATGATCTCGTCGCCGGGCCGCAGCGCCGCGGCGCTGACTGTGGCTGACGGCGGTGCGTGGGAAAGGCCGCTCGCCACGAGATTGAGCGCATCCGTGGTGCCCGACGTGAACACCAGTTCGTGAGCGGGTCCGGCGCCGACGAATCGCTTGAGGCGATCGCGGGCGCGTTCGAAAGCGTCGGTCGCGCGCTGGCTCAGCGTATGCACGCCGCGGTGGATATTGGCGCGGTCGCGCAGCTCGAAGTCGCGCATCGCATCCAGGACCGGCAGCGGAGTCTGGGTAGTTGCCGCGTTGTCCAGGTAGGCCAGCGCAACGCCGTTGACACGCTGATCCAGCACTGGGAAGAAGACCCTTGCGCCTGGAAGCGCCATTCGACGCGGCTCGCGAATGTCAGGCATGACTCTGCTCCCGAGAATGCGCCAGGTGCTGCGCGACGACGCGCGCCAGCAGGTCGTCGACTGCCAGCCTCTTCATCAGTTCGGCATCGCCCAGGCTGCGTTCGAGGACCGTCGCGGCCATGCCCTCGACGATGAGGCCCCGCGCGCGCTGTTCGTCCAGGCCGCGCTGGCGCGCATAGAACAAAGCCTCCTCCGGCAGCGCGCCCCAGCTGGCACCGTGCGCGGCCTGCACTTTGTCGTGAAGGATCTCCAGGTGCGGGCGCAGCACCACCTTCGGCTGGCCGGCGGTCGGGATCCCCGCCAGGTGTTGCCGCACGATGGCTTCGTCCGCCCCGGGGGCGATGCGGGTGTAGGCGTTGAGTATCGCGCGCGCGTTGCCGCCGGCGAGCACCAGCCCCTCGACCGTGCTTGAGGTGTGCGCGGCGGCGTGTACCACGCGCACCTGTCGATCGAGCGTCGTGCCAGCGGCAGCGAGCACGCTGCCCAGGTGAACCACCGCGTGCTCGGCCGGCAACTGGATGGCGCTGCGCTGCAGGTGGTAGCCGCTGCCCGCGGCAACCAGCGCCTGTTGGTAGCGCGCCCCGCGGCCGAGCCGGGCGTGCACATGATGCGCCATGCTGTCGCCGCGCGCGGGCAATGCGACGCGCAGATGCTGCAGCGTCGCGCCGTCGCCCAGACGCACGTACGCCTGCAGGTTCTGCACCACGCCGCGCTCGCCGTCGCGTGGCGCGCCCTCGTGGAGTTCGACGAGCAGGCAGTGCGCGCCGGGCTCGACGTCGACGACGAGCATCGGTGCCTCGACGAGGCTGCGCGGCCGGTGACGCAGGTGCGCCGACACGACGCGTCCCTCAGCTCGTTCATTGCCTGCCGCGCCGCCGATCGTCAGCCGCAGTCCGTGACGGCAAAGCGCGCGGTGCGCCCAGGCGAACGGCGCCGCATCGTCGTCGTCCGGCGGCGGCAGTCCAGCGAAGAGCGCCCGGCGCTGAACGGGGTCGGTGGCATCCAGCCAGAGAGCAGCGACGCGGCTGCGCGATGCTTCGTCCGCCGGCTGCAGCGTCCAGCCTGTCACCGCTCCCGGCTTCGAGTCGATTTCGAGCGATCGGCCGTCATCGCCCAGCCACGACGCGGCCGCAGGCGGCGGCAAGTGGCGGAACGACTCGACGTTGCGCGCGATCCAGCCGCGCTCGTCCAGGCGGCGCCGTGCGAGCAGGACGTCGGGCATTGCGACGTTCATGGTCTACGCCTCCACCGCGTGGGCACTGCTCGCGTAGCCGTCGCGCGCGACCGCGCGCGCCAGCGCAAGGTCGCCACGGGCGGCGATGCGACCGCCGTCCAGGCGCAGCACGGCGTCGGGTTCCAGGGATTCGATCAATTGCAGGTAGTGCGAAACGACGACGAAGGCCGTGCCCTGCGTGCGCAGTTCCCGGACCAGTCGAACGACCGCGCGGACGCCGTCGGCATCCATGCCCGAGTCGATCTCGTCAAGGAGCGCAAGGCGCGGCCGCAGCAGCGCCAGCTGGAGCAGTTCGTTGCGCTTGCGTTCGCCGCCCGAGAAGCCGTCGTTGACCGGTCGGCCCATCATCGCTTCCGCCAGGCCGAGGCTGGTTGCTGCTTCGCGCGCCTGCGCGAGAAAGTCGAAGGCGTCGAGCGATGCCTGCCCGCGCGCCTCGCGCACCGCGTTGAGCGCGCTGCGGATGAACAGGTTGTTCTTCACACCGGGGATCTCGGGGGGTGCCTGGAACGAGACGAACAGCCCGGCGCGAGCGCGCGCCTCCGGACTCAGCGCCAGCAGGTCCACGCCAGCGAACTGCGCCTGGCCGCCCATCACGCGGTAGCGCGGGTGGCCCGCGAGCGTGAGGCCGAGCGTGCTCTTGCCACTGCCGTTGGCGCCCATCAGCACCACCAGCGCGCCGGCGCAAACATCCAGCGAAATCGAGTTCAGCACCGTGCGCTCGGCAACGTCAACACGCAGGTCGCGCACCTGCAGCAGGGGGGATTGGGGTGTCATGACTCTCTCCGACGGAGGCGAGGGTTACAGGGTCGGGGCTCATCCCACAGCGCCCTCGAGCGAAACGGCGAGCAGGGCCTTGGCCTCGAGCGCGAACTCCATCGGCAACTCTTCGAGCACCGCTTGGCAGAAGCCGCCGACGATCAGTGCCGTGGCCTCCTGCGCGTCGATGCCGCGCTGCTGGCAATAGAACAGCCGCTCCTCGGAAATGCGGGTCGTTGTCGCCTCGTGCTCGACCACGGCGTCGCTGCGCGCCGCATCGACGTACGGGAAAGTGTGGGCGCCGCAGTCGGGTCCAATCAGCAGCGAATCGCACTGGGTGTGGTTGCGCGCCCCGGCCGCTGTCGGCGCCACACGCACGAGCCCGCGGTAGCTGTTCTGTGCATGGCCCGCGCTGATGCCCTTCGAGACGATGCGGCTCGTCGTGTTGCGGCCGAGATGAATCATCTTGGTGCCGGTGTCGGCCTGCTGGAAGTGGTTCGACACGGCGATCGAGTGGAACTCGCCGCTGGAGTCGTCGCCACGCAGCACCACGCTCGGGTACTTCCAGGTGATGGCAGAACCGGTCTCGACCTGGGTCCAAGCGATGCGAGAGCGCCGGCCCGCGCACAGTCCGCGCTTGGTGACGAAGTTGTAAATGCCGCCGCGGCCCTGCTCGTCGCCGGGGTACCAGTTCTGCACCGTCGAATACTTGATGCGCGCGTCGTCGTGCGCGATCAGTTCCACCACTGCAGCATGCAACTGGTGCTCGTCGCGCTGCGGGGCCGTGCAGCCTTCCAGGTAGCTCACCTCGCTTCCCGCCTCGGCGATGATGAGCGTGCGCTCGAACTGGCCGGTGTTGCGGGCATTGATGCGGAAGTACGACGACAACTCCATCGGGCAGCGGACGCCTGCGGGGATGTAGACGAACGAGCCGTCGGAGAAGACCGCCGAGTTCAACGCGGCGTAGAAGTTGTCTCCCGGCGGCACGACCGAGCCGAGATAGCGCTCGACCAACGCAGGGTGGTTCTGCACCGCATGCGTGAACGAGCAGAAGATCACTCCGACCTTGGCCAGCTGCTCGCGGAAAGTGGTTCCCACGGAGACCGAGTCGAACACCGCATCAACGGCCACATTGGTCACTCCGGCCAGGCGCGCGCGCTCGTGCAGCGGCACGCCGAGCTTCTCGTAGGTTTCGAGCAGCTTTGGGTCGACGTCGTCGAGGCTGTTCGGGCCGGCGCGCTGCGACTTCGGCGCTGAGTAATAACTCAGCGACTGCAGGTCGAGCGGCTCCATCCGCAAGTGCGCCCAGGAGGGCGGGCTCATCGACTGCCAGTGCTTGAACGCCGCCATCCGCCATGCCAGCAGGAAGGCGGGCTCGCGCTTGAGGCGCGAGATCGCGCGGATTGTCTCTTCGTCGAGGCCGGGGGGTAGGGCGTCGGACTCGATGTCGGTGACGAACCCGTGGCGATACGGACGCTCCAGCGCCCGGGCCAGGGGATCGACTTGCTCAATGGCACTCAACGCGGGCCTCCGATTCGAGCGATGAAGGGCGGGGGGCGATCATCGAACTTGGCGCCTAATAGATGTACCAAATATACATCTTTGATGGCGGCGCGCAAGGGGCTCGGCGCTTCGCCGTCCTGCACGGAGGCGAGGCACGTTGGCGGATCGGGTGAGTTGTCTCCTGAACTGGGTGGGTGTGACACGGCGGCGCTCGGTCGAGATCGACGGAGATCGCGCAACATGTCCATTCCGATCGCCCCGGGGCCGATCAGAAGCGCCCGGAAGGCATATTTGCCTGGCAGCGAGTCAAGTAATCGCGCAGAGGCCCATTGCAGGCAACCACCACGAAGAAGGTCGAGCCAAGAGCCGGAAGATGGAACCGATGACGAGGTGACGACGAGCGCCATAGGGTTAAAGCGCCACGGCCCCGACTCGAACCGGGAACCTGCGAATCAACAGGCCTGGTCCGGACACCAAAGATCCCGAAGGCACACCGTGGCAATATTTGCCGAATGCGCAATTACCGCGTCACATCCGACCCGCGTGATATCGACGTCGCCGCGGCCCACGAATTTCTCCGGAGCTCCTACTGGTCTCCGGGCGTCCCGCGCGCCATGCTCGAACGCGCGCTTGCGAACTCTCTGTGCTTCGCTATCTTTTGCGACGAATCGCAAGTCGGCTTCGCGCGCGTGGTGACCGACAAAGCCACGTTCGCATACCTCGCTGACGTCTATGTCCTTGAGGAGCACCGCGGCAAGGGGTTGTCCAAACGTCTTATGGAAGCTGTGAGGGCGCACCCCGATCTGCAAGGCCTGCGTCGAATGATGCTGGCAACGCGAGATGCGCACGGACTCTATTCGCAGTTCGGGTTCAAGCCTCTGTCGGCGCCGGAGCGCTTCATGGAAATCCATGCGCCGAACGCGTACAGCGCTCGGGGAGACGCTGACCAGTAAAAGGCCTTGGCGGCGTGCCGGTATCGCCCAAGGGCTTTTTCTGTTCCATGACCGCTCCGGGTCGAGGCTGTGTGTAAACGCAGCGACGCGGCGGTTCATCAGCGTCTGTCGCCGGCGTAGCGGCGCTGTTTGGAGAGGACGAGCAAGCGCGCTCGCGCTACGCCTGCATCGCTTTGATCAATGAAGCGGTTCCGAGCAGTCGGATCATCCGCTTCATGTTGTACGCGAGCACCTGCAAGCTCATCTCGGTTCGCACCTTCGGCAACGTTCGCGTCAGGAAGTGCGAGGCGCCCATCCAGGCCTTGAGCGTTCCGAAGGGGTGTTCCACCGTCTGCCGACGTTCCCGTGCCGCCTGCGGCCGCTGGTTCAGGCGCGCCTGCATCCGCTCGAGCACCGCCTCGTGCTCCCAACGCGCGATCCGCCGATGTTTGCCGGTGGTGCACTTCGGCTTGAGCGGACATCGCGGACAGGCCGACGACCAGTACTTGTGCAAGGTCTGGCCGTTCTCGACCACGGTCATGCGGTGGATGGCCCGCTCGCCGGCCGGACAGCGGTACGTGTCGTCGGCCGCGTTGTAGGCGAAGTCGCTCTTGTCGAAGAGACCGGCCGCCTTGTTGTTGGACGTCTGCGGCTTCGGCACCAGCGGGACAATGCCGGCCGCGTCACAGCGCAGGATCTCCTCGCCCTTGAAGTAACCACGGTCTGCCAGCACGGTGATCGGCCGGCCGATGGTGTTCTGCGCCTGTTGCGCCATGTCGGCGAGCTGCGTGCGGTCGTGACCGATGTTGGTCACCTCGTGCGTGACGATCAGGTGGTGCTTGGTGTCTACCGCGGTCTGCACGTTGTAGCCGACGATGCCGGTGCCGCGGCCACTCGTGGCCATCGAGCGTGCGTCGGGGTCGGTGAGCGAGACCTGCTGGTCAGGTGCCTCGTTGAGCTGCTGCTCGATCTGCCGCAGCCGGTTCGTCTGCGCCTTCACGGTCGCAAGCTTGTCCTTCAGGTGCTCGACCCGCGCCTCGGTTACCAGGCTCGGATCGCGGTCGGCCCGGTCGAGTTCCGTCAGGTAGCGCTCGACACTCTCGTCAAGCTGCTGCAGGCGCGCCTTCAGCTTGCGCTCGGTGAAGTTCTTGTCGCGGTTGTTCACCGCCTTGAACTTGCTGCCATCGATCGCTACCGTGGCCTCTTCGAACAAGCCCAGTCCCCGGCAAAGCAGGACGAACTCGCGCAGGCCGTGCGGATCGCCGCGCCGTTGTCCCGGCGGAAGTCCGCGATGGTCTTGAAGTCGGGCATCAGCCGGCCGGTGAGCCAGATCAGCTCGACGTTGCGCTGCGCTTCGCGCTCGAGCCGACGGCTCGACTGCACCCGGTTCAGGTACCCGTAGATGTAGATCTTCAGCAGCGTGGCCGGGTGATACGCCGGCCGACCCGTCTCGGCCGGCTGCGCCCGCTCGAACCCCAACTGCACCAGGTCCAGGGCGTCGACGAAGACATCAACCGCACGCACCGGGTTGTCTTCGTCGATCCAGTCGTCCAGTCGCTCAGGAAACAGGACGCTCTGCGTTCGGTCCCGCCCGTCGATGTATCGGCTCATGCACCGCTCCAACAACGCGATGCCGAATCATCGGGCAGAAACCTTCGTGGAGTTTCACACACTCTCGGTCGAACGCGGCCGTTACAACCGTCCAGGCATTCCGAACCTGATTCGTTTGCCTGAGCGAGACAACCGCGTTCGCGACGATCTGTTTCTGCACTTTCCCGAGAGGGTGCTTGGCCCGGCTCTCCTCTGGAAGCCGTTCCGAACTTATTTATCCCCCGCCACCGATGCCC
>CAWEQS010000007.1:0-71486 GCA_963811265.1 uncultured beta proteobacterium
CGCGCCTGCGCGCGGTAACCTTGTCCGCCGTGCGGCGCCGCCCGCTGACGGAGTGTCCGATGTCCGAGCCCGAAGTCCTGCATCCACTGCGCCCGATCCTGAGGAACTGGGTGTGGGAACACGGCCGGGTCGGCACGCGCTATCTCGACTGCCGCACCGGCGAAGTGAAGTTCGACGATGGCAAGAAGTCGCGCTTTGCCGACGAACCGATCTTCTACGTGCCGCTCGGCGAGGACGCCGGCGGGGACGCCGGCCCGGCGGTGCACGAGGGCGCGCTGGCGCGCTTCCTGCGCGCGGCCCAGCTCGGCAAGCCGGAGGACGCGGGTTCGGTCGCGGACGTCCAGCGCGCGGTGCAGGAGTGCATCGGGCTCGGCCTCGTCTGCGCCTACCAGGACGAGGCGCGCGAAGCGCTCGCGCGGTACCGGCTCGAGCCGATGTTCGAGGACGAGATTCGCGCGGCGGCCGCGAGCGACATCCGGGCGAAGTTTTCCGGCGTGCGCGCGCAGCTGGCGCTCTATGACTTCACCGTGTTCCACAGCCTGCCCGCGCCCCTGCTGTGCAGCGAGGCGCCGTTCATCGACTGGCGGGTGCGGGCGAAGCCGGTGCAGCCCTTCGTGTCCCTGCCGCTCGGCCCGTACTGCCTGCTGGTCGGCACGCCGTCGGGCAAGAAGAGTCGCGCGGGTCCCGTGCTGTGGAAGACGGTGGTCGCGATGGGTCCGTTCAAGGACCACAACCGCTACCTCGTCGAGGACGCGCGGTCCTGGATCGTCGCGATCTCGGACGACGAGCTGCTCGCCCTGCAGCCGCGCTTTGCGCCGCCGCCGGTTCCGGCGGTGGATGGGGCGGCGGGCGCCTGACCGCTGCAGCCTGATCCGCGGCCGGCCGCGGTCGCCTGCGTGCCTTCGCCACTGAACCTTCGCCTCGCTGTCGAGCCCTTCCTCCCCATTGAACCTTCGTTCAATAGGCACCGGCACGCCACCCTTCTAACCTCCGCGCTTCAGACAGGGCCGGACCGCTCGCCGTTCGGCCTTGCTGGAGACCACGAAGGGGAACATCACGATGAAGCTTTTCACCGCATTCCTGCTGGCTTGCCTGACGGCGCTGGCACTTCCGGCCGCCGCGCAGACGGCCGCGAAGAAGCCCAACATCCTGGTCATCTGGGGCGACGACATCGGCCAGTTCAACATCAGCGCCTACAACAACGGGATGATGGGCTACCGCACGCCCAACATCGACCGCATCGCCAAGGAGGGCGCGCTCTTCACCGACTGGTACGGGCAGCAGAGCTGCACCGCGGGCCGCGCGGCCTTCATCACCGGCCAGTCGCCGATCCGCACCGGCCTGACGAAAGTCGGCCTGCCCGGCGCGCCGGAAGGGTTCAAGAAGGAAGATCCGACGATCGCCACGCTGCTGAAGGCGCAGGGTTACGTCACCGGCCAGTTCGGCAAGAACCACCTCGGCGACCGCGACGAGATGCTGCCGACGAACGCACGGCTTCGACGAGTTCTTCGGCAACCTCTATCACCTGAACGCCGAGGAGGAGCCTGAGAATGCCGACTACCCGAAGAACCCCGAGTTCAGGAAGAAGTTCGGCCCGCGCGGCGTGATCCACAGCTTCGCCGACGGCAGGATCACCGACACCGGTCCGCTGACGAAGAAGCGGATGGAGACGATCGACGAGGAAGTCACCGTCAAGGCGCTCGACTTCATGGAGCGCGCGAAGAAGGCGGACAAGCCGTTCTTCCTGTGGTGGAACTCGACGCGCATGCACATCTTCACGCACCTGAAGAAGGAGTCGCGACGGCAAGACCGGCCTCGGCATCTACGCCGACGGCATGGTCGAGCACGACGGCCACGTCGGCCAGGTGCTCGCGAAGCTGAAGGAACTGGGCCTCGACGAGAACACGATCGTGATGTACTCGACCGACAACGGCGCCGAGACCTTCACGTGGCCCGACGGCGGCACGACGATGTTCCGCGGCGAGAAGAACACCAACTGGGAAGGCGGCTACCGCGTGCCGACGATGATCAAGTGGCCCGGCGTCATCAAGCCCGGCACGGTCATCAACGACATCGGCGCGCACGAGGACATGCTGCTGACGTTCGTCAACGCCGCGGGCGGCAGGAACGTCAAGGAGGACCTGAAGAAGGGCGCCACGATCGGCGGCCGCAGCTTCAAGGTGCACCTCGACGGCTACGACCTCGGCCCGGCGCTGCGCGGCGAAGACGAAGGAGTGGCCGCGCAGGGAGTTCATCTACTGGACCGACGACGGCCAGGTCGCGGCGCTGCGCTACGACAACTGGAAGGTCACGTTCATGGAGCAGAAGGCCGAGGGCCTGCGCGTGTGGCAGGAGCCCTTCACGGTGCTGCGCGCCCCGCTGGTCACCAACCTGCGCATGGATCCCTTCGAGCGCGCCGAGCATGAGAACGCGATGGGCTATCAGCGGTGGTACATGGAACGGATGTTCGCGATCGCGCCGGCCGGCGCCTACGTGGCGCAGTGGCTGCAGAGCTTCAGGGACTACCCGCCGCGCCAGAAACCCGGCAGCTTCAACCTGGAGCGCGTGATGGAAGCGGTGTCGAGGCCGGGCAACAACTGAGCGTCTGAACGGTGACCCGTACGGGCCGCCGCCCTGCCGGGCGCGGCCCGTTTGAGTTTGAATCAGTGGCCGGCGCTGCGCGCCGGCACCCGACGCCGAGCGATCACGCGGACGGGTGCCGCGTAGAATCGATGGCGGATGCCCGAGCACACACCAGCACACGAGACGAGCGACGCCATGACACTTCAGCCAAGCCTACCTTTCACCCGTGCGCTGCAGGCGCTCTCGTTCGTCGCACTCGCGCTCGGCGCCACCGCCGGCGCCGGCGCAGGACCTTACCGCCGGCGACTGGAAGTTCCGCGCGCAGATCTACGGCTGGTTCCCGACGCTTTCGAGCGAGACGACGTTCCCGGCTTCATCGGGAGGCGGGTCGGCCAGCCTCGACGCCGGCGACTATCTCGACAATCTGCGGTTCGTGTTCATGGGCACGTTCGAGGCGCGCAAGGGCAAGCTCGGCCTTCTGACCGATTACATCTACCTCGACTTCGATGCGGAGAAGGGCGGCACGCGCGACCTGACGCTCAGCGGTCCGGGTGGACTGATCAACATCCCGGCAGGGGCTTACGCGGGCGTCAACCTGCGGTTGCGCGGCTGGGCGTGGGGACTGGCCGGAACGTACGCGCTGGTCGAGACGCCCAGCTACGAGATGCAGCTGGTCGGCGGCCTTCGGTACCTGAAGATCGACACCACCGCTCGACTGGAATTTCACGGGCAACGTCGGTTCGCTGCCCCAGTTCGCGAGAAGCGGCGCATCGACCGTCAAGAGCGACGTCTGGGACGCGGTCATCGGCGCCAAGGGCGTGGTGAAGCTGGGCGAGGGCAACTGGTTCGCACCGTATTACGTGGACATCGGCACCGGGCAGTCGGACCTGACCTGGCAGGCCATGGGCGGCATCGGCTACAGGTTCTCGTGGGGCGAACTCATCGGCGCGTATCGCCATCTCGACTACAAGTTCGGCGAGGACACCGGGATGAAGTCCCTTTCCTTCAGCGGTCCCGCCGTTTCGCTGGGCTTCCGCTGGTAGGACGGGCGCGCAAGAACCGGACCGACGTCGTTCGCGGCCGCGTGGTCGTGCTGCCCGCACGGGCCGCGAGCTGCGCCGTGACGATCGAAGCCGGCAGGCGGCGGAGGGGCCGTGGAAGGAAGGACAGGCGGCGCGGGGCCGCGGCGCCGAGGACGAGCGCGGGCGAGCACGTCGTTCAGCGCGGGCCACCGCGCCGGGTCGCGCGGATCGGCCTGGCGCTTGCGCTCGCGCTCGTCGCAGGCATCGGCTGGTGGACGATGCAGCCGGATTCGCAGCACGCCTCGACATCGGATGTTCCCGATTCACGCAAAGTCGTCGCCGGGTTCGTCGGCAGCGAGTCGTGCGCCGCTTGCCACCAGGCCCAGCACGCGGCGTGGAAGAAGTCGCAGCACGCCGGCGCCATGCAGCACGCGTCGGCCGACACCGTGCGCGGCAACTTCGACGACGCCAGCTCACACCTTCGACGGCGTCACGTCGAAGTTCTTCAAGCGCGACGGCAAGTACTTCGTTCGCACCGACGGCCCGGACGGCAAGCTCGCCGACTTCGAGGTGAGGTACACCTTCGGACTCGAGCCGCTGCAGCAGTACCTCGTCGAACTGCCGGGCGGCCGCCTGCAGGCGCTCGCCGTCACGTGGGACACGCGTCCTGCGGGCGACGGGCGGCCAGCGCTGGTTCCGCCAGTATCCGGACGAGAAGCTCGACTTCCGCGACGAGCTGCACTGGACGCAACGGTCGCAGAACTGGAACTTCATGTGCGCCGACTGCCACTCGACGAACGTGCGCAAGGGCTACGACGCGGCCCGCGACGCCTTCGCCACGCAGTGGTCGGAGATCAGCGTCGGCTGCGAGTCGTGCCACGGACCGGGCTCGGCGCACCTCGCATGGGCGAAGGGCAAGCCGTCGTCCGACCCGGCGAAGGGACTGACGGTCGCGCTGGACGAACGGCGCGGCGCCGCGTGGCAGATCGATCCCGCGAGCGGAAACGCGAAGCGCACGCCCGAGCGCCGGAGCGGCCGCGAGATCGAGGTGTGCGGTCCCTGCCACGCGCGCCGCGCGCAGATTGCCGAAGGCTGGCAGGCGGGCGCCGCGCTGATGGACCACTACCTGCCCGCGCTGCTGTCGCCGGGCCTCTATCACGCCGACGGCCAGCAGCGCGACGAGGTGTTCATCTGGGGTTCGTTCCTGCAGAGCCGGATGCACCGCGCGGGCGTCACGTGCAGCGACTGCCACGACCCGCACACCCAGAAGCTGCGCGCGCCGGGCAACGCGGTGTGCGCGCAGTGCCACCTCGCGTCGAAGTACGACGGCAAGGCGCATCACTTCCATCCTGAAGGCACGCGCGGCGCCGAGTGCGCCAACTGCCACATGCCGGCGACGACCTACATGGTGGTCGATCCGCGTCGCGACCACAGCCTGCGGGTGCCGCGGCCCGACCTGTCGGTGAAGCTCGGCACCCCGAACGCCTGCAACGCGTGCCACCGCGAAAGCACGGCGCAGTGGGCGGCCGACTGGGTCGCGCGCTGGTACGGCGCGCAGCGGCGCGGCGAAGCCCACTACGGCGAGGCCATCGACGCCGGCCGCCGCGGCAGCGCGGGCGCCGCGCGCGGCCTCGTGGCCATCGCCACGAGCGTCGCGTATCCGCCGATCGTGCGCGCGTCGGCCGTCGAACTGCTGGTGCGCTATCCCGGCCAGGCAGCCGACGCAGCGGTGCGCAGCGCGCTGCGCGACGCCGATCCGCTGGTGCGGCACGCCGCCCTGGTCGCGCTGCAGGCGCCGACGGCGCCGCAGCTGGTCGCTGCGATCGCGCCCTTGCTGGACGATCCCGTGCGGGCGGTTCGCATCGAGGCCGCGCGCCGCGTGGCGCCGCATGTCATCCAGCTGGACGCCGCGTCCAGGCCGGCGTTCGATCGCGCCATCGCCGAGTACGAGGCCGTGCAGAAGGGCAACCTCGATCGTCCGGAAGCCTGGATGAACCTCGGCAACCTCCACGCGCTGCGCGGCGATGCGGCCGCGGCCGAAGCGGCGTACCGGGAAGCGCTGAAACGAGACGTCCGATTCGTTCCAGCGTACGTGAACCTGGCCGACCTCAGGCGCGAACAGCAGCGTGAGGTGGACGCCGAGTCCGTCCTGCGCGAAGGCCTGCGCGTCGTGCCGAACGCGCCGGCGCTGCACGAAGCCCTCGGCCTGGCGCTCGTGCGACAGGGGAAGAAGGGCGCGGCGCTGGCGGAGTTCGCGGCGGCCAGGAAGGCCGCGCCTGCGGAGGCTCGCCATGCCTACCTCTACGCGCTGGCCTTGCACGACGCCGGCCGGCGGGCCGAGGCGATCCGCCTGCTTGCGGACGCGGCGAAGCTCTCCGGCGACCGCGACGTGCTGCTGGCGCTCGCCATGTACCGCAGCGAAGGCGGGGACGAAGCGGGCGCGCGCGAGGCGTTGAAGGGGCTGGCCGCCGTCAACCCCGACGATCCCGCACTGGCGCAGATGCGCGCGCCCCGCTAGCGATCGAGACGCGCAGCCCTCGCGGCCACATCCCGCTCGTAACTTCCGGCCGCGAGCATGAAGCAGGCGGACGCGAAGAGGCCCGCCACCGGCACGATCGTCAGCGCGGACTTCAGGCCGATCGAGTCCGACAGCACGCCGACGACATACGGACCCGGGGCCAGGCCGAGCAGGTTGTTGAACAGGGCGACGGTCGCGATCGCGGTCGCGCGCAGGCCCGGGTGCGTCACATCGAGCACGGCGGACACGGCCACGCCCGCGTATCCGCCCGCGAGCAGGGTGCCGACGAACAGGAGCACCATCTGCAACGGACCGGCCGGCAGCGCGAACGCCGTCGTCAGCACGAGGAACGACGCCAGCGTGTAGACGCCGGCGAAGTGAAGCTTGGCGCGGCCCTGCGCGCGCCCGGCGCGATCGGCCAGCGCGCCGCCCGCGATCATGCCGATGGCGGCCATCAGGATCAGCAGTCCCGCCCGTGCGCCGGCCTGGTCCGCCGCGAGCCCGTATTCGCGCGCGAGGAAGGTCGGCATCCACGCGCCGATCACGGCGAGTATCAGCACCTGCAGTCCGCCTGCCACGTACAAGAAGCGCGCGCTGCGGGTCGCCAGCACTTCGCGCACGGCCACCCGCAGCGGAACATGCGGTGACGCCGTCGCACCAAACGCCGAGCGTGGCGTTTCGCGCACGAACAAGGGAAACAAGACCACCAGCAGCAGCGAGGCGCCGCCGACCCACAGGAAGGGGGCCTGCCATCCGTGCCGCGCGCCGATGACGCCGCCGGCCACCACGCCGAGCACCGTGCCGAACACGGCGGCGGCCTGGAAGGCGCCGAGGACGGCCGACATGCGCGCGGCCGGGAACACGGACGACAGCACGGCCGCGCCGACCGCGCCGTAGCCGGCTTCTCCGAGTCCGACGGCGGCGCGCGCCATCAGCATCTGCGAGTGGTTCTGGGCCAGGCCACAGAGGACCGTCGCCACGCACCAGATCGACGCCATCGCGGTGATGCTCTTCACGTAGCCCCAGCGGTCGGCGAGCAGCGCCACCGGCCAGGCGGCGATGCCGACGATCAGGGGAACGATGCTGACTAGCAGGCCGAGCTGGCTGTCGTCCAGCGCCCACTCCAGCTTCAGGTCCGGCAGCACCGCGTTGATGACGCTGCGCGTCATGTAGTCGGACAGCATCAGCGCGACGGTCAGCGCGAACACGGTCCACGCGTAGCGCCTCGAGACTGCCTGCAGCGAAGAGTGGGGTGATGTAGCCGTCAAGGGCGGTTCCGGACGCCGGGACTGTGCGAACGGTGTAGCACCGAACCGTGCGACGCGGCAACCGGGAGCCGCGCCGCCGTCGACGTCCAGACGCGCCAGCGGCGGGTGATAGATTGCGCCGCGTGGACGCCCAGCCCTCACGCCGCGGACTGTCGGCCCAGGACCTGCAGAAGGTCCTCGAGGTCACGCGTGCACTGGCGGCACCGTTCGACCTGATGACGATGCTGTCCGAGGTGACGGCGGCCGCGCGCCAGGTGCTGCAGGCCGAACGCGCATCGGTATGGCTGCACGATGCCCTGGCGGAGCAACTCGTCCTGAAGATCGCGACGGACGTGCAGGACATTCGCATCCCGCTGGGCACCGGCATGGTCGGGGCCTGCGCCCGCGAGCGGCGCCTGATCAACGTCCCCGACTGCTACGCCGACCCGCGGTTCGATCCATCGGTCGACAAGCGCACGGGCTTTCGGACCCGCTGTGCGCTCACGCTGCCGCTGATCGATCACAAGGGAGGCCTGGTCGGCGTGATGCAGGTCCTCAATCGCACGGGCGGTGTGTTCGACGCGGCCGACGAAGAACTCGCCGGCGCGCTCGCCGCGCAGTGCGCGGTAGCGCTGCAGCGCGTGAAGATGCTGGATGCGTTGCTGGAAGGCGAGCGCATGAAGCAGGAGCTCGAACTCGCGCGCAGCGTGCAGATGAGCAGCCTGCCTTCCGTGATGCCGCAGGTTCCCGGGTACGACGCGTTCGGCATGTCGCGTCCCGCGACCGAGACTGGTGGCGACACGTTCGATCTAGCGCAACGCGACGGCCTGGTGCTCATCGTTCTGGGGGACGCAACGGGCCACGGGATCGCGCCTGCGCTGTCGGTCACCCAGATGCACGCGATGCTGCGGATGGCGCTTCGCCTGGGCACGGACCTCGAAGCGGCGTACTTGCAGCTGAACAATCTCCTCGCCGAGACGATGGCGGAGGATCGCTTCATCACGGCCTTCATCGGGCTGCTCGATCCCGCCGCTCACACCGTTCGCTATGTAAGCCCGGGCCAGGGGCCCATCGTTCACTTCCATGCCGCAACAGGCGAGTGCACGACCCACGCGCCGACCAGCTTTCCCCTTGCCGCGATGCCGCTTGCGAAGGCGCGTCCCGCGCTCACCCTGGGCCTGGAACCAGGCGACATACTGGTCTTGCTTTCCGACGGAATTTACGAATACTGCGACTCCCAGGGAGAGCAATTCGGTGAACAACGCGTGATGGACCTCGTGGCGGCGTACCGGCACGAGCGCATGGACGCGCTCTGCGAAAGGCTCCTCGCAAGACTGCAGGCATTCGCGGCCGGAGCCCCGCAGGAGGATGACATCACGGTGGTCCTGGTGAAGCGCGAGGAGAACGCATGACAGCAAGCCGCAGTTTTCCGCGCAAGATCGACGCGCTCGAGCAGGTGTTCGATTTCACTGCCGAAGCCTTGCCGGACGCTGCGGTATCGCCCGCGCTTCGGCGATCCGTCGACTTCGTGCTGGAGGAGTACTTCACGAACATCGTGAAGTACGGGGGCGGCAAGGGCGCGATCGGCATCGATATCGATCTGTCCCGCGCTGGCGTGGAGGTCGTGCTGACGGAGCCGGACGCGCACTTCTTCGACGTCACGCAGGTTCCGCCCATCGACACCACGCTGCCGATCGCGCAGCGGCAGCCGGGCGGACTCGGTCTGCATCTGGCGCGCCGGCTGGTCGATACGCTGCGCTACGACTACGCGCGGGACGAGCGCCGAGGCCGGATCACGTTCACCATTGGCATTTCGCCGGCAACGGCAGAACAGACGGAACGGGCAAGCGATGCTGGCCATTGAACTTGGCGCGGATGGGCGGGTGGTGATTTCCGGGCGGCTCGACGCTAGCCAGGCCGCGACAGCACAGGGCTTCATGGACAAGCTGAACGGGCAGGTCGTCCTCGACTGCACAGGCCTCGACTACCTGTCGAGCGCGGGGCTCGGCGTACTGCTGAAGACCCAGAAGAGACTGACGGCAGCCGGCGGACAGATGCGGCTGGTGGGCGTCAGTCGTCACCTGCGCGACATCTTCACGTATTCAGGCTTCGACCAGATCTTCGACATCGAACTCGCACCCTGACGCCGACGCGGGTTCCACCGTGCGTTCTCCAACTTTCTCCGCGCCCGCGTGTACTTCAGCGGACGAGGACGACCGGGCGCTCGTGGAGCGCTTCCGGCAGGGTGACCGCGAAGCCTTCGCCGAACTGGTGGTTCGGTACCAGGGCCCGGTCTACAACGCCGCGTTCTGGGTGGTGCGCCGGGCCGAAGACGCCAGCGACATCTGCCAGACGGCCTTCCTCAAGGCGGCGGAACGGATCGATGACTACGACCCCAGGTTCAAGTTCTTCAGCTGGCTCTATCGGATCGCGCTCAACGAGGCGCTCAACCTCGTGCGCGATCGCGGCCGCGAAGCGGAAATGGACGAAACCATGGACCTGCCGGCTCCCGGCGCCGACGGGCCCGAGGAACGCCTGCAGGCCGCACAGCGCAGCGGCCGCGTCCAGGAAGCGCTGATGAAGCTCTCCACCCGGGACCGTGTCGTCGTGTCGCTCCGGCACTTCTCCGAGCTCAGCTATGCCGAAATCGCCGACGTCCTCGACATCGACGAGAAGACGGTGAAGTCGCGCCTGTTCGAGGCGCGCCAGCGCCTGCGCATCCTGCTGGGAGACTCTGAAGGAATACCGCATGCGCTTCACTGAACTGCAGCCGTTGATGCACGCCGTGCTGGACGGCGAGGCGACGCCGGACGAGACCGCTGAACTCGAGCGCCAGCTCGCGGGGAACCCGGCGGCGCGCACCGAGTTCGAGCAGCTCCGGCACCTTTTCGACGATCTCGCCCGCGTGCCCTTGAAGCATCCGCCGGAGGGTCTCGTGGCATCGGTTCGGGCCGCGCTTGCCGGCATCCCGCAGCCCGGGGAGCGAGACATCCAACTTTCGCCAGCGTTCCGTGTACTTGCAGGACGTCCGGGGGCCATCGACATGCGAGGAGACAGCCCCCTGAAACAACAACATCAACCCAGTTCGCCGCAGAGGAGCCTCCCGATGACCCAGCCGCACCCCCCGTATTCCGCGAAGCGCAAGGCCATGGTCGGCGGCGGACTCGCCATCGTCGCAGCTGTCATCGTGTGGCAGTTCGGCTTCGACTCGACGCTCCGCTCGGAGGATGTGGCCGGAACGGTCGTTCCCGCGCAGCGGTACCGGGCGCCGCAGGCCGCGGCCGACATCAAGCTCGGCGACCAGTCCTTGGCACAGCTGATGCAGAACGACGCGTTCGTCAAGCTGATCCGTGACCCGCAGATCCAGGCGCTGGCACGCGAGCCGGGGTTCGTCGAGGCTGCGCGGATCCTGCAGAACAATCCCGAGGCGGCCCGCGTCATGATCCAGTACGCCGAGGCGACGAAGAAGGCGTTGGCCTCGCCCGAAATGCTGAAGGCGATGGAGCAGAACGCCGAAGCGGCGCGGGCCGTGGAGCGGGCCGCGGAGGCAGCCGTCGCGCTGCAAGCGAGCCCCGAAGCGAAGAAGCTTCTTGCGGAGAACCGGGCGCTGGAGCGCTATGTCAGCTACCTGGCGTCGATGGACAAGACCGCCGCCTTCAGGCAGATGGACCGGATGGAGGCGTCCAGGGTTATCGCGCTGAACGCGGAGCAGGCGCAACGCTTCGCCGAGCAGTCGGCCGCGATGGAGAAGGCCGTCAACCTGCAGGCGCTCGAGAAGCGAGCGGCCGAAAGCGCCGCGCTGGAGCGCTACATGAAGGCGAGCGTCGACGCTTCCCGGATGGCGCAGAAGTACGCGGATGCGGCCAAGGTGCTGGCAGCGCACTCCGATGCCGCCCAGCTGATCGCGATGAACGCCGAGGCCGCGCGAGTCCTGATGTTCAATCCGGAAGCCGCGAAGATGCTGGCGCAGTCGCCCGAAGCGATGCGTGCGCTCCTCGCTTACCCGGACGCGACGCGGGCGATGCTGGCCACGCCGGACGCAAGCCGCGCGCTGCTGCAGAACCCGGAAGCCGCTCGCCTCGCCCTGCAGGCTGCGGCCGCGGACCGGAGCGCGGAGCGCGCCCAGGCTGATCGCGCCCAGGCCGAGCGCACTCAGGCCGACCGCGCCTACAAGTAGCGAGTCCTCCCGCCACACAGCCGCCGGCCTTCGCGCCGGCGGTTTCCTTTTGGGGCCCGGTTGCCTATGCTCCGCCAAACAAGAACGGGGGCCCCGGGCTTTGGCCAGGATTCGGAGATGCGTGGCGGGGCTGCTGCTCGGTGCTTCGACCTGGCTTCCGCTGACGGCGGCTGCCGAGAGCCCGCTCGGGCTCGGCTACGTCGAGACGCCTGACGTCAAGCTGATCTACTTCACGCCGGTGCTGGACTACCTCGTCCCGCACGCGCTCGGCACGTTCCGGAAGTCGCTCGAAGCCCAGAAGCGGCACTTCGGGTGGGTGCCGTCGGACCGCATGGGCCTCGTCCTGAACGACTTTTCCGACTACGGCAACGCGTCGGCGACGCCGCTGCCGTTCAATACGCTGCGCATCGACATCGAACCGTCGTCCAATGCGTTCGAGACCAACCCGAGCAGTGAACGCCTCTACTCGACGATGAACCACGAACTGGTGCACATCGCGACGACGGACATCGCCAACTCGCAGGATCGTGCGTGGCGGCGGTTCTTCCTCGGCAAGGTGGGCGCCCAGTCGCAGCACCCGGAATCGCTGCTGTACAGCTACCTGACCGTCCCGCGCTTCACCGTGCCGCGCTGGTACCTCGAGGGAAGCGCCGTCTTCATGGAGACATGGATGGACGGCGGATTCGGGCGCGCGCAGGGCGGATACGACGAGATGGTGTTCCGCGCGATGGTGCGCGACGACGCCTGGTTCTACGACCCGCTTGGCCTGGCATCGCGGGGCACCCGCGTCGATTTCCAGGTGGGCGCCAATGCCTATCTCTACGGCACGCGCTTCTTCACGTACCTGGCGCTCGAGCACTCCCCGGAGAAGGTGCTCGCGTGGCTGCGGCGCGACGAAGGCAGCAAACGGCACTATGCGGACCAGTTCGAGCACGTGTTCGGCCTGAAGCTCGACAAGGCGTGGCAGGACTGGATCGCCTTCGAGAAGACGTTCCAGCGGTCGAACCTCGAACAGGTCCGCCAGCATGCCGTCACTCCCGAGAAGAAGCTTGTCGCGACCCCGCTGGGGTCGGTGTCGCGCGCGCACTTCGACGAGTCGTCGGGAACGCTGTACGCCGCGGTGCGCTATCCCGGGACCGTCGAACACATCGCCGCGATCGACACGAACACGGGCGCCGTGCGCGTGCTGGCGGACCTGAAGGGCGCGGCGCTGTACTCGGTGACCTCGGTCGCGTTCGATCCCGCGACGCGGACGATCTTCTTCACGACCGACAACCTGTCATGGCGCGACGTGTGGGCGCTCGACGTCGCCACCGGTGAACAGCGTCTGCTGCTGCGCGACGAGCGGATCGGCGAACTCGTGTTCAACCGGGCGGACCGTTCGCTGATGGGCGTGCGGCACCAGTTCGGGCTCGCCACGCTGGTGCGGATTCCCCATCCGTACAGCGAATGGAACACGGTGCACACGTTCCCGTACGGCGTCGTGCCGACCGACCTCGACATCTCGCGCGACGGGCAGTGGCTCTCCGCATCGATCAGCACGCCGGGGGGCGAGCAGTTCGTGCGGGTGTGGCCGCTGGCGAAGGTGCTCGCCGGCGACATGACGGCGAAGAGCGAATTCCGCTGGGGCGAGTCGGCGCCGGAGGGCTTCGTGTTCTCGCCGGACGGCCGCCATCTGTTCGGCAGCGCGTACTACACCGGCGTGTCGAACATCTTCCGGTATGAAGTCGCGACGGGTCAGGTCGAGGCCGTGTCCAACGCGGAGACCGGCTTCTTCCGCCCGGTGCCGCTGTCGGACGGGCGCATGGTCGTCTTCAGCTACAGCGGCGCGGGCTTCCAGCCGGCGGTCATCGACCCGAAGCCGCTGAAGGACGTGAGCTCGATCCGCTTCCTGGGGACCGAGGTCACGAAGCGCCATCCGGTGGTCACCACGTGGCAGGTGCCGCATCCGGAAGAGGGCGATGCGAAGGAGGGCATCATCGCCGAAGGCGACTACCACCCGCTCGCAAGCGTCCGCCTGCAGAACGCGTTCCCGGTGCTGCAGGGATACAAGGACGCCGTGGGCGCCGGGGTCCGGTTCAACTTCGGCGACGACCTGGGCTACGCAAGCCTCGGCATCATGGCAGCCTACACGCCGAGCGATTCGATTCCGAACCGCGAGAGCGGCCACCTCATCGTGCGCGGCCACTACCTCAACTGGCGCGGCGAACTCTCGGTCAACCGCTCGGACTTCTACGACATCTTCGGACCCACCAAGCGCAGCCGCAAGGGTTACGCGGCGAAGGTCGGAAACACGCAGTCGCTGATCTTCGACACGCCGAGGACGCTCGACCTCGTCACAGAGGTCGCCTTCTACGACAAGATCGGCGCGCTGCCGAATGCGCAGAACATCGAGGCCGGGTTCGACAGCCTCGTGACCGCGGAGGTCGGCCTGCGCTACAGCAACCTGCGCCGCTCGCTCGGCGCGGTCGACGACGAGAAGGGCACGGCGGGCACGGCCGTTCTCGCCACCAGCACGTTCGAGGGCAAGACGGTGCCGCAGCTGCGCGGCACGTTCGACTTCGGCATCGCGCTGCCGCCGCATTCCTCGATCTGGTCGCGTACCGCGGCGGGCGCGGCGCGCGGCGATGCGAGCGACAGCGCTGCCAACTTCTACTTCGGCGCGTTCGGCAACAACTACGTCGACGACGGCAACGTCAAGCGTTACCGCGAGTACTACGCGATGCCAGGCTTCGGCATCAACGAACTCGCCGCGCAGCGCTTCGTCAAGCAGATGGTCGAGTGGAACCTCCCGCCGTACATCTTCGAGCGGGCCGGCAAGCCGGACTTCTTCCTGCAGTCCCTGCGGCCCGCCGTCTTCGTCACCGGCCTGTGGACCGATCCGTTGAGTTCGAGTTCGAATTCGCGCCGCAACTACTCCAACATCGGCGGCCAGATCGACCTGAAGTTCTCGGTGCTGCACTGGTACGAGATGACGCTGTCGGTCGGTTACGCCGTGGGCTTCCGCAGCTCGACGCGCGCGGGTGACGAGTGGATGTTGTCCCTGAAGATCCTGTAGCGCGGGCCATGCGATGAATCCCTGGATCGCCACGCTCGTCGCCATCGCGCCGGTGCTGTGCTTCCTGGCCGGCCTGCTCTGGCTCGATGGCTACAAGCTGCTCCGCCCATCGGCCGTCGCAATGGCACTCGCCGCCGGCGTCGTCGTCGGCCTGGCGAGCTACGGCGTCGCCGACCTGCTGATGGGCGGCCTGGACCTGCGGCGGGCGACCTACTCGCGCTGGGTGGCGCCGCTCTCCGAGGAGTTTCTCAAGGCGCTCGTGATCGTTGCGCTGGTCCGCACGAGCCGCATCGGATTCCTCGTGGACGGCGCCATCTACGGCTTCGCGGTCGGCAGCGGATTCGCGCTCTTCGAGAACCTCCACTACCTGCAGATCGCACAGAACGCCGGGCTCGCGACATGGATCGTGCGCGGCTTCGGCACGGCGATCATGCACGGCGGCACCACGGCGCTGTTCACGGTGATGGCACTCACGGTGCTGGCACGGCGGCCGCAGGCCGGCGCGGCGGCGTTCGTGCCGGGACTCCTCATAGCGGTGCTGATGCACGGCGCGTTCAACCACCTCGGCCACATGCCGCAGGTAGCCACGCTCGTGATCGTCGCCCTCGTTCCCGCATCGCTGCTGGTCGCCTTTCACCTCGGCGAAAGGGCGCTGGGCCAGTGGCTCGGAAGCGGCTTCGACAAGGACGCGGAGATGCTCGATCTGATCACGTCGGGCGACTTCGCGAACTCACCGCCGGGCGTCTACCTGGCGGCGCTCAAGCGCAACCTCGACGGTCCGCTCGTCGCCGACATCCTCTGCTATCTGCGCGTGTACACGGAACTCTCGCTGCGCGCCAAGGGGCTGCTGATGATGCGCGAGAGCGGTTTCGTCGCCTCGGGCATGGACGACGAGACGAGGGCGAAGTTCGACGAACTCCGATGGCTCGAAGGGAGCATCGGACCGGCGGGCATGCGGGCGATGCAGCCGCTGATGCACATGAGCCGGCAGGACCTGTGGCAGCTCTACATGCTTGAAAAGAGCGAGTAGGACCATCCCGGGGATCGACGGCGATCCCCGTCGATCCGGCAATCCACCGCTGCAGGGCGTCGAGACGAGACGGCTCGCCGAGGCGAGCCGCGTTCCTTCAGGTCGTGCGGCGCTACTCGGTGCCGCCGATGGTCAGGCCTTCGATGCGCAGCGTCGGCTGGCCCACGCCCACCGGGACGCTCTGGCCGTCCTTGCCGCAGGTGCCGATGCCCGGGTCGAGGCCCAGGTCGTTGCCGATCATCGTCACGCGCGTGAGGGCGTCCGGGCCGTTGCCGATCAGCGTGGCGCCCTTGACCGGGTGGGTGATCTTCCCGTTCTCGATCATGTACGCCTCGGCCATGCTGAACACGAACTTGCCGTTCGTGATGTCGACCTGGCCGCCGCCGAAGTTGGTGGCGTAGATGCCTTTTTTCACCGAGCGGACGATCTCGTCCGGGTCCTTGTCGCCTGCCAGCATGTACGTGTTCGTCATGCGCGGCATCGGCAGGTGCGCGAACGATTCGCGGCGGGCGTTGCCGGTCACCGGCACCTTCATCAGCCGCGCGTTCAGCGTGTCCTGGATGTAGCCGCGCAGCACGCCGTCCTCGATCAGCACCGTGTTCTTCGTCGGGTTGCCTTCGTCGTCGACGTTCAGCGATCCGCGCCGGTTGGCGAGCGTGCCGTCGTCGACGACCGTCACGCCCCTGGACGCCACGCGCTCGCCGACCTTGCCCGCGAACGCGCTCGATCCCTTGCGGTTGAAGTCGCCCTCGAGTCCGTGGCCGATCGCCTCGTGCAGCAGGATGCCGGGCCAGCCGGGGCCGAGCACGACCGGCATGATCCCCGCCGGGGCCGGCTTCGCAACGAGGTTCACCAGCGCCTGGTCGACCGCCTTGTTCGCGTAGTCGGCCAGCAGCGCGTCGTCGAAGTAGGCGAGGTCGTAGCGCCCGCCGCCGCCGGAGAATCCCTGCTCGCGGCGGCCGCCGTCCTCGACGATCACGTTGACCGACAGCCGCACCAGCGGACGCACGTCGGCCGCGAGCACGCCGTCGCTGCGCGCGACCAGCACGACGTCGTACTCCGCGCCGAGATTGGCCATCACCTGCTTCACCCGGCTGTCGCGCGCGCGCGCGAGCCGCTCGACCTTCTCGAGCATCCGGATCTTCGCGGCCGCGTCGAGCGACGCCACCGGATCGTGCGCGCCATAGAGCGCCGGCTGCGCGCGCACCGACATCCTCGGCGCGACCTTGACCTTGCCGGCGCCGTGTCGCGCGATCGAGCGCGCCGACACCGCCGCCTCGTTCAGTGCGTCGACCGAGATGTCGTCCGAGTACGCGAACGCGGTCCTGTCGCCGATGACCGCGCGCACGCCTACGCCCTGTTCGATGTCGAAGCTGCCGCTCTTGACGATTCCTTCCTCGAGCGAGTACGACTCCGAGCGCGTGTACTGGAAGTACAGGTCGGCGTAATCGGCGCGGTGCTCGAAGATCGACGCGAGCGAGCGCTGCAGCTGCGCTTCGTCCAGCCCGTACGGGTCGAGCAGCATCTGCTTGGCGATTGCCAGGCGGTCGAGGGCGGGATCGGAAGGCTTCATCGGTGTCCGGTCAGCAGGGGCGGCAAGGGAGGCGCGATTGTACGGACGCGCGTTCAGCAGAGGGTTCGGTGCTCGAGGGCCGGCAACGACGCCCGGCAGGAGGCGATGAGCTGCGGGTCGATGTCGCCGAACACAACCCCGGGCCCGTCAGGGCGATTGGCCAGCACGGTGCCCCACGGATCGATCAGCATCGAGTGGCCGTAGGTCGCCCGGCCGTTCTCGTGCACGCCGCCCTGCGCGGGGGCGAGCACGTACGCGAGGTTCTCGACCGCGCGCGCGCGCAGGAGGATTTCCCAGTGCGCCTTGCCGGTCGTCGCGGTGAACGCGGCCGGCACGAGGATCAGGTCGGGCCGCGGCATCGCGCGGTAGAGCTCGGGAAAGCGCAGGTCGTAGCAGACGGACAGGCCCACCGTGAGGCGCGGGCCGCCCTCCGGCGCGAACACGAAGGTCGTCACGTCGCTGCCCGGCGCGATGGTCCGTGCTTCGTCGTAGGTCTCGTCGCCCCTGGTGAATCGAAACAGGTGGATCTTGTCGTAGCGCGCGATGCGGTCGCCCGCCGGGCCGTAGACGAGCACCGAGTTCATCACGCGGTCGGGCTCGGGCGCCACCAGCGGCAGCGTTCCGCCGACGAGCCAGATGCCGTGCCTGCGCGCCTGGTCAGCGAGGAAGTCCTGGATCGGACCACGGCCGTCCGGCTCGCGCAGCGCGACCTTGTCGCTGTCGCGCTGGCCCATCAGGCAGAAGTACTCGGGCAACGCGACGAGCTGCGCGCCGGTGCCCGCCGCTTCCTCGATCAGCGCGGCGGCGGTGTTCAGGTTGTCCTCGACGCGCGTGCTCGAAACCATCTGCACGGCGGCGACGCGGGCGGTGAGGGTCATTTGTTGGCCTCGGTGGGTCGGGACGGCGTGATGCGCGTCTGGCGCGTGATGATCGGATCGGTCCAGGAACCGGTGACGTCGTACTGCAGGGCGAAGGCGCGCGACAACGGATCGCGCAGCACGAACTGGGCGAGGAACGTGCCGAGTCCGAGCACCGGATTGACGACGCCGACCGCGAGCGCCGCGGTGCTCGCGTCGATCACGGGCAGCACCACGATCGACAGCTGCTGTGTTTCATTGCGCAAGTCCAGCGTGCCCGACATCAGGACCGCCGCGGTCGCTCCGCTCATCCGGAAGTTGTCGGTCTTCAGGATGCCGCGGTCGATCGTGGCGTCGGCGCGGATCGACGTGAACGCGAAGCCCTCGGCGAACTGGGAGCCGCCGTCGAGCGCGAGGGTACGGCCGAGCGACTGCAGCGACAGCAGCGCGAGCAGGCGCGCGGCGTTGCCCGGGTCGACCTTCAGGAACCGGCCGTCGTCGACCGCTACGTTCAGGCGCCCGGCGAAGGTCGGGTAGTCGATGTCCAGCGGCGAGCCAAGCCACTGGACGTCGCCCTCGATGCGGCCGGTGCCGCGCGACAGCGCGGCGGGGTAGCCGATGCGGGCCAGGGCGGCGCCGCCGTCCGCGGCGTCGATCGCGAACTTCAACTGCATGCGGCGGTTGCCGCTCGCCGGCGCCGGGCCCCACTCGCCGGTGGAGGTGAGCTTCATGTCGGGATTCGTGATGTCGAGGCGCCGCAACCGCCAGGCGCCGCTCGCGCCGCTGCCGGTGTTCTGCGCGACGAGGTCGAGCCGCCCGAGCTTCATGTCGGACAGCTCGAACTGCTCGACGCTGACTTCCAGCGAGGGAATCTGTTTCGGCGGGGCGCGCAGCGCCGCGACGACCTCTTGTTCCTTCCGGGCGGTGATCACCAGCCGCGACAGGCGCGCCGTGATCTGCCCCAGCGCCTGCGGATCGGTGGCCGGGCGCCAGCCGATGAATCCCGTCGCGCCGTCCGACACGACGTTGGCCGCATAGCCGCCGTCGTCCTGCCGCGTTGCGCCCAGGGTCAGGTTGCGCACCGTGTGGCCCTGGACGATGAGTTCGTCGGTGCGCAGCGCGACGAGGTCGATGCGCAAGTCCTCGCCGGCCGTGGCCGGGCGGGCGCCGCGCTCCGGCGGCGTGTCCGGCGCCAGCAGGTTCGACCACGCATCGACGTCGAGGCGCGGCAGCGTCGCGATGACGAGCAGGCCCCGCTCGGGAAGGTTGGCCGGCTCGTTCACCGCGACCACGCCGCGCGCAAGGCGCCATTCGCCACTCGCGTCCGCGCGCCGGCTTTCGGTACGGATGCCGAGCGCGCGCCCGGCCTGCACCTGGAGATCCTGCCCCGTGGCACGCGCGGTGCGCTCGATCCGGAGCGGCAGGCTCTCGGCGGCGGACTTGCGCAGTGGCGCGATGCCGTCGATGGCAAGGCCGACGAGATCGCTGTCGATGCGCAATTCGGTGCCGTCCTTCACGACGACCGCCGCCTGGTAGCGCGCGCTGCCGCTCGACTTGTCGAGCAGGCGCTGGATCGGCGAGAAGGAGACCGCGTCGCGCAGCCCCGCGGGCGTCGCCGCGCCGGCGGCGTTGAACACCAGCGCGCCATCGGCGCGCGTCGAGGCGTCGAGGCGCGCGGCGCCGCCGAGCAGGTTGGTCGACAGGTTGTTGATGCGCACGCCGCGCTCGTAGAAGTTCAGCGTGCCGCTGGTCCGCGTGAACGGCGGAAGGCCGGCGAGGGTGAGGTTGTTGTTCTGGAACGCGATGGCGCCGGTGACCTTGGCGTCCGCGGCGTGTCCCAGCGGGATCAGCAGGCCGAGGTCGAGCCTGGCGTTGCCCTGCGCTTCGGCGCCGTCGGTGATGCCGCCGATCCAGCCTTTCACGGGACTGGCGTTCGCGTAGCGCAGCAGGTCGGCCAGCGGGCCGGTCACCTGGCCCTTCACGTCGAGCGTGGCGTCATGCCCGAGGTTCGGGATGCGCGCGGTCGCCTGCTCGATCCGCGCGCCGTAGGCGCGGCCGCGCTGCGCGGTGATCGTCATCGACGCGCGCTCGAAGACGAGGTCCGCATCGATGTCGGTGAGGATCGGCCACACGCTGCCCGGTTCCGCCGGCCTGTCCTCGCTGTTCGGCTGGCCGGGTAGGAAGTCCAGGGTGGCGCCCGTCACGCGGCCGCTGAAGCGGAAGTCGCCCTCCGCCGGGTTCGTGAACGGGAAGCGCGCGAGGTCGCCCTTGAGCTTGAACGGCGCGTCGCCCAGGCGTCCCTTCACGAGCGCGTGCCGCAGCCACGTCCGCGTGCCGGTGCCGGCCACGGCGGGGATGTAGCGCCACGCGGCATCGGCGTTCGCACGCACGACGCGACCCGACAGGTCGATCCAGCCCGGGCCGGAGGCCGCCGTCCGGTAGGTGCCGTTCGCCGTCACGTCGACGTCGTCGTTCGACGCCCGCAGTCCGTCGGCGCGAAGTTCGAGCGTCGCGCCCTGCTTCCACTGGACGGTCCCGAGCAACTGCTTCAGCGGCAGGCGCGGTTCCTCGAAGACGCCGGGGAATACGAGCGCCGCGTCGGTCGCCGCGAGTTCGAGCGTGCCGGCTCCCTTCTCCATGCGCACGGCGCCGCTGAGGTTCTCGAATCCCGGCACGCCGACCTTCGACGCGGCGTCCTCCGCCGCGGGCAGGGCCGCGCTCGACAGGCCGCTGAACCGGGCCTTCAGCGCGATGTCGGACGCCGCGGGCGCGTCGCCGCTCCACGCCAGCGAAAGCTCGGACAGCGTTCCGCGCAGCGCGTGCGGGGCCAGCTTGTCGTACAGGTCGCCGGGCAGCGGCAGGTGCGCAAGCACGGCGCCCAGGCTCTCGAGATCGATGCGCGAGGCCTCCAGTGCCGTGCGCGGCGGTTCGCTGCCCGCGGCGCGCGTGCGCCGCAGCTTGACGTCCATGGCCGGGAAGGTCAGGCCGTCGGCCGTGCGAAACGTCGTTCTCGTGAGCCCGAACTCCTGGCCGCCGCGGCCGACCGGCCACGCGTCGCCCCACTGGCGCTGCGTGATGCGGCCCTGCAGGGATGCGAGCCGAAGGGGCTCGAGTTCCTTCGCGAGGCGCGCCGTCACGTCCTGCAACGCGACGTCGGCCGTCGTGCGGAGGATGTGGCCGTCGTCGAAGCCCATCCACACGCGCAGCGCCCCGTACGCCTGTTCGATCTGCACCGGCACCGGAACCAGGCTCGACAGCAGCGCGAGGTCGACGAAGTCGAGCTGGACGAACGCCTGCCCCTTCCACTGGCTCACGTCCGATGGACGGGCGAAGGCACCGGTCGTCATGGTCCCGCGAACGTCGATCGGGCCGGCGAAATCGGCGGTCGGCAGCGCCTGCAGCGCAAAGGAGTGGGAGCCGAGCGACTGTTGCACGATCAGGTTCACGTCGTTCAGTTCGAACTGGATCGGCTCGCTTCCGCGGTCGTCGCGATACACGACGTGACCATCGCGGACGACGACCCGGTCCTGCGAGAGCAGCCAGTCGAGCGCGGGCGATCCTTCGGACTCGGGCTTGCCCGGTTCGATGACGAAGCCGGCGACGGTGAAATTGCCATCGGCCAGGCGAACGACGGACACCTCCGGCGCCAGCAGGCGCAGCGCGACGAAACGCGGCTCCATCGACAACAGGCTGAGCCACGACACGGTGGCGTCGACTCGCGGCAGCGCGAGCGGCGGGCCGCCGCGCGGTCCGGCGACCTGGACGTCGTTGAGCGAAAGATGCGGATTGAAGGCGCGCCAGCCGACTTCGATCCGCCCGACGGTGACGGTGCCCTTCAGCGCGCGGCTGGCGATGTCCTCGATCTGCGGCCGCCACTGGTCGATGCGCGGCAGGACGTAGTAGCGGGTGACGAGCAGCAGCGCGCCGAACGCGAAGTAGGCCGCCACCAGCGACCAGAACGCGAAGCGCAGCGTCGTGCGCACCGCGCGCAGCGCGCCGAGGCCGAAGCGGCGCACGATGGTCTGCTCCGCGGCCTCGATGCCGTGCTCGAGCTTTTCCTCTACGGCGTGCTCGACCCGGTGCGCGGTGGCGCTCAGTTCGGCGGCGAGGGACGGGTGACTCGGGCGGTCGTCGCCCGGCGGCGACGGATCCGGGCGCGGCTGATCGGACACGAGGCTAGGGAGTGGATGTGGACGGCATCAAGTGGACCTGCGCAGGCGCTCCGTAGAATGCGGACATCGATCCGGTCGCCGATCCGGTCGGGCCTGGCGCGTCCGGTCGGACGAAGACCCTGCTGGGACCGCGGCACTCTATCACAGCGACCTTCACAGCCATCGGCAGATTCGACCGCGAACAAGAGTGAAAGATCCGGACTTTCTGGCAGGGCGCGACTGGCGCGGCGAACGCGTCGAACCCGGGGCCGTGCCGTCGCTGTCGCACTTCGTCGAGCGCACGCTGCAGCGCGAGGCCGGCGCCGACGACGCCCGGCGATCGGAGCTGCTGTCGGCCTGGGCGCGGGAAGGCTGGCCGGCGGCGCGCATGGCGGGCGAACTCGGGGCCGTCGCGCCGCAAACGCCGGAACGCGTGGCGGCGGATCTGCGGGGGCTGCGCCGGCGCGTGATCGCGTCGCTGGTCGTCCGCGATGCCACCGGCGCCTGCGGGCTGCCCGAGGTCGTGTCGACCACCACCGCGCTGGCCGAACTGGCCGTGCAGCGCGCGGTCGCGGTCCACGCCCGCGAGCTTGCCGAGGTGCACGGCGTGCCGACGAGCGAGGCCGGCGAGCCGCAGGACCTGCTCGTGATCGGCATGGGCAAGCTCGGCGGCGGCGAGCTGAACGTCTCGTCCGACATCGACCTGATCTTCGTGTACGACGAGGACGGCGAAACGCGTCCGCTGCCCGGCGGCGGCGACATCCGGCCGCTCAGCAATCACGAATTCTTCATCCGCCTCGGGCGCCGCGTCATCCCGGCCATCTCGGACGTCACCGCCGACGGTTACGTGTTCCGCGTCGACATGCGGCTGCGCCCCAACGGCGACGCGGGGCCGCTCGCGGTCTCGAGCGCGATGCTCGAGGAGTACCTGATGGTCCAGGGACGCGAGTGGGAGCGCTTCGCGTGGCTGAAGGGGCGGGTCGTTTCGGCGCCGGTGTTCGCGTCGTCCGCGCAATTCGATCGGCAGGCCGGGTCGATCTTCGCGGTCGTGCGGCCGTTCGTGTTCCGCAAGTACCTCGACTTCGGGGCGATCAACGCGCTGCGCGAACTGCACGGACTGATCCGCGCCGAAAGCTCCCGGCGCAATGCCGGCCGCGAGGAACGCGCCGACAACGTCAAGCTCGGCCGCGGCGGGATCCGCGAAATCGAGTTCATCGCGCAGGCGTTCCAGATCATCCGCGCCGGGCGCGATCCCGGCCTGCGCTCGCGCTCGACCCTGGAAACGCTGGTCACGCTCGGTCGCCAGGGCGTGCTGCCGGCCGCGACGTGCGACCGGCTGGCGACTTCCTATGTCTTCCTGCGCAACCTCGAGCACGCGCTGCAGTACGTGGACGACGCGCAGACCCACGCGCTGCCGCCCGACCGCGAGGCGCGCGCGCGCGTTGCACGGCTCCTCGGCGCGGCGAGCGTCGACGCCATGCTCGGCGAGTACCGGGCCGTGCAGGACTTCGTCGACGGCGTGTTCGACTCCGTGTTCTCCGAGCCGACCGAGACCACGCGCCAGGCGCCGATGCCGGCCTCGTGGAACACGCCGGGCGACGGCGACGACGCGCCCCTGGTCGACCACCTCGAGGAGCAGGGTTTCCGCGATCCGCCCGGAACGGCGCAGCGGTTGCGCGGCGTGCTGAACGGGCGACGCGTGCAGGGCGCGAGCGCGGCCGCGCGCGCGGGCATCGAACGCCTGCTGCAGCGGGCGCTCGTCTCCGCGATCGAGCTGTCGCACGGCTCCAGCGCCGCGCACGACATCGGACCGGACGAGCACTTCGCGCGCTTCGCGCAGCTCGCGGAGGTCATCGCCGGCCGCAACACCTACGTGACGCTGCTGAACCAGTTCCCGCACGCGTTCGAGCGCGTGATGCGCATGCTCGCGGCCAGCCGATGGGCCGCCGATTACCTCGTGCTCCATCCGATCCTGCTCGACGAACTGCTCGACGAGCGGCTGCACGAGCGCGAGCCCGACTGGGCGGCGTGGTCCGCCCTGGTCCGGCGCCAGCTCGACGAAGCCGAGGGCGACCAGGAGCGGCAGATGAACCTGCTGCGCGACGTCCACCACGCCCAGGTGCTGCGGCTGCTGGTGGCCGACCTCGACGGTCGCCTGACGGTCGAGCGGCTCGCCGATCACCTGTCGGCGCTCGCCGACTTCACGCTCGGGCTCACGCTGGAGCGCGTGTGGGCGACGATCGCCAAGCGGCACCGCGAGGTGCCGCGCTTCGCCGTCATCGGGTACGGCAAGCTCGGCGGGAAGGAACTCGGGTACGTCTCCGACCTCGACCTGATCTTCCTGTTCGACGACGACCACCCGGATGCGCCCGACGTCTACTCGGTGCTCGCGCGCCGCCTGGTCACCTGGCTCACGGCCCAGACCTCGTCCGGCAACCTGTTCGACATCGACCTGCGGCTGCGGCCGAACGGCAACGCCGGACTGATGGTGTCCTCGCTCGACGCGTTCTCGCGCTACCAGCGCAACGAGGACGGCATGGGCGCCTGGGTGTGGGAACACCAGGCGCTGACGCGCGCGCGCCACTGCGCCGGGGACTTCGAACTGGGCCATCGCTTCGAGGCCGAGCGCGTCCACGTGCTGACGCAGGAGCGCGATCTCGCGAAGCTGAAGAGCGAAGTGCTGGCGATGCGCCAGAAGATGCTCGACGGCCACCCGAACGCCAGCGCCTTGTTCGACCTGAAGCACGACCGCGGCGGCATGGTCGACATCGAGTTCATCGTCCAGTACCTGGTGCTGGCGCACTCGCACCGCCATGGCGACCTCGTGCGCAACCTCGGCAACATCGCGCTGCTGCAGATGGCCAGCGGCATGCGGCTGATCGACATGACGCTCGCGCGCGAAGTCGCCGACGCGTACCGCACGTTCCGCGCCCTGCAGCACCGCCTGCGCCTGAACGGTGCCGAGCGCGCGCGGGTCGAGCCGGCGGAGGTCGAAGCGCAGGCGGCCGCCGTGCGGCGCCTGTGGGCGGAAGTCTTCGGGGTCGACTGATGCGCGCCGCGCTGCGCGCGCTGCCGTCGACCGTGTGGGTCCTCGGCCTCATCAGCCTGCTGAACGACGCCGCGTCGGAGCTGGTCTATCCGCTGCTGCCGCTGTACCTGGCGACCGTGCTCGGCGCCGGTCCGCGCGCGCTCGGGCTCATCGAGGGCGCGGCGGAGGCGACGTCGGCGCTGCTGAAGCTCGTCTCCGGCGTCTGGTACGACCGCGTGCGGCGCGCCAAGGTGTTCATGGTCGTCGGCTACGGTTTCGCGGCGGTGGCGCGGCCGCTGCTCGCGCTCGCGGCGTCGTGGCCCATGGTGCTGACGCTGCGCGTGCTCGACCGGTTCGGCAAGGGCCTGCGCTCGTCGCCGCGCGACGCACTGCTCGCGCGCTCGGTGCCGGCCGCCCGGCGCGGGATCGCGTTCGGCCTGCACCGCGCGTTCGACAACGCCGGCGCCGTCATCGGTCCGCTGCTCGCCGCCGGCCTGCTGGCGCTGAACATTCCGTTGCGCGACATCCTGCTGTGGGCCGCCGTGCCGGGAGCGCTGTGCGTCGCGCTCGCCGCTGTCGGTGAAGGAGCCGCGCGACGGTGGCGTGGCCGCGCCGGCCAGGCCGGACTGGACCTGGCGCGGACTGCCGCCCGGCTTCCGGCGCCTGCTCGCCGCCATCTCGATCTTCACGCTCGGGCAGGCCTCCAACGCGTTCGTGATCCTGCGCGCGCACGACCTCGGCATGCCGGTCGCGCAGGCCGCGTTGCTGTGGGCGGTGGTGGCGGCGACGTCGACCTTGCTCGCGGTGCCGCTGTCGGCGCATTCGGACCGCGTCGGGCGCGTGCCGCTGCTGACGGTCGGCTGGGTGCTGCACGTCGTGCTGTTCGTCGTGCTGGGCTGGACCAGCGACGTGGACCTGATGTGGCCGGCCGCCATCCTGCTCGGCGTCTACATGGCCGCCACGGAAGGGTCGGAACGGGCGCTCATCGCGGACCTGGTGCCGCAGCAGCGGCTGGGGACCGCGTACGGCTGGTACTACCTCGCCAAGGGCCTGCTTCTGCTTCCGGCCTCGGCGGTGTTCGGCTGGCTATGGGTGGCTTCGGGCGCGACGGCCGCCTTCATGCTGGCCGCGTCGTTCGTCGCGCTGGCGACGCTCGCTCTCGTCGTGTGGGTGCTGCCGGCGGTGCGGCACGCCCATCGGGGCCCGGACAACCGCTGACGGCGTAGAGTCCGCCGCGCGTGCACGGCGTCGCGGCGAGGCCGTCGTCGCTCACGCCGCGAAGAGCCGCAGGGCCGTGAAGGCCAGCATGCCCACCGCAATCGCCGCGATCATGCTGCGCGTGCCGAGCATGACCGCGCCGGCGGCGATGCCGGCAACGAGCTTCGGGTTGGCGAGGGACAGCGCGAGCGAACCGTTGGCCAGCGCGAGTTCGGGAGCGATCAGTCCCACGAGGGCGCACGCCGGCGCATAGCGCAGGCCGTGCTGCACCCGTTCAGGCAGCCTGAAGCGTTCGCCGAGCACCAGGAACGCCGAACGCGTCGCGACCGTGACGGCGGTCAGGCCGACGATGACGATCCAGATCAGAAGTTCGCTCACGTTGCGCGCTCCGATCCGTTCGAGCAGGACTTCCGCGCTCATCGCGGCCGCGATGCCGACCACCACGGCGGCGACCAGGCCCAGCTTCAGCGGAAGGGCGGCGCCCAGGACGGCGACGACTCCCGCGGTCGCCGCGCCGACCAGTGCCGGGCGGCTCGCGATCATCGGCAGCGTCATCGCGATGAGGGCGAGGATCGACGCGAACTCGAGTCCCCACGCCCCCGGGATCTGGGCGGCCAGGAAGATGCCGAGCACGGACATCGTCTGCCACGCCATCCAGTTGCCGGCCGCCATGCCGAGGAAGAACCACACCTGCTCCGGGGAGCCGCGCTCCTCGTCCGGCGCGTTGACGAAGCGCGAGAGGAACAGTGCGAAACCGATGTCGGTGGTCACGTAGCCGAGGAACAGCCGGCGTCCGAGCGAGAACCGCCTGAAGAACGGCCGCAGCCCCGCCGAAAAGATCACGAAGCGCAGGTTCACGACCGTGGCGGTGAGCAGCACGACCCAGATCGGCGCGGCCGCGGCGATCAGCGGCAGCGCGGCCAGTTGCGCCGACCCCGCGTAGACGAGCAGCGACATGCCGAGCGCCTGTGCCGTGGTCAGCCCGACCTTGACCATCGCCACGCCGGTGACGAGCCCCCACGTCCCGGTGGCGATGGTCGCCGGCGCGACGGCGCGCACGCCGCGCACGAAGGCGTGCCGCCGCCGCGCGGCGATCGCCGGATCGGCACCAAGGAAGCGCTTCAGCATCACGCGGCCCTGGTCCGGTGATGCGCCGGCCGCAGCATCAGGTAGACCGCGCCGAGCGAGGCCAGCACGAGCGCCGGCAGCGCGTAGACGTTGAGGTCGGTCCAGCCGCTGGTCGACACCAGCGCGCCGGAGGCGGCCGACGACGAGATCATCGTGACGAAGACCGTGAGGTCGTTCACGCCCTGGACCTTGGCCTTCTCGGCCGAGGTATAGGTCGTCGTCAGCAGCGTGGTGGCGCCGACGAACATGAAGTTCCAGCCGATCCCGAGCGTGAACAGCGCGAACCAGAAGTGCCAGTAGGTGAGGCCGGCGTGCGCGATGCCGACCGTCAGGAACATCAGCACGCAACCGGCCAGCATGATCGCCAGCACGCCGAAGCGGCGGATGAGGTTGCCGGTGAAGAATCCGGGAGCGAACATCCCGACCACGTGCCACTTCATCACGTCGGCGGTGTCCGGATAGCCGAAGCCGCACACCTTCATCGCCAGCGGCGTGGCCGTCATCAGCAGGTTCATGCTGCCGTAGCTGATCGCGCCGACGGCGACCGCGACGACGAACGCGGGCTGGCGCGCGATCCGCCCGAGCGGGCGCGCCGCCGCCGCGCTGGCGGAGATGACGGCCTGCGGAATGGCGAGTCGGCTGGCGACGGTGCCCGCCACCAGCGCGACCGCGGCCAGCACGAGGTAGCTGGCGGCGAACGCGGCCGGCAGCAGGTTCACGGTGTGCTTCGACAGTTCGGGCCCGATCAGCCCGCCGGCGATGCCGCCCGCCAGCACCAGGGAGATCGCGCGTTCCTTCAGCGCAGGGTCGTAGGCGTCGGCCACGTCGGCCGCGGCGAAGCGCAGGTACTGCGCGAACGCGTTGTAGATGCCCGTGCAGAACGTCCCCAGGCACAGCAGCACGAAGCTGCCGGTGAGCATGCCGAACGCGGCCGTCGAAGTGCCGACGATCCCCATCCCGCTGCCGAACATGAAGCCGGCGCGCCGTCCCCAGCGCGCCATCGCGAGCGACGCGGGGACCGTGGTGAGCGCCGAGCCGACGATGTACGCGGTGATGGGCAGCGTCGCGTAGAGCGGCGTCGGCGACAGCGCGAGTCCCGCGAGGCCGTTGATGGAGATCAGCGTGACGTTGTTGACGTACAGCAGCGCCTGGCAGATGGCGAGCAGCGAAATCTGCCGCCCGGCGGTCGCGGATGAGGACACGGGGACTCCTAGGAGCGCCGATTATAGGAACCCATGTCGAACGCACGCGGTTCGCTAGAATCGCGGCCTTCAGCGTGAGCGGGCGCGCGCAGCGCGCCGGCGCGAAAATTCAACGGGAGAAGACGCGATGTCGATGGCTGACCGCGACGGGTTCATCTGGTACGACGGCAAGCTGGTGCCGTGGCGCGATGCCACGACGCACGTCCTGACGCACTCGCTGCACTACGGCCTCGCCGTCTTCGAGGGCGTGCGCGCGTACAAGACGCCCGCCGGCACGGGGATCTTCCGGCTGAAGGAGCACACCGACCGGCTGTTCAACTCCGCGAAGGTCTTCATGATGGAGATGCCGTACTCGCGCGAGCAGCTGATGGAGGCGCAGCGCGAGGTGGTGCGCGCGAACAAGCTGGAGTCGTGCTACCTGCGGCCGCTGGCGTTCTACGGATCCGAGAAGATGGGCGTCAGCCCCAAGGGTGCGTCCGTTCACGTGTCGATCGCCGCGTGGCCGTGGGGCGCGTACCTCGGCGAGGAGGGCCTCCTCAAGGGCATCCGCGTGAAGACGTCGTCGTTCCAGCGCCATCACATCAACGTGTCGATGGTCCGCACCAAGACGTCGGGCCACTACGTGAACTCGATCCTCGCGAACATGGAAGCGACGCGCGACGGCTATGACGAAGCGCTGCTGCTCGACACCCAGGGCTTCGTCGCGGAGGGTGCGGGCGAGAACCTCTTCATCGTCAAGGACGGGCAGCTGGTCGAGCCCGAGATGGTCTCGGGCCTGACCGGAATCACGCGCGCCACCGTGATCGAACTCGCGCGCGACCTCGGCCTCACCGTCACGGCGAGGCCGATGACCCGCGACGACGTGTACCTGGCCGATGAAGCGTTCTTCACCGGCACCGCCGCCGAGATCACGCCGATCCGCGAACTCGACGGTCGCGCGATCGGCGCCGGGCGCCGCGGCCCGGTGACGGAGCGCATCCAGGACCTCTTCTTCGATGTCGTCAACGGCCGCGCCGAGAAGTACAGGCACTGGCTGACGCTGGTATGAGCGCGACCAAGGAGGGTCCGGTCGTCGAGCTGGCCGCCAAGGACCTGCCCGCGTTCTGCCCGAACCCGGCAATGCCGGTGTGGAACCATCATCCGCGCGTGTTCCTCGAGCTCGCGCACACCGGCCAGGCGATGTGCCCGTACTGCGGCACCGTGTACCGCCTGCGCGCCGGCGAAGTGATCAGGGGCCACTGAGGGGCCACTGACCCATCGCATGTCGCGCCTGACACGCCCTCTGCTGTTCTCCTCGTCGGAGGAGTGCGAGCACGCCTTCTACGAGGCGCTCGACAGCGCCGACGCGGCGGCGATCGCGGAGCTGTGGCTCGAGGACGACGACGTCGTCTGCGTCCACCCGGGCGGTCCGCGCCTGACCGGCCACGGCGCCGTGCGGGCGTCGTGGGCGGCCATCCTGTCGAACGGACCGCTGCACGTGCGCAGCTCGTCGCGCAAGTCGCTCGACACGCCGACGGTCGCGGTCCACAACGTCGTCGAGGAAGTGCTCGTCACGCAGGGCCGCGAGCGCCGCATCGCGCGCGTCATCGCGACCAACGCCTACGTCAAGACCGGGGCGGGATGGAAGATGGTGCTGCACCACGCGTCCGCCGCACCCGATGGCGAGGCGGCCAGCTTCGACGAGTCGCACGCGGTCCTGCACTGACTCCCGGCCCGCGCGCCCGCTGGCGCTTCGCCGCCATGCCGCCATGCCTCTCGTGACCTCGACCTATCGCGCGCCGCGCTGGCTGCCCGGCGGGCACCTGCAGACGATCTGGCCGGCGCGGCTCGTGCCGCTGCCGAAGGTCGCCTACCGCCGCGAACGCTGGCCGACGCCGGACGGCGACTTCATCGACGTCGACTTCGCGCAGCCCGAGCCCGCTGCCCCCGAGGCGCCGCTGCTCGCGATGTTCCACGGCCTCGAGGGCGATTCGGGCAGCCACTACGCGCGCGCGACGATGCGCCACTTCGCGGATCGCGGCTGGCGCGCGGCGGTCGTTCACTTCCGCGGCTGCTCGGGGGAGCCGAACCAGCTGCTCCGCGCGTATCACTCGGGCGACTCGGAGGAGGGCGACTGGGTGCTGCGCGCATTCCACGCGCGCTGGCCGGTCGCGCCGCTGCATGCCGTCGGCATCTCGCTCGGCGGCAACATGCTCGCCAAGTGGCTCGGCGAGCGCGGCGAAGAGGCGCGGTTCGTCGCCGCCGCCGCGTCGATCGGCTCGCCGCTGGACCTCGTCGCCGGGGGACACGCGATCGGACGCGGCTTCAACCTGCTGTACACGAAGATGTTCCTCGCGACGCTGAAGGACAAGGCGCGCGACAAGGCGCAGCGCTTCGGCTACGCGATCGACGTCGACGTGCTTCGACGCGCGCGCAACCTCTACGAGTTCGACAACCTGTTCACCGCGCCCGTGCACGGTTTCCGCGACACGCTCGACTACTGGACGCGCGCGTCGGCCAAGCCGCTGCTTCGAAACGTGCGCGTGCCGCACCTCGTGCTGAACGCGCGCAACGATCCCTTCGTTCCCGCCGAAAGCCTCCCTGGTCCGGACGACGTGTCGAGCGACGTCACGCTGGAGCAGCCCGACGAGGGCGGCCACATCGGCTTCGCCAGTGGCCGCTTTCCGGGCCACCTGCGTTTCCTGCCGGAACGCCTCGAGCGGTTCTTCAGCGAGCGCGGCTAGCCGCGCAGGCCTGATGCCGCGGTTTCAGGTGACCTTGCCGTCGCCGGGCCGTGCAACGAAGCCGAAGGTGTCCGGCCAGTTGGTCGAGCCGACGCGCTCGACCGGAACAGCCGCTCTCGCGTGCTGCACGTGGAGCCCGTGCGGTCTCAGGAACGCCTCGCCGTCGCCGGCCATCCACCGCTCGAGGCTGTGTTCGTCGAGTGCGCGTCCCTGGCCGTCGACCAGCCGCTCCGCGAAGTTCGCGGAGTCACCGCTGTCGACCAGCCCGGGACCGAGTTCGGTCTCGAGGAAGAGGTGTCCTTCCGCGTCCGCGAATGCGCCCTGCAGGTCTCTCGGGTACGTCCCCGTGTGTGCCTGCAGGCGCCCGGATCCGTCGAGTCGATAGATGAGCGGAGTCGCGTCGAGCGAAACGAAGACGCGCTGCGGGCCGTTCTGGAAGAACCAGTTGCCTTGATCGTCGTGCGCGTAATTGCGCGCGATGAAGTCGCGGATCGACGGATTGTCGATCGGTTCGCCCTTGATCCTCCACTCGCCGCGCGCAGTCAGCTCCAGCCAGCCGTAGACGGCGGGAACGTTCGGCCACTTGGCCATGGCGGCCTTGACGATGTCGTCCATTGGTAGAGCGTAGCGAGGTTGGCTTCTTGATTGGGATTGCGGTCGCTGGATCGTTGTTCCGCCCTCGCCACGTCGTCGCCATGCCGCGGCAGGCGGGGCGCGGCGGCGGCGCGTGCCGTGGCGGTCGGCGCTGCGCGCCGACTCCGCTCCGCTGCTCGGCCCGAGGTCGTGCCGCGGAACTCGCTGCGTTCGCTCCGCGAACTCCGCTCAAACATGCCGCGGCAAGTCAGACACGAAGCGCGCTGGCGCGCGCCGACCTCGGTCCTCCGCTGCTCGCCGCCACGGAACGCGCCGCCGCCGCACCCCGCCTGCCACGGCACCACCGCTGGGAGAGGGGGGAAGAGCGACTGCCGCAGATACGTTCGCGCCCTTGCCTCGGCACGGCAGCCCGCCCGCCGCTTCCCGCCTGCCGCGCGACCAAGGAGAGAGAATCTCGGGGGCTCCGGTCTCGTCAGTCGAACACGGGACTCTCGACCCCGAGAATCTTGTGCAGCTTCGGGCTCGTAGTCGTGTACTGCAGGTGCACCTTGCGCTCGGGGAAGATGTAGCGCGTCGAACCGAAGGCGGCCAGCGCCGCTTCGTGGAAGCCGGAGAGGATCAGCTTCTTCTTGCCCGGGTACGTGTTGATGTCGCCGACGGCGAAGATGCCCGGGACGTTGGTCTCGAACTTCTCCGTGTCGACGAGGATCTGCTTGCGCTCGAGGTCGAGGCCCCATTCGGCGATCGGGCCGAGCTTCGGCGACAGGCCGAAGAACACCAGCAGCACGTCGAGCGGCACCCGGCGCGTCAGCCCGTCGAGCGAGGTGACGCGGACTTCCGTCATGCGGCCGTCCTGTTCCTCGAAGCCGGTGACCTGGCCGACGAGGAACTGCATCTGCAACTGGTCGCACGACTCCCTCATCTTCGCGACCGAGGCCGGCGCCGCGCGGAAGCCGTCACGGCGGTGCACCAGCACGACGTTCTCGGCCTTGCCGACGAGGTCGAGCGTCCAGTCGAGCGCGGAGTCGCCGCCGCCGACGATCACGAGGCTCTTTCCGTGGAAGCGCGACGGGTCGCGAACGCGGTAGAACAACTGCGTGCCGGCGAACTTCTCGATCTCCGGCACCTTGAGCGCGCGCGGCTGGAACGATCCGACGCCGGCCGCGATGATGATGACCTTGGTGAGGAACCGCGTGCCGACGCTCGTCTCGACGTAGAAGCGCCCGTCGTCCTCCTTGCGGACCGCGCTGACCTCCTGGCCGAGATGGAAGGTCGCGCCGAACGGCTCGATCTGCTTGAGCAGGTTCTCCGTCAGTTCCTTGCCGGTGCACACCGGGATCGCCGGGATGTCGTAGATCGGCTTGTCCGGGTACAGCTCGATGCACTGGCCGCCGACTTCCTTGAGCGAGTCGATGACGTGCGCCTTGATCTCGAGGAGGCCGAGTTCGAAGACCTGGAACAGGCCGACGGGACCGGCGCCGACGATCACGGCGTCCGTCTCGATCGGGGCGCTGGTCGCGTCGGGAGGCGTTTGAGTGGGATGCTCTGCGAGGTTCATTGCGGCGACGGCGCGGAGGGTTTCGATCGCGTGCCGTCCGGTTCGGCAAAGCTTGGATTGTAAGGAGTCCCGCCCGACCCTTCAGGTCGCGAGGGATTGCCGCCGGTGGCCGGGAGGCTCAGCGGCCGGACTTGCCCTGGTCCGGCGATGCCCGGCCCGACTCCCTCAGCAAGTCCTGCTCGCGCTTGAACTGGGCCCGCAGGTCGCGCAGCCGGGCGTCGATCTCCGACATCGTGTAGAAGTCGCCGTCGTTTGCCTGCCGCGCCATCTCGAGTTGCTGGATCGCCGGCGCCACGGCGCCGAACAACGCGTACATCTCGCCGACCGCCTGGTGGTGCAGCGTGCGGCGGTTCAGGGCTTCGTAGGCTCGGCCCAGCAGCGCGTGGTAGGCGGGCTGGCTGCGCGAGATCGCGTCCTGGTTGCGGAGGAAGGTGATCGCTTCCTGGTAACGGTTGGTCTTCAGCAGCAGGTCGACGTAGTGGTGGGCCGCCATGCCGGACAGCGGGTGGCGCGCCGCGTTCTCCTGGGCGAGCTTGATCGCCTCGTCGCGCGCGGCGTCGTCGCGCGCCGCCGCGAAGCGGGCCTCCACCACGACCTTGTCCAGGATGACGGACGAGCCCGGCGCGAGGCGCCTGGCGGCCAGAGCGTTCTGCAGGGCGACCTCGGCCAGGTTGAGCTTCAGCGCCGCGACCGCGGCTCCGTAGCGCGCCGCGTACTCGGCGTGGGTCGTTCGGTTGTTGATCTGCCCGTTGAAGTACTCCAGCGCGTCGCGCCAGCCCTGCGTCGTCGTCTCCTGCAGCACGCGCAGGCGCGCCCGGATCAACTGGAACTCGAGGCTGTCGGCGCGCTGCTTGAACGGCAGGTTGCGCGTGCGGTTCTGCATGTCGGAGATACGCTCGACGGTCATCGGGTGCGTGCGCAGGTAGGCCGGCGCCGTGCCCTCGTAGATCCGCGTGCCTGCCTGCATGCGGGCGAAGAAGCCTTCCATGCCGCGGGCGTCGAACCCGGCCTCGACCAGCGTCTGGAAGCCCACTCGATCCGCCTCGCGCTCCGCCTCGCGCGAGAAGTTGAGCTGCTGCTGCACCATCGCGGCCTGGCTGCCGATGATCGCCGCCTGCGTCAGGTCGCCGCTCGACGAGCCGCCCGCGCGCGCGGCGAGGATGGCGAGCAGCAGCGCGCCGATCGCCATCGCGGTGCTTTCCTTCTGCCGCGCGATCATCCGCGCGATGTGGCGCTGGGTGACGTGGCCGATCTCGTGGCCCAGCACGCTCGCGAGTTCCGATTCGCTCTGGGACGTGATGACGAGGCCGGTGTGCACGCCGATGAACCCGCCGGGCAGCGCGAACGCGTTGAGCATCGGGTCGCGGATGATGAAGAACACGAAGTCCAGCGACCGGGAAGGACTGACCGAGACCAGGCGATAGCCGAGGTTGTTCAGGTACTCGGTCGACTCCGGGTCGGGCAGGTAGCTCGGGTCGCGGCGGACCTGCAGCATGATCTGCTCGCCGAGCCTGCGCTCGATCGCCGGGGGCAGATCTTCGGCGCCTGCTTCGCCGAGCGATGGAAGGTCCGGCGACTGGGCACGCGCGAGCGGCGCGTTCAGCGCGAAGGAGACGAGAGCGACGACGAGGAGACGAAAGACCTTCAAGAGCGCTTCACAATAGCAGCCGGGGACCTGCCCGCGACCCTGCAACGGGCCTGGTTCGATGCGGTGGCCCTCGGCTTTGTATGATAGCCAGCCGCGCATTTCGTTCCGTTTCACCGGGCGGCCGTGTGCGCTGTCGCACGCTGACCAGGGACCCCATGAGCTCATTGACCCACTTCGATTCCGGCGGCCAGGCCCACATGGTCGACGTCGGCGGCAAGCCGGTGACGCACCGCGTGGCGGTGGCCGCCGGCCGCATCGTCATGCAACCGGCGACGTTCGAACTCGTCGCGGGCGGCACGTCGAAGAAGGGCGATGTGCTCGGCGTGGCGCGGATCGCGGCGATCCAGGCCGCGAAACGGACGTCCGAACTGATCCCGCTGTGCCACCCGCTCGCGATCACGAAGATCGGCGTCGAATTCTCGCTCGACGCGGCCGCCCACGCCGTGGAGTGCCGCGCCGAGGTCCACACGACCGGGCAGACCGGCGTCGAGATGGAAGCGCTGACGGCCGTGCAGATCGGCCTGCTGACCATCTACGACATGTGCAAGGCCGTCGACCGCGGGATGGAAATCGGCGGAGTGCGCCTGCTCGAGAAGCACGGCGGCAAGTCCGGCAGCTGGGTCGCGGCCTGACTGTGCCCCGGGCTGTGCTCCATGCGGTTCTTCGATGCCGGGCAGGTTCACCGCGCGCTGGGTTTCGACGCCCTCGCGGACGCGATCGCGGACATGCTGCGGTCGCACCCCGTCGCGCCATTGCGGCACGCGCATGCGCTGTCCCCGACCGACTCGTTGCTGCTGATGCCGGCGTGGAGCGACGGCGCGCAGGGCGCGCTCGGGGTGAAGCTCGTCACCGTGATGCCGGGCAACCGGGAACGCGGCCGCGCCACCGTCAACGCCATCTACGTCCTGCTCGCGCGCGACGGCGGCGAACCGCTCGCGGTCATCGACGGCGAGGCGCTCACGCTCTGTCGCACCGCCGCCGCTTCCTTGCTCGCGGCACGCTACCTCGCGCGTCCCGACGCCGAAAACGTGCTGGTCGTCGGCACGGGCCACCTGGCGCCGTACATGGCGCGCGCTCACTGCCATGGCCGCAACGTGTCGCGCTTGCGGATCTGGGGCCGCAACGGCGTCGGCGCGCAGACGATGGCGCAGATGCTGCGCGACGAAGGGCTGCCCGCGCAGGCGGTGGACGATCTCGAACTCGCCGTCCGCGAGGCGGACATCGTCAGCTGCGCCACCACCGCCACGGCGCCGATCGTCCACGGCGCGTGGCTGCGGCCCGGATGCCATCTCGACCTGGTCGGCGGCTTCCGCCGCAGCATGCGTGAGGCCGACGACGCGGCGGTCGGCCGCTCGCGGGTCTACGTCGACACGTTCGCGGGTGCGCTGGCGGAAGCGGCCGACATCGTCGAGCCGCTCGAGCGCGGAGTCATCGGCCGGGCCGACGTGCTGGGAGAACTGGCCCAGCTCGTGACCGGCGAGGTGCCGGGCCGCACGTCGGCTTCGCAGGTCACGCTCTTCAAGTCGGTCGGGACGGCCGTCGAGGACCTGGCGGCCGCGCGCCTGCTGCTGCAGAACGCGGGGGCCGACGGCGGTTAGGAAGCGAGCAGCTCCCGCGCGTGCTTGCGCGTGGTCTCGGTGATCTCCTGTCCGCCCAGCATCCGCGCGACTTCCTCGACGCGCGTCTTGCGGTCGAGTTGCCGCAGCCGGGAGATCGGCCGCCCGGCGTCGTCGCTCTCCTTCAGCACGACGAAGTGCTGGTCGCCATGGGCGGCGACCTGCGGCAGGTGCGTGACCGCCAGCACCTGGCGGTTCTGTCCCAGCCGCTTCAGCAGGCGTCCGACCGTGTCGGCGACGGCACCGCCGATTCCCGCGTCGACCTCGTCGAAGATCAGGGTCGCGACCGGCGTGGCGGTCGCCGCGATGACGGAGATCGCCAGGCTGATCCGTGCGAGCTCGCCGCCCGAGGCGACCTTGGCGAGCGGTTTCGGCTGCACCCCCGCGTGTCCCGCGACCAGGAACTCGACGCGATCGGTCCCGGATGCGGCCGGCTCCCCCTCGGCGAGCGCGACCTCGAAGCGGCCGCCTTCCATGTTCAGGTCCTGCATCGCGCGCGTGACTTCCTGGCCCATGCGCTTCGCGGCGGCCGCGCGTTTCTTCGACAGCGCCTTCGCCTGCTTCGCCCAGGCGTCGCGCAGCGCGGACTCGCGGGCGCGGAGCGCGTCGAGGTCGCCGGCCGACGCGAGCGCGTCCAGCCGCGCGCGCGACGTGGCGAGGAGTTCGGCGATCTGCTCGGGCGTCGTCTTGAACTTGCGCGCCGCCCCGTGCAGGGCGGACAGCCGCGCGTCGACCTCGGCCAGCCGCGAGGCGTCGAGGTCCGTCTTGTCGAGATAGCGCCGCAGCGCGGCCACGGCTTCGTCGAGCTGGATCTGCGCGGCGTCGATCAGTTCGACGGCGGGCTGCAGGCGCTCGTCGTACGGAACGAGGTGATCGAGCCGGGCGCTGACGTTGCCGACCTGCGCCAGCGCCGAGGCATCGGAGTCGGCCAGCGCGTCGACCGCCGCCTGCACGCCCTCGAGCAGGCCAGCCGCGTGCGACAGCCGCCTGTGCTCGGCCTGCACGGCGTCCCACTCGCCCGGCTGGGGCGCCAGCGCTTCGAGCTCCTCGACGATCCAGCGCACGCGGTCCTGTTCGGCGAGGGCGCTGGCCGCCATTGCCTCGGCCTCTTCGCGCGCGCGCTGTTCGCGCTTCCAGTCGGCCCAAGCCTTCCCGAGTTCGCGGCGCTCGCCTGCGAGCCCACCGTGCTCGTCGAGCAGCGCGAGCTGGGCGGCGCTCTTCAGCAGCGACTGGTGCGCGTGCTGGCCGTGCACGTCGAGCAGGAGCTCGCCGAGTTCGCGCAGCTGCGCCAGCGTCACCGGGGAACCGTTGATGTACGACTTGCTGCGGCCGCCGGAGTCGATGGTCCGGCGCACCAGCACGCTCGCTTCGTCCGCGTCGCCCACGTCCTGCGACCGCATCCACTCGACCACCGCGGGTCCGGCGCTGAACTCGGCGCTGATCTCCGCGCGCGGCGCGCCTTCGCGCACCACGTCGGCGTCGGCGCGCTCGCCGAGCGCGAGCAGCAGGGCGTCGATGAGGATGGACTTGCCCGCGCCGGTCTCGCCGGTGAGCACGGTGAAGCCGGGCGCGAAGTCGAGTTCGAGCGACTCGACGATGACGAAGTTGCGGATTGCCAGCGACAGCAGCATCGGTGAATCGGCTAGCTGCGCGCTCCGCTCGGCATCACGCTCCAGTGCAGCTTCTGCCGCAGCGTGGCGAAGAAGTTGTAGCCGACGGGATGCAGCAGCGTGACGGCGTCGGCCCCGCGCTTGACCCGCACCACGTCGCCGGGCGAGAGGTGCGAGTACGTCTGCATGTCGAAGTGCGCGCTGGCGTCGCGCACGTCGGTGATCTCGATCTCGACCACGACGTCGTCGGCCAGCACGATGGGGCGGTTCGACAGCGTCTGCGGGGCGACCGGCACCAGCAGCAGGCCGGCCAGCGACGGATACAGGATCGGCCCGTTGGCCGACAGTGCGTAGGCGGTGGAGCCGGTGGGCGTCGAGACGATCACGCCGTCGGCGCGCTGGTTGTACATCGTGACGCCGTCCACCCGCACCGTGTACTCGACCATCCCGCCCGCCACGCCGCGCGAGATCACCACGTCGTTCAGCGCAACCGCGTGATGGGCCACCCGGCCCTGGCGCCGCACTTCGGCGTCCAGCAGCATCCGCCGGTCGGTTTCGTAGGCGCCGCGCAGCATCGGCACCAGCACCTCGGCCACCTGGTCGAGCGCGATGTCGGTCATGAAGCCGAGCCGGCCGTGGTTGATGCCGATCAGCGGCACCCGGAAGGGCGCCAGCTCGCGCGCGATGCCGAGCATCGTGCCGTCTCCGCCGAGCACGATGGCGACGTCGGCCTGCTTGCCGATCGCGTGCACCGTGTAGCCCGCGTGCTCCCCCGGGCCGATGTTCTCGGCTGTGGCGAGGTCGAACATCACCTTGCCGCCGGCGCTCTCCACGACACGGGCGATCTCGAGCAGCGGCTCGCGGATGCCTTCCGCGCGCGGCTTCCCGAAGACGGCGACGTGGGTGAACGCCTGGGTCATGCGGACGATTATGCAGGAACCCTCCGGCCGCGCCCGTCTCGAACGCACGACAGCGCTGCAGGGCCCTGCTTGCGGTCATAATGGTTCCCATGCTCGACGATCGATCCAGACAACTGCTCAAGACGCTGATCGAGCGTTACATCGCCGACGGCCAGCCGGTCGGCTCGCGCGCGCTGGCGCGGATCTCGGGGCTCGAGTTGTCGCCGGCAACCATCCGGAACGTGATGGCGGACCTCGAGGACATGGGCTTTGTCTCCAGCCCGCACACGTCGGCCGGCCGGGTGCCGACGCCGCGTGGCTACCGGCTGTTCGTCGACAGCCTGCTGACCGTGCAGCCGCTGGAACAGCAGCAGACCGACCTGATGCAGGGGCAGCTGCAGGTCGCCGATCCCAGCCGCGCCATCCAGAACGCGGCGCAGCTGCTGTCGCGCCTGTCCCAGTTCGCCGGCGTCGTGCTGACGCCGCGGCGCACCTCGGCGTTCCGGCAGGTCGAGTTCGTGCGGCTGTCGGACCGGCGGGTGCTGCTGATCATCGTGACGCCCGAGGGCGACGTGCAGAACCGCGTGCTGATGACGGAAGCGCCGTACACGCCGTCGCAGCTGGTCGAGGCCGCCAACATCCTGAACGAGCAGTTCGCGGGACGCTCGTTCGGCGAGGTGCGGGAGCGGCTGCACGGCGACCTCCGCGTCCTGCGCGAGGACATCTCGCGCCTGATGGAGTCGGCGCTGCAGGCCGGCAGCCAGGCGGCCGAGGAGTCCGAGCCGGTGGTGATCTCCGGCGAGCGCAACCTTCTCGGAGTGTCGGACCTCGCCACCGACATGGACAAGCTGCGCCGCATGTTCGACCTCTTCGACCACCGCAGCCGGCTGATGCAACTGCTCGACACGGCGATCAACGCGCACGGCGTGCAGATCTACATCGGCGGTGAGTCGACGCTCGTGCCCTTCGACGACATGAGCATGGTGGTCGCGCCGTACACGGTCGACGGCAAGGTCATCGGCACGCTGGGCGTCATCGGCCCTACGCGCATGGCGTACGAGCGGGTGATCCCGATCGTCGACATCACGGCGAAGCTGCTGTCGAACGTGCTGTCGCAGAGCCAGTAGGCGCGGGCCATCTGGTGTCCCGCTCGCGATGGAGTTGGACCCGTTGGCTGTGTCCGCTCTGCGCGCCGCCCGCGCTGCGGGGCGCCTCGACTCCGCGCGACGCGCGGCGGGCGTCACTGCCGAGGACTTCTTGCGGGCTGGCAGCTTTCGGAGCGAGCTTCGCGCGTGTTCGCGCGGCGTGCCTTCCGGCCGATGGAGTCCCGGCCCGCCGCCCGGTTGACTGGCCACGCCCGCCGCCTGCGCCGCGCTTCGCGAGGTACCCGCGCACGGCGCACGCGGCGTACAGGCGCGCCGAGGCGCTGGCCTGCCGCGAGGCGCTGCGACCGGTTCGTCCGCGGGCGCGCTCAGCCGAATGACGCCCGCCGCGACGGCCCGAAGTCGAGGTACGCCGACGTCCGACCAGGCGCAGGAGAGGACACAGCGAGCTCGACGCAGTCGAACTCCTTACAATGGCGCGCCCGGCACCTCGCCGCTCCACCCTCGAGCACCCCTCCACGATGTCATTCCTGAACGAAGCGCCGTACTCCCACGGCACCCGGTCGCGGACCGCGGTCCTGCTCGTCAATCTCGGAACGCCAGAGGCGCCGCAGGCCGGCGCCGTGCGGCGCTACCTGAAGGAGTTCCTCTCCGATCCGCGCGTCGTCGAGATCCCGCGCGTCGTCTGGTGGCCGATCCTCAACGGGATCATCCTCACGCTGCGGCCGCGCAAGTCCGCGGCCAAGTACGCGGCGATCTGGACCGAGCGCGGCTCGCCGCTGATGGTGCACTCGCGCGAGCAGGCCACGCTGCTGCGCGGCTACCTCGGAGAACAAGGCATCGAGGCGGACGTGGTGCTCGCGATGCGCTACGGCGAGCCGTCGATCGCCTCGGTGCTGGCCGAACTGCAGCGGCAGCGCACCGACCGCGTGCTGGTCGTTCCGATGTACCCGCAGTACTCGGGCACGACCACGGCCTCGGTGCTCGACGCGCTGTTCGACGAGTGGAAGCGCACGCGCAACGTGCCCGAGGTGCGCTGGGTGAAGCACTTCCACGACGACCCGGGCTACATCGATGCGCTGAAGCAGTCGGTCCTCGCGCACTGGAAGGCCCACGGCCGCGCGCAGGACGCGGGAGGCAAGCTGGTGATGAGCTTCCACGGCGTGCCGAAGCGCACGCTCGATGCTCGGCGATCCGTACCACTGCGAGTGCCAGAAGACGGGGCGGCTGCTGGCCGAAGCGCTCGGGCTCGGCAAGGACGACTACCTGGTCACGTTCCAGTCGCGTTTCGGCAAGGCCGAGTGGCTGCAGCCCTATACGGCGCCGACGCTGCACGACCTGGCCCGGCGCGGCGTCCGTCGCGTCGACGTGATGTGCCCCGGCTTCCCCGCCGATTGCCTCGAAACGCTCGAAGAGATCGCGATGGAAGGCAAGCAGGAGTTCGTGTCGGCCGGCGGGCAGGAGTACCGGTACATCCCGTGCCTCAACGGATCGCCCGCCTTCATCCACGCGCTCGCGCGGCTGGCGCAGCGGCACATGCAGGGCTGGGATGTCGCGCGCAGTCACGCGGACGAACGCGCGGCCGAAGCGGCGCGCAGTCGCGCGCTGGCGCTCCTGGGCGGAGCGTCCGACTAGGACGGGCCGCGCAGGGTCAGCGCGTCGTCCTTCACCTCGACCGAGTCGCCGACGCTGAATTGCCGGGCCGGCGCCCGCAGCGTGCGGACGGAGCCGTCGGTCATCTGGACTTCGACAAAGGTCACCGGGACCGAGTGCGCGGAGCGCCGCACCGCCACCACCGTGCCGCACCCCTTGCAGTTCGTCGCGCTCGGAGCGCGGTCCATGGCGCCAGGCTGGGGTCGCGCGAAGTAGTTGACCGCGACGATGACGCCGATGGCGAGCAGCCCGACCAGGGCGATCGGGGCCTGCCCTTCCATCATCCCCGCGGCTGCCCGCGGGTTCACGTTCGCTGCCTTCGTCACTGGGCGTTCCACCTTCTGGCCCGCTTTGTACGGGGAGCGCGGGCGAGGCGATAGGTCATCCGATCCCGTGTTACGGCGAAGGCGGACGGCGGATTGCCGCCGAGACGCGGTCCCAGGTGTCGAAACCGGCCGCTGGCGGCGGCCTCGTTCTGCCCTTGCCGCAATGTTCGGACCGCTTCCCTTGAAAAACCGCGGTGCTGACCCAACATCCCCCTAAACCATTGAACGACAAGCGAAAACCGGAGGAATCGATGCAGGGACGAGAGGGCGCGGCGGCCGACACGACCGACCGCAACGACGCTCCGGAGGGTGAACAGCCGCAGCCGCAGGCGCTCGGTGCCGCGACCGTCGTCGACGTCGAGAAGGAACTGCAGGCCGCGCTCGACAAGGCCAACGAGAACTACGACCTGTTCCTGCGGGCGAAAGCCGAGGCCGACAACGTCCGGCGCCGCGCGCAGGAAGACGTCGCCAAGGCGCACAAGTTCGCGGTGGAGTCGTTCGCCGAGAGCCTCGTGCCGGTGGTCGACTCGCTCGAGAAAGCCCTGGAAGCGACCAACGCCACGCCCGAGGCCATGCGCGAGGGCGTCGAACTGACGCTCAGGCAACTGAAGGCGGCGTTCGAGAAGGGCAACCTGAAGGAAATCAACCCGGTCGGCGAGAAGTTCGACCCGCGCTGGCACCAGGCGATCTCCATGGTGCCGGCTCCGCAGGGCATCAGGCCGAACCACGTGGTCGCGGTGCTGCAGAAGGGCTGGACCATCGCCGACCGCGTGCTGCGACCGGCGCTGGTGACGGTCGCGCAGTCTTGAACTTGTCCACGGGCGCCGCACATTAGCGGCAGGCAGCTGAACGCAACAGCGCACAGAACAGCGGAAAACAGAGGGAACCAACATGGCAAAGATCATCGGCATTGACCTGGGAACGACCAACTCGTGCGTCGCCGTCATGGAAGGCGGCCAGATCAAGGTCATCGAGAACAGCGAGGGCGGCCGCACCACGCCGTCGATCGTCGCGTACCAGGAAGACGGCGAGATCCTCGTCGGCGCGTCGGCGAAGCGGCAGGCGGTGACGAACCCGAGGAACACGCTGTACGCCGTCAAGCGGCTGATCGGCCGGCGCTTCGAAGAGAAGGAAGTGCAGAAGGACATCAACCTGATGCCGTACAAGATCGTCAAGGCGCCCAATGGCGACGCCTGGGTCGAAGTCCGCGGCAAGCAGATCGCGCCTCCGCAGGTCAGCGCGGAAGTCCTGCGCAAGATGAAGAAGACCGCCGAGGACTACCTCGGCGAGACGGTCACCGAGGCGGTGATCACGGTCCCCGCCTACTTCAACGACTCGCAGCGCCAGGCCACCAAGGACGCGGGCCGCGTCGCGGGCCTCGACGTCAAGCGGATCATCAACGAACCGACTGCGGCGGCGCTCGCGTTCGGCATGGACAAGACGCACACGGGCGACCGCAAGATCGCGGTCTATGACCTCGGCGGCGGCACCTTCGACATTTCGATCATCGAGATCGCGGACGTCGACGGCGAGAAGCAGTTCGAAGTGCTGTCGACCAACGGCGACACGTTCCTGGGCGGCGAGGACTTCGACCAGCGCATCATCGACTACGTGATCGGCGAGTTCAAGAAGGAGCAGGGCGTCGACCTGTCGAAGGACGTGCTCGCGCTGCAGCGCCTGAAGGAAGCGGCCGAGAAGGCGAAGATCGAGCTGTCTTCGAGCACGCAGACCGACTTCAACCTGCCGTACATCACGGCCGACGCGTCGGGACCGAAGCACCTGAACATGAAGCTCACGCGCTCGAAGCTCGAGTCGCTGGTCGAGGACCTGATCGAGCGCACGATCGAGCCGTGCCGCATCGCCATCAAGGATGCGGGCGTGAAGGCGAGCGACATCAACGACGTGATCCTGGTCGGCGGCATGACGCGCATGCCGAAGGTCCAGGAAAAGGTGAAGGAATTCTTCGGCCGCGAGCCGCGCAAGGACGTCAACCCGGACGAGGCGGTCGCAGTCGGCGCCGCGATCCAGGGCTCGGTCCTCACGGGCGAGCGCAAGGACGTGCTGCTGCTCGACGTCACTCCGCTGTCGCTCGGCATCGAGACGCTCGGCGGCGTGATGACCAAGATGATCCAGAAGAACACGACCATCCCGACCAAGTTCTCGCAGACCTTCTCGACGGCGGACGACAACCAGCCGGCCGTGACGATCAAGGCCTACCAGGGCGAGCGCGAGATGGCCAGCGGCAACAAGCTGCTCGGCGAGTTCAACCTCGAGGGGATTCCGCCGTCGCCGCGCGGCATGCCGCAGATCGAGGTCACGTTCGACATCGACGCCAACGGCATCCTGCACGTCAGCGCGAAGGACAAGGCCACCGGCAAGGAAAACAAGATCACCATCAAGGCGAACTCGGGCCTCACCGAAGACGAGATCCAGCGCATGGTGAAGGACGCCGAAGCCAACAAGGCCGAGGACCACAAGCGCTTCGAGCTCGCGCAGGCGCGCAACGCCGCCGACGCCTCGGTGCACCAGATCCGCAAGGCGCTGGCCGAGCACGGCGACAAGGTCGAGGCCGGCGAGAAGGAGAAGATCGAGGCCGCGATCAAGGACGTCGAGGAAGCGCTGAAGGGCGAAGACAAGGAAGCGCTCGAGGCGAAGACGGCGGCGCTGATGACCGTGTCGCAGAAGCTCGGCGAGAAGATGTACGCGCAGGCGGGCGCGGGTGCCGAGCAGGGCGGCGCGCAGCCGGGTCCGGGCGCGGCGGCAGGCGGCGGCTCCGATGCCAAGAACGACGACGTGGTCGACGCCGACTACAAAGAAGTCAAACGCGGATAATCTCGCGCAATTGACAGCGCGCGTTTGACACGCCGAGACCGGAACGACGCAGCGAGCGTCGCCCGCCTCGGCGTTTCCGCGTCAGGGGGACGGAAGGAACATGGCGAAACGGGATTACTACGAAGTGCTCGGCGTCGCGAAGAACGCCTCCGAGGACGACATCAAGAAGGCGTACCGCAAGCTCGCCATGAAGCACCACCCTGACCGCAACCAGGGTGACAAGTCGAAGGACTCCGAAGACAAGTTCAAGGAAGCCAAGGAGGCCTACGAAGTCCTGTCGGACGCGAGCAAGCGCGCCGCGTACGACCGCTTCGGTCACGCGGGCGTCGATCCGAACAGCATGGGTCGCGGCGGCGCCGGGCCGGAGGGCTTCGGCGGCTTCGCGGACGCCTTCGGCGACATCTTCGGCGACATCTTCGGCGCGACTCGCGGCGGACGCGGCGGCGTGTATCGCGGCGCCGACCTCCGCTACAGCATGGAGATCACGCTCGAGCAGGCGGCGAACGGCTTCGCCACCGAAATCCGCGTGCCGAGCTGGGACACGTGCGATGCCTGCAGCGGTACCGGCGCCAAGCCCGGCACGAGCGCGAGCCGCTGCGGCACCTGCGCGGGCTCCGGCAACGTGCGCATGTCGCAGGGCTTCTTCTCGATCCAGCAGACCTGCCCGACGTGCCACGGCTCGGGGCAGGTGATCGCGGATCCGTGCGACGCCTGCCGCGGGGCGGGGCGCGTGAAGAAGAACAAGGTGCTCGAGGTGAACATCCCCGCCGGCATCGACGAAGGCCAGCGCATCCGCCTGTCGGGCAAGGGCGAACCGGGAATGAACGGCGGCCCGCCGGGCGACCTCTACGTCGAGATCCACCTGACCCAGCACGACGTCTTCCAGCGCGAGGGCGACGACCTGCACTGCGAAGTGCCGATCGGATTCTCGACCGCCGCCCTCGGCGGCGAGATCGAGGTGCCGACGCTCAACGGCAAGGCGAGCATCGCGGTACCCGAAGGCACGCAGGCGGGCAAGACGTTCCGCCTGCGCGGCAAGGGCATCAAGGGCGTGCGCGCGTCCTATCCGGGCGACCTGTACTGCCACATCGTCGTCGAGACGCCCGTCCGCCTGAACGAGAAGCAGAAGAAGCTGCTGCGCGAGTTCGAGGCCAGCGTCAAGGAAGGCGGCAACAAGCACTCGCCGCAGACCAAGGGCTTCATGGACAAGATGAAGGGGTTTTTCACCGCCGAGTAATTCAGTCCTCGTGTACGCGACGGCTGGTCAGACCACCATCTTGGCGCCGGCGATGAGAAGCACGGCCGCCAGCGCGCGGCGCATCGCGCGGTTGTCGAGGCGGCGCGCGCCGAAACTGGCTCCGATCAGGCCGCCGGCGATCACGGCCAGCACCCAGTAGGGCAGCGCGTCCGGCAAGGGCGGGTGACGGGTGAGCAGGCCGGCCAGGCCGGCGATCGAGTTGATCAGGATGAACGCGGCGGACGGTGCGGCGCTGTCGCGCACGGTCGACCATCCCGCGAGCACGAGCAGCGGGCTGAGGAAGATCCCGCCGCCGACGCCGGTGAGACCGGACAGCAGGCCGATGCCCGCGCCGAGCACGAGCGCGAGCGGAACGGGTGGCGGACCGGTGACCTCGCGCGCCTGGACCTTCGATGTCATCGTCTCGGTGAAGAGCCGCACGGCCGAGTAGAGCAGCACGGCGCCGACGAGCGCGCCGAACCACGCCACCGGCAGGTGGATGCGGCCTCCAAGGAACGCCATCGGGACCGACGTGGCCGCGAACGGCAGGAACAGGCGCCAGCGGAACCCATTGGCGCGCGTGAACTTGTGCGAGCGAGATCGACGCGACGGCGATGTTCATCACCAGCGCCGTCGGCCGCATGATCGCCGGCGCGACGCCGACGAGGCCCATCGAAGCCAGGTAACCGGACGCCCCGCCGTGTCCTACCGACGAGTAGAGGATCGCCGCCGCGAAGAACAGCCCCGCGAGGAGCAGCGCTTCTTCGGTCGTGACCATGCGCGCTGCGCTAGACGCCGTACCCCAGCGGGCGCCACGCGCCGTCTTCGTAGACGAGCGTGACCAGTTCCTGCGCGTCGTTCTTCTTCTCGAAATTGGTCGCGAAGCGCACCGTCACGTAGTCGCCTTCGGGCATGCCGGGCAGCGACGGCTTGAACGAAGACACTTCGACGCTCCTCGACTTCACGGCGCCCAGCGCGCCGCGCGTCTTCGGCAGGCTCTCGACCCACTGTTCGCGCTTGACGTTGTCGCGGAACGCCTTCGCGGTCTGGTCCCACGCCTTGCCGTAGTCGCCGGCATCGAGGATGGCGAGCCACTTCTCCGCCGCAGCCCGGGCGGCGAGTTCCTTCAACGCCTGGGCCTCCGATCTTCTGCGCCTCGGCGGCAGGCGGAGGCCAGCGGCGTCGTGCCGGGCCCGGGCGGCTTCAACTGGGCCTCGGTCGCGCCGAGCATGCAGAGCAGGCCCGCGAAGGCCAGCGCCTGGATCTGTTTCATGAGAGCTCCTCAGGCCGGCGTGTAGGCCAGCCGAACGTAGATCGGCGCGTACGGCGCCGCCTGGGTGATGTCGATCAGGGATTCGCGCGCCAGTTCCAGCAGCGCGAGGAAGTGCACCACCGCCACGGCCGTGCCGCGCGCGTGGTCGAAGAGATCGGAGAACTCGACGAACTTGCTGCCCTGCAGTCGCTTCAGGATGATGCTCATGTGCTCGCGCACCGAGAGTTCCTCGCGCGAGATGTGGTGATGCGCGTGCAGCTTCGCGCGCTTCAGCACTTCGATCCACGCTTCGTGCAGGTCGACCACGTCGACGTCCGGGAAGCGCTTCTCGATCGACTGCTCGATGACGACGATGGCTCGCACGAAGTCCCGGCCCGCGCGCGGCAGTTCGTCGATGCGCACGGCGGCGAGCTTCATCTGCTCGTATTCGAGCAGGCGCCGCACGAGCTCGGCGCGCGGGTCCTCGACCTCCTCGCCGGTGTCGGCCTTGCGCACCGGCAGCAGCATGCGCGACTTGATCTCGATGAGCAGCGCCGCCATCAGCAGGTACTCGCCGGCGAGCTCCAGGTTCTTGGCGCGGATCTGGTCGATGTACGCGAGGTACTGGACCGTCAGCGGCGCCATCGGGATGTCGAGGACGTTGAAGTGCTGCTTGCGGATCAGGTAGAGCAGGAGGTCGAGCGGCCCCTCGAACGCCTCGAGGAACACCTCGAGCGCGTCGGGCGGGATGTAGAGGTCCTCCGGCAGCTTGAACAGCGGCTCGCCGTACAGCCTGGCGAGGGCCACGCCGTCGATGATGTCCGGCGTGCTGTCGGCCACGGGCGCCTCCAGCGCGGCGGCCGCGTCCGGGTCGAGGACGGGCTCGGTGCCCGGCAGCGGTGCAATCCCGGCCGGTCCCACTACTTCGCCTTGGGCTGGTAGACGTACGCGGGCTGGGGCAGCGTCGACTCGTCGAAGCGCCGGTACAGGTCGCGGTCCACGTCCTTGTCCCACCAGATCGCGCGGCCTTCGCGCTGTCCGCGGTCGACGGCGGGATTCTCTTCCTTGAATTGGCGCAGGAACTTCGTGATCTCGGATTCGTAGGCGGCGGCCATCGGATGCGGTGCCTCGGTGAGCTTGGTCGCGATTTTACGTGACGGCCGGGGCGAGTCCGGCGATGGGATGGTTCGGAGGGGTGGTCGGGCGCCTGACCGCGCCCGCTCCTCACGGCTTGCGACGCGCCACCGCGCTCAGGATGCCGCGAAGGATCTCCAGCGGCGGCGGAGGACAGCCCGGCACGGCGACGTCGACCGGAATGACGCTGGCGACCCGTCCGCGGCTCGCGTAGCTCTCTCCGAAGATGCCGCCGGTGCAGGCGCAGTCGCCGGTGGCCACCACGAGCTTGGGATCCGGCGTGGCGTCGTAGGCGCGCTTCACCGCGATCTCCATGTTGCGCGACACCGGACCGGTGACCAGCAGCAGGTCGGCGTGGCGCGGACTGGCGACGAACTTGATGCCGCGTCCCTCGATGTTGTAGTAGGGATTGTTCAGCGCGTGGATCTCGAGCTCGCAGCCGTTGCACGACCCGGCGTCGACGTGGCGGATCGCCAGGGCGCGGCCGAGCAGTTCCAGGATGTCGGAGTGAATGCGATCGGAATCGACCGCCATGTCGGCGGCGGGGGCCGGCTCGGTGCGCACGCCGGTCTTCAGCACCTGTCGCAGCAAGAGCAGCATCAGAGGTCCTGCCCCGAGTAACTGAGGTTGAACGACTTGTTGATCAGCGGGAAGTCGGGAACGATGTTGCCGATCACCGCATGCTCGAGGACAGGCCAGTTCTGCCACGACGGGTCGTGGCAGTGGCACCGCAGCAGGCGGCCCTCGGCGTCGACTTCGACCGCGACCAGGACGTCGCCGCGCCAGCCTTCGACCCAGCCGATGCCGAACCCCGGTTCGGGATGAACCGGCAGGTCGGCGCGCACCGGGCCGTCCGGCATGTCGTCGACGAGCACCTGGATGAGGCGCAGCGACTCGAAGATCTCGTCGAAGCGCACCGCCACGCGCGCGGCGACGTCGCCGCGGAGCTCCGTCGCGGCCTTGACGACGATCTGGTCGTACGGCGGGCACGGGAAGTCGGCGCGCAGGTCGCGCTGCCATCCGCTGGCCCGCGCCGCCAATCCGGTGAGGCCGAGTTGCGCCGCAAGCTCCAGCGTGACGATGCCTGTGGTCAGGAACCGGTCCTGCAGCCCGGCGTGCTCGTCGTAGATCGACCGCAGGCGGCTCACCTCGGAGCGGAACTCCGCGCACTGCGCGCGCACGTCCGCCAGCCCCGATGGCGAGGGATCGACCGCAACCCCGCCCGGCACGATCCGGTCCATCAGCAGGCGGTGGCCGAAGACCGCCGCGCTGGTGCGCTGCCACTGCTCACGCAGTCGGGAGAACTGCGCGAGCCCGAAGGCCAGCCCGCCATCGTTGCCGAGCGCGCCGAGGTCGCCGAGGTGGTTGGCCACGCGCTCGCGCTCGAGCAGCAGCGCGCGCAGCCAGGACGCGCGCGCCGGAATCGCGCCGCCCGTCGCGGCTTCCGCGGCCATCGCGTAGGCCCACGCGTACGCCACCGTCGAATCGCCCGACACGCGGCCGGCCAGCCGATGCCCCTCGACGAGCGGCATGCCGACGAAGCGTCGCTCGATGCCCTTGTGCACGTAGCCGAGCCGTCTGCTCGAGTCGCAGCACCTTCTCGCCGACGATCGAGAAGCGGAAGTGGCCGGGCTCGATGATGCCGGCGTGGATCGGACCTACCGGAATCTCGTGCACGCCGTCGCCTTCCACGCTGACGAAGGCGTAGCGCTCCTGTTCGTTCTCGAACGCACGTTGCGGGTCGGCATCGTGCCGCAGCGGGAAGAAGCCGGCCGGCCACGCGCCGTGGCGCAGCCACGGCCGCTGGTCCTCGGCACCGGCCGCCTCGAGCCCGAGCAGGTCGAACACCGCGCGCTGCATGCGCGTCGCCGATGGAAAGCGGGCGGCGAGGTCCGGGTACTCCGGCCGGTCGGCGCTCACCGGAAGGCGCGCGCAGGCAAGGCCATCCTCCGCGGCGTAGGCGGCGTACACCACGAAGCCGTCACCGGCGGGGCGACGGTCCGAGCCCCACAGCGCCACGAGGCGGCCGCCCGCGTGCATCGCTTCGGCGAGCGACGACCACTGGGCTTCCGTGACGGTCGCGACGGCGGCCGGAACCGCGCCCGGCAGGCGCCGGAAATCGAGTTCGGAGGCGTCGATGCGCATGGGTCAGCCTCCCGCGACCAGCCGCGCGGCCTGCTGGTACCACGCTTCGAGATACGGCGGGATGTACAGGCCGAGCATGAGGGCGAGGCCGAGGTGCACGAACACCGGGACCAGCGCCGGCGGATGCGCGAGCCGCTTCACGGTGGTCTCGCCGAAGACCATCGGCTGCACCTTGCCGAGCACGGCGGCGAATGCCACGCCGAGCGAGACCAGCAGCAGCGGGGTGGTCCACGGGAACTCGCGCATCGCGGTCGTGAGGATCAGGAATTCGCTGGCGAACACGCCGAACGGCGGCATGCCGAGGATCGCCAGCGATCCGATCATCAGGCCCCAGCCCACGGCCGGCGAGACCTTCACCAGCCCGCGGATGTTCTCCATCACCTGCGTGCCGGCCTTCTGCGCCGCGTGCCCGACCGCGAAGAAGATCGCCGACTTCACCAGCGAGTGCACCGTCATGTGCAGCAGCCCGGCGAAGCTCGCGATCGGGCCGCCCATGCCGAACGCGAACGTGATCAGCCCCATGTGCTCGATCGACGAGTACGCGAACATGCGCTTGATGTCGCGCTGGCGCGAGAGGAAGAACGCCGCCAGCACGACCGACAGCAGCCCGAAGCCCATCATCAGGTCGCCGGCGAAGCGCGTCTGCAGCGCGCCGTCGGCGAGCACCTTGCAGCGGAGCACCGCGTACAGCGCCACGTTCAGCAGCAGGCCCGACAGCACCGCCGAGATCGGCGTCGGGCCCTCGGCGTGGGCGTCGGGCAGCCAGTTGTGCAGCGGCGCCAGCCCGACCTTGGTGCCGTAGCCGACCAGCAGGAAGACGAACGACAGCGCGATCACGGTCGGTTCGAGTTCGCCCTTCACCTCGACCAGGTGGGTCCAGAGCAGTCCCGCGCCCTCGACCTGGACAACGCGTTCGGCGGCGAGGAACAGCAGGATCGTGCCGAACAGCGCCTGCGCGATGCCGACGCCGCACAGGATGAAGTACTTCCACGCCGCTTCGAGGCTCGCGGGCGTCCGGTACACCGCGACCAGCAGCACCGTGGCCAGCGTCGCGGCCTCCATCGCCACCCACAGCAGGCCCATGTTGTTCGTGAGCAGCGCCAGCAGCATCGTGAACGAGAACAGCTGGTACATGCTGTGGAAGAGCCGCATCCGCGGCGGCGTCATCTTCCCGTGGTCGCGCTCGATCCGCATGTACGGGCCGGAGAAGAGCGCCGTCGTGAACGCCACGAACGCGGTGAGGGCGACGAGGAAGACGTTCAGCGAGTCGACGAAGAACTGCTCCTGCAGCACCAGCAGCGGCCCGTCGGCGATGACGAGCGCGGTCAGGAACGCCGAGGCGACCAGCGTCGCGAGGCTGAACGCCACGTTGATCTCGGGCGCGCGCTCGCGGTGCCCGACGAGCCCGAGCACGCCGGCGCCGACGAGCGGGATTCCGAGGACGGCGAGCAGCGCTTCCATCCTCACTCTTCCTTCAGCCGCTCGAGCTTGCGGATGTCGAGGCTGTCGAACTGCTCGCGGATCTGGAACATGAAGACGCCCAGGATGACCATGCCGATCAGCACGTCGAGCGCGATGCCGAGCTCGACGACCATCGGCATGCCGTAGGTGGCGCTGGTGGCGGCAAAGAACAGCGCGTTCTCCATCGCCAGGAAGCCGATCACCTGCGCGATCGCCTTGGTGCGCGTGATCATCATCAGGAACGACAGCAGCACGCAGGCGAGCGCGATGCCGAGCGTGCCGCGGGCCACCGACGCCGACAGGCTGGAGATCGGCGCGGCGAGGTTGAACGCGAAGATCACCAGCACGATCCCGAGCAGCATCGTGATCGGGATGTTCAGCAGCGACTCGACGTCCCACCGCACGTTGAGGCGCTTCAGCAGGCGGTGCAGCAGCCACGGGATCACCAGCACCTTCAGCACGAAGGTGAGGCCGGCCGAGTAGTACAGGTGCGGCTGCTGGGTGAAGTAAGCCATCATCGAGGTCGACGCGACGAGCGTGATCCCCTGCAGCGTGAACAGGTGGATCAGCGACAGCACCCGGCGCTGCGCGAGCAGCGCGAACGACAGCAGCAGCAGGACCGCGGCGAACAGGTTGATCAGCTGGGAGACCAGGGCCGGCATGTCCGCTCAGGCCCCGAGGAGGAAGTGGACGAGGATGCCGATGACGGCGAGCAGGAACGCGCCGGCGAGGAACTCGGGCACCCGGAAGATGCGCATCTTGGCCGACACGGTCTCGATCAGCGCCAGGCCCGCGCCGCCGATGGCGAGCTTCAGGACCAGCGCCGGGGCGGCGAGCAGCAGCCCGACCGGGTCGTGCACCTGCGCGATGCCCCACGGGAAGAACAGCGCCAGCCCGATCGACGAGTACGCGAACAGCTTCAGGCTCGCCGCCCACTCCATCAGCGCGAGGTGACGGCCCGAGTACTCGAGGATCATCGCCTCGTGGATCATCGTCAGCTCGAGGTGGGTCGCCGGGTTGTCGACCGGCACCCGGGCGTTCTCGGCGAGCGACACCATCGTGAAGGCGACCGCGGCGAAGGCGAGGCTCGGCACGATCGCGAACTCCTGGCCGGCGGTGGTCTCGACGATGCTCGCGAGCGAGGTGGACTGCGTCATGAACGCCGCGGTGAACAGCACCATCAGCAGCGCCGGTTCGGCGAGGAAGCCCACCAGCATCTCGCGCCGCGCGCCGAGCGTGCCGAAGGCGGTGCCGATGTCCATCGCGGCCAGCGACATGAAGACGCGGGCCACGGCGAACAGGCCGACCAGCGCGATGGCGTCGGCCGCCGGTGCCAGCGGCAGGTCGGTCGACAGGCTCGGCACGATGCCGCAGGCCAGCACCATGACGCCGAACACGATGTAGGGCGCGATCCGGAACAGCGGACTCGCGTTCTCGGCGATCACCGAGTCCTTGTTGAAGAGCTTGTGCAGCGTGCGATACGGCAGCAGCAGCGGCGGCGCGCTGCGGTTCTGAAGCCAGGCCCGGCACTGGTTGATCCATCCGGTCAGCAGCGGCGCGCCGAGCACGGCGGCGAGCAGCGCGAGCACCTGCGCGAGGACGCTGTAGGCCGTCATCGGAACACCAGCAGCAGCATCAGGATCAGGGTGACGAAGCTGTACATCAGGTAGGTCGAGATCCGGCCCTGCTGCAGCAGGCCGACGAGGCGCGACAGGCCCTCGACCGCCCGCGCCACGGGCAGGTACACCCAGTGCCAGACGTGGTCGGTGGCCGCGAGCCGGTACACCGGGTGCCGGTCGAACGGGCTCGGCAGGTGGCGGTCGATGCGGAAGAACGGCTCGAAGACCTGGCGGATCGGCTGGCCGAAGCCCTCGGCGGTGTCCTGCATGCGCGCGTTGAGCAGCGGGTAGCCGCAGTCCCAGGGCGGCGCACGGCGGATGCGGCCGTGATACAGCCGGCGCAGCAGCACGAACGTGAGGCCGCACGCGGCGGCCACGAGCAGCAGGAACAGCAGCGGGCTGTAGCTCGAGCGCTCCGCCGCGACCGGCGCCAGCATCAGCCAGCCGTTGGCGGCCACCTTCGGGCCGACGCCGTCACCCACCAGCACGCGCGTCACCGGATCGATCAGGGCGATCACGGTGACAGGGAACAGCCCCAGCAGCACGCAGCCGGCCGCCAGCCAGACCAGGCCCGCCCGCTCGCTGAATGCGGCGTCGTGCGAGCGCGCGAGCGCGGGCTCCCGCGGCTGCCCGAGGAAGATCACGCCGAAGAACTTGACCATCACGTAGCCGCCCAGCGCGGCCACGAGCGCGACGCCGGCGGCGACCACCGGCAGCAGCATGTTCACGAAGGTGCTGGGCAGCCCGAGCGTGAACAGGAAGCTCTGCAGCAGAAGCCACTCGGAGACGAAGCCGTTGAGCGGCGGCAGCCCGGCCGCGGCGAGCGCGCCGGCCAGCGCGAGCCAGCCGACCCACGGCATGGTGCGCAGCAGCCCGCCGAGCTTGCCGAGGTTGCGCTCGCCGGTGGCGTGCAGCACGGCACCGGTGCAGAGGAACAGCAGGCTCTTGAAGAAGGCGTGGTTCAGCGCGTGGTAGAGCACGGCCGTGAGCGCGAGCGCGGCGAGCGCCGACGTGCCGTACCCGACGAACAGCAGCGCGAGCCCCATGCCTACCAGCAGCAGGCCGATGTTCTCGATCGACGAGTACGCGAGCAGGCGCTTCATGTCGGTCTGCACGGCGCTGAACACCACGCCGAACAGCGCGGTCGACAGTCCGAGCACGATCGCCAGCACGCCCCACCACCACAAGTGCGTCTGCAGGACCTCGAACCCGACGCGCAGGATCCCGTAGATCGCCGTCTTCAGCATCACGCCGCTCATCAGCGCCGACACGGGCGACGGCGCCGCGGGGTGGGCTTCCGGCAGCCAGATGTGCAGCGGCAGCATGCCGGCCTTGGCGCCGAAGCCGAACAGCGCCAGCAGGAACGCGGTCGAGGCCCAGAACGGCGACAGGTGCTGCGCGCGCATGTTGGCGAACGTGTAGTCGCCGGTGTTGGCCTGCAGCACGCCGAAGGCGAGCAGGATGCCGAGCGCGCCGATGTGCGCGATCAGCAGGTAGAGGTAGCCGGCGCGGCGGATCGCAGGGATCGTGTGGTTCGCCGTCACCAGGAAGAAGGACGACAGCGCCATCAGTTCCCACATCACCATGAAGACGTAGGCGTCGTCGGCCACCATCACCATCGCCATGCTGGCGACGAAGAGGTGATAGAGCAGGCACAGCAGCCCGGGCGGCGTTCCTTCGCCCTTCCTGAAATAGCCGGACGCGAAGATCGAGATGCCGGCGCCTGCGGCCCCGAGCAGGAACAGGAAGAACGCCGAAAGGGCATCGAGCCGCAGGTGGAAGGGCAGGCCCGGCAGCCCGATCGGCAGCACCGCGACCTGCGGCACGGTGAACAGCCCCGCCACGGCGACGACCGCGAGCAGCAGGCTCACCAGCGCGCCGAGCGGAAACAGGACGCGCGCCACGAGGAAGAAGCTCGACGGCCGCACCATGCCCGCCGCGCCGATCAGGATCCAGAGCCCGACGGCGATCAGGACGCCGTCGATCGGCAGCAGCTGGAGAGGGAGGTCCACGGCCGCCGCGACGGTTCAGCGCCGCACCGGCTTGCGCGAAGCCGCAAGCAGCCAGGACGGCAGCGGACGGTCGCCGGCGTGCTCGATGATGTATTCGCGGATCAGTTGCCGCACCACCTGCGAGGGCGTGAGGTCCTGCGCGGCGCAGATCTCCTCGAACAGCGCCTTCTTGCGCGGGTCGAGCAGCAGGGTCAGGCGCGCCGTCTTGTTCTCGGTCCGGGTCGTCATGGCAGTCGCATTCTATGCGCATTGCATGTTAATCAAATACACTGCGAACAGCGCGACCCCGGCCGGATCGACGGGTCGGGTTGATCGCAGTCAACGGTCGGGGCCTTGCGGCGCCTGGGGCAGGCGGGACCGATCCAACGAAAGGGAGACAGGCAATGTCCGGAACGAGACTGGCTATCGCTGCCGCAATCGCGTGCATCGCAACTTCGGCGGGCGCTCAGGATGTCACGTGGCGCAAGGACGTGGCACCGATCGTCGCCGCGAAGTGCGGCGCGTGCCACGGAGCGAACGCTCCCGAGTACAACGACTGGATGGCGCTGGGCGACGAGAAGCGCGCCAAGGTCGCCGCGCGCATGGACACCTATCCGCACTTCATGTCGTACGTGGTCTGGCCGGCCACCGGGGCGATGATGCGCCGGCTCGACGACGGCAAGGCCGCCGGCGGCAAGCCGGGCAACATGTACGCGTTCCTCGGATCGAGCGACGAAGAGCGCGCGAAGAACCTCGCCACCATCAAGGCGTGGCTGGGCGAAGGCGCCTGGAACCTGAACCGGTGGACGGCGCGCGGCGAGGTCCCGGGCGTGACGAAGGACCAGCTCGAGAAGGTCAAGGCCAAGTACTGACGCCGTACCGGGCCGCGCCGGTCGCGGTCCGCAGGACGCGCGACCGGTCGCCTGCTTCCGGCTTGCGGGCGGCGATCCCGCGCGCTACTTGACGCGCATGCCCGGCTGCGCGCCGGCATCCACGTCGAGCAGGAAGATCCCGGGCTGCGACTTCTCGTCGGCGTGGCTTGCGGACAGGATCATTCCCTCGCTCACGCCGAACTTCATCTTGCGCGGCGCGAGGTTGGCGACCAGCACCACCAGCCGGCCGACCAGCTTCTTCGGTTCGCCGTAGGCCGACTTGATGCCGGAGAACACGTTCCGGTGCCGACCCTCGCCGACGTCGAGCGTGAATCGCAACAGCTTGTCCGAGCCTTCGATGAAATCGCAGTCGATCACCTTGGCGATGCGCAGGTCGAGCTTGGCGAAGTCGTCGATCGTGATGGCTCCCCCGATCGCCGCGCCGCCCGGCAGCGCCGGTTCCGCGACGCTCGCCGGCGGCTCGAACAGCGCGTCGAGCTGCTTCGCCTCGACGCGCGTCATCAGGTGCGCGTACGGGCCGATCCTCTGCGGCAGGCCTTCGGCGTCGCCCCACGTGAAGTCGCGGTCGAGTCCGAACAGTTCGCGCGCCACGCGGCTCGCGGTGCGGGGCAGCACCGGGGCCAGGCACACCGACAGCAGCTTGAACCCGTGCAGCGCGCGCGAGCAGACATCCTGCAGCTGGTCGCGCTTCGCAGGATCCTTCGCCAGCAGCCACGGCTGCGCCGCGTCGAAATCCTGGTTGATGCGATCGGCGATGGTCATGATCTCGCGGATGGCCTTGCCGTACTCGCGCGCGTCCAGCAGTTCGGCCACCTGGTCGGCCGCCGCCCTGGCCGAGCCCGCCAGCGAACCGTCGTCCGCATACTTCAGCTCGCCCGCGAAGTGCTTCGTGATGAAGCTCGCCGCGCGGCTGGCGATGTTGACGTACTTGCCGACGAGGTCGCTGTTGACCCGCTGCAGGAAGTCGTCCGGGTTGAAGTCGATGTCCTCGACGCGCGCATTGAGCTTGGCTGCGATGTAGTAGCGCAGCCACTCGGCGTTCATGCCGAGCTCGAGGTACTTCAGCGGGTCGATCCCGGTGCCGCGGCTCTTGCTCATCTTCTCGCCGCTGACCGTGATGAAGCCGTGCACGTAGACGTTGTCCGGCACCTTGTACGGCGTGCCGGCGAACTTCAGCATCGCCGGCCAGAACAGCGTGTGGAAGTAGATGATGTCCTTGCCGATGAAGTGGACCTGCTCGGTGCCCGGGTCCTGCAGGAAGGCCTCGAAGTCGATGCCGTGCTTCGCGCAGTACGCCTTGAAGCTGGCGAGATAGCCGATCGGCGCGTCGAGCCACACATAGAAGTACTTGCCGGGCGCGTCCGGGATCGGGATGCCGAAGTAGGGCGCGTCGCGCGAGATGTCCCAGTCGCCGAGCGACTTGTCGCCGTCGCTCGCGATCCACTCGCGCGCCTTGTTGGCGACCTCCTGCTGCAGCCTTCCGTCCTGCGTCCAGCTGCGCAGGAACTCCACGCAGCGCGGGTCGGACAACCTGAAGAAGTAGTGGTCCGAGGTGCGCAGTTCGGGCGTGGCGCCGGACAGCGTCGAGTACGGATTCTTCAGGTCGGTGGGCGAATACACGGAACTGCAGACCTCGCAGGCGTCGCCGTACTGGTCCTTCGCGCCGCACTTCGGGCACTCGCCCTTGATGTAGCGATCGGGCAGGAACATGGCCTTCACCGGGTCGAAGAACTGCTCGACCGGCTTCGTGTACGTGAGTCCCGCGGCCTTCAGCTTGCGATAGATGTCCTGCGACAGCTCGGTGTTCTCGGGCGAATCGGTCGAGTGCCAGTGATCGAAGCGGACCAGGAAGCCGTCGAGGTATTGCTGGCGGCCCGCGCCGACGGCGGCGACGAATTCCTGCGGCGTCTTTCCGGCCTTCTCGGCCGCGATCATGATCGGCGCGCCGTGCGCATCGTCGGCGCCGACGAAGTGCACCTCGTGGCCGCGCATGCGCTGGTGGCGCACCCAGATGTCGGCCTGGATGTACTCCATGATGTGGCCGATGTGGAAGGGGCCGTTGGCATACGGCAGGGCGGTCGTGACAAACAGGCGTCGTGTCATGGTTCTTCGTGGTCCCGATGTGCTGGTTCAGAACGCCGCGCGGGAGGCGGCGGGGCCGTCAAGGCGACGGCGGGCACATTCGGGCGCGCGTGCACTGGCCGCCCGGAGGGTGCGATGTCGAGGGAACTGGAAGGCGGCACATGGGGTCGATCCCGAGAGGGGCATTCTATCAACCGGGGTTCGCTCCATTAGACTGGCGCGTTCCCGAATCACAGCCCGCGCTGCGGCATCGTCGAAGGCAGTCACCCATGGCCATCACCGTCGAACAAGCGAATGAAGCGCTGAAGCGCGTCATCGATCCCAACACCGGAAAGGACCTTGTCAGCACGCGCTCGGCGCGCAACGTGCGCGTCGACGGCAGCGACGTCAGCGTCGACGTCGAGCTCGGCTACCCGGCCGCCAGCCAGATCGACGGCATCCGGCGCGCGGTGATCGACGCGCTGAAGGCCGCTGGCGCGGGCAACGTCAGCGCCAACGTGACGATGAAGATCGTCGCGCACACGGTGCAGCGCGGCCTCAAGGTGATGCCGAACGTGAAGAACATCATCGCCGTCGCCTCGGGCAAGGGCGGCGTCGGCAAGAGCACGGTGGCGGCCAACCTGGCGCTGGCGCTCGCCGCGGAAGGCGCGCGGGTCGGCGTGCTCGACGCCGACATCTACGGCCCGAGCCAGCCGACCATGCTCGGCATCTCCGGCAAGCCCGAGTCCGTGGACGGCCATTCGATGGAGCCGATGGAGAACTACGGCCTGCAGATGAGCTCGATCGGGCTGCTGATCGACGTCGACCAGCCGATGGTGTGGCGCGGACCGATGGTCACGCAGGCGCTGCAGCAGCTGCTGGCGCAGACCAACTGGAAGGACCTCGACTACCTCGTGATCGACCTGCCGCCAGGCACCGGCGACATCCAGCTCACGCTCGCGCAGCAGGTGCCGGTGACCGGCGCCGTCATCGTGACCACGCCGCAGGACATCGCGCTGATCGACGCCAGGAAGGGCCTGAAGATGTTCGAGAAGGTCGGCATCCCGATCCTCGGCATCGTCGAGAACATGGCCGTCCACGTCTGCTCGAACTGCGGCCACGCGGAGCACATCTTCGGCGCGGAAGGCGGCGCGAAGATGGCGGAACAGTACGGAGTCGAGCACCTCGGCAGCCTCCCGCTCGACATCCGCATCCGCGAGCAGGCGGACGCGGGCCGTCCCACGGTGGTCGCGGAGCCCGACAGCGCGATCACCGCGACCTTCAAGGACATCGCGCGCAAGGTGGCGGTGCGGATCGCCGAGAAGGCGAAGGACATGTCGCTGAAGATGCCGACGATCAAAGTGTCGAACACCTGATCCGAACCCATGCGCATCGAACCCTGGACGCCCGCAGCGGCGCCGCGCAACGAGGAACTGGTGAAGTCGATCGAGGCGCGTCGCGGCGGCACGCTGATCAACCTGGATCGCATGCTGCTGTGGAGCGAGCCGCTCGCGCGCGGCTGGAACGGCTACCTGCGCGCGCTGCGCCAGGAGATCTCGCTCGCGCCGTTCCTGCGCGAGCTGGCGATCTGCGTCGTCGCGCGTCTGACCGGCGCGCAGTACGAGTATCACCACCACGCGCCCGAACTGAAGAAGGCCGGCGCCACCGACGCGCAGCTGGCGATCCTCGACGATCCGGACGCCGCCGCGGGCAGTCCGCTGTATGACGACCTGCAGCGCGCCGTGATCCGCTTCGCGATTGCGAGCACGCGCCACGTGCAGATTCCGGATCCGCTGTTCGACGAACTGAAGCGCCGGCTGTCACCGACCGAACTGGTGGAGCTGGTGGCGTCGACCGCCGCCTACAACATGGTCGCGCGGTTCCTGGTGGCGCTCGACGTGACGCCCGAGACCTGATCGGCATCCGGGCCGGGATCGAACCAGAGACCGAGGAGAGGCGATGAAGCTGCTGCGGCATGGACCGGCCGGACGCGAGCGGCCCGGCATTCTCGACGCGCAGGGACGGGTGCGCGACCTGTCGGGAGTGATCGCGCACGTGACCAGCGAGCACCTGTCGGACGCCGCGCTGGCACGGCTGAAGAAGCTCGACCCCGCGTCGCTGCCGCTGGTGCGCGGCAGTCCGAGGCTGGGCGTGCCGTATCTCGGCATCAGCAAGCTGGTGGCAATCGGACTGAACTACGCCGACCACGCCGCCGAGGCGGGCCTGGCCGCGCCGTCCGAGCCGATCGTGTTCCTGAAGGCGACGACGTGCATCACGGGCCCGGGCGACGACCTGGTCATTCCGCGCGGCTCCACCAAGACCGACTGGGAAGTCGAGCTGGGCGTCGTGATCGGCACGAAGGCGCAGTACGTGCCGGAGGAAAGAGCGCTCGATCACGTGGCCGGGTACTGCGTCGTCAACGACGTGTCGGAGCGCAACTTCCAGCTCGAGCGCGGCGGCCAGTGGGACCGCGGCAAGGGCTGCGACACCTTCGGCCCGATCGGACCGTGGCTCGTCACGCGCGACGAAGTGCCCGATCCGCAGGCGCTCGACCTCTGGCTCGACGTCAACGGCGAGCCGATGCAGCGGGGCAACACGCGCACGATGATCTTCGGCGTGGCGCACCTCGTCAGCTACGTCAGCCGGTTCATGACGCTGCTGCCGGGCGACATCATCGTCACGGGAACGCCGCCGGGCGTCGGCATGGGCCGCAAGCCGCCGCGGTACCTGCAGCCGGGCGACCTCGTCACGCTCGGCGTGGCGGGCCTGGGCGAGCAGCGGCAGCGCGTGCGCGCGCACGGCTGACGCCGCAACCGGGGATCAGAGCGCGTCGGCGACGAGTTCCGCGATGTCGCGCGCGGGGACCTTGTCGTTGACCTGCGCGAGGCCGTCGCCGACCATCACCGCGCAGTAGGGGCACGCGGTCGCCACGGTCGCCGGCGCCATCTGCATCGCCTGCTCGGCGCGCAGCACGTTGATGCGCGTGCCGGTCGTTTCCTCCAGCCACATGCGGCCGCCGCCGGCGCCGCAGCACATCGCCTTGTCGCGCGAAAGCTCGAACTCGAGCGGACCGTCCTTCGACACCGCGTACAGGATGCGCCGCGGCGCGTCGTATTCCTTGTTGTGGCGACCGAGGTAGCACGGCTCGTGGTAGATCACGCGCTCGTGCGTCGGCTTCACCTTCAGCCGCCCCGACGTGATCCACGCGTCGATCGCCTGGGTGTGGTGCACGACGTCGTAGTGACCGCCGAACTCGCCGAACTCGTTCTTCAGCGCGTTGAACGCGTGCGGATCAGTCGTGACGATGCGCTTCGCGCCGACGCCGGCGAGCTTGTCGACCAGCGCACCGGCCAGCCCCTGGAAGACCATCTCGTTGCCGAGCCGGCGCACGCACTCGCCGGTCGAGCCTTCGCCCTTGCCGAGGATGCCGATCTTCACGCCGGCGGCCTGGGCGACCTTGACGAACGCGCGCGCGATCTTCTGGCCGCGCGGATCGAACGACGACGCCGAGCCGACGTAGTACAGGTAGTCGAGTCCGGCCACTTCGTCCGGCGTCGACACCACCGGCACGCCGAGCGACTTCGCCCAGTCGCCGCGCGCCCCGGCGTCGAGGCCCCACGGATTGCCGGCCGACTCGTACGCCTGGAAGAGCTTGTTCAGCTCGGACGGGAACTCGCCTTCCATCATGACCTGCCGCTGCCGCAGCCGGTAGAACTTCGCGAGGTGCTCGATGCCGATCGGGCACGCGACTTCGCAGTAGCCGCAGGTGGTGCACGACCACAGCGTCTCCTCGCTGATCGGCCCGCCCACGAGCGACGGCAGCTTGTCGGCGGCGCCGGCCTTGATGCTGTCGCCGACGTCGACGAGGTGGTGCTTCACCGCGTCGTTGACCCACTTCAGCGACAGCGGCTTGCCGGTGAGGAAGGTCGGGCAGGCGTCCTTGCAGCGGCCGCACTCGGTGCAGGTGAAGGCGTCGAGCCCTTCCTTCCAGGTGAGGTCGAGCGCGGTCTTCGCGCCGATCTTCAGTTTGTCCGGATCGGCGTCGTCCTCGGCGAGCGGCGCGAGGTCGACGCTGGGCACGCGGTTCAGCGGCGCGTCGCGCCCGAAGAACACGACCGGCAACGCGGTGACGATGTGGAAGTGTTCGCCGATCGGCAGGATCGCGAGGAACGTGAACACGGTCAGCATCTGCACCCAGTAGAACAGGTGGTAGCCCGCGTCGATGGCGGCCGGCGAGAGTCCGTGCAAGCTGGCGGCGAGCGGGCCGCCGATCCACGCCCAGGCCTGCTCGTGCGCGACGCCGGCGTCGACGGGTGCCAGCTTCGCGAAGCGGAAGGCGTCGAAGCCGAAGTCGGTCAGCATGATCAGCGTGATCAGGCCGAGCACCAGCACCGCCTCGCGGTTGGGCTCGAGGCGGCGCGGTCGGCGCACGAAGCGGCGCCAGAAGCCGAACGCCACCGCGGCCAGCACGGCGAGTTCGACGAAGTCCTTCCACGCGGTGTAGGCGGCACCGAAGGCGCCGGGAATCACGGCTTCGGGCCAGAAGCCGATCACGATGAGATGCAGCTTCCGGACCAGCAGCGTCATGAAGCCGACGAAGATCACGGCGTGCATCAGCCCGGGGCGGAAGTCGCCAGTGAGGAGCCGCGACTGGCCGATGCCCATCTTCAGCAGGCGCAGCGTCCGCTCGCCGAGCCGGTCGAAACGGTTGTCCGGGGCGAGCGCCGCGACGATCGCCAGCTTGCGCCACGCCATCACGCCGAACGCGGCGAAACCGGCGACCATCAGCAACGAGATGAAGAGGGGACTCATCGTGCGCCCGGCAGGCGGGAGTGAGGTGACGGCCGATTGTCCGGCCGTCACCGCGCGCGGCACTGACCCCGGTCAACCCGTCGGGGCGAAAAAAAAGCCCGCGGCGAAGGCGGGCTTCCAGAGCGAAGAAGGTCAGGTTCCAGCGTGAAGAAGGTCACGTTCCGGCGGAGATCCGGTTCTCCTTCACGATCTTCGACCAGCGCTCGACTTCCTTCTTCATGAACGCGCTGAACTCGGCCGGGCCCTGCCCGGTGATCGTCATTCCCTGCGCGCTCAGTCGCTCCGCGACCGCGGGCTCCTTCAGCGCCTTCTGGATCTCGGCGTTCAACCGGTCGACGACGTCAGGGGGCGTCTTCGCGGGAGCGATCACGCCCCAGTAGGCGAGCGCTTCGAAATTCGTGATGCCGACTTCGGCGAGCGTCGGCGTGTCGGGCAGCTGCGGGCTGCGCTTCGCGCCGGTGACGGCCATCGGCTTCACCGTGCCCGCCTTCACGTGCGGCATCACGAGGAACACCGTCCCGATGGCGAGCGGCATGTGGCCGGCGACGGTGTCGTTCATCAACGGGCCGCCGCCGCGGTACGGGACGTGGGTCCACGACCATCCGCCCTGCTTGCCCGCCTGGATCATCGCAAGGTGGCCGAGGCTGCCGGTGCCGATCGAGCCGATGTTGATGCCCTTGACGGTGCGCGCATCGGCCAGCATGTCCTTCACGCCGCTGTACTTCGACTTGCTCGAGGCGACGAGCGCCATCGGCGACGTGCCGATCAGCGTGACGTGCGCGAGGTCCTTCAGCGTGTCGAACTGTATGTTGGGGATCAGGCTCGGGTTGGTGCCGTGCGTGTCGAACACGACGCCGAACGTGTAGCCGTCGGGTGTGGCCCTGGCGACGGCCGCGGTGCCGATCGAGCCCGACGCGCCGCCGACGTTCTCCACGACCACGCTCTGGCCGAGTTGCTTCGTCAGCTGCTGCGCGAGGATGCGCGCGACCTGGTCCACCGAGCCGCCGGGCGGGAAGACCGAGATCAGGCGAATCGGCTTGTTGGGCCATGCCTGGGCCCAGGCAGGAGCGGAGGCAAAGGTGCCGAGGGCAAGAACGCACAGCGCCGCCCGGCGAAGGAACGAGGACATCACGAGTCTCCTTGGTGATGCGGCGACTGGCGTGCCGCTGCGCGCGATGTTACCGCCCGGGTGGTCCCGCTCCGCGTTGGGGAAACTCAGTACACGGCGCCGCGCGCGTCGACCGGCCAGACGGCCTCGACGCGGTCGTTGCGCACGGCGACGATCCACTCGTGCAGGTTCACGGTGGGATCGATGTGGCCGGGAGCGAGCCGCACCTTGTCGCCCAGCGCGAGCCCGGGTCCGTCGCCGACGCGATCCAGCACCGTGTGCTCGTCCGACACGCCCCGCACCGCCCACCCCGCGAACGCCGGCTGCGCCGGTCCCGAGTCGGTCGAGAACGCCTTCAGCCCGGCGTCGAGCGTGGCGCGATCGCCGCGGGCGTCGTGCCGCCGGCTCATCACCGTGGCCAGGATGAAGAGCGACTGCTCGAACCTTGGCCAGCGCGGGTCCTGCTCGTTCTTCGCGTAGTCGGCGTCCATCAGGACGTACGAGCCCGGCTGGAGCTCGGTGTACACGCCGCTGGCGGCCTCGAAGAGGAACGTGCCGGTGCCTGCTCCCGTGACCGTGTCGCAGGGCAGCCCGGCGGCGAGCAGCGCGTCGCGGGCAGCGCGCGACAGCGCGGCGGCCGACTCGATCGCGCGGCGCCGCTCCTCGACGCCGCGGCGATGCTGCGCGGATCCGAAGTACGCCTGCAGGCCGCGCAGGTTCAGGCTCGGCTGCGCGGCGACAGCGCGCGCGAGCGCAACCGCCGCGCCCGGATCGGCGACGCCCGCGCGGTCGTGGCCGACATCGAGTTCGACGTAGACGTCGAGGCGCGCCGCCGCGCGGTCGCACGCCTTGCCGAGCGGCTCGACGACCGACGCGTCGTCCACGCAGACGCCGACGCGCGCGGCGGGGAAGCGGGCGGCAAGCCCGGCCAGGTTCGCGAGCTTGCGCGCGCCGACCACCTCGTTGGTCACCAGCACGTCCCCGATGCCGGCGGCGAGGAAGGGCTCCGCTTCCGAGGTCTTCTGCACGCAGATGCCGACGGCGCCCGCGGCGACCTGGCGCTTCGCGATCTCGACGCACTTGTGGCTCTTGGCGTGCGGCCGCACGCGGACGTTGCGACCGGCGACGGCCTGCATCAGGCGGGCGATGTTGGCCTCGAACCGGTCGAGATCGACGATCAGTGCCGGCGTGTCGATGTCGGCCAGCGCGTCGCCGGCGCGCGCGGGGATCCAGCTTGCATTCATCGGGCGAGTCTAGCGACTGCGGCCGGGACGCACGCGCGCCGTAGAATCGCGTGTTTTCCGATCACACGACGACGGGACCCGAGTCCACATGAGCATCAAGAGCGACAAATGGATCCGCCGCATGGCGGAGAAGGGCATGATCGAGCCGTTCGAGCCCGGTCAGGTGCGGGAAAAGGACGGGCAGCGCATCGTCAGCTACGGCACGTCCAGCTACGGCTACGACATCCGCTGCGCCGACGAATTCAAGATCTTCACGAACATCAACTCGACGATCGTCGACCCGAAAGCGTTCGACCCGAACTCGTTCGTCGACATCAAGAGCAATGTCTGCATCATCCCGCCGAACTCGTTCGCGCTCGCGCGCACCGTCGAGTACTTCCGCATCCCGCGCAACGTGCTGACGATCTGCCTCGGCAAGAGCACCTACGCGCGCTGCGGGATCATCGTCAACGTCACGCCGCTGGAACCCGAATGGGAAGGCCACGTGACGCTCGAGTTCTCCAACACGACGCCGCTGCCGGCGAAGATCTACGCGGGCGAAGGCTGCGCCCAGGTGCTGTTCATCGAGTCCGACGAGGTCTGCGAAACGTCGTACAAGGATCGTGGCGGCAAGTACCAGGGGCAGCGGGGCGTGACCTTGCCGCGAACCTGAGCGCCTCGGGTGCGTGCGATCGGCTGCGCCGGTCGCACTGGCGCCCTCGGTGTCACCTGTCCATCTGCTTGGGTCGCATCGGCGGCGCTTCGCGCTCCATTGGCTTGCCGCGCTCCTGTTCGGGCACGTTGCGTTGCACCTGCTCCTTCGGTGACTGGACCGGGTGCGGCTTCGGCTGGGGCACGGCCACGGGTGCCGATGGCGCGGGAGCGGGGACGGCGGCCGGCGGCGTGGGACGCGATGGCGCGGCGTGCGAAGGGCTCGGCGGCGCGGGGCGCGGCTGCGCCATCTGTCCGGCAGGCGGAGGCGCAGCGCGCGCGGCCGGCGCCTGAACCGGTGGCGACGGCTGCACCGTCCGCGCAGCGGGCGCCATCGGCGGCTGCTGGCGAATCGTCGGTGGCGCGCCGGGTGGGAAGCGCGGCGGTTCGGCCGGATTGACCGGCTGCGGCTGGCCCGGCGGAATCTGGTCGCTCGGCAGGTGCGGACGCGGCGCCGGACGCTGGGGAGCGGGAGTGACAGGCGCGACCGGCGGCGGTACCGGCTGGACCCGCTTCTGCCCCGGCGGCTGGCCGAGCGGAGCCGGGTCGTTGCCGGGCAACGGCGGCTGCGGCGTCACGCCGCGGCCGGGCATCGGGTCGACGGCCATCGGCGGCATGACGCGCGTCGGCGGCGCTCCCGGCGAAGGCTGGCCAGGCGATTGCCCCGGCGACTGCGGTGGGTGCGCCATCTGCGACTTCGGCGAGCCCGGCCGGCCGTCGTTGTCCGAGAACCTCGGCGTCGGCGAGCGCGGTGCCGGCGCGACGTTCAGCGGCGGCGGCGCGGTCGGCTTCAGTTCCTGCGGCTTCGGCGGCACCGGCAAGGCCACGCGCTGAATCGGCTCGCGGAAGCGCGATCCCGGCACCATGGTCGTCCCCGAGCCCTGCGTGAGGTCGCGCGGCACGCCCCGCGGCGGCTGGTTGATGATCGTCTGGTTGATGATCGTCGTGTAGCGGGGGCCGTGGCGATAGTGCGGCTCGTAGCGGTGCCACGGCGCGAGCGGATACCACCCGACGACGGGCGCGCCGACGCCCACGGAGACGCTGACACCGGTGCCGACGAAGCCCACCAGCGCGGGGGCCCACACCGGTTGGCGCACGTAGCCGCCCGGCACCCAGCCCCAGCGCGGGCCGACCATCACCCAGCGTCCGTAGTGGAAGGGCGCATAGCCCCACGGCGCGAAGTCCACCCAGGTCCAGCCCCACGGCCGGATCCAGCGCCACTGTCCGAACCGGTACGGCGCCCAATCCACCGGAACGGCGCGCGGGAACCACACCACTCCGAAGCTTGCGTCGGACGACCAGTCGCCGTACCTGTCGAGTTCCTCGTAGCCGGTCATGTACGGCGACACGAATTGCGCCGAGCGCACCTGCTGGTACTGCGCGTCGCGTTCCAGTGCCCATTGATCGAACGCCGACACGATCGGCTGCTCGTAGCTGAAACCGCCGCCGCCCGGATTGACGACGACCGCCTGGCCGGGGCTGACGCCGGTCGCGTTGGCGGCCGACCGCACGGTGCCGTGACCCTCGAACACCGTGAGCCGCATCGGGCCGCGGTCGGTCGCGTCGATGCGATAGCGGCCCGGCGCAGTCAGGTCGATGCGCAGGCCGGCGACCGTCACCGAGGTCGTTTCCCCGTGCTCGGGCCCGGCGAGGCGGACGTTGAGCGTGCCGTACTCGAGGTCGAACAGGGCGGTGGAGTAGTCGAGCCGGGTGAAGCCGCCGCGGCTGCCGGCGGCCATGCGGAAGGTGTGCGGGCCGACGCGCACCTCGTTGCGGCCGTCGCTGCCCGTGTAGAGCCCGGTGCCGACGCTGACGACGTCGTTGACGAAGGCGTTGTCCCACTGCCCCGAAGCGCTGTCTTCCTCGGCGCGCCAGATCTGTGCGTCGCCCTCGGCGACCGCGACGCGGCCGGCGATCAGGGGCGGTTCGTCGGCGGCCGGGCTCTGCGCGTCGGCTGGCGTGACCGCGGCGCAGCCGGCGAGCACGAAGGCGACGATCACTGCGAGCCAGCGTTGCATGGTCTCTCCTTGGATTTGCCCCATGGTGGAACTAACGGTCGTCCGACAATGCTTGTTGACTCCGGTAACACCCTGTAACACCCGCCGGCCGACGACTGCCTCGAGACTGCGCTTGCTCCGGGGTCGGGCGAACGCCCATAATCACGGGCTCCTTCCACGCCGTCCGGCACGCCGCCCTCCCCATGCGATTCCGCTTCCCGATCGTCATCATCGACGAGGATTTCCGTTCCGAGAACGCCAGCGGGCTCGGCATCCGCGCGCTCGCCAAGGCCATCGAGGCCGAGAGCGTCGAGGTGCTCGGGGTGACCAGTTTCGGCGACGTGTCGAGTTTCGCCCAGCAGCAGAGCCGCGCATCCGGGTTCATCCTGTCGGTCGACGACGAGGAACTCGCCGAGGGCAACGGCGACCGCGAGACGGTCGACAAGCTCAGGAAGTTCGTCGCCGAGATCCGCCGGCGCAACGCCGACATCCCGATCTTCCTGTACGGCGAGACGCGCACGACGCAGCACCTGCCGAACGAAGTGCTGCGCGAACTGCACGGCTTCATCCACATGTTCGAGGACACGCCCGAGTTCGTCGCGCGCTACATCGTGCGCGAGGCTCGCGCCTACCTCGACACGCTGGCGCCGCCGTTCTTCCGCGCGCTGGTGCACTACGCGCAGGACGGTTCGTACTCATGGCACTGCCCGGGCCATTCGGGCGGCGTGGCCTTCCTGAAGAGCCCGGTCGGCCAGATGTTCCACCAGTTCTTCGGCGAGAACATGCTGCGGGCGGACGTCTGCAATTCGGTCGACGAGCTCGGGCAGCTGCTCGACCACACCGGCCCGGTGGCCGCGAGCGAGCGCAACGCCGCGCGCATCTTCGGCGCCGACCACCTGTTCTTCGTCACCAACGGCACGTCGACGTCCAACAAGATCGTCTGGCACTACGTCGTTGCGCCGGGCGACGTGGTGATCGTGGACCGCAACTGCCACAAGTCGATCCTGCACGCGATCACGATGACAGGCGCCATTCCGGTGTTCCTGACGCCGACGCGCAATCACTACGGGATCATCGGCCCGATCCCGCTGGAAGAATTCCAGTGGGAGTCGATCGCGAAGAAGATCGAGCGCCATCCGCTGATCAAGAGCGCAAGCGCGGCCCGGCGCGCCGGGGACGCGGCGGCGCGCGACAAGCCGCGCGTGCTGACGCTGACGCAGAGCACCTACGACGGCATCCTCTACAACGTCGAGACGATCAAGTCGCTGCTCGACAGCCGCATCGACACGCTGCACTTCGACGAAGCCTGGCTGCCGCACGCCGCGTTCCACCCGTATTACCGCGACATGCACGCCATCGGCGGGCAGTCCGAACGGCCTCGCAACCGCGCGTCGATGATCTTCTCCACGCAGTCGACGCACAAGATGCTGGCGGGCCTGTCGCAGGCGTCGCAGATCCTGATCGAGGACGCGCAGACCGAGCGGCTCGACCGCTTCATGTTCAACGAAGCGTTCCTGATGCACACGTCGACTTCCCGCAGTACGCGATCATCGCCTCGTGCGACGTCGCGGCCGCGATGATGGAGCCGCCGGGCGGCACCGCGCTGGTCGAGGAGTCGATCTCGGAGGCGCTCGAATTCCGCCGGGCGATGCGCAAGGTCGACGCCGAGTTCGGCCCGGACGAGAGCGGCGGATGGTGGTTCAAGGTGGGGGGCCCGAGCATCTCGCGGCCGAAGGCATCGGCACGCGCGAGGACTGGATGCTCAGGCCCGGCGACGCCTGGCACGGCTTCGAGCAGATCGAGCCCGGCTTCAACATGCTGGACCCGATCAAGGCGACGGTGATCACGCCGGGGCTGAACCTGGACGGCACCTTCGCCGAACCCGGCATTCCCGCGGCCATCGTCACGAAGTACCTGGCGGAGCACGGCATCATCGTCGAGAAGACGGGCCTGTACTCGTTCTTCATCATGTTCACCATCGGCATCACCAAGGGCCGCTGGAACACGATGGTCACCGAGCTGCAGCAGTTCAAGGACGACTACGACAACAACCAGCCGCTGTGGCGCGTGATGCCGGAGTTCATCCGCCAGCACGTGCAGTACGAGAAGATGGGCCTGCGCGACCTGTGCGGCGCGGTGCACGCGATCTACCGCGACAGCGACATCGCGCGCCTGACCACCGAGATGTACCTGTCGGAAATGGAACCGGTGATGAAGCCGGCCGACGCCTACGCGCAGATGGCGCACAGCGCCGTGGACCGCGTGCCGATCGACGCCCTCGAAGGTCGCGTCACCTCGGTGCTGCTGACGCCGTACCCGCCGGGCATCCCGCTGTTGATCCCGGGTGAGCGCGTCAACGGCACGATCGTGCGCTACCTGCAGTTCGCGCGCGAACTGAACGCGCGTTTCCCCGGCTTCGGCACCGACATCCACGGCCTAGTCAAGCTGGAGGTCGACGGCCGCGACGAGTACCTCCTCGACTGCGTGC
>CAWEQS010000008.1:0-71894 GCA_963811265.1 uncultured beta proteobacterium
TCGAGCTACAGCCGTAACCCGGCAGCAGCGCGCATGGGTCGCGGCGCTCGACGAGCGGCCCAACAACCGGTTCCAGTGGACGGCGCTATTGCACCGCCGCTGAACCGGGGCGTTGAACGACCGCTATCGGCGTGAAATTCGCGACCGCTTTTCGGAGCGCGCCAGGTCAGCCAAGGGTCGAACGCGGTCCCTCGGGAACTCAGCGCCGTGACCGGGTCGCGCGCCGCAGCAGCCGCCTGCACTCGGCCTCGTGCTGCCCGATCTCCGCCAGCGTCACCTGGATGTCCTCGTGCTGCTGCTCGAGCGCGCGCCGGTGCTGCTCCAGCACGGCGAGGAACCGCTTGGCCTGCGCCGACGCGTCCTTCGGCGTCTCGTACATGTCGATCAGCTCGCGCACCTGCGTGAGCGTCAGGCCGAGCCGCTTGCCGCGCAGCGTGAGCTTCAGTCGCGTGCGGTCGCGGTTGGAGTACACGCGCGTCAGGCCGGAGCGGCCGGTGCGCTTGGGCTGCAGGATGCCCTGGTCCTCGTAGAAGCGGATCGCGCGCGGCGTGACGTCGAACTCGTTCGCCAGCTCCGTGATGGAGTAGGTCGTGCCTTCCTTGGGTTCGCGCGTCGTCGCCATGGCGGCCGTAGAATCGCGTCAGTTTCCGTAAACGTCAAGTTGGCGACGTGAATCCCCACGAGCACGAACTGCACTACCCGTGGCCGGACGTGCCCGCCCTCGGCACGTGGACCACGCTGCGCCCGGGCGTGCACTGGGTGCGGATGCCGCTGCCGTTCGCGCTCGACCACATCAACCTGTGGGTGCTGGACGACGAGGTCGACGGCCGCGCTGGATACACCGTCGTCGACAGCGGCATCAGCAGCGACGTCACCAGGCAGGCATGGGAGCGGCTGTTCGACAGCGCATTCGGCGGGCTCCCCATGGTGCGGCTGCTGTGCACGCACTTCCATCCGGATCACTTCGGGCTGGCGTACTGGCTGGTCGCCGGCGGCGACCAGTCGCGGTGGCGCGCGCCGCTGTGGATGTCGGCCGCCGAGTACGCGTTCGGCCGCTTCCTCTCGCTCGGTGCCGACCAGACGACCGGCGATTCGGCCGCGAACCACTTCGCCCGCAACGGACTCGCCGATCCCGACGCGCTCGCCAAGGTGCGCGCGCGCGGCTCGGGCCACTACCCGAAGCTGGTGCCCTCGTGCCCCGCGAGCTTCCGGCGCGTGCAGGACGGCGACGAGATCGCGGTGGGTCCCGCGCACGCGAAGCGCGTGTTCCGCGCGATCGTCGGCTTCGGCCACGCGCCCGAGCACGTGTCGCTCTTCTGCGAGGACGACGAGCTGCTGATCTCCGGCGACATGGTTCTGCCGCGCATCTCGACCAACGTCAGCGTGTTCGACCTCGAGCCCGACGGCGATCCGCTGCCGCGCTACCTGCACTCGCTCGACCGCCTGCTGCTGCTGCCGGCCGACACGCTCGTGCTTCCGTCCCACGGCAAGCCGTTCACCGGGCTGCACGCGCGCATCGCGCAGCAGCACGCGCACCACGCCGATCGCCTCGCGGAGGTGCTGGCCGCGTGCGCGACGCCCCAGACCGCCGCGTCGATCGTGCCGCTGCTGTTCAAGCGCGCGCTGGACCTGCACCAGACCACGTTCGCCCTCGGCGAGGCGCTCGCGCACCTGCACGCGCTCTGGCACGCCGGCAGCATCGCGCGCCGGCTCGACGACGACGGCGTCTACCGCTTCACGACCGCATGAACAACGACACCAGCAAGCCGCGCCAGCCCGCCACGCAACTCGTCGCCGGCGGTCGCGACCGCGCGACCAGCTTCGACTACGTCAATCCGCCGCTGGTGCGCGGGTCCACGGTGCTGCACGACAGCGTTGCCGACATGAAGGCGCGGTCGCAGGCGCGGCTCGCCGGCGACGACGAGATCGCCACCTACGGCATCTACGGCACGCCGACCCACCAGGCGTTCTACGCCGCGCTCAACGCGCTGGAGGGCGGCTACCGCAGCTGGGCGCTGCCGACCGGCCTGGCCGCGTGCACGATGGCGCTGCTCGCGTTCGTACGCGCCGGAGACCACGTACTCATCCCCGACTCGGTCTACGGGCCGACGCGCCGCTTCAGCCGGCAGACGCTGTCGCGGTTCGGCATCGACACGACGTTCTACGACCCGTGCATCGGCGACGAGCTGGAGCAGCTGTTCCGGCCGACCACGCGCGTGCTCTTCCTGGAGTCGCCGGGCTCGCTGACCTTCGAGATGCAGGACGTGCCGCGGCTCGCCGCGATCGCGCGCCGCCACGACGCCTTCAGCGTGATCGACAACACGTGGGCGACGCCGCTCTTCTTCCAGCCGCTGGCGCACGGCGTCGACGTCTCGCTGCACGCGGCGACCAAGTACATCGGCGGCCACTCCGACCTGCTGATGGGCACGTTGACCGTCAACGAACGGGCGTGGCCCGCGATCCGCGAGGCGATGCACTTCTACGGCCTGACCACCAGTCCGGACGACGTCTACCTGGCGCACCGCGGCCTGCACACGATGGGCGCGCGGCTGGCGCTGCATCGCGCGAACGCCGATCGGCTGATCGCGTGGTTGCGCGGGCAGCCGGAAGTGGAGCGCGTGCTGTATCCGGCGCTGCCCGACGATCCCGGCCACGCGCTGTGGAAGCGCGACATGAGCGGCGCATCCGGGCTGTTCGGCGTCGTGCTGAGGCCCGGACTGCCGGCCGGCGCGCTGGAGGCGCTGATCGACAGCGCGCAGCTGTTCGGTCGCGGCTACTCGTGGGGCGGCTACGAGAGCCTGATGATTCCGGTGTTCCCGGAACGCACGGTCGTGCCGTGCCCGTACGAAGGCCGGCTGTTCCGCATCGCGGCCGGACTCGAGGACGCCGACGACCTCGTCGCCGACCTCGAGCGCAGCTTCGCGGCGCTACGCGCCGTGCGCTGACATCGCGCGCCGCAGCTCGCGCAGGTAGGCGAGCCCCGGAATCGCGCGGCTGCCGTACCAGCTCGTCATCTCCGCATCGATCAGCCGCACCGGCGGCGCGACCTGCGTGCGGAGTGCCTGCGCGTGAGCCTCGGTGAACAGGAACGGTTCGGTCGACAGCAGCACGCGGTCGACGGCGTTCGCCGCGGCGACGACGTCATCGACCTGCGGATACCGCGCCGCGCCCGCCCAGCCGCCTGGCGGCGTGGTCACTTCCCAGCCGACACAGGCGAGTGTCCGGGCGATGTACGTGTCCGCCGCGATCGTCATCCAGGGGTCCTTCCAGATCAGGTAGAGCACCCGCTCGCGCGTCCAGCTGGATTGCCGGCACAGGTCAAGTTCGCCGCGCAGCGCCGCGGCGAGTTCACCGGCCCGCTGCTCCGCGCCGAACAGCGCACCCATCAGCGCGTACAGCGCCAGGTTGTCCTCGGGGGCGTTGGGATGCGTCACCACGACGTGCGGCACGAAGCGCCGCAGGGCTTCGACGGCGCCGGCCTCGTTCTCGTCGACATTGACGATGACGTGCGTGGGTCGCAGCGCGCGCAGCGCCTCGAGCTTCACGTCCTTGGTGCCGCCGACTTTCGGCAGGTCGCGGACCGCGGGCTCGGGATGGATGCAGAACCCGGTGCGGCCGACGACCCGCGCGCCGAGGCCGAGAGCGAACAGCAGCTCCGTGATCGACGGCACCAGCGACACGATGCGCGCGGCGGGCGCCGGCGCGTGCATCACGCCGGCGCTGTCTCGCAGCGTCTCAGCCGGCATCGGTCGCGGCGAGCGCCTTGGCGAAGAAGTCGACGCTGCCGAAGTTCCCCGACTTGAGGGCCAGTGCGAGCGGAGCGGTTCCCTGGGCCGCCGTCCATGGCACGCCGGGGTCGATCTCCGCGCCGATGGCGAGCGCTTCGATGCCGAGCGCCTGGACGACCGCACCCGAAGTCTCGCCGCCGGCGACGACGAGCCGGCGCACGCCGGCCGCGACGGCCTGTCGCGCGAGATGGGCGAAGGCCGATTCGATGGCCGCGGCGGCGCGCTCGCGCCCGCCCGTGCCGAGCGAGTCCTGCAGCGCCTGCACGTCGGCGGGCGCCGCGCTCGAATGGATCAGGCACGGGCCCTGCGCCACGTGCTCGTGCAGCCAACGCGTGGCCGCTTCGAGTTCGGCGCGGCCCGCGACGAGGGCGGCCGCATCGAGCCGGCGGGCGGGATGCTCACGGGAGAACCAGCCCACCTGGTCGCGCGTGGCCTGCGAGCAGCTGCCCGCAAGGACGAGCGCCGGCCCCCCGCGCGGCACGTCGGCTTCGGCGTGGTCGCGCGCCGGTGCGGCCCCGCGCGCCCGCGCGTTCTCGGGCAGTCCGAGCGCGATCCCGGAGCCGCCCACCAGCAGCGGCAGGTCGCGCGCCGCCTGCGCGAGGACGTGCAGGTCCTCGTCGTCGGTCGCGTCGGCGATCGCGTAGCGGATGCCGTCGGACCGCAGCCGCTCGATGGCGGTGTGCACGGCCTCGGCGCCGAAGCGCACGAACGCGTGCGGCAGCAGGCCCACCTTGTGGCGTGTCTGCCGGCCGAGCACGCGCACGAGGCTGGCATCGCGCATGGGGGTGAGCGGGTGATCGCGCATCGGCGAGTCCGACAGGAGCTGCGCGCCCACGAAGAGGTGCCCCTGGTACACCGTGCGGCCGTTGGCGGGGAAGGCCGGGCACACGAGCGCGAGATCGCCGCCCAGCGCGTCGAGCAAGGCGTCGGCGACCGGGCCGATGTTGCCGGCGTCGGTCGAGTCGAACGTCGAGCAGATCTTGAACAGGAACCGGTCGGCGCCGCAGGCCTTCAGCCAGGCGAGCGCGCGCAACGACTGGTCGACGGCCTCGCCCACCGGTGCCGTGCGCGACTTCAGCGCGACCACGACCGCGTCGGCCTCCGGCAGGGGCAGGTCGGCGCGCGGAACGCCGTTGACCTGCACCGTGCGCAGGCCGCCCTTCGTCAGCGTGTTGGCCAGGTCGGTGGCGCCGGTGAAGTCATCGGCGATGCATCCGAGGGCGATGGCCATCGATCGAAGTCGGTCAGGCGGTCGCGCGGGGCTTCTGGCGACGGTTGGCCACCAGCCGGTCGAACAGCCAGCGCGGCACGAGGCGCATCAGCGCCGTGACGACGCCCATCTGCCAGGGAATCGTCCGGTAGCGCGCGCCGGCCACGATCGCATCGGCGGCGCGCGGGGCGAAGTCCGCGACGTCCATCAGGAACGGCATGCGGTACGGGTTCTTCGCGGTCAGCGGCGTGCGTATGAACCCGGGCGAGATCGTGACGACGTTGACGTGATGCTTCGCCATCTCGACGCGCAGGCTTTCGAGGTAGGTGATCGCCGCGGACTTCGATGCGCAGTAGGCATCGGAGCCCGGCAATCCGCGGATTCCCGCGACGCTCGCGATGCCGACCAGCGTCCCGCGGCGCACCGACTTCATCCGCGCGATGAACGGATGGAAGGTGTACGCCATGGCGAGCACGTTGGTCGTCAGCACCTTCTCGAACTGCGCGAGATCCTCGTAGTGCTCGGTCTTCACGCCGACGGAAATGCCGGCGTTGGCGATCACGATGTCGACTCCGCCCGCCGCCTGCTCGAACGCGCGGCCGGCCGCGATCAGCGCGTCCTTGTCGGTCACGTCGACGGCGTACACGTGGTGGGTTCCGGGCAGGCTCGCGGCCAGCGATTCGAGCGCTTCGCGGCGGCGCGCGACGAGGCCGAGCGTGGCGCCGCGCGAGGCGAATTCCCTGGCGAGTTCCTCGCCGATGCCGCTCGACGCACCGGTGATGAAGACGTTCATCGGCATGCGGGAAGTGTACGTCGCGGCGCTATCGCCGCTTCTTCGTTGCACCCTTGCGCGTCGCCTTCACGGGCTGCTGCGCTTCCGCGATCTCCTGCCCGCTCCGGCCCGCCAGCTTGGGCGTGATGTTGTCGTCGATCCACTTCTGGTCCCACCACTCCACCGGCAGCACCGCGACGCCGTCGAGGTAGACCCCGAAGTGCAGGTGATCGCCGGCGGCCAGCCCGGTCTCGCCCGTCCTGCCGAGGACCTGGCGCTTGGCGACGGTGTCGCCCAGCTTCACGTCGATCGAGTTCAGGTGGCTGTAGAGCGTGTAGAGGCCGAGCCCGTGGTCGAGGATCACCGTGTTGCCGTAGATGCCCAGGTCGCCGGTGAAGGCCACCGTGCCGCTGTTCGCCGCTTCGGCCGGGTAGTTCTTCGTCACCGAGAGGTCGTAGCCGAGGTGGTACGCGACATCGATGGCTTCGCCCTTGTACGTGTACGTCCGCTCGTCCGCGAAGTTCGCCTCGACCTTCGAGTTGCTGAGCTGGGCGAACGCGTCCTTCCACAGGATCGTGGGAGTGGTCTTCTTCGTGACCGCGGTGATGTCGGCCTCGTTCTGCTTCCGCAACTGCTTGTTCACGGCGACGAAGACGTCCTTCGGCGCGCCTTGCCGGGCGGACGCGTCGGCGAGCAGCGGCGTGATCTTGTTCTGCAGGAAGCTGTCCGACAGGGCGATGGTGCTCTTCTTGTACTTGACGTTCTTCAACTCGTAGGCGAGCCGCATCTCGCGCGTGTTTCCGGCCTTGTCGGTGGCGACCAGCGTGGGCCTCGCCTCGGGCGAGACGTTGTACGGATGCGCGAAGAGGGCCAGGAAGTGGTCCGGATGGTCCTTCACCTGGCCGGGGAAGCCGCGGAAGAAGTAGTCGCCGATCTTCACGCCGCTGGTTGCCGTGTCCGCCGACGCCTTGTAGACGATCACACCGACGCCACCGAAATTCACGTAGCGGTCGTCGGCGATGAGTTCCAGCGTGGGCGGCGTGATGTCGATCGTGACGTTCTTCTCCAGCGCGGCGTCGTTGCCGGCGAAGAAGCGCGCGAGCGAGGCATCGCGCGCGGCGACGCGAAGCACCGCGGGACCTTCCTTCACGCCGGGCACCTTCGCCAGGGCCACCGTGATCTTCTTCTCGCTCACGGCCTTGTCGAACTGCTCGGCGGCGAGCTTGTGCTCGGTTCCGCCCTGCGACAGCGTCGCCGTGACGGACTTCAGGCCGGCGCCCTTGTCGGTGACCTGGATCTCGAGCGGCGCCAGGCCCAGCGTGTCGACGTTCGGCGAGACGGTGATCTGCGGCGGCTCGGACTCGAAGCGAGGCGCCAGGAGGTACGAACCGCCGGCGATGGCGGCGATGACGATCACGAGGAGAACGATGAGGATCGGGAGCTTGCTGCGTCGTCTATCGGACGGGAAAGCGTTCATGCGGGCATCTCAATGGGTTGGGGGGCGAGCGTGGCGACGAGGACGAGCATGAGGACGGTGAACCGCTCGCGTGCGACGGATCGAAGCATAGCGGCCGCCGCTTCCGAAACGGGCTCGCACACTAGTGCGAAACCCCGAATGAAAACGGCCCGCCAGCGGCGGGCCGTCGCGCGGAGTCGGGTCCGTTCTACTTCTTGCCGCCGCGCTCGGCGCGCGCGCGCTGGATCAGGTAGTCCATCACGGGCAGGCTGCCCTCGCGCGAGCCGACCATGTGCGGCGCCGTCATGAACCTGCCGTCGATCGCCATCGCCGGCGTGCCGTCGACCTTGTAGGCCTTCCACACCTGGCCGGCGCGCGACGCGCGGGTCCCGACGGCGAACGAGTTGAAGGTGTCGAGCCACTGCTTGCGGTCGATGCCGTTGGCGGCCATGAAGTCCGCGATTTCGTCCGTCTTCAGCAGCGGCCGGCGGTCGACCTGGACCGCCTTGAACACCTTGGCGTGCAGCTCCTCGGTCTTCTTCAGCGCTTCGAGCGTGAAGTAGATCTTCACGTGCGGCAGCGTCTGGTCGTTCCAGGCGATCGGGTTGCGGCGGTACTCGACGTCGGCCGGAAGCGTCTTGCGCCACGCGGCGAGGATCGGGTCGTACGACGCGCAGTGCGGGCAGGTGTACTGGAAGAACTCCAGCACCTCGATCTTGTTGCCGCTTTCGGTGGGCTGCGGCGGCTTGACGAGCGTGAAGTCCTTCACCTCCTGGGGCGTGCGTGCCCTGCGCATGCGCCAGGCAGGGGGCGAGGGCGGCGGCGATCAGAAGGTGGCGGCGGCGTGGCGACAGGCTCGACATGCGTGTTCTCTCCGGAGGGGGTCTTCGTTACAACGCAATTCTGACAGGCGCGGATGACCGGGGTTCGCCCGGGGGGCTGGGGTTCACCCGGGGGCGGCGGCCCGGCGGCGCGCTTACTTAAGCCGGATCAACTGAACGTCGATGCTGTTTTCCGCCATCGTCTTGCGGATCCGGTTGACGTCCTCGATGTTGCCGTAGGGTCCCAGGCGCACGCGGTACAGCGTGGCGCCGCCCTGCTCGAGCGGGAAGATCTTGGAGTCGAAGCCGAGCAGCGCGAGGCGGGCGCGCATGGCCTCTGCTTCGTCGTGCGAGCGGAACGCTCCGGCCTGCAGCAGGAAGCGCGAACCATCGTCGGCGACCGCCGGGGCGGCGCCCTTCTCGGCGGGCGGGGGCGCGGCTTTCGGGTCCGTCGCCGCATCGACCTTCGGCGCCGACGCGGCCGGGGCCGCGCCCTTGGCGTTGGGGGCCGGCGCATACAGCGGCTTGTTCGGGTCGCCGGCGGCGGCCGGATCGACCGACTCGCTGGCCGGCTTCACCTTGGATACGAACGGAACCGGCGCCTTCGTGATGTAGAGCGCGACCGCGACGGCGATGCCGAGCCCGAGCACCAGCCCGAGGATGAGGCCGAGCAAGGTGCCGCCGCGCTGCGAGTTCGAGGAAGACGTCATCCGCGCCAGTTTACTTGGGACAGGTTCCGCGACGCCGGTCGCGTGACTCGTTCACGCGAGCCTCCATGCGGCCGGATGACCGTTCGCGCACGGCCGGACCACTACATCTTCTCCGGCGCGGACACGCCCAGCAGCGCGAGCCCGTTGCGCAGCACCTGGCGCGTCGCGAGCAGCAGCGCCAGCCTCGCCTCGCGTGCGGCGGCCTCGTCGACGAGCACGCGCTCCGCGTTGTAGTAGCCGTGGAAGTCGGCCGCGAGATCCTTCAGGTAGAAGGCGAGCTGGTGCGGCGCGAGTTCGGTCGCCGCCGCGGCCAGCACCTCGGGGTATTCGGCGAGCCGGTTCATCAGGCCCTGTTCGCGCGCGCTCGTCAGCGGGGCGAGGTCGGACTTCAGCGCGGCCGCTTCGTCCGGCACGGCATGGCCCTTGTCGACCGCCTGCGCGAACACCGAGCAGATCCGCGCATGCGCGTACTGCACGTAGTAGACCGGGTTGTCCTCGCTCTGGGAGAGCGCGAGGTCGACGTCGAACACGAACTCCGTGTCCGCCTTGCGCAAGACCAGGAAGAAGCGCGTGGCGTCGCGCCCGACCCACTCGAGCAGGTCGTGCAGCGTCACGTAGGTGCCGGCGCGCTTGCTCATCTTCACTTCCTCGCCGCCCTTCGTGACCCGCAGCATCTTGTGCAGCATGTAATCCGGGTAGCCCTTGGGCACCGCGACGCCGAGCGCCCTGCCCGCGGCCTGCAGGCCCGCGCGCACGCGCGCCACCGTGCCGTAGTGGTCGGTGCCCTGGATGTTGATGACCTTCTCGAAGCCGCGCTGGAACTTGGTGATGTGATACGCGACGTCGGGCACGAAGTAGGTGTAGCTGCCGTCCGACTTCCGCATCACGCGGTCCTTGTCGTCGATCGCCGGGCCGCCCATGCCGCCGACGTCGCCGATCTCCGTCGTCTTGAGCCACAGCGCGCCATCGGCCTCGAACGTCATGCCCGACTTCACCATCGCGTCGACCGCGGCCTCGACCTTGCCGTCGAGGTACAGCGACGACTCGAGGTAGTAGTTGTCGAAGGCGACGCCGAGCGCGGCGAGATCGCGGTCCTGTTCATTGCGCAGGCAGGCGATAGCGAAGCGCCGCACCGCGTCGATGTCCTCGGGATCGCCGCTCGCCGTCACCGGTTCGCCGTCGCGCGTGGGCACCGTGGCCCTGGCGAGGAACTCGCGCGCGATCTCGACGATGTATTCGCCTCGATAGCCGGCCTCGGGAAACTCGATCGCTTCGCCGAGCAGTTCGCGCGCGCGCGCCTGGACCGACAGCGCGAGGTTGGCGATCTGCACGCCGGCGTCGTTGTAGTAGAACTCGCGCGACACCTGCCAGCCCTGCGCCCCGAGCAGGTTGGCGAGCGCGTCGCCGAGCGCCGCCTGGCGCGCGTGGCCCAGGTGCAGCGGACCGGTCGGATTGGCCGACACGAACTCCACCATCACGCGATGCCCGGCGTGTTCCGACGACGTTCCGAAGCAGTCGCGCTCGCGCAGCGCCTGCCGCACGACCTCGAGCTTGGCCGCCGGGGCGATGCGCAGGTTGATGAAGCCCGGTCCCGCGACCTCGGCCGATTCGATCAGGCCGGACGCCGCCGGGTTGACCTTCAGCGCGTCGACGATCGCCGTGGCGACGTCGCGCGGGTTGCGCTTCAGGCCCTTCGCGATCTGCAGCGCCACGTTGGTCGCGATGTCGCCGTGGGCCGCGACCTTGGGCCGCTCCAGCACGACGTTCGCATCGGCGACGCCGAGCCCCGCGAGCGCCTGGCGGAGCAGGGCGATGACCTGGAGTTTCTGTTGGGCGAGCATGCGCGGGGATTGCCGGGAAACGGCGGCGGGCAAAGGCGCGAATTCTACCGACCGGCGGCTTCCGGAGCGGCAGCACGACGTGGCCGAAGCGCGCCGGGTCAGGCGAGGACGAGCGTGTCCACCGCCGCGTCGCGCGCTTCCGGCGCGACCCAGCCGACGCCGAGGGCGTCGAGGACCGACTCCTCGGTCCTGCCGGCGACTTGCCGCGTGCCTTTGTAGAGGCCGTACTCGTTGAGCTTCAGCCCCTGGTCGATCGCGCGCTTGCGCAATTCGATGTTGAATGACTTCGGACCGGTGAAGTAGAGCAGCGCGGCGCCGAAGCTCTCGGCGGGGACCACGCGCAGGTCGACCTGCATTCCGCTGTCGAGCACGGCGCTCGCCCTTGTCGCGCCCTGGGCGAGGACCTCGCGGAAGCGCCGGAAGCCGGCGAAGTGGCGCGCGATCCCTTCGCCATCGGTCCCGACCGCGAGCAGGTCGATGTCGCCGACGGTCGGGCGCTGCCGGCGGATGCTGCCGGCCTCGACGACTTCGGCGACGCCCGGCGCGCGTCGCATGTGATCGAGCACCGCCCGGGCGTCGCGCTGCGCGATCGCGAGCGGCACGCGCTCCTTCTTGCCGCGATCGGTCGCCAGCGCGCGCAGGACGTGGGCCGTCGTCTTCGGGCCGAAGCCGCGCAGCGCCTGCATGCGGCCGCTCTGCGCGGCTTCCCGCAACTGCACGGGCGTGTGGATGTCGAGTTGTTCCGACAGCGCGCGCACGCGCTTCGGTCCCAGGCCGGGAATCCGCAGCAGCGAGGCCGTGCCGCGCGGCACGGCGCGCCGCAATTGCTGCAGCAGTTCGCAGTTGCCCGTGCGCGCGATCTCGTGGATCTTGGCGTCGAGGTCGGCGCCGACGCCGGCGAGCTTGCCGAGTTCCTCGCCGCGCGCAGCGCGTTCCGCGAACGCCGGGCCCTGCTGGTTCACCGTGCGCGCCGCGTTGCGATAGGCGCGGATCCGGAACGGGTTCTCGCCCTGCACCTCGAGCAGGTCGGCGATCTCCTCGAAGACGGCGGCGATGCGTGCGTTGCTGGCTGCCATCGGTCCGGATCGAAGGGTGCGCGTCAGGACCGCAACCGCAGTTCCCTGGTGCGCTGCGCCCGCATCACGCCGACGAGGCCGTCGATTTCCTCGCCAAGCGCCTCGAGCAGGTTGTCGAGCGCGAGCATCCCGGTCAGCGCGCCATCGGGCCGCACGACAGGCAGCCGGCGCACGCCGCGCTCGCGCATGTGCGCCAGCGCGTCGAGCAGGTCATCTTCCTCCTCGACGACGGCCGGCTTCTCGCTCATCACGTCGCCCGCGGTCATCGTCGCCGGGTCGAGGCCGAACGCGACGACCTCGATGGCGATGTCGCGGTCGGTCAGCATGCCGACCGGAAACTCGGAGCCGTCGTTCTGTTCCACCACCACCAGGCAGCCGACGTGTTCGTCGTGCATCCGGCGGGCGCACGTGCCGATCGACTCGTTGACGCGCGCCGTCACCGGCTCGTGTACTGCAATGTCCCTGATTTTCAGGCTCTGCGATCTCATGGGAGGGTCTCCTGGGTTCTTCGACGCTGGTAGATTCAGGCTAGGGAGTGCGACGGTCGTTTCCCTGACCGCGGTCAAAGGGGTGCCCTTCACCGCATTTGCGTGACGGAAGGCGGCTGCGGGCCTGTCGAGACTGGCCAAGTTGGTCTAAAAAGCGAAATCGTGTCGTCGGAGGGCAGCATGAAGAACCGGAACCGCTCGTTGCTCGGAATAGGCATGGCGCTCGCGGCTGGCGTGGCAGGTGCGCAGGCGGGCAAGGGCCCGACCCAGGTCGTGAAGCCGCCGGTGTCGCAGGCGTGGATCGACGTCGCGACGTTCTCGGGGTTCGGCATGCCGGGCATGGGGGGTGGCCCGGGGGCCAGCCCGATGTCGATGATGGGAGGGATGTTCGGCGGCGGGCAGGGCGCGAAGAACACGTTCGGCAACACGCAGACGAGCTCGGCCGGGCGCTGGGTCGACGTCACGCTCTACACCAGCCGCAACCCGTCGCTGGCCGAGGCGCTGCAGGCCGTGCCGGCGGGCACGCAACTCGCACCGACGCTGAAACTGGTCTCGCCGAAGATCGACAAGCCGGCGCCGGCGCCCACCGACGAGCGGTCGTGCCGCACGAGTACGAGCGACCCAAGGGCAAGATGTACCTGTACTGGGGCTGCGGCGAAACGGTGCGCGCGGGCCAGCCGCGCGTGCTCGACATGGCGACCGCGAAGCCGGAGGAGTACGGCAAGTTCTTCGTGTCCCGCCGTGCCACGCAGCGCGGCGCGCACAGCGCCGCGGGGCGGCCGCTGTGGCCGAACGAACCGGACTCGCGCATGGTTCCGCCGAACGCCTCGCTCGTCGGCGAGCACGCGTTCACCGGGCAGGGCGTGCCGGAAGGCTTCAGGTTCGGCATTCCCGCGGCGCAGGACATCATGCCGGAGGTCGCGCTGAAGCAGACCGACGCCGGCGGGTCCACCCAGCTCGAATGGGCGGCGTTGCCCACCGCGCGCGCGTACTTCATCGCCGCGATGGGGGCGAAGGGCGGGATGGGCGGTGGCTCGGACCCGGAGATGGTGTTCTGGACGTCCAGCGAGGTGCCGGAGACCGGTTCGGGCCTGGTGGACTACCAGACCAACCCGGCGGTCGATCGCTGGCTGCAGGAAAAGGTGCTGCTCGCGCCGACGGTCACCCGCTGCGCCGTGCCGAAAGGCATCTTCGGCGAAGGCGGCGGGGCGATGCTGCGGATGATCGCCTATGGAAACGAACTCAATCTCGCCCACCCGCCGCGGCCCACGGATCCCAAGATTGCGTGGGAGCCGGAGTGGGCGGTGAAGGTGCGCGTGAAGAGCGTCGCGAACGCGATGCTAGGGATGGACACGAGCGAGATGCAGCGCCGCTCCGGCGGTCGATCGCAGCCTCAGGCGCAGGACCCGGCCCCGCCCACCGCCGCCGAGAAGAAGCAGGAGGAGAAGCTGCCCGATCCGGTCAACATCCTGCGGGGCATCCTCGGGCGGTGAACCGGCACGGTCGAACCGAAGCGGCGCGCCGGACAGGCGCGCCCTGCGCTCAGAAACCGGCGTGATGGAACGCAGCGAACTCGACCACATCGTCATTGCCGCGGCATCGCTTGACGCCGGTGTGGCGTGGGTCGAGCAGCATCTGGGAGCGAAGCCCATCCCCGGTGGTCAGCACGTCGCCATGGGCACGCACAACGCGCTGCTGCGTCTCGGCCCGCGCTGCTACCTGGAGGTGATCGCGATCGACCCGGCCGGGCAGGCGCCGACCCGTCCGCGCTGGTTTTCGCTCGACGAGCCCGAGATGCGGGCTCGCCTTGCGGTCGCCCCCGCGCTGATCACCTGGGTGGTTCGCACGCCCTCGCTTGCTGGCGCCTGCGCCCGCGTGCCCGACCTCGGTGAAATCATGCCGATGACGCGCAACGCGTTCCGCTGGAAGATCTCCGTGCCCGAGAGCGGATCGCTCGCGTGGGGCGGCGTCCTGCCGACGGCGATCCAGTGGGAGGCGGGCGACGACGGTGTCGTCCATCACCCGTGCGATGTGCTCCCCGGCAGCGGGTGCGAACTGGTGTCGCTGCAGTTGTCGCATCCGGCCGCGGTGCTCGGCACCAGCGGCATCGTCGCGCTGTTCCGCGAACTGAAGATCGCGGGGCCGGTCGACCTGAAGTCGGGACCGAAGAGCCTCGCTGCCGTGATTCGCTCGCCGCGCGGCGAGGTGGTGCTCGGCTGACTCCGCGCGTCAGGCGCTGCGCAGCTTGAACACCGGCACCACTCCGCCGGTTTCGATGCCCCGATAGTTGCGGATCGGCGGGCAGTCGTAGGTGGCGAGTGGAGTTCCGCTCGGATCGTCGAGCAGGCCGAGCTGCTCCAGCGCGGCCACGGTCGCGGCGTGCAGCGCGCGCGGGTTGCCGTCGGCGATGCGGATCGCGATTCCCATGCCCTCGGATTGCACGCCGATCGCCTGCATGCCATCGGCGCCCGCCTTGCTGACCCAGTCGCCCGCGCCGGTCTGCATGATGGCGAGGTCCATCCGGCGCGTGCCCGACACGAGATCCGGGTGACGGGACATCGCGAAGAAGAGCGCTCGCAGCTCGGGCGTGTCGCCCGTCGCCATCCGGGCGTAGGTCTGAGCCAGCCGCTTCAGCGGCATCGCGCAGTTCGGCGCGCTGCAGCCGTCGATGCCCCACGCGAGGGTGTCGCCGTTGGTGAAGCGCGCAACCGTGGTCCGGATGCGCTGCTGCAGGGGGTGGCCGGGATCGAGGTAAGTCTCGAACGGGTGCCCGTGCAGGCGGCAGTACGCGAGGAAGCCCGCGTGCTTGCCCGAGCAGTTGTGGTGCAGCGGCGACCACTGCGCGCCGGCCGGTGGCGTCGTCTCGGTGGCGGTGAAGAAGCTCGGCGCGTGGCAGCCGCACTGCAGCTGCGACACGTCGGCGCCGGCTTTCGCCAGGATGCGCTGGACGATGGCGACGTGCATCGATTCACCGCTGTGGCTCGCGCACATCAGCGCCAGCTCGTGCGACGTGAAACCGTAGCGCTCCATGCCGCCGTCCTCGACGAACGGCAGCGCCTGCAGCGGCTTCAGGGCCGAGCGGGTGAAATTGAGCGAGTCGGGATCCCCGACGGCCGTGATCAGCCGGCCGGACGGATCGGTGACGGCGATCGACCCGTAGTGCACGCACTCCGTGGTGCCGCCGCGGGTGGTTTCGACCAGCGGGACGTGGCGCGGAATCACCGGGCGACTCCGCGCGACGGAGCGGCGGGCGAGTTCAGGCCGACTGCGGCGCTGCGCCACCGGACTGCAGGCGCGCGGCAATCTCCTTGCGATACCGATTCAGATCCTGGACTGAATTGAACGTGCGCTCGAACAGCAGCGACAGGTTGTGCAGGATCCTCTCGACGACCTTGGTCTCCCATTCTTTGTCGAACCGTATTTGTTCGTCGAGCCAGCGCTCGAGCCAGCCCGGATCGGGGAGGCGCGATTGTACGGTGTCATTCGGGAAAAGCGACTGGTTGACGTGGAGATTGGTCGGGTGCAGCGCCTTGTCCGTGCGGCGGGCCGAGGCCATCAGGACGCCGATCTTGGCGAACGCCGCCCGGGCCTGGTCGCCCACCTCGCCGAGGTACTTCTTCATGTAGCGCAGGTAGGCGCCGCCGTGGCGCGCCTCGTCCTGCGACAGGAGCCGGTAGACCGCCTTGATCACCGGTTCCGTGTGCCACTCGGCGGCCCGGCGGTACCAGTGGTTCAGCCGGATCTCGCCGCAGAAGTGCAGCATCAGGGTCTCGAGCCGCGGCGCCGGGTCGAACTCGAAGCGGACGGCATGCAGTTCTTCCTCGGTCGGCACGAGCTCGGGCCGGAAGCGCCGCAGGTACTCCATCAGCACCAGCGCGTGCTTCTGCTCCTCGAAGAACCACACGGACATGAACGCAGAGAAGTCCGAGTCGCCGCGGTTGTCGCGGAGGAACATCTCCGTGGCCGGCAGCGCGGACCACTCGGTGATGGCGTTCATCTTGATCGTGCGCGCCTGGTCGTCGCTGAGCAGGCTGGCGTCGAACTTGTCCCACGGAACGTCCTTCTCCATGTTCCAGCGGACGGATTCGAGCGACCGGAACAGGTCCGGGTAGAGAAGCGAGGCCATGACGGTTTCCTTCGTTAGTGCCGGGCGCGACGCTTCAGCCAGCGCATCAGGGAGCCAACTACCGGCAGCTTTTCGTAGAGCTCTTCGGCCGCGTCCCAGTAGTCCCGGTGCAGGGCGACGCGACCGTCAACCGAGAACTGTATATGAGTCGCTCCCCGGATGGTCTGCTCCCGGTTTGCGTCGCCTTTGAAGCAGAAAACGAAGTCCCAGGCGAGGAAGGCGTCGTCGCCCTGGCCGAAGCTTCGGGTGACCACGAAGCGCGGCCGGTCGACCTGCCGGTACATCCCGGCGAAGATCGCCCGGATGGCCGGCACGCCGGTGACTTCGTTGAACGGGTCCTTGAAGCGGGCATCGGGCGCGTAGTACTGGTCCAGGCGCTCCAGCGCGGCGGGCGTCAGCGACTCGAAGAACTCCTTCAGCCGTGCGACGCGCGGGTCGTCCATCGCAGTCACGCTCCCGTGAAGCGCCGGACCGCCCAGAAATAGGCGGGGTACGGCAGGATGCGCAGCAGCTTCAGCCAGAGCGTGAAGCGGCGCGGATAGTGGATCTCGAAGCGGCCCGCGGCGATGCCGTCGAGCGTTCGGCGCGCGGCCTTGTCGGCGTTCATCAGGGCGGGCATGGCGAAGTCGTTGCGCTGGGTCAGCGGCGTGTCGACGAAGCCGGGGTTGACCAGGTAGACGCCGATGCCGTGCCGGTGCAGGTCGAGGTACAGGCCCTCGGCCAGGTGGATCAGCGCGGCCTTGCTCGGCCCGTAGATCAGCGCCTGCGGCAGGCCGCGGTAGCCGGCCACCGACGCGACCAGCGCGATGCCGCCGCGGCGCTGCGCGAGCAGCGTCGGCAGCACCGCCTCCAGGCAGTTCAGCGGCCCGACCAGGTTTACCGCCAGCAGCTGGTCGGCCTTGGCGCGGTCGAACTGGTCGGCGCGCATCGGGCTGTGGGTGCCGGCCAGGACGATGACCAGGTCGAGCGCTCCGAGCGCGTCGCGCACCTTCGTCGCCGCCGCGAGCACGGCGGCCCGGTCGGTGACGTCGAGGGGCACCACGATCGCGTCGGTGCCCTTGGCGATCGCGTCGAGCCGGCCGCGCGAGCGGGCCGACAGGGCGACGCGCGCGCCGGCGTTGATGAGGTCGCGCGCGACGGCGGCGCCGATGCCGGTCGACGCCCCGATCACCCAGACGCGCTGCCCGCGCCAGCCGGGGATCCTCGGATTCAGGCTCACGGCAGTTTCCGGAACGAGATCAGCACCTCGCCGACGCGCACGCCGTAGAACGACATCACCGCGCGATTGAGCATCACGCGCTCGTCGATCAGGAACATCCAGTCGTCGAACGCGATGTTGTAGCGGCCGCTGTCGGTGGCGAGGTCGAGCGTGTAGGTCCAGTTCAAGGCGTTGCCGGCGACGACGCCCTGCGCTTCGCCGATGACGTCGGGGGCGGTGCCGATCCAGCGCGAGCCGTCCGGCGCCGCGCGGCGCAGCGTCCACACACGCCGTTCCTTCTTGCCGTCCGACCAGGTGAAGTCCTCGTCGAGGGTGCCGACATCGCCGCTCCAGGTCGCCTTGATCTGCACGACGAAGCGCCGCTGCACCTGGCCGCCGCGGTCGAGGACCATGCCGTGGCCTTCCAGGGCGCCATTGAAGTAGCGCGCGAGGTCGAGCGGAGGCTGCTCCTTGCGATAGACCTGCGGGTCGACGGACGTGCAACTGGAGAACAGCACGACGGCAACCAGGGCGACGGCGGTCAGGGCGAAGACTCGGGCGAACATGGGAGTCCTAGCAGCGTTGTCCGCGCCACGCGACGAGCAGCAGCGCGGCGGCGGCGAGTTTGAGAAGGCAGGGCAGGACGGCGTAGGCGAAGGCGAGCGCGTCGAGCGCGGTCGCATCGCGCGCCCCGGGGGCGTAGCCGAGCGCCTCGAGCACCGGCAGCGCCAGCCCGGCGGCCAGCGCGAGGTTCATCTTGTTCGCGAAGTTCCAGAGGCCGAAGTACGCGCCCTCGTGCGCTCCGCTGTGCCCGCTCCTGCCGATCACGCGCGCGAGCAGCGCCGGCGGCAGCGCGAGATCGGCCCCGAGGCCGATGCCGGACAGCGTGCAGACGAGTGCGAAGGCGACCAAGTCGCCCGGGCCGACGACGAATGCCCAGGCGAACGTGCCGATCGCGAGCGCCATGCCGGCGAGCCAGGTCGCGTGCAGGCCCCAGCGGTGCGCGAGCCGCGCCCACATCGGCATGCTGCAGGCCGCCGCGACGAAGTACAGCGCGAGCAGCACGCCGGACTGCTGCTCCATCTGCAGCCGATCGGCGACGAAGAACAGCACGAGCGACGCGGGCACGGCGGCCGCGATCCCGTTGGCCACGAAGATCGCGAGCAGCCAGCGGAATCCGCGCTCCGACAGCGGCGCGACGATGGCGCGCCACGGCGAGACTCGCGTGGACTCCTCGGCGACCGGCAGGCGCGGCGCGCGCTTCACCAGCGCCACCAGCGCGACCGCCAGCGTGCCGAGGAAGAGCGCGATCAGCGCGTGCGATCCCCACGTCGACAGCAGCGAGGCGAGGATGACGCCGACGAGCCCGAAGCCTTCGCGCCACGCGGTCACGCGGGCGCGCCCGCTGTCGTCATCCGCGAGGCGCGCGCCCCACGCCTGGTACGCGATCGAGGCAAGCGAGTAGCCGAGCGTGGCGGCGATCAGCGTGAGGGTCAGCCAGGCCGCCGCGCCGCCGGGCGGCATGTCCTCGAGAGGCGAGAAGAGCAGCACGTAGCCCGCCGCCAGCACCGGGGCGGCGATCAGCAGCGGCCGCAGATAGAGGCCGCGCGAGCGGTCGACCCAGGCGCCGAGCAGCGGGTCGACGAAGGCGTCGAGCACGCGCGTGGCAAGCAGCACGGCGCCGATCGTGGACAGCGCGAGCCCGTCGTCGTCGCATAGAACGGAGGCACCAGCACGTAGACCGGCAGCGCCATCATCGTCAGCGGCAGCGCGAACAGGCTGTAGGCGAACAGGTCGCGGGCCGGCAGGGCCTGGTCCGGATCACGCGCGCCGGCCGCGACGAGGGCGGTCACGTCAGGGCGCCTGTTTCAGGAGGCTGGCGCGCAGGTCCGGGGCGGTGGTGCGGGCGTCCAGCCAGATGCCGAAGAACGCCGCGCCGAAGGCGGGATCGTCGATGCGGCCGATCGGGCGGCCGTCGAAGTAGAACTCCGTGGCCTGCCCGGGCACGTGCACGCCGGCGAGACGCTGGCCCGCCTGCACGTCCGGGAAGAGCGCGACCATCGCCTGCCTCCAGCGCGCGCGCTGCGCCTCGGTGCCGATGCCGAGCTTCGCGATCTCGGCTTCGCTGCGCTCGGCGATCGCGCGGCCCTGCAGCTTGCGGGCGTAGGTCAGCTCGAGCGCGAACGGCTGCTCCGCATAGCGGCGTGCGTCGAATCCGGCCGCCGGGACGAAGAGGCGCGCGTCGTACACGTGCAGGCCGAACCAGGTCAGCCGCCCGCTGCCTGCCGGGCGTGCTTCGCCGAGTGCCCGGCCGACGTGGGGAGGCACGTCGGCGAGCGCGGGCCCGCCGACCAGCAGCGCCAGCGCGACCAGCGCTCTACGCGTGAACGAGCGTGAACTGGACGACATCGGTGGAGCGCCGCGCGAACGCCGCTTCGCAGTAGGCGAGATAGAAGTCCCAGATGCGGACGAAGCGATCGTCGAATCCGAGCGCGCGCACCGCGCCCGCCTGCGCGTGGAAGCGCTCGCGCCAGGTGGCGAGCGTGCGCGCGTAGTCGTGGCCGAAGGCGTGCTCGTTGACCACGGCGAGCCCGGAACGCCGTGCTTCGCGCCTGAAGGCGGCCGGGGACGGGAGCATTCCGCCCGGGAAGATGTACTGCTGGATGAAGTCCGTGCCGGCGCGGTAGCGGTCGAACAGGGCGTCGTCGATGACGATGGTCTGCACGCAGGCGCGGCCCCCGGGCTTGAGGCAGCGCTTCAGTGTCGCGAAGTACGAGGGCCAGTACGCCTCGCCGACCGCCTCGAACATCTCGATCGACGCGATGGCGTCGTACTGGCCGTGCTCCTCGCGGTAGTCCTGCAGGCGCAGGTTCCATCCGCCGCCGGCCCGCGCCAGGCGCGCGCGCGCGTAGTCGAGCTGCTCCGTGGACAGGGTGAGCCCGTCGACCGCGTGCCGCGAAGCGAGCGCAATCTCGGCGAACCCGCCCCAGCCGCAGCCGATCTCGAGGATGCGGCCGCGCTCGCGCAACTGCAGTTCGTCGAGCACGCGCCGGTACTTCGCGACCTGGCCGTCGACCAGCTCGCTCTCGGTCAGCGGCGCGTGGGGCGTGCCGTGCGTTGGAAGCAGCGCGCTGGAGTACGACATCGTCGGGTCCAGCCAGAGCGTGTAGAAGGCGTTGCCGAGGTCGTAGTGCGCGTGGATGTTGCGCCGCGCCTGCGCGCGGGTGTTGCGGTTCTTCAGGTGCCGGATGCGGTGCACGAGGCGGCCGAGGAACGTGCCGTAGATCAGCCGGTCGGCCGCCTCGCGGTTGCGAAGGAAGAACGTGAGCAGCCGCGCGAGGTCGCTCGTCGACCAGTCGCCGGCGATGTACGACTCAGCGAAGCCGATGTCGCCGCTGGCGAGCGAGGCGCCGACCACGTTCCAGTTCCTCAGGACCAGGTCGGCCGGGTGCGCTTCGCGGCTGCCGAAGCTCGCGCGCTGGCCGTCGGGAAACTGCACGTCGAGCCGGCCGTGCGACAGTTTCTCGAGCAGGCGCAGCGCGAGGCGCCCGTGCGACGGGAATCGCGAGGCATCGACGCCGCCATCGTAGGGAAGGACGAGTTCGTTCATCGGTCTAGCGTGTCACGGGATGGGCCGGCGGCGCCGGCTTCGAGAAGAACGGCACGCGCTTCACGAACAGCCGCAGCGCCTGCCAGTGGATGCGCGCGATCACGCCGAGAGTGAACGCGGGATAGCCGAACAGCGCGCGCAGCAGCGCGCGGTCGGTCAGCGGCTCCAGTGCGCCGGACAGCGACGTCTGCAGCAGCGGACCGTCGTTCGCGTCGTGGTCGATGCGGCCGACGAAGCGCGGGGCCGCGCCTTCCGTCAGCATGAAGCGGAAGCGATAGCGGCCGTCGATCGCGCAGAACGGCGAGACGTGGAACACCTTGCGCGCGCTGACTTCCTCGCCCCACGCGAGGGGACGGCCGTCGTCGTGCGCGAGCAGGTAGCAGTGGCGCTCGCCGAATGTGTTGTTCACCTCGCAGACAACGGCGCGCAGCGACCCGTCGCTCCGGTGGGCAAACCAGAAGCTGACCGGGTTGAAGACGTAGCCGAAGACGCGCGGGAAGGTGTGCAGCCACACCTCGCCGTCGGCGTCGGCGATGCCGTGGTCGGCGAGCAGGGCGTCGATCCACTCGAGCAGCGGGCGGCCGTCGCCGTGATCGCGGTCGAGCACCGCCATCGGCGCCGCGCGGTTCATGCCGAGCATCCGCGACCGCAAGGGCATCCGCGCGAGCGCCCGCAGCGGCAGGCGCAGGAAGTACGCGCCGTAGCTGAAGCGGTTCACCGCGGGCCGAAGGCGCGCGTGGCGGACCTGGCCGAAGCCGATGAGGGGGGCGGAGGGCGTGCCGGGCATGGGGTGGGACTGCGTTTAACGCAACGGTACAGAAATATACTGACTAGTACAAGAAGAAACCGAGTGGTACATTCCCGGACCCAAGGAGCCACCATGATGAACCAGGCCGACGGCCGACCGACCCTGCGCGAGCAGCAGCTGAAGCTGCGCGAGGACGTGATCCTGCGCGAGGTGAACTCGCTGCTCGCCGAGAAGGGCTACGACCTGATGACGGTCGACGAGGTGGCCGCGCGCGTCGGCATCGCAAAGCCGAGCCTGTACAAGCACTTCGAGTCGAAGGAAGCGCTTGCGGCCGCCGCGCTGGTGCGCCTGCTCGAGCGCACGCGGGACGCCATCGAAGCGCAGCCGGCGCGGGCGCCGGCGCTCGACAAGCTCAAGGGCGTCGTCCGCTGGGCGCTGCGCGAGCACCTGGACGGCCGGATGCCGTCCCTGCCGTCCACCCGCTCGGCGCTGCGCGAGTCGCTGGCCCGGCACCCCGCCTACGTCGACCTCCTGATCGAGGTCAGCGAACGGCTCGGGGCCTGGATCGACGAGGCGCAGCGCGGGAAGGCGCTCGCGCCGCGGGTGCCGCCGGAGGTCGTGCTGTACACGCTCTTTGCGCGCGCGTGCGATCCGGTGTCGGACTACCTCAAGCTGTCCGGCAACTACACGGACGACGAGATCGTCGAGCTGGTCACGGCCACCTGCTTCGACGGACTGGCCGCACGCCGCGGCTGATCGCACGCGCCGCACGGCCCTCTTCCTAGGCGGCGAGCCGGTGCATCGCCGCCAGGCTCAGGATCGCCTGCGCGACCGCCAGCCCGGACTTCAGGCCGTCTTCGTGGAAGCCGTAGCCGGTCCAGGCGCCGGCGAACCACACCTGCCGTCGTCCCTGCACGTCCGCGAGCCGGCGCTGCGCGGCGATCGCGGCGCCATCGAAGATGGGGTGGGCGTAATCGAACTCGGCGATGACCTTGTCCGAGCCCGGTTCGTTCACGGGGTTCAGCGTGAGCATCAGCGGCGAGCTGAAGGGCAGAGGCTGCAGCCTGTTCAGCAGGTACGTGACCGACACGTTCGGCTCCCGGCCGCCGTCGCTCATGTAGTTCCATGACGACCAGACGCTCCGCAGCTTCGGCATCAGCGCGGTGTCGGTGTGAAGGACGGCGCGATTGCGCTGGTACTTCACGGCTTCGAGGATCCCGCGTTCGGAGGCGTCGGCGTCCGACAGCAGCGCGAGCGACTGGTCGCTGTGGCACGCGAGCACCACGTGGTCGTAGCGCTCGACGCCGTGCCGGCTCTTGACGACGACCTGTCCGGTGACGGCGTCGCGCTTCACGGAAACCACCTCGTCGCCGAGCCGCACATCGGGTATGCGGCTCGCGATCTTGCGCACGTACTGGCGCGCGCCGCCGCGCACCGTGAACCACTGGGGGCGGTTCTCGACCTGCAGCAGTCCGTGGTTGTGGCAGAAGCGGGCAAAGGTCGCGAGCGGATAGGCGAGCATCGTCGCCATCGGGCACGACCAGATCGCCGCGGCCATCGGCAGCAGGTACCAGCGCCGGAAGGCATCGCCGTAGCGGCCCCGATCGAGGAATTCGCCGAGCGAAACGCCACCGTCGCGGCCGGGCTCCTGCGCGATCCGCGTCGCTTCGCGGTTGAAGCGCAGGATGTCGCGCAGCATGCCGAGGAAGCGCGGCGACAGCAGGTTGCGCCGCTGCGCGAACACCGCATTGAGGTCGGTGCCGGCCCATTCGAGGCGGCGGCCGCGGCCCCGCGCGACGCTGACGCCGAACGACATGTCGCTCTTCGCCACCGGGATCGCCAGCTCGTCGAACAGCCGGATCAGGTTGGGGTAGGTGCGCTCGTTGTAGACGAGGAAGCCGGTGTCCACGCCCGCGGTGACGCCGTCGAGCGTGACGTCGACCGTGTTGGTGTGGCCGCCGAGGCGCGGGCCGCTTTCGTAGAGCGTGATGCGGGCGTCGTCACGCAGTGCGTGCGCGGCGCCGAGTCCGGAGATGCCGGAACCGATGATGGCGATCTTCATTTGCAGGGCCAGGTCGAGTTGTCGCGGACGAGCGCAAGCCGCGCCGTCCGGCCAGCTCCCTCACGAATTTCCGCCGTTGGTTTTTTTCCGGGCACGCCCGGTGGCGGTTGGCGCGGGGCTCTCCTCCCCGCCGCGCTGCTCTTTTCGAGTCAGCGCGCCTTGCGCTTGTCGTGTTCGATCAGCGCGTAGGCCGAATGGTTGTGGATCGACTCGAAGTTCTCGGCTTCGACGATGTAGCTTGCAATGCGGTCGTCCGCCTGGAGCGCGAGCGCGACGTCGCGCACCACGTCCTCGACGAACTTCGGGTTCGAGTACGCGCGCTCCGTGACGAACTTCTCGTCGGGCCGCTTCAGCAGGCCCCACAGCTCGCACGACGACGCTTCCTCCGCGATGCGGATCTGCTGCTCCACCGGCATCTCGGAGGCCAGCTCGGCGGTGACCGAGATGTGGGCGCGCTGGTTGTGCGCGCCGAAATCCGCGACCTTCTTGCTGCACGGGCACAGGCTCGTCACCGGCACGACCACCTTCTGGAGGAAGCGGGTGCCGCTGTCGGTGCGTTCGGCCAGCAGCGTCAGCTGGTAGTCCATCAGGCTCTCGACGCCGGACACCGGCGCGGTCTTCAGCACGAAGAACGGCAGGCGGAATTCGATCATGCCGGTCGTTGCGTCCAGCCGCGCCAGCATGCGGTCGAGCAGCGCCGTCGCCGAGGCCATCGCGAGCGGCTGCTGGTGGGTCTGCAGCACGTCGATGAAACGCGACATGTGCGTGCCCTTCTGGTGGGCCGGCAGGCCGACATACATGTCGATCGATGCGACCGACGGTTGCGGGCCGCGCACGGTCGCCACCATCACCGGATGGGCGAGCGACTTGACGCCCACGCGCTGAATCGCCAGGTTGCGCCGGTCGGCGCTCGCCTGGACATCCGGCAGGTACATGTTGTCGGGTGCGTTCATGGTCAAGGGCGCATTGTCGCGCAACTTCGGGCGGGAGCCGTCAGCTGGCGCCGAGGGCGGCCTCGATCTCCCTGGTCAGCCGGGCGTCGAGCGGTTCGACCTGGCTCGGGAACGACTTGACCACGCGACCCTGGCGGTCGATCAGGTACTTGTGGAAGTTCCACTTGGGCGGCTGCCCGGTCGCCCCGGCCAGCGCCGCGAAGAAGGGGTTCGCCTTCTCGCCGCGCACCGAGGACTTCGCGAACATCGGGAACTTGACGGCGTAGGTGTTGAAGCAGAACTCGGCGATCTCCTTGTTGCTGGACTTTTCCTGATTGCCGAAGTCGCCGGACGGGAACCCCAGGATCACGAGCCCCTTGGCCGCGTACCGCTCGTTCAGCTTCTCCAGCCCCTCGTACTGCGGCGTGAAGCCGCAGTAGCTGGCGGTGTTGACCGCGAGGACGACCTTGCCCTTGTACTGGCAGAGGTTCTGCGGCGAGTCATCCTGCAGTTTCGGGAAGGTGTGCGACAGCAGGGCTGGACACTCCTGCGCGGCGAGCGGCGGGCTGATGGATACGGCCACGACCACGAGCACGGCGGCGAAGAGGCGCCCGATCAAGTGCCTGGAGTTTGTTGGCATGGGAGGCCTGGCGAAAGTGGACACTGAGAGAGCCTTGGCGCGACCGGCGGAACTCGGCTGCTCCGTGAGCGAAGAGGATATTTTGTACTTGAGTCGATCGTTTGTCTAGGACAAAATGTGGTCATGCGCACTGGAATACCCCGATGACCTCAACCCCCTCGTCCGCCCCGGGCCTACCGATTGCCGCCGTGGAGCGGGACACCGGCCTGTCGAAAGATACGCTCAGGGTGTGGGAGCGCCGCTATGGCTTTCCGCAGCCGAGCCGGGACTCCAACGGGGAGCGGGTGTACCCGCCGGAACAGGTCGACAAGCTTCGCCTGCTCAAGCGCCTGATGGACCAGGGCCACCGCCCGGGCAAGATCGCCGAGCGGTCCATCGAGCAATTGCAGGCCCTGGCCGAAGCAGGCAACGGGCGACCCGCCACGGCGTCGATGGAAGGCCCTCCCGACGACGCGCTCCGTCTGTTTCTGCAGATGATCGTCGAACATCGTGTGGACGATCTGCGCCGCGAACTGGCGCTGCTGACCGTCAAGGCCGGCCTCGCCCGCTTCGTCACGGACGTGATCGCGCCGCTGACGGCGCTGGTCGGCGAAGCGTGGGCCAGGGGAGAACTGGCGATCTTCGAGGAGCACCTGTACACGGAGTCCGTGCAGGGCGTGCTCCGCAATGCCATCACCTCGATCCCCCATCCCGGCGACTCGCCGCGCGTCCTGTTGACCACCGTTCCCCAGGAACCCCACGGGCTGGGGGTCCTGATGGCGGAGGCGATGTTCGCCCTCGAGGGCGCCCGGTGCGTTGCCCTTGGGGTGCGCACCCCGGTGATGGAAATCGTGCGCGGCGCGGAGAGCCAGCGGATCGACATCGTGGCGCTCTCGTTCTCGCCGGTCGTCAATCCGTACCAGGTGATCGAGAGCCTGAAGGAACTGCGGGCGCAACTCCCTGTGGCGACGGAGCTCTGGGCCGGAGGATCCAGTCCCGTGCTGCAGCGGCGCCCGCCGGCCGGGGTGCGCGTCCTCGGCAGGCTGGACGACGTGGCGCCCGCCGTGGCGGGCTGGCGCTCCGAACACCGGGCGGCCTGAGGACGGCGCATCGTCTTTGCCGGACAATCCCGCGGATCCTCACGCGGAGCCAATCATGAAGCTTGCTGATCGCGTTGCCATCGTGACCGGCGCAGCGCAGGGCATCGGTGCCGCCTGCGCCCGCGCTTTCGCCGAGGCCGGCGCGCGCGTCGTCGTCGCGGATGTGAACGAAGTGGGCGGCAACGCCGTCGTGAAGTCGATCGCGGCCGCCGGCGGCTATGCGCTCTACAAGCAGGCCGACGTCGGCGACCGGTCCGCGTGCGAGGCGCTGGTCGACTACGCCGTCACGCACTTCGGTCGCGTCGACATCCTCGTCAACAACGCCGGCATCGTGCACGCCGCCGAGTTCCTCGACCTGGCCGAAGAGGACTTCGACCGGGTGCTGAGGGTCAACCTGAAGGGCGCGTTCCTGTGCGCGCAGGCCGCCGCGCGGCAGATGGCGCAGCAGGCGCCGCGCGCCGGCGGCGAGCGCGGGGTCATCGTCAACATGTCGAGCGTCAACGCGGTGCTCGCGATCGCGAACCAGGTGCCCTATACGGTGAGCAAGGGCGGCGTCAACCAGCTGACGAAGGTGATGGCGCTCGCGCTCGCGCCACTCGGCATCCGCGCCGTCGCGATCGGCCCGGGCTCGATCGCGACCGAAATGCTGAAGACCGCCGTGATGACGAACGAGGCGGCGCGCGACCGGATCCTGTCGCGCACGCCGCTGAAGCGGCTCGGAGAGCCGGAGGAAATCGCGCGGATCGCCGTCTTCCTCGCGAGCGACGACGCGTCCTACGTGACGGGAACGACGGTCTACGCCGACGGCGGTCGCCTCGGGCTCAACTACACCGTCTGAGCGTTCGGCGGCGGCGGCGCGAGACAGCGTCGCGCCGGAGCATCAGGCGGACTTGCCTGCCTTGCCGGGCCGCCTGGCCGCGGCGGTCTTGGCCGGTTTCTTCGCGGGAGTCGCCGCCGCACCCGCCGCGGCCGTGGCAGCGATCTTCCCGAACTGGTCCTGCAGCGTGTTCCACCAGGCGGTGGGATTCAGCGGCGCCTCGGTGACGGTCGGCGGATGCGCTGCTTTCGCCTTGTGGCGCTTGCGGCTGTTCCTTCGCGCCGCCGGTTCCTCGGGCGCGGGCATCGGCGGCATCGCGAACGCGCCCGGCGGCAATCCGCCGCTCTCCGCTTTCGCGCCGGCCTTGGTCAGCGGCGCCAGCATCGCCCCACTGATCCCCTTCAACGTGGCGATCGTTGCACGCTGCACCTCGAGCGTCTGGATCGTCGTGCGCAGCATGCTGGAGTTGAGCTCCAGCCAGGCCTCGACCGCGCGCAGGTCGGCGATGCGCTTGTCCAGTTCGTTCACGTCCAGCGTCGGCGCGACCATGCTCGGCAACTGCTGCGGCAGGCGCATCGCCATGGAAGCGAGGTTGCCTGCATTCGGCATTCCCGGCAGCCCGGCCATGCCCCACATCTTCTTCATCAGGTCGAAACTGTCGCCCATCGTGTTCGCGAACGGCAGCCCACTGGCGGCTCCCTTGTTTTTCATGGTCGTCTCCTCGTTGGCCCCAGTCTGCTAGCGCTTTGCAGGCGGCGCAACCCTTTGCTCGATCGCGCCGAAGACCGACCGCCCGTGGTCATCGAACATCTCGATGCGCACCGTGTCGCCGTACTTCATGAAGGGCGTGGTCGCCGACCCCGACTCGATCATCTCCAGGCTGCGCTTCTCCGCAATGCAGCAGTAGCCGCGGCTGCGGTCCACGTTGGACACGGTCCCGGAGCCGATGATCGAGCCCGCCCGCGCGTTGCGCGTCTTCGCGACGTGCGCGATCAGCTGCGTGAAGTCGAAGGTCATGTCCTCCCCGGCGTTCGGTTCGCCGACCTTCACCTGGTTCCAGTGCACCACCAGCGGAAGATGGACCTTCCCGTCTTTCCACGCACCGCCGAGTTCATCCGGAGTCACGGCCACGGGCGAGCACCCGGTGGCGGGCTTGCTCTGGAAGAAGCCGAAACCCTTCGCCAGCTCGGCCGGGATCAGGTTGCGCAGGCTGACGTCGTTCACCAGCATCAGGAGCCGGATGTGGGCGCCGGCGTCCGCGCGCTTCGTTCCCATCGGCACGTCGTCGGTGACGACCGCGACTTCGGCCTCGAAGTCGATGCCGAACTCCTCGCTGGGACAGACGATGTCGTCGCGTGGCCCCAGCAGTTCGTCGCTGGCGCCCTGGTACATCAGGGGATCCGTCCAGAACGACTCGGGCATCTCCGCGCCGCGCGCCTTGCGGACGAGTTCGACGTGGTTCACGTAGGCGGAACCGTCGGCCCACTGGTACGCGCGGGGCAGGGGCGCCATCGCCAGCCGGGGGTCGAAGGGGAACGCGTGGCGCGCGCGCCCCTCGTTGAGCGTCTGGTAGAGGTCGTCGAGCTGAGGCGCCAGGAAGCTCCAGTCGTCGAGCACCGCCTGCAGGCGCGGCGCGATGCCGGCCGCATGATGCGCGAGCGACAGGTCGCGGGAAACGACGACGAGTTGTCCGTCGCGCGACCCGTCCTTCAGCGTGGCGAGTTTCATTGTCCTGTGTGATGAGGGCCTGTCGGGATCTCTGTATCTTAGCGGTCGGGCTCCCGCACTCCTGCCTGCATTGCTTCGCTCGCCCGCTCGTCCTCGATGCCGCTCACCTTCCTCGGCCAGCCGCTGCGACCCGCGACCGCGTGGCGCATCGCGATCGTGCTCGCCGCGGTCTTCGGCCTGCACGCGTACGGACTGTACGAAGTGGCCGCCGGCCTCAACACGCTGAAGCCGGAGGACACGACGCAGAGAACGCTTGCCGTGTCCCTGCTCACTCCCCCCGCGCCGCCTCCTGCTGCGGCGCCGACGGCAGCACCGTCGCGACCGCCGCGTCCGCGCTCGGCGAGCGCGCCATCGTTGCCGTCCGCTGCGCCCGCCCCGGTGCCCGCTCCGGTCGAACCCGAGCCGCCGCCGCAGCCGGAGGAGCCGGTTCCGCAAGCTCCGGCCGAACCGCCTGCGCCGCCTGCGCCGCCGGCGCCGGAGCAGCCTCGCCTGCCTCCGGGCGTGGACGAAGTGCCGAAGACCGGCCGCATCGCCTATCGCACGACGTACACGCGGATGCGGGGAATCCAGGCAATGACCTTCGTCGACTGGATCGTCGACACGGGGCGCGGCCGGTATGAGCTCTGGCTGCGCACGGTCGATCCGGCAGGGCTGCTCGACCTGAAGTCCAGCGGTTCACTACAGGCCTTCGGGATCGCGCCTGAAAAGTACGTCGAGCGCGTCGTGATCGCCAACCGCGAACTGCGCGCGGAGTTCGACTGGACGACCCGCGTCGTCCAGTTCACCGGCCGCGGCGCGGGCCAGCCTGCCGGTTTCCTCGAGGGCGTGCAGGATCCGTTGTCGCTCCAGTTCCACCTGCCGCTGCTCGCCCAGGCGTACCCCTCGCGCTTCACGCCGGGCGCCGAAATCAGCTTCCAGGTGGCTCGACGCAACATCGAGACCTACGTCTTCCGCGCGGAGGCATTCGAGCCGGTCCGCATCGGTGGCAGGGACGTGCGCGCGCTGAAGCTCGATCGGCCGCGGGGGCCGAATGCCACGCGGCGCGTCGAGATCTGGATGGCGCCCGAGTACCAGTGGCTGCCGGTGAGGCTGCGCTTCACCGACACGAACGACGAAGTGTGGGACAGCGTGCTCGCCGCCCTGCCCGGGCAGGAGCAGCCGCGCGACCCGAGCAAGGAGGAGATCGTGAAGCCCTGAGGGCCGGTCCTCAGGCGCCCATCGCCGGCGCCTGAGCCGGCGGCGCAAGCACGGTGCTCAGCACGCGCATTTTCATCGTGCCGAGGATGCCGTCGACGTCGACTTCGCTCAGGTGCGCCGACAGGCGCAGGCCCGCATCGCGGGCGCCGGTCAGCACTTCTTCGAGTTCACCGCGCGCACCTTCGGTCTCGTCCGGCCCGTCGGCGTCGAGTGCACCTTCCAGCGCGCGCTGCAGGCGGTCGCCGATGCGCCTGGACTCGGGGTCTTCGCCTTCGAGCGAGAACTCCAGCAACCGCGCTTCCTGCGCCAGCATCGCAAGGTATTCGGCCTGCTTCGCGGGCTCGAGTCCTGTGAACAGATTGCCCCCGCCGCAGCAGCCCTCGTGGCTCATTCCCTGGTCTCCGATGTGTTCCCGCCCGGACCGGCCGGGTTCCCCGCCATTGTGATGGAGTGACGGCGGGATTCGCGTCGAGTTTTCCACCAATGAAACATGGGCGCCAGTGGTGCCCCTAACGCATGCAGGTCTTCTGGTTGCCGGCGCCCGGCCGTCAGGCAGCTCTCGACGGCATCCGGATCACCTGCGCGACCTGCTGGCCGCGGAACCGCGCGAGCAATTCGGCCCACCTGGCCCGTGCGGTCCGCAGGTTGTTCTCCTTGACGTGTCCGTAGCCACGGATCTCCTCGGGCAGTGCGGCGAGCTGCAGCGCGACCGCGTGGTTGTCCCGGTCGAGCTTCGCGAGCAGTTCGTCGACCAGCGCTTCGTACTCGGCGATCAGCTGCCGCTCGGTGCGTCGCTCGGCGCTGCGGCCGAAGATGTCGAGCGGCGTTCCCCGCAACCCCTTCAGCTTCGCGAGGATCGAGAAGGCCGTCATCATCCGCGGCCCGTAGCGCTTCTTCTGCGGGTGGCCGGTGTTCGGATCGACCTTCGACAGCAGCGGGGGCGCCAGGTAGAAGTTCAGCGAGTAGTCGCCCTCGAACTGCGCGGCGATCCTCGCGCGGAACGCCGGGTCCGAGTGCAGGCGCGCCACTTCGTATTCGTCCTTGTAGGCAAGCAGGCGGAAGTAGTTGCGCGCGACCGCCTCCGCGAGCTTGCTCGACTGCAGCCGGTCCGACTCGACCTTGCGCACCCGCTCCACCAGGTCCGCATAGCGCTGCGCGTACCTCGCGTTCTGGTAGCCGGTCAGGAACTCGACGCGGCGCGCCACGAGTTCTTCCAGCGAGCTGGAGAACCGCTTGAGTTCGACCACGTTGTCCGGGAAGGCGGTCCGCCGGACCGCATCGAGGTCGTGCGCGGCATAGCGCCCCCACTCGAACGCCCTGCGGTTGTTGTCGACCGCGACCCCGTTGATCTCGATCGCGCGCACCATCGTTTCGTAGGCGAGCGGCAGCCAGCCCTTCTGCCATGCGTAGCCCAGCATGAACGGGTTGGTATAGATCGCGTCGCCCATCAGTGCACTCGCCAGCGCGTTGGCGTCGACGAACGCGCACTCGCTGTCCCCGACTGCTTCGCGCACCTGCTGGGCGAGATTGGGGCTGCCGAACTGCCAGTTGGGGTTGCGGACGAAGTCGGCGGTCGGCGACTCCGACGTGTTCACCAGCGCGCGGGTGCGGTTCGTGTGGACCTTGGACAGCGCCTCGTTAGACGACGTCACGACCAGGTCGCACCCCAGCAGGACGTCGGCATCGCCCATCGCGATGCGTGTCGCGAACAGGTCCTGCTGCCGTGGGGCGATCTGCACGTGCGAGAAGACCGCGCCGCCCTTCTGGGCGAGGCCGGCCATGTCGAGCACCGACACTCCCTTGCCCTCGAGGTGCGCGGCCATTCCGAGCAGCTGGCCGATCGTGACCACGCCCGTGCCGCCTACCCCGGTGATGACGATGCCGTACGACCCGCGCTCGCGCAGCGACGCCACGGTCGGGCGCGGCAGGTCGGGCACCGTTCCCGCCGCCGAGGCCTTGCCCTTGCGCAGCCTGCCGCCTTCGACGGTGACGAAGCTCGGGCAGAAGCCCTTCAGGCACGAGTAGTCCTTGTTGCACGAGGACTGGTTGATCTGGCGCTTGCGGCCGAACTCGGTCTCGAGCGGCTCCACCGACAGGCAGTTCGACTTCACGCTGCAGTCGCCGCAGCCCTCGCACACGAGGTCGTTGATGACGACGCGGCGCGCGGGATCCGGGAAGGCGACCTTCTCGGGCGTGTTCTTCTTGCGCCGGCGCCGCTTCTCGGACGCGCAGGTCTGGTCGTAGATCAGCACCGACACGCCGGGGTATTCGCGCAGCTCGCGCTGGATGCGCTCGAGCTCGTCGCGGTGGTGCACGGTCACGCCGGGAGCGAGTTTCCACGCATTGCCGGTGGCGCCGTGCGCGTTCACCGCGGTGTGGACGAGCTCGCTGGTCGCGTCGTACTTCTCCGGCTCGTCCGTGACGATCACGATCTTCTGCACGCCCTCGGCCGCCATCTGCTGCGTGATCAGCGGCGCGGTGATCTGGCCGTCGGTCGGCTGTCCGCCCGTCATCGCGACGGCGTCGTTGAACAGGATCTTGTAGGTGATGCGGACGCCGGCCGCGACCGCGGCGCGCACGGCCAGCGATCCCGAGTGGAAGTAGGTGCCGTCGCCGAGGTTCGCGAAGATGTGCTTCTCGTTCGTGAAGGGCGCCTGGCCGATCCACGGCACGCCTTCGCCGCCCATCTGGGTGTAGGTGGACGTGTTGCGATCCATCCACACGACCATGTAGTGGCAGCCGATGCCCGCGACGCCGCGCGACCCTTCCGGCAGGTTGGTCGACGTGTTGTGCGGGCAGCCGGAGCAGAACCAGGGCTTGCGCTCGGAGACCACGCGCGGCCGCGCCAGCGCCTTCTCCTTCGCCTCGATGACCGCGAGCCGCGCCTGCATGCGCGCGCGGATGTCCGCGGGCAGCTCCAGCTTGCCGATCCGCTGGGCGATCGCCTTCGCGACGATCGCGGGCGAGAACTCGTAGTGCGCGGGCAGGATCCAGTTGCCCTGCGGCACCGCCCACTCGCCGCCGTCCTTCTCGTCGAACTTGCCGATCACGCGCGGAATGCGCTTGCCGGTGCCGATCCACGAGAACAGCTCCTCCTTCAGCTGGTACTCGAGCAGCTGCCGCTTCTCCTCGACGACCAGGATCTCCTCGAGGCCTTCGGCGAAGCCGCGGATCGCCGTCGCTTCGAGCGGCCACACCATCCCGCACTTGAAGAGGCGGATGCCGATGTCGGCGCAGGTCGCGTCGTCGAGCCCGAGGTCCGCGAGCGCCTGGCGCGTGTCGAGGAACGCCTTGCCGCTGGCGACGATGCCGAAGCGCGCGTGCGGCGAGTCGATCACCGTGTGGTTGAGCTTGTTGGCGCGGCAGTACGCGAGCGCCGCGTACAGCTTGTAGTCGAGCAGCCGCGCTTCCATTTCCAGCGCGGTGTCGGGCCAGCGGATGTTGAGTCCGGCGGGGGGCATGCGGAAGTCCGCCGGCAGCTGGATGTCCACGCGCTCCGGGATCGACGACGACCGAGGCCGACGCTTCGACCACTTCCGTCACGGTCTTCATGGCGACCCAGACGCCGGCGTAGCGGCTCATCGCGAAGCCGTGCAGGCCGAGATCGAGGTACTCCTGGACGGTGGCCGGGAACAGCACCGGCATCATGCAGGCCTTGAAGATGTGGTCCGACTGGTGCGGCAGCGTCGACGACTTGGCGCCGTGGTCGTCGCCGGCGAGCGCCAGCACGCCGCCGTGGCGGCTGGTGCCGGCCGCGTTCGCGTGCTTGAACACGTCGCCGCAGCGATCGACGCCCGGGCCCTTCCCGTACCACATCGAAAAGACGCCATCGACCTTCGCGCCCTCGAACAGGTTGAGCTGCTGCGTGCCCCACACCGAGGTGGCGGCGAGGTCTTCGTTGAGCCCGGGCTGGAAGCGGACGTTGTGGCGTTCGAGATGCTTGCGGGCTTTCCACGCGGTCTGGTCCACCGCTCCGAGCGGCGATCCGCGGTAGCCGGTGATGAACCCGGCCGTGTTCAGGCCGGCGAGCTGGTCGCGCTGGTGCTGCAGCATCGCGAGGCGCAGCAGGGCCTGCGTGCCGCTCATGTACGCGCGGCCGCGATCCAGGGTCCACTTGTCGTCGAGGGTGACTTCCGTCAGCGCGCGGCGGACGGCATCGGGGAGAGGGGCGTTCATGGGGCTCCTGCCAAAAATCGTGTTCTTGGGAGCGCGGCAGTCGAGCGCGGTTCGCTTCTGCCGGCAGCCGGGGCGCGCCTTGTGGGCTCGCCTGGCGATCGCCCGGTCAGTCCGGGCGCTTGAGTGGGCGCGAGAGTAGCACCGCACCCATCCGGCTCTCAATCATGCGGTGCGTCAGTGCGATCGCCATGCCCGGCAGAGGGAGCGGCGATGGCGCCCAGGTCCCTACGACCGGCATCGGCTGCCGGTCTTTCAGGCGAAGCCAGCCGCGTGCGATCCGGTAGATCGCCCAGAGGCCGAGCGCGAAGAACCCGATGATCCAGATCGCGAAGCCGACGAGCACGATGGCGAACACGGTTCCGACCACGGCGATCACGAGCGCCCACAACAGCGCCCACCAGAACGTGCGGATCTGCCAGGAGAAGTGCGATTCGAGCCACGTGCCGCGGACCTCGGATCGCTTCACGTAGTTGATGATGACCGCGATGATGGACGGCCAGCCGAACAGGAACGCGCCGATCACCGAAGCGGTACCGAACGCACCGATCACGAGGCCGAGCGTGTGGAGCGCGTACACGACGTGGGCTCGTCGTGACGAGCGAGTCGGACGGGGCGGCACTGGCGGGCGGCAGCGGTGCACTCATGGGCGGCTCCTGGTTCGGCTCCGGATTGTTCGGGAGTCGAGCATAGCCCGCGCCGCGGCGCGGCCGGGCTCAGGTCATGAAGCCGAGGCTGTCCGAGGCGAAGTTGGGAAGGTTCGGCAGGATCAGCCTCAGGTCGCTCGCGCCCACGCCCATCCAGCTCGCCATCGTCGCCGCGTACTGCTCGACGGACGTCGTCGGGATCAGCCGGCCGTTGCCGGCGTCGGTCGGCGCGTTCGCCGTGAGGTCGGGGAAGCTTCCGTAGACCTGCCTGCCCTTCACGGCGCCGCCGACCACGAAGTGGTGCGCGCCCCATCCGTGATCGCAGCCGTCGCCGTTGGAGAGCAGCGCGCGGCCGAAGTCCGATGCCGTGAAGAGGGTGACGTTGTTGGCCGTGCCGAGCTGCGCCATCGTCGACTGGAAGAACGCGATCGCGTCGGCGAGCTGCGTCAGCAGCGCCGTGTGGGCCGTGTCCTGGTTGGAGTGCGTGTCGAACCCGCCGAGCGATACCAGGAACACCTGGCGCGTCGCGCCGAGCTGCGAGCGCGCGCTGATCACGCGCGCGACGAGCGCGAGCTGGTTCGCGAGCCCATTGCCGGCGGGCGGCGTCAGCGTCGGCGCGCTTTGCAGCGCGGCCCGGAGCGCAGCGTTGCCTTCTATCGAGCGCTGGTTCACGCGTCCCAGCTCGTTCTGGAGCAGGTGCCCGCTGGTCGCCGTCAGGCGCGTGCGCAACGCGGTCGCGCCGGCTGCCGATCCGTACAGCGAGTTGGCGCCGAGGGCCGAGAAGGCGATCGAGCCCTGGCTGGCGTCGAGCTGGAAGGGGCGGACCTGCTGTCCGCTGAGGAGCACGGCGCTGCTGCTCGGCGTCAGGCAGGTGAACAGCGCGTTCGCGTTCTGCGCGGCGAGCAGGTCGCCGATGCGGCCGCCCCATCCGTACTTCGCGCCCTCGGGCACCGACGCCTGCCACACCGACTGCTGGTCGTTGTGCGAGAAGAGCTTCGGCGGCAGCGGCACGGTGCGGTCGGCGTAGCTGGTGCGGTCGGTCGGCGCCACGAGCGGTCCGACGTTCGCGACCACCGCGCACTGGCCGGCATCGAACAGCGTCGCCAGCGGCGCGAGCGGCTGTGGCAGCGCGACCTGCCGGCCGTCGGCCGCCGGGACGGCGGGCGTGAGCGGGATCAGCTCGGTCGCGCGATCCCACGCGAGCGTCGCGCGGGCGCTCGAATAGGTCTGGTACGAGGCGCTGTCGTACGGGACGACCGTGTTGTGCGCGTCGTTGCCGCCGTACAGGAAGACGCAGACGAGGGCGCGGTAGTCGGGCGCGGCCTGCGCGGAAGCGGCGGCGATCGACGCCAGGTTCAGCGCGAACGGCGTCGCGGCGCCGGCCACCGAGAGCGCCGACGCGGCTCGCAGGAACTGCCGACGGGAAGCTTGCGTGGTCATGGCCGTCTCCTCACTTCTGCACCAGGTACTCGGGGGATGCCATCGTCAGCAGGATGGCCGTGTGGACGCGGTTGGCGCGTCCGGTCGTGGTGGTCACGCTGATCGCGTTCACGGCGTTCCGGATCTCCTGCCGCATCGCGGACGGCATCGAGCCGTTGGTGAGGCAGCGGTCGATGCGGTCGAGGAGCGCGTCCGCGTCGTCGGCGATGGCCTGCTCCGCGGCGTAGTTCGCGCGCACGTCGCGCACGCCGTTGACCGCGACCCCCGCGCCGGTGGACGATCACGCCCTGCATGAAGTTGACGTACCCGACGACCGACGTTTCGCCGACGATCTGGAATTCCGGGGCGACCAGCCCGGCCGTCGCGATGGCCGTGTTCGGCGGCGTGTAGCCCGGCCGGTAGAAGTTGAAGACCGAAGGCGGGCGTAACGGCTGCTGCCCGAGCGACGTGGACGGACTATCGAGGCCGCGGATCGTCCAGTTGCCCGACGCCGACGTTGCGTTGAAGCAGCGCGCCCAGTTCGACAGGCGCAGCACGGGCTCGCGCACCTTGCCCCACTGTGGATCGGTGATCTTGGCGGCGTCGCGCGCCTCGGCGTCGAGCAGGATCGCGCGGATGATCGCCTTCATGTCGCCGCGCACGCCGGAGCCGTTGTTCGCGCACGCGGCTGCGACCCGGCCCACGTACGCCGGGCTCGGGTTGCTCGTCACGAGGCGCTGCACGAGCTGCCGGCCGATGAACGGGCACAGGTTGGGATGGTTGAACAGCGTGTCCATGGCGATCTTCATGCTCGCCTGCGCGGACGTGTTGGGCGGGATCGTCACGCCGAGGAAGGTCTTCGCGCCTGTCTCGTGAAACTGCGGATACGGCTGCATCGGCCGCACGTTGCGGTCAGGGTAGGTCGCGGTCGTCGAGCCGTTGAACGCCTGGTCGGTCGTCGTCGGCGCGGCCCAGCTCCAGCCGGTGAAGACGCGGGCGATGCCGCTCGTGTCGGCGTTCGTGTAGGTCTCGACCGGAGCGCCGTTGACGAGGCGCGGCGTCCCGTCCTGGTTCAGTTCGAGCAGCCCGATCGAGAACAGCTGCATCACCTCGCGCGCGAAGTTCTCGTCGGGAACGCGGCCGGTGACCGGATCGCCTTTCCTGTTCCGCAAGTGCGAGAGGTAGATCCCCATCGCCGGGTGCGTGGCCACCGCCTCGAGCAGCTGGCGGTAGTTGCCGAAGGCGTGCTCGCCGAGCAGGTCGACGTAGCTCGCGTGGCTGTCGGCCAGGCTGGCGATGGTCCCGTTCTCGGCCGACACGACGAGGATCTGCGACAGCGCGAACTTGACGCGCTGTCGCAACTGGTCCGGCGCGGCGAGCGCCTGCTGCCAGAAGCTGTCCTGCAGCCAGTTGAAGTTCTGACCCGGAGATCGCCGGGTCGTAGTTCGCCTGCACGTAGGCGAGGTGCGCGCTCGCCGGCAGGGCGAACTGCTCGTCGATCCACGCGGCATAGCCGACGCTGCGAACGCGCTCGATCGAAGCGTCGGTCGGGCCGAAGGTCGACTGCGTCAGGAAGCGCGCGGCTTCGCTTGCGGTCGGCGCGGCGGCGGATGGCGGCGAGGGGTTCGGCGCAGCGGTCGACCCGCTGCCGCCACCGCCGCAGGCGGCGATCGCCAGCGCGGCCGCCGCCACGGCGGCGGCCCACGGAGACGACTCCTCGACGGGCCGGTCTTCCTGTTGTTGTTCATCGGGTTCTCCCTTGGTCGGGCAGCGTGGCGACTGTCCGGCGATGCCGCCCGCGCCTCAAGCGGCGTTGCAGACCGATACAACGCCGAAGGGCGATGCTGCCCGATGAATGCCGTCCGCGAACTCATCCGTCCGTCCGAGGGGTGTCGTCGCGTCCGGCTGGCCGCGGGTATCCTCCGCGCGTTTCGCATTCGACAGGCTTCGACGATGCTCCAGCCCGCCAATCCCCTGCTGCAGCCCTGGGACACGCCGTTCCAGCTTCCGCCGTTCGAGCGCATCCAGGCAGGGCATTTCGCGCCGGCATTCGAGATCGCTGTGCGCGAGCACGCTGCGGAGATTGCGGCGATCGCCGCGAACCCGGATGCGCCGACCTTCGAGAACACGGTGGTCGCGTTCGACCGCAGCGGCCGGCGCCTGACGCGGATCGAGCAGGTGTTCTTCAACCTCGCGTCGTCCGAGACCTCGCCCGCGCTGCAGGCTGTGGAGCGCGACGTGGCGCCGAAGCTTGCCGCGCACGAAAGCGCGATCTATCTCGATGCGAAGCTGTTCGAGCGCGTCGATGAACTGCACGCGCGCCGCGAAGCGCTCGCGCTCGACGACGAGCAGCGACGGCTGCTCGAGCGCATCCATCTCGACTTCGTGCTCGCCGGCGCCAGGCTCGGCGACGAAGCCAAGGCCCGGCTTGCGCAGATCGTCGAGCGGCTGGCGCAGCTGCACACCGCCTTCTCGCAGAACGTCCTCGCCGACGAATCGAAGTGGGTGCTGTGGCTGCGCACCGAGCAGGATCTCGCCGGACTGCCGGCCTCGGTGCGCGACGCGGCGAAGGGCGTGGCCGTCGAGCGCGGCGATCCGGATGCCTGGGCGATCACGACCAGCCGGTCGATCGTCGTTCCGTTCCTGACGTTCTCCGACCGCCGCGACCTGCGCGAGCAGGCGTACCGGGCCTGGAAGGCGCGCGGCGAGAACGACGGCGAGCACGACAACCGTCCGATCGCGCGCGAGATCCTGAAGCTGCGCACCGAGCAGGCACGCCTGATGGGATATCCAAGCTACGCCGACTTCGCGCTGGTCGATCGCATGGCGGGGACCCCGGCGGCCGTGCAGCAGTTGTTGGAGCGCGTGTGGGAGCCCGCGAAGGCGCGGGCGCGCGAGGAGCATTCGGCGCTGCGGGGCCAGGCCGCGGCGATGGGCCAGCCGACGACCCTCGAGCCATGGGACTGGCGCTACTACGCGGAGAAGGTGCGCCAGGCGCGGTACGACGTCGACGACGCGCAGGTGAAACCGTACTTTCCGCTGGAGCGCGTCGCCGAGGCCGCGTTCGACTGCGCGCATCGGCTGTTCGGACTGCAGTTCGTCGCGCGCCCCGACCTGAAGGCGTATCACCCGGACGTGCGCGTCTACGAAGTCCGGCGCGGCGAACGCACCGTCGCCGTCTTCCTGCACGACAATTTCGCGCGTTCCACCAAGCGCAGCGGCGCGTGGATGAGCGCGTACCGCTGGCAGTCGCGCGTCGATGGCGAGGTCATCCCGATCGTCGTCAACAACAACAATTTCGCCAAGGCCGCGCGCGGCGAGCCGACCCTGTTGTCGCTCGACGACGTCCGCACGCTGTTCCACGAGTTCGGCCACGGCCTGCACGGCATGCTGTCGGACGTGACCTACGAGCGGCTGTCGGGCACCAAGGTGCTGCGCGACTTCGTCGAACTGCCGTCGCAGCTGTTCGAGCACTGGGCGCTCGAGCCGGCGGTGCTGAAGAAGCACGCGCGCCACGTCGGGACCGGCGAGCCGATACCGGACGACCTGATCGAGCGCATCAAGCGGGCGCGGCGCTTCAACCAGGGATTCGAGACGGTCGGCTACACCGCCTGCGCGCTGCTCGACATGGCACTGCACGCCCGGACGGACGCGGATGGCGTCGACATCACCGAGTTCGAGCGCGCAGAGCTGGACAGAATCGGAATGCCCCCGGGCACATACGTCTATCACCGGCTGGCGCACTTCCAGCACCTCTTCGCCAGCTCGGGCTACGCCGCCGGTTACTACGTCTACATGTGGGCCGAGGTCCTCGACGCCGACGGCTACGACGCCTTCACCGAGGCGGGCGATCCGTTCGATCCCGCCGTGGCGTCGCGCCTGCTGAAGCACGTGTATTCGGCCGGCAACCGGGTCGAGCCGCGCGCTGCCTACCGGGCGTTCCGCGGACGCGATGCGGCGGTGGAGCCGATGCTCGCGAAGCGCGGGCTGGTCGACGAAGGCGCTCCGGCCTAGGCGGCCCGCGCGCTCTTCAGGAACGCGCGCAGGCGCTCGGCGCCCTGCAGCAGCAACGCATCCGACGCGGCAAAACACCAGCGCAGGTAACCCTCGCCCTCGGGCCCGAAGGCCACGCCGGGAGCGATGCCCAGGCCGGCTTCAGCGACCAGGCGCTTCGCGAACGCGAGGCTGTCGCCGCTGAATCCGGCGACCTTGAAGAAGAGGTACATCGCGCCCGGCGGCGGCGCGACCTCGACGCCGGGAAGCGCTGCAAGCTCGCGGACCAGCAGGTCGCGCGACGCGCGCAGGCGTGCCACCGTCTCGGCCACCAGGGGCTCGCCGTCCCGCACGGCGACGATGCCCGCCTGCTGCACGAAGGCCGGCGCGCAGGACGTGTTGAACTCGATCACCTTGCCGACCTGCGCGATGAACTCGCGCGGCGCAACCATCCAGCCGAGCCGCCAGCCCGTCATCGTCCAGCTCTTCGAGAACGTGTTGGCGCTGATGTAGCGATCGTCGGCGTCGACGAGGTCGAGCACGCTCGGCGCATGGCCGTTGGCCGTCAGCGCCGGGTCGAACACGATCCGCTCGTAGGCATCGTCGGCAACGAGCCAGATGCCGTGCCGGCGGCAATGCTCCAGCAACGCGACCCAGTCGGCGCGCGGCATGGTCCACCCGGTCGGGTTGTTCGGCGCGTTGACCAGCACCATCCGGGTCCCGGGGGTCGCCGCGTCGAGCAGGCGCTGCAGGTCGAGTGACCAGCGGCCAGCGTGGCACGCCAGCGGCACGCGCACGACATCGGCGCTCATGATGCGCGGCATCGCGGTCAGGTTCGGCCAGACCGGCGTGACGATCGCGACGCGGTCGCCCGGGTCGATCAGCGTCTGGTCGATCAGCGACAGCGCGTGCACCCCGGCGCTGGTCACGGCGATGCGGTCGACCGTGACTGGCTGCGCAGGAGCATGCAGCCGGTTGGCGTACGCCGCCAGCGCCGCGCGCAGCTCCTCGATTCCCAGGTTGTGGTTGTAGAAGGTCTGCCCGGCGTCGAGCGCCGCCTTGGCCGCCTCGCGAATGAAGGCGGGCGTGACCTGGTCGCCTTCGCCGAACCAGAACTTCAGGAGGTCTGCGCGGCCGATGCCGGCGTTGGCCACTTCGCGGATGCGGGAGGCGGCGAGAGCGGCGATGGTGGGTCGGATCATCGGCGTATTATCCGGGTTTACCCGACGCATATTGGTCAGCCGGGCTCGCTCCATCTGCCGAGCCGTGCGCGCGAGCGTGTCGTGCCCGTCCTCGAGACCTCTTCCAGCCAAGTGATCAAGACAGCGAGTGTGCCTGCGCCCGCCGCCCCTGCCGGCCCGCCTGCGCTGGCGGTCGTCGTGCCGGTTCACGACGAGGTCGACAACATCGAACTCCTGCTCGACGAGATACACGCCGCGCTGACGGACGAGACGACCTTCGAGGTGATCGTCGTCGACGATGCCAGCACCGACGGAACGCCGCGGCGGCTGGCCGCGCTGTCGGCCCGCTTCCCGCGGTTGAGGGCGTTGCGCCATCGCACGAACGCAGGGCAGAGCACCGCGATGGCGACCGCCATCCGCGCGGCGACCGCGCCGCTGGTGGTCACGCTGGACGGCGACGGACAGAACGATCCGGCCGACATCCCGGCGCTCCTGGGGCGCTGGGCCAGCGAATGCGGCGGGCAGCAACCGCTGCTGCTGGCCGGCTGGCGCACCGAGCGGCGCGACACCTGGCTGCGCCGCCTCTCGTCGCGCATCGCCAACGCGGTGCGCGGCAACCTCCTCGGCGATCGCACGCCGGATACGGGTTGCGGCCTGAAGCTCTTCGAGCGGTCCACGTTCCTGGCGTTGCCCTACTTCGACCACATGCACCGCTTCCTGCCCGCGCTCGTGCTTCGCATGGGTGGAAGGGTGGTGTCGGTGCCCGTGCGTCATCGACCGCGCTTGCGCGGCCGTTCCCATTACGGAGTGCTGAACCGGCTCGGTGTGGGCCTTGTGGATCTTCTGGGCGTGATGTGGCTGCGGCGTCGGGCGAAGGTGCCGATCGTCGAGGCCGTGGAGCCCGAGTGAGAGGTGAGAGATGCAAGACAACTGGATCTGGCTGATCGTCGGTTTCGGCGGGCAGGCGCTGTTCTCGATGCGTTTCCTCGTCCAGTGGCTGACGAGTGAGCGCCACGGGCGCAGCGTCATTCCGGTGGTGTTCTGGCACTTCAGCCTGTGGGGCGGGCTCACGCTGTTCGTCTACGCGGTTCACCGGCAGGACCCGGTGTTCATGCTTGGCCAGGGCGTCGGCATCTTCATCTACCTGCGCAATCTCTGGCTGATTCGGCACGCGCCGAAACCGGACGACGGCGCCGCTCGCGCGTGAGCGCCAGCGCATCGCGCACCACAGCCGGAATCGTGGCGCTGTGGTGGGCCGCCCTCACGGTGGCGGTCATCGTCATCCGGCCGGCGACCGTGGCCGACGAGACCCGGTACCTGTCGGTGGCGTGGCACATGCACCAGTCGGGCGACCTCCTGCTGCTGCGACTCAACGGCGACCTGTACGGGCACAAGCCGCCGCTGCTCTTCTGGTTGATCGAAATCGGGTGGCGGATCTTCGGTGTCCAGCTGTGGTGGCCGCGCCTCGTGACGGGCGCCTTCGGGCTCGGCGCGCTGTACGTCGTGTTCCGGCTCGCTCGGCGCATCGCGCCGGGACGCGACGATGTGCCGGCGCTGGCGGTGATGATCACCGCGTCATCGTTGATATGGATCGCGTTTGCCGGCGCCGTGATGTTCGACCTCGCGCTCGCGTTCTTCGTGCTGCTCGCACTGTTGAACGTCGTACGCGCGTCCGAGGGCGCGGGATTCCGCGCCTGGGCATTCGTTGGAATCGCCGCTGGCCTCGGGATCCTCGTCAAAGGGCCGGTGTCCCTGCTGCACGTGTTGCCCGTCGCGCTGCTCGCTCCGTGGTGGGCCGGCGAAGAGTTTCGGGCCCGGCGCCTCGACGCGAGGCGCTGGTACGCGGGCGTGGCCGTCGCCGTGCTGGTCGCCGCTGGCGTAGCGCTGGCTTGGGCGATACCCGCCGCCATCGTCGGCGGCGAGGCGTTCCGGACCGAGATCCTGTGGCGGCAATCGGCCGGGCGCATCGCATCGGAGGGCTATCACGCGCGACCGTTCTGGTTCCACCTTGCGGTGCTGCCGCTGATCCTGTTGCCCTGGTTCGCGTTTCCTCCGTGCTGGCGTGGCGTCGCGGCGGCGCTGCGCGAGCGCACGCTGCCCGCGACGCGGTTCGCGATCGCGTGGGTGGTTCCGGTCTTCCTCGCGTTCTCGCTGATGAAAGGCAAGCAGATCCACTATCTCCTTCCCGAGGTGGCAGGGTTCGCATTGCTTGCCGCCATCGGGATCGCCCGCGCGGGCGATCGGCCGGCGCGGATGGACAAGTGGGCCGCGGTGCTGGCGCCGACGCTCGTCGCCGCGGCACTGCTCGCGCTCGCGCCGCGGCTGGCCTCCGGAGGCGTTGACACGGTGCGCGTCGGCTCGGCCGTGCTGTTGCTGCTCGTGTTGGCCGTCATCCTGGCCGTGATGAAGCTTCGCACTCCGCGCGGCCTGGTCGCCGCCACTGGAAGCGCGTGCGTCGCGTCCGCCGTCGTGCTGTATGTCCTGCTGGGACCTGCCCTGCTCCGGTGGTACGACCTTCAGGACTTCGCCAGAGCGATCGCAGCGGCGCAGCAGCGCGGGCAGCCGATTGGCCATCTCGGCGTGTACCACGGCGAATACCAGTTCATCGGCCGGTTCTCCGCGCCGTTGCGCGTCGTGCACGGACCGCAGGGAGCCCTGGAGTGGGCGCGTGCGAATCCCGGGGGGGCGCTGGTGTTGCGCACCGAGCGCCCGCGGGAGTTCGCCGGCGTGCAGCCGCTCGCATCGCAACGCTACCGGACTGGACAGGTGTTTCTGCTGCGCAGCGAGGACGTGCCCGCGGTGGTCGAAGACCTGACGCGCACCGGCCTCAGCGAACCAGCTGGTTGATCTCGATGATCGGCAGCAGCACTGCCATCACGATCAGCATGACGACGACACCCATCGTCAGGATCAGGATCGGCTCGAGCAGCGAGGTGAAGAAGAGCGCGCGGCGCTCGGCCTCGCGCGCATGGATGTCGGCGGCCCGGTCGAGCATCTCCGGCAGCTTGCCGGTGGCTTCGCCGGAGGCGATCAGGTGGATCAGCACCGGCGGGAAGAGCTTCACGTGGCCGGGCTTGCGCTCCTCGTCGCTGTCGGCCCGCAGCGCCTTCGCCAGCGAGAAGCCTTCGCGCACGCGCTGCACGGCGTCCATCACGCGGCTGCGCATCGCGAGGTTGGTGACCGTTTCGCCGGCGGCCTGCAGCGACCGCAGCATCGGCACGCCGGAGCCGACGAGGATCGCCAGCGTCGACGAGAAGCGCGCGGTGTTGATCGAGCGCGACAGGACGCCCATGACCGGCAGCGTCAGGATGCGCTTGTGCCAGCGCCGGCGCACGGCCTCGACGCGCAGCGAGCGCTGGACCAGGAAGCCGATCACCGCCAGCACCACGGCGACGATCCAGCCGTAACCGCGCACGAAGTCCGACAGCGCGATCAGCGCCACGGTGAGCAACGGCAGGGCCTGCTTGGTGTTGGCGAACACCTGCACCACCTGCGGCACGACGTAGGTCAGCAGGCCGATCACGACGCCGAGCGCGACGAGCGTGACGATCGCGGGATAGACGAACGCCAGCGTGATCTTCTGCTGCAGCTTGGCGCGTTCCTCGACGTAGTCGGCGAGGCTGCCGAGCACCGAGCCGAGCTTGCCCGATTCCTCGCCGGCGGCAATGAGGGCGCGGTAGATCTCCGGGAACTGGCGCGGGTGCCGCGCGAGCGCGTCCGACAGCGAACTGCCGCCCAGCACGTCGGTGCGGATCGACGCCATCAGTTCGCGCACCTGCTGCTTCTCGCTCTGCTCGACCATCACGGTGAGCGCATCGGCGACCGGCAACTGCGCGCCGAGCAGCGAGGCGAGCTGCCGCGTGATCACGGCGAGTTCGGTCTGCCCCAGGCGGCGGCCGATCGACAGCCCACCCCGGCCTCGCCCGCTTGCCTGGTGCGATACCGGTTCGACGGAAAGCGGGATCAGGCCGCGGCCGCGCAGCAGCTGGCGTGCGAGCCGCGCGCTGTCGGCCTCGAGGACGCCGGACTGTTCCTTGCCGGACGCGTCGGCAGCGGCGAAACGAAAGGCAGCCATCTATCCCTCGCGGGTCACCCGGAGGGCTTCTTCCTGTGAAGTGACGCCGGACTTGATCCAGCGCTGGGCATCGGCCCGCATGTTGATCATCCCGCCCTTCTCGGCGAGACGGCGGACGTCGGTGTCGTTCGCGCCCCGGTGGACCAGCAGCCGCATCTCGTCGTCGACCGTCAGCAGCTCGTAGATGCCGGTGCGACCCAGGTAGCCGGTGTTGCCGCAGTGTTCGCAGCCGACGGCGCGGAAGCCGCCGGTCGCCGGATCCGGCTGCCGGCAGCGCGGGCACAGCTTCCGGACGAGGCGCTGCCCGAGCACGCCGAGCAGCGACGACGACAGCAGGAAGGGTTCGATCCCCATGTCGATCAATCGCGTGACCGCCGACGCCGAGTCGTTGGTGTGCAGCGTGGCGAGCACGAGGTGGCCGGTCAGCGATGCCTGCACCGCGATCTGCGCCGTCTCGAGGTCGCGGATCTCGCCGATCATCACGATGTCCGGGTCCTGCCGCAGGATCGCGCGCAGCGCCTTCGCGAAGGTCATGTCGATCTTCGGGTTGACCTGCGTCTGGCCGATGCCCTCGATGTCGTATTCGATCGGGTCCTCGACCGTCATGATGTTCGTGGTGTTCTTGTCGAGCCGGCGGATCGCCGCGTAAAGCGTCGTCGACTTGCCGGAGCCGGTCGGGCCGGTCACCAGGATGATCCCGTGCGGCTGGTGGATCAGGTGGTCGAAGCGGGCGAGCGTCCCCTGCGCCATGCCGAGGTTGGTGAGTTCCAGCTTCGACAGGTCCTTCTCGAGCAGGCGCAGCACGACGCGCTCGCCGTGGCCGGTCGGCAGCGTGGACACGCGGACGTCGACCGGGCGGCCGCCCACGCGCAGCGTGATCCGGCCGTCCTGCGGCAGGCGCTTCTCCGCGATGTCGAGCGCCGCCATGATCTTGATGCGCGACACCAGCGCCGCGTGCAGCGCGCGCTTGGGCCGCACGACGTCGCGCAGCGTGCCGTCGACCCGGAACCGCACCATCGAGTAGCTCTCGAACGGCTCGATGTGGATGTCCGAGGCACCGTCGCGCGCGGCCTGCGTCAGCAGCGCGTTGATCATGCGGATGATCGGCGCGTCGTCTTCCGTTTCCAGCAGGTCCTCGACGTCGGGGACCTCCTGCATCATCCGCGTGATGTCGAACTCGCCTTCGATGTCGCCGACGATCTGCTGCGCCGACCCGCCCTGGTCGCCGTAGGTCTTGGAGATCGCCTCGGTCAGCTTGACGGTCTCGACCACGACCGGGCGCACCTTGCCCGGGAACACGCGCATCACTTCGTTGAGCGCGGCGAGCGGGGTGGCGTCGCTGATCCACGCCTCGGCGTCGCGCTCGGTCTTGGGGACGAGCAGGATCGCGTTGTCCCGCGCGAAGGCGTAGGGGACGTAGCGGCTGGCCTGTGTCACTGCCGGATCCCGCCCGTCACGGGGTCACGATGACCGGGTCGTACCCCATCGCCTTCAGTTTCGCGACGGTGTCGGCGACGCTCTGCGTTGCCTGGTTGACCGAGACCCGCACCCGCACCATTTCGCCGCTCCCGGTCTTCACGCTTTCCCAGTAGGCGTCGAAGCCGGCGTCGCGCAGCCGGCGCTGCAGTTCGCGGGCGTGGGCGATCTCGTTGACGGTCGTCACCTGCACCAGCTGGATGCCGCTGTTCGGCGCCGGTCCCTGCGCGGCAAACGCGCCGCTCGGCGGTGCGGAACCTGCGGCGCCAGCGGGTGCCGCGGCCTGCGGCGGCGCGGCCGTTGAAGAAGACGGCGGCGGTGCGCTCGAAGGCGCGGGCGCCGGCGTGATCGGGTCCGCCGGGGACGGCGCCGGCGGAGCAGGCTGCTGGGATTGCCTCATCGATGGCGCAACCGGCGGCCGCTCCGGGATCTGCCGGCTCTGCAAGTCGCGGAAGATGATGTTGTCGGCGACCGTGCTGTTGGCGACCTGCCCGCGGATGTAGTCGTAGCGATCCATCGCCAGCGCCGACGAAGTCGCCTCGTCGCGCACGACGTACGGCCGCAGGAACACGAGCAGGTTGGTCTTGGTCCGCTTGCGATTCTCGTACTTGAACAGTTCGCCGATTATCGGAATGTTGCCGAGGATGGGCACCTGGCTCCGGCTGTTGTCCGTCTTGTCCTCGATCAGGCCGCCGAGCACGACGATGTTGCCGTCCTCGACCAGCACCATCGACTCGAAGCTGCGCTTGTTGGTGATGATGCCGCCCTGCGCCGCCGTCAGGGTGTTCTGGATCGACGACAGTTCCTGGTAGATCGCCAGGCGGACGACGCCGCCCTCGGAGATCTGCGGCCGCACGCGAAGCTGCAGGCCGATGTCGCGCCGCTCGAAGGTCTGGAACGGGTTCACGCCGGAGGCCGTGCCGCCCGCGCCGGTGTTGGCGTAGGAGCCGGTGATCAGCGGGATGTTCTGGCCGACGAGGAACTTCGCTTCCTCGTTGTCCAGCGTCTGGATCGTCGGCGTCGACAGGATGTTGGCGTCCGCCTTGGTCTCCAGCGCGCGCGCCAGGAATCCGAGGTTGAGGATTTCGCCGATCCCGGGGATGTTGATCTTGCCCTGGACGATGCCGATGTTCAGGCCCTGGCCGGCGCTGCCGATGTTCGACGCGACGCCGATGATGTTCTGTCCGGACCCGCCGAAGTTCGTGCCGCCGATGACGTTCGTGCCCGGATCGTTGATGCCCCCCAGGGCCTGCCACTGGATGCCGAACTCGGCGGCTTTCTCCGCCGACACTTCGGCGATCAGCGACTCGATCACCACCTGCGCGCGGCGCACGTCCAGCTTGTCGATGATCTGCCGGATGTTCCGGTACAGGGGTTCGGGTGCCGTGATGATCAGCGAGTTCGTCGCCGTGTCGGCCTGGATCATTCCGGAGAGCGGTCCGCTGCCGCCGGCAGCGGTGGTCGTCGCCTGCTGGCCGGGCGCAGAAGTGCCGAGCGTCGCCTGCTGGGTCGTCATGCCCGGGCCGGAGGTCGTTCCGGTGGAGGGCGACAGTCCGCTGCCGGTGTTCTGCGGGACGAACGAAGGATCGGCACTGATGATGGCGCGCAACAGCGGCGCGAGCTTCGCCGCCTCGGCATTGCGCAGGTAGACGACGTTGATGTTGCCCGGCGTCAGCCCCGGCTGGTCGAGTTTCGCGATCAGGCTCTTGGCGATCATCATCCGCGCCGCGCTCGGGGCGCGCAGGATCAGCGCGTTCGTTCGCGGTTCCGCCAGCACCGAGACCCGCTGGCCAGCGTCGATGGCCTGTCCCGCAGCGCGGGCGCCTTCGTCGAGCATGCGGTTCACGACGGTGGCGATTTCCATCGCCAGGCCGAACTTGATCGGGATGATTTCCGTTTCCGACGTGGCCGGCGTGTCGATCGATTCGATGATCCGCTGGATGCGGCGCAGGTTGTCGGCGTAGTCGGTGATGACGAGCGTGTTGTTCTGCGGATAGGCGGAGATCGTGTTGTTCGGCGCGATGAGCGGGCGCAGGATCGGCACCATCGCCGTCGCTGATTCGTACTGCAGGCGGAACACCTGCGTGACGAGCTGGTCGCCACGCGGAGCGCTTCCCTGCGGGCTGACGACGGCGCCACCCTGCAGCTTGGCGTCCGCTTCCGGCAACACCCGCGCGACGTTTCCGGTCTGCACGATCGTGAAGCCCTGCAGGCGCAGCGCGGTCAGCAGCTGCTCGTACGCCTGCTCGCGCGTGACCGGCCGCTCGGTGACGAGCGACAGCGTTCCCTTGACGCGCGGGTCGACCACGAAAGTCCGGCTGGTGTACTGGCCGATGGCGCGGACGACGGCGTCGATGTCCGCGTTCACGAAATTCAGCATCACCGGCTCGGTGGTCGAGTGCCGGGTTCGTCGGGTTCGCGGCGGTGGCCTGGCCGGCCGGAGCCGGCGCGGCTGCTCCGGGGCGTTTGGTGCGCGTGGCCTGGGCCGCGGCCGTGGGAGCCAGCGAGGTCACTGTCATCGACAGCGCACAGGCAAGCGCAATCGAACGGGACAGGGACCACTCGCCAGCGCGTTTGGGACTGCGCTTGCTTGTCATGTCAACCACCGAAATTCAAGAGGGCTCCCTCTCCATCGCGCCGGCCCAGCAGCGAAATCAGGCCCGTGAGCTGCGCTTTCACGCCCGGGTCGGTGCCCGCCATGGCCTGTGCCCGGCCTGTGAACCGTACCCGCCCGCCCGCGGCGATTGTGCCACTGCCCTTCAGCTCGAGGGGACCCGAAATGGTCAATAAATCCAACTGTGTTCCCGGCCAGATGCCATTGGTCTGCAGGCGGTAGTGGCCCATTGGAGACACCGGCGTCAGCGCGCTTGAGGCGTATTGCCATTCGGCCCCGATGTTGCCCTGGATCCGGTCGCTGCCGATCTGCAGGCGATCCCAGTTCACCAGCAGGATGCCGCCGGGCCGAATCGTGTTCCACGGAGCGCCGACGCCGACCAGCAGAGACGCCGGTAGCCTCAGTGTCGTTGCGCTCAGCGTGGCCACGCCAGCTCCAAAGAGCGGGGCGCGCACGGCAAGTGGCTGCGTGAGCGCCGACGGATGCGTCACCGTCAGGTCGAGTTGCCCGACGACCAGCGACCAGGGACTCAGGCGCCAGGACAATCGTTCGGGCAGTGTCGCTCGCGGCGCCGCTGGGTCGGGCGATGAGGCAACCACCAGCAATGCGGAGCCATTCCATGCCGTGCCGCTCGCATCGGCAAGCTCGATCCGACCCCCGGTCGCGTTCTTCAGTGCCGATGCGGCCCACTGAGCCGGAGCGATGACCAGCGCCGTGGCCAGCAGCCCCGCCACCGCGGCCAGGACGAAGAGGATCTTTCGCATCGACCGCTTTCACTTTCGTGCGAGCCGCAAGGCAAGATCCACATCGACGTTGCCCGGCGTCGCCTCGCGGCCGGTGACGGTGACCGCGGTGGAGCGCGCCCCGAGCTCGCGCTCGACGCTCGCGAGCCACGGCGCCCACTTGCTCGCCGGCACGTCGGAAAACTGCAACTGGATGTCGCCGTCCGACAGCGGGACGATGCGCGCGGCCTTCAGGCCGGCTTTGGCCAGCGAACTCTCCAGCGCGCTGCGGGCATCGCCTGCCGACATGTTCGCCACCGCCGGGCGCCCCTTCAGTGCCTTGACCTCGGCCAGCAACGCTTCGAGCTCCGCCGCGTTTGCACGCTGCTGCGGCAGGCTCTTCTGCAGCCGCGCAATGCCGGTCCACGCGGGCTCGATCGCGACGAGATAGATGACGACGGCCAGCAGCAGGAAGCCGCCCAGCATCAGGACAGCGCGCTCGCGCGGCGCTCGTTCGGCCCAGAACTGTTTGAGTGCTTCCATGTCACATCCCCGCCGCCGTGATGCGGGCGGTTCCATCGCCTTCGAACCGGATGGCGAGCCCCTGCTGCACGGCTGCCGAGCGAAGCGAGTTCTGCAGCGCGGCGTTGTCGCCGGTGCCCGGCTTGAACTTCACCTTCAGGGCGTTGTCGCGATATTCCATGGCGGCAACGCTTCCGATGGGAGCGATCGACAGCAGCGTTGCCGTGCGCGCATTGAGCACCGAGAAGTCGTTCGCGGATGGAATGCCTGCCCGCGACCTCAGCTCCGACATCTGACGCTTGGTCTGCTCGATCGGATCGACGATGGCGGCGATCTGCGGGAAGTTCGAACGGAAGCTTGCTTCCATCTGGCTGCGAAGCGCCTTCGACTCGCCTTCGAGCTTCAGGTAGTAGATGTTCATTCCGGCGACTGCAACGACCGCGGCCGCCGCGGCCCACGCGAGCGGAACGCGCAACGCGCGTGAGGTGAGCGCGGGCATCAGGCCGCCGGGCGTGAAGGAACCCATCATGCCGCCCTGTGCGAAGGCTCCTTGCAGCAGGTTCACGGCGCCATCGGTGCTGCCCAGCTCGACCTCCTCCGTGTGCACGTCGACCTGTACGCCCAGCCCGTCGGCGAGCGCCGTGAGGCGCGATGCTTCCCTGCCGTAGGCCTGGATGCGCTTGATGCCCAGTTGCCGGATGGCGAGCGCCAATGTGGGCGGAACTTCCTCGCCGATGTCGAATGCAAACCCGTCGTGCACTCCGGAGCGCGCAATTCCGCGGCCACGGCCGATGCGCACCGACAGCACGCCCGCCGACGGCGGCGGAACCGTGTAGATCTCGCTGTAGGCGGCGCGGATGCGGTAACCGGACTCGGTCAGCGCATCGAGCGCCCTCGTGAGCAGTCCGCGATCGACGACCGCGACCGGCATCTTCGGAGCTTCGCCGGCGCCCGTGTTGCCGCCGCTGCGCGTCGCCATGAACGCGAAGTGGCAGTCCGCGGGATCGGCGAGCAGGCGCTCCTCCAGGATGTTCGGCAACGCCATCCGGAGCTTTCCTTCGGCGAGCTTCGGAGGATCGATCGTCGTGATGAACACGTCGCTCGCGTCGAACACGACATCGACCGAACTCGCTTTCGGAAGCAGTGCGATCGGCGTTTGCCCGCGGGCGCTGCTGCCGCCCGCCGCGACGTAGTCGACCACCGTGCTGGAAGCGAGCTGGCTGCGTCCCGCCATCGAACTGCGAGGCGGCACGAAGACGAGCAGGCGTTGGGCGCTTTTCTCTTTCATTGTCCGATCAGATTTCGCGGGTCCACAGGATGTTGACCGCAGCGGGCCCCTGGCCTGGCGCGCCGCGCTTGACCAGGGCTTCCATGCGAGTCACGGCTCGATCGAGCTTCACTTCCCCCCGGATGAAGAAGAAACGCGAGTTCGTCGAGAGTTCGGCATCGGTGACGGTGGAGCCCTTCGCTCCCAGCCTCGTTCGCACTTCACCGAGGCTGTTGAAGTACGAAATGCGCTCGCGTTCGGCAACCAGGGAGCGCGCTTCGGCCAGGGACAGGTCGGGCACCCGTGCCGCGATCACTTCGGCAGACGCCGTGTTTACATTGACTGCGGTGCGTTCGTTCAGCACGACGATGTATGGCGCGAGTCGGTCAGCTGCTTCCGGGGCCACACCCTTGACCCCCCGGATGTCGCGCGGGAGCATCAGCGGCAACGGCGCGCGCTCGGCCTCGCCCGACGCATCGCCCGGCTTGTCGTCGGCAGAGGAAGGCGTTCCCTCGGACTCGAGCATGCGCTCCGCGATCAGGTCGGCCGTCTGCTCCGGCAGCTCAAGCAGCGAAGCAAGGCGTCGAAACGACGCCAGTTCCTTGTCGACGATCTCGCCGTTGTTCACGAGGTTGTGCAGATTGAAGCGACCCTGGGCATCTTCCATCGAACCGGCGATGGTCGCCAACGATGCGATCGAGCCGGTCTCCCCGAGCTGGTCCAGGCGCGTCTCCGCGAGCGGTTGAGCCCAAGGTTCCGACAGCGCATCGTAGCTGGAACGGTTCGCGTCCTCGCGCAGGATGGCACGACCCCAGTCGAGAGCGCCTCGCAGCAATTGCCTGCTCTGCGACACCAGCTGCTGGTTCTCGATCGTCCTGAGCAGCACGAACTGACGATAGAAGAGGCCGGTGACGATCAGGGTGGCGAGCGTGGCGACGAACAGCGCCATCAGGACGGCGGCGCCGTCCTGATGGCGTGCTGGCCCGTTGTGTGCCCCCTTCACGACGCTCCCTTCGCGAGGGAGGGAGACCGGATGAGCCGTCGTGCGAGCGACTCGCCTCATGCGCTCACCAGGAAGACCCGGCGGTAGGTCCGGCCGTCGGTCCGCGTGAGGGTGACTTCGATGCCTGGCGCCGGCTGGTTGCGTCCGGTGGGCGCGGGGACGCCAGCCGCCGCGGCGCCTTCGGTGTTCTCGCCCGGCGGAACCCAGCCGACCCCGGTCCGCCAGATCCGCACGTCCATCGACCTCACGTTGCCCATCAGCCGCGCGCTCTCGATCGCTTCGCTGTTCGAAGGCTGGAAGTACGGCAGTGGCGGCGTTGCCTGCCGCACCAGCGTGCCGTCGACGACCCGGTAGTACACCGTCTGCACTTCGGTCGCGCGGTCGGGCACGGCCGCGGCGACGCGCGCGACTTCGATCATCATCGCTCCGTCCGCGGGCCGGACGTTGAGCGGCGAGGACGCCAGCCTGAGGAAGTCGGGATTCACAACTTGCGACAGGTCCCGCTCCATCTGGCCGAACGCGACAAGCATCGCGCGCGTCTCGTCGACCTCGGGTTCGAGGCGCTCGCGGGTGGCGACCAGGCTGTCCAGCCCGCGCCAGGCGATCACCGACACAACGGACAGCACGCTGATGGCGACCAGCAGTTCGAGCAGCGTGAAGCCGCGGGTCTTCATTGGTTCGTGGGCAGCACGGTCATCAACTCGGCGAGTTGCTGCCGGTTGCCCGCCTCGTCGCTGCGAAAGACCCGAACTTCGACGCGGCGGAAGAAGGGATTGGGCGTCGGCTTGACCGCCTGTGCGCAGGTGAACGCGATTCCGCCCTGGTCGCACGGCAGGATCTCTTCGCCGGGCTCGAGTTTCTCGCGCGCCAGGCGCAGTTCCAGCAGCCGGTTCTCCGCGGTCAGCAAGGCCAGCAGCTTGTCGCGGCTGTACTCGGCAGTGTTGGTGAGCGACATCGCCCCGCGCATTGAAGCCGCGAGGGCGACGCCGATGATGACCAGCGCAACCAGGACTTCGAGGAGGGTGAAGCCGCGGGCCTTCACTCGCTACCTCACGAGCGAAGCGCGGCCGGCTTCATCGAAGTCGACCTGCACGGCGCCGTCCTCGTTGACGAGTTCCAGCCGCCACCGCGGCTGGATCCATTCGCGCGCGACCGCGACCCTCACCGGCGGCGCGCCAGGCCCGAGCAGGACCTGTGCGGGCTGCGGGCCGCCGCCGTCGAGCACGGCGACCCGGCTCATCGGCTTCTCCCAGCGACGCTCGCGCAGCAGGTCGTCGGTGGTCAGGAGTTGCCGTTCGCCACCCACTTCGGTGATGAAGCGATAGCCGGACAGATCCGCCTCCCACGCGATGGGCTGCTGGCGGATGCGGGCCTCGTCGGCGGCGAGGCCCATCAACTGTCCCACGCGAAGCGCTTCGCGCTGCAGTTGCTGGCGCGGGTCCGGCGTGATGTTGATCGAAACGAGCGAAAGGAGGATCCCCGCCAGGACGATGACGACCAGCATCTCCAGCAAAGTGAATCCCGCGCAGCGCCGTGCGCCCGCGGGCCGGGGGAGTTGACCGGCGGCGACTACAGTGCCCACGACCCGATGTCGGCGTCCGGGCCTTCGCCGCCGTTGGTCTTGTCGCGGCCGAGCGAGAACACGTCGATCTCGCTGCGCATGCCGGGGCTCAGATACTTGTACGGCTCGCCCCAGGGGTCGGTCGGCACGCTGGAACGCTCGATGTAGCCGCCCTGCTTCCAGTTGCTCGGCACCGGCTCGACCGTGGGCTTGGAGATCAGCGCCTGCAGTCCCTGTTCCGTCGTGGGATACCGGCCGTTGTCGAGCCGATACAGCTTGAGCGCCTGCATCAGCGATGCGATGTCCTGCTTTGCCGCCGCGATCTTCGCGTCGTCGGTGCGGCCGACCACGCGCGGAACGATGAGGGCGGCAAGGACGCCGAGGATCGTGATCACGACCATGATCTCGATCAGCGTGAATCCGCGCGCAAGACGCGAACGCATCGCGACGATGGGGTGCGTGTAACGAAGGGAGTTCATCGAAGTCATCTGACCGCTATCCGAAACGAAACGTATGAGAGCTTGAAGATGTGCGCCGAACGCGTTGAACTTTCTTGATTTTCCGCCGCGCACACCGAGGGTGTGGGGGATATTATCAACGGCAGATGGCAGTCTTGCCTCATGGAAGCGGGATATTTGCGCTCGGCTAATGGATGAGGATGAAACGGACGCGTCGGCGAATGGGCGCATGATGCGCGGCTCCCCGTTGGACACGAAATGCTGAAAAAGTTTGCCGCCGCGGCGGTCCATCTGGTCTTCTTCGCCTTGGTGATGGCGATCGCAGCCTACTGGGGCGTTCGCATCTTCACGCCGGCGCCGACGGCTGCGCCGCCGCCGATTGCCCCCCCGCCGCTGCGCGACCCGGACCCGGTGGCCGTGGCGCGCATGTTCGGGAAGGTGGAGCGGGTCCAGGCGGCGACTTCGAACATCCAGGCCATTGGAGCGTACTCGGCGGGCAAGGACTCCAGCGCCGTGCTGTCGGTCGACGGCCGGCCGGCGCGCGTGTTCCTGCTGGGGCAGGAAGTCGCGCCCGGCCTGAAGCTGGCCGAGGTTGGGCCGGAGACGGTCGTGCTCGAGTCCGGTGGCGCGCGCCAGGAGCTCCGCCTGCCCCCGCGTGCCATGGCAGCGTTCGGGGGTGCTCCGCCCCCGCCCAATTTCACTCTCCAGGGCAACATGCTCACGGCCCCCAGCGCCGGCGCGCCGCCAGGCGGGCGTCCGGCCGGTGGCGCACCGGGGCAGTTGCCGCAGCCGCCACAACCCCAGCCTCCTCAGCCGGCAACGCCGGCTGCGCCTCCCGGCGCGCCGCCAGCGCAGACTCAGTAGCGAGCTGTTGCAGCGGTAAGCAAAGGTAACGTCTGTCGACATCCGCCGGCCAGCGGCGTTGAATGAGCATCACCCCAAGCAGGAGATGCTCGAATGAAACGCTCGCTGATCGCTGTCGCGGCTGCAGTCTCGCTGACTGCCTTGTCCGCTGTTGCTCAACAAACACCACCCGCCCAAACAGGCCCGGGCATGGGCCAGGGTATGGGGCCGGGCATGGGCCAGGGTATGGGCCCGGGCATGGGCCAGGGAACGGGCCCGATGCAAGGCCCGATGGCAGGATCCATGCACGGCGGAATGCACGGGCATGGCGGCTGGATGAGGGGGCAGGGATTCGCCCAGCTCGACACCGACAAGGACGGCAAGATTTCGAAAGAAGAGATGGCGGCCCAGTTCGACCGGCTCGACACCAACAAGGACGGCTTCCTGTCGCGCGAGGAGTTGATCGCCGCGCGTGGGCAGTTCGCCCGCCAGCACTCGCGGCTGGACGTCAACGGCGACGGGCTCGTCTCCCGCGAGGAGGCGAAGGGTTCGCCGCAGCTGTCGCAGAACTTCGACGCGGTCGACAGCAACAAGGACGGCCAGTTGTCTCGCGACGAGATCCACGCCTATCGGGTGGCGCACGGCGGCGAAGGATTCGCGCGTCTTGACGCCAACAAGGACGGTGTTGTCAGCCGGGACGAAGCGAAGTCCGCGCCGCGCCTGGCGTCGAACTTCGACACACTCGATTCGAACAAGGACGGGCAGTTGTCGCGCGACGAACTACGCAGCGCGTGGGCGGGGCAACGCCATCACCACGGGCCGCGCATCGACACCAACGGAGACGGGCAGATCTCGCGGGACGAAGCGAAAGCAGCGCCGAGGCTGTCGCAGAACTTCGACGCGATCGATGCGAACAAGGACGGCTCCTTGTCCCGCGACGAGCTGCACGCGTGGCACCGTGCCCAGAGCCCGACCGCGACCGCGCCGGTCAAGCCCTGATCACGTTTGTTGAACCGAAGCCCGCCGACCCGCGCGCCGGCGGGCTTTGCGCATTGGGTGCATGGACCGTCTCAGGCGGGCGCCTTCGCGTCGCCCGGCTTCAACACTCCGCGCCGGATCTGGTCGAGCTCGATCGACTCGAACAGCGCGCGGAAGTTGCCTTCGCCGAAACCTTCGTCGCCTTTGCGCTGGATGATCTCGAAGAAGATCGGTCCGATCACCGTCTGCGTGAAGATCTGCAGCAGCAGTTCCGGGCTTCGGCCGGAGCCACTCGCGTGTGGCTCGCCTGCGGCTCGGGGAGCTCCCTCGTCGGTCGTGCCGTCGATCAGGATGCGCAGTTCGCGCAATGCGTCCAGGCTCTCGCCGTGCGCGGGCAATCGCTTGTCGATCAGGTCGTAGTACGCGTCGATGGTGTCCTGGAATGCGACGCCCTGGGACTTCATTGCGCGCACGGTTCCGTAGATGTCGTCGGTCGCCAGTGCGACATGCTGGATTCCTTCCCCGTGATACAGGTCGAGGTACTCGGCGATCTGGCTCTTGTCGTCTGAACTCTCGTTGATCGGGATGCGGATCCTGCCGCATGGGCTTGTCATCGCCTTGCTCTTGAGGCCGGTGAGCTTGCCTTCGATGTCGAAGTAGCGGACCTCCCGGAAGTTGAAGAGCCGCTCGTAGAACTCGGCCCACTCGCGCATGCGGCCGCGGTGCACGTTGTGCGTCAGGTGGTCGATCGCAGTCAGGCCGCATCCGGCGGGCGAAACTTCCGCTCCAGCCACGGGCTCGAAGTCGACGTCATAGATACTGATGTCGCCGATGCCGCCCGGCGTCACGCCGTTCTTCCCGCGCCACCGGTCGACGAAGTAGATCAGCGAGTCGCCGATGCCCTTGATCGCCGGAATGTTCAGTTCCATCGGCCCTGATTTCGAGTCGAATCCCCACGCGCCAAGATCCAGAGCCCTCCGGTAGGCGAGCGCCGCGTCCTGCACCCGGAACGCAATCGCGCAGATCGACGGTCCATGCAACCGTGCGAAGCGCTGCGCAAAGGAATCCGGCTCCGCGTTGATGATGAAGTTGACGCCGCCCTGCCTGTACAGCGTCACGTCCTTGTGGCGATGGCGGGCGATGGCAACGAATCCCATGCTCTCGAACAGGCGTCCGAGCGCGACGGGATCGGGTGCGGCGTATTCGATGAACTCGAAGCCGTCCGTTCCCATCGGGTTTTCCCACGGCGTGAACTTCATTGCGGTCGGCTCCTGGCGTCACATCGATCGGAAAAGGGGCGAAGTATCCGGAACCGACACGACACCCGATTGCGAAATCGGCTCACCGAGCCTGCGTCGGCGCAATATCATGCTTTATCCGGCCGAAATTGAGACTCGAGAAGCGCGGGAAGATGCCGATGGAGGATTTCGGGGCCCAGGGTACAAGGTTGGCCCGAGGTCGCTGCCCCTGAACGTGGTCCGTGCGGCTTGAGGATTGGACGAAACACCCCCAACTTCTGCTTATGACTAGAAAGCCTGGTCCCCCGAGCAACGGCGAGCGCATCTGGCGCGGGGCGATGTTCATCCTGAGCGCGGCCATGACCGCGTCGGCCCTCGTGGACTTCGAGGCCGGCCGGATGGGAAACGGGCTGGGCGACCTGGGTGCTTCTATCCTGATGCTGTCGATGATGGTTCAGTTCCCGTTTCTCCGGGCCGTCATCAAGGTCAGCGCGGAGCAGGACAAGGCCTCGCCAGAGCGGGTGCTCAAGCAGCGCGAGGAATTGATGAAGCAGGCCGAGCAGGTGCGCTCGGCCAACCCGTGGGCCGACTACGCCGGGCGAGCCGGCTGGGCGCTGCTGGCGATCTCACTGATCCTTCGCATCGGCGGCGTCGCCTGACCCCTTCGGCTGGACCGGACGGCCTGTCTCCTGCCGTCCAGCGTGGATTTCCGCGCTCCAGGGCATCCATCCTGCAGGCTGTCGCACCCCGCTACTGAAGGGTGCGCGCTTCCACGTAGAGTTCGAACGTGCGCAGGCTGCATGCTGCGGTCACTTCAGGACGATCATGACAACCGATACGCCGGGCCCGCAGGGACCGGCACCCTCCAACGGGCAACCGCCGCAGGAGTCCACCGCGCGCCGCGTCTTCGCGGATGCCAGGGCGGGCGCGGCCGAGGCGGCGCGGGTGTCGGCGCCTGTCATCAGGAGCGTCGCGTCCCGACTCGGGGACTGGTTGGCGTCCGTCGGCTGGGGCAAGTTCTTCCTCGTCGCGGTGCTGCTCCTGATCCTGGGCGGGATCGCCACCAGCATCTTCTCCGATGAAGAGCGGGGGATCGTCGTTCGGTCGGCGGATCGTGTGAACGTCGACATTCGCGTCAGCGAGGACGGTGTCCGCATCGCCGCCCCCGAAGCGCCCGGTTCGGTCCCGGCCCCGCCTGCGCCGCCTCCACCACCGGGCCGCGCGGTCGTGCCGGAGCAGGGTCCGGCGAAGGGGCCCGAAAGAGGATCTGAGAAGCCGGCAGAGAAGGGGCCGGAGAACGCCCGGCCGTCGGGGGGGATGTCCATCACCGAGAAGGGCATCCGCATCTTCGCCGACAAGGAAGGCAAGAAGGTTGCGGTGATCGTCGACGACAAGGGCGTGCGGGTGGAACGGGTGCCGGATAGCGCCGTCCCGGCCCCGGCGCCGGCGCCGGCGATGTCGTGATCGAAGGCGATGGCAAGACGATCCGCATTCCGCGGGAGGTCGCCCAGGACCCCGAGAAATTCGCCGAAGCGCTCGACCACGCGCGCGACCAGATCGAGGCGATCGTGCAGGACCAGATCACCAAACAGGTGACGCGCGAAATGCGGCGCTACCGGGCGAAGGGCGGGGCCGACTGGCTCATGGGATTCGTGACCCTGCTGATCGTCACCGGCATCATCGTGAAGGTCGTGCTCGGCGGGAAGAAGAAGGCCGAGACGCGCGCCAAGGTGGCGACCGCCACCGCGGCCGAAGAGAGCCTGAAGCGGCAACTCGTCGAGGCGCAACTGAAGATGATGCAGGCGCAGGTCGAGCCGCACTTCCTCTTCAACACGCTGGCGTCCGTCGACTACCTGATCGAGACGGATCCCAGGACCGCGTCCAAGATGCAGAAGAACCTGATCCAGTACCTGCGGGCGGCGCTGCCCCAGATGCGCGAGGGATCGACGACGCTGGGCAAGGAAGTCCAGCTGTGCCGCGCGTTCCTCGAGATCCTGAAGTTCCGGATGGAAGACCGCCTGCAGTACACGGTCATCGTGCCCCAGGGCCTGCAGTCGGCGCAGTTCCCGCCGATGATGCTGCAGTCGCTCGTCGAAAACTCGATCAAGCACGGCCTCGAGCCAAAGCCCGAAGGCGGATCCTTGACGATTTCCGCGGACATCGCCAACGGCAGGCTGCGCGTGACGGTGGCCGATACCGGGTTGGGATTCGCAGTTGCGGACCAGCCTGGGACGGGCGTGGGCCTCGCCAACGTGCGGGAGCGACTCGCGGCGCTCTACGGAGGCGCGGCGCGCCTCAGCATCGAAGCCAACTCGCCGACCGGCACGATCGTGACCATCGAGGTTCCCTATTCGTTCGAAGCCGATGAGCCGTCGTTCAACCAAGGAGCCCCGCGGCCTGCCTGACGAGGGCAGCCGATAGAATTGCGCGATGACCACGGCGATCATTGCGGACGACGAGCGCTTGATGCGCGAGCAGTTGCGGACGCGCCTCGCGGAGGTGTGGCCGGAACTGCAGATCCTCGCCGAAGCGCGCAATGGCGAGGAAGCGGTCGCCGCGGTTAGCGAGCACAGGCCTGACCTCGCCTTCCTCGACATTCGCATGCCGGGCATGACCGGGATCGAAGCTGCCCGGGCGATCGGCGACGCGTGTCACATCGTCTTCATCACGGCCTACAACGAGTACGCGGTCGACGCGTTCGAGCATGGGGCGGTCGACTACGTACTGAAGCCCGCCGAGCGCGAACGGCTCGAAGTGACGGTTGCCCGGCTGAAGAAGCGCTTGGGGACCAGACCAAGCGACCTCGGCGAACTGCTGGCGAAGCTGTCGGCCACGCTGGAAGGGGTCGGCGGAGGCTCCGGGAAGGCCCCGCTGCGGTGGATCCAGGCTAGTGTCGGCCAGCAGTTGCGGATGATCCCGGTGGCCGATGTGCTCTTCTTCACCTCCGACGAGAAGTACACCCGGGTGCAGACCGATGGCTTCGAGGCGCTTATCCGCAAGCCGATCAAGGAATTGGTGGAGGAACTCGATCCCGAGCAGTTCTGGCAGATCCACCGGTCCACGATCGTCAACGCCAAGGCCATCGCCGGCATAACCCGGGACTTCCGGGGCCGCCAACTGGTGCTCGTGAAGGGCAGCAACGAGAAGCTCGAAGTGAGCCGAAATTACACCCATCTCTTCAAGCAGATGTGAGCTGGCGGGCCTTTGAGCGCAAGCGTGCGCTTACATCGAAAAGTCTTCCCGTCGGACTCGAAGCTCGGCTGCCCACCCAGGAGCATCTGGCGCAGCGCGCTGGCAGCGTCCGGGCGCGGATTCGGTTGCGTCGCGTCAGGCGTCTAGTGCACTGCCACAAATTCTCCCTCTCGGTTTGACAACCTGTTGTTGTCAAACCATAATTTGCGGTTCGCCGCGGAGGGGTGCCCGAGTGGTTAAAGGGGGCAGACTGTAAATCTGTTGGCTTACGCCTACGCTGGTTCGAATCCAGCCTCCTCCACCAACATTTTCCCGTGCGCCGAGAGGCCGGAAGACGGGGCGGACAAAGGAAGAAAGACTTAGACAGTTCGTCGGGCGGGTGTAGCTCAATGGTAGAGCAGAAGCCTTCCAAGCTTACGACGAGGGTTCGATTCCCTTCACCCGCTCCAGATATTCACTAAGGACACGATCAAGAGAGAGCATCAGCGCGGCGATTCCGACACGGCACGTGGCGAGCCTGGAGGCCTGCCGATGCTGTGAATTGGAGCGACGCGAGGCCCATGTGGCTCAGTGGTAGAGCACTCCCTTGGTAAGGGAGAGGTCACGCGTTCGATCCGCGTCATGGGCACCAGATAAGGCAGTGTCGTCACAAGCGACAACGCCGCAACCAGGAGAAGCAGTCAGGAGTCTGCGATGGCAAAAGGCAAGTTTGAGCGTACGAAGCCGCACGTGAATGTTGGGACGATTGGTCACGTGGATCATGGGAAGACGACGCTGACGGCGGCGATCACGATGGTGCTGGCGGCGAAGTTTGGTGGGGAGGCGAAGGCCTACGACCAGATTGATGCGGCGCCGGAGGAGAAGGCGCGCGGGATCACGATCAACACGGCGCACGTGGAGTACGAGACGAGCAAGCGTCACTATGCGCACGTGGACTGCCCGGGGCACGCGGACTATGTGAAGAACATGATCACCGGGGCGGCGCAGATGGACGGCGCGATTCTGGTGGTGAGTGCGGCCGACGGGCCGATGCCGCAGACGCGCGAGCACATTTTGCTGGCGCGGCAGGTGGGTGTGCCGTACATCGTGGTGTACATGAACAAGGTCGACATGGTCGACGACGCCGAGCTGCTGGAGCTCGTCGAGATGGAAGTGCGGGAGCTGCTGGGCAAGTATGACTTCCCGGGCGACGACATTCCGATCGTGAAGGGTTCGGCCAAGCTGGCGCTGGAAGGCGACAAGGGCGAGCTGGGCGAGCAGTCGATCATGAAGCTGGCCGATGCGCTGGACAGCTACATCCCGACGCCGGAGCGTGCGATTGACGGGGCGTTCCTGATGCCGGTGGAGGACGTGTTTTCGATCTCGGGTCGTGGCACGGTGGTGACGGGGCGGATCGAGCGCGGCATCGTGAAGGTGGGCGACGAGATCGAGATTGTCGGGATTCGTCCGACGATGAAGACGACGTGCACGGGCGTGGAGATGTTCCGCAAGCTGCTGGACCAGGGGCAGGCGGGCGACAACGTCGGGGTGCTGCTGCGTGGCACGAAGCGTGAGGAGGTGGAGCGCGGCCAGGTGCTGGCCAAGCCCGGTTCGATCACGCCGCACACGGACTTCACGGCCGAGGTGTACGTGCTGTCGAAGGAGGAGGGTGGACGTCACACGCCGTTTTTCAACGGGTACCGGCCGCAGTTCTACTTCCGCACGACGGACGTGACGGGGTCGATCCAGTTGCCGGCGGGCACGGAGATGGTGATGCCGGGCGACAACATCCAGATGACGGTGGCGCTGATTGCGCCGATCGCGATGGAAGAGGGCCTGCGCTTCGCCGTGCGCGAGGGCGGCCGCACCGTCGGCGCCGGCGTCGTCGCCAAGATCATCAAGTGAGGAGCTGACACAGGATGCGGCCGGCCGGCCGCATCCTGCCAGTGACGGTAGGGGTATAGCTCAACTGGCAGAGCGTCGGTCTCCAAAACCGAAGGTTGGGGGTTCGATTCCCTCTGCCCCTGCCACTAAACCGCGCCGGCTGACGGCGCGTGCGATGCGAAGGGTCGCATCGCCAACAGGAACGACATGACAACGCAGAACGTCGAAACCGTGAACAGCAAGGCGGACCTCGTCCTCGTGACGCTGGCCGTGCTTGCCGCGGCCGCTGGCGTGCTGGGCTTCACCTTCCTGACCGACCAGCCGACGCTGGCGCGGGTCGGGGTGCTGATCGGCGGACTCGCCGTGGCGCTGGTGATGGCCTGGTTCTCCCAACCCGGCAAGCGCTTCATCGCGTACGGGCGCGAGTCCTACGAGGAAACCAGGCGCGTGGTGTGGCCGAGCCGCAAGGAGACGATGACGACGACCGGCATCGTGTTCGGTTTCGTCGTGATCATGGCGGTCCTGCTGTTCGTGGTCGACAAGAGCCTTGAGTGGTTCCTGTACGACCTGCTGCTGAGCTGGCGCTGAGGAGGGCCGAATGACGACGACGGAAACCTCCACGGGTTCGAGCACCAAGCGCTGGTACGTGGTCCACGCCTACTCGGGCATGGAGAAGAGCGTTGCGCGCGCGTTGCAGGAGCGCGTCAACCGCGCCGGTCTGCAGGCGCAGTTCGGCCGGATCATGGTCCCGACCGAGGAAGTGGTCGAGGTCAAGGGTGGCCAGAAGTCGATTTCCGAGCGCCGCTTCTTCCCGGGCTACGTGCTGGTCGAGATGGAGCTGACCGACGAGGCGTGGCACCTGGTGAAGAGCACTCCGAAGGTCACCGGATTCGTCGGCGGCAGCGGGACGCGTCCGGCGCCGATCTCCCAGAAGGAGGTCGACAAGATCATGGCGCAGATGCAGGAAGGCGTCGAGAAGCCGCGCCCGAAGACGCTGTTCGAGGTGGGCGAGATGGTGCGCGTGAAGGACGGTCCGTTCACCGACTTCAACGGCAACGTCGAGGAAGTGAACTACGAGAAGAGCCGCCTGCGTGTGTCGGTGACCATCTTCGGTCGCTCGACTCCGGTGGAACTCGAGTTCGGGCAGGTGGAGAAAGTCTGAGGATCCAGGCGGTCTGCGCGGCGCGACCCGGTGCAGAACGCGAAGTCAGAGGCAGGGTCGCAGTAACCGGGGAGCCACGCGTGGAATCGCGCGGCGTCTGAACCCACAGGAGCCAACATGGCGAAGAAGATCGTCGGCTTTATCAAGCTGCAAGTGCCGGCCGGGAAGGCGAATCCATCGCCCCCGATCGGTCCCGCGCTCGGTCAGCGCGGCCTGAACATCATGGAGTTCTGCAAGGCGTTCAACGCCCAGACGCAAGGCGTGGAGCCGGGCCTGCCGATCCCCGTGGTGATCACGGCCTTCGCGGACAAGAGCTTCACGTTCGTGATGAAGACTCCGCCGGCCACCGTGCTGATCAAGAAGGCGGCGAAGATCGACAAGGGCTCGGCGCGGCCGCACACCGACAAGGTGGGCAAGATCACCCGCGCGCAGGCCGAGGAGATCGCGAAGACGAAGATGCCGGACCTCACCGCCGCCGACCTGGACGCCGCGGTGCGCACGATCGCCGGCAGCGCCCGTTCGATGGGCATCACGGTGGAGGGCCTGTAAATGGCGAAGCTTTCGAAACGCACGCAGGCAATCCGCAAGAAGGTCGACACCCAGAAGGTATATCCGGTCGCGGATGCGCTGAAGCTGGTGAAGGATTGCGCGACCGCCAAGTTCGACGAATCCGTCGACGTGTCGGTGCAGCTCGGCATCGACGCCAAGAAGTCCGACCAGGCGGTGCGCGGCTCGGTCGTGCTTCCGGGCGGATCCGGCAAGACCAAGCGCGTCGCCGTGTTCGCGCAGGGCGCGAAGGCCGACGAGGCCAAGGCTGCGGGCGCGGATGTCGTCGGTTTCGACGACCTCGCGGCGCGCATCAAGGAGGGCTTCATGGAATTCGACGTCGTGATCGCGTCCCCGGATGCGATGCGCGTGGTCGGCGGCCTTGGCCAGATCCTGGGCCCGCGCGGCCTGATGCCGAACCCGAAGGTCGGCACGGTGACGCCCGATGTCGTCCAGGCGGTCAGGAACGCCAAGGCCGGCCAGGTGCAGTTCCGCACCGACAAGGCGGGGATCGTGCACGCGTCGATCGGCCGCGCGTCGTTCGACATCGAGCGGCTGAACACCAACCTGTCGGCGCTGATCGACGCGCTGAACAAGTCCAAGCCGGCGACGGCGAAGGGCGTGTTCCTGCGCAAGGTCGCGGTCTCGTCGACGATGGGCATTGGCGTGCGGGTGGATACCGGCACGCTGCACGGCTAGACATAAGGATTCCGACCCGGCGGCGACCGGGTCACAAGGGCTTTGGGCTGCGCGCCGCGTCGAGCGGCGGGTTGAACCGCCGGGCGAAACGGGCGCGCTGCTGTCAAAGACCGCTGGATGAGGATGGGTGCCGCGCGTGAGCGTGTGCAGGAACGCAGCGAACCCGCCCTCCTTAATCACCGCTCGTGTTCGTCCTTGCCTGCGCTCGGGCAGGTCGAACCGCCGACGGAATCCAGCGCAGACGGCGGCCCCGGAGAAAGCATTGAAGTGCGTCGGTTTCAGGAACGCCCGTCAGTGTTTCGCTTCGGACGCCGGTGCAGTCGAACCGGTGCCTAGCAATCCCGCGAAGCACTTTTTGATGGAGCCAGTTCAGTGAGTCTCAATCGGCAAGAGAAGGCCGCCATGGTCGAGGAGGTCAGCGCCCTTGTGGCGAAGGCCCAGACGATCGTGGTCGCCGAATACCGTGGACTGGATGTGGATGCGGTCACCAAGTTGCGCAAGCAGGCGCGCAGCCAGGGTGTCCAGCTTCGTGTGCTGAAGAACACGTTGGCACGTCGCGCCGTGAACGGGACTCCGTTTGCCGGTCTGTCCGACAAGCTCGTCGGACCGCTGGTTTACGGGTTTTCCGCGGACCCGGTCGCGGCTGCCAAGGTGCTTTCCAGCTTCGCCAAGGATCACGACAAGCTCGTCGTCAAGGGCGGCGCGATGGCCAATTTCGTCATGGACGAAAAGGGCGTCAAGGCGCTGGCGACGATGCCGAGCCGTGAGGAATTGCTGGCGACGCTGATGGCCACGATGCAGGCCCCGATCGGTCAGTTCGTTCGCACCTTGAACGAAGTGCCCGCGCGGTTCGTGCGCACGCTCGCAGCGGTGCGCGACGCGAAGGAAACGGCGGCGGCCTGACCCACATCCCGATTTTTGAAACCGACACTACGTACCAGGAGTCATAGCAATGGCACTTTCGAACCAGGAAATCCTCGACGCGATCGCGGCGAAATCAGTCCTCGAGATCAGCGAGCTGATCAAGATGATGGAAGAGAAGTTCGGCGTCTCGGCGGCTGCGGCTGCCGTCGCCGTGGCCGCTCCGGCGGCTGGCGCTGCCGCTCCGGCTGCTGAAGAGCAGACCGAGTTCAACGTCATCCTCGCCGAAGTGGGCGCGAACAAGGTGAACGTGATCAAGGCTGTGCGCGAGCTGACCGGCCTGGGCCTCAAGGAGGCCAAGGACCTGGTCGACGGCGCGCCGAAGCCCGTCAAGGAAGCCGTCAACAAGGCCGACGCCGACGCGGCCAAGAAGAAGCTGGAAGAAGCCGGCGCGAAAGTCGAAGTCAAGTAATGAACTCGGGTGCGCCGGCGAGCCAAGGCTTCGCCGGCGGCTTGAGCGAGGGCCGGGAGGCCTTCGATCTGGAGACTCGGTCTCCAGATCAAAGTCTTCCCTTGATGAGAGAACCCGCGGGACATACCTACGCCGCCCGGGCGACAGCGAACGCTGCGCCCGCGGTGGCATTCGTCGTCCTCGCCTCCCTCGTTTCGGTTCGTAGTTTTCACTGCCCTCGCGTCTGAACGGAGCGTCCATGCCGTACTCGTTCACTGAAAAGAAGCGCATCCGGAAGAGCTTTGCCAAGCGGCCAAGCGTGCTGTCGGTGCCTTTCCTGCTGGCCACGCAGCTCGAGTCCTACACCCACTTCCTGCAGGCCGATGTCGGCCCCAGCAAGCGGGAAGGCCACGGCCTGCAGGCCGCGTTCTCGTCGATCTTCCCGATCTCCAGCCACAACGGCATGGCTCGGCTGGAGTTCGTGAGCTACAACCTCGGCGAGCCTCCGTTCGACGTCAAGGAATGCCAGCAGCGCGGGCTGACCTACGCGTCGCCGCTGCGCGCCAAGGTGCGCCTCGTGATCATGGATCGCGAAGCCAGCAAGCCGACGGTCAAGGAAGTGAAGGAGCAGGAGGTCTACATGGGCGAAATCCCGCTCATGACGACCACCGGCTCGTTCGTCATCAACGGCACCGAGCGCGTCATCGTCAGCCAGCTGCACCGTTCGCCCGGCGTGTTCTTCGAGCACGACCGCGGCAAGACGCACTCGTCCGGCAAGCTGCTGTTCTCGGCCCGCGTCATTCCCTACCGCGGCTCGTGGCTGGACTTCGAGTTCGACCCGAAGGACATCCTGTACTTCCGCGTCGACCGTCGCCGCAAGATGCCGGCGACCATCCTGCTGAAGGCCATCGGCCTGTCGCCGGAGCAGATCCTCGCGCACTTCTTCCGCTTCGACACGTTCGCGCTGGCCGACGACGGCGGCTTCATGGAACTCGTGCCCGAGCGGCTGCGCGGCGAGATCGCGCGCTTCGACATCACCGACAAGACGGGCAAGGTGATCGTCGCCAAGGACAAGCGGATCAACGCCAAGCACATCCGCGACATGGAAGCCGCGGGCATGACGCGCATCGCCGTGACCGAGGACTACCTGCTCGGACGCGTGCTGGCACTGAACGTGGTCGACCCGGAGACGGGCGAGGTCGTCGCCAATGCCAACGACGAGCTGACCGAGGACACGCTGAAGAAGTTGCGCCTTGCCAACGTCAAGGACATCCGCACGATCTACACGAACGACCTCGACCAGGGCCCGTTCATCTCCAACACGCTGCGCATCGACGAGACCGGCGACCAGCTGGCAGCGCGCATCGCCATCTACCGCATGATGCGTCCGGGCGAGCCGCCGACGGAAGATGCGGTCGAGACGCTGTTCCGGCGCCTCTTCTTCGATGACGAGACGTACGACCTTTCGCGCGTCGGCCGCATGAAGGTCAACAGCCGCTTCGGTCGTCCGGAGATCACCGGCCCGATGACGCTCAACCACGAGGACATCGTCGACACGATGAAGATCCTCGTCGAACTGCGCAACGGTCGCGGCGAGATCGACGACATCGACCACCTGGGCAATCGCCGCGTGCGCGTGGTGGGCGAGCTCGCAGAGAACCAGTTCCGCGCGGGCCTCGTCCGCGTCGAGCGCGCCGTCAAGGAGCGCCTCGGCCAGGCCGAGACCGAGAACCTGATGCCGCACGACCTGATCAACAGCAAGCCGATCAGCGCGTCCATCCGCGAGTTCTTCGGTTCCTCGCAGCTGTCGCAGTTCATGGACCAGACCAACCCGTTGTCGGAGATCACGCACAAGCGCCGCGTCTCCGCCCTCGGACCGGGCGGCCTGACGCGCGAGCGCGCCGGCTTCGAGGTGCGCGACGTGCACCCGACCCACTACGGCCGCGTGTGCCCGATCGAGACGCCGGAGGGCCCGAACATCGGCCTGATCAACTCGATGGCGCTGTATGCCCAGCTGAACGAGTACGGCTTCCTCGAGACGCCCTACCGCAAGGTCGAGAAGGGCCATGTCACGAGCGACATCTCCTACCTGTCGGCCATCGAGGAAGGCAAGTACGTCATCGCGCAGGCCAACGCGCCGCTCGACAAGTCAGGCAAGTTCGTCGACGAACTCGTGAGCTGCCGCGAGAATGGCGAGTTCGTGCTGATGTCGCCCGAACGGGTTCAGTACATGGACATCGCGCCGTCGCAGATCGTCTCCGTGGCGGCTTCCCTGATCCCGTTCCTCGAGCACGACGACGCCAACCGCGCGCTGATGGGCTCCAACATGCAGCGCCAGGCCGTGCCCTGCCTGCGTCCGGAGAAGCCCTTCGTCGGCACCGGCGTCGAGCGCACGGTCGCGGTGGACTCGGGCACGACCGTGCAGGCGCTGCGCGGGGGCATGGTCGACTACGTCGACGCCAACCGCATCGTCGTGCGCGTCGATGACCGCGAGAACGTCGCAGGCGAGGTCGGCGTCGACATCTACAACCTGACCAAGTACACGCGTTCGAACCAGAACACGAACATCAACCAGACGCCGATCGTCAAGAAGGGCGACGTCATCGCCAAGGGCGACGTGATCGCCGACGGCGCGTCGACCGACCTCGGGGAACTGGCGCTCGGCCAGAACATGCTGGTCGCGTTCATGCCGTGGAACGGCTACAACTTCGAGGACTCGATCCTGATCAGCGAGCGCGTCGTCGCCGACGACCGCTACACGTCGATCCACATCGAGGAACTCAACGTCGTCGCGCGCGACACGAAGCTGGGCCCCGAGGAGATCACGCGGGACATCAGCAACCTGTCGGAGAACCAGCTCGCGCGGCTCGACGACTCGGGCATCGTCTACATCGGCGCCGAAGTCAACGCCGGGGACGTGCTGGTCGGCAAGGTCACGCCCAAGGGCGAGACCCAGCTGACGCCGGAAGAGAAGCTGCTGCGCGCCATCTTCGGCGAGAAGGCCTCCGACGTGAAGGACACCTCGCTGCGCGTGCCGTCGGGCATGAGCGGCACGGTGATCGACGTCCAGGTGTTCACGCGCGAAGGCATCGTTCGCGACAAGCGCGCCCAGCAGATCATCGACGACGCGCTGAAGAGGTACCGCCAGGACCTGAACGACCAACTGCGCATCGTGGAGGGCGACGCGTTCCAGCGGATCGAGCGCGTGCTCCTGAAGAAGGAAGCCACGGGCGGCCCTCGCAAGATCGCGAAGGGCACGGTCATCACGAAGGACTACCTCGACTCCCTCGAGAAGTACCACTGGTTCGAGATCCGCCTGTCGGACGACGAGGCGGCGGCGCAGCTCGAGTCGCTCAAGGACTCGATCGAACTGAAGCGCAAGCAGTTCGACCAGGCCTTCGAGGACAAGAAGAAGAAGCTGACGCAGGGCGACGAACTGCCGCCGGGCGTGCTGAAGATGGTCAAGGTGTACCTGGCCGTGAAGCGCCGGTTGCAGCCCGGCGACAAGATGGCCGGCCGTCACGGCAACAAGGGCGTCGTTTCCCGCATCGTCCCGGTCGAGGACATGCCGTACATGGCCGACGGGACTCCGGCCGACATCGTCCTGAACCCGCTCGGCGTGCCGTCGCGGATGAACGTCGGCCAGATCCTCGAGACGCACCTGGGCTGGGCCGCCAAGGGCCTGGGCCAGCGCATCGGCGAGATGGCGACGAATGCCAAGGCCACCCAGCTGCGCGCGTTCCTGAAGGAGCTCTACAACCGCTCGGGCAAGCCCGAGGAGATCGACGCCCTGTCCGAGGACGAGATCGTCCAGCTCGCCGGGCACCTGAAGGACGGCGTCCCGTTCGCCACGCCGGTGTTCGACGGCGCGGCCGAGAAGGAGATCCACGCGATGCTCGACCTGGCCTACCCGGAAGACGTGGCCAGGCGCTCGCAGCTGACCGCAAGCAAGACGCAGGCGCGCCTGTTCGACGGCCGCACCGGCGAGGCCTTCGAGCGTCCGGTCACCGTGGGCTACATGCACGTGCTGAAGCTGCACCACCTGGTCGACGACAAGATGCACGCGCGATCGACCGGACCGTACTCGCTCGTCACCCAGCAGCCGCTGGGCGGCAAGGCGCAGTTCGGCGGACAGCGCTTCGGCGAGATGGAGGTCTGGGCGCTCGAGGCCTACGGCGCGTCGTACGTGCTGCAGGAGATGCTGACCGTGAAATCGGACGACGTGCAGGGCCGCACCAAGGTCTACGAGAACATCGTCAAGGGCGATCACGTGATCGACGCCGGCATGCCGGAGTCCTTCAACGTGCTCGTGAAGGAGATCCGTTCGCTTGGGATCGACATCGATCTCGAGCGCATCTGATCGGAAGACCACGCGAGCCATTGACGCCTAGGATCACAGAGGAGCACGCATGAAAGCGCTACTCGACCTGTTCAAACAGGTCCAGCAGGAAGAGCAGTTCGATGCCATCAAGATCGGCATCGCGTCGCCGGACAAGATCCGTTCGTGGTCGTTCGGCGAGGTCAAGAAGCCCGAGACGATCAACTACCGCACGTTCAAGCCGGAGCGGGACGGCCTGTTCTGCGCCAAGATCTTCGGCCCGATCAAGGACTACGAGTGCCTGTGCGGGAAGTACAAGCGCCTGAAGCACCG
>CAWEQS010000009.1:0-45853 GCA_963811265.1 uncultured beta proteobacterium
CGTCCCCTAGGGGATTCGAACCCCTGTTATCGCCGTGAAAGGGCGGTGTCCTAGGCCTCTAGACGAAGGGGACAGGTTGCAGCTTCCGTTGCCGTCTACTGCTTCCGATGTCCTGTGGTGGAGGTAAGCGGGATCGAACCGCTGACCTCTTGCATGCCATGCAAGCGCTCTCCCAGCTGAGCTATACCCCCACGGAGAGCCGCGGAGTATAGCGGGTTTTCAGAGCCGGCTCCAACGCTCCTCAGGAAGCGAGCACAGCGTCGAGCCGCTGCAGCACGACGTCGCGACCGATCAGTTCGAGCACCGCATCGATCGATGGCGTCTGCGTCTGCCCCGTGACCGCCACCCGGATCGGCACGGCAACCTGCGGCATCTTCACGCGCAGTTCCGCCACGACCTGCTTGATCAGGCCGTTCAAAGCCGCCCTCTCCCACGCGACGGCGCCCGCGCGCTCCCGGAAGGCGGCGACCGCCGCGCGCCCGTTCGCACTCAAGTGCTCGGCAACCGCCGCATCGTCGCGCACCGGCTCGCGGTAGAAGAGCAACGCGCCGTCCGCCAGCTCGTTCAGCGTGCTCGACCGATCCTTCAGGAGCGCCACCACCGCATCGAGCGCCGGCCCGTGCCCAGCACGCCGCCGCGGCGCTCGATGCGCGGCGCCACCAGCGCGGCGAGCCGTCCGCTGTCGGCCTCCTTCATGTACTCGCCGTTGAGCCACAGCAGCTTGTCGAGGTTGTACTGCGCCGGCGCGCGATTCACGTGGTCGAGATCGAACCACTCGACCAGTTGTTCGCGCGAGAACTTCTCGTGGTCGCCGTGGCTCCAGCCCAGGCGCGCGAGGTAGTTGAACAGCGCCTCGGGAAGGAAGCCGTCGTCGTCGTACTGCATCACGCTGACCGCGCCGTGCCGCTTCGACAGCTTCTGCCCGTCCGGCCCGAGGATCATCGGCAGGTGCCCGAAGTGCGGAAGCGCGGCGCCGAGGGCGCGGTAGATGTTGATCTGCCGCGGCGTGTTGTTGATGTGGTCGTCGCCGCGCAGCACATGGGTGATCCGCATGTCGATGTCGTCGACGACGACCGCGAAGTTGTACGTCGGCACGCCGTCGCCCCGCGCGATCACGAGGTCGTCCAGTTCGCGGTTCGAGATGCTGATCGGACCCTTGACCAGGTCGTTCCAGCCGACGTCGCCGTCGTCCGGGTTGCGGAAGCGGATCACCGGCGCCACGCCGGCGGGTGGCGTGCGGCCGACCGCGTTCTCGGGGCGCCACCGCCCGTCGTAGCGCGGCTTCTCGCCGCGCGCCATCTGCGCCTCGCGCAGCGTCTCCAGTTCTTCCTTGCTGGCGTAGCACCTGTAGGCCTTTCCTTCGGCCAGCAACTGCTCGATCGCCTGGCCGTAGCGCTCCAGCCGATGCGTCTGCCGGACCGGCCCCTCGTCGTAGTCGAGGCCAAGCCAGCGCATGCTGTCGAGGATGACCTGCACGGCCTCCTCGGTCGAGCGCTCCAGGTCGGTGTCCTCGATCCGCAGGATGAACGTGCCGCCGAAGTGGCGCGCGTAGGCCCAGCAGAACAGCGCGGTGCGCGCGGTGCCGAGATGGAGCATGCCCGTCGGACTGGGCGCGATGCGGGTGCGTACCTGGGTCATCAATGACAGAGCCCGCACAGGGCGGGCTCGGGCGTGTGGCAACGGACGAAAGTCTACTGGAACGTGGCCGGCCGGCCGCGGAACGAAGCTCTCGTCGAGAGCACGAAGACGGCGGTCGAGACGGCGCCGATGACGATCAGGACCAGCAGCGTGCCGTCGTAGCCGCCGAGCCCCGCGAACAGCAGCGCCGCCACCAGGGGCCCAGCGGCCTTTGCGACCGTCACGGGAGCGGCCATCGCGCCGTTGATCGCGCCGTAGGCGTCGCGTCCGAAGAGTTCTGCCGGAATCGCCCCGCGCACGATGGTCATCGCGCCGTTGCCGATGCCGTAGATCACGGCAAACGCCACCAGCATGGGCCACTGCACCCCGGCGACGCTCAACACCCACAGCGCGATCGGCAGGAAAGCCATCGCCAGGATCCCGACCGCCGATGCGGACAGGCGCGACGCGAACGCGAGTTCCAGCACGCGGCCGGTCACCTGCATGGGGCCGATCATCGCGCCGACCGCTGCGGCCGATGCCGGCGACAGGTCCTTGGCCTGCAGCATCGACATCAGGTGCACCTGCGTCGCGGAGAACACCAGCGAATTGCCGGTGAATGCGAGCGTGAGCAGGTAGAACACGGGCGTGCGCAGCGCCCTGCGGAACGCGCCGGAGGCCGAGGGCTCGCCGGCGCGCGCGCGATTGCCGCGGCCGTCGCGCGGCAGCACCGACCAATGGAGGGGCGCGCACACGATGAGGTTGAGCAGCGCCAGCAGCAGCAGTGCCTGGCGCCAGCCGAGTTCCGCGATCAGCCATTGGGTCAACGGCCAGAACACGGTGCTCGCGAAGCCGCCGAACAGCGTAAGGGTCGTGATGGCGCGCCGATAGTTGGCCGCGAACAGCCGGGTGATCACGGCGAAGGCCGGGTCGTACAGAGTCGCCGCCATCACCGCCCCGAGTCCGGCCCACACCGCGTACAGCGCGACGACGGACTGCACCTGGGACAGCAGGGCGAGCAGCGCCGCGGCAGCGACCGAGCCGGCCGTCATCACGCCCCGCCCGCCGACGCGATCGATCAGCCCGCCAACCGGCGCCGAAAGCAGTCCGCTGACCAGCAGGCCCAGCGAGAAGGCGGCGAACACGACGGGCTTGTCCCCGCCGCTCGCCTCCATCAACGGGGCGATCAGGAAGCTGAACGCGTAATAGAGGGAACCCCAGGAGATGATCTGCGCGATGCCGAGCGCGCAGAGAGTGCCGAAGGAGGCGGCGTCAGCGGTCCGTGGTGCGCCTGTCTTCATGCCGCCACTCTACGTCGGTTACGGCGACGCCGACACGGCGAGGCGAACGGGAAACGCGAGGGTGACGGGGCTACGGCCGCGCAACCGGCGGCGCTTGAATCTGCTGCCTTGAAGCGCTGTTGCCTACAGGAACGTCGCGGCGTAGATCATGAGCCAGAGCGTGGCTCCGGTCAGTACGCCGAGAAGAATCCCGCGCATCGCGCTGATTTCTTCGTCCATCGTCTCCCCCGCGAGTGGAATGTCTCCGACGATCGAGTCCTGAATCAACCCGGGAGGTGCATCCAATGGGCGAAATGGCGCTCCGATACCGCATTCGCGGGTAGCGGCGTCGCAGAATGGAAACGGAATTGGACCGGCGGTCGCGCCGGCGCGCGCGGCCATTGCTGTGAGTCTTCGCGCCGGCCCGATCGACCGCTCGACCGACACACCAGGGCGGACGGCATCGCATCCCAGGCGACCCTGCCCTGTTGCCCGCGGGCAACGCGCCCGTCCGGGATGACGGGGCCGACCAGGAGACATCGAAGTTCGGCGGTCCCCGGGCGCTGCGCACGACATGCGCGCGACCGAAAATCGGCCCGCCTCCCTCTGGGGGGCTCAATCGTCGGAACCCTTGTCGTTGCTTCCCGCGCGACATCGAGTGCGTCGGGTGCCGGGCACCTGCCGGTCGATTACCCCTTCCTTGTCTTATGCCCAGAACAATCGCCGCCTTATGGGCCCGATGCGGCGGTTGATGCGAGTCAACCGTGCCAAGGGGTGCCGACAAAGAATGCCATCGGGCCGTCGGCCAGGCGTTCGCGACCGACGTGAGATTCCAGGACGCACCAAGACAAAATGACTCGGGAGTTGAGAATGAGCAAGACCGCTGCCAAGACGCTGATCGCCGTCGCGATTTCCGCGGCCTCCGTGCCCGCCTTCGCGCAGGGCATCACGCTGTACGGCATCGCCGACGTCGGCGTGGCCGTGACCAATTTCGATGGCGACACCCTGACCTCGATTCGCGAGAACCGGACGGCGCGCTGGGGCATGCGGGGCGTCGAGAAGCTCGGCAACGGTCTGGAAGCGATATTCCGCCTCGAGGGCGAGATCGACATGGGCACCGGCCAGTACGGCGACGGCCTGTTCTACCGGCAGGCGTGGGCCGGCTTCCGCGGAGCGTGGGGCACGGTGCGCATGGGCCAGACCAAGGACCTGTTCGACGACCTCAGCGAAGAAATCGATCCGTTCCGCAACGACGGCATCTTCGGGGACTTCAGCAAGCGCGCGTGGCGCGTCGGCATCGTGAAGTCCCGGGTCAGCAACTCCGTCACGTACGAATCGCCGAAGATGTCGGGTCTGAGCCTCAAGGGCCAGTATTCGATGGACGAGACGGCCGACGGGACGGGCAACCCCGGATGGTCGGTGTCGGGCATGTGGGACTGGAAGGACCTCGGCGTGTACGCGGCCTATGACCGTCCGACGCTGACGTCGGCCGGCCCGCAGCCCTCGGCCTGGTTCATCGGCGCCTCGTACCAGTTCGGCCCGGTGCGCCTGTCCGGTTCGTACAACTCCGGGGACCTGAACGACGGCACGGCCAAGACTTCGAACACCGAACTCAACTCGTACACGCTCGGCGTCGCATGGAACGTCGGTCCGGGCGTCGCCAAGCTGGCCTACTCGAGCATGGACAGTTCGGTCGGCAACAAGAACGCCAGCATCCGCGACCTGTCGGCCTGGGGCATCGGCTACGACTACGTGCTGTCGCGCCGGACGACGCTGTACATCATCGGCATGCTGGAAACCGAAGGCCAGTACAACTCGACGACGAAGAAATTCGTGACCGGGAACACGAACGGCATCCAGTTCGGCATCACGCACCTGTTCTAGAGTCCCCCGGAGGGCGAACATGAAACGCACGTTGATCGCCCTGGTGCTCGCCGCCGCGCTGCCATTCGCAGCGCTGGCGGACGAGCCGATGTCGCGCGAATTCAAGCTGCCCCTGCAGGAGGCCCCTTTCGCGAAGGGCAGCGTGGACGGAGCCGCGAACGCCTGGGCCGGCGCCTTCGCTGCAATGGTCCAGAAGACCAATGGAGTCACGATCAAGGGAGCGGCGGAGTTCGACAAGGAGCGCGAAGTCCGCTTCCTCGACACGCCGGGCAACTGCACGCTGCGCGCGGGCGGGTACATCCTGCGGGAGCGGGTGATTCGGCAGGACTACCGGCTGACGCTGAAGACGAGATCGAAGGACGAGGCCTGGGTGCGCGCCACGTCGATCGACGCGCCGGGCGCCGCGACCAAGCTGGAAGAGGACGTGTCGCCACCCGCCGACGGCAAGCTGTCCCGCGCGGCGACGTTGCGCCTTGTCCCGCGGCAGGCGCCGAAGACGCTGGCGCAGGCCGCTGAACTGTTCCCCGCCCTGAAGACGATGGCCGCGACCGACGCGCCGCTGCAAGTCGTCGAAGGCTTGCGGGTCAGGGAGGTGGTCTACCAGCTGCCGAGCTGGAAGGTCGGCGGCACCAAGATCGAACCGGGCCTCGCGCTCTGGTACGACGCGAAGGACGGCAAGCTGCTGTTCGTCGAAGCCGACTTCAGCTACGACGTGCCGCAGGATCCAGCCGCGGCGCGCGAAGTGGCCGACAAGGCGCAGGCCTTGTTTGCCGCCATGCAGGCCGACGCGGCATGGTCAGCCAACCGGTCGCAGACGAAGACCGACTTCACGTACACGGCCGCCGGCGGCGCGTTCTGCAGGAAGTGAGAGTCCACCCGGTGCGCTGACCGGGACGGAACGAGCCGGAAGGGCTGCTCAGGCAGCCCTTTCGCGCATCTGCTTCTGCAGGAACCGGATGAAGACCGTGGCGAGGTTGGAGAAGCGCCGTTCCTGGTGCCAGCACAGCAGCAGGTCGCGCTCCAGCGGCACGCCCGCGACGGTCAGGCTGACGAGGCTGCCCGCCTGCAACTCGCGCTCCACCGCGAGCCGGGAGATGATCGACACGCCCAGACCCGATTCCACGGCGCGCTTGACCGCGCCGATGTTGCCCATCTCGATGACCGACTTCAGCATCACGCCCGCGGCGTGGAGCTGCTGGAACAGAGTCTCGGCGCTCGCCGAATCGGGCGCGGGCGACACGAAGGGCAGTTCGGCGAGCACCTCCGTGGTGACGACGCCGGCCTCGGCGAGCGGATGCTGCGGCGGCGCGATCAGCACCAGGCGGTCCCGCGCAATCGCCTTCGTGGCGAGACGCTCGTCGGACTCCGGCGCGCCTTCGCCGATCACCGCCAGGTCGAGTTCGCCGCGCAGCACCATCTCGACCACCTTGTGCCGCGTGTCGACGCGAACGACGAGATCCGCCGCGGGGTAGCGCGTCCGGAACTCGGCGAGGATTCCCGGCAGCAGGTAGATGCCCACCACGTGGCTGGCGCCGATCTTCAGGCTGCCGGCGCCGGGTGTCAGCAGGTCGGCGAGTTCGCCTTCGAACTGGTCGATGCGACGCAGGATGTCGTCGGCCGCGACGAGCGCGAGCCGCCCGGCGTCGGTGAGCGCGAGGCGGCGGCCCGACCGATCGAAGAGCCTGGTCTTCAGCGCGGTTTCGAGCGCGACGATCTGCGCGCTGACGGCGGGCTGGGTCAGGTGCAACTCCTCGGCCGCACGCGAGAAGCTCATGTGGCGCGCGGCAGCCAGGAAGGTTCGCAACTGGGCGAGGGTCATCATCGGTCATGGGCCGCTTGCCCCGAGAGGGGACGCAAACAGCCAAGCGAACCATCATTGACGGAACGGCAGGCCGGTTTGTCACGCATCAAACGCGGACCACAGCGCGCGCCTGCCGTGTCCGGACTTGACGTTCCGCAAACCTTTCGGCCGCCGGAACACGACGGCGGCGACTACAAGAGGAGCCACGCGACCGCGCAGACATATGCGATCCCTTATGACGACGATTCCAACGTTTGATTGGACGATCGAACTGCGCCGTTCCTAGACTTGCCGCGTGTTCTGGTTGCGCGGTCGTCGCACGTCGAAGCGCCTTCATTGCAACACCGGAAGCGATCGAACACGAGTGGATTGCCAACGACTGAGCCGGCGGACCCGCCGAATGGAGACGAACGTGGGAAAGGAAATCGAACGCAAGTTCCTGGTGAACAGGAGCCTGTGGAAGCCGCAGGATGGCGGCACGCACTTCAAGCAGGGCTACCTGAACTCGCAGAAGGAACGCGTGGTCCGCGTCCGCATTGAAGGTGACCGCGCCAAGCTGACGATCAAGGGTCCGACCAACGGCGTGACGCGCGCCGAGTTCGAGTACCCGCTGCCGGTGGAAGACGCTGCGCTGCTGCTCGACAACCTGTGCGAGAAGCCGCTTATCGACAAGCACCGCCACAAGCAAACCATCGGCGGCAAGGTCTGGGAGATCGACGTGTTCCACGGCGAGAACGAAGGCCTCGTGATCGCCGAGATCGAGCTGGAGTCGGAAGACGAAGGGTTCGAACTGCCGGCGTGGGCCGTCAAGGAAGTCTCGTCCGATCCGCGCTACTTCAATTCCAACCTGCTGAAGAATCCGTACAGCGCCTGGAAGAAGCCACTGAGTTCGCCGTACATGAGCGCCGTCGCCGTCGAAACCGCATCGACCCGGAACCAGAAGCTGATGGAGCTTCTGGCGATGGACAAGATGACCTTGTCGTCCAAGGTCAGGTCGGCGCAGAACGGCACGGAAGCCTGGATGCGCTATCTCGGTTTCCCGCTCGGCATCCTCGTGTTCCTGGGCATCTTCTACCTGCCGAGCGGCGCCGGGCTGAGCGGCGGTGCGCAGGCGGGCGCGGCCTGCTTCCTGCTCGCGCTGGTGTGGTGGGTGACCGAACCCTTCCCCACCTACGTCACCTCGCTCGTCCTGATGTTCCTGCTGCTGATCACGCGCGCGGCGGAACCGAAGGAGATCATGGACGTGCTGGGCATGGAGGTGATCTGGCTCAACCTCCTTGCCTTCATCCTCAGCTCGATGCTGGTGAAGGTGCGGCTGGCCAAGCGCATGGCGCTGTGGATGATCACGCGCTTCGGCCGCAAGGCGCCCTCCGCACTGCTGGCGTTCGTGATCATCCAGATGGTGCTCGCGCCGCTGATTCCCGCCACGGCCGCGCGCACCGTCATGACGCTGCCGCTGATGATCGTGGTCGCCGCCATCTACGGGGCGACGGAGGAGACCAACAACAACTTCGGCCGCAACCTCTTCCTGCTCAACCTGATGGGCATCTCCGTCCTGTCGTCGATGACGATGACGGGCTCGGCGGCCAACCTGATCGCGGTCGGACTGATCGAGACCATGGGCGGCGAGCGCGTCTACTACGTCGACTGGGCGCGCCTCGGCACGCCGATCGCGGTGACGACGATGCTGCTGATGTGGGTGATCGGGCGCAAGTGGCTGTTCCCGATCCCCGCGGCGGAGCAGGTGCCGCAACTCGACGGCGGCCTCGACGTCGTGCGCACGAAGTACGCCGAACTCGGACCGATGCGAGGCGAGGAAAAGAAGGCGCTCGCGATCTTCGGCCTCGTCCTCTTCCTCTGGATGACCGACGTCTTCCACATGAGCTGGTTCGGCGTGGAGATCGGCGCCGCCTTCGCCGCACTGCTCGGCGCCGTGATCGTGCTCTTCCCCCGCTACGGCGTGCTGCAGTGGTCCGAAGCAGAGATCCCGTGGCATCTGCTGATCTTCAGTGCCGGCGCCTACGCCGGCGGGCTGGCGCTCGACGACACCGGCGCGGCCGAATGGGCGGTCCGGCACCTGTTCCAGGGCATCGACCTGCGCGGCGTGCCCTTCGGCGTGTCGTACACCGTGGTGATCGCCGTGATGATGTACAGCCACTTGCTGACGACATCGAAGACGGTGCGCACGCTCATCCTGATGCCGATCATCATCACGCTCGCCAAGACGCTCGGCTGGAGCCCGATCGCCTTCGCGCTGCCGGCCGCGCTGTGCATCGACTGGGTGGTGGGGCTGCCGATCAGCGGCAAGCCCAACGTCATCCTCTTCTCCACCAACCAGTATTCGGTCATCGACAACCTGAAGTACGGCCTCATCACCTGCACGATCGGCTTCCTGCTGCTCGTGGGCTCGGCCGCGACCTGGTTCCACTGGATCGGCCTCACGCCCGCGTTCTGGGCCGTCGCGCCATGAGCCGTCGTGCCTTCATCGCCCTGATCGCCCTTGCCACCGCATGCGGCGTCGCGCACGCGGTGGCCATCCCGTCGTACGTGACGCGGATCGACGTGGCCGCGGAAGGCCAGAGCCAGGCCGTGGTGCAGTTGACGATTGCGGAGGCAAGCGCCGGCCCGCTGCTCGTCCCCCTCGCGCCCAGCCTTAAGCCCGCTGGCCCGGTACGGCTCGACAGCGCCCCCCTCGGCGTGCAGGTGAAGGCGATCACCATCGCCGACCGTCCGCACCTCGAACTCGTGCTGCCCGAGGGCGTCGACAAGTCGATCGCACTGACCGCGAGCTTTCCGGTCAAGGGCGTGATGGCGGCGCCGAAGGCCAAGGCGCAGGGCAAGCGGAGCCTGCCCGAAGGCAGTCTTCTGCTCGACTACAACTTCGTCAACACGCAGCCCTTCACGATCGGCAGCTATCGCGCGCACGTCGTGCTGCCGCAGGGCAGCCGAGTGCACGAGATACGCGAGCAGTCGCCGAAGACCAGGCGCACCGAGATCGAACCGCGCGTGGCGCTGGACGCGCTGGACGGCCGCCAGGGCGCGCTGCTGCAGCTCGGCGACGTCCGGCAGGGCGACCGCGCCGCGATGTCGCTGGAAGTGATTCCGGACAGCCGCGGATGGAGCTGGCTGATCGTCGGCCTGTTGCTTTCCGTCGGCTACCTCATCGGTTTCCGCGACCTGGTCTCCAAGGCGGCAACCGCGCCGCTTCCCGCCAACGACAAACCCCAATTCGAGTCCAAGGAGCGTCATTCATGAACGACGTGTTTGCGAAGAACGTGGCCGTCTCCGCCGAAGAAGCCGCGAAGATCGCGCCGCGCGCCGAGTTCCGCGTGTTCGGCCAGAACCTGATCGAAGGCGTCAAGGCCCGCATGTGGAACGGCAAGACCGTGCTGTTCCAGGCGCGCAAGATGCCGCTCGAGACGTACTTCCTGTCGGCACGGACGAACGAAGCGAACGTCAAGGTGCGCGACGGCCTGCTCGACATCAAGACGAAGATCGGCGAGACGCGCCGACGGCTACGAGATCTTCCAGCCGCGCGGCAAGTTCCAGTTTCCGGTCAAGCGCGCCGACCTGGCCACGATCCTCTCGCACCTCAAGGCCGAAGCCGCGCTCGAAGCCGACGCCTACACGATCGACCAGTTCATCGAGCTGGCCCGCATCCATCCCGACCTGTGCCCGGTCACCGTCGAGAAGATGCGCTACGGCTTCACCATCGAAGGGATCATCTGCGAGTACGCGCAGGTCTGGTTCAACGGCGCGATGGTCGAATCGGCCTGCGTCGAGAGCGAGAACTACGAAGGCATGCGACAGGTGATCGAAGGCCTCGGCCTGGCGCAGATGCCCAACACCAACTACCTGCGTGCGGCGAAGAAGATCGTCGGCATGTACTGAAGCACTGGCAGGACGGCGGCGGCGACCCGCGAAGTCGCGCCGCACGCCCGGCGACAACGATGTCCGCGCCGACCCGCAATGGCTGTTCCACCACGACCGAACCCGCGTGGCTCGATTCGGCGATGAAGTCGCTGAATCTGGCTGACGCGAACAGCGGCGACGTCTGGGGCGGGCTGGCGGCGATGCTGGTCGCCTTCCCGGCAGCCATCGCGTTCGGCGTGACGGTCTATGCCGGCGTCGGCCCGGCCTACGTCCCGATCGGCGCGCTCGCCGGAATCATCGGGGCGGTCGTGATCGGCCTGGTCGCCGCGTCGCTCGGCGGCACCGACCGACTGATCAGCGCCCCCTGTGCGCCGGCGGCAGCGGTGCTGTCCGCGTTCGCGATCGAAACGGTCCGCAGCGGGGCGTCGCCCGAACTCGCCCTCCTGCTGATCGTCCTGGTCGGCCTGCTCGCCGGGGCGATCCAGATCGCGCTCGGCACGGTGGGGATCGGCGGGCTGATCAGGTACATCCCGTACCCGGTCGTCAGCGGCTACCTGACGGGGGTCGGCCTCATCATCATCGGCAGCCAGGTCGTCAAGCTGCTCGGCACGCCCGACGGGTGCGAGCTGGTGGCATGCACTGCTGGCGCCCGGGTCCTGGGACTTGCGCTCGCTGCTGATCGGCGGGGTCACCATCGCGGCGACGGTCGCGACACACCGCTACTCCTCGCGCATCCCCAGCATCATCCTGGGCATCGTCGCCGGCGTCGTCGCCTACTGGCTGCTGGCCCTCGAGGATCCGCAACTGCGCCAGCTGGACGGCAATCCGCTCGTCATCGGCGCGCTGACCATCTCGGGCGACGGTTACGTCGGCGCCCTCACCCGGCGCTGGCTGGAATTCCAGAACGTCCACGTGGCACAGGTCCTCAGCGTGCTGGTCGCGGCGCTGACGCTCGGCGTGCTGCTGTCCATCGATACGCTGAAGACGTGCGTCGTACTGGACCAGATGGCGCGCAGTCGCCACGATTCAAACCGCGAACTGATCGCTCAAGGCGTGGCAAACATCGGCGCCAACGCGCTCGGCGGCATTTCCGGCGCGGGACAGATGGGCGCGACGCTGGTCGGGTTCAACAGCGGGTCCGTGTCGCGCGCAGCCGGCGTCTACGCGGGGCTCTTCTCGCTGGTCGCCGCCCTGCTCGCCACGGCCTTCGTCGCCTGGGTGCCGGTGGCGACGCTGGCCGGCATCCTCATGGTCATCGGCGTGCGCATGATCGACCGCGAGCCGCTGCACTTCCTGCGCGCCCGCGAGACGCTGCTCGACTTCGGCGTCGTCGCCGGCGTGGTGGTCGTCGCACTGACGGTGGGGCTGATCGCGTCGTCCGCGGTCGGGCGTCGGCCTCGCGATGGTGCTGTTCGTGCGCGAGCAGAGCAGCGGCACGGTGGTGCGCCACAAGGCTCGAGCTGGCGCAGACGCCCTCCAGCTGGCATCGCCCGCAATGGGAGATCGATGTCCTGACCGAGAAGAGCGACAAGGCGGTCGTCTTCGGGCTGCAGGGCAGCCTTTTCTTCGGCAACACCTACCAGCTCTACACCGACCTCGAACAGGAAATCGCGACGCGCGACTACGTGATCATCGACCTGCGCCGCGTGCGGTCGATCGACGTCACCGCGGCCCACCTGTTCAAGCAGATCCGGGAGACGATCAAGGAACGCGGCGCCACGCTGGTGCTGTGCGGCGTGCGCGACGACAGCAGCAACATCCGCGAGTTGCTGAGCAACAGCGGGCTGATGCGCCCGCAGAGCAGGACGGTGCGCGTGTTTCCCGACCTCGACACCGCCATCGCCTGGGTCGAGGACCGCCTGCTGGGCGAAGCCGAGACCGGCAGCCGCGAGGAGACGCCGATGTCCCTCCGGGAGATGGAACTGTTCGCCGACTACAAGGCCGAGACGCTGCGCGACCTGGAGGCCGTGATGGAGGTCCGGCGATATCCCGCGGGCGCCGTCATCTACGAGCGCGGCGCCAGGGGCGACGAACTGTTCTGGGTCCGGCGCGGCACCGTGCGCCTGATCGCGTCGCGCGAGGACAGCGGACAGCGGCCGATGGCCACGTTCGGCCGGGGCGACTTCTTCGGCGGCCTCGCGTTCCTTGACCGCAATCCTCGCCCGAACACGGCCGTCGCCGTCACGGACACCGAGGTCTACGTCCTCAACCAGGAGCGCTTCGACCAGATCGCGCGGGTGCACCGCAAGCTGGCCTTCAACCTGGCGATGGCGATGGCGCGCGTGGTCGCGTCGCGCCTGCGCCGCACGGAGGCCAAGCTCGCGATGCTGCAGGAATAGAACCGGCGGCACGTTCCGGGACGACAACGAAAACCAGATCGAAATTGAACGAAGGGAGTGAGTCCATGACTGGGAAAGCGATTGCAGCAAGACTGGCGCTGGCGTTGTTCGTGGCGGGTGCCGCGATCGGCGCGTCCGCCATCGCCGCCGAGCCCGCCCCGGTGTACCAGGCGATGATCAAGAAGTACCCGGCCCCGGCGCTCGCCGAGGTCCAGGGCCGCGAGTACAAGTTCCTGATCGACCCGGCGCAGACGAAGCCGAAGATCGACGACGCGTTCGTCGACATCTGGCAGCAGGTCGCGCTCGCGGCCGAGCGGCGCGGCTTCAAGATCGACGAGAAGAAGAAGGACGCGTTCAAGGTCGAGCTGTCCACGAAGGAGTACCTGGACACAGCGGACCAGGCGCTGTGGAAAGCCGGCTACCTGATCCGCCTGAGCACGCGCTACAAGGACGACCAGCCCGAGCCGAACGTCAGCGTCACCGTCAAGAGCATCAATCGCGACATTCCCGGCGTGCTTGCGCGCCCGCTGACGGTTGCCGGCATCGACAAGTTCAAGACCGAGGCGGAGGACTCGATCGCTTTCCTGCCCGGGCGGCAATCTCGGCCAGTACGTCGAGAAGGGTTCGAGCTTCACCGTGCCGGCGGCGTCCCTCGGGGCGCGGACGCTCGGCGACTTCGGCAAGTTCATTCCGGAACTGCTGAAGATCGGCCTGCCCGCGAACACCAAGCTGGTCGGCAACCTCGCCTATTCATACCGCGTGAAACCGGGCGCCGTCGTGCTGCCCGAGGTCGGCGCGTGCGGCGTGTCGATGGAGGCGTGGACGAAGACCAAGGGCGGCGCCCCCTACGTGTACGACTTCTCGTTCGGCTACGGCGACGTCGACTTCTACGCGGTGCGCGAAGCCCACGCCGTTGGGGAGCGCTTCATGGAGGCCGTGTTCGCCGACCAGCTCTACAAGCTGCAGCCGCAAGGACGGCGAGAAGTGGGCCGGCTCGAAGGTCCGCTTCCTGATGAACCGGCCGCTGTGAGCGCTGCCGTGCCGCTTGCCCCTTTTGATTCGATCCAACCTGGCCGGCCCGCGCCTGGGCTTCCCGCACGCGTTCGCCTGCCGATCTATCGAGGACTCTGACTATGAAATGCTCCGTTCGCCATCTGGTCTCGGCGCTGCTGCTCGCGCTCGCGCTCCCCGCACTGGGCGCGCCTCCGGTCGACCCGCTCGACGCCAAGTACGGAGTGGCGTCGCAACCGGCCTACATCAAGCACTACGAAGCCGACAAGACGGGCAAGGTGCTGCTCAACCCGTACCTGCAGGTCGCGAGCAAGGACTTCCCCGCCATCATCGATCCGAAAGGCGCGCCGTATAACTGGGTGATCGACGCCGAAGGCCGCGTCGGCATCATCCAGGAAGCGGCGCACCCGCTGGGACGCACCTACGAGAAGGGCTTCTTCCGTCCGGAAGACCAGTCCAAGCGCAAGCCGGGCACGACTGAAAACTACGGTCACGTGTCGGCCCTCGGCGGCGCGCCGGGCCGCATCAGCGGCGAGATCCTGTACGACAAGGACAGCAAGAGCTTCATCGTCAACAACAAGTCCGGCCGCTATTCCAAGCACAACGTCGACCGCACCCCGGAACAGCTGGTCGAGGCGGCCAAGCTGATCCGCGAAGTGGTCGACACCGGCACGACCAACTGGGGCCCGGTGTTCTACCTGCTCGAGTACGCACCGCAGGACAAGCGCGACGCGCTGATGAAGGACCCGCGCATCGCGTTCGACGATCCGAAGACCCAGGCCCGGCCGCACATCCAGGTGATGGCCGGCGGCCCCTCGCAGGTCGCGGCGGAGAAACCCGTGAAGGCCGCGCCGGTGGCGGTCGCCCAGCCCAAGGCCGAGGCGCCGATCAAGGCCGAGGCCGCTCCCGCGCCGAAGAAGGAAGAGGCGCCCGTCGCCGCCGCCGGGGGCAAGAAGCCGAAGGCCGCGCACAACGACGATCCGTCCTGATGCGACCGCCACGAAAAAAGGGAAAACAACATGAAACGCACATTCATCGCATCCGTCCTCGCGTCTGCCCTGCTCCTGACCGGCGCATCACTGCCTTCGGCGGCGCAGGACATCACCACTCCGTTCGTCTCCGTCGTCAAGGGCGAGAAGAGCTACTGGTCGGGCTATGACCCGATCAACGCCGACGGCAGCGTCAACGTGGTCGTCGAGATCCCGGCCGGCACGACCGCCAAGTACGAAACCAACAAGCGCAACGGCATGCTCGAACTGGAGCAGCGCAACGGCCTGCCGCGCTTCGTCCAGTACCTCGGCTACCCCGTGAACTACGGCGCGATCCCGCGCTCCGTGCTGCTGAAGTCCAAGGGCGGCGACGGCGACAGCGTCGACGTGCTTCTGCTCGGTCCCGCGGCTCCGCGCGGCTCGGTCGTCAAGGGCCGGGTCATCGGCATGCTGAGCCTCGTCGACACCGGCGAGGTCGACAACAAGGCGATCGTCGTGATGGAAGACTCGCCGTTCGCGAAGGTGCGCAGCATCGCGGACCTGGACGCGCAATTCCCCGGCGTCACGACGATCCTGCAGACCTGGTTCACGTCGTACAAGGGCTATGGCAAGGACGGCAAGCTGATGCTGAGCTCGAACGGCTTCAAGGGCCGCATCGACGCCATCCGCTTCATCGGCGACGCCATCCTCGACTTCGAGACCTCCGTGGTCACCGAGGCCGACAAGCGCCCGCTCGACGAGAAGGGCAACCCGTACCTGTATCGCTGGCCCGGCGCGAAGAACATCGGCGAGTAAGGCCGATCGAAGAGCCGGGCGGCCGGTCGTCCCCCCGCGCCGCACGGCTCGGCAGAAAAGGAAACGCCACCTTCCGGTGGCGTTTGCTCGTGTCCTGGTGGGTGGTACAGGGTTCGAACCTGTGACCCCTGCCGTGTGAAGGCAGTGCTCTACCGCTGAGCTAACCACCCCGCCGTGCCGCTGGCTTTGAGGGCGCGGATTATCGCACAGGCACGGGCGGCGCTTCGTGCCTCGGCCGGCCCCGGTCCAGGGCTACGATAGCCAAAAGGGTTCCTCTGGAGGTCGGTGTGAATCTCTCTCACACCCTGTTTCGCACAGCGCGGCGCGTGCCGCGTGCGGTCGCGGTCATCGAACGTGACCGGATCGAACTGAGCTACGAGCAGCTCGCGGGACGGGCGCTGCGGCTGGCGCGCGGGCTCGCCGGGCTCGGGGTGCGGCCCGGTGGGCGCGTCGCGATCCTCGCGAAGAACTGTGCGGCATACGTCGAACTGCTGTACGCCTGCTGGACGCTCGGCGCGGCAGCGATTCCCATCAACGCCCGCCTGCATGCGAAGGAAGTCGCGTACATCCTCGACGATGCCGAATCACAGGTATGTTTCATCACCGACGACGCCGATACGAGCGGAATCGAGGCCGCGCGCGCGGGCGGCTCCACCTGTTTCATCGACGTCGACGGTCCCGAATACCAGGCGTTGCTGAAGGAAGAGGTGCTGGCGACGCCGCCGGCAAGCGGGGCCACCGACGCGGCCTGGCTCTTCTACACGAGCGGAACGACAGGCCGCCCGAAAGGGGTCGTCCTGACGCACGGCAACCTGCTGGCGATGACGCTGAACTACCTCGCCGACGTCGACCGGGCCGCGCCAGGAGACCATCTCCTGCACGCGGCGCCGATGTCCCACGGCTCGGGCCTGTACATCATCCCGAACGTCGCCGCGGGGGCGGCCCAGGTGGTTCCCGCGGCCCGGGGGTTCGATCCCGACGAGATCCGCCACATCCTCGCGTGGACGCCGAACGTGAAGTTCTTCGCGGCCCCGACCATGGTGATGCGGCTGGTCGATGCGATCGGCGACGCCGGCGAACCGGCGAACCTCAAGTCGATCATCTATGGCGGGGGCCCGATGTACGTCGCCGACAGCCTGCGCGCGCTGGATTGCTTCGGCCGGCGTCTGGTGCAGATCTACGGCCAGGGCGAAGCGCCGATGACGATCACCGTGCTGCCGACGGAGGATCACTTCGACGACCACGATGGCCGACGGCTGGAGCGGCTCGGCTCGGTCGGCCGCGCGCAGACCGGCGTTGAACTGGCCGTGCTCGACGGGCAGGACCGCCCGGTCGGCGCCGGCGAGATCGGGGAGGTGTGCGTGCGCGGTGACGTCGTGATGGCGGGCTACCTGAACGACCCGCAGGCGACGGCCGCCGCACTCGCCGACGGCTGGCTGCACACCGGCGACCTCGGCCGGCTCGATGAACGCGGCTACCTGACGCTCGTCGATCGCAGCAAGGACCTGATCATCTCCGGTGGTTCGAACATCTACCCGCGCGAGGTCGAGGAAGTGCTGCTGCTGCATCCGGCCATCAAGGAAGCGGCCGTGATCGGCGTTCCGGACCCCGAATGGGGAGAGTCGGTCGTGGCGGCGGTGGTGAAGAAAGAAGGCCACGTACCCGACGAGCGGGAACTCGACCTCTTCTGCCTCGAGCACATCGCGCGCTTCAAGCGGCCCAAGCGCTACGTGTTCGTCGACGAACTGCCCAAGAACGCCACGGGCAAGGTGCTGAAGCGCGAGCTGCGCGAGCGATTCAGGAAGGAGTCGCCGGCGTAGCGGCCGCGGCGCGCCACACCGGCGGCGCCTTCGTTTCCTTCCCGATCGCGTCCAGCAGCGATTCGTGCGCCGCCAGTTCCTCGGGCGCCGCGGTCACCGCCGTCAGCTGGCCCAGGTCGACCGGGCCGAAGTTCGCGATCAGGCTGTCGTCCGCCAGCACGTCGATGACCAGGCTGTCCTGGCCGCGCGTCATCGCGAGGAACACTTCCGCCAGCAGCCCCGCATCGAGCAACGCGCCGTGCAGCGTGCGATGCGCGTTCGAAACGCCGTGGCGCTCGCACAGCGCATCCAGCGAATTGCGCTTCCCGGGGTTCTGCTCGCGCGCGAGCAGCAGCGAGTCCGTGATCTTCCCGCAGTGGTCCGCGAAGCGCCCGCGGCCGAGGCGCCCGAGTTCCGCGTCGAGGAACTCGACGTCGAACGCCGCGTTGTGGATGATCACCTCGGCATCCTTCACGAACACCAGCAGGTCGTCGACGACCTCGGCGAACTTCGGCTTGTCCTCGAGGAAGTGGCGCGTGAGGCCGTGCACGGCGAGCGCGCCCTCGTCGCTGTCGCGCTCGGGATTGACGTACTGGTGAAAGCGGTGCTCCGTGACGCGGCGACCGACGATCTCGATGCAGCCGATCTCGATGATGCGGTGGCCTTCCTTGGCCTCGAGACCCGTGGTCTCGGTGTCCAGCACGACTTGTCTCATGCGCGGAGTCTAGCGCCGCCGGTCGCGCGACCGGCGGACGCTCCTGTGTCAATCGGGTCCGGCTACTCGGCCCCGTGCCGCGCCACGCCGTCGGCCGCCGCCGGCACATCGTCGTGATGATGGTGCGAACCGAGCCAGCGCCCGAGCGCCTGCTCCATCAGCGTGTACATCGTCGGCACCACATAGAGCGTCAGCAGCGTGCCGAACGCTCATGCCGCCGACGATCACCCAGCCGATCTGGATCCGGCTCTCCGCGCCGGCGCCCTGCGGACAGCGCCAGCGGCACCGCGCCCAGCACCATCGCGCCGGTCGTCATCAGGATCGGGCGCAGCCGCAGCACCGCGGCGTGCGCGCACGGCGTCGAACAGCTCCTCGCCGCGCTCCTGCAACTGGTTCGCGAACTCGACGATCAGGATCCCGTGCTTGGTGATCAGTCCCACCAGCGTCACCACGCCGATCTGGCTGTAGATGTTCCAGGTCCCTCCGCGTCGCCCACAGCGCGAACAGCGCGCCCGCCATCGACAGCGGCACCGACAGCATGATCACGAACGGGTCGGCGAAGCTCTCGAACTGCGCCGCCAGCACGAGATAGATGAAGACCAGCGCGAGCACGAACGTCAGGTAGATCGAGCCCTGCGAGTCGCGGAACTCGCGCGACACGCCGTTGAGGTCGGTCGACGGCGCCGGTCGGCAGCACGCGCTTCGCGGTCTCGTCCATCATCTTCAGCGCGTCGCCCAGCGCGTAGCCGGGCGCGATCTGGGCGGTGATGGTCACCGCGCGCAGGCGCTGGAAGTGGTTCAGCGACTGCGGCGACACGCCCTCGAGCACGTTGACCACGTTCGCGAGCTGCACCATCGCGCCGTCGCGCCCGCGCACGTAGATGTCGCTGATGTCGTTCGGGCGGCTGCGGTCGCGCGGCGCGACCTGCACGATCACGTCGTACTGCTCGCCGTCCTTCTTGAAGCGCGTGACCTGCCGGCCGCCGAGCATCGTCTGCAGGGTCAGGCCGACCGTCTCGACCGAGATCCCGAGGTCGCCCAGCTTGTCGCGGTTGACGTCGACGCGAAGCTCCGGCGTGTTGAGCCGCAAGTCGGACTGCGGGTTCTGCACGATGCCGGTCTTGCTGATCTCCGCGATGAACTGCTGGACGATGCGGTCGAGGTCGGCGTACGGGATCTGCGCCATGATCACGTACTCGACCGGCAGCGTGCGGGGCGACTGGCCGAGCGACGGCGGGTTGACCGCAAAGCCGATCACGCCGGGCAGCTGCGCGAACTTGGCGTTCAGTTCGCGCGCGATGTCCTGCTGCTTGCGGGAGCGCTCCTCCCACGGCTTGAGCCGCAGGATCGCGTTGCCGAAGTCCACGGTCGGGAAGCCGGCGACCGCGTTGTAGGCCGCCGCTTCGGGGATCGTCTCGTAGTACAGCCTCGACCGCACGCAACTGGTCCGACGTGTAATCCACCGTCGCACCCGGCGGCGCACTGCAGCCGGCCGAAGATGACGCCGCGGTCTTCCAGCGGCGCGAGTTCGGAGCGCAGCAGCGAGAAGAAGAGCCCGCCGAGACCCGCGACCGACGAACCAGACGATCACCATCACCCAGCGGTGCTTCAGCACCCAGGCGAGCGAGCGCGCGTAGCCGCTGGGTGAGGCCGTCGAGCCAGCCTTCGATGGTGGTGAAGACCTTCCCGTGCTTCTTCTCGTGGCGCAGCAGCTTGCTGCACATCATCGGCGACAGGGTCAGCGCCACGAAGCCGGACACCAGCACGGCGCCGGCCAGCGCCAGCGCGAACTCGATGAACAGCCGCCCGGTGCGCCCGGTCGCGAACGCCAGCGGCGCGAACACGGCCGTCAGCGTCAGCGTCATCGCGATGACCGCGAAGCCGATCTCCTTGATGCCCTTGACCGCGGCCGGCCACGCGGTCCATGCCCGCCTCGATGTTGCGGTAGATGTTCTCGAGCACGACGATCGCGTCGTCGACCACGAGGCCGATCGCCAGCACCATCGCCAGCAGCGTCAGCGTGTTGATCGTGAACCCGAACACGTACATCAGCGCGAACGAGCCGACCAGCGACACCGGGATCGTCACGAGCGGGATCAGCGTCGCGCGCAGGTTGCGCAGGAAGAAGAAGATCACCAGCACGACCAGCACCACGGCCTCGGCGATCGTCGTGAACACCGAGTCGATCGAGCGGTCGATGAACACCGACGAGTCGTACGCGATGCTGATCCGCATGCCCTGCGGCAGGCGTCTCGTTGATCTTCTCGACCTCGGCGCGCAACGCCTTCGACAGCTCGAGCGGGTTGCCGGTCGCCTGCTTCACCAGGCCCATGTTGATCGACGGCTCGCCCCGTTGAAGCGCGCGATCACGCGCTCCTCGGCAGGGCCGACGCGGACGTCGGCGACGTCGCGGAGCCGCACCGGGTAGCCGCTCGACGTTCGCGACGATCAGGTTCTCGAACTGCTCGCGCGTGCTCACGTCCGTCGCGGCGACGATCGAGAACTCGCGCGTTGGCGGACTCGATGCGGCCCGACGGCAGCTCGACGTTCTGGCGGCGCAGCGCGTTCTCGACGTCGCTCACGGTCAGCCGGTAGCCCGCGAGGCGGTCGCGGTCGACGGCGATCCGCATCGACGACTTGCGCTCGCCGAAGATCCACACGTCGGCCGCGCCGGGCAGCACCGAAAGCCGCGGCTTGACGTAGCGGTTGAGGTAGTCGGAGACCTCGAGCGGCGACTGTTGCCGGCCGTCACCGCCATCCAGATCACGGGGAACGAGTCGGCCTCGACCTTCGAGATCACCGGCTCGTCGACGTTGTCCGGCAGGCGCGCGCGCGACCCGGGCGACCTTGTCGCGGACGTCAGCGGCCGCCGAGTCCGGGTCGCGGGTGAGGCGGAACCGCACGTTGATGTTGCTGCGCTCGGAACGGCTGAACGACGTCAGCAGCTCCACGCCTTCGATGCCGGCGAGCGAGTCCTCGAGCACCTTGGTGATCTGCGACTCGACGACCTCCGCCGAAGCGCCGGGATAGGTCGTCTGCACGCTGACGACCGGCTCGTCGATCTTCGGGTATTCGCGCACGGACAGCCGCGAATAGGAGATCAGGCCGATGACCAGCACGAGCACCGACAGCACGGTCGAGAGGACCGGGCGGCGAATGCAGACTTCGAACAGGCTCATGCCGTGGTCTCCCTGCCGCCGATCAGCCCTTGCCGGCGCGCGTCCCGGGCCGGCGCCGCGCCGCTCTTCGCGGTCGGCGCGCGTCACCCCTTGGCGGGCGCGCCGGCGACAGCACGCGCACCGGTTGCCCGTCGCGCGACAGCCGCATGCCGGCGGTCGACGACCTGGTCGCCCGGCGCGATGCCTTCGACGATCTCGACCTTGGCGTCTCCGCCGCACGCCGATCTTGACCGGCACCCGCTTCGCGGCGCCTCTCGACCACCTTGTGGACGTAGAACTCCTCGCCCTGGACGGCACGATCGCCTCCTCGGGCACGAGCAGGCCGTTGCGTTCACCGACGATCACGCGCACGCGCACGAACATGCCAGGGCGCAGCTTTCCGCTGGCGTTGTCGAGCCGGCCGCGCAGTTCCAGCGAACGGCCGTTGGCGTCGACGCGCGGGTTGATCGCCTCGATCTGTCCCTGCCAGCGCTCGTTGGGCAGCGCGTCGGCCACGACTTCCACGTCCTGGCCCGCCTTGATCTGCGAGAGGCTGCGCTCCGGCAGCCTGAAGTCGACCTTCAGGATCCGCACGTCCTCGATATTCACCAGGTCGGTGCCGTCCTTCACGTAGTCGCCGAGGCTGACTCCGCGGATGCCGACGATGCCGTCGAAGGGCGAAACGATCTTCATCTTCGACAGCCGGGCCTGCGCCAGCTTCAGCCGCGCCTCGGCGACCTGCGCGTTCGAGGCCGCGGTCTCCTGCGCGCTCGAACTGATGAACTTCTGCCGCGCCAGGTCCTCGCTGCGCTTCAGGTTGGACAGCGCCAGGTCGTACTCCGCCCTGTACTGCGCGACCTCGGCTTCATTCAGCGTCGAATCCAGCCCGATCAGCAATTGCCCCTTCTTCACCACCTGCCCGTCGCGAAAGCCGATCGTGGCGATGCGCCCGGAGACTTCCGGCCGCAGCACGACGCTCTCGTTCGAGCGCAGCGAACCCACGGCCTGCAGGTCCTCCTGCACGGCGCGTCGGCTGGACGACGACGACTTCGACCGGCGTCGGCCCGCCCGGCCCGCCGGGGCCTGCCCTTTCGCAGGTCGGCCGCCCGGCGCCGAGCCCTTCGACTCGCCCTTCACGCCGGCGACAGCGGTCCGCCCGCGTTCCAGTCGTCAGGAAGTAGGCGACCGCGGCGACGGCGAGCAACACTCCGACCGCCACCCATGTGACGCGCTGATTTTTCATTCGGAGATCGTGTATACGGCGTGAGGAACGCCAAGCCTGGCAATTTAACACCCGGTCGGTGCCGGCGTCACTCCGGCCGATGAGATACAGACAGCGATTCGACGCCGCGGTTCGCCAGTTCGTCGGCCCGCTCGTTGCCATCGACCCCGGCATGGCCCTTGACCCAGCGCCAGTGGACATCGTGGCGCGCCGCCAGTTCGTGCAGGCGCTGCCACAGGTCCGCGTTCTTCACGGGCTTCTTGTCGGCGGTCTTCCAGCCCCGCCGGATCCAGTTGGGGATCCACTCGGAGATCCCGAGCTGAACATACTGCGAGTCCGTATGAAGGACCACGTTGCAGCGGCGCTTCAGGGAAGCGAGCGCCTCGATCACCGCAGTCAGTTCCATCCGGTTGTTGGTGGTGTGCCGCTCGCCGCCGAAGAGTTCCTTCTCGTGATCGCCGTACCGCAGCAGCGCGCCCCAGCCTCCGGGGCCGGGATTTCCCTTGCATGCGCCGTCGGTCCAGATCTCGATATGCGGACCGTCCTTCGGCCGACCCTCGTGACCGGCGAGCTGCACCGACTTCGCGTGCTTCATCGCCGCGCCTGCGCCGGCACGGGCTCGTTGGCGGCGTCCGGCGCGATGACGACGGCGGTCTGCCCCTCGGCGGTCATCATCGCTCGCGTGGTTGCCGCCGGCGCGAGCCGGCGCACCGGCTCTTCCTTGCGTTTCCAGATGGCTCCCACGAGACGCATCCCGCGCACGCGCTTGACCGCGGTCAGCATGTAGAGCGCGCCGAGGAAGGGCCACCAGCGGTCGCCTGCCTTCTCCATGAAGCGCCACCGCGCCAGCCAGCGGTCGCTGCGGACCGACGGCACATAGCACCCGAAGCGCCCGCGCTCGACGTCGAAGGACAGCAGCTTCAGCCAGTCCTTGATCCGGGGCAGCGCGATGAACCGGCCCGCGCGCGGCAGGTAGGCCGTCGCACCCAGGCGAGACATGTACTGGCGCGCGCCCCACATGCTGTACGGGTTGAAGCCGGTGATGATGACGTGGCCTTCGGGCACGAGGATCCGTTCGACCTCGCGCAGGACCTGGTGCGGATCCGACGCGAACTCGAGGATGTGCGGCATCACGACGAGGTCGATCGAGTGCGTCGCGAACGGCAGTTCCTCGTAGCGGTTGATGACGGCGACGCGGTTGCCGTCGCCCTCATCGCCCGCCTCGGGCAGGCGCCGCGCCGCGCAGAAGCGCAGCGGCATCCGGTTCTCGCGCAGCGTGTCGATCTGCGGCAGGCCGAGCTGCAGGGCGTGGTAGCCGAAGATGTCGGCCACCGCGGCATCGAGGTGATGCCGCTCCCAGTCGAGCACGTACTGGCCCGGTGGCGAGCGCAGAAACTCGGACAGCTTCACAATCGACCCGTCGCTCATCGCTCCAGCGCCTGCAATGCCTTCGTCTCCCGACTCGTCCGCACTCACGGTCACACCCCTGCCCGCGTTCAACGACAACTATCTCTGGCTGCTGGTACGGGGCCAGGAGGCCGCCGTGGTGGATCCCGGCGATTCGGCGCCGGTGCGGCGCGCGCTGGATCGGCACAACCTTCGGCTCGTCCGCGATTCTAGTCACCCATCACCACGGCGACCACGTCGGCGGAGTGCTCGACCTGAAGGCGCGGACAGGGGCGAAGGTCTTCGGCCCCGCCGGCGAGCGCATCGAGGGCGTCGACGTCGGGCTGCGCGGCGGCGACCGCGTCGATGTGCTCGGCGGCGACTTCCGGGTCATCGATGTGCCAGGCCACACCGCGGGCCACATCGCCTACTTCGCCGCAGGACACTCGCCGCCGCTGCTGTTCTGTGGCGACACGCTCTTCGCATGCGGCTGCGGACGGCTGTTCGAAGGAACGGCTCGGCAGATGCTTGCGTCGCTCGATGCGCTGGCCGCGCTGCCGGCGTCGACCCTTGTGTACTGCGCCCACGAGTACACCTTGTCGAACATCCGCTTCGCGCTCACGGTCGAGCCGGGCAACGCGGCGCTGCGGGAGCGCGCCGCGCGCGACGAAGCCACGCGCCAGCGGGGCGAACCGACGGTCCCGTCGACGATCGGCCTCGAGATCGCGACCAACCCGTTCCTGCGCTGCGACGTGCCGGAAGTGCGCGCGTCGGTCGCCGCCAGTACCGCCGATGCGGTCGACCGTACGGCGATCTTCGCTGCGCTGAGGCAGAAGAAGAACGACTTTCGCTAGGTCTTCAACTTGTGCCGCCCCCCTCGATTCCATACACTGCCCCGACTCCCTTCTGATTCCTGCGAATGCGACGAGTTCTAGCGGTACTCGCCACAGCCTCCCTGTGTGCCTGCGCCACACCGGGAGGAATGCAGACGGACATCGGGTCCGGGAACGCCGTCGCCTCCGCGACGGCATCGGGAGCCATCGGCGCCGTCGCCGCGCCCTCGGCGGTACCGGTTCCTGACCCGGTCGGCAAACTCGTCGACAAGATCGACGAATCGCAGTCCGTGGTTTCGATTCCGCGCGATCCGGCGCTCGTCCTGCCACCCATGCCGCCGAACAACCTCTGGGACCGGATCCGGCGCGGCTTCGCGATGCCCGATCTCGAGACCCCGCTCGCGGACAACCGCACCCGGTGGTACGCGAACCAGGGCGACTACATCGACCGCATGGCGCAGCGCTCGCGCAAGTACCTCTTCCACATCGTCGAGGAGATCGAGCGTCGCGGCATGCCGACCGAGCTCGCGCTCCTGCCGTTCGTCGAAAGCGCGTTCCAGCCGGAAGCGATCTCCACGGCGAAGGCCGCGGGACTGTGGCAGTTCATCCCGTCGACGGGCAAGGACTACGACCTCGCGCAGAACATGTGGCACGACGAGCGCCGCGACGTGATCGAGTCGACCCGCGCCGCGCTCGATTACCTGCAGAAGCTGTACGACATGTTCGGCGACTGGCACCTCGCGCTCGCCTCGTACAACTGGGGCGAAGGCGCGGTTTCGCGCGCCATCGAGAAGAACCGCCGCGCCGGCAAGCCAACCGGCTACACGAGCCTGAAGATGCCGCAGGAGACGGCGTATTACGTGCCGAAGCTGCAGGCCATCAAGAACATCGTTTCCGAACCCGAACGCTGGGGCGTTGCGCTGCCGAGAATCGATGACGCGCCCTACTTCGTCGCGGTGCCGAAGACCCGCGACATCGACGTCGACACGGCGGCGCGCCTCGCGGAGATGAACACGGCCGACTTCCGCGCGCTGAACCCCGCCTTCAATCGCCCCGTGATCGTCGGCGCCGCGGGCGTGAAGCTGCTGCTTCCCGCGGACAAGGTCGACGCGTTCCACGCGAACCTCGCCGCGTGGGAAGCGACCGGCCAGCCGCTGGCGAGCTGGACCACCTACCAGATGGCGCCGAGCGACACGATCGCCTCGGTGGCAAAGCGCGCCGGCATCAGCGAGCAGCAGCTGCGCGAAGCCAACCGCGTTCCGCCGCGCTACCGCCTTGCGCGCCGGCTCGACGATCCTGATTCCGCGCGACGAGACGATGGACGCAGACATCCCGGCGGCCAGCCTGGAGGCCCGGTTCGCGCTGGTCCCCGAGCAGTCGAACCTGCGCAAGGTCACGTACCGGGTCCGCCGCGGCGACACGTTGCACGCGGTCGCCCGCAAGTGGAACGTGGACGAAAAGGACGTCATCGTCTGGAACCACCTGACCGCGCCGACGCTCTTCGCGGGGCAGCGACTCGAACTCACCGTTCCGGCTCCCAAGGCGCGCGCCGCGAAGACCGGGGTCGCCAAGGCATCGGCCGGCAAGAAGGCGGCTTCCGCGTCCGCGCCGAAGGCAAGCGCCGCGGCGAAGGCGCCCGCGAAGGCGTCGCCCACGAAGTCGGCCGCCAAGCCGGCGCCGCGCGCCGCGGCAGCCTTCCCCGGTGCGCGTCTCCACCGCGCGCTGAGCGTCGACGAGCGGCACCGCCTATACTGCGCGCCGCCGCGAATCGGCGCTTCCCTCACCTCTCGGTCGATACGCACATGGGTTTCCTGCAAGGCAAGCGGCTGCTCATCACCGGCGTCCTGTCCAATCGCTCGATCGCCTACGGCATCGCCCAGGCATGCAAGCGCGAGGGCGCCGAACTCGCGTTCACGTACGTCGGGGATCGCTTCAAGCAGCGCATCACCGAGATCGCGGCCGAGTTCGGATCCGACGCCGTGTTCGACATGGACGTGACCGACGACGCGCAGATCGACGCCGCGTTCGGCGCGCTCAGGGAACGCTGGGGCGGACTCGACGGCCTGGTCCATTCGATCGGCTTCGCGCCGCGCGAGGCGATCGCGGGCGACTTCCTCGACGGCCTGTCGCGCGAGAACTTCCGCATCGCGCACGACGTCTCCGCGTACAGCTTCCCCGCGCTCGCCAAGGCGGCGCTGCCCCTGATGGAAGGCCGCGCCGGCTCGCTGCTGACGCTGACCTACCTCGGCGCCGAGCGCGCGGTCCCGAGCTACAACACGATGGGCCTGGCGAAGGCGAGCCTGGAGGCGAGCGTGCGTTACCTGGCGGCGAGCCTCGGCCCGCGCGGCATCCGGGTCAACGGCATCTCCGCCGGCCCGATCAAGACGCTGGCCGCGGCCGGCATCAAGGGCTTCTCGAAGATCTTCTCCGTGGTGGAGAGCACCGCGCCGCTGCGGCGCAACGTGACGATCGAGGATGTGGGCAATGTCGCGGCGTTCCTGCTGTCCGATCTCGCCGCCGGCGTGACCGCGGAGATCACCCACGTCGACTGCGGCTTCAGCAAGATGATGGGAGTCCCGACCGGGCTCGAGTGAGTCAGCGCGCCGCGGCCGCTTCCGAGAGCGCCGCCGGCATGCGGCCGGTCAGCATGTAGTCGACGAGTTCGCGCACCGGGCGGATTTCGGCGCCGAACGGCACCGACGAGGCGCCGCGGAAGAAGAGCCCGCGCGAAAGGTCGCCGCGCAGGGCCGCGGCGAGCTGGGTGTCGATGCAGAACTGCCCGATCTTCGGAATCCCGTCGCGCAGCCCGCACACGGACAGGCACATCAGCGCGCCGCTGCACTTGGCCACGCGGTCGACCGGCTGGCCCTTGTGGGACTCCTCGAATAGAGCGGCCTCGGCCTGCAGCACGTGCTCCCGCCGCAGGTAGCGCTCGAGCCAGACTGGTCTTCACGGCGCGGGCGGGCAGCCCGGCCACGCTCATGAACTCGACGATGTCCTCCGGCTTCGCGCCGGCGAGGACGTTCTTGAAGTTGACGTGCGCATCGCCTTCCTCGCACACCGCGAACGGGGTGCCGAGTTGCACGGCGGCGTAGCCGAGCTGCAGCGTGCCGCGCAGCTTCTCGTGCGTGTTGATCCCTCCGGCCGCGATCAGCGGGACCTTCTCCCCCTCGATCTGCAGGTCCCGGAACGTCTTGATCACGTCCTCGATCACGCGATCGAAGTCGAAGCGCGGGTCGTGCAGTTCGTCGATCCGGGGCGCACCGAGGTGCCCGCCCGCATAGGCCGGATGCTCGATGACGACGGCGTCGGGCAGCCGGCCCTTGCGCATCCAGCGACGCAGCACGATCGCCACGCCGCGGGCGTCGGACAGGATCGGGATCAGCGCCACGCCGGGAAATCCGGCGCACATCTCGGGCAGGTCGAGCGGCAGCCCGGCGCCCATCACGATCGCGTCGACCCCCGATTCGCACGACTGCCGCACCAGCGCCGGGTGCTGGTCGACGGCCTTCATCACGTTCACCGCGATCAGGCCGCGGCCGTGGGACTGCTCTTTCGCGGTTCGGATCTCGCGATCCAGCGCGATGAGGTTCAGGCGATCGAGCACCGTGCGGTCCCGCACGTCCTTGCACTGCTCCATCAGGTCGGCGTGGTGATGCCGCAGGTCCACCGAAGCGATCGTGCCCACCGCGTTCTCGCGCGCCACCGCGGAGGCGAGCCGATGCGCGGAGATGCCCACGCCCATGCCGCCCTGGACGATCGGCAGCAACTGACGACCCTTCAATTGCAGGGGCTGCAGGCCCAGGGCCTCGAGTCGGTCCGGCATCGGAGTCCTTCGATACGTCGTTTCAGAGAGTGAATCGCCGCAGGCTAGACGCGACCCTCTGCGGCTCCTTGATCCCGGTCAGGCCGATGCCGCTCGCCTATACTCGGCGCCCCTCGAAGCGGCATTCTTGCCCGGCCGCACGCACGACACTCAGGAGAAACCATGGCCACCACCGGCGATCTGGACATCACGATGGACGCGGCCTCGCTGTACCGCGAGGAGATCTATACCGACCGACGCGTCGGCACCATTCGCGCGCTGGTTCCGGTCGACGGGAATGGCGCAACCGACGGCGCGCGCGACGTGGTGTTCGTCGGTGAAGCCCAGATCATGACGCAGATGGGCCCGCTGCCGGTGAGCTTCGAGATCGAGGCCAGGACGCTGGGTGACGCCGTGGCCGGCTATGCGGATGCCGCCAAGGTGGCCGTCGAGCGCACCGTGCGCGAGCTTCAGGAAATGCGCCGCCAGGCCGCTTCATCGCTCGTGCTGCCGGGCCAGGGCGGGGGCGGCTTCGCGCCCGGCGGGATGGGCGGAGGCGGCAAGATCCAGATGCCGTAGAGCGGCGGCGCGGTCACTTCGTGAACCGCATGTGAATGTAGAGGTAGAACGGCGCGCGGGGCGGCGGGCTGAAACGCTCGAACAGCAGGCGCCCGCGCAGGCACGCGTACACCGGCGGGCTGCGATCACTCCAGATGCGCAGCACTTCGCCCTGCGGACCGATGGCCGCCACGAACGAGAATGGCGTCTGGTCCGGCTGCGGCAAGGAGGCCTGGCAGGCCCCGAGCAATGACCGGTAGCGCGCGCTGAACTCGGGGAGCAGGACGTCGCGGTGGTAGTCCGTCGTCAGCGGATCACTCTCGTCGCGTCGGCCCCGTTCCTGCGCCTCGGCGTAGGAAGTCGCGAGGCTTCCCTCCTGCGCGGCGGCGCGCAGCATCGCCGCCCCGAGGGACGCGATCAGCGCCAGGACGAACAGCGATCGAGCAACGTGTGACATGGAGACAGCCTGAGTGTCCGGGCCAGGGTGCTGAAGGATAGCGAGACATTCGAAGGCAGGTGTCGCAGCCATGCGGCACTCGGATTCGGTCCAGAATTCAACCTTGGTCCGGCCCACGGGGAAGCCGGGCACGGGGGACGAAGTCATGAAGGAACATCGATACGACTACGTGATCGTCGGCGCCGGCACGGCGGGCTGCCTGCTCGCCAATCGGCTGTCGGCCGATCCGGACGTCACGGTCCTGTTGCTCGAAGCCGGCGGCAAGGACGACTGGATCTGGATCAGGATCCCGGTCGGCTACCTTTTCTGCATCAACAATCCGCGCACCGACTGGTGCTACAAGACCGAGCCCGACCCCGGCCTCAATGGCCGTTCGATCATCTACGCGCGCGGCAAGGTGCTGGGCGGCTGCTCTTCGATCAACGCGATGATCTACATGCGCGGCCAGGCGCGGGACTACGACGAGTGGGCGGCGCTGACCGGCGACAGCTCGTGGTCCTGGCCATCGGTGCTGCCGATCTTCCGCCAGAGCGAGGACTACTTCCGCGGAGCGGACGAAGCGCACGGCGCGGGCGGCGAGTGGCGCGTCGAGCCGCAACGCCTCCGGTGGGACATCCTGGACGCCTACCGCGAGGCGATGGCCGAGGCGGGCATCCCGAAGATCGACGACTTCAACCGCGGCGACAACGAGGGGTCCAGCTACTTCCTCGTCAACCAGACGAAGGGCGTGCGCCTGAACACGTCGCGGGCATTCCTGAAGCCCGTGATGAACCGCCCCAACCTGACGGTGATGACCGAAGCGCAGGTGCGCCGCCTGACGTTCGACGGGCGGCGCTGCACCGGGGTGGAACTCGATCGTGGCGGCCAGTCCGAGCGCGTGGCCGCGCGCGTGGAGACGATCCTCGCCGCCGGCAGCATCGGATCGCCGCAGATCCTGCAACTGTCCGGCGTCGGGCCGGGCGCCCTGCTGCAGCAGCACGGCATCCCGGTGCTGCACGCGATGCCGGGCGTCGGCGAGAACCTGCAGGACCATCTGCAGCTGCGCATGGCGTTCAAGGTGAAGAACGTCGTCACGCTGAACCAGCGCGTGCACAGTCTCTTCGGCAAGGCGGCCATGGGGCTGGAGTACCTGCTCTTCCGGTCCGGACCGCTGACGATGGCGCCGAGCCAACTGGGCGGCTTCACGCGCTCTTCGCCCGAGCACGCCACGGCGAACGTCGAAATCCACACGCAGCCGCTGTCGCTCGACAAGTTCGGCGACCCGCTGCATCCGTTCAACGCATTCACGTCGAGCATCTGCAATCTGCGGCCGACATCGCGCGGCCACGTGCGGATCAAGAGCCCCGACCCGCGCGCCGCACCGGCCATCAACCCCCGGTACCTGAGCACCGACGAGGACCGCAAGGTGGCCATCGACTCGCTGCGCCTCACGCGCCGTGTCGCGAAGCAGCCCGCGCTCGCGCGGTTCGAGCCGGAGGAATTCGTGCCGGGCCCGCGATTCGAAAGCGATGAGGAACTCGTCCAGGCCGCCGGCAACGTCGGCACCACGATCTTCCATCCGGTCAGCACGTGCCGCATGGGTCGCGGCGACGACCCGACGGCGGTGGTCGACACGCGGCTGCGGGTGCGCGGCCTGGGCGGACTGCGCATCGTCGACGCGTCGATCATGCCGACCATCACGTCGGGCAACACCAACTCGCCGACGCTGATGATCGCGGAGAAGGCCGCGGCCATGATTCGAGAGGACCGGCGAGCCGCGGCGGTTCGGTAGCTTCAGGGCGCCTGCACTCCGCGCTGCACGCACTTCCCATGGTCCGCCGTCCCACGGTCTGCATCGTCACGCCGTACCTCGCCGACGCGAACAACGGCAACTGGCACACGGCGTCCCGGTGGGCCCGCCTGCTGCGGCCCGCTTTCCGCGTGCAGGTGGCGACAGAGTGGAACGGTCGCCCGTTCGATGCGCTGATCGCGTTGCACGCCGGACGGTCCGCGGCATCGATCGATGCGTTTGCGCGGGCGCATCCGGACCGCGCGCTGATCGTCGTGCTGACCGGAACGGACCTCTACGGCGGCCTCGATGCCACGGCGAGGCGTTCGCTTGGCCTTGCGAGCAGGCTCGTGGTGCTCAACGAACTCGGTCGCGACGCCCTGCCGGCGCCCTTGCGTTCCAAGGCCCACGTCGTCTTGCCGTCGGCGACGACGCTCCCGCCGCTGGCGCCGCGCCACCGCACCTTCGACGTCGCCGTGGTCGGCCACCTGCGGGCCGTGAAGGACCCGCAGCTGCCGATGCGCGTGGCGCGCGCGCTGCCGGATCACTCGAAGCATCCGCGTGCTGCATGCCGGCATGTGCGCTGGAGCGCGGCTGGTCGCGCGCGGCGCGGTCCACGGCGCGCGCCACCGACCACTACCGCTGGCTCGGCGGCGTTGTCGGGCGCCGAGGCGCGCGCGTTGATCCGTCGAGCGCGCGTGCTGCTGCACCCCTCGAAGGAAGAAGGCGGCGCGACGGTGATCGTCGAGGCCCTGCAGTCGGGCACGCCGGTGATCGCATCCGCCTGCGAAGGGCAATGTGGGCCTGCTCGGACCGGACTATCCCGGCCTGTTCCCGGTCGGCGACGTCGATTCGGCCAGGGCGCTGCTGCTGCGCGCCGAAAGCGAGCCCGGGTTCTACCGCGGCGCTGCTGGCCGCCGCGCGGCGCCGGGCCAGGCTCTTCACCCCGGCCCGCGAAGGGCGATCGCTGCGGCGCCTCGTCCATAATTCGCTGAAGAACAATCCACTGCCGCCACGATGAACGCTCCGGACGACCTCCCCCTCAAGCTCACGTCCTTCTCGCACGGCGGCGGCTGCGGCTGCAAGATCGCGCCCGGCGTCCTCGGCGAGATCCTCAAGGGGTCGCGCGGCGTCATCCCGCCGCAGCTGCTGGTCGGCATCGAGACCGCCGACGACGCCGCCGTCTACCAGATCAACGACGAGCAGGCGCTGATCGCGACGACCGACTTCTTCATGCCGATCGTCGACGATCCGTACGACTTCGGGCGGATCGCCGCGACCAACGCCATCTCGGACGTCTACGCGATGGGCGGCACGCCGATCATGGCGCTGGCGCTGCTGGCGATGCCGGTCAACAAGCTGCCGATCGACGTGATCCGGAAGATCGTCGAAGGCGGACAGTCCGTGTGCGCCGCGGCCGGCATCCCGATCGCGGGCGGCCACACGATCGATTCGGTCGAGCCCATCTACGGACTGGTCGTGATGGGCCTGGTGCACCCGAGCAAGGTGAAGAAGAACGCGGATGCCCGGCCGGGCGACGTGCTGATCCTCGGCAAGCCGCTCGGCGTCGGCATCTACTCGGCCGCGCTGAAGAAGGATCGGCTCGGCGCCGACGGCTACCGGCAGATGATCGCGAACACCACGCAGCTCAACACGCCGGGCCGTCGCCTGGCCGACATGGACGGCGTGCATGCCCTCACCGACGTGACCGGGTTCGGCCTGCTGGGTCACCTGAACGAGATCTGCCTCGGCAGCAAGCTGCGCGCGACGCTCGACCTGAAGGCGATTCCGCTGCTGCCCGACGTCGAAGCGCTCGTCGGCGAAGGATTCGTCACCGGCGCGTCCGGACGCAACTGGGCGGGCTACGGACAGCACGTCCGGTTGAACGGCGTCAGCGACGCCATGAAGGCGCTGCTGACCGATCCCCAGACCAGCGGCGGACTGCTCGTGGCGTGCGCGCCGGACGCTGCGCCTGAAGTGCTGAAGATCTTCGCCGACGACGGTTTCGAACGAGCGCGCGTGATCGGGCGCCTGGAGGCGGGCAGCGGCATCGTCGTCGAGGGTTAGGGCGATGCGTCGTCGGACGTTGCTCCTGGCCGCGGCCCTCACCGCGATCGGAGGCCAGGCGCGCGCTACGGGCGTCATGACCGACTGGAAGGGACCGCCAGCGGCGCCGCCCATCGACCTCTACACGCCCGACGGCGATCCGTTCACGCTGTCCAGCCTGCTCGGGAAGGTCGTGCTCGTGAACTTCTGGGCGACCTGGTGCGAGCCGTGCGTGACGGAAATGCCGTCGCTCCAACGGGTGCGCGACCAGCTCGCGCCGGGCTTCGAAGTGCTCGGAGTGAACTACCAGGAAGGCCCGGCGCGCATCAAGGCGTTCATCGACAAGAGCGGCATCACGTTCCCGATCGTGCGCGACACCGATGGCGCGGTCGCGAAAGCCTGGGGCGCGCGGATCTTCCCTGCCAGCTACCTGGTCGATCGAGCCGGGCACGTGAAGCACGTGCTGATCGGCGGCGCCGACTGGACAGGCCCGGAACTCGTCAGCACGATCCGCGCGTTGCTGTAGGCGCGCCTTCTGGCGCAGCGCCCCGCAACGCATCGCTGGCGCGTGCCGCCGCATCCTTCCCGGAGAACCGAATGAAGCGTCGTACGCTGCTGCAAGCGCTGCCGGCGGCTGGCCTGTTGTCGACCGTGCCGTGGGCCGCGCGCGCCCAGTCCGCACAGGCCGGCTGGCGGACCTTGAAACCGTGACCCGCCTCGAGATCACCCAGCCGACCGGCGCGGTGCAGGCGTGGGTGCCGCTCCCGCTGTCGCAGGACACCGACTGGTTCCAGACCCTGGAGAACAGCGTCAGCGGCAATTTCGAGAAAAGCCGCATCGTCCACGAACCGGTCTACCGGGCCGCGATGGTCGCGGCCACCTTCAGGGCGGGCGAACCGCAGCCGGTCATCGAGGTGACGAGCCGCTTCCGCACGCGCGACCGCCGGGTCGAGCTGAAGCCCGGTGCCGGCATGCAGGCGACGGCCGCCGAACTCGCGACGTACCTGAAGCCGACCGAACTGATGCCGACCGACGGCATCGTGCGCGAGACCGCGCTCGAGATCACGAAGCGCGCGCGCACGGACGTCGACAAGGCCCGCGCGGTCTACGAGTGGGTGGTCGAGAACACCGAGCGCAATCCGAAGACCCGCGGCTGCGGCATCGGCGACATCAAGGCGATGCTGGAGACCAGGGCCCTGAACGGAAAGTGCGCCGACCTCAACGCGCTCTTCGTCGGCCTCGTGCGGGCCGCGGGCGTGCCGGCGCGGGACGTCTACGGGATCCGGGTGGCCGACTCCGCCCGCGGCTACAAGAGCCTGGGCAAGGCCGGGGACATCACCCGCGCCCAGCACTGCCGCGCCGAGTTCTACGCGCAAGGCATCGGCTGGATCCCGGTGGACCCGGCCGACGTGCGCAAGGTGATCCTGGAAGAGAAGCCGAACCTGACCCTGGCCGACGACGTGGTCAAGGAGGCGCGGACGATGCTCTGGGGCGGCTGGGAAGGGATCAATACGGCCGCCCTAATCCGTTTGTAGGAGCTAAACAAAAGGGGCGCCGAAGCGCCCCTTTTGTTTCGCGTCTCGTCAATTACAGGAGCGAGCCCGCCAAGGTACCGCCACTCACCAATTTGATTTCTTCGGCGGTCAGTTCGACGACGGCCTGCTCGACCGCAACTTCTTCAACGATTTCAATGATTTGATCCATGGTATTACCTCCGCGCGGATATTCTTTGTTGTCATACCCTGCGCCTTATCGGCCGATTTAGCGCAGGGAACGCCAGCATATCCACGGATCGGTTGCAGCGAAAGCTCTTATACCCTGAACGTGGGATAGGAGCGACATTCACGTGGAACCCGCGCAAAAACCGATCGCGGAACTGCTGGCCAAGTTGCCCAGCGAACGATCCTCGCATACCCTGCTGCCCGACATCGAGGCGCTGGCCGGCTATGCTCGCCGCGGAACTCGGGTCGAAGACAGACCGACACGCCGCCACTGTTCTTCGCGGCCGCGTTTCAGATTTTGCGGGATCTGCCGAAGGGCGTGAACTCCGCGGTCGATCGTACGTGCCCTGACCCTGGTTGCGGGCCTACCACTACCTCTGCGCCAACCCGTCAGGCGGGCACCGAGGCTGCCGAACTGGCCGCCGACCGCGCTCGAGCACTCGGCGAAACCGTTCCGCTCTGCAAGGCCCTCAAACTCCTCGTGATGTTGCGGGCCGAGACGGGCAGCTACCCGGAGGCCACCAAGGCCGGCGCCGAGGGGCTGGCCGCGGCCCAGCGCGCCGGCGATGTCCAGATGGAGGCCGAGTTGTGGCTTAACTTGGGCATAGCGCATCAATATGCCGGCCAGTATTCGGAGGCGACGGCGTGCGGCGAGCGGGTGCTGGCCTTGACCGAGAACCATGCGGAGTTGGCTGGCGTACGCAAGAACGTGTTCACCAACATGGCCGTCGCGAGTCTGCACATGAACGACTTGACGCAGGGCTTGCGGTCCGCGCGGGAGGCCGTGGCGTTGAGTGGAGACCCCACGGACGTCGAGTCGCGGGTGCAGCGGGTCGTCCTCGAGACGTGCTACGCGCGCCTGCTGCTGGAGGCGGGCGCCATCCTCGATGCCAAGCAGCACGCCGCCCTGGCACGGAAGTACGCCACGGAGGCCGGCACCGAACTGCCCGAGCTGCTGGCCGAGATCGCCGAAGCCCTGATCGACGTGCATGCCAGCCGCACCGACATCGGCCTGACCCGGCTGAAGCGCGCGCTGCAGCGCGCGCGAAAGGGTCGCACCGGCGCCCTGCAGGATGCCTTGCATGCCATCATTTCCGGCTACGAGCATGCCAAGCAGCCGGACATCGCGCTAATGTACCTGCGTGAGGCGCTCGACCTGCGCAACCGCGTGCGGTCCGAACAGGTGCTGAGTACCCACCTGAAGCACCTGCGGTCGTTCGACCATAGCGTCGACGACCAAATTGGTGCGGCCGTCGAGAAGCATCACGCCGAGCTGCACGACAAGGTCCTCAGCCGGGAACGGCTCAAGGCCCAGACCGAAGAGCTCGAGCAGGCCACGGTGGCCGCCGAGCTGCACGACGACACGACCGGCGAGCACGTCTACCGGGTCGGTTTCCTTTCGTCGTTGATGGGCAAGGCCATCGGGCTGGAGGACGAAATGTGCTTCCTGCTGCTGCTCGCGGCGCGGATGCACGACATCGGCAAGCTCTCGATTCCCGACTCGATCCTGCTCAAGCCAGGGAAGCTGACGGTGGCCGAGTTCGACATCATGAAGATGCACACGACCTACGGCGCCGAGCTCTTGGCCAAGAGCAAGATTCCGCAGATGCACATCGCTGAGGAGATCGCGCGCTGCCACCACGAAAAGTGGGACGGCTCTGGGTATCCCCACGGACTGCGCGGCCTCGACATACCTCTGGCCGCCCGCGTCACGGCCCTGGCCGATGTCTTCGATGCGCTCACCCACGCCCGCTGCTACAAACCCGCGTGGTCGATCGACGACTCCCTGGCGGAGATCGCACGGGGTCGCGGCTCGCATTTCGACCCGGATCTCACCGATGTATTTATCCCGCTGGTCAGGACGTTGTGCGCCGAGCACCGCGACCTGGATGCGTTCCTCGCACAGGACGCGAAGTCCTCTTCTTTCATCAATGCGCGGAAGGAAATTGCGATCAAACTGAAAGGGTTGGATGGGAACGCCATCTTCGATCTTCGCCGCTGATCACGTCGATAGCGTGATTCACGAGCTTCGCGCTCGCGAAGTCGGTGATGTCGACGACCCGAAATTCGGCCGACTCACCTCTCAACTGGGCCTCGCTGGCCTGCCCTCTTACTGGCAGGGCCGGTACGTGTGGAAGTCGGATTGCACGCTCGTCACCCTTCGGATCGCCGCTCCCACTGGCGCTGACGGTCCGAGTGCCGAGCAAAGAGCGTTCGTTGAAGATCTCGAAAGGCGCTACCCATACTTCCGGGCCGGAGCATTGGTACTTCTGAAGCCCGCCTTCCGAAAGTACGTAGGTACCCAGGTGCGGCTGAAGTCGCTCCTCGAAGAGTTCCTACTCACCGGAGTGACGGTTCCATGTCTCCCCGCGAGCCCCGTCGTGCACGAGTTCTTGTTTCGCTGCGCCACGGATCCGACGAAAGCGTTTTACGTGACTTACGAGAACCTGTGGGCCACGAAGATCCGGGTCGACGAGACGTAGAGTGAACTTTCGCCAAGGCAGCCCTTTGTGCTGCCTTGTCTGCGAACCGCGCGTATCTAATGCATCACCCGATATGCCCTCCGGTGAGCTTCGCTACCTTCATCGGTGATTCGCCAAGCTATACGCTGCGCCAGCCTAGCGACTTGGTCAGATTCGCCGCGTTCCCGACTCCACTACAACGACACACGCCGTAGTTTTCTGTATCCGGCCCCCGGCGGGTCGGTCTGGAATCCATGGCTTCGCTCCCGTCTCGCGCGGAGCGAATACGCCTGCAAATCGTGTGCGATCAAAGACCTGACAGCACTGAGTTACGCTTCCCTTCGTACTCATGCTGAGTGATGAGTCCTTCCTTTTGCAACTGCTCGACATCTTCCTCGACCTCGTGCCGCGCCTGCAGCGCGAGCACGGCGATCTCGACGAGTTCCTGGCCGTCGAAGCGAAGAATTCGCCGTTCATCAGGGCGCGCAAGCAGATCGCCGAAGCCCTCAAGGGACAGGATCCGGAGACCTCACTCTTCGAGATGCGCCGGTAGCGCCCGCGCTCGGCTAACCCTTTGTCGTCACGTCGATGCTCGGCACCATGGCGAGCGCTGGGCACCAATCGTGGAGTCGATGAGCCGGACGTTGACGATCGGCGCACTCGCGTCGCCCTCGCGCGCTCTCTCATGCCGCGGGCGCTGCCTTCTCCCAGTTGCGGACGGTCGGTCCACGCGCTTGACGGGCTCCAGGTCTGCCCCCAGCGTGTCCACGGCACGGCCCCGAGTCACGTGTCACGCCCCATGCCACGGAAGTACGTGATTCCCCAACTTGCGCCGACGGCGTCATTGCCGCTACAGATGCCGACATGCAAGACCCTGACCTGCGCGGTGAACTGCAGCAGGCGCGCCAGCACACCGACGCGCTGTTCGCCCTCGTCTCCGACGAGACGCTCTACGAGCGCCCGATCGCCGACCGCCATCGCCTGGTCTTCTACCTCGGCCACCTCGACGCCTTCGACTGGAACCAGGTCGCGCGCGGCGCCCTCGACGCGCCGTCGTTCCATCCCGACTTCGACCGCCTGTTCGAAGCGGGCATCGATCCCCCGCCCGGGCCAGGCCCCGCAGGACCGCCCGTCCGACTGGCCACGCGTCGACGAAGTGCGCGCCTATGTGCGGCGCGCGCGCGAACGGCTCGACGATCTCTGGAGCCGTGCGCCGATCGAGCGTCGCCACGTCGCCCTCGAACACCGCTGGATGCACGCCGAAACGCTCTGCTACCTGCTGCATCAGCTGCCGCACGCGCTGAAGCGCGCGCCGGCAATGCTGGCCACGGACAGCGCACCTTCGCCAGCAGCGGACTTCGTTCCGATTCCCGCGGGCAGGGCGACGCTCGGACAGCGCGCCGGTCAGTTCGGCTGGGACAACGAGTTCCCTTCGTTCGAGGCCGAGGTGCCAGCGTTCGAGATCGGCCGCCACAAGGTCACCAACGCGCAGTACCTGCGGTTCGTCCTCGACGGCGCGACGCCGCCGCCGTTCTGGATCGAGCGCGAGGGCCGCTGGTGGCTGCGCCGGATGTTCGACGACGTTCCGCTGCCGGCCGACGCGCCGGTCTACGTGACGCATCGCCAGGCGGCCGCCTATGCCGCCTGGACCGGCGGCGCGCTGCCCACCGAAGCGCAGTGGCACCGCGCGGCCTGCGGCGATGACGATCGCTCCTATCCGTGGGGCGATGAAGATCCGGCGCCGGGCCGCGGTCACTTCGACTTCGCAGGCTGGGACCCGATCGCCGTCACGGCCAATCCCGCGGGCGCGAGTCCGTATGGAGTCGAGCAGATGAGCGGCAACGGCTGGGAGTGGACGTCGACGCCGTTCGCCGGGTTCGAGGGCTTCACGCCGCGCGCGTACTACCCGGGCTACTCGGCGAACTTCTTCGACGGCGAACACTGGGTGCTGAAAGGCGCGTCCCCGCGCACCGCGCGCTGCCTGCTGCGGCGCTCGTTCCGCAACTGGTTCCGCGGCGACTATCCGTTTGCGTACACGGCGTTCCGCGTCGTCCGCAACTAGGCCGCCGCCACCGCGACGGCGAAACCGCCCTCTTCGTCCGTCCACAGCTTCGTGTCGCCGAAGCCCGCCCGCTGCAGCAGGGCGCGCAGTCCGGGCAGCGTGTACTTGTACGAGTTCTCGGTGTGGATGCGGTCGGTCGCGCGAAAGCGCCGCCCGCCCCCGTTCCAGCGCACGGCGACGTCGCAGCGCGCCTCCACGTGCATCTCGATGCGCGCGGTGACCGGATCGAAGAACGCCACGTGGCGCCAGTCGGCGACGTCGAAGTCGGCATCGATGCAGCGGTTGACGTTGCGCAGCACGTTCAGGTTGAAGGCGGCGGTCACGCCGAGCGCGTCGTCGTAGGCGAGATCGAGCGCGTTCTTGTCGCGCACGAGATCGGCCCCGAGGACCAGGCATCCGCCCGGGCCGCAGGCCTCGCGCGTCCGCTCCAGGAAGGCCAGTGCGGCGTGCGGCGCGAAGTTGCCGATGGACGACCCAGGGTAGAAGACGGTGCGGGGGCCCGGCTGCACGGCCTCCGGCAACGCGAGCGCGGCCGTGAAGTCCTGCGCCAATCCAACCACCGGAAGCCCCGGGTGCCGCAGCGCGAGTTCCGCCAGGCGCTCGCGGAGAAAGTCGGCCGCGATGTCGACCGCGACGTACTGCGACGGAGCGAGCACTCCGAACAGCTGCTCGGCCTTCGCGCAGTTCCCGGCGCCAAGATCGACCAGCGGACGGTCGATCCCGGCCCGCGTCGCGATCTCTTCCCCGTGCCGCTCGAAGAGGCGACGCTCGGCACGCGTCAGCGGATACTCCGGCAGTTCGCAGATCGCCTCGAACAGGCGCGAACCGAGCGCGTCGTAGAAGAACTTCGGGGCGATGAACGGCGCGTCAGCGGCGAGCGACGCGCGCAGTTCGTCGGCGGGATCCGCGCTCGCCGTTCGCAGATCCAGGAAAGCAGGCACCGCGGCGAGCGGTGCCATCACATCGTTGGAGCCCATCGGCCGAGAGTATGGGACCCGGCCGGCCTCCTGGCATCAGCAATGCTGCGTATCGAGGGCGGCCCAGTGGCCGCTGCGACGCGTGAGCCGCACGCCTTCCTGGCGCAGCATGGTGGCGCGATAGAGCGGGTCGAGCGGCCACTTCGGGTGCAGCGTGCCGTCGTCGCGCACCAGCCGCCAGATGGGCCAGCGCGGCCTGCGGCGCTGGCCGAGGTCTTCGGCGACCACGCCCGCAAGGATCGTCGCGAACATGCCGGTCATCAGCGGACAGGTGGAGTCAGCGTTGAACCGCTCCGCCAGCGCGCGGCGCAACTGGCCGATCGTCATCACGCGGCCGCGTGGAATGGCGGCGACCGCCTCGCCAACCAGCAGCGGCGTCGGCAGCAGAAGGCTTCCGCCGCGGCGGCTGTCTTCCACCACCCGCGGCGGCACTTCGGGCCGCAGCTTCGCCTCCCAGCTCGCACGCGCGGCCTTGCGGCGCGCGGCCGGGCGCTTGGGCTTGCTCGTTGTCCTGGCTTGCACCGACCGCACTGCGTTCGGCACCTGGCTGATGTTCGGCGTTCGCGCGGCGACCATCGGGATCTCCTCGCCTTGAAGCACGTACCAACACTAGTCACCGCGTGGAGATGCCGAAATGATCTGGAACAAGGCCGACCGGCCGTAGTGCGACCGGTTTGATCCAACACCGTGTAGCGATCAATAAGGGTGCGTCGTCGCGTAGAGGCCGGCGGCGCGCAGAGTCGCCAGGACTTCCTCGATGTGCTCGGGCCCGCGCGTCTGCAGGACAAACTCCAGTTCCGCATTCTGAACTGGCAGCGTGGTGAAGGCCCGCTGGTGTGCCACTTCCTCGATGTTGGCGCCGGCCTGGCCGATCAGCGTCGCCGCGCGCGCCAGTTCGCCCGGCACGTCGCGCGTGTGCACCCGGATCCGCGCCAGGCGCCCGGCCCGCACCATGCCGCGCTCGATGATGTCGGCCAGCACCATCGGATCGATGTTGCCGCCGCACAGGATGAGTCCCACCCGGCGACCGGTGAACCGTGCGGGATGGCGCAGCATCGCCGCCAGTCCCGCGCCGCCCGCGCCCTCGACGACCGTCTTCTCGATTTCAAGAAGCATCACGATCGCCTGCTCGATGTCACCTTCTGAAACGAGCAGCACGTCGGTCACGAGCCGCTTCACGATCTCGAGGGTGAGGTCGCCGGGCTGCTTGACGGCGATGCCCTCGGCCAGCGTCGCGTTGGCCGACGGCATCTGCACGCCCTTGAACGCCGAGTACATCGAAGGGAACTGATCGGTCTGCACGCCGATGATTTCGATCGTCGGCTTCAAGGCCCGTGCCGCCGTCGCCACGCCCGAGATGAGCCCGCCGCCGCCCACGGCGACGCATAGGCAGTCGATCTCCGGCTGCTGCGCCAGCATCTCCAGCGCGATCGTCCCCTGCCCCGCGATCACGTCGGCGTCGTCGTACGGATGCACCATCGTCAACGAACGCTCCGCGGCCAGCCGCGCGGCCTCGGCCTTCGAGTCGTCGAAGGTGTCGCCCGACAGCACGACCTCCGCGCCGAAGCCGCGCGTGCGCTCGATCTTCACCATCGGGCTGAAGCGCGGCATCACGATGACGGCCGGAATCCCCAGCCGCTGCGCGTGGTACGCCACGCCCTGCGCGTGGTTGCCGGCCGACACGGCGATCACGCCGCGCGACTTCTGCTCCGGGGTCAGGGTCGCGAGCTTGTTGAGCGCGCCGCGCTCCTTGAACGACGCGGTGAACTGCAGGTTCTCGAACTTGAGGTACACCTCCGCGCCCGTGATCTCCGACAGCGTCCGCGAGTGCAGGCATGGAGTGTTCTCGACATGGCCCGCCAGGCGCGCCTGCGCCGCGCGAATGGAGTCGATGGTGACGGTGGGGGTGCTCAACGGAGGGACCGGTCGAAGGCGGGCGGGCATTGTAGCCAGAGGGGGCAAGAGCCGCGCCCGTAGAATCGCCCGATGCTCCTGGTCGACGGCCTCACCAAGCGCTTCGGCGCGCGCACCGTGCTCGACGGGCTCGGCTTGCGGGTCGGGCCGGGCGAATACGTCGCGATCGTCGGCGAGTCGGGCTCTGGCAAGTCCACGCTGCTCAACCTGATCGCCGGCCTCGACCGCCCCGACGCGGGGCGTGTCGAAGTCGACGGCACGGACCTCGCCGCGCTCGACGACACCGGGCGCACTCTGGCGCGGCGTAGCAAGCTCGGCTTCGTCTTCCAGTCGTTCCACATCCTGCCGCACCTCACGGTCGACCAGAACGTCGAGCTTCCACTCGTGCTGCTGGGGGCCGCCCGCGACGAACGCGCCCAGCGCGTCCGGGAACTTCTCGGCGCCGTCGGCCTGGGCGATCGCGGCATCAGCATGCCGCGCGAGCTGTCGGGCGGCGAGCTGCAACGCGTCGCGGTGGCGCGGGCCCTCGTGCATCGTCCCGCGCTGGTGCTGGCCGACGAGCCGACCGGCAACCTCGACCCGGACACGGCTCGCACCGTGCTCGACCTGCTGGCCCGCGAGATCCGCTCGCGCGGCGCGGGCGGCGTGCTGGTCACGCACTCGGAGGCCGCAGCGCGGTCGGCCGACCGCATCGTCGTCCTCGACCACGGCAAGCTGCGCGAGCACGCGGCCGTCTGATCCTCGCTTGACCCTCATGTGACCGGCGTTGGCAGCGGTCAACACCGAGTACCGGCCGCGGGCTACGGTGAGTCCATGTCGCGCGCGTCTGCCCCTGCCGGTTCGACGAGCCCCTCCCCCTGGTCGAGCAGCGTCGACGAACTGGCACAGAGCCTCCGCACCGGCCCTTCCGGCCTGTCGGCCACGGAATCCGGCCAGCGTCGAGCAGCGGCCGGCAGTGCGCCGCTGCCGTCGCGCACGAAGGCCCTGCGCCTCTTCCTGCAGCAGTTCAAGAGCCCGCTCATCCTGATCCTCGTGTTTGCCGCGACGGTCTCGGTACTGACGCGGGACTGGGTCGACGCCGGGATCGTGCTTGCGATCGTGCTCGCCAGCGCAGCGCTCAGTTTCCAGCAGGAATACCGCGCCGGACGCGCCATCGAGAAGATGCTGGCGCGCATCGCACCGTCCGCGCGGGTGCTGCGCGACGGCCAGCCCGTTACCGTTGCCGCCGACGACGTCGTGCCTGGCGACGTGCTCGTCCTGTCCGCCGGCAGCCTGATCGCCGCCGACGCCCGCGTGATCGACGCGGACGACTTCTTCGTCAACCAGGCGGTCATGACCGGCGAGACGTTCCCGGTCGAGAAGCACGCGGAACCGGTCGCCGAGTCCGCCACGATGGCCGAGCGCACGAACGTGGTGTTCAAGGGCACCAATGTGCGCAGCGGCACCGCCCGGGCGCTGGTCTACGCGACCGGGGCCGACACGGAGTACGGCGCGATCGCCGATCGCCTGGCCCTGCGCGCGCCCGAGACGGAGTTCGAGCGCGGCATCCGCCACTTCGGGCAGTTGCTGACGCAACTGATGACGCTGCTGGTGCTCGGCATCTTCGCCGTCAACGTCGCGTATGACCGTCCGGTCACGGACTCCCTGATGTTCGCCGTCGCACTGGCGGTCGGCCTCGCGCCGGAACTGCTGCCGGCCGTGATCAGCCTGACGCTGGCGCGCGGGGCGCAGCGGATGGCGGCGGGCGGCGTGATCGTGCGGCGCCTCGCGGCGATCGAGAACTTCGGCGCGATGGACGTGCTGTGCACGGACAAGACCGGCACGCTGACGGCCGGCGTCGTGCGCCTCGACCGCGCTTGCAGCGCGGGCGGCGAGCCATCGGCCCGGGTGCAGGAACTCGCCGCGCTCAACGCCGGGCTGCAGACGGGACTGCCCAACGCGCTCGATGAAGCCATCACCGCGGCCTCGCCCGCGCTCGATCTCGCGCGCTGGGACAAGACGGAGGAGATCCCGTACGACTTCGTGCGCAAGCGCCTGAGCGTGGCGGTGCGCAGCCACGCCCCGAACGGCCACGAGAATCTGCTGATCACCAAGGGCGCGCTCGAGCCGGTGCTGTCGATCTGCAGTCGGGTCCACGGCGAGGAGGCTCCGCTCGACGCCGTCCGCCGCGCCGCGCTGCTCGATCGGGCGGCACGCTGGGGCGACGAGGGATACCGCGTCCTCGGCGTGGCGACGCGCCGCGTGGAAGCCCGCCCGAAGTACACCGCGGCCGACGAGGCCGACATGCGGTTCGAGGGCTACCTGCTGTTCTTCGATCCGCCGAAAACCGATGCCGCGACCACCATCCGCGAACTGGCCGCGCTGGGCGTGCAACTGAAGGTGATCACCGGCGACAGCCGCCGCGTGGCCCTCCACGTCGCGAAGATGGTGGGCATGGAGGTCGAGGGCGTGCTGACCGGCGCGGACCTGAGCACCATGCGCGACGAAGCGCTGTGGCAGAACGCCGAGCGGACGACGCTGTTCGCCGAGGTCGACCCGAACCAGAAGGAACGGATCATCAACGCATTGCGGCGCACGGGACACGTGGTCGGATACCTCGGCGACGGCATCAACGACGCGCCGGCCCTGCACGCCGCCGACGTGGGCATCTCGGTCGACTCGGCGGTCGACGTCGCCAAGGAAACCGCGGACTTCGTGCTGCTGGAGCACAGCCTGTCGGTGCTGCGCGACGGCATCGGGGAAGGCCGGCGCGTGTTCGCCAACACGATGAAATACGTCTACACGACGACCAGCGCCAACTTCGGCAACATGCTCAGCATGGCGGCGCTGTCGCTGGTGATCCCCTTCCTGCCGCTGCTGCCGAAGCAGATCCTGCTGAACAACTTCCTGTCCGACCTTCCCGCGATGGCCATCGCCGGCGACCGCGTGGATCCGGAGACCGTCGCCGTGCCCCGCCGCTGGCAGGTCGCACGCATCCGCAACTTCATGCTGCTGTTCGGCGGCATCAGCTCCGTGTTCGACGGGTTGACGTTCGTGGTCCTGCTGCTCGTGCTGCAGGTGGCTCCGCCCGAGTTCCGCACGGCGTGGTTCGTCGAGTCGCTGCTGACCGAACTGGCGATCCTGCTCGTCGTCCGCACGCAGCGTCCGCTGTTCGCGAGCCGGCCCTCGACCGCCCTGATGTGGACCTCGGCCGCCGTGGCCGTCGTCGCGGTCGCGCTGCCGTACGTGCCGGCCGCGCAGGCCCTCTTCGGCTTCGTTCCGCTGCCGCCGACCCTGCTCGCCGTGCTGGTGCTGATCACCCTCCTCTACACCGCCGCCAGCGAAGCGGCGAAGCAGGTGTTCTTCCGCCGCATGGGGCTTTAGCGGCACCGGCCGGTGAGA
>CAWEQS010000010.1:0-11679 GCA_963811265.1 uncultured beta proteobacterium
AGGGGGGACAAAAAACGAACGCTCGTTCGCTTGTGCGGGCGCTGGCGCTCCTGATCAGCGCAGGGACAGGGACGGCCGTCCTGCCCTGGTCACTGGTGCGTCCTGTCGCTACCGCGCGGCCGGAACCGCCGCAGGGCGACAGCGTGGTCGGCTGCCAGCGGGCCCGGAACCCAGCCGGACATCGGCCTGCAGGCGCCGTCGATGCAGAGTTCGTAGTCCCGCCCGAAGCGGAACGGGCGAGCATCACCGCGCGGTGCCATCGATCCGCCGGGCGGTAGTGCCACGCATCGCCGACCTTGATGGCGTCCGGCGGCGGTTCCATCCCCGCGCCCGAGCCCTGCACGCGCGCGCCGCTCAGGTAGAGCCAGTCGCCGGCGACGACGTAGTCCTCTTCCCAGAGGATCTTCTCGACGGTGTGCTGCCAGCGCAGCGTGAAGCGCTGCGCGGGATCGAGACGAGCGCCGTGCCGACGACGATGCACAGCGCCGAGGCGATCATGCGCCCGGTGCCGGGTCGCCGCCTGTGCCCGCCGCGGCCGCGCACTTTGCAGCAGTGCCAGACCGCGAGCGCGATGGCCAGCGCGAAACCGATCTCGTCGGTCAGCGGAACCGCCGCGACCAGGAAGGCGGCGGCGACGAACGCCCAGATGCGCTCGAACCAGTTGAGCGGCGCGAGCCAGTAGCCGATCGCCGTGCCGCCCCACAGCAGGATCGCGATGATCGTCTTGACGACGACGTAGCCGGTGTCGAACCAGGTGCCGCCTTGCAGCATCAGGGCCGGCGCATACACGGCCATGTACGGCACGATGAAGCCGGCCAGCGCGATGCGCACCGCCTGCACGCCGATCTTCATCCCGGACTCGCGCGCGATCGGCGCCGCGGCGAACGCGGCCAGCGCCACCGGCGGCGTCAGGTCGGCCATGATCCCGAAGTAGAAGACGAACATGTGCGACACGATCAGCGGCACGCCGAGGTCCAGCAGCGCCGGGCGCGGCGAGCGAACTGGTGATGATGTAGTTCGGGATCGTCGGGATGCCCATGCCGAGGACCAGGCACACGAGCATGGTCAGCAGCAGGCTCAGGAACAGGCTCTGCTCGCCGAGCTGGATGATGTAGCCGGCGAAGTTCGTGGCGGCGCCGGTCAGCGTCAGCACGCCGATGATCACGCCGACCAGCGCGCAGGCGACGCCGACCGGCAGCGCGTGGCGGGCGCCGTCGGCGAGCGCCTCGATCGCGAGGCGCAGCGTCTGCGCGTCCGCCCTTGATGAACAGCAGCGCCGCGGCCATCACGGCGATCAGCGCGAAGATCGCCGCGATGCCGAACTTGAAGAACGCCGAGCAGGCGAGGCCGAGCAGGATCCAGAACAGGACGCGCATGCCGATCGCGCCGAAGCGCGCGGCGAGCGCGAAGCCGAAGATCAGCACGACCGTCAGCGCCAGCGAGACCATGCCGGAGAACAGCGGCGTGTAGCCCGAGAACAGCAGGAACACCAGCATCAGCAGCGGCAGCACCAGGTACCAGCGCTCCTGCACCGCGCGCCAGGGATTGGGGCACTCCTCCTTCGGGATGCCGTGCAGGCCCGGCGCGCCCCGCCTCGAGGTGGACCATCATGAAGGCCGTGAAGAAATACAGCAGCGCGGGGATCGTCGCGGCCACGCAGATGTCCACGTACGGGACGTTGATCGTCTCCGACATGATGAAGGCGACGGCGCCCATCACCGGCGGCATGATCTGGCCGCCCATGCTCGACGTCGCCTCGACGCCGCCGGCGAACGCCGCCTTGTAGCCGAAGCGCTTCATCAGCGGGATCGTGAACTGGCCCGTGGTGACGACGTTCGCCACGCCCGAGCCGTTGATCGTTCCCATCAGGGCCGACGAAACGACGGCGACCTTGGCCGGCCCGCCGCGCTTGTGACCGAACAGGCCGAGCGCGAAGTCGGTGAAGAGCTTGATCATCCCGGCCTGCTCGAGGAAGGACCCGAACAGGATGAAGAGGAAGATGTACGACGACGACACGTAGGTCGGCGTGCCGTAGATGCCTTCGGTGCCGAACCCGAGCTGGCCGACGACCTGGTCGAAGCCATAGCCGCGGTGGGCGAGCACGCCGGGCAGGTACTGTCCGAACAGCCCGTAGAGCAGGAAGGCACCGCAGATGATCGGCAGCGCGATGCCCATCACCCGGCGCGCCGCCTCGAACACCAGCACGATGGTCACGATGCCGATCACCATGTCCCAGTTGCTGACTTCGCCGGCGCGCTGGATCAGGTCGGCCTCGAAGACCCAGTGGTAGAGGCTGAACACGAAGCCGACGCCGCCGACGATCCATCCGAGCCACTGCCGCTTGCCCGGCGGCATCAGGATGAAGGTCATCAGCAGCAGGAAGCCGACGTGGACCGCGCGCACCACGATGCTCGACAGCGGGCTGAAGGCGGCGGTGACGACCTGGAAAGTGGAGAACGCGACCGCGACGGCGAACACCGCGGGGGTGAACTTGAAGGTGCCGTGCTGCAGGTCGGCGTCGGCGTCGGAAACCGGCTGGGTCATCGCATCGCTCGCAAGAAAAATGGCACAGCCAGAGCTGTGCCATCTTCGATCGGAACTGCCTGGCTGCGGATTACTTTAGCAGTCCGGCCTCGCGGTAGTACTTCTCGGCGCCCGGGTGGAGCGGAACCGGGGGCGCCTTGGGAGCGTCGGCCGCGGTGATCGCCTTGGCCGCCGAGTGCGCCGCCGTCAGCTGGTCGAGGTTGGTGAGCAACGCCTTCGTCATCGCGTAGACGGTGTCCGCCGGGACACCCTTCGTGCGTGACGAGGAAGTTCTTGACGGAGACCGTCGGCGTCGCGGGGTGCTCGCCGTACGTGTTGGCCGGGATCGTGGCCTCCTGGTACGCCGGGTCGCCGATCTTCGCGACGACGTCGGCCGGGATGCTCACGACGTTGATCTTGACCGACGTGGCCAGGTCGCGGATCGAGGCGACGCCGAGGCCGGCCGACTGCAGCGTGACGTCGAGCTGCCGGTTCTTGATCAGTTCGACCGATTCGCCGAACGGCAGGTACTCGACCTTGGCGAAGTCCTTGTACGACAGGCCGGCCGCTTTCAGGATGGCGCGCGCGTTCAGTTCGGTGCCGGAGCGCGGCGCGCCGACGGAGATGCGCTTGCCCTTGAGGTCGGCCAGCGTCTTGATGCCGGAGTCAGCGCTGGCGACGATCTGGATGTAGTTCGGATAGATGCCGGCGACCGTGCGCAGCTTCTTCAGCGGGGTCTTGAAGCCGGCCTCCTCGTCGCCCTTCCACGCATCCGACAGGGAGTCGCCGAGCGTGAAGGCGATCTCGCCGCGGCCGGCCTGCAGCAGGTTCAGGTTCTCGACCGACGCCTTGGTCGCCTGGACGCTCGTCTTGGTGTCCGGCATCGCCTTGCCGTAGATCTGGCCGAGCGCGACGCCGAGCGGGTAGTACACGCCGCTCTGGCCGCCGGTCAGGATGTTGACGAACTTCTGTTGCGCCGCGGCTCCGGCCGACAACCCGGCGAACGCCAGGCCGACGACGATGGAGCGAAACAGGGCACGGGCCGATGAATGCATTCCAGGTCTCCTTGGGGATGGGTCCCGCTTCTTCGCGGGTGCTTTGAGTGTTGCGCGGATTATAGGTTTGGCATCGGGTCGCGCCTCATGCGGTCCAACCCGGTCCGTATTCGGCTCAGGGATCATCCGCTGCCGCCGACCGCCGGCCCGCCGGCCGGACGACTCTGGCAGACTCGGCGGATGAATCCAGCCATCGAATCCTCCCTGAAGTGCTGGCACGAGATCATCGCGACGGGCGACACCGGCCGCCTGCGGTCGCTGCTCGCGCCCGACTGCGTGTTCCGGTCGCCCGTCGCCTACCAGCCGTATCCCGGCGCCGACCGGACGGAACTCGTGCTCGCCACGGCCGCCTCGGTGTTCGAGGACTTCGCGTATCACCGCCGGTTCGTGGAGGGCAACGATGTCGCCCTCGAATTCTCGGCGCGCATCGGCGAGGCCGAGCTGAAGGGCATCGACCTGATCCGCTTCAACGACGACGGCCTGATCACCGAGTTCGAGGTGATGGTGCGGCCGGCCAGCGGGCTGCAGGCGCTGGGCGAGGAGATGGCGCGCCTTTTAAGCGGCCGCCTCTGAGAAGTGACCGGCGAACATGAGCGTGGTCTCCCCTGTGCGTGGCTATGCGGTCTTCGCTGCCAGGGCGTCCTGCAGCGCGGCACGCAGCGCGGCCTTGTCCACGGGCTTGGCAAGCAGCGTGCGGACGCCGGCGGCTGTCGCGGTGTCTCGAATCGAGCAGGTCGTTGCGCCCGCTGTAGAGCAGCACCGGCAGGCCGGCGCGCCGGGCCACGAGTGCGCGCGCCAGTTCCATGCCGGTCATCCCGGGCATCGTGTGGTCGGTCAGCACCACGTCGAACCGGTCGGGCTCGAGGGAGAACCAGTGCAGCGCGTCCCTCGGGTCGCGCGCCGCCACCACCTCCAGCCCCCAGCCCTGCAGCAGCTCGCGCATGAAGCCGAGCACCGACTGTTCGTCCTCGACCAGCAGGATGCGTCCATGCAGCGACGCGCCCTGCCGCACAGCGGCGTCCGGCGCGGCGCCGGTGTCGCTCGCCTCCTCGCCGGCGAGCGGCAGCAGGACGCGGAACGTCGTGCCTGCGCCGCGACCGGACTCGACCAGGACATGGCCGCCATGGTCGTGCACGACGCCGTGCACGATCGACAGCCCCATGCCCGTTCCCTGGCCGATCTCCTTGGTCGAGAAGAACGGATCGAACATGCGCTCCAGTACCTCGGGCGGGATGCCGCTGCCGCCGTCGGCGACGGCGAGTTCGGCGTACTCGCCGGAGAAGCGGTGGCGGCAGCTGGCGCAGGTCATCTCCGCCACGCGCACGCGCCGCGCGGTGACGGTGATCCGCCCCGACTCGCTCATCGCGTCGCGCGCGTTGATGCACAGGTTGAGCAGGACCTGGTGGGCCTGGACCGGATCGACGCGGGCCACGGGATCGCCCTCGACACGGTGCGCGAGCTCGAGCGTCGCGGGCAGCGTCGCCCGCAGCATGCGTGCCGACTCGTTGACGAGCGAACGCAGCGCGACGGGGCGCGGCTCGCCGCGCTGGCCGCGGCTGAACGCCAGCATCTGCTGGATCAGGTCGCGCGCGCGGTGGCACGACTGATCGGCCTGGTTGAGATAGGCCTGCAGCTTCGGATCCGCGCCGCCGGCGGGACGCTCGGACGCGAGGGCGATGTACCCCATCACGCTGGTCAGGATGTTGTTGAAGTCGTGCGCGATGCCGCCCGTCAGGTGGCCGATCGCCTCCATCTTCTGGGCCTGCTGCAACTGCGACTCGAGCTCGCGACGCCGGGCATCCGCCTGCGTGCGGGCCGTGACGTCGCGGCCCATGTAGAGCACGTGCGGCGCGCCGCGGTGCTGGATCGGCACGCCGCGCAGTTCGAGGTCGTACCGGGTGCCGTCCCGCCGCAGCAGCGTGGTCTCGAACACGATCTGCTCGCCCGCGAGCGCGCGCGCGTGCAGCGCCCGGATCGCTTCGGCGTCGGCCGGTGGATTGGCGAACACGCGGTCGGCGCCGATCACCGTGTCGCGCGGGTAACCGCTCATCTCCTCGTACGTGGCGTTGACGTCGACGATGCGGAAGTCGGCATCGCGCAGCACGAGCGCGTCGGCCGAGGCGTTGAAGATCGCGCGGTACTGTTCCTCGCTGTCCAGCAGTGCCTGTTCGGCGCGCTTGCGCTCGGTGATGTCGCGCGCAATCGCCAGCACGTGGGGTTCGCCCCTGTGGCGGAACGGGATCGCGTGCACTTCGGTCAGCACCCGGGTGCCGTCGCGGCGGATAGCCTCGAGCTCGGCGTGGCAACTCTCGCCAGCCAGCGCACGCCGTACCAGCTCGAGGCGCGGCCGCGCGTACTCGGGCGAGAACCGTGGGTGCTCATATCCACAGCCGATGACCTCGTCGCGCTCCCAGCCGTACATCCTTTGATAGGCCAGGTTGACGTCAACCCGGCGATACTGGCTGTCCCACAGAACGAGGGCGTCGGCCGAGGCGTTGAAGATCGCGCGGTACTGCTCCTCGCTCGCGCGCAACGCGGCCTCGGCCGCACGTTGCTCCGTGATGTCGCGGGCAATGGCGAGCACGTGCGGTTCGCCCCGGTGCCGGATCGGCAGGTACCGGATCTCGACGTCGAAGGCCTCGCCGCTCTTGCGGATCGTGCGCGTCTCGAGGTGCCCGGTTTCGCCCTCGAGCGCGCGCTGCATCATCCGGATGCGGCGCGCCACGTCGAGCGTCGGCAGGCGGTCGCCGAAGGTCGAGCCGACGATCTCCTCGCGCGTATAGCCATACATCGCGGTGAACGCGCTGTTGACGTCGACGATGCGGACGTCGCGGCTCCACAGCACGAGCGCGTCGGCCGAGCCTTCGAAGATGGCCCGGTACTGCTCCTCCCGCAGCCGCAGCGCCTCGTGGTCGGCCTTGCGGTCGGTGATCTCGCGGGTGAACGCCAGGATCCGTTCCTTCCCGCCGATCGTGGCACGCTTCAGGACCACTTCGTCCCAGTGCAGGCTGCCGTCCTTGGACCGCCGGTGCCACTCGAACCGCACCGGCGCGCCGCCCTGGCGCGCCTGCACCAGGTAGGACGCGGCTTCGACCTCGGTGAACGGCGGGACGTTCGAGCTGACGTCGGCGATGCGCACGGACAGCAGTTCGTCGTGCGTGTAGCCGTAGATGCGGCACGCCTGGGAGTTGACGTCGAGGATGCGGCCGGTCTCGAAGTCGTGCACGAAGATGGCGTCTTCGGCGGCCTCGAAGATCGAGCGATAGCTGGTTTCGGAGGCGCGCGCGAGCGCGTCGGCACGCTGCCGCTCTAGTTCGGCCCCGGCGCGCACGGCGAAGATCTTCAGAAGTGCCTCGGTGAGCGCCCGGTCGCGCAGCGGCTGGCGATGCAGCGCGACGATCAGTCCCACCTGCCGGCCGCCGGCATCGCACATCGAGTGCGCGGCATAGCTGTCGAAGCGCTGGGCGTGGAACAGCGTCCCGGGGGTGAACTCGTCGTGCACCCCGGCGGCGACGAAGCGCGATTCGCGGCCCACCATCGCCCGGCACGGCGTGCCCTCGATGTCGTAGTCGAACGGCCGCAACCGCTCGCCGTCGAGCCAGGCGGCGAGCGCGATCACGCGCCGGGGCGCCTCCTGGTCGAAGCGCGCGATCATCGCCGCGTCGACTTCGAGGATCCGCGCGAGGCTCGCCGCGAGCTCGCCGAAGACGTCGTCGCCGTCGTTGCGCGACACGGCCAGCGCGGCCGCGGTCGTCTTGGAAAGTGTCCGTTCCAGCCGTGTCGCTTCCGAAGCGGCGGTCGGCATCGCGTCTCCGGGGGGCACGATCGCGCTACGCGGCGGCCAACGGGGCGCCGGCGTCCTCGTCGCCGATGCGCCGGGCGATCCGGTCGGACCAGGCCGTCGGCTTCATCGTCTGGCGCTCGGCCAGGATGTGCCGCGCGAGCCGGGGCCGCCCAGCGCGCCGGGCGGCCTCGATGAGCGTGAGCGACAACAGGTCTCTCTGCGCGTGACTGCCGCCGAACCGGTGGGCCGTGTCGCGCGTGGCCTGGATCTGGTCGACGGCGGCGCCGAAGTCCTGCCGGGCGTACGCGCGGATCCCGAGCGCCAGCGGCAGGCCGACTTCCCTGGCCATCAGGCCCGCGCTCGCGTGGCCCTCGAGGGCCGTCGCCTGCAGTTCGAGTTGCAGGCGGCCGGCGGCGGCCGCGCGGCCAGAGGCGGCGAACGACAGCATCGCGTGCAGGTCGTTGAACGCGTAGTGGCCGCGCTCCACGTCGAGGCGCGACTCCCAGTTGGCCGCCACGCTGTCCCAGCGGTCGCCGACGTCGACGCCTTCGAGCGTGAGCCGCCACAGCAGCGCGGTCGCGTCGACCAGCGCGAGCGCGAACACCGCGGGCTCCGGATGCACCGCCGTGTCGTACAGGTCGAGCACCCGGCCGATGTCTCCCTTGTCGAGGTAGAACAGCGCGAGGTGCCACCAGTTGTGGAAGGCGAAGCCGTTGTCGGGTGCCCAGTCCTGCTCACGCGACTGCAGCCAGTCGATGCCTTCGTCGATGCGGCCCTGCATCTCCATCACGTGCGTCACGGCGTGCACCGACCAGCCGTCCTTCCGCTCGATTTCGAGCGCGCGCCGCGCCGTGCGCTCCGCCTCGGGGTACTGGTTGCACTCTTCGAGGCCGAACGCCAGCATCCCGAGCACGTACGAGTAGCCCGGAAGCTGCGCGCTCCAGTGCGGCAGCACGCGCGCGATCCGGTTGCGCAGGTTGAGCGCGTCGCCCCGCGCGAAGTCCATCAGGTGCGCCGTCTGCAGCGCGAGGGCGTCGCGCGGGTGGTCGACCAGCACCGTGTCGAAGGTGCGGCAGGCGTCGTCCCACTCGTGGCGGACGAGCTGGTCGCCAGCGGCGAGCAACAGCCGCTCGCGCGGCGTCATGGCCGCAGCGTGCGCACGCGCGGCGTCGAGCGCGGCCGCGGCGTCGGGCACGAACTTCTGCTCAGTCAGCGTGTAGAGGACGAACGCCTTGAACAGGTGCGCGGACACGAACGACGGATCGGCGGTGATCGCCGCGTCGAGCGTCGCGAGCGCGTCGCCGCGATAGGACTGGAACTGGGCCAGCGCGGTCTCGTAGTGCCGGATGGCAAGGTCGGACGTCGTCGAGTGGGCGACATCCCTGGCGTCACGGATCATCGGAATCTCCTGGATTGCGGGCGCCCGCCGCATGCGCGCGCCACCGGGTTCTTCGGGCCGAAGCCGTGGCCTGCACGATCGTCGCAGCGTCGCAGGCTTCGGACGAGCGCCCGAGTCTAGGAACGGCGACGCGCCCTGTCGCCCGCTTTTACCCTGCGGTTACCCATTGATACATGGCGGTTACACGCCGTCGTCGCGGCCCCGTCCCGGCGTCGCGGGCGGGGCGGGGACGTACATGTAGCCGGCTCCCCGCACGGTGCGGATCGCCCGCGGGCTCTCGGGATCGTCCTCGATCTTCCGGCGCAGCCGCGTGATGCGGATGTCGATCGAACGGTCGAAGGGCTCCCACTCGCGGTTGCGCGTCAGCGTGAGCAGGCGGTCGCGGCTCAGCACCTGGTTCGGATGGTCGAGGAACGCCTTCAGCAGGTCGAACTCCATCGCCGTCAGCGTCACTTCCGCGCCGTCGCGATCGAACAGCTGGCGCGCCGCGATGTCGAGCGTGCAGCGGCCGATCGCGAGCCGCGGATTCGCGGTCCGGCCCGCACCCGCGGCGACGGGCTGCAGGCGCCGCATCACGCTGCGGATGCGCGCGCGCAGCTCGCGCGGATCGAAGGGCTTGCCGATGTAGTCGTCCGCGCCGACTTCGAGGCCGACGATGCGGTCCACGGTCTCGCTCGCGCCGGTGATCATGATGATCCCGACGCTGTGGTGCTCGCGCAGGTAGCGTGCGAGCGAAAGCCCGTCTTCCCCTGGCAGCGCCAGGTCGAGCAGCACCACGTCGGGAACCGAGGCCTGAAGGGCGGCGCGCATCGCCGCGCCGCTGTCGACCGCAACAGCGTCGTAGTCGTGGCTGCCCAGGTACTCGGTCAGCACGGTCCGGATCTCGTCGTCGTCGTCGACGATCAGCACTTTGCCGCTATTCATCGTCGTTGCCCCCAGGAGTCGAAGGTCGGAGCGGAGGAACGGCAGGGACGTCGCCGCGATTACACACCGATACAAAGCCGCGTTCAATCGAAAGGAGCGCGTTACGCGCGACTCCTAACGTGCGCCTCGTGCCGCGGCAGTGCAGCCGCAACGAAAGGAGAGGCGCCATGAACACCAACTACGCATTACCCCCTAGCTTCACGCAGAGGCTGGCGGAGTTCCAATGGCCGGCCCGTCCGTTGCCTCGGCTCGGGCGCCGCCTCCGCGCCATCGTGCGCCTCGTCGTGCGTCGTCGTCGGGCGCGGCGCCGGTTCGAGGATCTGAGCCATCTAGACGAACGGACGCTGCGTGACCTGGGCATCACGCGCAGCGAACTGGCGTCCGTCGTCTCGGAACTCGGGGGCCGCGCGGCCGCCACGCGCCGTCGCACCGACCTCGAAGTCTGGCAATCCGCGTCGTCGCGCTTCCGCGTCCGCGCGATCGAGTCGTCTTTCTGACCTTCACCCGCCACCAAAGGAGCAACACCATGCACGTCAGCAACCACGTCGTCGATTCCAGCCGCTACGCCAAATGCGTCGAGGTTTCCAAGCGCGTCCGCTGGGACATCGACAAGGACGTCGTCCGCGGACGCCGATTCGACTTCGGCAAGAAGTTTCTGCCGGACGGCCTGTCGAAGGTGAACGACCTGCCGTTCCTCACCCGCGAGGAGAAGCGCTTCGCGTCGCAGATCCAGGGCCGCACGTACGCCAACATCTTCGGGCTGGTCGAGCGCTTCATCGGCGCCAAGATCCTCGAGGTGAGCCGCGAGCACTGGCTCGGCGACCAGGTCGCGCTGGAAGCCCTGGTGCGCTTCACCGACGAGGAACTGAAGCACCAGGAGATGTTCCGCCGCCTGGAGAAGCTGGCGGGCGAGGGCATGCCGGCCGGCTACCAGTTCGTGCCGCAACCCAACGACGTCGCGACCGCGGTGCTCGGTGCTTCGACGTGGGCCGTCCTCGGGCTGACGCTCGACATCGAACTGTTCACGCAGGTGCACTACCGCGAAAGCATCGATCCGGACACGGACCTGTCCGACCTGTGGAAGGACGTCTTCCTGTTCCACTGGAAGGAAGAGTCGCAGCACGCGGTGATGGACGAGATGGAGTGGCTGCGCGAGGACGGGAAGCTGACGCCCGAGCAGCGCGACGCGGCCGTCGACGACCTGATCGGGCTGGTCGGCGCCGTCGACGGGATCCTGCAGGCGCAGTCGAAGGCGGACGCCGACTACTTCCTGATGACGGCCGGACGCGCCTTCACCAGCGAGGAGGCGGCGGCTGTCCGCGCCACGTTCCTGCGCGCGTACCGCTGGCAGTACATCGTCTCGGGCGTGCAGGACGCGCGCTTCAACGAAGTGCTCGGCTCGATGATCACGCCCGAACAGGGCGAGCGGATCGCGGCGGCACTGAAGCCGCTCTTCGCCTGACGCGAGACGCGGCGGCCGCCTGCGCGCGGCCGCCGGCCAGGAGCGTTGGCGGCACGGTGGCATGATCACGGGTGGCCCCTCGCATCGATCCCTCCATGTCCCTCTCCAGTGCCCGCGGCGTGTACGTCATCGCGCCCACGCCGTTCCTCGACGACGGCCGCATCGACAACGACTCCGTCGACCGCATGACCGACTTCTACCTGGCGGCCGGAGTCACGGGAATCACGGTTCTCGGGCAGATGGGCGAAGCCCCGAAGCTCGAGCAAGGGGAAGCCCTTGAAGTCGCGGAGCGCGTGATCCGGCGCTCGACGGTGCCCGTGATCGTCGGCGTGTCGGCGCCGGGCTTCGCCGCGATGCGGCCGCTCGCGCGCGCGTCGATGGAGGCGGGCGCGGCGGGCGTGATGATCGCGCCGCCGAACACGCTGCGGACCGACGAGCAGATCGCCGGGTACTTCCGGCAGGCGTCCGAAGCGATCGGGCACGACGTCCCCTTCGTGCTGCAGGACTACCCGCTGGCCTTCAGCGTGGTGAT
>CAWEQS010000011.1:0-17366 GCA_963811265.1 uncultured beta proteobacterium
CGCGCGGCCTGCTGCTCGTCGGGCTCGACGTCATCGGCGACAACCTGACCGAAGTGAACGTCACCAGCCCCACCTGTTTCGTCGAGATCACCGAGCAGACCGGCTTCAATGTCGCCGGGATGTTCATCGACGCGCTCGAAAAGGAGGTCGCGGCCCCGGGCCGCGCACGCGCATGACCGGCATCGTCGTCATCGCCCGCACCGCTGGCTTCGGCCCTCGGCGAGTGCGTCGAGCACGTGTACAGCTGCGAGCCCGGCGTCACGCGCCGCGAATTGCGGCTGCTGGATGTGTCATCGAGCGAGAAGTTCGAGGAAACGCTGGCGCGCGCCCGCGCGCTCGTGCGGGAGGTCGACGGCGGCCTCGGCGTGCTGGTGCTGACCAACGGTTCCGGCGCCACGCCGGGCAACGTCGCCACCCAGCTCGCGGACCCCGGCCGGGTCGCGGTGGTCGCCGGCGTGAACCTGCCGATGCTGCTGCGCGCTGTCTGTTACCGTGCGGGCCCGTTGGCGGAGCTCGTCACGAAGGCGATGGCCGGCGGTGAGCAGGGCATCGTCCAGGTCGGAGGCAGCACGGCGGTCCAGAACCAGGCGAACAAGCGGGCCGGGGATGATCAGCAGAGAATTCAGGATCAACAATAGGCTTGGATTGCACGCGCGGCCGTCCGCGCAGCTCACTCAGGTCGCGGGGAAGTTCACGAGCGAGGTCTACATCGCGAAGAACGGACGGCGCGTGAATGCCAAGTCGATCATGGGCGTGATGATGCTCGCCGCAGGGCCGGGCTCGACAGTCACCGTCGACGCGGAAGGCCCGGACGAAGAGCAGGCGATGGAAGCGATCGGCGCGTTGATCGCCTCCCGCTTCGGGGAGCACGAGTAGAAGCAGCGGGCGCGGGCCCGGGCCGCTAAGACGGCCGCAGGTGGAGAGCATGGCCGAGGGGCGCAGGGACACTCTGACGGGCAGCGGCGTGACGCGCGGGATCGCGATCGGCCGCGCGCACCTGCTCGCGAAGTCCGAGCTCGACGTTCGCCAGTACACCATCGAGCGGCGTGACGTCGTCCACGAGATCGGCCGCCTGACGACCGGCTTCAACGCGGTCCGCAGCGAGCTCGACCACCTGAAGTCGAACATCTCGGCTGGCGCTCCGTCCGAGGTGGCGGCCTTCCTCGACCTGCACCGCATGATCCTCGACGACGCGCTGCTCGCCGATGCGCCGCGCGACCTGATCCGCACCCGGCTGATCAACGCCGAGTGGGCCCTGACCATCCAGCTCGAGGAGGTGTGCCGGCAGTTCCAGGCCATCGACGACGAGTACCTGCGAGAGAGGTCCACCGACGTCCGCCACGTCGTGGAGCGCGTGCTGGCCGCGCTGGCGCAGGGGCGGCCGACGACGATGGCGCTGCCGCGCAAGCTGGCCCCCGGCGAGCGGATCGTCCTCGTCGCGCGGGACCTCGCGCCGGCCGACATGCTGCACCTGAAGGACCGGGCCGACGTCGACCTCGCGGGGTTCGTCACCGAGCTCGGCGGGCCGACGTCGCACACCGCGATCCTCGCGCGCAGCCTCGGGCTGCCTGCCCTGGTGGGCGCCGACAACGCGCGCAAGGTGATCGAGGAGGGCGACCTGCTCGTCATCGACGCGGACGCGGACATCATCGTCGTCAACCCGAGCGCGGAGGAGATCGCCGAGTTCCACCGTCGCGTCCGGGAGCAGAACGAGCAGCGCCTCCAGCTGCGCAAGCTGAAGGGACGGCTCGCGCGCACCAGCGACGGCATTGCCGTCGAGTTGCTTGCCAACATCGAGCTGCCGCAGGACGCGCGCGACGCGCTCGAGGCCGGCGCTGACGGCATCGGCCTGTTCCGCTCCGAGTTCCTCTTCATGGACCGCAACGAACTGCCGTCGGAGGACGAGCAGTACGAGGCGTACGCCAGGGTCGCGCGCGCGATGAAGGGCAAGCCGGTCGTGATCCGGACGCTGGACATCGGCGCCGACAAGGTCCTGACCGCGACGGCGCGCGAGAGCCTCGGCATGGGGCGCGGCGCGCCGCGCCCCGAGTCCAACCCGGCGCTGGGACTGCGCGCGATCCGCTACTGCCTCGCGTATCCGGAGCTGTTCCTCACCCAGCTGCGCGCGATCCTGCGCGCCTCCGAAGTCGGCACGGTCCGCATCCTCGTGCCGATGCTGGCGCACGCGCACGAGATCGAGCAGGCGCTGGCGTTCGTCGCCCGCGCCAAGGAACAGTTGAAGGAGCGGAAGCAGAAGTACGACGGCCGCGTGCTGATCGGCGGCATGATCGAGGTGCCGGCGGCGGCGTTGTCGGTGACCCAGTTCGTCGAGAAGCTGAAGTTCCTGTCGATAGGCACCAACGACCTGATCCAGTACACGCTCGCGATCGACCGGTCGGACTCGAGCGTCGCCCATCTCTACGACCACCTGCATCCGGCCGTGCTCCACCTGATCGCGAGCACGATCAAGGGCGGGGCGCGCGCAGGCGTCCCGGTCGCTGTCTGCGGCGAACTCGCGGGCGAGCTCGACATGACCGAGCTGCTGCTCGGCATGGGACTGCGCCAGTTCTCGATGCACCCGTCGCAGATCCTGCCGGTCAAGGAGCAGTTGTTCGGCCTCTCGACGAAAGACGCCTCGCGGCTGGCCACCCGCGTGTTGCGCGAGTCGGACCCGATCAAGATCCGCGCCGCGCTCGACTATCGCAGGGAGCCGCCGGCGCAGGCGCCGGTGCGCTCCGTCGCCTAGAACGGTCCGCTCGCCAGCCAGCGTTCGATCTGAGGCAGCCGGTCGTTGCCCCAGAACATCTCGCCGTCGACGACGATCGTCGGCGCGCCGAACACGCCGAGCGCGATCGCATCCTCCACCCGTTTGCGCAACGCGTCCTTGATCGCCGGCTCCTGCGCGCCTTCCATCAGCGTCCGGCCATCGATGCCAAGCGACTGCGCGATCTGGGCGATGACGCCCGCATCCGAGATGTCCCGATCGTCCTGGAAGAAGGCGCGGAACACGGCGTGCACGAAGGGATTGGCCTGGTCGGGCTGGTGCTGCTGCAGCCACAGCACCGCGCGGCTCGCGGCCACTGCGCCGATCGGGAACTTCGACGGGTGGCGATAGCGCACGCCCGCAAAGCGCGCGGAACGCTCGAAGTCGTGCACCGAATACTTCGCCTTGGGACCGTACTGCTCGGTCAGCGGCGCGCTGCCCGACGCTTTGAACACGGCACCGAGCAGGATCGGCTGGAAGACGACCTGGCGTCCGTGGCGCGCCGCGAGCGGCTCGATCTGCTCGGAGGCCAGGAAGGAGTAGGGCGACGAGAAGTCGAAGTGGAAGTCGATGGGATTCGGCATGTGGTCCTCGTTGTGTCGTCCACCCGCTCAGCTCATCGGGCCGTAGTGCATGCGGGTGCGGTAATGCATGGCGACACGGCCGCCGACGGCATGCGTGTCGAAGAGCGTTTCGAGCGCGGCGGACATCTCGGCGTGACGCGGATGTCCGGGCGGCGGCATGTAGGACGCCGAGCCGACGAGCGCCTTCAGTTCGTCCCGGCCCAGGGAGCGCGGATTGTCGAAGTACGCCACGTCCGGCAGCATCGGCGCGAAGAAACGACCGATCGCGTCCTGGTCGACGTGCCGATGCGAGACCTTCTCGTAGTCGATGCCATACGTCTTCAGCAGCGCCTCGTAGCCTTCGAGGAAAGCTGTCCCCGTCGCCGGCCGATCGTTCCAGATCAGCGCGGCCCAGCCGCCGGGCATGAGGATGCGTCGAGCCTCGGCGCCCGCCCGAGGGGGATCGAACCAGTGGAACGCCTGGCCGGCGATCGCGAGGTGCGCACAGCGAGCGTCCAGCGTCGTCTCCTCGGCGCGCCCGTCCACGCTCAGGTAGCGGCCGAAATGCGCGAGCCGCTCGTCGCCGACGACGCGCATCGCGGCATTCGGCTCGACGCCGATGACGGAGCAGCCCGCGCGCAGGAAGGGCTCGGCCGACAGGCCGGTGCCGACGCCGATGTCCACCACCACGCCGTTCTCGGGCAATGCGCCGGCGGAGCGCAGGTGGGACACGATCGCATCCGGATAGGTCGGCCGGCCGCGTGTGTACACGGAGGCACGGTCGCTGAAGCGTTCGGTCGGTTGCATCGGCTCCATGCGACCTACTCGTCCATCACGGAGTCGAGGCCGCGGTGCACGCCGGCCAGGGAGTGGACCCTGCGGATCGCGAGCAGCGCGCCGTCGACGTACGGTTCGGCGCTCGCGCCCGACTCGTGTTTCACGTGCAGGCGCTGGCCTGGACTGCCGAAGATCGCCTCGACCCCGATCACGTAGCCCGGCAGACGGACGGAGTGCACGCGCACGCCGTTCACTTCCGCGCCGCGCGCCTCGCGCGGTCCGCGGATCGCGTCGATCGGCACGCCTTCGCGCGGCTTCTGCGCGGCACCCAGCCGGAACGCGAGTTCGCGTGCGGTGCCCGACGGCGCGTCGACCTTGTCCTCGTGCGCGTAGTCGATGACCTCGAAGTGGTCGAGGTAGCGCGCGGCGATCTGCGCGAACTTCTGCAGCAGCACGGCGGTGATCGCGAAGTTGCCGCAGGCGAGAACGCCGCGCGACGCCCTGCGCGCGCGGGCGTCGATCTCGCGGTAGTCGTCGTCGGTGAGCCCGGAGGTGCCGACCACCACGTGCGCGCCGGCGTCGAGCGCGGCCAGGATGTTGGCCTTCGCGCTATCAGGCTTGGTGTACTCGACGAACACGTCGCAGCCCACGGCGAGTGCTTCCGCGGCGGTCTGGAACACAGGCGTCCTGAGCGCCGGCTCGCCGAGCGCTTCTCCCAGCAGTCGCCCGGCCGCGCTGCGCGCGACGGCTGCGACGAGTTCGAGGTCGGGCTGCCGGGCGATCCCGCGCGCAAGCGCCGATCCGGCCCAGCCGGTGGCGCCGGCCAGTACGAGACGCGTCATCGTTCGTCCTCCCTTGCAGTGGCGCCGCTGTCGCTTGCGCCTTAGAGGCTGCGGGCGATCAGGATGCGCTGGATGTCGCTCGTGCCCTCGTAGATCTGGCACACGCGCACGTCGCGGTAGATCCGCTCGACGGGAAAGTCGGCCACGTAGCCGTAGCCGCCGTGGACCTGGATCGCGTCCGAGCAGACGCGTTCGGCCATCTCCGAGGCGAAGAGCTTGGCCATCGCCGCTTCCTTCAGGCAGGGCTGCCCTGCGTCCTTCAGCTGCGCCGCGTGGTGAATCAGCTGCCGGGCCGCTTCGAGCTGCGTCGCCATGTCGGCCAGGCGGAACTGCACGGCCTGGTGCTCGTAGATCGGCTTGCCGAACGCGACGCGCTCCTTGGCGTAGCGCAGCGCCGCCTCGTATGCTGCACGCGCCATTCCGAGCGACTGCGACGCGATGCCGATGCGACCGCCCTCCAGGCCGGACAGCGCGATCTTGTAGCCCGCGCCCTCGTCGCCGATGAGGTTGGCGGCCGGCACGCGGCAGTTCTCGAGCAGGATCTGCGCGGTGTCCGACGCGTGCTGGCCCATCTTTTCCTCGATGCGCGCCACGACGTACCCGGGCGTGGAGGTCTCGACGAGGAAGGCGCTGATGCCGCGCTTGCCCGCGCTGCGGTCGGTCACCGCCATGACGATGGCGACGTCGCCGTGCTTGCCGCTGGTGATGAACTGCTTGACGCCGTCGAGCACGTAGAAGTCGCCGTCGCGGCGCGCAGTGGTGCGCAGCCCGGACGCCTCGGAGCCCACGTGAGGCTCGGTCAGGCAGAACGCTCCGAGCATCTCGCCGCGGGCGAGCGGAACCAGGTAGCGCCGCTTCTGCTCCTCGGTCGCCCAGCCCATCAGGATCGAGCACACCGGGCAGTTGTTGACGCTGATGATCGTCGAGGTCGCGCCGTCGCCGGCTGCGATCTCCTCGAGCGCGATGGCGAGCGCCAGGTAGTCCATGCCGGCGCCGCCGTAGTGGTCGGGAACGGCGATCCCGAAGGTGCCGAGGGCCGCAAGCTCGGCGAGGGCTTCCTTCGGGAACGTGGCGTTGCGGTCCCACTCGGCCGCGAAGGGCGCCAGGCGCTGTTGCGCGAAGTCGCGCAGGCTGTCACGCAGCATGCGGTGCTCGTCGGTCAGCATCGGCGGGTCACTCCGCGCGCTTTGGCGGTGGCGGCTCGTACGTCAGCCAGGTCACGCGCCGCAGCACCAGCGTGCCGACGACGAAGCCGGCCACCAGCACGGCGACGAGCAGCGGTCCGCCGCCGACGATCCCGGAAACCAGCAGCACGTCCGACGTGCAGCTCAGCCTGCGGGAAGCCGGGCACCACATGTAGCTGATCATCGCGGCCACGCCGATCCAGGTTGCGATGCCCACGAGCAGCGCGCGCGTCATGGACTCGCGCATTGCGGTGATCTTCCTGGCCGCGTTCTGGTACAGCAGGAAGCTGAACAGCATCGACAGCAGCCCGGGAATCGCAATGAAGACCCAGGTCGGCATCCCGACCTCGTTCGCGAAGTCGTTCATGATGGCTTCCACCGTGCCGGCCCCGAGCCAGGTGAAGATGGCAAACAGCAGCATGGCGAAGACCGCGATCGGCATGGGGGCTAGTTCCAGTGGCGGCGGCGGGCGGTGACTTCGATCTCGATCTTCATCCGTGCATCGACGAGGCCGCACACGAGCGCGGTGGCGGCTGGCCGGGCCTTGCCGAGGTGCTCGCCGAAGATCGGCGCGAGCTGCTCGAACAGCGCGGCGTCGACCAGAAAGTAGCGGACCCGGACGATGTCGTCGAGGGAGCAGCCCGCCTGCTCCAGCGCCGCGGCGATGTTGCGGAAGCACTGGCGAGCCTGCGCCGCGGGATCGGGGTCGATCGTCATCTTCGCGTAGTCGAAGCCGGTCGTGCCGGAGACGTGGACGTAGTCGCCCTCGACCACGGCGCGGCTGTATCCCGCGACCGCCTCGAAGCTGGACCCGGACGAAATGAGCTTGCGCTCGGTCATGCGTTCACCATGAGAGTTGTTCGCCGCCGTAGTTGAGGAACTTGCCGTTGTGCGAGGCGTTCGCGGCGGCGAGCACGCGGCGCATCCCGGAGACGCTCGTCGCCGCATCGATGTCGGCGCCAGTGCCGCCCATGTCCGTGCGCACCCAGCCCGGATGGAAGGCGACGCACACCACGCCGCGCGCGCCCAGCTCGAGGCTCGCCGCCTTGACGGCCGCGTTCACGGCCGCCTTGCTCGCCCGGTAGAGCCACCCCGCGCTGCTCGACATCAGCGAGACCGATCCCATGCGGCTCGACACCACCGCGATCCTGCTGCGCGCGTCCGTCAGCGCGGGCGCGAGCGCCGAGATCAGCTGCATCGGTGCGCGGACGTTCGTCCGCATGACCAAATCGAACTCGTCGTCGCCGGGCGCCGTGAGCGCGTTGACGCGCGGTCCGTAGACGCCGGCGTTGACGATGGCGACGTCGATCACGCGGCCGTGGAGCCGCCCTGGCAGGGCGGCCACGGCGGCGGCGTCGAGCACGTCGAGGCGCAGAGGTTCGCCCCCCGCGCCGCGGACTGCCGCCATTCCATCGTCGGAGCGGGCCGTGCCGACCACGCGCGCCCCGTCCGCTGCGTACTGACGGACGAACTCGAGCCCGATGCCGCGCGAGGCGCCGATCACGAGAACCGTGGTCCCGGCGCCGGCGTCGTGGTGCTGTTCGTTCGTCACGTCAGTTCGACTTCAGCGTGCCGCTTCAGGGAAGCTCGACGGCCGGCGCCGACCGCGCGCCGCGGAGATTCACAGGATCTCCACGGCCAGGGCGGTCGCCTCGCCGCCGCCGATGCACAGGGCCGCCACGCCGCGCTTGCCGCCGGTCTTGCGCAGCGCGCCGAGCAGCGTGACGACGATGCGCGCGCCGGAGGCGCCGATCGGGTGGCCGAGCGCGCAGGCGCCGCCGTGGATGTTGACCTTGTCGTGCGGCAGGCTGAACTCGCGCATGGCAGCCATCGTCACCGCAGCGAAGGCCTCGTTGACCTCCCACATATCGACGTCGCCGGGCTTCCATCCCGCCTTCTTCAGCACCTTGTCGATGGCGCCGACCGGGGCTGTCGTGAACCACTCCGGCGCATGCGCGTGCACCGAGTGCGCGACGATGCGCGCGATCGGCTTGCTGCCGATCTTCTGCGCCGTGGAGGCGCGCATCAGCACCAGCGCGGCGGCGCCGTCGGAGATCGACGACGCGTTGGCGGCCGTGATCGTGCCGTCCTTCTTGAACGCCGGCTTCAGCCCCGGGATCTTGTCGAGCTTGGCCTTGAACGGCTGCTCGTCCTTTCCGATCTCGACTTCGCCGCCCTTGCCCGGCACCTTCACCGGCGCGATTTCCCAGCCGAAGCTGCCGTCGGTGTTGGCCTTGAGCGCGCGCTCGGTCGAGGCGATCGCGAACTTGTCCTGTTCCTCGCGCGTGAAGCCGTACTTGGCGACGCAGTCCTCGGCGAACACGCCCATCGCCTTGCCGCGCTGGTAGGCGTCCTCGAGGCCGTCGAGCGCCATGTGGTCGAAGGTCGTGAAAGCGCCGTAGCGATAGCCCTTGCGCGAGTTGACGAGCAGGTGCGGCGCGTTGGTCATGCTCTCCATGCCGCCCGCGACCAGGATGCTGGCGCTGCCGGCGACCAGCATGTCGTGCGCGAACATCATCGTGCGCATGCCGGACCCGCACATCTTCGAAAGCGTCACGGCGCCGGCCGACTGCGGCAGGCCGGCGGCGAGGACGGCCTGGCGCGCAGGCGCCTGGCCCTGGCCCGCCATCAGGCAGCAGCCCATCAGCACTTCCTCGACGTCCTCGCCCTTGACGCCCGCGCGCTCGACGGCGGCGCGGATGGCGACGGCTCCCAGCTGCCACGCCTGCAGTCCGGCGAAGTCGCCGAGCAGGCCCCCGATCGGCGTGCGGGCGGCGGATGCGATGACGATCGGATCGTTCATGGTGATCTCCCATTCTCCGTGGTGGATTGTGGCGCATAGCGCCGACGGAAACGGCGCTCGGTCGGATACGGAAAGACGTCCTCGAGGTGGCCGGCCTGGATGCGCGCCTTGCGCGCGTTCCAGAACTCCGGCGTCAGCAGGTCGGCGTGGTACTTCATGAAGGCGGCGCGGATGCGGTCGTCGCCGAGCAGGAACGGGCCCCACTGCTCGGGGAACATGTCGCGCTTGTCGACCAGGTAGTGCACCTCGTCGTCCATGTCGTCGTCATCGTGCAGCGCCTTCGGCACCGGGCGGAAGGTGCAGTCGGTCATGTACTCGATCTCGTCGTAGTCGTAGAACACGACGCGGTCGAGGCGCGTGACGCCGAAGTTCTTGTAGAGCATGTCGCCCGGGAAGATGTTCGCCGCGGCGAGCTCCTTGATCGCGTTGCCGTACTCGCGCACCGCGTGATCCAGTTCTGCGTCGGTCGCGTGCATCAGGTAGATGTTCAGCGGCGTCATCCGGCGCTCGATGTACACGTGCTTGATGATCACGGTGTCGTCGGTGAGTTCCACGATGCTGGGGCACATGGCCAGCAGTTCCTGGATCAGCGCCGGCGAGAACCGCGCGCGCGGCAGCATGACCTGCGAGTACTCCCAGGTGTCGGCCATGCGGCCGACCCGGTCGTGCAGCTTCACCAGCTGGTACTTCGACATGATCTGCTGGCGGTCCGTCTCCTTGGGATGCGGGATGACGTCCTTGATCAGCTTGAACACGTAAGGGTACGACGGCAGCGTGAACACGGTCATCACGAGGCCCTTGATGCCCGGCGCGATGATGAACTGGTCGTTCGAGTGGCGCAGGTGGTGCAGGAAGTCGCGGTAGAAGAGCGTCTTGCCCTGCTTGGCCAGGCCCACCATCGTGTACAGCTCCGACGACGGCTTCGACGGCAGGATCGTCCGCAGGAAGTCCACGTACGCCGACGGCGCCTCCATGTCGACCAGGAAGTACGCGCGGGTGAACGAGAACAGCGTCGACAGCAGGTCCGTGGTGAAGATCGCGGTGTCGAGATACAGGTGCCCGTTCGCGTTGCGCAGGATCGGCACGGCGATCGGCGTGATGCGCGTGCCGTTGATGACCCGGCCTACGATGTAGGCGCCCTTGTTGCGGAAGAACAGGCTCGACAGCACCTGGACCTGGCAGTCGGGCTCGGCGTGCCACGGGCGCCGGAACGCCTCGCCGCTTCGATGGCTGTCGGTGAGCGCCCGGATCACGAAGCGCAGGTCGCGCTCGACGTTCTCCCAGCGGCAGGCCAGCCCGAAGTCGATGACGATCTGCCGCAGGACCCGGCGCAGGCCGTGCGTCGCCGGGTAGTAGCTGCGGTACGACGGCGGGTCCGAGTCCATGTAGTCGGTCGCCACGCCGGGCCGCACGAAGATGAACTGGTTGCGGAAGTAGTCCCGGTGCAGCAGCTTGGTGCAGACCGAGTTGAAGAAGGTCTCCGCGCACTCCGGCTGCCGGTGCTCGGCCAGCAGCGCGATGAAGTTCTGCTTCACCGCCTGCCACAGCGCGTCGCGCTCGACGTCGCTGAGCGACGCGAGGTCGAACTCGCGGTCGATCCGCTGCACGGCGTCGAGCACCCGCATGTCGTAGAAGTCGATCCGCTCGCGCGCGCGCGTCCGCATCGTCTGCCAGTCGCCGTTCTCGTACATCTGCTTCGCCTGCTGCGCGACGTAGCGGAAGCGCCGGTAGTGCCGGTTGAAGCCCTCGAGGATCGCCCGCGCGATGCGGACGGGCGACGGCATCGACCGGTCGAACACGATATCGGAGGGGACGGCGGACATTTCAGGTGGATGGATGGCGAGGTGTCAGGGCGAGCCAGATCGCGAGCGCGCCGAACGCGGATCCCAGTACCCAGCGCTGCAGCTTGAGCCAGCCCGGCCGGGCGCCGAGCCACACCGAAAGCGCGCCGGCGACGGTCACGAGGGCCCCGTCGACCAGCGTGGACACGGAAACGTGGACGACGCCGAGGGCCAGGCTCTGCAGCAGCACCGCGCCGCCGGACGGATCGACGAACTGCGGAAACAGCGACAAGTAGAACACGGCGACCTTGGGATTGACGACCGACGCCGTCAAGGACTGCCGGAACAGCACACGGTTCGGGACGGGGTCGAGCGGCTGCGGCGTGAAGCTGAAGCCGCCGCCCCGCAGGGTCGTCCAGGCCAGCCACAGCAGGTACGCGGCTCCCGCGAGCTTGATGGCATCGAAGGCCGCCGGCAGCGCGAGCAGCAGGGCCGACAGTCCCAGAGCCGCGGCGAACAGGTGCACGAGCACGCCGGCCATCACGCCGATCAGCGAGAAGTAGCCGGCCCGGCGTCCCTGCGTCAGCGTCCGCGAGATCAGGTAGATCCAGACCGGGCCCGGCGTCAGCGCGAGCAGCAGGACGGCCAGCGCGAAGAGCGCGAGCGATTCGAGGGGAAGGCCGAAGACCGACATCGGAGGGCAGGGCGGACCGTCAACGGCCGATTGTTCCAGATTGGGCGGCGGCGCGCCGCCACTCGAAGCCCTGGTCGACGATGGGCGCCCCGTAGCCCGTGTAGACCGAGTCGCCGCCGACCTGCGCGAAGCCGAACGCCTCGTAGATCCGGCGGGCTTGCCGCCAGCGCGCTGAAGGTGTGCAGCACGACCCGGTCGTGCCGGGACCGGCAGTGGTCCATCGCACACTGCATCAGCCGGCGGCCCCAGCCCTGCCCGTGAAGCGCTTCGTGGACGATGAACCAGCGCAGCTCGGGCACCTCGCCGCGCGCGTCGATGACGATGGAGCCGAGGATCCTGCCGCCGTCGACCAGCAGCCAGACGCCGTCGCGGGAGGCGTCGTGTTCCGCAAGGAACTGCTCCGATGTCGCGCCGGCGCTCGTCCGCGAAGACGCTGTTGAAGCCGTGGCAGCGCGCGTAGTAGTCGATCTGCAGCTCGCCGCTCTCGGCCATTCCGCCCGGCAGGCAGGCGGGCACGATGCGCGGCCCGCAGTCGACCGGATTCCTCGCCGCTTCGAACGGGTAGAGGAGCTCGAAGCGCTCGAGGTCCACGAGCATCCGCTCGTCGAAGGCGCGCCCGGCCGCGGCCAGCTCGCGCGTGAAGAAGCGGCGATGCCCGTCCATCCAGTCGGCCAGCGTGCGGTCGCCTTCGCCCTCGTCCCAGGCAAAGGCGGCGTCGACCTCGCAGAAGGGGCGGCGGTCGAGCTGCGTGGTGCGGATGACCGCCCGCGGGGTGCCGTCGTGCTCGGTCAGCACCGAGTAGCCGCCCGCGACCGGCTTCACCTGCGGCAGTCCGTCGTTCACCTCGGACAGGCCCGCGGTCGCGCGCTTCGGGCCGTGCAGCACGAGCTCGACGAGTTCGTGGGCGAGTTCGGGCGTGTCGCCGAAGTACCAGGCCTGGTAAGCGGTTTCGGGCGGCAGGTGCACCTGGGCGCAGAACTCGCGCCAGTATCGGTCCACGCGTCCGTCCTTCGCCACCGAGTTGTCGAGGACGTCCACGCCTGCCGGCCGCTACATCGTGTCGGAGAACAGTTCGCGGCCGATCAGCATCCGCCGGATCTCGGACGTTCCCGCGCCGATCTCGTAGAGCTTCGCGTCGCGCCAGAGGCGGCCGGTCGGGTAGTCGTTGATGTAGCCGTTGCCGCCCAGCGCCTGGATCGCCTCGCCGGCCATCCAGGTGGCCTTTTCGGCGGCGTAGAGGATCGCGCTGGCGGCGTCCTTGCGGAGGCTGCGCACCGTCTCCTGCGTGGCCGCGTCGCAGGCGCGGCCAAGGGCGTAGACGTAGGCGCGGCAGGCCATCATCGTCGAGTACATGTCGGCGAGCTTTCCCTGCATCAGCTGGAACTCGCCGATCGGCTGACCGAACTGCTGCCGGTCGTGCACGTACGGCACCACGACGTCCATGCAGGCCGCCATGATGCCGAGCGGGCCGCCCGACAGCACCGCGCGCTCGAAGTCCAGCCCGCTCATCAGCACCTTCGCGCCGCCGCCTTCCTCGCCGAGCACGTTCTCCGCCGGCACCTCGACGTCCTGGAACACGAGCTCGCCCGTGTGCGAGCCGCGCATGCCGAGCTTGTCGAGCTTCTGCGCGACCGAGAATCCCTTCATGCCCTTCTCGACGATGAAGGCCGTCATGCCGCGCGCGCCCATCTGCGGGTCGGTCTTGGCGTAGACGACCAGCGTGTCGCAGTCGGGTCCGTTGGTGATCCACATCTTGGTGCCGTTCAGCACGTAGCGGTCGCCCTTGAAGTCGGCGCGCATCTTCATGCTGACGACGTCCGAGCCGGCGTTCGGCTCGCTCATCGCCAGGGCGCCGACGTGCTCGCCGCTGACCAGCTTGGGCAGGTACTTCTTCCTCTGCGCATCGTTGCCGTTGCGCTTGATCTGGTTGACGCACAGGTTGGAGTGCGCGCCGTACGACAGGCCCACCGAGGCGCTGGCACGCGAGATCTCCTCCATCGCGACGATGTGCGCGAGGTAGCCCATGTCGGCGCCGCCGTACTCCTCGCTGACGGTGATGCCGAGCACGCCGAGGTCGCCGAGCTTGCGCCAGAGGTCCATCGGAAACTGGTCGGTGCGGTCGATCTCGGCCGCGCGCGGCGCGATCTCGGCCTGCGCGAAGTCCTGCACCGCTTCGCGCAGCGCGTCGACGTCGGCCCCGAGCTGGAAGTCCATTCCCGGCAGTTGCATTGCGGTCTCCTAGATCCGTTCGTCCGGCGTGCCGTGCATCACCATCAGCGTCTGCTGCATGGCCGCCACCCGTGTTTCCTTGTCCCCGCGCCGCGCCCAGACGTCCGCGCGCACGACGCTCAGCGAACGGCCCGGTTTCAGGACCTCGCCGCGCGCGATCAGCAGGTCGCCTTCGGCCGGCGCCAGCATGTTGACCTTGTACTCGACCGTCAGCACGCTGGCGTCGGCGGGCATCAGCGTGAACGCCGCGTAGCCGCCGGCGCTGTCGGCGATCATGCCGACGATGCCGCCGTGCACGAACCCGTGCTGCTGGCCGAGGTCTTCCCGGACGGGGAGCTCGATCTCGACTCGGCCCGGTTCCACGCGCGTCATGCGCGCGCCGATCAGTCCCATCGCGTTCTGGCGCGCGAACGAGCCGCGCACGCGCGCCTCGAAGTCGGGATTGCGGGGCTGGTGGTTCATGCGTGCCTCGGGATCAGGGGTTGCAAGCGCGTGCCGGCGACGGGCGAGCCTGAAAATCTAGGTGACGTTGACGTTAACGTCAACTCGGCCCGCTTGCCGGCGCCCGCTGGCGCGCGCCGCGCCTACGGCACCGCCCGGCCGTCGGCAAGCCGCAGGATGCCCCGCGTGTACCGGTAGACCGTCCAGAACCAGACGACGGCGAGGCCGATGCCGCCGAGGACGGCGGCCGCGATGAACGACCACGGGATCGACAGGTAGTTGCCGCTGCGCGCGAGGGCGGCGACCTGCGCTGCGCCGGGGATGATCACCGCGAGCATCGCGCCGAGGACCACGCTCCCCCACAGCAGCGACCACCAGGCCGTGCGGATCAGCCAGCCGTAGTGCGACTCCAGGACCGTGCCTTCGACGTCGCCGCGCTTGATGTAGTCCAGCACGAGGCCGATCAGTGCCGGCCAGACGAGGAAGAGGCCCGTGACGTGCAGGCCGTACGCGATGCCGACGAGGGTGAACTCGCGCGACGACGGGATGGGTTCGCTGGCGCTCATGGCGTGCTCGGGGCCGATGCCGGGGAGGGACCGGAATGTTATCGCCTCGCCCGACACCGCCGCGCCCCGTCCGATCCCGCATTTCGCTACCCTCCGCCGATGGAATCGGGCAGCGCGCAGTACATCCTCAAGCACACCTTCGGGTACGACCGCTTCAGGAGTTTCCAGCAGCAGGTCATCGAGCACGTGGTCGCCGGCGGCGATGCGCTGGTGCTTATGCCCACCGGCGGGGGCAAGTCGGTCACCTACCAGATCCCCGCGCTGATGCGGCCGGGGGTCGGCGTGGTCGTCTCGCCGCTGATCGCCCTGATGCAGAACCAGGTCGCGGCGCTCGAGGAGGTCGGCGTGCGCGCGGCCTTCCTCAACTCCACGCTCAGCTCCGCCGACGCGGCGGCGGTCGAACGCCGGCTGCGCGCGGGCGAGCTGGACCTCGTCTACGTCGCGCCAGAGCGGCTCGTCACCGAGCGCTGCCTGCGCCTGCTCGGCGACCTCGCGCAGGGCGCCGGGCTGGCGCTGTTCGCCATCGACGAGGCGCACTGCGTGTCGCAGTGGGGCCACGACTTCCGCCCCGAGTACGGGCAGCTCACGCTGCTGCGCGAACGGTTCCCGGCGGTGCCGCGGATCGCGCTCACGGCCACGGCCGACGTGCCGACGCGCACCGAGATCGCCGAGCGCCTGCTGGTCGAGCCGAAGCTGTTCGTCGCCAGCTTCGACCGCCCCAACATCCGCTACCGCGTGGTCGAGAAGCGCGAGCCGCGCGAGCAGCTGCTGCGGTTCGTGCGCGACGAGCATCCGGGCGACGCCGGCATCGTCTACTGCCTGGCGCGCAACTCGGTGGACGAGGTCGCGGCGTTCCTCGACGGCCACGGCATCAAGGCGCTGCCGTATCACGCCGGGATGGACGCGAAGACGCGCGCGGCCAACCAGCGCCGCTTTCTCGGCGAGGACGCGCTCGTGATGGTGGCGACGATCGCGTTCGGGATGGGCATCGACAAGCCGGACGTGCGCTTCGTCGCGCACGTCGACATGCCGAAGAGCATCGAAGGCTACTTCCAGGAGACCGGCCGCGCCGGCCGCGACGGCGAACCCGCCGACGCGTGGATGACCTACGGACTCGCGGACGTCGTGCAGCAGCGCCGGCTGATCGAGCTGTCGGAGGCCGATCCCGCCTACAAGCGGCTGTCGGGCGCCAAGCTCGACGCGATGCTCGGGCTCGCCGAGGCAGCCGACTGCCGTCGCGTGCGGCTGCTCGCGTATTTCGGCGAGGCGAGTGCCCCGTGCGGCAACTGCGACAACTGCCTGGCGCCGCCCGAACTCGTCGACGCCACCGAGCCCGCGCGCAAGCTGCTGTCGACGATCTACCGGTGCCAGCAGGCGAGCGGTTTCGGCTTCGCGGCCTCGCACGTCATCGACGTGCTGCGCGGCAAGGCCACGGAGAAGGTGGCGAAGTTCGGCCACGAGCGGCTGTCGACCTTCGGCATCGGCCAGGAGCTGTCGGAGGCCGAGTGGCGCCTGCTGCTGCGGCAACTGGTGGCCGATCACATCGTCGAAGTCGATTACGACACGTACAACGTGCTGCGGCTGACGGACGCGAGCCGAGCGGTGCTGCGCGGCGAACGCACCATCCACCTGCGCCGGACGACCGCGGCGCCCGCGCGCCGGCGCAAGGGCAAGTCGAGCGGAGCGGAAGCCGCGGTCGACTCGCCGCTGTTCGAGCGGCTGCGCGCGTGGCGCGCAGCGGTCGCCAAGGAGCACGGCGTACCGGCGTACGTCGTCTTCCACGACGGTACGCTGCGCGCGATCGCGGCCGCGAGGCCTGCAAGCCTCGATGCGCTGGGCGAGATCTCCGGCGTCGGCGAGAAGAAGCTGGAGCGGTACGGCGATGACCTGCTCGGGCTGATCGGGGAGGCGGGGTGATCCGGCAGTTAACGCCGTGACGGCTGGCAGTGGTCGGCGCCTGGCAGAGCGAGCAAATCGGTCTTCGGCTGAGGCTGTATGAAAACGCTGCAGCGAAGCCTGCACTTCGGAAGCTGTTCCATTGCCAGTACCTGTCCGCGGCGCAGCTCTGGACAAGGCTTTCCGGCCCGGAGCAAGATCCGGTCAACGTGACCGGGACCCCGGTCATCGGTCGGATCGCACAGAACAATCACGTCGGGTCTCTTCGCTCCGGATGGCGTCCCGTTCCCTTTCATCGCAATTGGTCGGCCTGCTCGGGTGGCTGCTGGCCGCATTCGCGGCAGGGGCGGTGGGGGCAGTTGCCTCCGTTGATGCAGCGTCGTTCTATGCGCAGTTGAGCAAGCCATCCTGGGCGCCGCCCGCCTGGCTGTTCGGTCCCGTGTGGTCGGCGTTGTATGCGTTGATGGGGATTGCCGCGTGGCTTGTGTGGCGCTCGCCCGGGCCCAAGGGGGTGGCGCTGGGTTTGTTTGGTGTGCAGCTTGCGGCCAATGCGCTCTGGTCGTGGTTGTTCTTTTCCTGGCATCGGGGCGCGCTGGCCGCGGTGGAGGTCCTGGTCCTGCTGGCGCTCATCGTGGCCACGATGGCGGCCTTCTGGCGCACCAGTCGCCTGGCTGCGCTGCTGCTGGTGCCGTACCTGTTGTGGGTGAGCTTCGCTTCGGTGCTTACGTGGACGCTATGGCGGAGCAACCCTGGCCTGCTGTAAACCGGGCTTTGGCGGCCGCATGTGACCGCTCGTCCGGGCGGCTCGTCTACGTATCTTCAAGTT
>CAWEQS010000012.1:0-12261 GCA_963811265.1 uncultured beta proteobacterium
CATCACGATGCAGTTGGTGATGATCAGGCCGACGAACACCGACAGCTCGAGCGACAGCTCGTACAGCGTGGCCTTCAGGATCTGGTCGAACACGATCACCAGCGAGGCGATGATCGACAACTGGACGATGATGCGGATGCTGCCCGGCGTGTAGCTGCGCACCAGGCTGACCGCGAAGTTCGCCAAGGCGGTCACGAGCGTGACGCCGATGCCCATGACCAGCGCCTTGTCGAGCCGGGTCGTCACCGCGAGCGCCGAGCAGATGCCGAGCACCTGCACGCCGATCGGGTTGTTCAGGATGACCGGATCGAACAGGACCGCGCGGTCCTGCTTGCTCAGGCCCGGCATCGTGGCGCTCACGTGGCCTCTCCTTCACGGAAGCGTTTCAGGAACTTGCCGTAGCCGTTGTCCGACAGCCAGAACTGCATCAGCCGGGTGACCGCGTTGCTCGTCACGGTCGCGCCCGAGAGCCCGTCCACCCGCAGAGGGTCCACCTCCGGTGCGCCGGCCTCGCCCTTGATCACGGTGATGCGGGCGTTCCACTGGTCGTCAAACCCCTTGCGGCCGCGCCACAGGGCCAGCCAGTTGGGGTTGCCGATCTCGCCACCGAGGCCCGGGGTTTCCTTCTGATCGTAGTACGTCAGTCCGCGCACGGTGTTGCCGTCGGGCGCGAGCGACAGGAAGCCGTAGATCGTGCCCCACATGCCGAGGCCCTCGACCGCGATAACGATCTGGTCGACCTTGTCGTCCTTCATGATGAAGTAGGCGATGCCGTGATTCGGGATGCGGCCGATGCCGGCGTTGTTCGGCGGCGCGACGCGGCTGGCGTCCGGGTCGCTGCGCGCCTTGCGCTGGTCGTAGCGGCGCGCATCGATCTTGCCTTCGGGCACCAGCTCTCCGGTCTGGAAGTCGACGAGCCGCGCCCGGATGCTCCTGTCGAAGATCGCCTTGACGTCCTGCTCGGACAGGTCGACGCCGGGCTGCGCGAGCCCGGCCGCGAGCAGGACGTTCTTCTCCATGTACAGGCGCGCATTGGCCGCCTGGCGCGGCTGCAGGCTGACCGCGGCCACCGACACCAGCAGCGCGCACACGACGCACACCACCGTCGCGAACATCACCGTGTACTTCGTGGAGTCAAGCCGCGGCACGGCGCCTCCTGCGGTTCACGTTGGCCTTGATGAAGCCCCAGTCGATCACCGGCGCCATCACGTTCATGAAGAGGATCACGAGCATGGTCGACTCCGGATAGGCCGGATTCACCACCCGCACCAGCACGATCAGCGCACCGATCATGAAGCCGTAGACCCACCTGCCGCTGTTGGCGAAGGGCGCCGTCACCGGGTCGGTCGCCATGAATGCCATCCCGAACGCCCAGCCGCCAAGCACCATGTGCCACCAGAACGGCACCGCGAACCACGGGTTGGTGTGCGAGCCGATGGCGTTGAAGACGAGCGACATCGCGATGGTGCCGAGCGCGACGCCGACCATGATCCGCCAAGAGCCGACCTTGGTGACCGCGATGATCACCGCGCCGATCAGGCAGGCCAGCGCCGACGTCTCGCCCATCGATCCGGGCTCGAACCCGAAGAACGCGCGGAACCAGGAAAAGTCCGCCGTCTCGAACGGCTGCGTCATCACGCGCAGCTGGGACAGCACCGTGGCGCCCGAGAAGCCGTCGACGGCCGCGCCGGCCGGCACCGCCGTCCACACCTTGTCGCCGGAGATTTCGGCCGGATAGGCGAAGAACAGGAACGCGCGAGCGGCCAGGGCCGGGTTGATGAAGTTCATCCCGGTCCCGCCGAAGACTTCCTTGGCGATCACCACGCCGAAACTGATGCCGATCGCGGCCTGCCACAGCGGCGTGGTCGGCGGCAGGATCAGCGGGAACAGGATGCCGGTGACGAAGAAGCCCTCGTTCACCTCGACCTTGCGGACGATCGCGAACGTCACCTCCCAGGTCAGGCCGACGACCATCGTGACGATGTACAGCGGCAGGAAGTACAGCGCGCCGTGGACGAAGTTCGCCATCCCGCTGCGCGGCGAGTAGCCGGTGCCCAGCCACCGGATCACGTCGTGCCGCCAGCCTTCGAGCGACGCCGCCTTGGCCGGGTCGATCGCGAGGTTCGCCTGCAGCCCCGTGTTGAACATCGCCATCAGTACGCACGGAAGCGCGGCGATCACGACCGTCATCATGATCCGCTTCAGGTCCACGGCATCGCGCACGTGCGCCGCCGTGCCCGTGACGGAACCCGGCGCGTAGAAGAACGTGTCCGCGGCTTCCCACAGGGGATGGAACCGGTGGAGATCGACCGCCTCGCTCGAAGTGAGGGGCGATGCGGTCGAGGCGGCTGCGCGGAGCCAGCGCATCAGTGCTCTCCTTCTCGATGCGCGCGAGCGCATCGCGCAGCAGCGGGCCGTAGTCGAACTTGCCCGCGCACACGTAGGTGCACAGGGCGATGTCGTCTTCGTCGAGTTCGAGCGCGCCGAGTTCGGTCGCGCGCACGTCGTCCTTCACGATCAGCGCCCGCAGCAGGAACGTCGGCAGGATGTCGAAGGGCATCACGCGCTCGTAGGAGTCGATCGGATACATCGCGCGCGGCGAGCCGTTGGTCGACGTGCTGAGCGCGAACCGGTGCGCCCCGCGCCACGCGCCCAGCACCGTGTTGGTGGCGGAGAACTTCTCCGCGCCCGGCGCGATGTAGCCGAACATCTCGCGCTCGCCGGCCTCCGGCAGCACCGCGACCTGGAGGTGATGCCGGCCGAGGAAGGCGTCGCCGGGACCGGTCACCGCCCGGCCGTCGAGCACGGAACCCGAAATGACCCGCCGCGGGCCGGGCTTCAGTTCGTCGCGCGTCAGGTCCTCGATTGAAGCGCCGCGACGCGTGCGCAGCAACCGCGGATTCGCCGCGCCCGGCCCGGCGATCGAGATCACGCGCGAGACATCGAGTTCACCGGTCGCCGCAAGGTGCCCGATCGCGACGACGTCCTGGTAGCCGATCGACCACACGACGCGGTCGAGGCTCACCGGCATCAGCCGGTGAATGTGCCAGCCGGCGTTGCCGCTCGGGTGTGGCCCCGCGAACTCCGCGACTTCGACGCCGGCGGGCACGTCGTACGAGGCGCCTGGCGCCTGGCACAGGAACACCGGGCCATCCGTGAGCTTCGTGAGCGCCGCCAGGCCGCGACGGAAGTCGTCGGTCCGCCCGGCAAGCACCAGCGCCGGCGGCGGCGCGTGCGGGCGCGTGTCGGTGGCGGTGACGAAGATGGCGTGCGGCCGGGCATCGGCCTTCGGCACGCGTCCGAATGGCCGCATGCGGAACGAATCCCACAGTCCGGCCTCGATCAGCAGCGCGCGCACCTCGGCGTCGTCCAGCGCGTCCGCCGGCTTCCCGGTGAAGCCGGCGAAGCGGATACGGTCGTCCGAGGCTTCGTCGAGTTCGATCACCACTGAGATCAGCGCGCGCCGCTCGCCGCGGTGCAGTTCGACCACGCGACCGGCGCCGGGAGACGTCGTCCGGACTCCCGGGTTCTTCTTGTCCTCGAACAGCGGCTGGCCGAGCGCAACGCGATCGCCCGGACCGACGAGCATCGTGGGTTTGAGACCGTGGGTGTCGAGGCCGAGCGCGGCCACGCGCGTGACGGCCGGCGCCGCGTCGATGCGCGGCGCCGGCTCTCCGGCGAGCGGAAGATCAAGCCCTTTAGAGCTCTTGTGAAGGCGCGCTGGCCTTCGTTCTTGTTGTCTCCCTACCGCGTCCACTCGCCTGGCCTTTGCGTTCCCTCTACGCAGTACCGGACGCGATGCGCGCCACCCTAGGCCCGTCGTGCAGGCCAGGCTTGACGCGTATCAACGCCCTCCCCGTTGCTGCCTTGCTGTGTCCCCCGCCTGGGCGACGTCGGCCGCCTTACCGGCCGCCGAACCCATCGTCGCACGCGTTCACTGAAACGCACTTCGAGAAGCAAGCTAACCGGCCCGGTATCCGGCGCGGTTGACCGCCGTCAACGTTGCTCGGCCGCGGGAATACCCCTAGGCCGGCCGCGAAAGCGAGCCTGCTGCTCCACGCGACGTTCAGTGCAGCTTCTCGTACTTCGCCTGCAGTTCTTCCTTCGACTCCTTGTTGTTCGGGTCGGGAATGATGCAGTCGGCCGGGCACACGTCGACGCACTGCGGATCGTCGTGCGCGCCGACGCACTCGGTGCACTTCGCGGGGTCGATGACGTAGATCGGGTCGCCGACGGCGATCGCTTCGTTCGGGCAGACGGGCTTGCACGCGTCGCACGCGGTGCAGTCGTCGACGATCAACAGTGCCATGGGGTTCTCCTGGAGGAAAGTTTCGAGAGGTTGTCGGTCGCTGCGTTCTGTTACGCGAATTCGCTCGTGTACGACTTGAGGGCCTTCATGTAGTTGGCGCGCTCGAACGCATCGGGATCCGGGCACGCCTGCTGGCTCAGCGAACCCTTCATCTGCTCGACCGAATCGTAGCCGCGCTCGGCCAGCCATGCCTCGACACCGCGCACCAGCACCCCGACCTGCGCCGGGCCCTTCTTCAGCAGGCTGCTCGCGATCATGACGCAATCGGCGCCGGCCAGCAGCAGTTTCAGGACGTCGTCCGCCGTGTGCGCGCCACCGGTCGCGGCAAAGCTCGTCGCGACCCGCCCGCGCAGGATCGCGATCCAGCGCAGCGCGAGCCGCGCTTCGTCCGAGGTCGACAGCACGAGGTTGGGCGCGACCTGGAGATCGTCGAGTTCGATGTCGGGTTGCAGGAAGCGGTTGAACAGCACCAGCCCCGACGCACCGGCGCCCGCGAGCCGATTGGCCATGTTGGCCATCGCGCTGAAGAACGGCGCCACTTTCACCGCCACCGGGATCTTCACCTGGCCGGCGACCGACTTCACGAGGTCGATGTAGCGCGTCTCGACGGACTCGCTGCTGTCGTCGAGGCTGGTGGCGAGGAAGTAGACGTTCAGCTCGATCGCGTCGGCGCCGGCCTGCTCGAACTTCTTCGCCATGCTGGTCCAGCCGCCCGGCGTGTAGCCGTTCAGGCTGGCGATCACCGGGACCTTCAGCGCCTTCTTGGCGTCGCCGATCAGGCTGAGATAGCGGTCCGGGCCGGTGCTGTAGTTCTGCTGCTCCGGGAAGAACCCGCTCGCCTCGGGCGACAGTTCCGAGCCGTACAGCATCATGTTGTGGGTCGCCATCTCCTCGTGTTCGATCTGTTCCTCGAACAGCGAAGGCAGGACCACGGCCGCGATGCCCGCGTCCTCGAGGCGTTTCAGGCTGTCGATCGAACCGGTCAGCGGCGAGGCCGACGCGACGATCGGGTGCTTGAGCGTCAGCCCGAGATAGCGGGTGCTGAGGTCGATGCGATTCATTGCGCCTCCTGGGTCTGCGCCTTGGGAGCTTCACCATCGCCGGCGTCCGGCGACGCCGCCTTGTCTGCGGCCTCGGCTTCCGCCACCACGCGATGCACGCCGGCCACCTGTTCGTAGAACTGCCAGCGCGCGTCCGCTTCCGCCTGCGCCTGGCGGCCCAATGACTTGGCGCGCGCGGGATCGGCCTGCGCGAGCATCGCGAACCGGCCCTCCTTCATCGTGAACTGCTCGAGCGGCAGCGTCGGCTTGCGCGAATCGAGCTTGAGCGGCTGGTCGGCGCCACCCATGCCGAGCCGCGGGTCGTAGTGGTAGAGCGTCAGGTAGCCGCTCTTCACCGCGTCGCGCTGGTGGCTGAAGCCGGTCGTCATGTCGATGCCGTGCGCGATGCAATGGCTGTAGGCGATGATCAGCGACGGGCCGTTCCACGCCTCCGCCTCCTGGAAGGTGCGCACCGTCTGCACCGGGTTCGCGCCCATCGCGACCTGCGCGACGTACACGTTGCCGTACGCCATCGCGATCATGCCGAGGTCCTTCTTGCCGATCGACTTGCCGGCCGCCGCGAACTTCGCCACCGCGCCGCGCTGCGTCGACTTCGACGCCTGGCCGCCGGTGTTGCTGTAGACCTCGGTGTCGAGCACCAGGATGTTGACGTTGCGGCCGGACGCGAGGACGTGGTCGAGGCCGCCGTAGCCGATGTCGTAGGCCCAGCCGTCGCCGCCGACGATCCAGACGCTGCGGATCACGAGGCTGTCGGCCACCGCCAGCAGTCGGGCCGCCTCGGGCGTGCCGATCTTCGGCAGCACGGCCTTCAACTGCCTGACGCGCGCCCGCTGCGCCTTGATCTGCTCGTCGTTGTCCTGCGGCGCGCCGAGCAGCGCGTCTGCCAGTTCCGGGCCGATCCGGTCGCGCAGCTGCGCGACCAGCATCTGCGCCAGGCTCTTCTGCGCGTCGAGCGCGAGCCGCATGCCGAGGCCGAACTCCGCGTTGTCCTCGAACAGGCTGTTGGCCCAGGTCGGCCCCTGCCCTTCGGCGTTCTTCGAGTACGGCGTCGTCGGCAGGTTGCCGCCGTAGATCGACGAGCAGCCGGTCGCGTTGGCGATCACGAGGTGGTCGCCGTAGAGCTGCGAAAGCAGCTTCAGGTACGGCGTCTCGCCGCAGCCGGAGCACGCGCCCGAGTATTCGAACAGCGGCTGGCGCAGTTGCGAGCCGCGCAGGCCGTCGATGGTGTCGAACGACGGCCGCACTTCCTTCAGGCTGAGGAAGAACTCGTAGTTGGCGCGCTCGGCCTCGAGGTGCTCGAGCTTCGGCGCCATGTTGATCGCCTTGTGCTTGACCACCTGCTTGCTGCGCGTCGGGCAGACGTCGACACAGGCGCCGCAGCCGGTGCAGTCCTCCGGCGCCACCTGCAGGCTGTACAGCATGCCCTCGAGGCTGTCCTTGCGGGTCCACGGCACCGCCTTGAAGGTCGACGGGGCGCGCTTCATCTCCTCGGGCGAGAACACCGTCATGCGGATCGCCGCGTGCGGGCACACCAGCGGGCAGATCGCGCACTGCGTGCAGATCGTCTCGTCCCAGATCGGGATCTCCTGCGCGATGCTGCGCTTCTCCCACTGGGTGGTGCCGGTCGGGAACGTGCCGTCGACCGGCATCGCCGACACCGGCAGCAGGTCGCCCTTGCCGTCGAGCATCATCGCCGTCACGCGCTGCACGAAGTCGGGCGCCGCCTTCGGGACGATCGGCCGGCGCGTCCACAGCGAGTCGGCCCGGTCCGGGACCTTGACCTCGGCCATCGCCGCCAGCGAGTGATCGACCGCGGCGAAGTTGCGCGCCAGCACCGTCTCGCCGCGCTTGCCGTAGGTCTTGCGGATCGCCTCCTTGATCTTTTCGATCGCTTCGTCGCGCGGCAGGATCCCGGAGATGGCGAAGAAGCACGCCTGCGTGACCGTGTTGATGCGGCCGGCGAGGCCCGCCGTCTTCGCGACCGCCAGCGCATCGACCACGAAGAACCGAAGCTTGCGGTCGACGATCGTCTGCTGCGCCTCGCGGGGCAGCTTGCCCCACACCTCGTCGGGCCCGTACGGGCTGTTCAGCAGGAAGGTCGCGCCGGGACGGGCGAGCTCGAGCACGTCGAGCTTTTCCATGAACTCGAACTGGTGGCAGGCGACGAAGTCCGCCTTGCCGATCAGGTACGTCGACTCGATCGGCTCCGGCCCGAAGCGCAGGTGCGACACGGTGATCGCGCCCGACTTCTTGCTGTCGTAGACGAAGTAGCCCTGCGCGTACAGCGGCGTGTTCTCGCCGATGATCTTGACCGTGTTCTTGGTCGCGCCGACCGTGCCGTCGGCGCCGAGGCCGTAGAACACGGCGCGCGTCACGCCCGCGGCCTCGGTGTCGAAGTCCGGATCCCACTTCAGCGACAGGCGCGTGACGTCGTCGAGGATGCCGACCGTGAAGTGCTTTTTCGGTGTCGCCTGCTTCAGCTCGTCGAGAGCGGCCTTCGCCATCGCCGGCGTGTATTCCTTCGACGAAAGCCCATAGCGTCCGCCGATGACCCGCGGCAGCGCCATGTCGTGCGGCCAGCCTTCGGCGAGCGCCGTGACGACGTCCTGGTAGAGAGGCTCGCCGACGGCGCCAGGCTCCTTCGTCCGGTCGAGCACGGCGATCGACTTCACGGTCTTCGGCAGCGCGGCGACGAACGCCTCCACGTCGAACGGCCGGTAGAGCCGCACGGTCACGAGGCCCACCTTCTCGCCCGCGGCGGCCAGCTTGGCCACCGCTTCGCGCGTGGCGCCGACACCCGAGCCCATCTGCACGATCACGCGCTCGGCGTCCGGCGCCCCGCAGTACCAGAACAGGCTGTACCTGCGCCCGGTCACCTTCGCAAAACGCTCCATCGACTCGGTGACGATGCCCGGCACCGCCGAATAGAAGGGATTGCAGGCCTCGCGCGCCTGGAAGAACACGTCCGGGTTCTGCGCGGTCCCGCGGATGACCGGCGCGTCCGGGTTCAGCGCGCGCGCGCGGTGCGCCTCGATCAGTTCATCGTCGATCAGCTGGCGCGCCTCGTCCTCCATCAGCAGGTCGATCTTGTTGACCTCGTGGCTGGTGCGGAAGCCGTCGAAGAAGTGCAGGAACGGCACCCGCGACTTCAGCGTCGCCATGTGGGCGATCATCGCCATGTCCTGCGCTTCCTGCACGCTCGACGCCGCGAGCATTGCGAAGCCGGTGGTGCGGGCGCTCATCACGTCGCTGTGGTCGCCGAAGATCGACAGTGCGTGCGTGGCGAGCGTGCGGGCGGCGATGTGGAACACCGCCGGAGTCAGTTCGCCGGCGATCTTGAACATGTTGGGCAGCTTCAGCAGCAGGCCCTGCGACGCCGTGAAGGTCGTGGTGAGCGCGCCGGCCTGCAGCGATCCGTGCACCGCGCCGGCGGCGCCCGCCTCGCTCTGCATCTCGACCACCTCGGGGACCTGGCCCCAGATGTTCGTCTTCCCGGCGGCCGACCAGGCGTCGGACAGCTCGCCCATGTTCGACGACGGCGTGATCGGGTAGATCGCGATCACCTCGCTCAGCATGTGAGCGATGCGGGCGGCGGCTTCGTTGCCGTCGAGCACGTACGAGTGTTTCATCTTGGCTCTCTCTGCTACAGGATGCCGGCCTTGCCAGCCTCCCAGCGGCGGAATTCGGTGGTCAGCAGCGCGACGTGTTCGCGCTCCTCGGCGGCCAGTTCGCGGTACAGGTCGCGCTCGACCGAACCCGCGGGCGCGAGCTCGCCTTCGCGTGCGAAGAAGTCGACCGCGCGCTGCTCGAACGCGATCGCGATGCGGAACAGGTTGGCCGGGTCCTCCGGCTTGCGATCGATGCCGGCGAAGATCGCGGCGCGGTCGACCTGGTAGTCGGCTGAAGGCTCGGGCAGGTCGGCGTGGTAGCGCTTCGACAGCGTTTCCATGTGCTCCTGCTCCATCTCCGCGAAGCGGGCGAACAGGTCCTGCAGCACGGGATCCTTCGCGTCGCGCGAGGCGCGCTGGTAGAAGGCGTGGCCGCCGAGCTCGATCTCGAACGCCTTGCGCACCGCCTCGAGCGCGCGGTCGTCCTCGATCGCGCCGCGGTCGAGCATCTCGAGCTTGCCCTTGCAGTACGGGCACAAACCGTACGGGAACGCGAAGCCCTCGGCCACCTTGTGGCACTCGGTGCAGCGCCAGCGCAGTTCCATGCCGGCACAGCAGATGTACGACTCGTCGCCTTCCAGTGGACGATGGCAGCGCGGGCAGATGTTCATTGCTTGACCTCGCCGGTGGCGGGTTCGGTGGACAGGAGAGGCCTGGCGCTCGACGCCGATCGGCAGCGGCGGCACGAACGCGTCCGCGTCGGCCTGCGTGATCGGCCACTTCGATCTTGTCGCCCGCGAGGTACGCGCCGATCGCGCGCGCGGCGCGGCGCCCGGCCCCCATCGCGAGGATCACGGTCGCGCCGCCGGTCACGATGTCGCCGCCGGCGAACACGCCCGGCACGCTCGTGGCCTGCGTGTAGTCATCGGCGACGATGTAGCCCCACTTGTTGAGCGCGAGGCCCGGCGTGGACTTGGTGATGATCGGGTTGGCCTGCGTGCCGAGCGCGTAGATGACCGTGTCGCACTCGAGTTCGACGAACTCGCCGAGCGGCACCGGCTTGCGGCGCCCTTTCTCGTCCGGCTCGCCGAGCATCATCTTCTCGACCTTCATCCCGCGCACCGTGCCGTCGCCGTCGACGAGGATCTCGACCGGCGCGTGCAGGAAGAAGAACTCGATGCCCTCCTCCTTCGCGTGCCGCAGTTCCTCGATGCGCGCCGGCGCCTCGGCCTCCGAGCGCCGGTACACGCAGCGCACGGTCGGCGTGCCGAGCCGCTTGGCCACGCGCAGGCAGTCCATCGCGGTGTTGCCGGCACCGATCACGACGACGCTCTTGCCGATCGTGATCGGCGTGTCGAGGTACGGGAACTTGTCCCCGCCCATCAGGTTCACGCGGGTCAGGAACTCGTTGGCCGAATAGACCTGGCCCGCGAACTCGCCCGGGATGCCGAGGAACGACGGCGCGCCGGCGCCCGCCCCGACGAACACCGCGTCGAAGCCCCGCTCCTGCATGAGCTGCGGGATCGAGAAGGTCTTGCCGACCACCTTGTTGGTCTCGAACCGGACGCCGAGCTCCTTCAGGCTGTCGACCTCGCGCGCGATGATCTCGCGCGGCAGGCGGAACGAGGGAATGCCGTACTGCAGGACGCCGCCGACCACGTGCAGCGCCTCGAACACGGTCGCCTCGCAGCCGAACTTGGCGAGGTCCGCGGCCACGGCCAGCCCCGACGGCCCGGAGCCGACGATGGCGACCTTGCCGAGCTGGCGTTCGAGCCGGGGCGGAACGTTCTTCTTCCCGTGCGCGTTGTCGCCGATGAAGCGTTCGAGCCGGCCGATCGCGACCGACTCCATCGGAGTCTTCTTGTTGCGCCCGACCTGGCACTGCGCCTCGCACTGCGACTCCTGCGGGCAGACGCGGCCGCACACCGACGGGAACAGGTTCGACTCGTTGATGACGCCGAGCGCGCCGTCGAGGTCGCGCACCAGCAGGTGCCGGATGAAGCGCGGGATGTCGATGCCGACCGGGCAGCCTTCGATGCAGGTCGGCTTGGTGCACATGATGCAGCGCTCGGCCTCGGCCAGCGCGTCGGCCATCGTGTAGCCGAGGTTGACTTCCTTGAAGTTGCGCGAGCGCTCCAGCGGGTCGCGCTCGGGCATCTTCACCGCGTGCGGCGGCAGGTCCTTGAACTTCTTGTAGTTGCGCTTGCCGTCGGCGAAGAGCTGCTTGTCGACTTCGCAGACGTGCGCGTAGTCGGTGTTCGCCGCCGCCTCCTCGCCCTTGAAGCGCTTCTGGCGCAGCATCAGCTCCTTGAAGTCGACCTGGTGGCCGTCGAAGTCGGGGCCGTCGACGCAGGCGAACTTGATCTCGCTGCCGACCGTGACGCGGCACGAGCCGCACATGCCGGTGCCGTCGACCATGATCGCGTTCAGCGACACCATCGTCTTCACGCCGAACGGCCGCGTGGTCTCGACGCACGCGTTCATCATCGGCAGCGGGCCGATCGCGACGACGAGGTCGGGCTTGTCGCCGCTCGAGCACTTCCTGCAGCGCCGCGGTGACGAAGCCCGGCTTGCCGTAGCTGCCGTCGTCGGTGCAGACGATCAGGTTGTCGCACTGCGCGCCGAACTTCTCTTCCCAGAAGACGAGATCCTTGTTGCGGAAGCCGATGATGCCGGTGGTGCGGTTGCCCGCCTCCTTGAACGCGCGCAGCTGCGGGAACACCGGCGCCACGCCGAGGCCGCCGCCGACCAGGACGACGTGGCCGAACTTGCCGACGTGCTGCGGCAGGCCGAGCGGACCGACGAAGTCGGTGAACGTGTCACCCGCCTTGTAGCGGTCGCGCATCTCGAGCGTGGTCTTGCCGAGCGCCTGCACGACGAGCGTCACGGTGCCCGCCTCGCGGTCGTAGTCGGCCACCGTCAGCGGAATCCGCTCGCTGCCCTCGTGCAGCCGCAGCATCACGAAGTGGCCGGGCTCGGCCGACTTCGCGACGTCGGGCGCCATCACATCCCAGAGAAAGGTGGTGTCCGAAAAGGACTCGCGTCGGGCGATCGTGTACATGAGGTGTCTCGGTGATCGAGGCGGCGGCGCCTCTCTTCTCCGGGTGGATGCTCCCACCGAGACTCACCGCCCCGTTGATCCCCGTCAACCGGTTCAGGATGCGCGACACCATTCCGCGTTGCGATACGGGGTATTGCCGGTTCGCACATCGCGACGTGCGCTTCCGCCAGTTGATACCCGTCAATCCGGTCGAACGGTGCGAGACGACACTGCGGGCAGATT
>CAWEQS010000013.1:0-40873 GCA_963811265.1 uncultured beta proteobacterium
ACTGCCTTCATGTGGTGGCTCTCCTGGCACGTCCTCGCCGGCTACGCGCGGCAGCACCGGCTGCGGACGCTGGTGCAGGTCCTCGCCATCGCGGTGGGCGTCGCGCTCGGCTATGCGGTGCACCTGATCAACACCTCGGCGCTGAGCGAGTTCTCGTCGGCGGTGCGCGCGGTCACCGGGCAGGCCGACGCGTCCATCACCGCGACGCGCGAGGGGTTCGACGAACAGCTGTTCGCGCGGGTCGTCGCGCATCCCGCCGTCGAGCTGGCCAGCCCCGTGCTGGAGCTCGACGTGCCGGTGCTCGGTTTCGACGAAACGCGCGCGCCCGTGCTGCCGGTCGTCGGCCTCGACATCTTCCGCGCCGCCGCCCTGTCGCAGGCGCTGATGCCGGTGCCGGCCGACGACGCGCCGCGCTTCGCGGTCCTCGGCGACGGCGTCTTCCTGTCGCCGGCCGCGCTCGACCGGTTCAAGGTCCGCGTGGGCGGCGAGCTCGCGCGTGCTCGCCGGGACGCGCGAAGCGAGGCTGCCGATCGTCGGCACCCTGCCCGGCGCGCGCGCGGGGCAGGTGATCGGCGTGATGGACCTCGGTCACGCGCAGTGGCGGCTCGACCGGCTCGGCAAGCTGACGCGCATCGACGTGAAGCTCGCCGCGGGAACGACCGTCGACAGCCTGTCGCGGGCGCTGCAACTGCCGCCCGGCGTGGCGATCGCGAGCGCCGATGCCGAGACGACGCGGGTGTCGAACCTGTCGCGCGCCTATCGCGTGAACCTGAACGTGCTGGCGCTGGTGGCGCTGTTCACCGGCGGCTTCCTCGTGTTCTCGCTGCAGGCGCAGGCGACGATCGCGCGCCGCTCGCAGCTGGCGTTCCTGCGGGTGGCGGGAGTCACGTCCCGCGAGCTGCAGTCGCTGCTCGTGGTCGAGGCGTCGATCCTCGGCGTGGCCGGCAGCGCGCTCGGCCTGCTGCTCGGGGCCGCGATCGCGAGCCTGACGCTGAACGTGCTCGGCGGCGACCTGGGCAGCGGCTTCTTCACCGGCACCCGGCCGGAGGTCCAGTACACCGCCGGACGCCGTCGCGCTCTTCTTCCTGCTCGGCCTCGGCGCCGCGATCGCCGGCAGCTGGGTGCCGGCGCGCGACGCCGCGCGCACCTCGCCGGCGCTGGCGATGAAGGCCGGCGCCGAAGAGGACGCGCTTCAAGCCGCTCGGCCGGCTCTGGCCCGGGCTGGCCCTGCTCGCGCTCGGTGCCGTGCTCGTGGCGCTGCCGCCGGTCAACGGCATTCCCGTCTGGGGCTACCTGGCGATCATGGCCGTGCTGATCGGCGCGATCGCGCTGCAGCCGCGGCTCGCGCACGCCGTGTTCACTCCGCTCGCGCGCCGCATCGAAGGGTCGTCGCTCGGCGCCCGCTCGCCGACGCTGCTGCTCGCCGTCACGCGCATCGCGCAGGCGCCGAGCTTCGCGGCGATCGGCATGGCCGGCATCGTCGCGAGCTTCGCCCTGATGGTCGCGATGGCGACCATGGTGTCGAGCTTCCGCGGCTCGGTCGACGACTGGCTGGACCGCATCCTGCCGGCCGAGCTCTACGCGCGCGTCGCGCAGACCGGCTCGATCGCCTACTTCCCGGAATCCGATCTCCGGCAGCTCGCGAATCATCCCGGCGTGGCACGCGCGGAGTTCTCGCGCTTCGCCCGGCTGCAGCTCGACCCCGCCCGCGCGCAGGTGCTCCTCGTGGTGCGCCCGTTCGACGTCGACCGGCCGAACGCGGAACTGCCGCTGACCGGCGCCGCCGTGCGGTGGACGCCGGACATGCCGCCGCCGATCTGGGTGACCGAAGCCGTCGTCGAGATCTACGGCATGCGGCCGGGGCAGACCGTCGAGCTGCCGCTGGCCGGCCGGATGCAAGCCGTTCAAGGTCGTCGGCGTCTGGCGCGACTACGCGCGGCAGTTCGGCGCCATCGCGATGCGCACGTCGGACTACCAGGCCGCGACCGGCGACACGACGATCACCGACGCGGCGCTGTGGCTGAAGCCCGGCTACACGCCGGTCCGCGTGGCCGAGGAACTGCGCGCGCAGATGGCGGCGGGCGCCGCGACCGAGTTCGTGCAGCCCGGCGACATCCGCAAGCTCAGCCTGCAGATCTTCGACCGCAGCTTCGCCGTGACGTACGTGCTGGAGATCGCGGCCATCGCGATCGGGCTGATCGGCATCGCCGCCACCTTCTCGTCGCAGGCCATCGCCCGCACCCGCGAGTTCGGCATGCTGCGCCACATCGGGCTCACGCGCGGCCAGATCCTCGGCCTGCTCGCGATCGAAGGCGCGCTCGTCACCGCGCTCGCGATCGCGGTCGGCCTGGCGACCGGCCTCGCGGTGTCGCTCGTGCTGATCAAGGTGATCAATCCGCAGTCGTTCCACTGGACGATGGACTTCAACGCGCCGGAGCGGTTGATCGGCGGCCTGATGGTGGCGTTGATGGCGGCAGCGGTCGTGACCGCGGTGATCGCCGGCCGGCGCGCGGTCTCGATCGACGCCGTGCGCGCCGTGCGGGACGACTGGTGATGCCGGGCCGCCGCGCGTTCCTGCTGGGTTCGCTGGCGCTCGCCGTTCCGGTCCGGGCCGCGATCGACTATCCGGCCGTGGTGCCGCGGCCGCTGGTGTTTCCGCGCGACCACGGCGCGCATCCCGACTACCGCACGGAGTGGTGGTACCTGACCGGGTGGCTCGACGTGCCGGGCGCCTCTTCGCTCGGGTTCCAGGTCACGTTCTTCCGGACGCGCACCGAGGTCGATCCCGCGAATCCCAGCGCGTTCGCGGCGAAGCAGCTCGTCATCGCCCACGCCGCGCTCGCCGACCCGGGCCTCGGCAGCCTGCTGCACGACGAGCGCATCGCCCGCACGGGTTTCGGCGTGGTCGGCGCGTCCGAGCAGGACACCGACGTGCGCCTCGACGCCTGGCGCTTCGTGCGCCAGCCGAGCGGCGACTACCGCTGCACGCTGCCGGCCCGCGGGTTCTCGCTCGAATTCACCGCGCGCCCCACGCAGCCGCTGCTGCTGCAGGGCGATGCCGGCTACTCGCGCAAGGGACCGGCGCCGGCGCAGGCCAGCTACTACTACTCGCAGCCGCAGCTCGACGTGCGGGCGGAACTGACGCGCGACGGCCGGACGCAGTCGCTTTCCGGTCGCGGCTGGCTCGACCACGAGTGGTCGAGCACGCTGCTCGCGGCCGACGCGGCCGGCTGGGACTGGGTCGGCATGAACCTCGACGACGGCACGGCGCTGACGGCCTTCCAGATTCGCCGCCAGGGCGCGGCCGGTGAAGCTTCGTATGGCTATGCCTCGCTGCGACCAGCCGGCGGCGCCACGCGCACGTACCGGCCGGACGAAGTCCGCTTCGTGCGTCGCGCCGAGTGGACCTCGCCGCGCACGCGCGCCGCCTGGCCGGTGGCGCAGGAACTGCGGATCGGCGACCGCACCTTCGTCACCCGGCCGCTGATGAACGACCAGGAACTGGACTCGCGGATGACGACCGGCGCGGTGTACTGGGAAGGCGCGAGCGAGCTGCTCGAGGGCGAGCGCCGCGTCGGCCGCGGCTACCTCGAGATGACCGGGTACGTCGCGCCGATCCGGCTCTGACTTCCCGCCAGCCTCGTCAACGCTACGATCCGTCGTCCCGACCGGAGAACCCCATGGGAAACACACTGCACTGGCCCGCCCTCGTCACGCTCGCGACGCTGGCTCTGCTGTTCGGCTGCGCCGCGTACGTCGGCAATGCCGCGGCCTTTACAAGGTCAGCGCGCCCGCGACCACCGGCGCCGTCGAGTTCGAGTGCGCGTACCGCGTGCAGATGAACACGCTCGAGAACGCCGTGATCTTCCTGCCGGCGCTGTGGCTGGCGGCGCTGTACTTCAATCCGCGCATCGCGGCGGCGGCGGGCGCGGTCTGGGTGGCGGCCCGCCTCTGGTACGCCTTCGCCTACGCGCGCAACCCGAAGTCCCGCGGAGCACCGTTCACGGTCGCGTTCGCGGCCTGGGGCGTGTTGATGATCCTCGCCGCGTGGGGCGTGCTGACCTCGCCGCTGTGGTGACTCCGCCCGTGGCAGACGCCGCGCCCGCCCCCCGCCGCCTGCGACCGCTGCGCCGCCTGCTGCCGTTCGTCGCGCCCTATCGGCGGCAGGTCGCGCTCGCGCTGCTGTTCCTGCTGCTGGCGGCCGGCGCGACGCTCGCGCTCCCGTATGCCGTGCGGCTCCTCGTCGACCAGGGCCTGACGACGCCAGGCGGGGACGTCGCCGGCAAGCTCGTCTCCATTCGCCACTACTTCGGCCTGCTGTTCGCCGTCGCGGTGGCGCTCGGCATCTTCACGGCGGCGCGCTTCTTCATGGTCAGCTGGCTCGGCGACCGCGTAACCACCGACCTGCGCCAGGCCGTGTACGCGCACGTGCTGCAGCAGAGTCCGCAGTTCTTCGAGACGCTGAAGACCGGCGAAGTGCTGTCGCGGCTGACGACGGACACCACCGTGATCCAGAACGCGGTCGGCTCCAGCGTCTCAATGGGCCTGCGCAACGCGGTGCTCTTCATCGGCGGCATCGCCATGCTGGTCGCCACCAGTCCGCGCCTGATGCTGACCGTCGTCGGCGTCATCGCCCTCGTGGTCGTGCCGGCGATGCTGATCGGCCGCCGCGTGCGCAAGCTGTCGCGCGCGAGCCAGGACCGCATCGCCGACTCGAGCGCCATCGCCGGCGAGGTCCTGAACGCCGTGCAGGTCGTGCAGAGCTACACGCAGGAACGCAACGAGGCGCGCCGTTTCCACGAGGCGAACGAGCGCTCGTTCGACACGGCCGTGCGGCGCACCGGAACGCGCGCCACGTTGACCGCGTTCGTGATCATCGGCGTGTTCGGCGCGCTGCTGTACGGCCTGTACGGCGGCGTTCAGTCCGTGATGGCGGGCAAGATCACCGCGGGCGAGTTGAGCCAGACCGCGCTCTACATCATGGTGGTCGCAGGCGCGGCCGCCGTTCTCGGCGAGGTGTGGGGCGACCTGCTGCGCGCCTCCGGCGCCACCGAGCGATTGATGGAACTGCTCAACGCCGAATCGCCGATCGCCGCGCCGGCCGAGCCGGTGGCGCTGCCCGCCGCCCCGCGAGGCACGCGCCTGGAGTTCGATCGCGTCGGCTTCACCTATCCGTCCCGGCCGCAGCAGCGCGTGCTCGACGACCTCGCGCTGGCGATCGAACCCGGCCAGACCGTCGCGCTGGTGGGTCCATCGGGCGCCGGCAAGAGCACCGTCTTCCAGTTGCTGCAGCGGTTCTACGACGTGGCCGAGGGCGTCATCCGGGTCGACGGCGTCGACATCCGCAGCGCCGCGTTCGAGGACCTGCGCCGACGGATCGCGGTCGTGCCGCAGGACGCGGTGATCTTCTCCGGCTCCGTGCTCGAGAACATCCGCTATGGGCGCCCGGGCGCGAGCGAAGTCGAAGCGCGGGCGGCGGCGCGGGCGGCGCACGTCGAGGAATTCGTGCTGCAGCTGCCCGACGGCTATGCGACCGAAGTCGGCGAGCGCGGCCTGCGGCTGTCCGGCGGCCAGCGCCAGCGGCTGGCGATCGCGCGCGCGATCCTCAAGGACGCGCCGCTGCTGCTGCTCGACGAGGCGACTTCGGCCCTCGACGCCGAGAGCGAACGCGCCGTGCAGTCCGCGCTGGAGACCGCGATGCGCGGCCGCACGACGATCGTCATCGCCCATCGGCTGGCGACCGTGCAGCGCGTCGACCGCATCTTCGTGCTCGACCACGGTCGGCTCGTCGAGGCTGGCACCCACTCCGAACTGGTGGCGCGCGGCGGCCTGTACGCCCGGCTGGCGGCGATGCAGTTCGCGGCCTGAGCGCCTCCGTACCTGCACCGCGCGGGCGCACCGGCCGGGGCCGATAGAATGCGCCGCATCCTCCGCGACACTTCCATGCGCCAGTACGAAGACTTCATGCGCCACGTGTTCGAACGTGGCGTCGACAAGACCGACCGCACCGGGACCGGCACCAAGTCCTGGTTCGGGTACCAGATGCGGTTCGACCTGCAGGAAGGCTTCCCGCTCGTCACGACCAAGAAGCTGCACCTGCGGTCGATCATCCACGAACTGCTGTGGTTCCTGCAGGGCTCGAGCAACGTCGCTTACCTGCGCGACAACAAGGTCACGATCTGGGACGAGTGGGCGCGCGCGGACGGCGAACTCGGCCCGGTCTACGGCGTGCAATGGCGCTCGTGGCCCACGCCCGACGGCGGCTCGATCGACCAGATCGCGCAGGTCGTGCAGCAGATCAAGTCCAACCCGGACTCGCGCCGGCTGATCGTGTCGGCGTGGAACGTCAGCGACATCCCGAAGATGGCGCTGCCGCCCTGCCACCTGCTGTTCCAGTTCTACGTGGCGCAGGGCCGGCTGTCGTGCCAGCTCTACCAGCGCAGCTGCGACATCTTCCTCGGCGTGCCGTTCAACATCGCGAGCTACGCGCTGCTCACGCACATGATCGCGCAGCAGTGCGACCTCGGCGTCGGCGACTTCGTGTGGACCGGCGGCGACTGCCACATCTACAACAACCACTTCGAGCAGGTGCGCGAGCAGCTCGCGCGCGAGCCGCGGCCGTACCCGAGACTGGTGATCAGGCGGCGCCCCGCGTCGATCTTCGAGTACGCCTTCGAGGACTTCGAGATCGTGGATTACGACCCGCACCCGCACATCAAGGCGCCGGTGGCGGTGTGAAAGCGGCGAAGACCCCGCGCGTCACGCTGATCCTCGCGCGCGCGCGCAACGGCGTGATCGGCGCCAGCGGCGGCCTGCCGTGGCGGCTGCCGGAAGACCTCGCGTTCTTCAAGCGCACGACGATGGGGCACCCCATTGTCATGGGGCGCAAGACGTGGGAGTCGATCGGGCGGCCGCTGCCGGGCAGGCGCAGCATCGTCGTGACGCGCGATCGCAGCTTTGCGGCCGCGGGCGCGGAGGTCGCGCACAGCCTGGACGACGCGGTGGCGCTCTGCTCGGACAGCGACGAGATCTTCGTCATCGGAGGCGCGCAGCTGTACGCAGAAGCCCTGGGACGCGCGGATCGACTGCTGCTCACGGAGATCGACGCCGACTTCGAGGGGGACACCTTCATGCCCGCGGCGGCGGCGGAAGACTGGGCCGAAGCCGGTCGCGAGCACCATCCCGCCAACGAAACGCGCGCGTACGCGTTCGACTTCGTCGACTACCGACGCCGGTGACCGCCCCGCGGGCGCAGGCGCGCCCGCGCTACCGCACCGCCGCGTCCATCGCGGCCACCAGCTTCTCGCGCCACGGCCCCGGAAACGCCAGCGCGGAGATGTGGTCGGCATCCGGGATCTTCCACAACTGGCTGCCGGGCGCCGCCGCGTGCAGCGCGTCGCTGTTCGCGTGCGGGATCACCGAATCGCGCGTCCCGTGCACGAAGATCAGCGGGATGCGGATCGACTTCAGTGCGGCCACCGGGTCCTTGTCCGGGGGCGGCAGAGCGGAAGCGGCGAGCGACGCCAGCGGCGCCATCGCGCTGCCGGCAGTCGCGTCGCGCGCAATGCCGCGATAGCTCGGGAACGACGAGTCGATGATCGCCAGCCGCACGCCGGCCGCGTCGCGCGCGAGCATGCGCAGCGCGGTCGCGCCGCCGATGCTCTGCCCGAACACGACGAGCCGGTCGCGGTCGACGTCGGCGCGCGTGCGCAGGTGCGCAAGCGCGGCCAGCGCGTCCTCGACGATCCCGTCCAGCGTCGGCTTGCCTTCGGACTTGCCGAAGCCGCGGTAGTCGAGCATCAGCACGTTGTACCCGCGCGCCGGCATCCAGGCGACCAGCGGAAGATGGTTGCTGACGTTGGCCGCATTGCCGTGCAGGTGCAGGACGGTTCCCTTCGCCGTCCCGCGCGGCCGGCAGGAACCAGGCGTGCAGCTTCGTGCCGTCCGACGCCGTGAGGCGCACGTCTTCCGCCTTCAGGCCGAACTGCTCGGGCGACGCGTAACGCGCGGCATCGGGATAGAAGAAGAACCGCTCGATGCATCCGGCCAGCGTGAACGTGGACATGGCAAGGAGGGACACCAGGACGACGCGGCGCGCGCGCGTCAGCATTCGACGACGTTCAGCGCGAGGCCGCCGCGCGCGGTTTCCTTGTACTTCGTCTTCATGTCGGCGCCGGTCTCGCGCATCGTCTTGATCACCTGGTCGAGCGACACGTAGTGCGTTGCCGTCGCCGGCGAGCGCCATGCGGGCCGCGTTGATCGCCTGCACCGACGCGACGGCGTTGCGCTCGATGCACGGGATCTGCACGAGCCCGCCGACCGGATCGCACGTGAGGCCGAGGTGGTGCTCCATGCCGATCTCGGCGGCGTTCTCCACCTGCTCCGGCGTTCCGCCGAGCACGGCCGCGAGTCCGCCTGCCGCCATCGAGCACGCGACACCCACCTCGCCCTGGCAGCCGACCTCCGCGCCGGAGATCGAAGCGTTCTCCTTGTAGAGGATGCCGATGGCGCCCGCGGTCAGCAGGAAGTCGACGACGCCGCGGTCGCTCGCGCCCGGGACGAAGCGGCGGTAGTAGTGCAGCACCGCGGGAACGATGCCGGCGGCGCCGTTGGTCGGCGCCGTCACGACCCGGCCCCCGGCCGCGTTCTCCTCGTTCACCGCCAGCGCGAACAGGTTCACCCAGTCGAGCACCGCCAGCGGGTCGCTCGGGCCGCTCGCGGCCGCGAGCTTGCGGTGCCAGTCGGCTGCGCGTCGCCGGACCTTCAGGCCGCCGGGCAGCGTCCCTTCGGAACGCAGCCCGCGCTCGACGCAGCGCTGCATCACCTGCCAGATCGCGAGCAGGCCCGCATCGATCGCCTCGTCCTCGCGCCAGTGGCGCTCGTTGGCGCGCATCACCTGCGCGATCGACAGGCCGCGAGCCGCGCACTGGGCCAGCAGTTCGTCGCCCGTGTGGAACGGCAGCGGCAGGATCGTGGTGTCGGGCGCGACGCGCTTGTGCGCGCTGCCGTCGCTTGCCAGTTCCTCGCTGACGACGAAGCCTCCACCCACCGAGTAGTAGGTGCGCGCAGTCAGCTCACGCGCTTCGACATCGAGAGCGACGAAGCGCAGTCCGTTGGCGTGGAACGGCAGCGCCTTCGTGAAGAACAGCAGGTGCTCCTTCTCGATGAACCCGACTGGATGCTCGCCGAGCAGCCGCAGTTGCCTCGCTTCGCGGATCGCCGCCAGGCGCGCCGGGATCGCGTCCACCTCGACAGTCGCCGGCTCCTCGCCTTCGAGTCCGAGCAGCACGGCCTTGTCGCTGCCGTGGCCCTTGCCGGTAGCACCGAGGGATCCGTACAGCTCGGCCCGCACCGCGGCGACGCGGTCGATCAGCCCCTCGTTCGCGAGCCGCTGCGCGAACAGTCGCGCGGCGCGCATCGGCCCGACGGTATGCGAGCTGGACGGCCCGATGCCGATCTTGAAGAGGTCGAAGACGCTGACGGCCAGTGGAGAGGGAGAACCAAGAAGGGCGGGCAGCGAATGCCGCCCGCCCTTCGGCGAGACACTAGCAGGGCCGGCGCGGCAAAGCACGCGCCCGGCGATGCGGCCGCTGGTTACGCGACCTTGATCGAAACGCGCCGCGGCTGGGCGTGTTCCTGCTTCGGAATGCGAAGGCGCAGCACGCCGTCCTTCAGTTGCGCCTCGATCCGGCCGCCGTCGAGCTCGCGGCTGAGCGTGAAGCTGCGGCGGTAGCGCGGCACGCGCACCTCGGCGTAGGCGGCTTGCATCGACTCCGGCGTCGCCGCGGAAACGGTGCCCTCGATCGTCAGCGAGTCACCCTCGACGTGGATTTCGAGCGCCTCGCGCGTCACGCCGGGCAGGTCGGCGAGGAGCGTGATGCCCGTCTGGTCCTCCAGCACGTCGACGCGCGGGATCATCGCGGGCGCTTGCTGCTGATGCTGCTCCTGGCGGGCCGGCGTCTGCCGCTCTTCGCGGCGGACGTCCTGGCGGTTCTCCGGGCGTTCAACAACCATCGTGTCGCTCATGTTCGTTCCTCCTGTCGCGCTCATTGCACGGTGATGCGCTTGGGCAGCGCGGACTCGCGGCGGGCGACGCTCACGCGCAGCACGCCGTCGCGGTAGGTGGCTTCGACCTTCGACGGATCGATGTCCTCGGGCAGGCTGATCGCCCGGCGGAAGCGGCCGGCGAAACGCTCGTTGCCGTAGACGTTGACCTTGCTTTCGTCCTTCGGCAGCGCCGACGGGCGTTCGCCGGAAATGGTCATCACGCCGCGGTCGATCGTCACGTCGACCTGGGCCGGGTCGATGCCCGGGGCGAAGGCGTAGATCTCCACGCTGGTCGGCGTGTTGCCGATGTTCAGCGCGGGGAACGCACCGGGAGCGGCCGAGCGGATGCTGGTGGGCAGGCCGGCCATGCCGAACAGGTCGTCCAGTTCCCGCCGCAGCCGATCGAAGTCGCCGAACACGTTCGGGTACATCATCGATGCAAACATGCTGTGTCCTCCTCTCTGGATGGGCGCGGCCCGCCAAGTCGCGGGCGGCTCATGCGATCCAAGTTCGGAGCGGCAGTACGGATTTCAAGCCCCCCGGGGCGGCGGGCGCGCGAGGCCGCCTTGCGGCGCCCCGCACCGGAGGGATCACGGCCGCGCGCCGGCCTTCGGCAACGTCCTCAGGTAGGCATAGAGCGCCTCGACGTCGGTGTCGTTCAGCGCCGCGAGCGACGGGAACGGCATCACCTTGATCGCTTCGCCGCTGGGCCGCTTGCCGCTCTTCAGCATCGCCCTGAACCTGTCCACGTTTTCGTACGCGGCGTACGTCGCGGGCGACGTGAGGTCGGCTGCCGGCGGCCAGTCCGGCGGTGAGCCGGGAATCTTCCCGCCGTGGAACGTCTCGCCATGGCAGCCCTTGCACATGTTGGCCACATAGGCGCCGTGCTCCGGTGTCGGCCCCTCCGCCACCGCCTTCGCGGGCGGCAGCGTGTGGTCGATGCGCTGCGGCGCGTCGGGGATGACGTCGGCCGCGTAGAGCGCCTTCACGATCAGCGGCATCTCGACGCGCCCGATCTCGCCTTGCACCGCCGGCAGGCTGCGCACGTAGGCGACGATCGCCGCGACATCCGCGTCCGTGAAGCGGTTGAAGTCCTCGCACGGCATGATCATGATGGGCCGCTTGTCCGGCTTCACGCCGTGGCGGATGGTGCGCACCCAGTCCACCTCGGTGTACTTCGTCACGGCGCTGCCGGGCCCGGTCGTGATGTTCGGCGTCCACACGCGCAGGCCGCCGGGATCGTCGATCAACAGCTTGCCGGCGCCGTTGTCTCCATGGCACTCGCCGCAGCCGCGCGACTGGAACAGGTACTTGCCGCGCGCGAGCGATGCGTCGTCGCTGGCGAACGCGACCGGCGCGACGTTCACGTCGATCGATCGGTTCAGCTTGCGCTGCGCGAGCAGATGGGCGGCGCCCGCAGCAACGAGTCCGACCACGATGAGGACCAGCAGCGCCCAGCCGAAGAACCGGATGACTTTCTTCATTCCCGACTCCAATCCCGCGAAGGAAGCGGAGTCTAGGGAGTAACCCCAGCCAATGTCGCTAAAAGTTCCCTAACGCGATCGCGGGTCGAGTTCGACTCGTACGCAGTTCCCGATACGACCGACCGCCGGCCGCATGACGACCGCGTAACGACCGCGGCAAGCGCGCCCGGGTCGCGCGCCGGACTCGAAAGCCCCGATCGGGGCCCGAGTCCCGCGCGGCGAAGGTCAGGCCGCCGTGGCGGTGACGTCGTCCGTGTAGGCCGAGAGCGGAACGCAGGAACACATGATGTTCCTGTCGCCGTACGCGTTGTCGACGCGACCGACCGGAGTCCAGTACTTCTGCCGCTTCAGTGACGCCACCGGGAAGGCCGCCTGCTCGCGCGTGTAGTCGTGCGCCCAGTTCTCGGCCATCACCATCGCCGCAGTGTGCGGCGCGTTCTTCAGCGGATTGTCATCGCGGTCGACCTGCCCGGCCTGCACGGCGGTGATCTCGCCGTGGATCGCGATCATCGCCTCGACGAAGCGATCGAGTTCCACCTTCGGCTCCGACTCGGTCGGCTCGACCATCAGGGTGCCTGCGACCGGGAAGCTCAGCGTCGGCGCGTGGAAACCATAGTCCATCAGCCGCTTGGCGACGTCCTCGGCGCCGATGCCGCTCGCGTCCTTCAGCGGGCGCAGGTCCAGGATGCACTCGTGCGCCACATGGCCGTTGCGGCCCGCGTACAGCGTCGGGTAATACGGCGCGAGCCGCTTCGCGACGTAGTTGGCGTTCAGCAGCGCCACCTGCGTTGCCCGCCGCAAGCCTGCACCGCCCATCATCGTGATGTACATCCACGAGATCGGCAGGATGCTGGCGCTGCCGAAGCTGCCGGCGCTGACCATGCCCACGTCGCTGTCGGCTCCGAGCTTGCCCGGCAGGTACGGGGCGAGGTGCGACTTGACCGCCACCGGGCCGACGCCCGGCCCGCCGCCACCGTGCGGGATGCAGAAGGTCTTGTGCAGGTTCAGGTGCGACACGTCCGAGCCGTACTTGCCCGGCTTGGCCACGCCGACCAGCGCGTTCATGTTGGCGCCGTCGGTGTACACCTGCCCGCCGTGCCGGTGCACGATGTCGCAGATCTCGACGATCGCTTCCTCGAACACGCCGTGCGTCGAGGGGTACGTCACCATCAGCGCCGCCAGCTTCGCGCCGTTCTGTTCGGCCTTGGCCTTCAGGTCGGCGATGTCGACGTTGCCGTCGCGGTCGGTCTTCACGACGACGACGTCCATGCCGCACATCTGCGCGGAGGCGGGGTTGGTGCCGTGCGCGCTCTCCGGGATCAGGCACACGGTGCGGTGCCCTTCCCCGCGCGCGCGGTGGTAGGCGCGGATCGCGAGCAGGCCGGCGTACTCGCCCTGCGCGCCGGAGTTCGGCTGCAGGCTGACCGCGTCGTAGCCCGTGCACTCGACCAGCATCTGCTCGAGTTCGTCGATCAGCTGTCGATAGCCCTCGGCCTGGCCGGCGGGCGCGAGCGGGTGGATGTTCGCGAACTCGGGCCAGGTGACCGGGATCATCTCGCTCGTCGCGTTGAGCTTCATCGTGCACGAACCCAGCGGGATCATCGTGCGGTCCATCGCCAGGTCCTTGTCGGCCAGCGAACGCAGGTAGCGCAGCATCTCGTGCTCGCTGTGGTGCGCGTTGAACACCGGGTGCGTCAGGAACGGCGTCGCGCGGCGCAGGGCCGTCGGGATCGCGGTCTCGCCGGCTGCGACGGCGGCGTCGAGGTCGTCGACGTTCGCCTTGACGCCGAAGACGTCCCACAGCGTTTCGACGTCCGCGCGGGTCGTCGTCTCGTCGAACGCGACGCCGACGATCTGCGTGGCGTGGTCGCCGACGTCGCGCTTGCTGAACTCGCGCAGGTTGATGCCCCGGTCGCGCGCCGAAGCCAGCACCTTCGCGGCGTCGACGCCTGCGATCGCCAGCGTGTCGAAGAAGGTGCCGTTGACCTTCAGCCCGCTCCGCTTCAGGCCTTCCGCAAAGATCGCGGTCAGGCGGTGCACGCGCTGCGCGATCCGCGTCAGGCCGTCCGGCCCGTGGTACACGGCGTACATGCTCGCCATCACGGCCAGCAGCACCTGCGCGGTGCAGATGTTCGACGTCGCCTTCTCGCGGCGGATGTGCTGTTCGCGCGTCTGCAGCGTCAACCGGTACGCGGGCTTGCCCTGCGAGTCGACCGACACGCCGACCAGGCGGCCGGGCATCGAGCGCTTGAACGCATCCTTGCAGCCCATGAACGCCGCGTGCGGGCCGCCGAAGCCGAACGGAACGCCGAAGCGCTGGGAGTTGCCGACGACGATGTCGGCGCCCCACGCGCCCGGCGCCTCGAGCAGCGTCAGCGCCAGCAGGTCGGCCGCGACGCAGAACAGCGCGCCCGCGGCGTGCGCCTGCTCGGCGAACGGCCGCATGTCGTGGATCAGGCCGGTCGTCGACGGGTACTGCGCCAGCACCCCGAAGTAGTCGCCTTCCTTCATCAGGTCGGGAACGAAACCGACCTTGACGGTCGAGCCCGAGCGGCTCGGCGCGCGTCTTCACGACCGCGATCGTCTGCGGGTGGCAGTCGCCGGCGACGAGGAAGACGTTGCTCCTGCTCTTGGCGCTGCGCTTGGCGAGCGTCATCGCCTCGGCCGCGGCCGTGGCCTCGTCCAGCAGCGACGCGTTGGCGATCTCCATGCCGGTGAGGTCGGCGATCATCGTCTGGAAGTTGATCAGCGCTTCCATCCGCCCCTGCGAGATCTCGGCCTGGTAAGGGGTGTACGCCGTGTACCACGCGGGGTTCTCGAGCACGTTGCGCAGGATGACCTTGGGCGTGTGCGTCCCGTGATAGCCCTGTCCGATGAAGCTCCTGAACACCCGGTTCTTCTCCGCGATGCCGCGGATCTTCGCGAGCGCCTCCTCCTCGGTGATCGCGCCAGGCAGCGCCAGCGGGGCCGCGAGCTTGATCGACTTCGGGACGATGGCGTCGACGAGCCCGTCGAGCGACTCGCTGCCGACGACCTTCAGCATCTCCTCGATCTCGGTGTCGTTGGGGCCGATGTGGCGCGCGTGAAACTCGCTGTGGTTCTCGAACTGGGCAAGCGTGGTCATGGTCTCGTCAGCAAGAAGCAAGGATGGCGTCGCAGGACACGCGACGGAAGGCCTGGAGCGCGAGCGCCCTAGTGCGAGTCGCCGACATTGGCCTCGTACGCCTTCGCGTCGAGCAGCCCGTCGATGGACGCCGAGGTCTTCATCTTGAAGATCCACGCGGCGTACGGGTCGGCGTTGATCTGCTGCGGTTCGGACTCGAGGGCGTCGTTGAACGCGACCACTTCGCCGTCGACCGGCGCATAGATGTCCGACGCCGCCTTCACCGACTCCACCACGCCGGCCGTCTCGGCCGCCTTCAGCGTCTGGCCGACCTTGATGTCGCCGACGTAGACCAGGTCGCCGAGCATGTCCTGCGCGGCGTCGGTGATGCCGACCCACAGCAGGCCGTCATCGCCCTTCTTCACCCATTCGTGCGTCGACGTGTACTTCAGTTCTGCGGGGAATTTCATGGCTTCTCCTTGATCGTGCTCGCCATGGTTCAAATCATGGGCTTGCCGTTGCGCACGAACGGCATCTTGACCACTTGTGCGTCAGCAGCTTGCCGCGGATGTCGACCTGCACGGTGTCGCCCGCCTTCACGCCCTGCGGCACGCGCGCCATCGCGACGGAGAACCCGAGCGTCGGCGCGAACGTCCCGCTGGTGATCTCGCCCTCGCCCTGCGGGGTGACGACCTTCTGGTGCGACCGCAGCACGCCCTTGTCGAGCAGCTTCAGCCCGACGAGCGCCTTGCGCGCGCCGTCGCGTTCCAGGGCCGCGCGGCCGACGAACTCGCGCGGGGTCTTCAGGTCGACCGTCCAGGCCAGCCCGGCGTCCAGCGGCGAGATCGTCTCGTCCATGTCGTTGCCGTACAGGTTCATGCCCGCTTCAAGGCGCAGCGTGTCGCGCGCGCCCAGTCCGGCCTCGGCCACGCCCGCGGCCTTGAGGTCGGCCCACAGCGCCGGCGCCTGGTCGGCCGGCAGCATCGCCTCGAAGCCGTCCTCGCCGGTGTAGCCCGTGCGGGCGACGAAGAGGTCGCCGACCGCGGCCGCGAAGAACACGCCGAGGTTCTCGGTGGCGGCCTTCGTCGCCGGCCGCACCTGCCAGAACTTCGCGCGCGCGTTCGGCCCCTGGACCGCGATCATCGCGAGGTCGCGCCGCGGGGTCAGCGTGATGGCGAAGCCGCGGTCCATCCGCACCTTCTCCATCCACGCGAGGTCCTTCGGCGCGGTGGATGCGTTGACGACGACGCGGAACCAGTCGTCGCCCATGAAGTAGATGATCAGGTCGTCGACCACCCCGCCGGCGTGGTTCAGCATGCACGAGTACAGGGCCTTGCCGGGCTGCGTGAGGCGGTCGACGTTGTTGGCGACGAGGTGGCGCAGGAAGGCGCGCGCATCGCCGCCGCGCACGTCGACCGGGCACATGTGCGAGACGTCGAACATGCCGGCATCGCGGCGCACCGCGTGGTGCTCCTCGATCTGGGAGCCGTAGTTGAGCGGCATGTCCCAGCCGCCGAAGTCGACGATCTTGGCGCCCGACGCGACGTGGGTTTCGTACAGCGGTGTGCGGTTGCCCATGGATCTCCCTGCCAAAGAAAAAGGGGCGCAGTCCGACGGCTGTCGAACGGCACCCCTCTGTCCTTTTGCCTGAGAGTTCGTGAGCTGCCGTTCGAACACAAGAAACGGCGGCCCCTGCCCCTTCGGCGCCGCGCGCAAGGCGTGCGGTCTCTCCAGAGTCGCGGCGACGAAGCGGTTCTTGAACCTGAGCGATTCCGGGTGAGATTGCGCCTTCGGCGGCATCCGGCATCCGGATGCACTCTCCCGCTTCGACCTACATCAGCGAAGGCGAAGGATAGCAACTCCCGGGCCGGGCACCCCGCCCGGGAAGCGCGCGCGGTGCCCCGATCAGCCGAGCGGGATGCGGCCCTTGTTGCGCGCGAGGAAAGCGGCGAAGGTCTGCAGCTCCGGATTCAGCCGGCGCGCGACCTCGACCGGACGCGCCTTCATGAACGCGGCCTCGAACTCGGCATAGAACTGGAACATGTTGCCGAGGTCCTCGGCGCCCGGGAATCCGAAGCCGCGGTACTGCTCCGGCGTCACGGCGTTGTAGCGCACCGGCTGGCCGAGCGCCGTCGTCAGCTCCGCCGCCATCTGCGCGCCGGTCAGGTGCTCGCCAGCGATGCCGACCGACGTTACCGACGTGAACCGCGCCCTCGCGGAAGATGCCGCAGGCGCACTTGCCGATGTCCTCGGCGGCGATGCCGGACAGCCGCTTGTCCGCCATCGGCAGCGTGAACGCGAGCACGCCGTCCGGCCCCTTCTTCGGTCCCATGCCGAAGTGGATCAGGTTGTCCCAGTAGAACGACGTGTACAGCAGCGTCGTCGGGACTTTCGACGTGAACAGCGCGTTCGCCTCGCCCTTGGCATCGAAGTGCGGGACGTTGTACTTGCCCATCAGCACCGGCATGCGCTTGCCGTCGGCGGCGAAGAACGTCCGCGTGTCCTCCAGCGTGGACCAGATCACGTGCTGCACGCCCGCCTTCGCCGCGGCGTCGGCCATCGCGCCGGCCTGCGCGAGTTCCTTGTCGGGCGAGAAGTGCTCCCAGAAGTTCGTCACGCAGAAGGCGCCCCAGGCGCCGTTCATCGCGCGCTGCACGCTCGCCGCGTCGTCCAGGTCGGCGGCGACGACCTCCGCGCCGGCCTTCGCCAGCGCGCGTCCGGCGTCGGAGTCGGGCTTGCGGGTCACCGCCCGCACGGCGAATCCGCTCGCGGGGTCCGCGAGCAGCGCGCGCGCCAGGCCGCCGCCCTGGGCGCCGGTGGCGCCGAACACCGTGATGATCCTGTTGGCCATGGAATGTTTCTCCCGGGAGTTGGGTTGTTGGAGCCGCTCAGATGAGTTCGGCAAGGATCTGGCGCCGCGCGCTCGCACTGCGCCGCGCTCACATCCAGGTGCGTCACCGCGCGCAGCGTACGCGCACCGAAGACGTAGAGCAGCACGCCGCGCTCGCGCGCGCGCTCGGCCACCGTCGCCGCGTCCGGCGCGCCGTCGCGCAGCCGGAAGACGACGATGTTGGTCTGCACCGTGGCGAGGTCGAGCTCGACGCGCGGATTGGTCGCCAGTGCTTGCGCGATGCGCCGCGCGTGCGCGTGGTCGTCGGCCAGCCGCGCGCGGTGATGCTCGATCGCGTACAGCCCCGCCGCCGCGTAGATGCCGGTCTGGCGCATCGCGCCGCCGAACATGCGGCGATAGCGCGTGGCGTGGCCGATCGTCTCGCGCGAGCCCGCGAGCAGCGAACCGCCCGGCGCGCCGAGCCCCTTGGAGAGCGCCACCGACACGAGGTCGAACGGCGCGGCGAGCTGCGCCGGCGCGAGGCCGCTTGCGGCCGCCGCGTTCCACAGCCGCGCGCCGTCGAGATAGGTGGCCACGGCGCGCTCGCGCGCCGCCGCGCACAGCGCCTCGACCAGCGCCTGCGGCACGACGACGCCGCCGGCGCGGTTGTGCGTGTTCTCGATCTCGAGCAGCGTGGTCGGCGGGAAGATCGAGTGGCCGCGCGGCTTGCAGGCACCGATGAACTCCTCGACGCTCAAGGTGCCGCGCGCACCCGTCTCGGTGAACTGCACGCCGGCGTTGGCGGCCGAGCCGCCCGTCTCGTGCCACACGGCGTGGCACTCGCGCGTGACGACGACGTCGTCGCCGGGCCGCGTCAGCGTGCGCAGCGCGACCTGGTTGGCCATGGTGCCGCTCGGCAGCCACAGCGCCGCCTCCTTGCCGAGCAGGCCAGCCACCACCTCCTGCAGCCGGTTGGTGGTCGGGTCCTCGCCGAACTGGTCGTCACCGACGGCGGCCTGCGCCATCGCCGCGCGCATCGCGTCCGTCGGCCGCGTGACGGTGTCCGAGCGCAGGTCGATCGCCTCAGCCACGCCGCGTCTCCGCCACCTGCACCGTGAACTCCGGCCGCTTGTGCCACTCCTTCTCGATGCCCTTGCGGAAATCGGCATGCGTGAAGAACAGCGCCAGGAACGTCACCGCCAGCACGATGATCGAGATCCACGCCAGCCGCGTCAGCCGCCGCAGCGCGCCGCGCTCGGCGGAGAAGGCGCCATAGAACCAGTTCGCCAGTCCCCAGAAGACCAGCAGCACGATGATCCACACCGCCTTGTTGCCGCCGTTGCGCCGGTTGTCCACCGCGCAGTCGACGACGCACCAGATCGGCTGCACCAGCACCATGAAGAGCAGCAGCAGCCCGAAGGCCAGCATGAAGCCGAACACCGCGAGGGCGGCGAAACCGGTCAGAGTCTCTGTCATTGGTGGAATTCCTGTGGCATGCGCCGGCGCACGGCGCGGTTCGCAAGACGAGACTGTATCGGCTGCGCCGCAGGCATGCACGGGCCGTCCGGTCTGCTCCCGATGCGGGCGCGGCTGTGTACCATCGGCGGCCGGCTGATCCTCAGCCACTGGTCTGGCCCAACGAGGGACACGGATGGCGAAGCACCCGCGCAGTTCGAGCTCGCACCGATCGGCGCGCGTGTCGACCGCACGCCCGCCCTCACCGGCCGCGACCACAGGGCGGGACTTCGCCCGTGACGGTCTGCACGAGCAGGCCGTCGCGGCCGCCACCGCCGCGCTGGCTGCGCCGCGCCTGGCACCCGCCGCGCGGCTCGCGTTGCTCGACGCCCGCCTCGCGAGCCTGCTCGCCCTGCTGCGGCTCAACGACGCCGAAGCGGACGCCGACGCGATGCTGGCGATAGCGAAGACGACGAAGTCGGTGGCCCATGAAGCGCACGCGCTGGCCTGCCTGGCCCACGTGCAGACGCGGCAGGAGCGCGCCGACGTCGCGCTGGCAACCGCGGCGGCCGCCGTGGCCGCCGCGCGCCGCAGCCGCCGGCGCGACCTGATCGCGCTGGCCTTGCTGCGCCAGGCGACCGCCAGCCTCGTGCGCAAGCCGGCCGACGCCGCGGCGGCGGCCGAAGAATCCGCGCGCCTCTTCGCCGCGCTGGGCCAGACCGCACTGCAAGGGCAGGCGACGCGCGTAGTGGCCACCGTGCGCATGTCGCAGGACGATTCGCCCGAGCACCGCGCGCTGATGCAGCAGGCGATCGCGCTGGCGCGTGACAGTGGCGACCGCGCCGGCGAAAGTCGCGCCATCAACAGCCTGTACAGCAGCGACCCCGACCTCGCCCAGCGCGTGCGCGGCCTGCACCATGCATTGCGCGTGGCGCAGGACGCGGGCGACCTGCAGCAGCAGTTGAGCGCGCTGCACAACCTGGCGCTCACCTACAACCAGCTCGGCCTGCTCCGCCGCGCGCTGCGCCTGATGCAGCAGTCGATCGCGCTGCGCGAGGCGCAGTCGCGGCCGGTGGCCCTGCTGACCCCGTACGACATCGTGGCCACGCTGCACGCCAAGATGGGGCAGCGCGAAGCATTCGACCAAGTGGTGGCGCGCGCCGAGGTGGCGCTGGCCGCGGCGCGGGAACAGGACCCGGGGCCTTCACTCAGCATCGCCGGTTTGGGTTGGCGATCGCGGGGAGCGAGTTGGCTGAGCCCGGCGCAGGGCGTGGCGGCGTGGCGGCATGGCTGGAGCGCCTGGCGGGAGATCGGCGCGCCCTGGGGCCGTCCTCTCGTGCTGGCCATGCTGACGCAGGCCGAACTGCGCGCCGGCCAGCGCCGCGCCGCGCTGCGCGCGAGCACCCAGGCGGTGAACGAACTGCAGGCGCTGCACGGCCGCAGCGGCGGCGGCGGCGAATCGCACGCGCACGTGTGGTGGCAGCACGCCTGCGCGCTGCAGGCCAACGGCCGCGCGGTGCAGGCGGCCAAGGCGATGGAGACCGCCTACACGCTGCTGGTGCAGGCCACCGCGGCGCTGGGCGACGAGGGCCTGCGCCGCAGCGCGCTGCACGCGCCCACCTCGCACGCCGAACTGGTGCAGGGCTGGGTCGCGCACGCGCGCGCGGCCGGCCTGCCCGCCGCGCGCTACATCGCCCACCTGCAAGGCACCGCCGACCTGCGCGAGAGCATCGAGCGCCTGGTGGACACCGGCCTGCGACTGAACGAACAGGCCGGCAGCGATGCGCTGCACGCCTTCCTGATCGAGGAGGTGGCCGAACTGCTGGGCGCACGGCGGGTGCTGCTGGTGCTGGAGACAGCCGACGGCCCGCGCGTCGCCGGCGCCCAGGTGCCTGAAGGCGAGTCGCCGGATGCGCTGCTGCAGGCCGTCACGCCCTGGCTCGACGAGGCCCGGCGCACGCGCCAGACCCGCCTGCGCCACGGCCCTGAAGGCGCCGACGAAATCGACCAGCGCGGCTGCCTCGTCGCGCCGCTCGTCGCGCAGCAGCAGCTGCTGGGCTACCTCTACGCCGACCTCGAAGGCCTGTTCGGCCGCCTGCACGACGGGGATCGCGACCTGCTCGCCACGCTGGCCGCGCAAGCGGCGGTGGCGCTGGCCAACCTGCGCACGCAGGAAGGCCTGGAGCGCCAGGTGGCCGAGCGCACGGCTGCGCTGGAGCAGCGGGCCGGCGAACTGGCGGTGATCAACACCATCCAGCAGGGCATCGCCGCCGAGCTCGAACCTGCAGGCGATCATCGACCTCGTCGGCGAGAAGCTGCGCGAGGTGTTCGCCACCGGCGACATCGGCATCTGGTGGTGGGACGCCGAGCGCCGGCAGGGACACGCGAGCTATGTGTTCGAGCATGGCGTGCGCTTCCACCACGAGCCGTATCAGTTGAAGCCCGGCGAGGTGTGGGAGCGGCTGTTCGACGGCCGCGAGACGCTGCACGTCAACAACCGCGCCGAGTCGATCGCGATGGGGATGCACGCCCTGGAGGGCACCGACCAGAGCATCTCGGCCCTGTGCATGCCCATCGTCGGGGGCGACCGCGTGCTCGGCAGCGTGGTGATCGAGGACTACGAGCGCGAGAACGCCTTCGGGCCGGACGCGGTGAGGCTGCTCTCCACGGTGGTCGCCGCCATGGGCACGGCGCTCGAGAACGCGCGCCTGTTCGACGAGACGCAGCGGCTGCTGAAGGAAACCGAGGCGCGCAACGCCGAACTGGCGGTGATCAACAGCGTGCAGCAGGGTATTGCGGCGCAGCTCGAGTTCCAGGGCGTGATCGACCTCGTCGGCGACCAGCTGCACGAGGTGTTCAAGGACGTCGGCGCCGGCGTGCAGATCAGCCTGCTCGACGAGGCCCAGGGGCTGGTGCGCTATGTCTATGTGCGCGGCGCCGACGGACAACGCTGGCCCGGCACCACGATCCCGTTGCGGCACGAGCATCCGGCGCAGCAGGCCATCAACCGGCGCGAGACGGTGCATGCGCGGAACGCGCAGGAGCGGCGCGACCGGGGACTCTTCAACGCAGACGGCACCGCGGCAAGCGAACCCGGCTCGGAATTGGCCGTCGGCGTGTTCGGCAGCCGCGGGCGGCTGGGCGCCATCACGCTGGAGGCCGGCCGCGACCATGCCTTCACCGACAGCCTGGTGCGTCTGCTCGAGACAATCGCCGCGTCGATGGGCGTGGCACTCGAGAACGCGCGCTTGTTCGAAGAAACCCAGCGCCGCGAACGCGAGGCGAATGCGCTCTCCGAGGTCGGCCGCGACCTGTCGTCGACACTCGACCTGGCGACCGTGATGGACCGGATCGCCGCGCACGCCAGGGAACTGCTGGCGGCGCAAAGCAGCGCGATCTTCCTGCCCGACGCGGACGGCCGGCGTTACCGCGCCATCGTCGCGCTGGGCGACACTGCCGACGAACTCAAGGCCGCCGCCGTCGAGCCGGGGCACGGGATCATCGGCAGCCTGCTGCAGAGCGGCCAGCCCGAATTCGTCAACGACACCGCAGCCGACAGGCGCGCGCTGCAGCTTGCAGGCACCGAGGGCCGCGCTGAAGAACGCCTGATGGTCGTGCCGCTGAAGTCGGGCGATCAGGTGCAGGGCGCGATGGCCGTGTGGCGCACCGGCGGCAAGTTGTTCGAGGCGCGCGAGCTGGTGTTCCTGAGCGGCCTGTCGCAGCAGGCGGTGATCGCATTGAACAACGCGCGGCTGTTCGACGAGACGCAGGCAGGCACTGGAGCGGCAGACCGCCACGGCCGAAGTCCTGCAGGTGATCGGCAGCTCGATGGCCGACCCGAAGCCGGTGTTCGAGAAGATCGTCGAGTGCTGCGAGCGGCTGTTCGACGCGCGGACCTTCGGGGTGGCGATCGTCGGGGACGACGGGCAACTGTCGATGGAAGTGATCCGCATGACGGCGAGCGCGCGCGCGGAGATCGGCGCGGACAAGGCGGACGCCATCGTGGCAAGGACCCTGGCGGCGTTTCCCCGCCCGCTGGCCGGCACCCTCACCGAGAAGGCGATCCGCAAGGGCGACCTGGTCGAGGTCCGCGACCTCCAGAACGATCCCGACCGCATGCAGCCTGCGGCACTCGCGGCGGGGGAGATCGGCCTCGGCACCTCGGTGGTCGTCGCGCCGCTCCTGTGGCAGGGTCGCGGCATCGGGTCGCTGACGATGTTCCGCAGGGATTCGCGCGGCCTGCAGAGACAAGGAGAACGCGCTCCTCAAGTCGTTCGCCGACCAGGCCGTGATCGCGATCCAGAACGCGCGCCTGTTCAACGAGACGAAGGAAGCGCTGGAACGGCAGACCGCCACGGCCGAGATCCTCAAGGTCATCGCCCAGTCGCCCGGCGATGTACAGCCGGTGCTCGACGCCATCGTGGCCAGTGCCAAGCGCCTGGTGGACGCCTACTCGGCCACGGTCTGGCGCGTTGAGCGCGACAGCGCCTGCGGCTCAGCCGCCTTCACCCGGACGGATGAACAGGCAACCGAGATCCTGCAGCGCTTCGAGCGAGGAGCTGACGGTCGATGGCCAGTTCGCGCTGGACCCCCTGCGGACCGGACTGCCGATCCAGATGGCTGACGTCCTGACCGACCCGCGCGCAACCGAAGCGCATCGGGAACTGGCCAGGGCGCGCGGCTTTCACGCGTTGGCCAACGTGCCGCTGGTGCGCGACGGCGTCGCCATCGGCTTGATCAGCGTCACCCGGGTCGAGGCGGGCGGGTTCTCGGCGCACCAGATCGAGCTGCTGCAGACCTTCGCCGACCAGGCCGTGATCGCCATCGAGAACGTGCGGCTTGTTCAACGAGACCCGGGAAGCGCTGGAGCGGCAGACGGCGACGGCGGAGGTGCTGAATGCCATCAGCGAATCGGTGTCCGACGCACAGCCGGTGTTCGCGGCCATCATGGACTGCTGCGAGCGGCTGATTCCCAGCATCGACGCGGTGCAGATCCAGCTGGTGGACGACCAGTCACAGGTGCAGCTCGCGGGCCAGCGCTTCGGCCAGGTCCGCGGAGCGACGCAGGAGCAGCAGCCGGCTCGCCGGGCCGAGTTGATGGCGAAGGCGCAGAAGGCCTTTCCGTATCCCCTGGCCGGCTCCGACCTCGATAGGGTTCTGCGTGATGGGCGGGCCGCTGTCTATGGCGATGTGCTCGACGGGCCAGACACGCCCCCGGCGATGCGAAAGGTGGCGCAGCGCTGGGGGCACAGCTTCTCGCAGATCACGGTGCCCTTGATCTGGGAGGGCCGCGGCGTCGGCGCCATCCTCGTGTTCCGCGCGCGAACTCGGCGGCTTTCCTCGACAAGGAGCGCGCCTTGCTCGAGACCTTCGCCAACCAGGCCGTGATCGCGATCCAGAACGCGCGCCTGTTCAACGAGACGCAGGAGGCGCTGGCCCACCAGACCGCCAGCGCCGACATCCTGCGCGTCATCAGCAGTTCCCCCACCGACGTGCAGCCGGTGTTCGATGCCATCGTAACCACCGCAGTCGAGCGCCTGGGCTGCGATATCGCCATCGTGCAGATCTGCAGCGGCGACACCTACTCGCCGAAGGCCATGGCCACTCCGGCCGGCTTGGCGCCGGTGCCGGGCTCGGCGGTGATGCCGGTTGACCCGGACGCCAACTTCCCGTCGCGCGCAATCGTGAGCAAGATCGTGCTTCACGTCCGCGACTGGTCGGCGGTCGAGCTTCCCGTCCACGAGCAGGTGCGGCACGAACAGCTGGGCCTGAACTCGGCGCTCTACCTGCCGCTGCTGCGCGGCGACGCCTGCGTTGGCGTGCTGGTGCTGGGCAGCAAGCAGGCGAACGGGTTCAACGATAAGGCGGTCGCGCTGGCGGAGTCGTTCCGCGACCAGGCCGTGATCGCGATGGAGAACGTGCGCCTGTTCAACGAGACCAGGGAAGCGCTGGAGCGGCAGACGGCGACGGCCCGCATCCTCTCCGCGATGAGCGGATCCGTGACCGACGTTCGACCGGTATTCGACGCGATCGTGGAAAGCTGTCGATCGTTGTTCGAGGACAGCGTTGTCGCGCTGCGCCTGCTGCGCGACGGTGTCCTGCACGTCGAGGCCAACATCGGCATGGACACCGGGCCGGTGCCGCTCGACTCCACCAGCGCCGTGGGCACCTGTGTGCTGGAGGCGCGAACCATCCACATCAACGACCTCGAAACGGCGGTAGGACAGTTTCCGCGGACGCGACAGATGTCGCTGAAGATGGGATACCGCTCGGCGATCTTCGCGCCGCTATTGCGCGGCGGAACCGCGCTGGGCACGATCGCCGTGTTCCGACGCAGGACAGGCGCCTTCGGCGAAAAGGACGTCGCCTTGCTGAACACGTTCGCCGACCAGGCAGTGATCGCCATCGAAAACGTGCGGCTGTTCAACGAGACCAGGGAGGCGCTCGAGCAGCAGAAGGCCTCGGCCGACATCCTGCGCGTGATCAGCGGCTCGGTGGCCGACACGCAGCCGGTGTTCGACAAGATCCTCGACAGCTGCAAGCATCCTGTTCGGCGGTGACGAGCTCGACGTGCTGCTGGTGGACGAGCAGGAGCGGCTCTACGTGGCCGCCTATGTCGGCAAGGCGCGCGAGACGATCGAAGCCACCTACCCGGCCCGGTGGTCGGCTCGGCGCCAGGACTGGCGATCACCGAGCGGCGCGCTATCCAGTACGCCGACGTGCTCCATGCGCCCGACATCCCGCCGGTGATGCGCCGCATGGGCGAGCTCGTGGGCTACCACTCGAGCGCCTTCGCGCCGATGCTGTGGGAAGGGCGTGGCATCGGCGTGGTCGGCATGGCGCGCTCGCGCGGCGCCTTCAGCGACAAGGAGCTCGCGCTGCTGCAGACCTTCGCCGACCAGGCCGTGATCGCGATCCAGAACGCGCGGCTGTTCAACGAGACGAAGGAAGCGCTGGCACGGCAGACGGCCACCTCCGAGGTGCTGAAGGTGATCAGCGAATCGCTGACCGACGTGCAGCCGGTGTTCGAATCATCGCCGAGCAGGCCGCCGCGTTGACCGCGGCGCGCTGCTGCCTCGTGACGCGGCTGGACGGCGAGCAGTTGCATCTCGTCAGCCTGCACGGCGTCAATGAAGCGGGCAGCGCCGCGCTGCGCGCGCGCCTGGCCGCAGCCTGTTGCCAGCAGCACCTCGATCGCCGCGCGCGCGATACGCACACGCAGTGTGGTCAACGTCGCCGACCTGCTGGCGCTGCCCGACGACGAGTACGCGCCGGTGTTCAAGCAGGCCTGCGAAGCGGCGGACTTCCGAAGCGGCCTGATCGGTGCCGATGGTGCGCGACCAGCAGGTCATCGGTGCGATCACGGTCAACCGCGCCGAGACCGGGCGTACGCCGACAAGGAAGTCGACGCTGCTGCCAGACTTCGCGCGACCAGGCGGTGATCGCGATCCAGAACGCGCGGCTGTTCAACGAGACGAAGGACGCGCTGGAGCGGCAGACCGCCACCGCCGAGGTGTTGCAGGTGATCAGCGACTCGGTCGCCGACGCCAGGCCGGTGTTCGAGAAGATCCTCGAGAGCTGCACGCGGCTGATTCCGAGCGACGGCAGTGCCGTGCTGGTGGTCGACGACCGGCAGCAGGTAGTAGTCGGCGCTGTCACGGCGGCGTCGGACCGCGCTCCGAAGTGTTCTTGCGCGGATACCCGCGGCCGATCGAGCGTACGGTGCTCGGGCTGGCTTTCGATCGCGCCGGCCTCTTTACTACCCCGAAGCCAATGCCGCCGCGGGTACCCCCGATGTCGTGAGGCGATTTGCGCAGAGGTCTGGCATCGCCTCGCTCCTGGTCGCGCCGATGACCTGGCAGGACCGCGCGCATCGGCTGCATATCGATCGCCAGGCAGGCCGCCCATGCGTACTCGGAGAAGGACATCGACCTGCTGCAGTCCTTCGCCGACCAGGGCGTGATCGCCATCCAGAACGCCCGCCTGTTCAAGGAGGCGCAGGACGCGCGCGCCGCGGCGGAGGCGGCCAACGAGGCGAAGAGCGCGTTCCTGGCCACGATGAGCCACGAGATCCGCACGCCGATGAACGCGGTGATCGGCATGAGCGGCCTGCTGCTCGACACCCCGCTCACCGACGAGCAGCGCGACTTCGCCTCCACCATCCGCGACTCGCGGCGACGCGCTGCTCACCATCATCAACGACATCCTCGACTTCTCGAAGATCGAGGCCGGGCGGATGGACATCGAGCGCCACCCGTTCGACCTGCGCGATTGCGTCGAGTCGGCGCTCGACCTGGTGGCGCCGCGCGCCACCGAGAAGCACCTCGAGACCGCCTATTTCTTCGAAGGCGACGTGCCGCCCGCCGTCAGCGGCGACGTCACGCGGCTGCGGCAGATCCTGCTGAACCTCCTCGCGAACGCGGTGAAGTTCACCGAGCGCGGCGAAGTGGTGCTGACGGTGACCGCGTCGGCGCCGCGCGACGGCGCGGTCGAGCTTGCCTTCGCGGTGCGCGACACCGGCATCGGCCTGACCGCCGAGGGCATGGGCCGGCTCTTCCAGTCGTTCTCGCAGGCGGACTCGTCGACCACGCGCAAGTACGGCGGCACCGGGCTGGGCCTGGCGATCAGCCGGCGGCTGGCGGAACTGATGGGCGGGCGCATGTGGGCCGAAAGCGACGGCCCGGGCCGCGGCTCGACGTTCCACTTCACCGTTCACGCGCCCGTCGCGGAACTGCCCGCAGCGCGCGGCCGCGATTTCCTCGGCACGCAGCCGGAGCTAGCGGGCGCCGCGTCCTGGTGGTCGACGACAACGCCACCAATCGCCGCGTGCTCAGCCTGCAGACCGGCAAGTGGGGCATGCTGGCGCGCGAATGCGAGACGCCGGCCGAGGCGCTGCGCAGCCTCGACGGCGGCGAGACGTACGACCTCGCGGTGCTCGACATGCACATGCCGGAGATGGACGGCGTGGAACTCGCGCGCCAGGTGCGCCGCCGGCGCCCTGAGATGCCGCTGGTGCTCGCCTCCTCGCTCGGGCGGCGCGAGGCGGGCGACACCGAGGGCCTGTTCACCGCGCATCTGTCGAAACCGGTGCGCCAGTCGCAGCTGTACGACACGCTGGTCGGCGTGCTGGCGGCGCAGCGGCCCGCGCGCACGAGCACGGCGCCGGCGCGCGCGGCCATCGACCCCGGCATGGCCACGCGCCATCCGCTGCGCATCCTGGTGGCGGAGGACAACGCGGTCAACCAGAAGCTCGCCCTGCGCATCCTGCAGCAGATGGGCTACCGCGCCGACCTCGCGTCCAACGGCATCGAGGCGATCGAGTCGGTCGAGCGCCAGACCTACGACGTGGTGCTGATGGACGTGCAGATGCCGGAGATGGACGGCCTCGAGGCGTCGCGCCGCATCACGGCGCAGTGGCCGCCGGATGCGCGCCCGCGCATCGTCGCGATGACCGCCAACGCCATGGCCGGCGACCGCGAGATGTGCCTGGCTGCCGGCATGGACGACTACATCACCAAGCCGATCCGCGTCGAGCAGCTGGTCGAGGCGCTCAACCGCGTGCAGGCACGCAAGGGAACATGACATGACCACCGCCATCGACGCCGCCCGCTTCGCCGAACTGCAGTCGACCGCGGGCGCCGACTTCGTCGTCGAGCTGATCGACACCTTCCTGCAAGAGGCGCCGGGCATGCTCGCCGAACTGCGCGCGGCGCGCGCCGCCGGGGACGCCGACGGCTACCGCCGCGCGGCGCACTCGCTGAAGTCCAACGGCAACACCTTCGGCGCCACGGCGCTGGGCGCGCAGGCGCGCGAGATCGAGCTGGCGGGGCTGGGCGAGCCGGCGGCGGACGCCGCGCGCATCACTGCGCTCGAGGCGGAGTACGCGCGCGCGGCGCAGGCGCTGCAGGAGCTGCGCGATGTCTGAGCGCGGCGCGCGCCTGCTGGTGGTCGACGACAACAAGGTCAACCGGCTGCTGCTGGCGCGCAGCCTGGAGCTGCAGGGCCACGCGGTGACGCTCGCCGAGAACGGCCGCGTCGCGCTCGAGCTGCTGCGCCGCGAGCCGTTCGACCTGCTGCTGCTCGACATCGAGATGCCCGAGATGGACGGCATCCAGGTGCTCGAGGAGCTGAAGGGCGACCGCCAGCTGCGCGACCTGCCGGTCATCGTCACCTCGGCCATCGAGGGGCTCGACAACGTGGTGCGCTGCATCGAGCTGGGCGCCGAGGACTACCTGCACAAGCCGGTCAACCCGGTGCTGCTCAAGGCGCGCATCGGCGCGAGCCTCGAGAAGAAGCGCCTGCGCGACCAGCAGAAGGAACTGGTGCGGCGCTTCGCGACGCGCGAGGTGGCCGAGGACATGGACGCCTCGGGCTTCGCGCTCGGCGGCCATCGCGTGCAGGCCACCGCGATGTTCTCCGACATCCGCGGCTTCACGTCGATGGCCGAGCAGCAGCCGCCCGAAGAGACGATCGAGCTGCTGAACACCTACTACACGCTGATGTTCGATGCGATCAGCGGCCGCGGCGGGGTGGTCAACCAGATGGTGGGCGACGGACTGATGGCGATCTTCGGCGCGCCGCTGCCGCTGGCCGACCCCGGCGCCGCCGCGGTGCAGGCCGCGCTCGACATGATCGAAATGATCGACCTCTACAACCGCGAGCCTGACCGTGCCGGCAAGCCGCCGCTGGCGATCGGCATCGGCATCGCCTCGGGCAGCGTGATCGCCGGCTACACCGGCACCCAGCAGCGCGCCACCTACACCTGCGTCGGCGACGCCGTGAACCTGGCTGCGCGGCTGGAAGCGCACACCAAGGTGGTCGGGCACGCGATCCTGGCCGACGCCGCGACCCGGCTCGCCGTCGGCGAACGCTGCCGCGCCGAGGCGCTCGGCGCCGTGAAGTTCAAGGGCAAGGCCGAGCCCGTCGAGTGCTACGCGATCGCCTGCGGCCAGAAGCTCTAGCGGGCGGCGCGCGCCGCGCGCGCTAGCGGGCGCGCACGCAGTCGAGGAAGTACTCGTTGCGGCCGTCGACCTCCAGCTTGACGAGGCCGTGGATGTCGGTGCCGAAGCCGGGGAAACGCGCGTTCAGTTCGCGCGCGAACTGCAGGTAGCGCACGATCGTGCCGTTGACGCGCTCGCCCGGGATCAGCAGCGGGATGCCCGGCGGGTACGGCGTCAGCAGCACCGAGGTGACGCGGCCTTCGAGCGCGTCGATCGGCACGCGGTCCACGGCGCTGTGCGCCATCTGCGCGTAGGCGTCGGCGGGCTTCATCACCGGTTCCATTTCCGACAGGTACATCTCGGTGGTCAGGCGCGCGATGTCGCTGTCGCGGTAGATCGCGTGCACCGCGCCGCACAGGTCGCGCAGGCCCATCTTCTCGTACTGCACGTGCTGGCGGATGAACTCCGGCATCACCCGCCACAGCGGCTGGTTGTTGTCGTAGTCGTCCTTGAACTGCTGCAGCTCGGTGACCATCGTGTTCCAGCGGCCCTTGGTGATGCCGATGGTGAACATGATGAAGAACGAATACAGACCCGTCTTCTCGACGATGATGCCGTGCTCCGCCAGGTACTTCGTGACGATGGCCGCGGGAATGCCGGGCTCGGCGAAGGTGCCGTCCAGGTTCAGCCCCGGCGTGATCACCGTCGCCTTGATCGGGTCCAGCATGTTGAAGCCGGGCTCGATCTGCTCGAAGCCGTGCCAGGCGTCGCCGGGCCTGAGCATCCAGTCCTCGCGCGTGCCGATGCCTTCGGCCGCGAGATGCTCGGGCCCCCACACCTTGAACCACCAGCCGCCGCTCTCGTCCGGGCCGAACTCGGCGTCGACCTTGCGCATCGCGCGGCGGAACTCGAGCGCCTCCGAGATCGACTCCTCGACCAGCGCGGTGCCGCCCGGCGGCTCCATCATCGCGGCCGCGACATCGCACGAGGCGATGATCGCGTACTGCGGGGAAGTCGACGTGTGCATCAGGAACGCTTCATTGAACATGAAGCGATCGAGCCGCTCGGTCTGCGCATCCTCGATCAGGATCTGCGACGCCTGCGACAGGCCCGCCAGCATCTTGTGCGTCGACTGCGTGGAGAAGATCATCGACGCGCGGTTGCGCGGCCGTTCGGACTGCCCGCCGATGGCGTGCATGTCGCGGTAATACGGGTGGAACGCGGCGTGCGGCAGCCAGGCTTCGTCGAAGTGCAGCGTGTCGATGCGGCTGTCGAGCAGCGACTTGATCGTCTCGACGTTGTAGAGGATGCCGTCGTAGGTGCTCTGCGTCAGCGTCAGCACGCGCGGCTTGTCGCGCGCCGCCGCGTCCCCGGCGCGCCGGGCCGCGCTTGCGCTCTTGATCAGCGGATGGCGCTCGATCTTCTTCGCGATCGACTCCCACTGGAATTCTTCCAGCGGGATCGGGCCGATGATCCCGTAGTGATTGCGCGTCGGCGTCAGGAACACCGGGATGGCGCCTGTCATCGTGATCGCGTGCAGGATCGACTTGTGGCAGTTGCGGTCCACGATCACCACGTCGCCCGGCGCCACGACGTAGTGCCAGACGATCTTGTTGGACGTCGACGTGCCGTTGGTGACGAAGAACAGGTGGTCGGCGCCGAAGATGCGCGCGGCGTTGCGCTCGCTCGCTGCCACCGGGCCGGTGTGGTCGAGCAGCTGCCCGAGCTCGTCGACCGAATTGCAGACGTCCGCCCGCAGCATGTTCTCGCCGAAGAACTGGTGGAACATCTGGCCGACCGGGCTCTTCAGGAAGGCCACGCCGCCCGAGTGGCCCGGGCAGTGCCATGAGTACGAACCGTCCTGCGCGTAGTGCACCAGCGCGCGGAAGAACGGCGGTGCCAGCGTGTCGAGGTAGGCGCGAGCCTCGCGCACGATGTAGCGCGCGACGAACTCGGGCGTGTCCTCGAACATGTGGATGAAGCCGTGCAGTTCGCGCAGCACTTCGTTCGGCAGGTGCTGCGTGGTGCGCGTCTCGCCGTACAGGAAGATCGGGATGTCGGCGTTGCGCCGGCGGATCTCGGCGACGAACTTCCTGAGCTTGTCGATCGTCTCGCGGTCGCCGTTGCCCTCGGCGAGTTCCTCGTCGTCGACCGACAGGATGAACCCGGATGCGCGGCTCTGCTGCTGGGCGAAACTCGACACGTCGCCGAAACTGGTCACCCCGAGCACCTCGACGCTCTCGGCCTCGATGGCCTTGGCGAGCGCGCGGATGCCGAGCCCGCTGGCGTTCTCGGAACGGAAGTCCTCGTCGATGATGACGATCGGAAAGCGGAATCGCATGGGGAGGGCGGCGTGCCGGACGGCGTGGAAGGAGCCCGTGATTATGGGCGTTCGCCCGACCCCGGAGCAAGCGCAGTTCGAGGAGTCGTCGGCCGGCGGGTGTTACAGGGTGTTACCGGAGTCAACAAGCCTTGTCGGCCGGCCGTTAGTTCCACCATGGGGCAAATCCAAGGAGAGACCATGCAACGCTGGCTCGCAGTGATCGTCGCCTTCGTGCTCGCCGGCTGCGCCGCGGTGACGCCAGCCGACGCGCAGAGCCCGGCCGCCGACGAGCCGCCCCTGATCGCCGGCCGCGTCGCGGTCGCCGAGGGCGACGCACAGATCTGGCGCGCCGAGGAAGACAGCGCTTCGGGGCAGTGGGACAACGCCTTCGTCAACGACGTCGTCAGCGCCGGCACCGGGCTCTACACGGGCAGCGACGGCCGCAACGAGGTGCGCGTCGGCCCGCACACCTTCCGCATGGCCGCCGGCAGCCGCGGCGGCTTCACCCGGCTCGACTACGCCACCGCCCTGTTCGACCTCGAGTACGGCACGCTCAACGTCCGCCTCGCCGGGCCCGAGCACGGGGAAACGACCTCGGTGACGGTCGCCGGCCTGCGCATCGACCTGACTGCGCCGGGCCGCTATCGCATCGACGCGACCGACCGCGGCCCGATGCGGCTCACGGTGTTCGAGGGTCACGGCACCGTGCGGTCGGCCGCCAACGCGACCGGCGTCAGCCCCGGCCAGGCGGTCGTCGTCAATCCGGGCGGCGGCGGTTTCAGCTACGAGCAGCCGATCGTGTCGGCGTTCGATCAATGGGCACTGGAACGCGACGCGCAGTACCAGCAGGTGCGCTCGGCGCAATTCGTGTCGCCGTACATGACCGGCTACGAGGAACTCGACAGGTACGGCGACTGGTCGTCCGACGCAAGCTTCGGAGTGGTGTGGTTCCCGCGCGCCGTTCCGGTGGATTGGGCGCCGTACCGGTTCGGACAGTGGCGCTGGATCCGGCCGTGGGGCTGGACCTGGGTGGACTTCGCGCCGTGGGGCTATGCGCCCTTCCACTACGGACGCTGGGTGATGGTCGGCCCGCGCTGGGGCTGGGTGCCGGGCGGCTACGTGCGCCAACCGGTGTGGGCCCCCGCGCTGGTGGGCTTCGTCGGCACGGGCGTGAGCGTTTCCGTAGGCATCGGCGCGCCCGTCGTCGGGTGGTATCCGCTGGCGCCGTGGCACCGCTACGAGCCGCACTATCGCCACGGCCCCCGCTACACGACGATCATCAACCAGACGATCATCAACCAGCCGCCGCGGGGCGTGCCACGCGACCTCACGCAGGGCTCGGGGACGACCATGGTGCCGGGACCGCGCTTCCGCGAGCCGATTCAGCGCGTGGCCTTGCCGGTGCCGCCGAAGCCGCAGGAACTGAAGCCGACCGCGCCGCCGCCGCTGAACGTCGCGCCGGCACCGCGCTCGCCGACGCCGAGGTTCTCGGACAACGACGGCCGGCCGGGCTCGCCGAAGTCGCAGATGGCGCACCCACCGCAGTCGCCGGGGCAATCGCCTGGCCAGCCTTCGCCGGGAGCGCCGCCGACGCGCGTCATGCCGCCGATGGCCGTCGACCCGATGCCCGGTCGCGGCGTGACGCCGCAGCCGCCGTTGCCCGGCAACGACCCGGCTCCGCTCGGCCAGCCGCCGGGGCAGAAGCGGGTCCAGCCGGTACCGCCGCCGGTCGCGCCTGTCACTCCCGCTCCCCAGCGTCCGGCGCCGCGTCCGCACCTGCCGAGCGACCAGATTCCGCCGGGCCAGCCGCAGCCGGTCAATCCGGCCGAACCGCCGCGCTTCCCGCCCGGCGCGCCGCCGACGATTCGCCAGCAGCCGCCGATGGCGCCCGCTGCGCGGACGGTGCAGCCGTCGCCACCGGTTCAGGCGCCGGCCGCGCGCGCTGCGCCTCCGCCTGCCGGACAGATGGCGCAGCCGCGCCCCGCGCCGCCGAGCCCTTCGCACGCCGCGCCATCGCGTCCCACGCCGCCGGCCGCCGTCCCCGCTCCCGCGCCATCGGCACCCGTGGCCGTGCCCCAGCCGAAGCCGCACCCGGTCCAGTCACCGAAGGAGCAGGTGCAACGCAACGTGCCCGAACAGGAGCGCGGCAAACCAATGGAGCGCGAAGCGCCGCCGATGCGACCCAAGCAGATGGACAGGTGACACCGAGGGCGCCAGTGCGACCGGCGCAGCCGATCGCACGCACCCGAGGCGCTCAGGTTCGCGGCAAGGTCACGCCCCGCTGCCCCTGGTACTTGCCGCCACGATCCTTGTACGACGTTTCGCAGACCTCGTCGGACTCGATGAACAGCACCTGGGCGCAGCCTTCGCCCGCGTAGATCTTCGCCGGCAGCGGCGTCGTGTTGGAGAACTCGAGCGTCACGTGGCCTTCCCATTCGGGTTCCAGCGGCGTGACGTTGACGATGATCCCGCAGCGCGCGTAGGTGCTCTTGCCGAGGCAGATCGTCAGCACGTTGCGCGGGATGCGGAAGTACTCGACGGTGCGCGCGAGCGCGAACGAGTTCGGCGGGATGATGCAGACATTGCTCTTGATGTCGACGAACGAGTTCGGGTCGAACGCCTTCGGGTCGACGATCGTCGAGTTGATGTTCGTGAAGATCTTGAATTCGTCGGCGCAGCGGATGTCGTAGCCGTAGCTGGACGTGCCGTAGCTGACGATGCGCTGCCCGTCCTTTTCCCGCACCTGACCGGGCTCGAACGGCTCGATCATGCCCTTCTCCGCCATGCGGCGGATCCATTTGTCGCTCTTGATGCTCATGTGGACTCGGGTCCCGTCGTCGTGTGATCGGCAAACACGCGATTCTACGGCGCGCGTGCGTCCCGGCCGCAGTCGCTAGACTCGCCCGATGAATACAAGCTGGATCCCCGCGCGCGCCGGCGACGCGCTGGCCGACGTCGACACGCCGGCACTGATCGTCGATCTCGACCGGTTCGAGGCCAACATCGCCCGCCTGATGCAGGCCGTCGCCGGTCGCAACGTCCGCGTGCGGCCGCACGCCAAGAGCCACAAGTGCGTCGAGATCGCGAAGCGCCAGGTCGCCGCGGGCGCCGTCGGCATCTGCGTGCAGAAGACCTCGGAAGCGGAGCCCTTCCTCGCCGCCGGAATCGGGGACGTGCTGGTGACCAACGAGGTGGTCGGCGCGCGCAAGCTCGCGAACCTGGCCGCGCTTGCCGCCCGCTTCCCCGCCGCGCGCGTCGGCGTCTGCGTGGACGACGCGTCGATCGTCGAGCCGCTTGGCAAGGCGTGCGACCGCGCGGCGGCGCGCCTCGACGTCTACGTCGAACTCGATGTCGGCCACGACCGCGCGGGCGTCGCCGATCCGGGCGCGGCGGTTGCGCTCGCGCGCGCTGTCGCCGCGCAGCCGAGCCTGAACCTGCGCGGCCTGCAGGCGTACTTCGGATCCGCGCAGCATCGCCGCGGCGTCGAGGAGCGGCGCCGCGCGATCGAGTCGGCCGCCGCGCTGTCCCGCGCTGCCCGCGACGCGCTGCTCGCCGCCGGGCTGCCGTGCGACACGGTCACGGGAGCAGGCACCGGCACGTTCCTCTTCGAGGCCGCCAGCGGCGTGTACACCGAGCTCCAGCCGGGCTCGTACGTCCTGATGGACGCCGACTACGCGAAGAACGAGCAGGACCCGCGCTGGCCAAGGTTCGACCAGTCGCTCTTCATCCTGGCCACGGTGATGAGCCGGCGGCACGACGCCCGCGGCGATCGCGCCACGCTCGACGCCGGGCTGAAGGCGTTCTCGACCGACTCGGGACCGGCGCAGCCGGCGTTCGCGGGGTGGGCGGTGCGCGGCGTGTCGGACGAGCACACGGTGCTGGATCGCGTCGGCGACGGACCCGCGCTCGCGCTGGGCGACAAGGTGCGGCTCGCTCCCGGCCACATCGATCCCACCGTGAACCTGCACGAGTGGATCGTCGCCGTGCGCAACGACCGCGTCGAGGCCGTCTGGCCGGTCGACGCGCGCGGCGCCGTGTACTGAGTTTCCCCAACGCGGAGCGGGACCACCCGGGCGGTAACATCGCGCGCAGCGGCACGCCAGTCGCCGCATCACCAAGGAGACTCGTGATGTCCTCGTTCCTTCGCCGGGCGGCGCTGTGCGTTCTTGCCCTCGGCACCTTTGCCTCCGCTCCTGCCTGGGCCCAGGCATGGCCCAACAAGCCGATTCGCCTGATCTCGGTCTTCCCGCCCGGCGGCTCGGTGGACCAGGTCGCGCGCATCCTCGCGCAGCAGCTGACGAAGCAACTCGGCCAGAGCGTGGTCGTGGAGAACGTCGGCGGCGCGTCGGGCTCGATCGGCACCGCGGCCGTCGCCAGGGCCACGCCCGACGGCTACACGTTCGGCGTCGTGTTCGACACGCACGGCACCAACCCGAGCCTGATCCCGAACATCCAGTTCGACACGCTGAAGGACCTCGCGCACGTCACGCTGATCGGCACGTCGCCGATGGCGCTCGTCGCCTCGAGCAAGTCGAAGTACAGCGGCGTGAAGGACATGCTGGCCGACGCGCGCACCGTCAAGGGCATCAACATCGGCTCGATCGGCACCGGCAGCCTCGGCCACCTTGCGATGATCCAGGCGGGCAAGCAGGGCGGATGGTCGTGGACCCACGTCCCGTACCGCGGCGGCGGCCCGTTGATGAACGACACCGTCGCCGGCCACATGCCGCTCGCCATCGGGACGGTGTTCCTCGTGATGCCGCACGTGAAGGCGGGCACGGTGAAGCCGATGGCCGTCACCGGCGCGAAGCGCAGCCCGCAGCTGCCCGACACGCCGACGCTCGCCGAAGTCGGCATCACGAATTTCGAAGCGCTCGCCTACTGGGGCGTGATCGCTCCCGCGAAGACGCCCCCTGACGTCGTCAACCGGTTGAACGCCGAGATCCAGAAGGCGCTGAAGGAGCCCGCGGTCGCGGAGCGACTGAGCGCGCAGGGCATGACGATCACCGGGCAGGGCCCGGCCGAGTTCAGCGCGTTCATGAAGAAGGAAGTCGAGCGCTGGTCGAAGATCGTGAAGGAGAACCGGATCTCCGCCGGAACGTGACCTTCTTCACGCTGGAACCTGACCTTCTTCGCTCTGGAAGCCCGCCTTCGCCGCGGGCTTTTTTTTCGCCCCGACGGGTTGACCGGGGTCAGTGCCGCGCGCGGTGACGGCCGGACAATCGGCCGTCACCTCACTCCCGCATGCCGGGCGCACGATGAGTCCCCTCTTCATCTCGTTGCTGATGGTCGCCGGTTTCGCCGCGTTCGGCGTGATGGCGTGGCGCAAGCTGGCGATCGTCGCCGCGCTCGCCCCGGACAACCGTTTCGACCGGCTCGGCGAGCGGACGGTGCGCCTGCTGAAGATGGGCATCGGCCAGTCGCGGCTCCTCACCGGCGACTTCCGCCCCGGGCTGATGCACGCCGTGATCTTCGTCGGCTTCATGACGCTGCTGGTCCGGAAGCTGCATCTCATCGTGATCGGCTTCTGGCCCGAAGCCGTGATTCCCGGCGCCTTCGGTGCCGCCTACACCGCGTGGAAGGACTTCGTCGAACTCGCCGTGCTGGCCGCGGTGGCGTTCGGCTTCTGGCGCCGCTTCGTGCGCCGCCCGCGCCGCCTCGAGCCCAACCGCGAGGCGGTGCTGGTGCTCGGCCTGATCACGCTGATCATGCTGACCGACTTCGGCTTCGACGCCTTCCGCTTCGCGAAGCTGGCACCCGTCGACGCCGGCGTCGCGCACGAGCAGGCCTGGGCGTGGATCGGCGGCCCGCTCGCCGCCGGCCTGCAGGGACTCTCGCCGGCCGCCATCGACGCGGGCTACCACCTGTTCTACTGGGTGCAGATGCTGACCGTGTTCACGTTCCTGGCGATCCTGCCGATCGGCGAACACTTCCACATCGTCACCGCGCTGCCGGACGTGTTCTTCGGGCGCGACGCGCCGCTGAACCGCGTGCCCAGCGTCGACCTCGCGCCGCTCGCCGAGGACGACGCCGATCCGGACAAACTGAAGATCGGCGCGAAGACCGCGCTCGACCTCACCTGGAAGGAAGGGCTCGACGCCTTCACCTGCACCGAGTGCGGCCGCTGCAAGGACGCCTGCCCGACCTTCCTCACCGGCAAGCCGCTGTCGCTGAAGTGGGTCAACGACGCGGTGAAGCATCACCTCGTCGACGTCGGCGACAGCATCAAGGCCGGCGCCGCCGACAAGCTGCCATCGCTGGTGGGCGGACCGATCAGCGAGGAGACGCTGTGGTCGTGCACCACCTGCGGCTACTGCGAAGTCGCGTGCCCGATCGGCATCGAGCACCTCGCGAAGTTCTACCGGCTGCGGCAGCGCCAGGTCATGATGGAAGGCGAGTTCCCGTCCGAGCTGAACAAGCTCTTCTCGGCGTACGAGTCGGCCGGCAATCCGTGGGGCCTCGACGCCGGATCGCGCGGCGACTGGGCGAAGTCGCTCGGCGTGCCGGTCGTGTCGACGCCGGACGAGGTGGCCGCGCTCGACTACCTGTACTACGTCGGCTCGGCGTCGTCGTTCGATCCGCGCGGCCAGAAGATCGCGCGCGCGTTCGTCAAGGTCGCGCAGGCCGCCGGAGTGAAGATCGGCATCCTCGGCAAGGGCGAAGGCTCGACCGGCGAGTGCGTGCGCCGGCTCGGCAACGAGATGGTCTTCCAGGGGCTGGCCGGTGCGCTGGTCGACAAGCTCGACCGGCGTCGGCGCGAAGCGCATCGTCACGACTGATCCGCACGCGTTCAACGCGCTGAAGAACGAGTTCGGCGAGTTCGGCGGTCACTACGACGTCGTGCACCACACCCAGGCGATCGACGCGTGGATCACGTCGGGGCGGCTGAAGGTGAAGCCGACGCACGAGCGCGTGATCTACCACGAGCCGTGCTACCTCGGGCGCCACAACAAGGAATACGACGCGCCGCGGCGCATCCTGTACGCGGTGTCGAAGGACGGCCCGCTCGAGTTCGAGCTTTCGCGCGACAAGGCGATGTGCTGCGGCGCCGGCGGCGGCCGCATGTGGCTGGAGGAAACGACCGGCACGCGCATCAACGTGCTGCGCGCCGAGCAGGCGATGGAGATGGCGCCGGCGACCGTGGCGACCGCGTGCCCCTACTGCGCGGTGATGGTCGGCGACGGCCTCGCGCAGGTGAACGACAAGGTCCCCGCGCGCGACATCGCGGAACTCGTCGCCGACGCGCTCTGATCCCCGGTTGCGGCGTCAGCCGTGCGCGCGCACGCGCTGCCGCTGCTCGCCCAGGCCCGCCACGCCGAGCGTGACGACGTCGCCCGGCTTCAGGTACCGCGGCGGCTTGCGGCCCATGCCGACGCCCGGCGGCGTTCCCGTGACGATGATGTCGCCCGGCAGCAGCGTCATGAACTGGCTGACGTAGCTGACGAGGTGCGCCACGCCGAAGATCATCGTGCGCGTGTTGCCCCGCTGCATCGGCTCGCCGTTGACGTCGAGCCAGAGGTCGAGCGCCTGCGGATCGGGCACTTCGTCGCGCGTGACGAGCCACGGTCCGATCGGGCCGAAGGTGTCGCAGCCCTTGCCGCGGTCCCACTGGCCGCCGCGCTCGAGCTGGAAGTTGCGCTCCGACACGTCGTTGACGACGCAGTAGCCGGCCACGTGATCGAGCGCTCTTTCCTCCGGCACGTACTGCGCCTTCGTGCCGATCACGACGCCCAGCTCGACCTCCCAGTCGGTCTTGGTCGAGCCGCGCGGAATGACCAGGTCGTCGCCCGGGCCCGTGATGCACGTCGTCGCCTTCAGGAACACGATCGGCTCGGACGGCGCGGCCAGGCCCGCCTCGGCGGCGTGGTCGGCGTAGTTCAGTCCGATCGCCACCAGCTTGCTGATGCCGAGGTACGGCACGCCGAGCCGCGGAGTGCCGCGCACCAGCGGCAGCGACGCCGGGTCGAGCTTCTTCAGCCGTGCCAGCGCGGCGTCCGACAGGTGCTCGCTGGTCACGTGCGCGATCACTCCCGACAGGTCGCGCAGCCGTCCCTGCGCGTCGAGCATGCCGGGCCGCTCGCGTCCGGCCGGTCCATACCGCAGCAGCTTCATCGCCTCTCCTCGGTGTCTCGTTCGATCCCGGCTCGGGTGCCGATCAGGTTTCGGGCGTCACGTCGAGCGCCACCAGGAACCGCGCGACCATGTTGTAGGCGGCGGTCGATGCCACCAGTTCCACCAGTTCGGTCGGCGACAGCCGGCGCTTCAGTTCGTCGAACAGCGCGTCCGGAATCTGCACGTGGCGCGTGCTCGCAATCGCGAAGCGGATCACGGCGCGCTGCAGGTCGTCGTACAGCGGGCTCGTCGCGGCGGCGTCCGGATCGTCGAGGATCGCCAGCTGCGCGTCGGTGGCGCCGGCCTTCTTCAGCTCGGGCGCATGGTGGTGATACTCGTACTGCGCGCCGGTCAGGCGCGCGACGACGCAGATCGCCAGCTCGCGCAGGAACGGCGCGAGCGAGATCTCCTGGCGCAGCGCACGCAGGTAGCCGTTCCAGCCGCGCGCGAGCGGCTCGCTCCACAGCAGCATGCGATCCAGGTTGATCAGCGCGCCGCCGCGGCGTGCCTCGATCGACTTCACGAGTTCCTCGTTGCGCGGCGCCGCTTCGGGCGTCCAGGGTTCGATGCGCATGGGTT
>CAWEQS010000014.1:0-73339 GCA_963811265.1 uncultured beta proteobacterium
CGGTGGGACCGAACTACGTGCGTCCGACGGTGGAGACTCCGGCGGCCTGGCGCATCGACTATCCCAAGGCGGCCGACGTGGCCAACGTCGAGTGGTGGAAGCAGTTCGGCGACCCGGTGCTCGACGAACTGGTGGACACCGCGCTGCGCAACAACCGCGATCTGCGCATTGCCGCGGCCCGCGTCGACCAGTTCATCGGCGCGCTCACGGCCACCGGCTCGCAGCTCTATCCGCAGATCGGCTACGGCGCCGACGCCAGCCGGGCGCGCGCCAGCGCCGTGGGCCAGCCGCCGCTGCCGCCCGGCGCCAACCCGTATTTCTCCCTCTACCAGGTGTCGATGGGAGCCGCGTGGCAGGTCGACCTGTTCGGCCGGGTGCGCCGCCAGACCGAGGCGGCACAGGCGCAGGTCTATGCCAGCGAGCAAGGCCAGCGCGGCGTGGTGCTGACGGTGGTGTCAGGCGTGGCGACCAGCTACATCGTGCTGCGCTCGCTCGATCGCCAGCTCGAGATCGCGCAGGCCACGACGCGCAACTTCGAAGGCACGTTGCGGATCTTCGAGCGTCGTTTCAAGGCCGGACTCGTCGGCATGACTGAGGTGACGCAGATCCGCTCGCAGCTGCAGCAGGCACGCGCGGCGATCCCCGCCTTCGAGCAGGCGATCGCGGCGCAGGAGAACCTGATCTCGATCCTGCTCGGGCGCAATCCGGGGCCGATTGCGCGCGGCAAGACGATCGACCAGCTGGCGGCGCCTTCGATTCCGGGCGACCTGCCGGCCACTGTGCTGCAGCGACGGCCCGACATCCTGCAGGCTGAGCAGAACCTGGTCGCGGCCAACGCCAACATCGGCGCGGCGCGCGCGCTCTACTACCCGAACCTGTCGCTCACCGCGGCCCTGGCCAGCACTAGCACGGCCTTCGGCAGCCTGTTCAGCGGTCCGGCTGCCGCGGGCCTGATCGGCGCGAGCCTGGCCGGCCCCATCTTCACCTTCGGCGCCATCGAAGGTCAGGTGTTCTCGGCCGAAGCCGGGGAGCGAGCGGCGCTCGCCTTCTACCAGCAGACGGTGCTGAACGCCTTCCGCGAGACCAACGACGCGCTCACCGGATCGCAGAAGCGGCTGGAGGAGTTCACCGTGCAGAGCGAGCGCGTGGTGGCGCTGCGCGAGTTCGCGCGCCTGGCGAACCGGCGCTTCGACGCGGGCGTGGCGGGCTACCTGGACGTGCTGGTGGCGGAGAATGAACTGTTCGCGGCGGAGCTCGCCACTGTCGGCCTGCAGGCCAGCCGCTACGCGCAGCTGGTCAACGTCTACCAGGCGATGGGCGGCGGCTGGGTAGACAAGGCCGCCGAGTCCGCGCCGAAGCCGCAGGGACGGGTGGCTTCGAGGTCGGCGCCCTGAGGCTTACCCGCCAAACCGCATGAGCGATCTCCGTCGACGCCTGTTCCACGAACTGGAGCCCAGCCACCGGGAAGCCGGACTGTCCGCGCTCAACCGGTTCATCGTCGTGGCGATCCTGGTGTCGGTGGCGTTCGTCGTCGTGGAAAGCGAGCCCGCGATCCACGACAGCCATCCGATCCTGTTCCACGCGGTCGAGATCCTGTTCGGCCTCGTGTTCCTGGCCGAATACGTCGCCCGGATGTGGGTCGCGGCCGAGGACCCGCGCTACAGCGACGGGCTCAGGGGACGCCTGCGCTACGCGCTGACGCCGTCCGCCCTGCTCGACCTGCTCGCCGTCACGCCGCTCTTCCTGCACGTGATCGGCGCCGAGGCCTACGTCATCCGCATCCTGCGGGTGGTGCGCGTGCTGCGCCTGGCCAAGCTCGGCCGCTTCACCATCGCCACGCGGGCGCTGTCGCACGCGGTGCATGCGCGCCGCTACGAGCTCATGATCAGTTTCGGCGTGGCCCTCTTCATCCTCGTGCTCGCGTCGACGCTGATGTACATCGTCGAGGGCCACACGCAGCCCGAGGTCTTCGGCAGCATTCCGCGCGCGATGTGGTGGGCGATCGCGACGCTCACTACGGTGGGCTACGGCGATGCCGTCCCGTTGACGACGCCAGGCCGGATCCTCGGCGGCATCACGGCGGTGACCGGCGTCGGCCTGATCGCCATGCCGGCCGGCATCCTCGCGGCCGCGATGAGCGACGCGATCCACACGCGCCGGGCGGCGGAGCACAAGGAAGCGCTGGAGCGTGCGCATCGGCAGGATGCGAAGGCCGCGCCGCACGTGCCCGAACCCGCCGAGGGCGAACGCGACGGTTAGCGGCCTCCGGCGACCGCGTGTTCCGTCAAGGGAAGCGGAAGACTCACGCGAACATGCGCCACGGCCTGTACGTCGCGATCCTCGCATCGCTGCTGGGCGGACTCTGGGCCGCCCTCGCCATCGCGCCGGTCAGCCGGCACGACTGGGCTCTCGAAAACGCTCTGCTCGTCGTCTTCGTCGTGGCGCTCGCCGCATCCTGGCGGCGGTTTCCGCTGTCGCGCGTCTCGTACACGCTCATCTTCCTGTTCCTGTGCCTGCACACGGTCGGCGCGCACTTCACGTACTCGCTGGTGCCCTATGACGAGTGGTGGCGCCGCCTGACCGGCAACTCGCTGAATGCCCTGCTCGGCTGGGAGCGCAACAACTTCGATCGCGTCGTTCACCTTTGCTATGGCTTGATGCTCGCGTATCCGGTGCGCGAGTTGTTGCTCCGCGTGGCCTCGGTCAAGGGGTTCTGGGGCTACTTCCTGCCGCTCGACCTCACGATGTCGACATCGGCGCTCTACGAACTGATCGAATGGGGCGCTGCCGAAGTCTTCGGCGGCGAGCTGGGCGCGACCTTCCTCGGCACGCAGGGCGACATCTGGGACGCGCACAAGGACATGGCGCTGGCGAGCCTGGGCGCCCTGCTGGCGATGCTCGCGACGGCCGCGCTCAACGCCTGGCTGCAGCGAGACTTCGCGCGGGAGTGGTCCGACAGCCTGCGGGTGAAGGACCGGCGGCTGTACGGCGAGGAAGAGATCAAGCGTCTGCTCGCGGCAGGGCGGGAATCCCGAACATGAGACAAAAATCGAACAAGTCAATTCACGTAACTGATATATATCGATTTATTGGATCTCAAGTAATTTCTCGACTCTGAGGCTATGGACGCCATTCCGGGCACCCCCGCCGCGGCGACTCGCCGCGGTGGCAGTCGGCGCCGAGCCCCCTCGCCGCGCTCCTGCCCGGACGCGAGTGCAGGAGCGCACCGCCGATACAACGTGCCCGCGCCTGCGCCTCGTTGCAGCCTGAACCCCGCGGCGACAGACCACTATTCACTGATGGAGGAGACATGGCAGCGAACAAGCTGATGCTGGATTACGTCCTCGACCACGAGGAGAACATGCGCGACCGCGTCTACATGACGCAGCCGGTCGGCAACAACAAGGTGGTCGACTACACGTGGGGCCAGGTGGTCGACGAGTCGCGCCGCGTGGCGGCGTACCTGAAGGGCCGCGGCTACCCGCCCGGCGCGCGGATCGCGATCCTGTCGAAGAACTGCGCCCACTTCATCATGGCCGAGGTCGCGATCTGGATGGCCGGCTACACCACGGTCGCCATCTTTCCCACCGAGACCGCCGAGACGATCAACTACGTGCTGACGCACAGCGAGGCGAGCCTGCTGTTCGTCGGCAAGCTCGACACCTGGGAGCACCAGAAGGGCGGCGTGCCGGCGGGGATGCCCTGTGTTGCCTTTCCGCTCGCGCCGAAGAACGACTTCGACACCTGGGACGCGATCGTGGCGCGCACCCCGCCGCTGGCGGGCCGCCCGGCACGCGCCGGGGATGACCTCGCGATGCTGATCTACACGTCGGGTTCGACTGGCACGCCCAAGGGCGTGATGATCACGTTCGGCGCCTTCACCCGCGCCGGCGAAGGCACCGCCGCCATGGTGAAGGAGCGCGTCGGCACCGAGAACCGGATGCTGTCCTACCTGCCGCTTGCCCACAGCTTCGAGCGCACCTGGGCCGAAGCCTCGTCGCTGGTCGACGGACGCCTGCACCTGTTCTTCGCGGAGTCGCTCGACACCTTCCTGCAGGACCTGCAGCGCACGCAGCCGACGCTGTTCCTGTCGGTGCCGCGGCTGTGGCTCAAGTTCCAGCAGGGCGTGTTCGCGAAGATGCCGCCGGCCAAGCTCGACCGGCTGCTGGGCATCCCGATCCTCGGCAAGATCGTCGCGAAGAAGATACGCAACGGGCTCGGGCTGGGCCACGTGAAGCTGGCGGGCAGCGGCTCGGCGCCGATCCCGCCCGCGCTCATCGAGTGGTACCGGAAGATCGGCCTGCCGCTGTACGAAGGCTACGGCATGACCGAGGACAGCTCGTATTCGCACGTGTCGAACGAGGCGCACAACGCCCCAGGGTACGTCGGCGTGCCGATGGCCGGCGTGCAGGTGAAGCTCAGCCCCGAGGGCGAGGTCCTGATCAAGTCCCCGGGCCAGTGCATCGGCTACTACAAGCAGCCCGAGCTCACGGCCGAGTCCTTCACGGAGGACGGCTTCTTCCGCACCGGCGACCTGGGCGAGCGCACGCCGGAGGGCCTGCTGAAGCTGACCGGGCGCGCGAAGGAACTCTTCAAGACGGCCAAGGGCAAGTACGTCGCGCCGGCGCCGATCGAGAACCTCATCAACGCGCACCCGATGGTCGAGCTGTCGCTGGTGTCGGGCGTCGGGCAGCCCGCGGCGCACGCGATGGTGATCCTCGCCGAGCACCTGCGCCCGCGCATGAACGAGGCCGAGTTGCGCGAACAGGTCGAGAAGGAGATGCACGCGCTGCTGGAGTCGGTCAACGCCAAGGTCGCCGACCACGAGCAGCTGCACATGATCGTCGTCGCGCGCGAGCCGTGGTCGATCGAGAACGGGTTCCTCACGCCGACGATGAAGGTGCGACGGGCGCGCATCGAGAAGGCGATGGAGCCGCACGTCGAGCGCTGGTACGGCACCGGACGCCGCGTCCACTGGCACTGAGAGGCGCATGGATCGACCACCTCTCCCCGCGCGGCACGGCGGCGATCACGTCGCCGACGTCCTGCACGCGCACGGCGTGCCCTTCGTCTTCACGCTGTGCGGCGGCCACATCTCGCCGATCCTCGCGGCGGCGCGGGCGCGCGGCATCCGCATCGTCGACACCCGCCACGAAGCGACGGCCGTGTTCGCGGCCGACGCGGTGGCGCGGCTGACGGGCCGCCCCGGTGTCGCGGCCGTGACCGCCGGCCCCGGCCTGACGAACACGATCACCGCGCTGAAGAACGCGCAGCTCGCGCAGAGCCCGGTGCTGCTGATCGGCGGCGCGGCGCCGACCGCGCTGCAGGGGCGCGGCGCGCTGCAGGACATCGACCAGCGGTCGCTGATCGCGCCGCACGTCAAGCACGTGGCGCGCGTGCGCAAGGTGCGCGACCTCGGGCCCGCGGTCGCGGAAGGCCTGCGCCACGCGATGCGCGGCGTGCCGGGCCCGGTCTTCGTCGAGTGCCCGGTCGACCTGCTGTACGACGAGGCGCTGATCCGCCAGTGGTACGCCGACGCGGCCGGCAAGGGCACGGCGGTGGGCGACCGGCTGCTGCGCTGGTACCTGAACCGGCACGCCGCGAAGATGTTCGCAGGCGCCGCGGACGCCGCGGCGCCGTCCATCGTGCCATTGGACCCGCCTCGGGCCGACGACGGGTCGATCGCGCGCGCCGCAGAGGCGCTCGCACGGGCCGAGCGGCCTTTGATGGTGATCGGCAGCCAGGCCTTGCTGCTCGCCAACCAGGCCGCGGCCATCGCCGAGGCCGTCACCCGGCTGCAGATCCCGGTCTACCTGTCCGGCATGGCGCGCGGACTGCTCGGGCCCGGTCATCCGCTGCAGATGCGCCACGCCCGGCGCAACGCGCTGCGCGAAGCGGACTGCGTGCTGCTCGCCGGCGTGCCGTGCGATTTCCGGCTCGACTACGGCAAGCACGTGCGGCGCTCGGCCACGCTGATCGCCGCCAACCGCAGCGCGGCCGATGCCCGCATGAACCGCCGGCCGACGATCGCGGCAATCGGCGATGCGGGCCTCACGCTGATGGCGATCGCCGAGCGTGCCGGCGAGCGCGTCGGGCGCGCCGACTGGCTGGCAACGCTGCGCGCGCGCGACGACGCGCGCGAGCGCGAGATCGACGCGCAGGCTGCGGCGCCGGCGGAGCACGTCAATCCGATCGCGTTCTTCCGCGCACTCGACCGCGCGGCGGGCAGCGCGTCGGTGTTCGTCGCCGACGGCGGCGACTTCGTCGCGACCGCGTCCTACATCCTGCGCCCGCGCGGCCCGCTCGCGTGGCTCGACCCCGGCGCCTTCGGCACGCTCGGCGTCGGCGCCGGCTTCGCGCTCGGCGCGCAACTGGTGCGACCGAACGACGAGGTCTGGCTGGTCTGGGGCGACGGCGCGAGCGGCTACGGGCTGGTGGAGTTCGACACGTTCGTGCGGCACGGCGTGCCGGTGATCGCGGTGGTCGGCAACGACGCCAGCTGGTCGCAGATCGCGCGCGAGCAGGTGAAGATGCTGAACGACGACGTCGGCACGGTGCTGGCGCGCAGCGCGTACCACGCGGTGATCGAGGGTTTCGGCGGCGTCGGCCTGGAGATCAGGAAGATGGGCGACGTCCCGGCGGTGCTGCAGATGGCGCGCGAGGTCGCGCGCGGCGGGCGGCCGGTGCTGGTCAACGTGTGGCTCGACCGGACCGACTTCCGTGAAGGCTCGATCTCGATGTGACCCGCCGCTTCTCTACTCTCGGCTTCCTCCTCAGGACGCTATCCTTGCTCGAACTCATCGCTCGTTGGCCACGGAGACATCAATGACCCGCCGGACACGCCTCCTCGCCGCCGCTTCCGCCGCCGTGATCGGCTGCGCGGTCCCGTGCCCTATGGTGGGGCATTTCGTGGAACTCCTCGCACCCGACCGTCGGCTGCGATCCTGAGAGCGTGCGCAGCACGGGCGGGGACGCGCTGTTCTACTGCTTCGCGGCGCAGTGAAGATCGGCGAGTCCACGCCCGGCATTGAGTGATCGGGGCGGTTTCGACATGAGCCAGACCGTCTTCATCGAGGCGACGTTCTGGCTGCTGGTGCTGTTCTCCTTCGTCGCGCCGGTCTTCATCTACGTGATGCTGCTGCGGACACGCTCCGTGTCCACCGTGACCGTGCTCATGCTCGCGCTGGTGCTGGTCGTCATCGCCGGCATCGACCTCTACCTGCTCAACCGGCTGGCGTCCATGGCCAGGGAGAGCCCGTCGCTCGTCGACGACGCGGTGTTCCTGTCTGAACTGAGGCTTGCCCTCTTCCTGCTTCCGGCGCTGTTCGCGGGGGTCGGCATCAACCTCATCTCCCACGTCCTGATCCGCCATCTGCAGAAGGCCGAGGCGCGTTTCGAGGCCGAGCACCCGGAACGAAACCGGGCGCCGCCCCGCGCGGACTGACCGCCGGGGAGCGCAGCCCTTGCGTTTTGCGCGCGCCGATTCAACCCAGCGCCGCGAGTTCCGCCAGGATCTCCGCGGTGTGCTCGCCGAGCGCCGGCGCCGGACGCCGCATCCCGCCGGGCGTGGCCGACAGCCGCGGCACGACGTTGTGCATCGGCAGGCTGCCGAGCTCGTCGTCCTGCATCTCGACGATCGCCTCGCGGCCGCGCACGTAGGGATGGTCCAGCAGGTCGGCCACCGAGCACACCGGGCCGACCGTGACTCCGGCCGCGTCGAAGAGTGCCAGCGCGTCGGCCTGCGTGCGGCTGCCGGACGAAGCCGCCGATGATCGCGTCGAGCTCGTCGCGGTGGCGCACGCGCGCGTCGTTCGTGGCGAAGCGCGGATCGGTCTTCAGCTCCGGCCGGCCGATGGTGTCGAGGATGCGCATCGCCATCGACTGCATCGAGCCCGACATCGCGACGAAGCCGCCGTCGCTGCACTCGTAAACGTTGCGCGGCGCCGTGTGCGTGGACTGGTTGCCCGCCCGCATCGTCGGCACGCCGTTGATCCGGCACTTGGCGGCCTCCGAGGCGATCACCGCGAAGATCGGCTCGAACAGCGACAGGTCGACCACCTGGCCGCGCCCTTCCCGCTCGGCGACGCGCAGCGCGGTGAGCACGCCGGTTGCGCCGTACACGCCCGCGATCATGTCGGCCAGCGCCAGCGGCGGCAACAACGGCGGGCGATCGGCGAATCCGTTCAGGTAGGCGAAGCCGGACATCGCTTCGACCAGCGTGCCGAAGCCCGGCTTGTGGCTGTACGGCCCGGTCTGGCCCCAGCCGGACACGCGCGCGATCACGAGCGCCGGATTGGCGGCCAGCAGCACGTCGGGGCCCAGCCCCATCTTCTCCAGCCCGCCGGGAACGAAGTTCTCGACGAGCACCTGCGAGTGCCTCACCAGCTTCAGCAGCGTCGCGCGCCCCGGGTCGGCGCGGATGTCGAGCACCATCGAGCGCTTGTTGCGGCCGTAGACCTTCCAGTAGATCGAGTGACCCTGCTCGCGCCAGCTGCGCAGGTCGTCGCCCGATCCCTCGCGCTCGACCTTGATCACATCCGCGCCGAAGTCGCCGAGGATCGACGTCAGCATGTTGCCGGCGACGAGGCGGGACAGGTCGACCACTCGCACGCCGCCGAGGGGCCCGGGTGTGTCGGGCGTGTACGGCTTCGGAGCCATGGCGCCGCTCAGGCGTCCCGGTCCTTCAGGACTTCGCGCGCGATCACCAGCTGCTGGATCTGCGACGTGCCTTCGTACAGGCGGAACAGCCGCACGTCGCGGTAGAACCGCTCGATGCCGTAGTCGGCGATGTAGCCCGCGCCGCCGAACACCTGCACCGCGCGATCGGCCACGCGGCCGACCACCTCGGACGCGAAGTACTTCGCCATCGACGCCTCCTTGGTGACGCCGGCGCCCGTGTCCCGCTGGCGCGCCGCCTCGAGCACCAGCGCGCGCGCGGCGCAGCGTTCGGTCTCGCTGTCGGCGATCATCGCCTGCACCAGCTGGAAGTCCGCGATCGGCTTGCCGAACTGCCGCCGCTCCAGCGCGTAGCGGCGCATTTCCTGCACCAGCCGCCCGGCCGTGCCGACGCAGACCGCGGCGATGTGCAGCCGCCCGCGGTCGATCACCTTCATCGCGGTGCGAAAGCCGCGGCCCTCGCCCTTGCTGCCGCCGATCACCCGGTCCGCCGGGACCCGGCAGCCGTCGAACACGACGTCGCAGACGTGCGCGCCGCGCTGCCCCATCTTGCGCTCGGGGCGGCCGATCTTCAGTCCCGGCGTGTCGGCGTCGACGATGAACGCCGTGATGCCGTCCGCGGGCCGCGCGGTGTCGGCCGTGCGCGCCATCACCGTGAAGACGTCCGCCTTGTCCGCGTTCGTGATGTAGCGCTTGGTGCCGTCGAGCACGTAGGCGTCGCCGTCGCGGCGGGCGCGGGTGCGCAGCGAAGCCGCGTCGGAACCCGCCTCGGGCTCGGTGAGGCAGAAGGATGAGATCAGCTCACCGCTCGCGAGCCGCGGCAGGTACGCGCGCTTCTGCGCCTCGGTGCCGTCCATCACGATGCCCTGGCTGCCGATGCCGACGGTGCTGCCGAACACCGAGCGGAACGCCGGCGAGGTGCGGCCGAACTCCATCGCGACGCGCGCCTCGTCCTCCATGCCGAGTCCGAGCCCGCCGTACTCCTCGGGAATCGACAGGCCGAAGAGCCCGAGCGCCTTCATGTCGTCGACGACGTCGGCCGGGACCTCGTCGGTCTCGTCGACCTGCGCTTCGAGCGGAACGAGCCGCTTGTCGACGAAGCGGCGGACGGCCTCCAGCAGTTCGGGCAGCACTTCGCTCGTCATGGTTCGCCTTTCCTCGTCGTTGCGCGCGGACGTCCGGTCGCGGCTCAGCCCAGCGCCGCGATCACCTCCGGCGGCGCCTGCACGAGTTCGATCAGCACGCCTTCGCCGCCGACCGGGAACTGCTCGTTGCCCTTCGGGTGGACGAAGCAGATGTCGTGTCCCGCCGCGCCCTTGCGGATGCCGCCCGGCGCGAAGCGCAGGCCCTGCCGCTCGAGCCAGGCCACGGCGACCGGCAGGTCGTCGACCCACAGGCCGATGTGGTTGAGCGGCGTGGCGTGCACTGCGGGCTTCCTGTCCGGATCCAGCGGCTGCATCAGGTCGACCTCGACCGCGTGCGGGCCTTCGCCGAGCGCGCAGATGTCCTCGTCGACGTTCTCGCGCTCGCTGACGAAGCTGCTCTTCACGGTGAGGCCGAACAGATCGACCCATAGCGCCTTCAGCCGCTGCTTGTCCGGCCCGCCGATGGCGACCTGCTGGATGCCGAGGATCCGGAACGGCCGCGCGCTCATCACGCGAACCTCAGGATCGGCTGGTCCACGGCCAGGCTCTCACCCTTGTTCGCGAGCATCTCCTCGACGACGCCGTCCTGCGTGGCGAAGAGGACGTTCTCCATCTTCATCGCCTCGATCACGGCGAGCCGCTCGCCGGCCAGCACCTTCTGCCCCGGTTGCACCGCGACATCGACCAGCATGCCAGGCATCGGCGACAGCAGGAACTTGCTCATGTCGGCCGGCGCCTTGAAGAGCATCACGCGCAGCAGGTCGGCCGCGCGCGCGGACAGCACCATCGCGTCGATGCGGCGGCCGTTGTGCGCGACGTGCGTCCACATCCCGGTCCGCTCGATCTGCGCGGTGAACGGCCGGCCGTTGCAGCTGCCGCCGGCGCGGATGCCGCTGAAGGTCCAGTCCTGCGTGATCGCGTAGGTCTTGCCGCGCAGTTCAACCGTGATCGCGGCGTCGGCCTGGATGCGCACCGGCACGTAATCGTGCATGCCGGCCTCGCCCTTGACGATCGCGACGAACTCCTCGCCGATCTTGATCTCGTAGCCGGGAAGCTGCCCGGTGATGCGGCCGGCACGCTCGCGATAGCGCCGGTAGGCGGCCGCGGCCAGCGCGACGAGGAAGTCCGGGTCGTCGTGCGGCACGTCCTGCGCGCGGAAGCCCTTGCCGTAGTGCTCGGCGATGAAGCCGGTGTTGAAGTCGCCGGCGACGAACTTCGGGTGCGCCAGCAGCGCGGCCTGGAACGGGATGTTGCTCGACACGCCGCGGATCACGAAGCCGTTGAGCGCCTCGCGCATGCGGCGGATCGCGTCGTCGCGGTCGAAGCCGTGCACGACGAGCTTGGCGATCATCGAGTCGTAGTACATCGGGATCTCGCCGCCCTCGTACACGCCGGTGTCGACGCGCACGCCGCCGCCCTCCGGCACCGGCTGCGCCGCCTCCATGGTCACCGGCGGCGGCAGGTAGCGCACCAGGCGCCCGGTCGACGGCAGGAAGTTGCGGAACGGATCCTCCGCGTTGATGCGGCACTCCATGGCCCAGCCGTGGCGCGGGATCTCGGCCTGCGTGAACGGCAGCTTCTCGCCGGCGGCCACACGGATCATCTGCTCGACGAGGTCGACGCCGGTGATGCACTCGGTGACCGGGTGCTCGACCTGCAGCCGCGTGTTCATCTCGAGGAAGTAGAAGCTCTGGTCCTTGCCGACCACGAACTCGACCGTGCCGGCGCTCTGGTACCGCACCGCCTTGGCCAGCGCCACGGCCTGCTCGCCCATCGCCTTGCGCGTGGCATCGCTGATGAACGGCGACGGCGCCTCCTCGATCACCTTCTGGTGGCGGCGCTGCAGGCTGCACTCGCGCTCGTTGAGGTAGACCACGTTGCCGTGCGCGTCGCCGAGCACCTGGATCTCGATGTGCCGCGGCTCCTCGATGTACTTCTCGATGAATACGCGGTCGTCGCCGAAGCTCGCCTTCGCCTCGTTGCGGCAGGAGGTGAAGCCTTCGAAGGCGTCCTTGTCGTTCCAGGCCACGCGCAGGCCCTTGCCCCCGCCGCCGGCGCTGGCCTTGATCATCACCGGGTAGCCGATGCCGCGCGCGATCTCCACGGCGCGCTCGGCCGAGTCGATGGCGTCGTTCCAGCCCGGGATGGTGCTGACCTTCGCCTCGTTGGCCAGCTTCTTCGACGCGATCTTGTCGCCCATCGCCGCGATGCTGTAGTGCTTGGGACCGATGAAGGTGATGCCCTCCTCCTCGACGCGTCGCGCGAACGCCTCGTTCTCCGACAGGAAGCCGTAGCCCGGGTGCACGGCTTCGGCGCCGGTCGCCTTGCAGGCCGCGATGATCTTGTCGGCGACGAGGTAGCTCTCGCGGCTGGGCGCCGGGCCGAGCAGGACCGCCTCGTCGGCCAGTGACACGTGCAGCGCGTCGGCGTCGGCCTCCGAGTACACCGCGACGGTCGCGATGCCCATCTTCCGCGCGGTCTTGATCACCCGGCACGCGATCTCGCCGCGGTTCGCGATCAGGATCTTCTTGAACATGACTGGCGTCTCCTCGATCCGATCACAGGGGGATGTTGCCGTGCTTGCGCCACGGGTTCTCGAGCTTCTTGTCCTTCAGCATCGCCAGCGAGCGGCAGATGCGGCGGCGCGTTTCGTGCGGCTGGATCACGTCGTCGATGTAGCCGCGCGCGCCGGCGACGAACGGGTTGGCGAAGCGCTCCTTGTATTCCGCCTCGCGCGCCGCCAGCTTGGCCGGGTCGCTCTTGTCCTCGCGGAAGATGATCTCCACCGCGCCCTTGGCGCCCATCACCGCGATCTCGGCGTTGGGCCACGCGAAGTTCACGTCGCCGCGCAGGTGCTTGGAGCTCATGACGTCGTACGCGCCGCCGTAGGCCTTGCGCGTGATGACCGTGATCTTCGGCACCGTGCACTCGGCATAGGCGTAGAGCAGCTTGGCGCCGTGCTTGATGATGCCGCCGTACTCCTGCGCGGTGCCCGGCATGAAGCCCGGCACGTCGACGAACGTGACGACCGGGATGTTGAACGCGTCGCAGAAGCGCACGAAGCGCGCGGCCTTGATGCTGCTCTTGATGTCGAGGCAGCCGGCCAGCACCATCGGGTTGTTGGCCACGATGCCGATCGACGCGCCCTCCATGCGCGCGAAGCCGGTCACGATGTTCTTCGCGTTGTCCGGCTGCAGCTCGAAGAAGTCGCCGTCGTCGACCACCTTGTGGATCAGCTCCTTGATGTCGTACGCCTTGTTCGGGTTGTCGGGCACCAGCGTGTCCAGGCTCATGTCGAGCCGGTCGCGGTGATCGCCGCCCAGGCGAACCGGCGGCTTCTCCTTGTTGTTGAGCGGCAGGTAGTTGAAGAACCTGCGCAGCATCACGATCGCCTCGACGTCGTTCTCGAACGCGAGGTCGGCCACGCCGCTCTTCGTGCTGTGGGCGATCGCGCCGCCCAGTTCCTCGGCCGTCACCTCCTCGTGCGTCACGGTCTTCACGACCTCCGGGCCGGTGACGAACATGTAGGAGCTGTCCTTCACCATGAAGATGAAGTCGGTCATCGCCGGCGAGTAGACCGCGCCGCCGGCGCACGGGCCCATGATCAGGCTGATCTGCGGGATCACGCCCGACGCCATCACGTTGCGCTGGAACACCTCGGCGTAGCCGCCGAGCGAGGCCACGCCTTCCTGGATGCGCGCGCCGCCGGAGTCGTTCAGGCCGATCACCGGCGCGCCGACCTTCATCGCCTGGTCCATCACCTTGCAGATCTTCTCGGCGTGCGCCTCGGACAGCGCGCCGCCGAAGACGGTGAAGTCCTGGCTGAAGACGAACACCAGGCGTCCGTTGATCATCCCGTAGCCGGTGACGACGCCGTCGCCGGGAACCTTGTTGTCGCCCATCCCGAAGTCCGCGCAGCGGTGCTCGACGAACATGTCCCACTCCTCGAACGAGCCCTCGTCGAGCAGCAGTTCGAGGCGTTCGCGCGCGGTCAGCTTGCCCTTGGCGTGCTGGGCATCGATGCGCTTGCGGCCGCCGCCGAGGCGCGCCGCTTCGCGCTTGGCCTCCAGCGCTTCGATGATGTTGTGCATGGTCTAGGTCTCCTGGGTCTTCCAGCGGGGAATCATTGAGACGGATCTTCGCGCGCGAGCTCGAGCAGCCGCCGCGCCGCCACCGAGGCGGCCATGCGGCCGGCCCGGACGTCCTCCGAGAAACCGGCCAGCGCCGCGCGCACGGCGGGATGCCGGCGGAAGCGCTGCGTCAGCCCGGCCTCGATCAGCTGCCACATCCACGCCTCGTCCTGTTCGTGGCGGCGCTGCTCGAAGCGCCCGCGCGCCTTCTGCCGTTCGACGAAGCCCGTGACAGCGGCCCAGAACTCGGCGAGGCCGGTGGCCTTCAGCGCGGAGAGCTGCAGCACCTGGGCCGCCGCGTGCGCGTGCGGTCCGAACAGGCGCAGCGCACTCGTGATCTGCGCGCGCGCGCGCATGGCCGCCGCGTCGTCGAGGTCGGCCTTGTTGATGACGACGAGGTCCGCCAGCTCCATCACGCCTTTCTTGATGGCCTGCAGGTCGTCGCCGGCGTTGGGCAGCTGCAGGACCACGAAGACGTCGGTCATCCCGGCCACCGCGACCTCGCTCTGGCCCACGCCCACCGTCTCGACGATGACGACGTCGTAGCCCGCGGCCTCGCACACGCGCAGCGCCTCGCGCGTCTTCTCGGCGACGCCGCCGAGCGTTCCCGAGGCCGGGCTGGGCCGGATGAAGGCGTCCTCGTTCACCGACAGCTGCTCCATGCGCGTCTTGTCGCCGAGGATCGAACCGCCGCTGACGCTCGACGACGGGTCGACCGCCAGGACGGCTACACGGTGGCCGCGCTCGATGAGATGCAAACCCAGCACCTCGATGAAGGTGCTCTTGCCGACGCCAGGCACGCCGGACAGGCCGATGCGCAGCGACTTGCCGCTCGCGGGCAGCAGGGCGTTCAGCAGTTCGTCGGCGCGCGCCCGGTGGTCGGCCCGCTTGCTCTCCAGCAGAGTGATGGTCCTGGCCAGCGCGCGGCGCTGGCGCGGCCCCGTCCCTTCGAGCAACTCGTGCAGCAGGGCTTCGTCGGTGGCGAGCATGTTGGATGGAGGCGAAGGCTTCCGAGTTGCGGCCAGACGCGTCAGACGCGAGACGCCTTGATCTGCTCGAGCACTTCCTTCGCGCTCACCGGGATCGGCGTGCCCGGGCCGAAGATGCCCTTGACGCCGGCCTGGTACAGGAACTCGTAGTCCTGCTGCGGGACCACGCCGCCGACGAACACGACGATGTCGCCGCCGCCCTGCTTCTTCAGCTCGTCGATGATCGCCGGCACCAGCGTCTTGTGGCCCGCGGCCAGCGTGCTCACGCCGACCGCGTGCACGTCGTTCTCGATCGCCTGGCGCGCGCACTCTTCAGGGGTCTGGAACAGCGGGCCGATGTCGACGTCGAACCCGAGGTCGGCGAACGCGGTGGCCACGACCTTCGAGCCGCGGTCGTGCCCGTCCTGCCCGAGCTTGGCGATCATCACGCGCGGGCGGCGGCCTTCGGCCTCGCCGAACGCGGCGATCTCGGCCTTGAGCTGCTCCCAGCCCTCGGCGGAATCGTAGGCGGCGGCGTACACGCCGGTCACCTTCTGGATGTCCGCGCGGTGGCGGCCATAGACGGCTTCAAGGGCATCGCTGATCTCCCCGACGGTGGCGCGGGCGCGCGTGGCTTCGATGGCAAGGGCCAGCAGGTTACCGGTGCCGGAACGCGCGGCGTCGGTGAGCGCGGCCAGGCACGCCTTCACCCTGGCGCCGTCGCGCGTCGCGCGGATCCGCGCCAGGCGCGCCACCTGCTGCTCGCGCACCTTGTGGTTGTCCACCTCGCGGATCTCGACCGGATCTTCCTTCGCGAGCCGGTACTTGTTGACGCCGACGATCACGTCGGCGCCGGAGTCGACGCGCGCCTGCTTCTGCGCCGCGCTCTCCTCGATCTTCAGCTTGGCCCAGCCGCTCGCGACCGCCTTGACCATGCCGCCCATCGCGTCGACCTCGTCGATGATGGCCTGCGCCTTCCCGGCCATCTGCTGGGTGAGCGTCTCCATCATGTAGCTGCCCGCCCACGGGTCGACGACGCTGGTGATGTGCGTCTCTTCCTGCAGGATCAGCTGCGTGTTGCGCGCGATGCGGGCCGAGAACTCGGTCGGCAGCGCGATCGCCTCGTCGAAGCTGTTCGTGTGCAGGCTCTGGGTGCCGCCGAACACCGCGGCCATGGCCTCGATGGCGGTGCGCACCACGTTGTTGTACGGGTCCTGCTCGGTGAGGCTCCAGCCCGAGGTCTGGCAGTGCGTGCGCAGCATCAGGCTCTTGGGGTTCTTCGCGCCGAAGCGCTGCATGATCCGGCACCACAGCAGGCGCGCGGCGCGCATCTTCGCGATCTCGAGGTAGAAGTTCATCCCGATCGCCCAGAAGAACGACAGCCGCGGCGCGAAGTCGTCCACGTCCAGCCCGCGCGCGATCGCGGTCTTCACGTACTCCTTGCCGTCGGCCAGCGTGAACGCGAGTTCCAGCGCCTGGTTCGCCCCCGCCTCCTGCATGTGGTAGCCGGAGATCGAGATCGAGTTGAACTTCGGCATGTGCCGCGCGGTGTGCTCGATGATGTCCGCGATGATCCGTATCGAGGGCTCGGGCGGATAGATGTACGTGTTGCGGACCATGAACTCCTTGAGGATGTCGTTCTGGATGGTTCCGCTCAGCTTGTCCTGCGGGACGCCCTGCTCCTCCCCAGCGACGACGTAGCCGGCGAGCACCGGCAGCACCGCGCCGTTCATCGTCATCGACACCGAGACCTTGTCGAGCGGGATGCCGTCGAACAGGATCTTCATGTCCTCGACCGAGTCGATCGCCACGCCCGCCTTGCCGACGTCGCCGACCACGCGCGGGTGGTCGCTGTCGTAGCCGCGGTGCGTGGCCAGGTCGAACGCGACGCTCACGCCCTGCCCGCCGGCGTCCAGGCTCTTGCGGTAGAAGGCGTTGGAATCCTCGGCGGTGGAGAAGCCCGCGTACTGGCGGATGGTCCACGGGCGCACCGCGTACATCGTGGGCTGCGGGCCGCGGATGAACGGCGCGAATCCGGGCAGCGTGTCGGCCAGTTCGGGGCGCGGCAGCGCGGCCACGTCGGCCGCCGTGTACAGCGGCTTCACGACGAGGCCTTCGGGCGTCGTCCAGTTCAGCGCCGCCACATCGCCGCCTGGCGCGAATTTCGACGCGGCCCGGGTCCACTGCTCGAGCGAGACCCGCGGGAATTCGTCAGGGTTGTGGCTCATGTCGTCCTCGGATCGTCGGAAGTGGCGAGTGTGAACCGGTTGCGGGAATCCATTGACATCGCAATCATAATCTATAATTATGTATTAGGTTTTCCAAGTCAATGCTTCCGTCGATCTTCCGGCCGACTACACCGACCCGCTCCTGCCGAACGCCTTCATTCATGCCCGCGCCGGCCGCCACCGCCATCGAGCCCGCCCACGGCCAGCGCCCGCTCGCCCGCCGCGCGCTCTACGAAGAGGTCGCCGAGCAGCTGCGCCAGCGCATCTTCGCGCGGCAGCTCGAGCCCGGCGCCTGGATCGACGAGCTGAAGATCGCGGCCGAGATGGGAATCAGCCGCACGCCCCTGCGCGAGGCGCTGAAGGTGCTGGCGGTCGAGGGCCTGGTGACGATGAAGCCGCGCCGCGGCGCCTACGTGGCCGAGACGTCGCGCGACGACGTGACGCAGGTCTACCACCTGCTCGCGCTGCTCGAGAGCGACGCCGCCGCCGAGGTCGCCCGCAAGGCCACCGACGCGCAGCTCGGCGAACTGCAGGCGCTGCACGACCGCCTCGAGCGCCAGTTGAAGCAGCGCGACGCGTTCTTCGCCACCAACGAGGCCTTCCACTTCAAGCTGCTGGAGATCGCCGGCAACCGCTGGCGCCAGCAGATCGTGGCCGACCTGCGGAAGATCATGAAGATCAACCGCCACCTCTCGCTGTTCAGGCAGGGACGGCTCGACGACTCGCTCGCCGAGCACCGCGCGATGATGGCCGCGCTGCGGGCGCGCGACGCGCGGCGCGTGGCGCGCCTGATGAAGGAACACTTCGAGAACGGGTTGAACGCGGCGGCCTAGGTTCGAGGGGCCGACCGGCTGTTGCGTGCGAGGGCGCTCCTCGAGTGCCGCGGCGCGCGGCCAAGCCAGCTGAACGCAGGCACGGCACAGGCTGGTACCGTCGCGCGACGTCACGCCGAAAGGCCGTCCCGATGCCGCTCTCGCCTCCCGCCGAACGCACCGAACTTCACCATCGCCGCCTCGACTTCCACGGTTACCGCCGCAGCGACGGCCTGTTCGACATCGAGTGCACGCTCGTCGACACCAAGGGCATGGACGTGCCCCTGCTCGGTTCGCAGCGCGTCGTCGCCGCCGGCGAGCCCATGCACCGGATGTCGATCCGGATGGCGGTCTCGCCCGACCTCGAGGTCGTCGCCATCGAAGCCGTCAGCGACGCAACGCCATACGACGTCTGCCCGGAGGCTGCGGCGAGCCTGCAGACCGTCGTCGGCATGAAGATCGGCTCCGGCTGGACGTACACCATCAAGCGCCGCCTCGTGGGGGCGGCCAGCTGCACGCACCTGGCGGAGATGCTGATCGCCATGGGCACCGCGGCCTACCAGACGGTGGTCCCGTACAACCGGCTGAACGGCCGCGAGACCGAAGGCTTCGCAATCGAGAAGAAGCGTCGACTCGTGCTACGCGTACGCGGCCGAGCGTCCGCTGATGAAGTTGCTTGGAGCGAAGACCGGCCGGTGACGCGCAGCGCGGGCGCATGCCGCGCGCTGGCATCATCGCCGTGACCCACCTTCGCCGATCGACCGGAGAACCCGATGCTCGCTGCCTTCTACACCCGCACTGGCCCCGCCCGCGAAGTCCTGACCGGTCGGCGAGATCGAAACCCCCGAGGCCGGTCCCGGCGAGGTGCGGGTCCGGCTGGCCACGTCCGGCGTGAACCCGTCGGACGTGAAGACGCGCGGCGGCGTGCGCAGCCGCGAACTGCCGTTTGCGCGCATCGTTCCGCACAGCGACGGCGCGGGCGTCATCGACCAGGTCGGCGACGGCGTGCCGCCCGGCCGCCTCGGCGAGCGTGTGTGGGTGTGGAACGCGGCGTGGGGTCGTCCGTCCGGCACCGCGGCGCAGTTCGTCGTCCTGCCGGCGCAGCAGGCCGTGCCGCTCCCGGCGAACACCAGCTTCGAGGCCGGAGCCTGCCTCGGCATCCCCGCGCTCACGGCGTACCACGCGGTCCACTGCAACGGCGGTGTGGCCGGCAAGACGGTGCTGGTCGCCGGTGGCGCGGGCGCCGTCGGTCACTACGCGGTCCAGTTCGCGAAGATCGCCGGCGCCCGGCTCGTCGTCACGACGGTCAGCGGGACGGCCAAGGCTGCGCTGGCGCGCGATGCGGGCGCGGACGTGATCGTCAACTACCGGACCGAAGACGTCGCGCAACGCTGCCTGGACCTGACCGCCGGCACGGGCGTCGATCGCGTCGTCGAACTCGACCTCGCGGCCAACCTGAAGACCGACCTGGCGGCGCTGCGGCGTGACGGCGAAATCACGGCCTACGGCAGCAGCCTGCCGGAGATCCCGGTGCCGTTCTTCCCGGCGCTCCTGAAGAACGTGCGCCTGCAGTTCTTCATCGTCTACAACCTGTCGGACGCGGACCGGAAGTCCGGGCTGGCGGGAGTCACCGCCCTGCTGGCCCAGGACCGCCTCAAGCACAACCTCGACGCGCGGCTGCCGCTGGCGCGCATCGCCGAGGCCCACGAGCTGGTCGAGAGCGGCAAGGCGATCGGCAACGTCGTGATCGACACGGCATGACGACGGCGGTCGATACGCCGCGCCCCGCGCGCGTATTGCCGGTCATCGTGCTGTCGCAGTTCGCCGGCACCTCGTTGTGGTTCGCCGGCAATGCCCTGCTGCCCGACCTGCAGCGGCAGTTCGCGCTCGGCGAGCAGGCGGTGGCGGCCGTCACGTCGGCCGTGCAGCTGGGCTTCATCGCCGGCACGCTGGTGTTCGCGCTGCTGAACCTTGCCGACCGTTTCCGCGCACGCGCGGTGTTCTTCGCGTCGGCCGTGCTCGGCGCCGGCGCCAACGCCTCGATGCTCACCCTGCCCCATCTCGAAGCGCCCTATGTCGCGCTACTCGCCCTGCGCTTCGCTACGGGATTCTTCCTGGCCGGCATCTATCCCGTGGGAATGAAGATCGCCGCGAGCTGGTACCGCCAGGGCCTCGGCGGCGCCCTTGGCTTCCTCGTCGGCGCGCTGGTGCTCGGCACGGCGTTGCCGCACCTGGTGCGCGGCCTTGGCGGAGGCCTGCCGTGGCAATCGGTGTCGATCACGCTGTCGCTGCTCGCGGCGGCGGGCGGCCTGCTGATGTACGCACTGGTGCCCGAGGGTCCGCATCTGGCGAAAGCCGCGCGCTTCGATCCCGGGGCGGTCGTCCGCGCCTTCGGCAGCCCGGCGTTCCGCGCGTCGGCTTCCGGCTACTTCGGACACCAGTGGGAGCTCTACACGCTGTGGGCCTTCGTGCCGATCCTGCTGTCGGGCTACGGCGCGATGCACCGGCAGGTGATCGACGTCTCCTTCTGGAGCTTCATCATCATCGCGGCCGGCGCGCTCGGGTGCGTCGGCGGAGGCCAGCTGTCGCGCTTCGTCGGCAGCGCGCGCGTGGCGTTCGGCCAGTTGTCGCTGTCCGGGCTCGCCTGCCTGCTGTCGCCGCTGGCGTTCACCCTCCCTGCTTCGTGGTTCCTCGCGTTCATGGTGCTCTGGGGCATCGTCGTCGTCGGCGACTCGCCGCAATTCTCGGCGCTGAACGCGGCCACCGCGCCGCAGGAGTTCGTCGGGTCGGCGCTCACGATCGTCAACTGCATCGGCTTCGCGATCACGGTCGTCAGTGTGCAGGTCACCACCTGGCTGGCGCAGCGGCTGCCGATGGAGTGGTGGTTCGTGCCGGTCGCGGTCGGGCCGGCGCTCGGGCTGTACGCACTGCGGCCGCTGACGCGGCGCTGAAGGCAGCGCCAGCACGGCGCGAGGGGCACTATCGGGATTCCGAACCCGTCCTTCGCGGATTTGGAATTGTTCCGTCCCGCGTTCCGGGCCATGCTTCCGCGCTTGCGCCGTCCCGCGCGCAGCCACTTTCGGAGTGACGCATGCTGAGCAGCACCGATGACCGCTTCCAGGACATTCGCGACGCCGTCCGCGACCTGTGCGCGCAGTTTCCCGACGAATACCACCGCGAGGTCGACGAGCGCCGCGGCTACCCGGAGGAATTCGTCGACGCGCTGACCAAGGCCGGCTGGCTGGCCGCGCTGATCCCGACCGACTACGGCGGCTCCGGGCTCGGGCTGGCCGAAGCCAGCGTGATCATGGAAGAGATCAACCGCGCGGGCGGCAACTCCGGCGCGTGCCACGGGCAGATGTACAACATGGGCACGCTGCTGCGGCACGGTTCGGAAGAGCAGAAGCAGAAGTACCTGCCGCGCATCGCGACCGGCGAACTGCGCCTGCAGTCGATGGGCGTCACCGAGCCGACGACCGGCACCGACACCACGAAGATCAAGACGATGGCCGTGAAGAAGGACGACCGCTACGTCGTCAACGGCCAGAAGGTCTGGATCTCGCGCATCCAGCACTCCGACCTGATGATCCTGCTGGCGCGCACCACCCCGCTCGCGGAGGTGAAGAAGAAGTCCGAGGGCATGTCGATCTTCCTGGTCGACCTGCACCAGGCGATCGGCAAGGGCCTCACCGTGAGCCCGATCCGCAACATGGTGAACCACGAGACCGCGGAACTCTTCTTCGAGAACCTCGAGATCCCCGCCGAGAACCTGATCGGCAAGGAAGGCCAGGGCTTCAAGTACATCCTCGATGGCCTCAACGCCGAGCGCACGCTGATCGCCGCCGAGTGCATCGGCGACGGCTACTGGTTCATCGACCGCGTGACCAAGTACGTGAAGGACCGCATCGTGTTCGGCCGTCCGATCGGCCAGAACCAGGGCGTGCAGTTCCCGATCGCCGAGGCCTACATCGAAGTCGAGGCCGCCAACCTGATGCGCTGGAAGGCGTGCGAACTGTTCGACGCGCACAAGCCGTGCGGCGCCGAGGCCAACATGGCGAAGTACCTCGCCGCCAAGGCGTCGTGGGAAGCGGCCAACGCGTGCCTGCAGTTCCACGGCGGCTTCGGCTTCGCCGCGGAATACGACGTCGAGCGCAAGTTCCGCGAGACGCGCCTGTACCAGGTCGCGCCGATCTCGACCAACCTGATCCTGTCCTACGTGGCCGAGCACCTGCTCGGGCTGCCCCGCTCGTTCTGAGATCGTCCATGGCGCAACCCTCCCGGCCGCTGGACGGCATCACCGTGGTGTCCCTCGAACAGGCCATCGCCGCGCCGTTCTGCACGCGCCAGCTCGCCGACCTCGGCGCGCGCGTCATCAAGATCGAGCGGCCGAAGGTCGGCGACTTCGCGCGCGACTACGATCACCGCGTCAACGGGCTCGCGTCGCACTTCGTGTGGACCAACCGCGCGAAGGAAAGCCTGACGCTCGACGTGAAGCACCCGCGCGCGGACGAGATCCTGCAGCGGCTGCTGGCCAGGGCCGACGTGCTGGTGCAGAACCTCGCGCCGGGCGCCGCCGCGCGCCTCGGCCTGTCGTTCGAGACGCTGCACCCGACGCTGCCGAAGCTCATCGTCTGCGACATTTCCGGCTACGGCGACGACCGCGAGCGCCCGGGCCCGTACCGCGAGAAGAAGGCGTACGACCTGCTGATCCAGAGCGAGTCCGGGTTCGTTTCCGTCACCGGCACGAAGGACGAGCCCGCCAAGGCGGGCTGCTCGATCGCCGACATCGCCGCCGGCATGTACGGTTACACGAACATCCTCGCGGCGCTGATCCAGCGCGGCAAGACGGGCGTCGGCGTCCGCCTCGACATCTCGATGCTCGAGAGCATGGCCGAGTGGATGAGCTTCCCGATGTACTACGCGTACGACGGCGCTCCCGCGCCGACGCGCAACGGCGCCGCGCACGCCACCATCTACCCGTACGGCCCCTTCCCCACCGGCGACCGCAAGACGGTGATGCTGGGGCTGCAGAACGAGCGCGAGTGGGCCGAGTTCTGCAAGACGGTGCTGCTCGATCCGGCGATCGCGACCGACGAACGCTTTTCGTCCAACGCGCGCCGCACCGCCGCGCGCGAGGACCTGCACGCGATCATCGCGCAGGCATTCTCCACGCTGACGCGGGAGCAGGTCGTCGCGCGGCTCGAGGCCGCGCAGATCGCCAATGCCAGCGTCAACACGATGGCCGACCTGTGGGCGCATCCGCAGCTGAAGGCGCGCGCACGCTGGACCGAAGTGCAGACGTCGGTTGGACCGATCCCGGCGCTGCTGCCGCCCGGCGCGCCGGAAGCCTTCGACGCGCGGATGGACGCCGTTCCCGCGCTCGGCCAGCACACCGCCGCCATCCTCGCCGAGCTGGGCTTCGGCGCGGCCGAGATCGAGCAACTGTCCCAGGAAGGTGCCACATGAAGGATCCCGCCGTCGTGACGACCCCCACGCGCCAGCTCGCCGACTTCGCCGCCACGCTGCGGTTCGAGAGCATCCCGCAGGCGGTCGTCGATCGCACCGAGGACCTGTTCCTCGACTGGTTCGCGTCCGCGCTCGCGGGCAAGGGCGCGCGCCCGGTGGAGACGATCGCGGAGTTCTACGAGTCGCAGGGCCCGGCGGCCGGTCCGTCCGAGATCCTGATCCACCGCACGACGTCGTCGCCGCTGATCGCCGCGGCGGTCAACGCGGCCTCCTCGCACTTCGCCGAGCAGGACGACGTGCACAACAGCTCGGTGTTCCATCCGGCCGCCGTCGTCATTCCCCCGGCGCTCGCCGTCGCGCAGGCGATCGGCGCCTCGGGTCGAGACCTCGTGACCGCCATCGTGGCCGGCTACGAAGTCGGCATCCGCGTCGGCGAGTTCCTCGGCCGCTCGCACTACCGGATCTTCCACACGACCGGCACCGCGGGCACGGTCGCCGCCGCCGCGGCGGTCGGGCGACTGCTCGGCCTCACGGGCGACCAGATGCAGCACGCGTTCGGCTCGGCCGGCACGCAGGCCGCGGGGCTGTGGGAGTTCCTGCGCGACGCGGCGGATTCGAAGCAGCTGCACTGCGCGCATGCCGCGGCCTCGGGCCTCGCCGCCGCGCATCTCGCGCACAAGGGCCTGACCGGCGCGCGCCGCATCTTCGAAGGGCCGCAAGGCATGGCGGCCGGGATGTCGACGGACTCCGATCCGGCCCGCCTCGTCGATCGCCTCGGCACCCGCTGGGCGCTGGCCGAAACCTCCTTCAAGTTCCACGCGTCGTGCCGGCACACGCACCCGGCGGCCGACGCGCTGCTGTCGGTGATGACGAAGGAGAAGCTGCAGGCGGACCACGTTGCCCGCGTCACCGCGCGCGTGCACAAGGGCGCGATCGACGTGCTCGGGCCGGTGACCGATCCGCAGACCGTGCACCAGTCGAAGTTCTCGATGGGCACCGTGCTCGGACTGATCGCGATCCACGGTCGCGCCGCGCTGACCGACTTCGACAAGGACTTCCGCGACCCGAAGGTGATGTCCTTCCGCGAGCGGGTCCACATGGAGCTCGACGACGAAGTCGACGCCGCCTACCCCGCAAGATGGATCGGCAAGGTCACGGTGGAGACGACCGACGGTCGCCGCCTCGAAGGCCGCGTCGACGTGCCGAAGGGCGATCCGGAAAACACGCTCGGCCCGGCAGGAACTGGAGGACAAGGCGATCCGCCTCGGCACCTACCGCAACGGTGCGACCGAAGCGGAGATGCGCGCGGTGATCGGCCGCGTCTGGTGCCTCGCCCAGGCCGGGAAGGTCGAGCGATTGCTGGCCTGATCGGCGATTCCGGGGCCTGGTGACGGTCGCGCGGAGATCGACGGCGACCGCCGCTCTCCGCGTTCGATTCGCTGAAGCCGCCCCGGCGCTAACGCCTCACCCGGATCATCACCGAGCTCGGCACGCTCGTGAGCTGCCCGTCGCTGACGACGAGCTGGACGACGTAATTGCCCCGCACGTCGGGCACGAACGTCGGCAGCGCTGTCGTGTTGCCCTGCAGTGCGGCAGTGCTCTTCTTGGGCCGCGACTTGAACGTCCACTTGTAGGTCAGAGGCGTTCCGTTCGGGTCGTAGCTCTTCGACCCGTTCAGCTGTACGGTCTGGCCCACCACCACGTTGCGCTGCCGGGGCCCGGCGACGGCAACCGGCGCCAGGTTCACGCCAGCCGCGCCCGCCGTGACGACGACCCGGTCGGGCGTGCTCGCCAGCTGGCCGTCGCTGACGACGAGCTCGATCACATAGCTTCCTGGCACGTCGGGTGTGAGGCTCGGGGTGGCGGTGGTCGGGCCGACGAGCACGGCGGTGCTGCCGGCCGGACGGCTGACGACTGCCCACGCGTACGTCAGCGGGTCGCCGTTCGCATCGCTGCTGAGCTCGCCGCTCAAGGTCACCGTGGTGCCGACGACGGTCGATATGTCGTCGCCCGCGTCCGCGGCAGGCGCCACGTTGCCGGACGCGGCGGTCACGGTGACGGACGACGGCGCGCTGAAGGTCTTGCCGTCGCCGACGACGAGGCTGATCACGTAAACGCCCGGCACATCCGCCACGAAGGTCGGTGCCGGGTCGTCCGCCCCGTCGGCGTACGTCAGCTGCGCGGTGCTGCCCGCCGGGCTGGAGACGATGCTCCAGCCGTAGCTCAGCAGGTCGCCGTCGGCATCGGTGCTGGCGCTGCCGTCGAGTTCCACCGTCGCGCCGACGAGGGCGTTCTGGTCGCGCCCCGCATCCGCGACCGGCGCGCTGTTCCCTGCGCTGGCCGTGACCACGACCCGGTCGGCGACGCTCGCGAGCACGCCGTCGCTGACCACGAGGGAGATGGTGTAGGTGCCGCTCTTGTCGGCCACGAGCGAGGGTCGCGCAGACGTCGCATCGGCGAGCGCGGCCGCGCTGCCCGCCGGACTGCTGTCGACCGTCCAGGCGTAGGTGATCAGGTTGCCGTCGGGATCCGCGCTGGCGCTGCCGTCGAGCGTGACCGCTGTTCCGGTGGGCACGTTCTGGTCAGGCCCGGCGTTTGCCACCGGGGCCCGGTTGGCTCCGGCCGCCGCGACCGTGAGGTTCACGCGATCCACCGTGCTGCTGACGGTACCGTCGCTGACGACGAGGCTCAGGATGTAGTCGCCGGCGACGTCGGGCAGGAAACGCGCGACCGGCTGGTTGGCATCGACGATGGCAGCCGTGCTTCCACTCGGCCGTACCTCGACGGACCATGTATAGGTCAGGCGATCCCCGTTGACGTCGGAACTGCGGGTGCCATCGAGCACGGCCGTTTCGCCGACACGCAGCGAACGGTCGATCCCGGCGTCCGCCACGGCCGCGAAGTTCACCGCACGCACGGTCGTCGACGCCGGGCTGCTGTCCAGCTTGCCGTCGCTCACCACGAGCGTCACGACGTAGTCGCCGGGCACGTCGGCGGTCAGGTCCACGGAGGCGCCCGACGCCGCGCTCAACGCGGCCGAACTGCCGGCCGGGCGCGATGCCAGGGTCCAGCGATAGGTCAGGGCATCGCCGTTCGCGTCGGTGCTGCCGCTGCCGTCGAAGCTCGTCGCGCGATTCAACGGCGCCTCCGCGCCGCTCGTCGAGCGAACCACCGCCACGGGGCGTGCATTGGCCGTCGGCACCGTGAGGCCGGTACCCGGCGCCCCACCTCCAGCGCTGGTCCCGCCGCCGCCGCCGCACCCGGCAAGCATCAGCACGCACAGGCAAAGCGCAGCCAGGGCGCTGCCCGGACGCAAAACGGACGATCGAGCCATGAACTACCTCCCGCATTCTTGGGAGGTGAAGTCTGCGTCTGGTCAGATCTGCTCATTCCGGTTTGTTGGGCGGTTTTCCGGCCCGAATTTGCCGATAGACGACAGCGCCGAGGATGGGCGGACTGGTTGAAAGCCCGCTTGCGGCGCTGGCTGCTTGCCTGATCGTCCCGGAGCCCGTAGCGTCAGCAGGACTGCGCCGGGCTCACTTCCATTTCGAAGAACCCATGCTTCCAGAAACCGGAATGTTCGGAGGGTGGGCCGGTTGGCACACTGCAGTCCATTCGCTTCGGCACGATCCGACGGCAACCACCGAGCGCCGCAAAAGGCGCCACAACTACACCCAGGAGACACGATGAGACTGAAGACGTTATGCGCGATCGCCGCCGCACTGGCGATCGGGCACGGTTCTGCCGCCGCGCAGGACAAGCCCGCCGAATTGAAGATCGGCATCAGCACGTTCACGTCGGGACCGGCGTCGGTGTTCGGCGTGCCGGGCAAGGCCGCGGCCGAACTGCTGATCGACGAGATGAACAAGGCCGGCGGCATCGGCGGCGTCAAGGTCACCCCGATCTTCATCGACGAGGGCATCGGCGGCGACAAGCTGCTGTCCGAGTACCGGCGCCTCGTCCAGGAACAGGGTGTCCGGACGATGCTCTCCGCGATCTCCAGCGGCAACTGCAACATCATCGCCCCGGTCGCGGAGGACCTGAAGGTCCTCAACGTCATGTGGGACTGCGGAACCGAGAAGATCCTCGAGGACAAGCGCTACAAGTACGTGGTGCGCACGCAGGCGAACGCGACGACCGAGATGGTGGCCTCGGTGCTGTACCTGCTGAAGGTGCGGCCCGACTTCAAGACCATCGCGGTGGTCAACCAGGACTACGCGTGGGGCCGCGACTCGTGGGAAATCTTCATCAACGCGCTGAAGGTGTTCAAGCCCGATGTCCGCGTCGTGGCCGAGATGTTCCCGAAATTCGGCGCCTCCGACTTCTCCACGGAGATCTCCCGGCTGCAGGCGCTGCGTCCCGACGTGGTGCTCAACACGGGCTGGGGCGGCGACCTCGACACGTTCGTGCGCCAGGCCGGCCAGCGCGGCCTCTTCAAGCAGGGCGCGACGTTCGTCATGCCGCTGCTCGAGAGCTCGCTCGAGCGGCTGGGCGACGCGGTGCCCGAAGGCATCATCGCCGGCGGCCGTGGCGATCACTACTGGGCGCATCCGGAGACGCGCGACGACCCGAAGCACAAGGACTTCGTCGCGAAGATGCGCGCCAAGACCGGCGCCTACCCGATCTATCCGACGTACCACATGGCGCAGGCGCTCGTCGGGCTGAAGACCGGCTACGAGACGGCGATCAAGGCGAACGGCGGCAAGTGGCCCAGCCCCGAGCAGGTCGCCGACGCCATGCGCAAGATGAAGTTCAAGGCGTATGGCCGCGAGATCACGATGCGTGAAGACGGCCAGGGTCTCGAAGCGCAACTGCTCGGACCTGACCAAGCGCCATCCGAAGTATCCGTTCGCGGTCATCGACAAGATGGTGCTGATCCCGGCCGAGCTCGTCACCACGCCCGTCGGCCAGAAGTCGCCCATCTGGATCAAGTCGATCAATCCGGCGTTGGCGAAGGTGCTGGCGACGGAAGAGTTCAAGCCGCACGACTTCAAGTAACCGGCAGGATCACGACGGCGCGCGCGGGCGACCGAGTCCGCGCGCGCCCTCCCCTTCCCAACGCCGGCGCGCCGCGTCGTAGACCCCATGGACGCATCCCTCATCATCCTTGCGCTGATGGACGGCGTGTCGTACGCCGCGTTGCTGTTTCTCGTCGCGCTGGGACTGACGCTGATCTTCGGCGTCATGCACATCCTGAACATCGCCCACGGCAGCCTGTACGCCTGGGGCGGCTACTTCGCCGCGACGCTGGGCATCGCGATCACGAGCCTCGCGCTGCCGCCGGCGCTCGGGCTGCCCGCCCTGTTCGTGGCCGCGATCGTCATCGGCGGGCTGCTGGGGACGGTGCTCGAGTTCTTCCTGCTGCGCCGGATCCTCGACAAGGACCCGATCCTGCAGCTGCTGGTGACCTTCGCCGCGTTCATGGTGCTCGAGGACCTGCAGCGGCTGATCTGGGGCGTTCAGCCGATCTTCGTGTCCGAGGTCGTCGGCCAGCTCGGCACCCTCGAGGTCGCCGGCGTCACGTACACCCGCTACCAGCTGCTCGTGCTGCCGGCCGTCGCCGTCGTCGCGTTCGTGGGCCTGCGCTGGTTCCTGCGCAAGACCGCGCTGGGGCGGCAGGTCACGGCGGTCACCCACCACCGCGAGGTCGCCACCGCGATGGGCGTGAACACCAACCGCGTGATGTGGCTGACGATGGCGCTCGGCGGCGCGCTGGGCGCGCTGGGCGGCGCACTGGCCTCGCCCACGACGTCGTTCACGCCGGGCATCGGCGCCGAGATGATGGTGCTGTCGTTCGCGGTGGTGGCGACCGCCGGCCTCGGCCAGATCGGAGGCGCGGCGCTGGCGGCCCTGATGATCGGGCTCGCGCGCTCGTTCTCCATCTACCTGATGCCGGAAGTCGAAGTGCTGATGCCCTACCTGATCATGGTCGCCGTGCTGCTGGTGCGGCCCGAGGGCCTCTTCTCGACCGTGGCGACGCGGAGGATCTGAACGTGCCTTCCATGCGCCTGGCGATGACGGTCGCCGTCCTCGTCGCCGCGGTCCTCGGCATCACGCTGTCGGTGCCCTGGCTGAAGACGCCCGTCCTGATCGCGCTGGCCGACGGCCTCGCGGTCACCGGCGTCATCGTTCTGATCCGCGCCGGGCAGGTGTCCTTCGGCCACGCCATGTACGCCTGCCTCGCGGGCTACGGCGTGGCCTTCATCGGGCGCGCGCTCCACCTCGACGCGCTGCTGCTGATCGCGCTGGGCACCGGTGCCGCCGCGCTGGCCGGCGCGGTGATCGGCATGTTCATGGTGCGCTACCGCGGGATCTTCTTCGGCATGCTCAACCTCGCGTTCTCGATGGTGCTGTTCTCGGTGCTCGGCAAGTTCGGCGCCTTCACGGGTGGAACCGACGGCCTGCGCTTCGACCGGCCGACGTTTGCCGGCGTCCACCTGGAACGCGAGGGCTTCGAGATCGCCCTGCTCGTGCTGGCCCTCGCCCTCGCGGTCATCGCCGGCTGGGCGGTGCAGTACTACTTCCGCACGGTCGACGGCCAGGCGCTCGCGGCGATCAAGACCAACGAGACGCGGCTGGAGTATCTCGGCATTTCGGCCAAGCGCGTGTTCTGGCGCGGCTACACGCTGTCCGCCGCGCTGTGCGGCCTCGGCGGCAGCATCTTCGCGCTGACGCAGGGCCTGGTCACGCCGGACATGGGTTACTGGGTGCGCTCGGGCGAGATCGTCTTCATCGCCGTCCTCGGCGGTTCGGCACACGCGATCGGAGCGTTCATCGGCGCGTTCGTGTTCAGCTTCGTGAAGCTCTACGCGGCGGCGGCGCTGACCGCGTGGCAACTCGTCCTCGGCCTGGTCCTGATCGTCATGGTGTTCGTCGCCCCGACCGGCATCTTCGGCCTGATCGAGAAACGGCTCCGCCCGAAGCCGGCCGCGGGCCAGGGAGGCGCGGCATGACCGCGAAGGCGCCCACCGGCCTGCTGAGCACGCGCGGCCTGTCCCTGAGGTTCGGCGGCGTCGTGGCCGCCGATGCGATCGACTTCGACCTGATGCCGGGCGAGCGACTCGCCGTCGTCGGCCAGAACGGCGCGGGCAAGACGACCTTCATCAACATCTGCACCGGCTTCCTGAAGCCCGACAGCGGCCAGGTGTTCTTCGACGGGACCGAGGTCACCGGACGCAATCCGCGCCAGATCACGCGCCTCGGCGTCGGACGCTCGTTCCAGCTGCCGCAGCTCTTCACCGAGCACACCGTGCGCGACTGCCTGATGATCGCGGCCTCGGCCGTGCGGAGTCACGGCGGGTTCTGGCTGCCGCTCGAGAGCGCCGTCGATCGCGACGAGATCGACGCGACGCTCGAGCTGCTGCAGCTGCGGTCGCGCTCGCACGACCTCGCCGGCGCGCTGCCCGAGGGCCAGCGCAAGCTGCTGGACGTGGCGATGGCGCTGGTGCTGCATCCGAAGCTGATGATCATGGACGAGCCCACCAGCGGGGTTTCGACCGACGAGAAGCACGGCCTGATGGCGGTGCTGATGCGGGCCCTGGAAGAGCGCCGCATCACCAGCATCTTCGTCGAGCACGACATCGACATCGTGCGTCGCTACGCCACGCGCCTGGCGGCGTGGGTCGCCGGACGGATCGCCGCCGACGGCGCGCCGGAAGAGGTGCTGCGCGATCCGGTGGTCATCAAGAACGTGATCGGGGGTTGAGATGCTGGTGCTCGAGAACGTTTCCACCACGATCGCCGGCATCCAGGTCCTGCGCGGCATCTCCTGCCAGATCACCCGCGGCAGCATGGTCGCCATCGTCGGACGCAACGGCGCCGGCAAGACGACGCTGCTGCGCCTCGTCATGGGGTTCCGGGAAGGACATTCGGGCCGCGTGCTGCTCGACGGCCAGGACCTTTCGGAGGTGCCCGCGCGGCGTCGCGCGCTGCTCGGCATCGGGTACGCGCCGGAGGACCGCGTCATGTTCCCCACGTTCACGGTCGAGGAGAACCTGCGCTTCCCGTGCGAGGTGATCCGCATGCCGCGCAAGAGCATCAACGAGCGGCTCGAGGAGACGCTGTCCATCGTGCCGGAACTGCGGCCGATGCTCGCGCGCTCCGGGGCCGCGCTGTCCGGCGGCCAGGGAAAGATGGCCGCGCTCGGGCGCGCCATCATGGCGGGCGAGCGCGTCGTGCTGCTCGACGAGCCGTTCCAGGGCCTGGCGCCCGTGCTGGCGCAGCAGTACTCGCAGTCGCTGCGGCGGCTGCAGGAGGCGCGCCCGGAACTCTGCGTCGTGGTCACCGAGAGCAACCGCAGCCTCCTCAGGGACATGCCGACCGAGACCCTCGTGCTCGAACGCGGTGAACTGCAACGCGGCGAAGCGGCCGCGGCGGCAGTGCACTGACGCGCGGGCACAGTCCACCAGAACGGAGCGTTACAGATGGCCAAACACTTCATCAACGGCCAGTGGGTGCCCGCCGCGAGCGGCCAGACCCTGCCCGTCATCAATCCCGCGACCGGCGAGACGTTCGACACGCTCGCCCGCGGCGACGCCCGCGACATCGATGCCGCCGTGGCGGCCGCCCGCGCCGCACTGTCGGGCGCCTGGGGCCGCATGACGGCGACCGAACGGGGGCGCATCCTGACGAAGATGAGCGCCCTCATCCTCGAGCGCGCCGAGGAGTTCGCGCAGCTCGAGGCGCGCGACACCGGCAAGCCGCTGAGCCAGGCGCGCAACGACATCCAGGTCGCCGCGCGCTACTGCGAGTTCTACGGCGGGGCGGCCGACAAGGTCCACGGCGAGCAGATCCCCTACCTGAACGACTTCCACGTCGTCGTCTTGCGCGAGCCGTACGGCGTGACGGCGCACATCCTGCCGTGGAACTACCCGGCGCAGATGTTCGGGCGTTCGATCGTGCCGGCGCTGGCGATGGGCAACGCCGCGGTGCTGAAGCCGTCGGAGGATGCCTGCATGACGCCGCTGGCCTTCAGCGAAGTGGCAAAGCAGGCCGGCCTGCCCGATGGCGCGCTGAACGTGGTCACCGGTCTCGGCGAGGAAGCCGGCGCCGCCCTGACCGCCCACCGCGACATCGACTTCGTCACGTTCACCGGCAGCCCGGAAGTCGGCACGCTGGTCCAGAAGGCGGCCGCCGACCGGACGCTGAAGGTCGTGCTCGAACTCGGCGGCAAGAGCCCGCAGATCGTGTTCGACGATGCCGACCTGGAGCGCGCCGCCACGTTCATCCTGAAGGCCATCACGCAGAACGCCGGCCAGACCTGCTCCGCTGGCAGCCGGCTCCTGGTGCAGCGCTCGATCTACGACAGTTTCATGAAGACGGTGGCGGCGCGCTTTGCGCAGAGCATGGCCGGCACGCCCGAGCAGGACCGGGACTGCGGGCCGCTGATCAACGCCGCGCAGAAGGAGCGCGTCGAGGGCTTCATCCGCCGGGCCCGCGAGGCCGGCATTCCGATGCTCGCGCAGGGCAAGGTGGCCGACGGCGTGCACTCCGGCGGCTTCTACGTCGCGCCCACGCTCTTCGGCGAGGTGCCGCGCAACCATCAGCTGGCCTGCGAAGAGGTGTTCGGCCCCGTGCTGGCCGCCATCCCGTTCGACACTGAAGAGGATGCGATAGCACTCGCCAACGCGACGGAGTTCGGGCTGCTCGCCGGCGTCTGGACCCGCGACGGCGGCCGGCAGACGCGCGTGGCCAAGCAGATGAAGTGCGGGCAGGTCTACATCAACGCATATGGCGCCGGCGGCGGCGTGGAACTGCCGTTCGGCGGCGTGAAGAAGAGCGGCCACGGACGCGAAAAGGGATTCCTCGCGCTCGAGGAGTTCTGCACCGTGAAGACCGTGGTCCAGTACCACGGACGCTGACCCAGGGGAGAAGAAATGAGACTGAAGGACAAGGTGACCATCGTCACCGGTGCCGCGAGCGGCTTCGGCGAAGGCATCGCACGGCTGTACGCGGACGAAGGCGCGAAGGTGGTGGTGGCCGACATCAACGCCGCCGGCGCGAAGGCCGTGGCGGCCTCGATCGGCCCGAACGCGATCGCGGTCACGTGCGACGTCACGAAGCGCGCCGACATCGACGCGCTCATCCGCGCAACCCGAGACGCGTTCGGCGGGCGCATCGACGTCGTCGTGAACAACGCCGGCTGGACGCACAAGAACCGGCCGCTGCTGGAAGTCGACGAAGCGACCTTCGACAAGGTCTACGCGATCAACGTCAAGAGCATCTTCCACATGATCCACGCGATCGTGCCGCTGATGCGCCAGCAGAAGAGCGGCGTGATCCTCAACGTCGGTTCCACCGCCGGCATCCGGCCGCGCCCGGGGCTCACCTGGTACAACAGTTCGAAGGGCGCCGTGAACCTGATGAGCAAGTCGCTCGCAGTCGAACTCGGCCCGGACAACATCCGCGTCAACGCGATCTGTCCGGTGATCGGAGAGACCGGCCTGCTCGAGGAGTTCATGGGGATGCCCGACACGCCGGAAAACCGCAAGAAATTCCTCGCGACGATCCCGCTCGGCCGGATGTCCAGGCCGCTCGACATCGCGCGCGCGGCGCTCTACCTCGCCAGCGACGAGGCCGAGTTCATCACGGGCGTCGAGTTCCCGGTCGACGGCGGCCGGACCGTCTGACCGGCCGCCCGCGCGCGGCGTCGTTCAGAACAGGACGACGTCGCGCATCGCCACGCCGGTGGCCAGGCGATCGAGGCCGCGATTGATGGTGTCGAGCGTCAGGTGCTCGCCCATCAGCTGGTCGACCGGAAGCCGGCCCCGGCGGTACATCTCGATGTAGCGCGGGATGTCGCGCGCCGGCACTGCGGAGCCGATGTAACTGCCGCGCAACGTGCGCTCCTCCGCCACCATCTGGACGGGCGGCAGCGCGAATCGCTTGTCCGGATGCGGGAGCCCGGCCGTCACCGTGCTTCCGCCACGGCGGGTGATGCGCCATGCAAGTTCCATCGCTGGAATCGCGCCCGCCATCTCGAACGCGTAGTCGACTCCGCCCTTGGTCAGCGCGCGCACCTCGTCGGCCGCTTGCGGTCGCCCGGCGTTCACGGTGTCCGTCGCACCGAGCCGCCGCGCCAGCGCGAGCTTGTCTTCGTTGAGGTCCAGCGCCACCACCTGGCGCGCTCCGCTCGCCACCGCCGCGAGCAGCGCCGAGAAGCCGACCCCACCCAGCCCCAGCACCGCGACCGAACTCCCTGCCTGGACCCGCGCCGTGTTGATCACGGCGCCGACGCCAGTGAGCACCGCGCAGCCGAAGAGCGCGGCCTCGGCGGGCGTCAGGTCCGGATCGACCTTGACGCACGAGCGGCGTGAGACCACGGCCTGCTCCGCGAAGCACGAGACGCCGACGTGGTGGTTCACCAGTTGGCCGTCCAGCCGCAGGCGACGCGCGCCCCCCAGCAGGGTCCCGGCGCCGTTGCTCGCCGCACCCGGCTCGCACAGCGCCGGCCGGCCCTCCTGGCACGGCAGGCATCCACCGCAACTCGGCATGAAGACCATGACGACGCGATCGCCCGGCACGAGGTCGACGACGCCCGGTCCGCACTCCAGTACTTCGCCGGCCGACTCGTGGCCGAGCACCATCGGCAGCGGTCGCGGCCGATCGCCGTTGACGACCGACAGGTCCGAATGGCACAGGCCGGCGGCGAGCACGCGCACGCGCACTTCGCCGTGGCCGGGCGGGTCGATCTCGACTTCGCGGATCTTCAGGGGACGGCTCTCGGCATACGGTGCGGGCAAGCCCATGGCTTCCAGCACGGCGGCGCGGATCTTCATCGCAGGTCTCCTCGCGTGATTTCCTGCAGTGTAGGTCGACTCGCTCAGCTCGACGCCGACTTCGCGTCCGCCACGAGCAGATCCACGAGGTCGCGCGCGAATCCCGGCAGCGCATCGAGCTTCCTGACGCAGATCTGCATCGCGCGCACCGACCACTCGTCGCGCAGCGGAACGATGCGGATCGCCAGCGTCTGCGCATGCCGTCGCGCCGCCGACTCCGGCAGCACGCCCACGCCGACGCTCGCCTCGATCATCCGGCAGGCCGCCTCGAAGCTGCCGACCTGGATGCGCACGCGCAGCGTGCGATGCAGGCCGTCACAGACCCGGCGCAGGAAACCGTGGATCGCGCTGGATTCGTGCAGCCCGATGAAGTCGAGGTCCAGCGTCTCGGCGAAGTCGATCGCGTCCGCCTGCGCGAACGCGTGGCCCTCCGGCACCGCGAGGACCAGCCGGTCCTTCCGGTACGGAATGACCTCCAGGTTCTCGGTGCGCACGGTGCCGGCGACGATCCCGATGTCGGTCTGCCCTTCGGTCACGGCGCGGACGATGTCGTTGCTCAGGCGCTCGCGCAGGTCGACGTTGACGTCGGGATGGCTCAACAGGTAGGCGCGCAGCACCGGAGGCAGGAACTCGCCGAGCGCGGTCGTGTTGGCGAACACGCGCAGGTGGCCCTTGATGCCCGTGGCGTACTCCTGCATGTCGCTGGTCAGGTGCTCCAGCTGGGCCAGAACCAGCCGCGCGTGGTGGACGAAGGCCTGGCCCGGCGGGGTCAGCGTGACGCCCTGGCTGGTGCGGTAGAGCAGCTTGGCGCCGAGGCTTTCCTCGAGGTTCTTGATGCGCGTGCTGGCCGCCGGCAGCGACAGGAACGACGCTTCCGCGCCCCGCGTGAGGCTGTTCGCCTCGGCGATGCGCACCATCAGGCGCAGGTCTGCCAGATCGAAGTGCATTCGCCGTTCAAGGACAGGTGGTGATGGGCCCGAGGGTTCGCCGCGTATTGTGCTCCAGCGAACCGGCACGCCAGGCGCGCCTCCCCGCGGCGCGTCGCACGGCCTGCAACCCGCGGACACGGAGAGCCGACCGCCCCGCTACGACGGCAGGAAGTCCACCGGCCACGTGACCGTGATGGCGTCGACGTCTTTCGCACCGAAGTCGAACTGCTTGATTCGTGCGAGCAGCTTGCGCTCGAGGTCCGTCGACTTGAGTTCGCTCGACACGATGCGCAGGTCGGTCACCTGTCCCGCCGGCGCGATCCTGAGCTCGAGGACCACCTTGCCCTGCAGCGAAGGTTCCTCGCGCAGCGCGCGGTTGTAGATCGCATAGATCGCGCCCTTGTTGCGTTCGAACACCAGCTTGATCTCCTCGATGGAGCGCGAAGCCTTGCCGCTGCCACCCTTTTGCAGCGTGCCGCCCGGGCCGGCGCCCTGGCCGCCCCCGCCTCCGCCGGCTCCATGCGCCGTGCCGCCCGGACCGCCCCCGCCACGACCGCCGGCGACGCCTTCGACCAGCGTCGTCGAGCGGCCCGCCAGGCCGCCGCCGCCCGTGTCACGACTGTATGCGGCGGTGTTGATGCCGCCGCTGCCGCCCGTGACGTTGGATGTGATCAGTGATCGGGTCGGCACGCCGGGACCCTGCCCCGCTCCCACTCCCGGGCCAACGCCGGTGCCAACCCCCGGCCCGGGCTTGACGTCCTTGCTCAACTGCACCGCAGCCGGCGCCGCATGCAACTCGGCCAATTCGTTCTTCATCGCCAGAAGACCCACTCCGGACGCCTTCGCACGCGCGTTCTCGAGGTGCTCGCCCGGCGGCTTGTTGGCCTCCGGCCGGCGCGCCTCGACCACCTGCGCCTTCGGCTCGGTCTTCTGGCCGACGACTGGTTTCTCGGAAGGGACCGGCTCCTTGATCACCGGCCGGTCCGGCTTCGGCAGCACCGGCGCGGGCGGCTCGCGGTCGAGCAGCAGCTTCGCCAATCGCGGCGGCAGCGGCTCGACCGCGGAGCGATCCGGCTGACGCACCGGCAGCCACGGCATCGCCACCGCGAGTGCCAGGCAGATCAGCAGGACGGTCCTGAGGATGCGCTTGAAGCGCGCTTCGTCTTCCGCGGAGACGGACCACGCCAGGACCGGCGCATGCAGGCGCATGGCGGCGGACACCATCAGTTGCCCGCCTTCTGCTGGACCGCGAACGACACATCGGTGAAGTCCGCGCGGGCGCTCGTCACCATGACCTTGCGCAGCAGGCGATAGGGGATCTCCCGGTCGCCCATGATCGTGATCGCCTTCTTCTGCGCCTCGCTCCCCGCGCGGATCGGCTGGCGGCTCGCCAGCAGGTCGAGTTCGGCCTTGAGCCCGGGGATGAGGTCGCTTTCGGCGTTGATCACCTCGCCGACGGAAGCGACCTTGCGGCCGTCGACGATGATCTCGTCCTGGCTGACCATCACCACGACGGTCTCGCGCGGCGCCTTTTCTGCCGTCGATTCGGGCAGCTTGATCGCCTTCGAACTCGGCAGCACATCGGCCACGCCGGTGTTGATCAGCAGGAAGAAGATGAGGATGGTGAAGATGTCGATCAGCGACACCAGGTTGAGGTCGACCGACGACGTGTTGCGGATGCGGCGCGCGGCGCGCCGTTCGATGCCGGAGACCTTCATCGCGCGGCCCCCGCGGCCTGCCGGATGGGCGCATCGCCGATGGAGATGTCCGGGAACAGCGCCACTTCGACGACCTTCGCTCCCTGGACCTGCCGTCCGGCGCGCAGCGCGTCCATCACCTGCACCAGCACGTCGTACGGGACGTTGGGCTCGGGCAGCACCGTGACGTCGGTCTTGTCCGGAAACCGCTCCTTGATCGTGCGTGCCAGGAGGCCCACCGCGGCGATGTCATGGCGGCCCGACTCGGCGCGCGGAATCCGCCGGATCAGTCCGCCGATCCGGTCGCCCACCTCGATGCCGTCGGCACGAATGACCACCTCGAGGTTGAGCTTGTCCGCCGAGAGCCTCTCCAGCGCACCGGTCGACTGAGCCGGCAGGGACAGGTCCACCACCGCCAGCCGCGAGAAGACGGCGGTGCTCAGCAGGAACGGCACCAACACGACGATCAGGTTGATGAAGGCCGTGACGTCGAGCCCGGCGGGCTCGCGGCGCAATCTTCGCAGTCGCATGCGCAGTGATCCTCGTATCGGTCGCGACGGTCCGCGCCGCTACTCGGCGGCCCGGCGAAGCTCGGTTTTCAGGTTCATCCGCTGCGTCAGGTTCAGGAAGCTGATCTTCGCCGCTTCGAGGCTGTCGACGATCTCGGTGGCGCGCGCCTGCAGGAACGCGTGGATCAGCAGGAACGGGATCGCCACCATCAGCGCGAAGGCGGTGTTGTTCATCGCGATCGAGATCGACGCCGCCAGCAGCTCCGCCTTTTCCGCCGGGTTCACGTTGGCCACTGCCGTGAAGGCCTTGATCAGGCCGATGATGGTGCCGAGCAGGCCCACCAGCGTGATGACGTTGGCGAAGGTCGCCAGGTAGTGCGTGCGCTTCTCGAGCCGCGGCACGATCTCCATCATGCCTTCCTCCATCGCGGAGTCGACGTCGTCGCGCCGGTGCGGCGTCTTCAGCCGCTCGATGCCGTAGGTGACGATCTTGCCGATCGCCACGTCGCCGTCGTTCGCGAGGGCCTGCGCCTTGTCGAAGCGGCCGTCCTGCAGCAGCGGCAGCATCTTGTCCCACATCCGGCGGTTGTCCGTGCGCGCGCGATGCAGGAAGATGAACCGCTCGATCGCCACCGCGAGGCCGAGCGCCATGATCAGGATGCTCGGGTAGATGAACATTCCGCTGTCGTGGAAGAACTTGACGACGGTGTCGAGTGCGTTCATGAGTGGGCCTCCAAGGACTGCTTTCTGATTGCCAAGTTCACTTTCGATCCGGCGACGGCTCGCTGGCCTGGGTCGCCGGACCGTTCGATCCAGCTGCGCGCGACTGCATCAAGGCGTGGTACCGCACCTGCCGTCGAAAGACGTCGCGATCGACCGGCGCCAGCGCCTCGTCGAGCACGCTGTCCAGCGGCCGGGCCGACAGCTCCCCCGGCGCAGGTTTCTTCCACGGGACGATGTACAGAACCTTGGGCAGCTCGCGGTTGCCGATGATCTGCGTGCGGTCGATGTCCGCGCGGTCCTGCGCCCACGCGCTGCAGGCCAGGGCGCCGGCGAGTGCGATCGTCCCGCGCATCCAGAGTGCTCGAAGCCCGAAGAAGCGCCGCTTCATCCCTGCTCCTTGCGTTGTGCCGCGTCTGTCTGCGTAGTGCGGTTCCGCAGGTCGGTGATCCAGCGCTTCACCTGCTCGTCGTTGGGCTCGAGTCGCATGTAGCGATCGTAGAGTTCGAGCGCGCGCGCACCATCCCATAGATACAAGTCATGCAAAATGCCGAGGTTCAGCACGGCCGGGCCATAGCCGGCGTCGAGCGCGATCGCCCGTTCGTATGACGCCTTCGCTCTCGCGAAGTCGCCGGCGGTCCGGTAGGCAACGCCGAGCTGGTTGGCCAGGTCGGCGCGCTGCGGACTCAGCTGCACGGCTTTCTCGAGTGCGGCGACGGCCTCGGCGGGCCGGCCCGCCGCACGATCCGCATCGACCGTCCTTTCCGCGCGTTCGACCTTGCCGTAGCGCGCCGGACGCAACTGCCCGAGCGCGACGATGCTGTCGCGCACCGAACTGTCGTAGATGCCGTTCGCGGTGCGCTTCGCGTTGACCTCGTGCAGCTCGATCGCCTTCTCCTCGAACGGGAAGGCCTGCTCCTCGAGCATCACGTTGTACTGCTCGAGCTCGTCCTTCTTCAGCCCCTTCGGGCGCTGCGACGTCATCAGCGCCTTGCCGAAATCGCGATACAGCTCCGCTGTCTGGTAGGTCGCCGCCGTCGACACTTCGGCGACGCCGACGTCGGCCGCCGCGGCGTAGGCCTTGAGCGCGATTTCCAGCTTGTCCTTCTTCAGCTTCAGCTGGCGTTTCAGCGGTTCCACCAGCGCGACCTTGCGGTAGTCGTCGGCGAACGGACGAGCGAGCGCCAGCGTCGCCATGCCGCCGAGGTAGCGAGTGCGGTCCGTGCGTGCGCGGCCCGCGGCGAGGTCGGCTCTCTGCACCTCGCGCATCAGCGCCAGCTCGCGCGACGGATTGCCGTCTTCGCGTGCGAGCCGTGCGACCCGGTACCGCGCCTCGAGCGAAGCGTCCAGCGGCTCGGGGTACTGGCTGGCGTAGCGCTCGTAGGCCCGCGCCGCCGGCGCTCGCGCTCCGGCCTTCTCGTACATCTCGGCGGCCTGCCACAGGCCGGCCCGAGCCAGCTGCGGGTCCTTGTTCGTCCCGGCCAGTCGCTCCAGTTCGACGGCCGCCTGCGCCCAGTTTCCCCTCTCCACATAGGCCACCGCGAGCTTGCCGGTGACCTCGCCCTGCAGCGGATGCTTCGGATAGCGGCTGCGAAAGTCTTCCAGCGTTCGCGCCGCGCCGTCCCAGTCCTTCTGCACGAGCATGGCGGCGGCAGCGTCGTACTGCGCGGTCGCCCGCACCGGCGATTGCGGGGCGACGGCCGCCACGCGCTGGTAGTGCCCGATCGCCTCGGCCAGCTGCCCCTGCGCGCGTGCGGCTTCCCCTTGCTTGTAGACGGCGGCGGCCAGTCGCTCGGACAGCGCACCGTGCGTGCCGTCCTTCTCCGGCGCCAACGCGAGCGCCTCGCGGTAGGCCCCCTCGGCATCGGCGAACGCGCCCTGCTCGAACGCCGTGTGCGCGATGACGGTCCACGCGACGCGTCGCTGCGCGGCGGCCGCGGGCGGCTGCAGCGCGACGACCTGGCGCGCGACTTCCGCCGCGCGCGGCCCGTCGTTCAGCGCGTACAGCTTCTCGGCGGCATCGGTCAGCACCGCCGCACGGCGCGGGTCCTGGGGAAACGTCGTCGCGAAGCGCAGGGCGCTGTCGACCGTCGCGATCCGGACCTGCTGCACGTCTGCCGCCGGAAGCTGTCTTTCGCGCTGGGCGTAGGCGAGCAGCGCGGCATAGCCGGCGTCGGCGCTCTTCGAGTGAGGCGGATAGGCGTACGCCGACTTCTCGTACTGGGCCGCCGCCTCGGCGTGGCGGCCGTCCTCGTACAGCAACTCGGCGAGCAGGAAGCTGTTCTGCGCCGCCTGCGGCTCCTGCGGAAACGAGGTCAGGTAGCTTCGGTACCAGCGAGCCGCCTCCTGGTAGTCCTCGCTCTTCTTCGACTTCTGGGCCGTCGCGTGGTGGTAGCGGGCGAGCTCCTCCAGGTGCGTCTTCACCAGCGGCTCGGCGCTGCGCGTCCAGCCCTCGGGGTTGTTGCGCTGATAGTCGCTGCCGACGCCGTAGTGCGTCACGTACTGCTTCTTGGCATCGAGCGCGAGCGTGGCGAATCCGTTCGACGCATAGATGTCGATGACCCGCGCCTGCAGCACCGGCGCTTGCGGGTGCGACGGCGACCGCTGCGCAAAGGCGCTGAACGTGTCCGCTGCGTCCTTGACTCGATCCTGCTTGATGTAGAGCTCGCCGAGCTGCTGGTACACGCGGAACTCGTACTCGCGGCGCACCGCCGAGTCGATGTACGGCGGGATCGACGCGTAGCCCTGCAGGTTGGCCAGCGAAATGCTCGTCACGCGGAACGTGTCTTCGGCGAGTTCGCGGTCGGCGCGCGTCAGCCCCGGCAGCTTCGCGAGCTCGCTCTCGTTGCCGCGGCCGGCCAGCTTCAGGTCCAGAACGCGGAAGAAGGACTGCAGCGACTCTCGAGCCGTCCCTGCTTGAAGAGCGACCACCCGTGCATGTACAGCGAACGCTCGTGGAATGGCGAGCCGCGAGCGCCCTGCATCGTCACCGCGTAGGCTTCCTGCGCCCTGGGATAGTCGCGCAGCGCGAACAGCAGCTCGCCGCGACGGAACTGCGCCTCGTCCCGGTACGCCGTCCGGGGATACTGCTGCACCAGCTGGTCGAGCGTCTTCAGCGCCGTCTCCAGGTCCCCGCCCAGCTCGTACGCGCGGGCCAGCTGGTAGTGCACGCGGTCGTTGCCCGGATCGTTCGGATAGGCCTTCAGGAAGGCCAGGTACTGCTTGATCGCCGCCTGGTAGTCGGCGGCGGTCCCGGCGGCCTCTCCGGTGGCCATGCGCGAGTCGACGGCGTCCATCTCGAGATCGCCCAGGCGGCGCAGCGCCTCCTGGCGATGCGGCTCGCGCGGCGAGGCCGCGAGGAAGTCGCGGTACGCGCGGGCTGCCTCCTGCTCGTCGACCTTGATGCCGGCATCGGTTGCCGGGGTGAATTCGCGCGCGGCAAGCGACTTCAGCGTCGGCGGCTCGGGGTCGGTTTTGCGGAACGGGCTCGCACACGCCGCCAGCAGGGCGGTCGCGAGTGCGGCGGCGCCGAGCAGCCTAGCGTGCGGGTGCACGGCCGCCCTCCTTCGTCGACGCCGCACGGTCATAGATCTGCGCCACGGCGAAGCGCGCCTGGGTGCCGTAGACGGCGAGCCGTTCCTTCTGCCGCAGCAGTTCCGCCACCGCCAGCTCCTGCACGGCGACGCGCTGTTGCTGCGCCAGGGCGTCGACGCGGGGGGCCATCGCGTCAACGCGGGCGGCCAGCGCGTCGAGGCGGCGTGCGAAGTCGTCGAGACGCGCCGGCTCGTTGCGCTGTGCCCGGCCCAGCGCGGCATCGCGCTCCTTCGCCAACGCGACCTGCCGCTGCAGTTCCTGCAGGTTCTTCCTGGCGCTCCACAGGCGCCCGGAGAACTGCTCGTTCTGCTGCCACAGCAAGGCGCCTGACACGCGCCGGTAGCGCTCGCGCGCCTCATCGAGTCCAGGCTCGCCCGCGGCGCCTCCGAGCGCCTCGCGCACGCGACCGAGCCGCGCCTGCAACTCGCGCTCGCGCGCCGTGGCGAGCGCCGCGACATCGACGTCGCGCTCGACGCGCTCGAGCTCGGCCGCCAGCGCCGCCTGGGACCGGCCGCGGTCCGCCGCGCCCAGCGCGAGTTCCCTCGCGCGCACCTGCGGCAGGCGCTCCGCGTAGGCCGCACGTCGGTTGTCGAGCATGTCGCGCAGCACCCCGAGCGTGTCCTGCCACTGCCGCAGGTTGTGCCCCAGGAAGAGCAGGTCACGATAGTTCTTGAACGCCTCCTGGAACTCGTGCGTCGCCAGCAACGGCGCGAGGTGACCGCCATGCGGCACGTCGTGCGCATCGGGCAGGTCCGCGATGCTCCAGAACCAGCCCATTTCCTCGCCCGGGTTGCGGGCGACCAGGCCGTCGAGCAACCTGCCCTCGCGGATCGCCGCCACCGAGCGGTCAAGGTTCGCGCCTTCGCGATCGAAGGCGCCGATCGCCGTCTGATACAGCGCGAGCGCCTGCGCGTCGGCGCCGAGTTCGGCGAGGGCGTAGGGCACCGCGAGCCGGGCCTCGAGCACGGCGGCGTCCGCTTCCTCGCGGCCAACCAGTTCGTTCCAGGGCACCAGCGCGGCCTTCATGTTTCCCTGCGCCGCCGCGGCCCAGCCGAAACCGAGGAGTGCCTTGTTCGACTGCATGCCAGACAGGCGCACGCGCTCGAGATACCCGCGCGCGGCGTCACCGCGGCCGTCACGCAGGGCGGCGAAGCCGAGCGCCAGGTTGGCCTTGTCGCGCAGGTTCCGGTACTCCTCGCTCGTCGCCGGCAGCTTGCCCACGGCGTCGAGCAGTGCGGTGCCGGCCGCCGGATCGCCGCCGCGAATCAGCGCAATGCCCAGGTTGTATCGAACGTAACTGCTCGCGCCGGGGCTCTTCGCGAGGGTGTCGAGCGTCCTGATCGCCTCCGCATGCCGGCCGCGCGCCATCTGCACGTTGGCCTGCAGCAGGACGCGGTCTTCCTCGAGCTCGCCAGGGAGGCGCTGCTCGATGCGGCCGAGGGCATCCTCCGCCTCGACCAGCAGTCCGCGCTGGTAGCGGATCTTCGCGAGGTAGAACCAGGCGCGATCGCGCACCGCTGGCGTTGCACCGCGCTCGATCAGCCGCGCGAACACGTCGCCCGCCTCGCGATGCAGCCCGTACGACAGGAACAGTCCTCCGCGCAGGACCTCCGCCTCGTCGTCGTGCGGCGCCACACGGGCGAAGTGCTGCGACACCATCAGGCCGGTGACCGCAGTGAAGTAGCGGCCCTGGAAGAAGTGGAACAGGCCGTCGCCGTAATGGGGCGACTGCACGCCGGTGGGCGCCGGCGGCTTGCCATCACCGCCCCACGGCCACCAGCCGGCCCGGTTCGACCAGTCGCTCCAGTTCGACGCGGCCGGCGTCGGCGCGGCACTGGACCCGGCCACGCCTTGCGCCGACGCCACCGTGGCGACGCACGCGACGACGGCCGCGAGAGCATCGCGCCAGATCCGGCCTTCCGCCTGTCGTTCCGCGCGAATCACTCGAACCACCCGGCTGTCACTGCCAGACCTTGACCTCGAACTCCGGCTGCAGCTTGCCGGCGGAGTCCCTGATCTGCAGTTCGACGTACTTCGGCTCGGTGCCCTTCTCGATCTTGAGCGTCGCCCCGCGCTTGTAGTCGCGGTCGTGCGGGCCCTTGCCGGTGAAGAACGCGACGAGCTCGTGCGTGCCGGCGCGCAGGTTGCCGACATAGAGGCGCTGCACGCCGCCGCGGTGCAACGCCTGCACCTCCGACGGCGTGTACAGGTAGGCGGCGACGTCCTTGCCGTCGAGCTTCACGCGGACGGAGTCGAGCGAGAAGAGCTTGCCGACGTCCATCGAGACGAAGATGGCGACCTGCGTGCCGGCCGGGAACAGCAGTTCCTCCTCCAGCACCAGGAGGTCGCGGTTGAGCCGGATCACGTCGGACTTCGCTTCCTGGATGCGATCGTCGAGGCTGGTCGCACCGCTTGCTGGAGGCGCAGCCGCGGGCACGGCAGGACTCGCAGACGCAGGCGTCGGCTGGGCCCACGCGCCCGGCGCGAGCGTCGCGAGCGACAGCAAGCCTGCGTACAGCAGGCGGAGGCATCGGTTCGGCATGCGGCGGTCCTTTGCTCAGAAGTCTGCGGACACGAAGACCTGCGCCACCGTCGCGTTGAACGAGTACGGGCGGCCCGTGCGCAGGTCCGTGAAGTTGCTGAAGTCGGTTTTTCCGTACTCGAGGGCGCCGCTCAGGCGCACCTCGTACCGCCCCGGCGCGCGCAACCAGGTCCAGGTCGCCTTCGTGCCGATCGCCGTGCTGTCGAACTTGCCCAACTGCCGGTTCCGGCTGACGTACAGCGTCTCGGCGGTCGCGTTGTCCGAGTAGAACAGCGCGCTGGCGGTCTGCCGGTAGGCGCGCGCATAGGCGTCGACCAGCCAGGCTTCGCCGAAGCGGCGCGACAGGCCGAGGTCGAACGTGTGCGCGGCAATGTCCCAGTTGTCCCAGAAGTAGCGGTACGCGCCACGCACCGACATCCCGGGAGCGACCTCGCCGATCACGCGGAACCGCAGCGCGCGGCTGCTGCGCGTCGACGGCACCCGCTCCGGCACGGCGGCGCCGAACACCAGCGCCACGCGGTACGGGTTGCCGAGGTACCCGTCGTCCGACACCACTTCGAAGTTCGCAGTCGCCAGCCAGCGCGGCGTCAGGATCTGCGTCAGCCCGAGCCGGTAGCGCCAGTGCTTCGCGCTGTCGAAGAATCCCTCGCCCTTCCGTCCGACCTCGTCCGAACCGTAGGTGAAGCCGAGGCTCACCGCGGTCATTGCCGCGAAGACTTCCTGCGTGACGTCGATGTTGTAGGTGTCGGCGATGTAGTCCGGCTCCTTGCTTCGAGCGGCGCTCAGGGTGATCAGCGCGTCGCGCACCGCGTAGTCGGCGACGACGCCGAACTCGTTGCGCGTCTCGCGGTAGGGCGAGGCCGTGGTGACGACGTCGACCGAGGCGTTGCTGACGATGTCGGCGTAGTAGACCGCCGACAGCGAGACCTTGCCGAGCAGGCTCTTGCGAACCAGCACGGCCGGGCCGGAGGCCCTCACGCCGCCGCCGTCGTACAGGTGATACATCAGCTCGGCGCGGTCCTCGGGCAGGTCGGTCGCCTGCGCCTGGCCCGCGGCCAGCAGCCCGCCAAGCGCACCGAGGACGCGCGCCATCGCCGCGAACGGCAGCGCGCGGGCTCCATCACGGCGCTCGCCAAGGGCGCGCATCGCGCGCTGCACCTTCCACACGGCGCGCCGCAGGCGTTCAATTGCAGCCACAGCCGCCTCCCTGCACGCCGGTGGCGCCGCGCGCGCCCTCGCGCACTTCGCGCACGTGCTCCAGATGCTTGGCCGACAGCGCATCGCGCTGGAGCGTCATCACCGGATCGGCCAGCCGCTCCCGCTCGTAGGGCTTCACCCACGGCTCCGGCATCGCGCAGCCGCCGAGCGCCGCGGTCACGGCGAGGCCGGCGAGCGCGCCGCGCAGGGACAGCCAGGAAGAGCGAGAGTGGCGTCTCATTCGCGCAGCAGATCCCGGATCTGCCTGTCGTAGGTTTCCGCGTAGCCGTCGCGATAGCCGCGATGCACATGACGCACGCGGCCATCCCGATCGACCAGCACGGTCGACGGCATCGCGCTGAGGTCGTACGTGCGGCTCACCTGCTTGCCGGTGTCCAGCAGCACCGGGAAGCGCATGCCGAGCTGCTGCGCCAGGCGGGCGGCCTTCGCCGGATCCTCGTCGATGTTGACCGCCAGCACCGTGAAGCCGGAGGCGCGGTACTTCTCGTACAGGCGCGCGAGGTGCGGCATCTCCTCGCGGCACGGACCGCACCAGCTCGCCCAGAAGTTGATCATCACCACGCGGCCGCGCTGCTCCTGCAGCCGCACGTTCTCGCCGCCGAGGCTCGGCAGCGTGAAGTCCGGCGCGCCGGCCGCCGCCGTGACGGCGGCGCTCGCGCCGAACGCGGGCAGCGCCGCCAGCAGCGCCGTGGATAGAAGTCGTGCGATCGTCGTCATGGCCAGGGTCAGAAGAAGAAAGTCGCGCCGGCCGTCAGTTCGAGGTTCGACGTGCTCTTGCGCTCGCCGAGCAGGTCCAGCGAGTACATGTGGTCGCGGAAGTCGACCTGGATCGCCGCCCAGTCCTTCACGAACACGCGCAGGCCGAGGCCGAAATTGACGGTCTGCTTGGTCTGCTCGAGGAACCTGGTGCTTCCGACTCCGGCGATCAGGTAAAGCGCCGAGGCCTTCGCGTACTTGCTGCCGAAGAAGACCTCGCCGGGCAGGATGTTGTAGCCGACGGAGAGGTTGTAGTAGTCGAGTTTCTCCTCCGGCGTCGGGAAGATGCCGCCCGGCAGGATCTTCCGGAAGTTGTCGTCGCTGACCTTGGTGGTGCCGTACAGCCCTTCGACAAAGAAGTCCTCGGTGATGTGATAGCCGAGGCGCGCGCCGTAGACGAGGCTCGCGCCGAAGTTCTCGCTGGAGTACGTGCCGACGAACGCGCCGACGATGAAGTCGTTGTTCGGGATCTTCGGCACGCGCACGTCGCGCCGCGGCACTGCCGGCTGGATCACCTGTTCGTTCGGCGGCGGGTTCGCCGTGGTTGCCGACGGCGGCGCGGTCTGCGCCAGCACGGGCGCGGCGGGCGCCAGCGCGGCGGCAGCGAGGGAAGCAGCAATCAGGAGGTTTCGCATGTGTCGTCGACGCTCAGAAGAAGAAGGCGATGCCGGCCGTCACGGCCTTGTACTCGGCGCTGTCGATGTCCGAGACGAAGGCCGTGTAGATCGAGTAGTCGAGCCGGGCGACGAAACGCTCGGCGATGTGGTAGCGCAGGCCGATCGCCGCGTTGGCGAGGTTGGCCTTGGTGATGTAGGCGCCGACCAGGCTGGCGTTCGGGATGTTCTTGAACTTGCCGAGCCCGATTCCGAAGAACGGCGACAGGCGGCGATCCGACCACGGCTCCACGTTGACGTTCACGTGCCAGAACTCGGTGCCGGAGAAGACGCCCTGCACCTGGCCGATCGTGCCCTCGACGCTCAGCGCGTCCGCGAACCGGTAGGCGCTCCAGACCTTCAGCATCGGCTCGCCCTTGAACTGGCCCCACGCGCCGCCGAGTTCGAGCTTGCGCTGCAGGTAGTCGTCGAGCAGCACGTCGCGGAATGCCTTGGTCGTGCCGGCCTCGGTGAGCGTCGTTTCGAGCTGCGCGCGGTGGACCCAGCCTTCGGCTCCGTTGGCGGCGCGCACCTTGAACCAGTCGGTGTGGCGCAGCACGATCTCGATCCACTCCTCGCGTGCCGGCGACGAAGAAGACCGGATAGCCGCGTCCCGGGCCGGTGCGCAGTTCGATGTACGGATCGGTGACCTGCGACTTTCTCGGCCGCCGCCGAGGGCGCGGCGGCGCCGGCCAGCGCGAGAACGAGGACGGCAAGGGCCGCCGCTCGCGCCAGAGTCCCGTGCCACCGGCTGCATGCATCGACGTCCATCATTGCGTGTTGCACGCGCCGGTGTCCGGGTCGGCGGGCGTGAACATGCTGTTGGCCGCAGAACTGAACTCGTCCTGGCCCTGCGGCATCGGGCGACTGATCCAGTAGCGGATCAACTTCACGTTCGGATCGCTCTCGCTCAGGAAGATCTGGCCGCCGCCGTGCAGGACGTTGAGCGTCAGCGGCTTCGTCAGCAGCCGGCTCGACAGCGGCGCGCCGAACACGACCTCGCCCTGGGCCGAGTAGAAGTTCCTGTACATGTCGGTCGTGCGGATGACGTCCGGCGTGTTGGCCGGGTTCGCCGTGTCGACGCGCTGGGCGCTGCCGATCAGCCGCAGCGCGCCGCCGGTGCCGGTGGCGTTGTCGTGGCACCCCGCGGCCGCGCACGTGTTGATCGAGATCGCGCCGTTCTGGTTGATCTGCAACGGCGCGACGAAGACCGGCTGGATGCACTTCTGGAAGTACATGAAGGACAGCTTCTGTCCGCCCGCCGTGGCGGGGTTGCGCACCGTCGGCGGGTTGTCGAGCGCGTTGCCGTCGCCACCGCAGCCGGCGAGGACGCAGGCCGCCAGTGCCGCGAGCGCGGCGATCCGCCGCGCTGCGCGATTGCACCCGATGCGGCGAGCTTCACGGCGTCGTGCATCCCGAGCGGATCCAGTTGGCGATCGCCGTGTAGCCGGCCGAGCCGGCGGCCAGCACGGCGGCGCTCTGCCCCACCGCGCCCGCCGGGTGCGGGACCGTCGACGGCCGCAGCAGCAACGGATTGGACGGCGGGTTGCACGCATTCGAGACCATCGTCAGCGTGACGTTGTAGTCACCCTCGGCGTCCCCGCTGAGGACATAGCGGTTGCGCAGACTGGATTGCCCGGTCTGCGCCGCTCCCGCGTTGCCGGTCGGTTGGTGGCAGGTGAGGCAGCTGGCCTGGATCACCGGGTACACCGTCGCGTCGAACGCGGCGCGCGACAGCGCGGTCGCCGTGCGCACCGGGCTGCTGCTGGCCGACACGTTGTTGAAGTACTGCCCGCCGAGATCCATCCACTCGGTGATCAGGCGCTTCTCCGCGAGGTTCAGCAGGGTCGAGTGGTCGGGGGCGCCGGCCGGCGGGTTCGGGTGCGCGGTGCGCGCGGCGGCCGAGGCCTTCAGTTGTTCGCCGAACATGATCTCGCCGAGGCGGCTGGCGCGCGTCATGCCGAGCGCGTTGCCGACCCTGTTCTCGACCAGCGCCGCATTGCGCACCAGGACCGGAACGCCGTCCTCGAGGCGCGTGATCGGCTGGCCGGTCGCCGGATCGATCGCCGGGTCGCCGACCAGCAATTCCTCGTACGACACCAGCCGTCCGGTGCCGGCGAGCGTGGCACGCAGGTCGAGCCTGGCCGTGTCGTTGTGGCAGTTCGTGCAGGTGTCGACGCCGTTGGTGCCGCGCGCGCGCGTCCACAGCGGCTGGACGTGATCCGGGTAATTGATGATTCCGTCGGCGGGAACCGGCGTCGCGAGGTCGTCCGCCGGCACGGCGTTGCCCACGTAGCGCACGGCGATGCTCGGCCTTGCGGTCACGCCTGGCTTGGTCGTGTCAGCCCAGTGGTCGGCGTGGACGAGATCCGCGCGCAGGTTGAGCGCAGCGGCATCGAGCCGCGTGCGCGTCGACGCCATCGTCTCGCCCGACTGGTGCGCGGCGGCCATCGCCGGCATCCACGCCGAGGGCACGTTGTTGACGATCGCGCCGGAATTCAACGACGCGCCGCGACGCGGGCTGTGGCAGCCGTCGCACGTGCGACGCTCGCCCGGCCGGACCTGGATCCAGTTCAGGTGGGTCTGGATCGCACGGCCCTTCGCGTCGAGGATCGCCAGGCCGAGCGGCACGTCGGCGGGCACCACCAGCTTGAACGAACCGTCGGGCTCGACCGGCGCATAGCCCAGGATCTGCTGCGGTTCGAAGTCGGTCTCGCCGATCGCCTGCCGCATGCCGGTCGTGTTCGCCTGCGGCGCGACAGCCCGGAAGGCGCGCACGAAGTACGCCGGCGAGCACCGGTAGGCGGCGTCGCCGGGATTCTTGATTCGTACGAGGTCCGGGACCTGCGAACGGGTGTCTGCGGCGTCGGCCGACGCGGTCTTCGGGATGGCGGTCGTGCACCCCGCCCCGAGGTCGGCGGCCGCAAGCATTGAATCGCCCATGCGGTCGAGGCCGTCGGTGTCGTAGACGCTGCGCACCTCGATCAGCGCGAGGTTCTGCGCCTTGAGCGCATCGTCGACCACGGTCGGCTGGGTGGCGTTCGGCTCGGTGCGCGGCTGGATCGCGACGGGGTCCGTGTACATGAAGCCGGCCGGCGGCGCGGCCACGATCAGGAACGTCTGCTTCGACGGATCGAACATGTAGATCGCGTACGCAGCCGGCGCGTTGTCCTGCACCGGCAGCGTCGCGCGCTGCGCGCGCGACATCGTGTCGTCGCCGAGCATCGCGCGCTCGGCGTCGGTCAGCGTCGCGCAGGAGACGACCACGGCGTTGCGCGTCACTTCGCACGGCCGGTACGCCAGCAGCACGCGGTTGGTGCCGTCCCACAGCGGGAACGGCGCCGTGACCCGGCCGAACTCCGACAGCCCGCGGCCGAGGTCGATTTCCTTCTCCGTCCACTGCGCCTGGCCGCCCCGCGCGGCGACCTGCGCGCTGGCCGGCGTGTTCTCTTCGGAGTAGTTGGCGGCGTCGATCAGCATCAGCGCGCCGCCCTCCTGCGTGCCCGACAGCGGCATGAGCGAGGACAGCACCTTGCCCTTGTGCGGGCCGCTCGGGTCCATGTCGCGCGGATGCAGGAAGCTGTTTCCGCTGCTGTGCGCGCCGTACAGCACGAACATGTCGGTGCCGTCGGGCTTCACGCGGAAGATCGCGAAGCGGTTGCGCGGACCCACGTGCTCCCAGCGCGAGAACATGATGTCGCCATTGGGCCGCACCACGGGATTGCGATCGTGGCTCTGGTTGGCGGAGATCTGCGTGATGGCGCCGCCGTTGCGGTCGGCCGTGTGCAGGTTCAGTACACGTTCGCGCTCGTACTCGTCGACGGCGTAGTAGGTCTGGCCGAGCGCCTGGGTCTTCGTGGTGGTCTGGCGGTTCGACGCGAACACGAAGCCGCGGTCGGCCGGCAGGTAGGCCGGATCGACGTCGTCGTCCGTGGTCGAACCGGTGATGCGACGGAGGCTGCCGCCCGACAGGCCGCCCGCCGACATGTCGTATTCCCAGATGTTCCAGCGGCCCGTGCACGCGGCCACCCCGCCGACCGTCGACGTGTTGCTGGTCGGGCAGCGCAGCGCGAACACGATCTTCCGGCCGTCGTACGACACCTCCGGGTCCGACACGTCGCCCTTGCCCTGCGTGATCGCCGCCGTGACGTTGAACTCGCGCGCGCTCGGCGACGACTTCTCGCGAACCATCAGGTCCCCGCCCGCCGCGAACGGCGCGCCATTGGTGGGGTTCAGGCGCAGCGTCGTCGACCGCTTGGCGTAGGCGATCGGCACCTCGCCCGCGACGGTGAGCGTGCTGCCGGACTCGGTGCCGGAGCCGGAGCAGCCGGCAAGCCCCGCAAGCGCGAGGGTGGCGGCGATGCGCGCAAGGTTCACGTCGCTCATGCTTGCCTCCAGGGGGTTGAGTTGGCGCAGGACGCAGTGACTGTCCCGCAACAGGGCCGCGATGACGGCCCGATGCAACGACGTCTTCCCGGGCGGGCTCGGCCGGTCACGCCGTGGGGCGGGAAGTTCATGAGGACACCGCCCTTCCGCCGCCGCCCAGCAGCCCCGTTGTGTAGTGCAGCGCCCCGGCGCCGTCGACGATCACGGCATCGACGTTCGGCAGCGACTCGACGATCGAAGCGCCCTGCTCGACGCCGAGCACGAAGATGGTCTTTGACAGCGCCTCGCTGGTCAGGCCGTCGGGCGCGATGACGGTCACGCTGCGGATCGAGTTCGGCGAGCGGCCGGTGCGCGGATCGATCAAGTGGTGGCAGCGCTCGTCGCCGTCGTCGAAGTAGCGCTCGTAGTCCCCGGAGGTCGACACCGCGACGTCCTCGAGCGGCAGGAGCGCCACCACCTCGCCCTCCTTGCGTGGATCCCGGATCCCGACGGTCCACGGTCGGCCGCAGCGGTCGCCCAGCATCCGGCTGTCACCGCCTGCGCCGACGACGGCGTGCCGGATGCCGTGCCGCGCGAGGATCGATGCGCCGTTGTCGACCGCGTAGCCCTTGGCGAAGCCGCCGAGGTCGATCCGCACGCCTGCGCGTGCGAAGCGGATCGTGCGTGCGCTCCGATCGAGCTGCAGATTCCGGTAGCCGATGGCGCCGCGTGCTGCCTCCAGTTGCGCTTCGCTCGGCCGGATCCGCTTCCGGTAGTCGTAGAGGTGACCGACGCTCGCATAAGTGATGTCGAACACGCCACCCGAAAGCACGGAGTATTCGATCGACCGCTCGATCAGGTCGAACAGTTCGGGGCAGACCGCGACCGGGCGCCGGTCGGCGTCCCGGTTGACCAGCGACAGTTCGGACGATGCCTTGTACGGACTCATCAGGGCGTCGATCCGGTGCATCTCGTCGATCACCGCGTCGATCGCCCTCGTTGCCGTCGTACGGTCGTCGCTCCACAGTTCGACGTGAATCGCCGTGCCCATGATCGCGGCGTCGCGGCTGAACCAGCGGCCGGAGGGCTGCGCGGCGCGGTCGGCGGGCGAGCGGCGCGGCATCAGTCCGCGCAGCGCGCCGGCTAGCACGCGCGCTCCGGGCCTGCGGCAGCAGCGGCGGCTGAGCGACATGCTGATGCAACGCGAAATTCGAAGCGACGGCGCGACGGTGTTCGGCACGGGGCAGGACTGCGACGCAGTGACGCGCCGCCGGTGTTTGCAGATGCCGGCGAATCTATCGTCCGACGAATCGAACGCGCGCGGTCGCCCCTTCGTTTGAGGGAGTCCTTTCGGTCGACTAAAGAACGCGACCGTGACCTCGATTGCGCGCCCACTCCGATTCGAGCGGTGCGGTTAAGGCGAACGCATGAGGGAGAACGGACTAACGCGACGCGCACACGACGGGCGATCGCGCACCAGGCCGTCAATTCAAGCTCGGCTTTCCCTTCGGCCTTTGCAGCCACGCGCTCGCGGACGCCGTCGGTTCATGGCATGCGACCGCCAGCGGCGGCGAGCCCCGGGGAACGGTACCGGGCGAGCGGTTACGCTTGCGCCTGCAGGCGCCATTGCACAGACAAGGAGGCAGACGATGGGCAAGATGATCGACCTGAAGGCTGGCGACGGCCACGCGTTCAAGGCCTACCTGGCGGAGCCGGCCGCGCAGCCGCGCGGCGCCGTCGTCGTCGTGCAGGAGATCTTCGGCGTCAACAGCCACATCCGCTCGGTCGCCGACAGCTACGCGGCGGACGGCTATCTCGTGATCGCGCCGGCGATGTTCGATCGCGCGCAGCGCGGCTACGAGAGCGGATACACGCAGCCAGAGATCCAGGCCGGCATCGCGCTGATGCAGAGGATCTCGTGGGACGACGCGATGAAGGACGCGAGCGCAGCGGTGGAGGCGGTGACGCGCGCGGGCAAGGTCGGCATGGTCGGCTACTGCTGGGGCGGCGCGGTCACGTGGCTCGCCGCCGCTCGCATCCCGGGCCTGGCCGCGGCCGTGCCCTACTACGGCGGCGCGATCCCTTCACTGAACGGCGAGCGGCCGAAGTGCCCGACGATGCTGCACTTCGGCGAGACCGACGCGTCGATCCCGCTCAACCAGGCGCGCGCAGTGGCGAAGTCGCATCCGGACGTGACGACGCATTTCTACGCGGCGGGTCACGGCTTCAACTGCGACCAGCGCGCTTCGTACAACGCGAAGGCAGCGAAGCTGGCGCGCGAGCGCACGCTCGAGTTCTTCCGGAAGCACGTCGGTTAGGCGGAAGGTTCCGCTGCGCCTCAGCGCGCCGCGATGTAGATCGCGATGCCGATCGTGACCAGCCGCTCGATCACCTCGGCCTGCCCCTGGACGTCCATCGCCTCCTTCAGCAGGTGCAACCCCTGGCGCGTGGAGCGCGACACGGCCACGTTGATGAACCCGTCCGCCTTGGCGACCTTCCTCGACTTCTTCGCAGCTCGTGCGCCTGCCATGCTATCCACTCCCCGTGTTTGACTGTCACGCCGCGAGCAGCCGCTCGACCTCGGCGCGCTCTTCCAGCATCCAAGGAACGAGTTCCTTGATCCGGTCCGGCATCATGCGACTGCGGATGGCCGCGATGCCGATCGATCCGACCGGCACGCCGCGCACGTCGCGCACCGCCACGGCGATCGCGCGCACGCCGGTGGCGACCTGGCCGTCGGACACCGAGTAGCCGAGCCGGCGCGCCTGGTCGGCGCTGCGCAGGATCACCTCGGGCGACGTCAGCGGAAAGTCCGCGAGCTTCGGCGCGATGGTGTCGATCGCGCGGCGCGCGTCGTCGGGCGGCATCGAACCGAGCACCGCGAGCCCGCCGGCACCGATGCCGAGCGGCCGCCGCGTGCCGACCTCGATCGTGAGCGCCTTGATCGGGAACGAACCCGTCTCGCGGCCGACGCAGACGGACTCGAGCCCGTCGCAAGCCATCACGAACACCGTGTCGCCCGACCTCTGCGCAAGCCGCTGCGCAGCGGGTGACGCCACGCGGCCGAGGTCGGGCCGTCGCTGCGGCACGGACCACGCGAGCACCGCGAGCCGCGTGCCGAGGCGGTAGCGCTTCGTCGTCTCGTCCTGGTCGACGAGGCCGTGCGACACCAGCGACATCAAGAGCCGGTGCGCCGTCGGCTTCGACAGCCGCAGCTTCCCTTGCACGTCGACCAGCCGCAATCCGCCGGGCCCGCTGGCGCTCAGCAGGTGCAGCACGGCCACCGCGCGGTCCACGGTCTGCAGTCCCATCCTTCGCTTCCTCCCTCGGTATCCCTCAGTCCCGCCGGTCGAGCAGCCGCTTCACCTTGGACGTCAGCGACGTCCCGGTGTAACGATCGAGTTCGCCCTTGCCAACCGGCGTGACAGCCACTTTCACCCCGAGCACCTCCTTCAGGCGGCTCTCGAGGTCCGCGCGGAATGCCGCGCGATCGACGGCGTCGAGCACCTCGACCCACACGTCCATCTGGTCGACCCTCGCCTCGCCGACCCGGTCCACGAAGCAGAAGTACTCGCCGTTGGACCGCGGATCCATCACCACCGTGGCGCCGATCGCCTCCGGGAACACGTTGACGCCGCGCAGCTTCACCATGTTGTCGTTGCGCCCGAAGATCGCCTTCAGGCGCCGCTGCGTGTTGCCGCACGGGCAGCCGGACGTGTGCCACGCCGAGATGTCGTTGACGTTGAAGCGGATCTGCGGCGCCCCGTGCTTGTAGAGCGTGGTGATGTAGATCGTCCCCTTCTCGCCGTCCGCCACGAGGCGACCGGTCTCCGGGTCGGCGATCTCCAGGAAGAACGCGTCCTCCATCACGTGCAGGCCGGTCTGGTGCCGGCACTCGGCGCCGAGCATGCCGCTCTCGTGCGTGCCGTACATGTCGAACGCGGGCGCGCCCCACAGGTCCTCGAGCGGCTTGCGGTCTTCCACGCCGAGGTGCGTCCCGAGCAGGCGGATCTTCAGCGAGCGCGGGTCGATGCCCAGCTCGTCGCGCGCCACCAGCGCCATGTGCCGCAGGTACGACGGGAAGCCGAGGATCACGTTGACGCCCCACGCCTTGATGATCTCGACCTGGCGCCGCGTGGGCGTGTTGGCCCCGCTGCCGGTCATCACCGGCACCGCGCCCGTGTAGCGCCACAGTGCCTCGCGCGGCGCCATGCCGCCGTTGCTGAGCCCAAGCGAGTACGTCACGAGCACGAGGTCGCCCGGCCGGACGCCGTGCAGCGCGAAGCGCCGGCCGCCGAGGATCGCCATGGTCTCGCGGTCCTGCGGCGCGTAGAGCATCGGGCGCGGCAGCCCCGTGGTGCCGCCGCTCGTCTGCAGCACCAGCGGCAGGCCGTCGCCCGGCGCGATGCCCATGAAGTCGCCGAACGGCGGAGCGCGCTCGAGGCTCTCGCGGATGTGGCCGACGTCGTACGGCGGCAGCTTCGCCAGGTCGTCGAGCCCGCGGATGTCGCCCGGCTGCGAGGCCCACCGCGCCCCAGTGGCGCTGGAAGAACGGGATCTCCCAGCCGCGCTTCACGGTCGCAAGGAAACGCTTCTCCTGCAGCGCGCGGAGTTCGTCGCGCGACATCCGCGCGGTCGTGCGGAAGTAGTCGGGCGGCGGCGGATAGTCGCGCGTGAGCTGATCGAGGTCGAGCGAACGCCAGTACCACGGCACGTGCGCCGGGTAGCCGTCTTCGGTCTCGATGGGCTCGTGCTGCTTCACAGGCACCGCCGCGCGGCGGCCGCCGTCCACGTGGAAGACGCAGCCGGTCATGTACGCGGACCACGGCGACGCGAGGAACGCGACCAGCCCGGCGATCTCGTCGGGCGAGCCGATGCGCTGCATCGGGATCGCGCGCGCCATCTCCGCCCGCTTCGCGTCGTCCACCGCGCCGGGCCGGCCGCCGCCGAAGACCGTGCCGAGGCGCGGCGTGTCGATGCGGCCGGGGCAGATGGTGTGCACGGTGACGCCTTCCGCGGCGACTTCCAGCGACAGCGTCTTGGCGTAGCCGATCACCCCGGCCCAGGTCGCCACCGACAGGCCGAACTGCGGAATCGGCTGCAGCGCCGACAGCGCCGCGATGTTGACGATGCGACCCCAGCCGCCAGCGCGCATGCCCGGCAGCACGCCGCGCGCGAGCCGCACGACGCTCATCAGGTTCTGCTCGACCGCGCGCGACCACGCGACGTCGTCGAACGAGTCCAGCGCGCCCGAGCGGCGGCGCGCCGTCGTTGTTGACGAGCACGTCGACGCGGCCGAACCGGCCGAGCGCGCGTCTCCACGATGCGCGCGCAGTCGTCGGCGTGCCGGATGTCGGCCGCGATCGCGCAGGTCTCGCTGCCGGTTTCATCCGCGACCTGCCGCGCGGCCGCCTCGAGCGGCTCTTCCTTGCGCGCGACCATCGCCACCCGCGCGCCTTCCGCGGCGAGCAGGCGCGCGATCGCGTAGCCGATGCCCTGGCTCGCGCCGCCCACCAGGGCCGTCCGTCCCTCGAGCGACAGGTCCACTCAGCCCTCGCCTGCCGGAGCCGCCAGCCCGAACAGCCGCTCGGCGTTGCGGTGGAACACGCGCGCCAGCACGTCGTCGTCGTAGCCGAGCGAGGCCCAGTCGTCGATCAGGCGCTCGTAGCGGAACAGCGGATAGTCGGCGCCGAACATCACGCGATCCTTCAGGCGGCCGCGGATCTCGCGCTTCAGCGCGTCGGTCAGGTACTTCGGCGACCAGCCGTGCACCTCGCTCCACACGTTGGGCTTGTGCAGCAGGATCGAGATCATCTCGTCCTGCCACGGCCACGCGGGCCGGCCCGCGATGATGGTCAGGTCCGGGTGATCGGCCGCGAGGTAGTCGACGTAGCGCGGATGGCAGAGGTCGAGCTTCAGGCCGCCGCCGCCGGGCAGCCCGGCCCCGGAGCCCGTGTGCCCGACCAGCACGAGCGCGGGCCGCTGGTAGTGCTTCAGGACCTCGTAGAACGGTCCGTAGATGGCGTGGTCGGCGGTGTAGCCCATGCCGGACGCCGACACGCAGTAGCCGATGAAGCCCTTCGACGCCCGGATGCAGTGCTCCAGCTCGGCGGCGCCCGCCTCGCCGAGCTTCGGGTCGATCTGCAGCCAGTGGCCGAGGATGGCGTCGGGATGCTTCGCCTGCACCTCGAGCGCGTAGTCGTGCAGCGGCACCAGTTCGTCGAGCGGGAGATTCTTGGTGAACCCGAAGTCGAGGATCGCGCGGACCCGGTTGGCGCGCAGGTACTGCGCCATTCCGTCCTCGGTGTCGTACTTCGGCTCCGAGCGCCACGTCTTCGACTGCTGCGCGAGCGCGGCGTCGGTGCGCAGCACGTAGCCGCGCTTCGTGCCCCAGTGCGAGTGCACGTCGACGATGCGCATCGCTACTCGGCCTTGATGTTCGCCGACTTGATGATCCTGCCCCAGCGGTCGATCTCGCTTGCCAGGAATTCCTCGGAGGACTGGACCGAGCCACCGACGAAGGCCACGCCCTGCGCGGACAGGCGCTGCGCGAGTTCGGGGTCCGCGATCGCCTTGTTGACCGCGGCATTGATCTTCTGCACCACGTCCTTCGGCATCGACTTCGGCGCGAAGATCATGTACCAGGCGCTGATCTCGAAGCCCGGCACGCCGGCCTCGATCATCGTCGGCAGGTCGGGCGCCAGCGGCGAGCGCTTCGCGCCCGTCGTCGCGAGCGCCTTGAGCTTGCCGGACTTCACGTGCGGGATCGACGTCGTGATCGTGTCGAACATGATCGCGACGTGGCCGCCGAGCACGTCGTTGAGCGCCGGCGCGTTGCCCTTGTACGGGACGTGCGTCAGGTCCACGCCCGTCAGGTGCTTGAACAGTTCGCCGGACAGGTGCGCGCCCGCCCCGGCCCCGCCGGACGCGTACGCGTACTTGCCCGGATTCGCCTTCAGCAGCGCGATCAGTTCCTTGACGCTGTTCGCGGGGAAGTTCGGCTGCGTGACCAGGATCAGCGGGATGTAGCCGACGTGGATGATCGGCGTGAGCTCCTTCTCGAGGTCGTACGGCAGCTTGCTGACCAGGAACTTGTTGGTCGCGAGCACCGAATAGCCCATCAGCAGCGTGTGGCCGTCGGTCGACTTGGCGACGAAGTCGGTGCCGATCGCCGCGCTCGCGCCCGGCTTGTTCTCGACGACCACGCTCTGGTTCCACTGCTCCTGCAGCTTCTGCGCGATGGCGCGCGAGAGCAGGTCGACGCCGCCGCCGGCCGGCACCGGGGCGATGATCTTCACCGGCTGCGTCGGCCAGCCCTGCGCCTGCGCGAGGCCGCCGGCCAGAAGGAAGAGCGTGCCTGCCAGCAGGCGAAGTCGTTTCAACATCGGGACCGGCTCGGTCATGGCGCTGCCTCCTCGTCGGAACATCGTTCCGCTATCTGAACTTGCGCTTTCCAGGCCGTAGTTTGCTATCCCGGGTTTTGATTCGTCAAAGCGGCCCCGGTACATGGGTCCGGATAACGTACCCTGCCCGAATGCGTCGGCCGCGCGCTTCGCCGGCTCTTGCCTCTTGCGTTAGGCACGCCACTCCTGTACGTTACTGTCATTCCATACAGTATCCCCATGAGCACCGGCACCCTCTTCTACCAGGAGTTCGAAGCCCTCGACCTCGTCGACGCGACCGAGGCCCGCTTCCTGTCGTCCGCCGTGCGCGACGCGGTCCGGCAGGCGCAGCAGCACGGCCGCTACGAGGCGAGCTTCCACCGCTATCGCGTCCGCGCCTGGCGGGAGCCCCTCGGATCCCGCCTCGTCACGGTCTCGTGGCGCGTCTCGCACGGGGATCAGCCGGTGGCCGGAGACACGCACATCCTGCAGGCGCTCTGAGACGGCCACGGCATCGAAGCCGGACCAGCGGTCGGGATCGAGGCAAGCGCCGGCGGGTGTTGACCGCACCGGGACAGTCGACCGGCCCGGTGGGCTAATCTGGGGCCGTGTCCTCACCCTTCCCTCCCTGAATGGATCCCAAGACCGTGACCACGCTGCGCCGCGTCGGCGTTGCGCTGGCCGTGATCGTCGCCATCGCGCTGGCGGTGTTCTGGTTCACGCGACCCAAGCCCATCCCGGTCGTCGTCACCGAAGTCCAGCGCGGCACGGTGGAGTCGTCGATCGCCAACACCCGTGCCGGAACCATTGAAAGCTGCCAGCGCACCAAGCTGTCGACCATCATCGGCGGCCGCATCGAGATCCTCGCGGTGAAGGAAGGCGACCGCGTGAAGAAGGGCCAGCTGCTGATGCAGATCTGGCACGACGACATCAAGGCCCAGGAGCGGCTGGCGCAGGCGGCGCTCGAGACCTCGCGCCGGCGGGTGGTCGAGGCCTGCACGCTGGCCGACAGCGCCGAGCGCGAAGTGAAGCGGCAGATGGAACTGCACAAGCAGGGCTTCATTTCCGCCAACGCGATCGACGTGTCGCGCGCGGCGGCCGACGCCCGCGCGGCGTCGTGCGCGACCGCCAAGGCCGACGTCGCGCAGGCCAGCGCCAGCGTCAACGTCGCGCAGGTGCAGCAGGGCCGAACGACCCTGGTCGCGCCCTTCGACGGCACGATCGCGAAGATCGTCGGCGAGGTCGGCGAATACTCGACGCCGTCGCCGCCGGGCGTGCCGACGCCGCCCGCCATCGACCTCATCGACGAGTCCTGCGTCTACGTCAACGCGCCGATGGACGAGATCGACGCGCCGAAGATCCGCGCAGGCCAGTTCGTCCGCATCACGCTCGACGCGCTGCCCGGCAAGTCCTTCAGCGGCAAGGTGCGGCGGATCGCCCCGTACGTCGCCGCCGTCGAGAAGCAGGCGCGCACCGTGGACGTCGAGGCGACGTTCGACAATCCCGCCGAAGCCGGCCGGCTGCTGGTCGGCTACAGCGCGGACATCGAGATCGTGCTCGACACGCGCAAGGACGTCCTGCGCGTGCCGGCGTCGGCGCTGCTCGAAGGCGGGCGCGTCCTCGTGGTCGACGCCGACGGCGTGCTCGTCGAGCGCAAGCTGAAGACCGGCTTGTCCAACTGGGAGTACACGGAGGTGGTCGAGGGACTGGCCGCGGGCGACCGGGTCGTCACGTCGCTCGACCGCGCCGGCGTGAAGGCGGGCGCCCGCGTCACCGTCGAGAGCAAGCCCGCGAAGTAGCCGTTCCGCGAACGGCGCGCCGATGAACTCCCCTCCGACCGCGCTGATCGAACTCGCCGGCATCGAGCGCGTGTTCCGCCTCGGCGACAGCGAGGTGCACGCGCTGCACGAGCTCGACCTGCGGATCGACGCCGGCGAGTACGTCGCCGTGATGGGCCCGTCGGGCTCGGGCAAGTCCACGCTGCTCAACCTGCTCGGGCTGCTCGACCGCCCGACCGCGGGCACCTACCACCTCGAGGGACGCGACATCACGACGCTGTCGCCGCAGGAGCAGGCGCAGGTGCGCAGCCAGCGCATCGGCTTCGTGTTCCAGAGCTTCCACCTCGTGCCGCGGCTCACCGCCGCCGAGAACATCGCGCTGCCGATGATGCTCGCCGGCGTCGCGGCCGCCGAGCGCGCGAAGCGCGTGACGCAGGCGCTCGACGACTACGGCCTCACCGACCGGTCGCACCACCGCCCCGACCAGCTTTCGGGCGGGCAGCGCCAGCGCGTCGCGATCGCGCGGGCGACCATCATGCAGCCCGCGATGATCCTGGCCGACGAACCCACCGGCAACCTGGACCGCGCCACCGGCGACGAAGTCATCCGGCTGCTCGAGGAACTGAACACGCGCGGCGTGACGCTGATCGTCGTCACGCACGACGCCGCGCTCGGCAAGCGCGCGCGCCGCCGGCTCGACATGGAGGACGGGATGATCCGCGCCGACACGCGGGTCGCCGCCGCCTGATGCGACCCCTCGACAACACCCGCTTCGCGCTCGGCGCCGCCACCGGCAACCGGCTGCGCACGGTGCTGCTGATGCTGGCGATGTCGATCGGCGTGGCCGCCGTCGTCGTGCTGACCGCGCTCGGCGACGGCGCGCGGCGCTACGTCGTCAACGAGTTTTCGTCGCTCGGCACCAACCTCGTGATCGTGCTGCCGGGGCGCACGCAGACCGGCGGCTTCTCGCCGCAGAACGTGATCACCGGCACGCCGCGCGACCTGACGATCGAGGACGCGCTGGCCGTGCAGCGCGCGACCGCCGCGCGGCTGGTCGCGCCGATCGTGGTCGGCACGTCCGAGATCAGCGGCGCCGGGCGGCTGCGCGAATCGATCGTCGTCGGGACCGTCGCCGACTACTACGCGGTGCGCAACTTCAGGATGGCGCAGGGCCGCTTCCTGCCGGAGGAGGACTGGACCCGCGGCTCGGCGGTGATCGTGCTCGGCGCCAAGGTGCGCGAGGACGTGTTCGGCAGCTCGCCGGCGCTCGGCCAGTTCGTCCGCATCGGCGACCGGCGCTTCCGCGTGATCGGCGTGCTCGGCTCGACCGGCATGGGCCTCGGGATGAACACCGACGAGCTTTCGTTCGTGCCGATCGCCACCGCGCAGCAGATGTTCAACACCAACACGCTGTTCCGCATCCTCGTCGAGGCGCGCAACCGCGAGGCGATCCCGGTCGCCAAGGAGCAGGTGCGCGAGATCATCAAGGGGCGCCACGGCGGCGAGGAGGACGTCACGACCATCACGCAGGACGCCGTGCTCGCGACCTTCGACCGCCTGCTCGGGACGCTGACGCTGGGCGTGGCGGGCATCGCGGCGATCAGCCTGGCGGTGGCCGGCATCCTCGTGATGAACGTGATGCTGGTGTCGGTGTCGCAGCGCACCTCGGAGATCGGCCTGCTGAAGGCGCTCGGCGCCACCGAAGCGGCCGTGCGCAACGCGTTCCTGACCGAGGCGGCGATGTTGTCGTTCGCCGGGGCGTTGCTCGGCTACGGGATCGGCCAGCTCGGCGCCTGGATCATCCGCGAGCTCTATCCGACGCTGCCCGCCTACGCGCCGCAGTGGGCCGTGATCGCCGCCATCGGCACGGCGCTGGTCACCGGCCTGCTGTTCGGCTTCCTGCCGGCGAAGCGCGCCGCGGCCCTCGATCCCGTTGCGGCGCTGGCGAAGCGATGATCCTGCGCGACGGCGCCTTCCTCGCGATGCGCGCGATCACCGCGCACCGCATGCGCAGCGGCCTGACGCTGCTCGGCATCGCCGTCGGCATCGCGGCGGTCATCCTGCTGACGTCGATCGGCGAAGGCGTCCACCGCTTCGTGCTGGCCGAGTTCTCGCAGTTCGGCACCAACATCATCGGCGTGGCGCCGGGCCGCGTGAAGACCGGCGGGGCCGCGCCCTCCGGCCTGCCGACCGCCGTGCGGCCGCTGTCGTTCGACGACGCGCGCGCGCTGCAGCGGCTGCCGAACGTCACGGCCATCGGACCGGTCGTCTTCGGCAACGCGGAAATCGAAGGCAACGGCCGAACGCGCCGCACGACGGTCTACGGCGTCAACGAGGACGCGTTGCAGGTCTTCAACATGCGGGTCGCCGCGGGCCAGTTCCTGCCGCGCGACGAGTGGGAAGGCGCGCGCGCCTTCGTCGTGCTCGGCAGCACGCTGAAGAACGAGTTGTTCGGCTCCGCCAACGCGCTCGGCGCGAAGCTGCGCACCGGCGGGCTGCAGTTCCGCGTGGTCGGGGTGCTGGCGCCGAAGGGCCAGTTCCTCGGCATCGACCTCGACGACACGGCGTTCATCCCGACCGCGCGCGCGATGGAACTCTTCAACAAGGAAGGCCTGGCCGAGATCCACATCTCGTACGCGGAAGGCGCGGACGCGAGCAAGGTCGCCGACGCCGCGCGGGCCATCCTCACCGCCCGCCACGGCCGCGAGGACTTCACGCTGACGACGCAGGCCGACATGATGCGCACGCTCGGCAACATCCTCGACATCCTGACGATGGCGGTGGGCGCGCTCGGCAGCATCTCGCTGCTGGTGGGCGGCGTCGGCATCGTCACGATCATGACGATCGCGGTGTCGGAGCGCACCAGCGAGGTCGGGCTGATGCTCGCGCTCGGCGCGCGGCGCGGCACGATCCTCGCCCTCTTCCTCGGCGAGGCGGTGGTCCTGGCCGCCTTCGGAGGCGTCGCCGGGCTCGTGCTCGGCTTCGGCCTCGCTCAGCTGATTCACCTCGTGATTCCGGCGCTGCCGGTGCACACGCCGGTGCTCTATGCGGTCCTCGCCATCGTGCTGGCTTCGATGATCGGGCTCGCAGCCGGCGTGCTGCCCGCGCGCCGCGCATCGAAGCTCGATCCGGTCGAGTCCCTGCGCGCGGAGTAGGACGCGACGGCAGCCGGCCGTCGGCGGCGCTCGGGCCGCCGGCCCCGTCGTCTTCATGCCCGCTTAAAGGTCCGCCAATAAGGTTCGCCTCCAGGCCGCCAGCGTTTGGCAGCCGCCAACCTGGAGGACCTTGCATGCAGATCCACTCCGTTGCCGCCGCGGCCGTCGCTGCGACTTTCCTCGTCAGCCCGCTGGCTCGCGCGAACGACGCCACCGCGCTCCCGTGCGCCTCGACCACCTCGGCCACCACCTGTGCCGAGGCGTCGCGCGATCCGTTCAGGCCGGAAGCCCACCTGCGCAGCGTCGTCGAGAACTTCCTCCGCTACCGGGTCGCGCGCGTCGGAATCGATGGCGGTTGCTATGCCGTGCTGGCGTTCGATCGCAACGGCACGCCGTTCGAGGTCAAGTTCCGGGGCAATGACCTGAAGATGGTCAGCCGTTACGTCGTCAAGAACGGGTCGCTGGACGCGCCGTCGTCCAACCAATGAGCGGCGCTCCCATGCAGCCGAGGTTCCTTGCGATGGCGGCACTCCTCCTCGCGCTGAGCGGGCCCACGCTGGCGGAGGTGCCGTCCGCCTACCTGCAGTCGCTGCAGTCCGCCGCGCGCGCTGCCGACCCCGCGTTCAACGCGTTCTCCGCGTCCCGCGGCCAGGGCTGGTTCAACGCGCGCCACGGCACCGACTGGAGCTGCTCGACCTGCCACACCGGGAACCCGCTCGCCGCGGGCCAGCATGCGACCACCGGCCGGCCCATCGCGCCGCTCGCCCCGGCGGCCAACCCGGCCCGCCTCACCGACGTCGATCGCATCGAGAAGTGGTTCAAGCGCAACTGCAATGACGTGATCGGACGCGCCTGCACACCGGCCGAGAAAGGCGACGTCCTCGCCTACTTGACCTCACTCAAACGATAGGAACCCACCATGCTCGACGAACGCAAGCGCAAGGCATTCGATGCCATAGTCTGGACGTCGTCGCTGCTCTTCGCGGCCGTCCTTCCGGTCGCCGCGAGCGCCGACAGCCAGCGCTATACCAATGAGAATTCGTCCTACCGTGCGGAGTGCGGTTCCTGCCACGTCGCCTACCCGCCGGCCCTGCTCGGGCCCGACGCGTGGCGCACGATCATGAACGGACTCGACAAGCACTTCGGCACCGACGCCAGCGTCGGCGACGCCAGGCGGGCCGAACTCACGGCCTACCTCGTCGCTTCCGCCGGGACGCGCAAGGCAAGCGAGGCGCCGCGCATCACCGAGGCCCGCTGGTTCCGCAAGGAGCATCGCGAGATCGCCGCCGCCACCTGGCACTCGCGCCCCGTGAAGAGCGCCGCCAACTGCGAGGCCTGCCACAGCCAGGCCGCGGCCGGCGACTTCAGCGAGCGCACCGCTCGCATCCCGCGGGAGGCCGCACGATGAGCGCTCGACCCGACCGGACACTCGTCTGGGACCTGCCCACGCGCGTTTTCCACTGGCTGCTCGCCGCGACCTTCGCGGGCGCGTACCTCACCGCCGAAGGCGAGCGGCTGCGCGACGTCCACATGCTGCTCGGCTACACGGCGGCGGGGCTCGTCACCTTCCGCGTGCTGTGGGGCGTCGTCGGCACGCGCTATGCGCGCTTCACTTCGTTTCCGCTGTCGCCCCGCGCCGTGATCGACTACCTGAAGTCGCTGCTGGCCCTGTCGCCCCGCCACTACTTCGGGCACAACCCGGCGGGCAGCTGGGCCATCCTCGGCATGCTGGCGCTGATCGCGGGCACGGCGGTGACCGGATGGGCCAACGCGATCGAGATCGGTCCGCAAGTGGATGGAAGACGTGCACGAGGGGTTCGCCAACGCGACGCTCGCGCTGATCGTCGTGCACGTCGGCGCGGTGATCGTGAGCAGCCTGCTGCACCGGGAGAACCTGCCGCGTGCCATGGTGACCGGCTACAAGCCCGGCAGCGGCCCGGCCGCCGCCGGCACGCGCTGGTTCGTTGCGGTGGCCCTCGTCGCCGTGATCGGCGCCTTCTGGGCCGGCGCCATTCCCGCGCCCGGCCTCGCGCCCGGCAAGTCGATCGTGCAGGCGGCGACGCAGCCTTCGGCAGGCGGAGACACCGGCCAGGCGGCGGCACCACGACGACGACTGATGCGCCTGCTGCTGGTCGAGGATGACGCGATGCTCGGCTCGGCGCTGAGGGCCGGGTTGCGCCAGGACGGCCACGCGGTCGACTGGGTGCGCAGCGCCGACGAGGCGAGCACGGCCTGGATCGTCGGCAAGCCCGCCACCTACGACGCGGTCGTTCTCGACCTCGGCCTGCCGGACGGATCGGGTCTCGACCTGCTGCGGCGAGCGCGCCAGCGACGCGTCGCGACCCCGGTGCTGATCGCCACCGCGCGCGATCGCGTCGCCGACCGCATCGCGGGCCTCGACGCCGGCGCCGACGACTACATGGTCAAGCCGATCGATCTCGACGAGCTGGCCGCCCGCCTGCGCGCGATCGAGCGCCGCGTCACCGGACGCGCCGAAGCGGCCGTGATCGTCGACGACGTCGCGATCGATCCGACGACGCGCAGCGTGACCAGAGGCGGCGCGTGGGTGGACCTCACCGCGCGCGAACTCGCCGTGCTGCTCGCGCTTGCGAAGCGTCCCGGAGTGACCTGCTCGCGCGAGCAACTGATCGAGGCGCTCTACGGCTGGGAGGAGTCGATCGAGAGCAATGCGATCGACGTGCACATCCACCACCTGCGCCGCAAGCTTGGTTCATCCGTCATCGAGACCCAGCGCGGGCTCGGCTGGCGCCTCGCCACCGGGGGCCGCGGATGACGCGGGCCACCTGGTCGCTGCGCAATCGCCTCATCGCCCTGCTCGCCCTGCTCGCCTTCGTCGCCTGGGCAGCGGGCAGCGTGTGGCTCTACCGCTCCACGCGGCAACAGGCGGGCGAATTGTTCGACGCGGCCCTCGTCGAGACGGCGCACGCGGTGTTCGCGGCCGTCTCGCACGAAGGACTGCGCAAGGACGACGATTTCGACTTCGAACCCTCGAAACACGTCCACGCGGAGCGCATCTTCTATCAGCTGCGCGATCGGCGCGGCTCGATCCGCTATGCCTCGCCCGGCGCTCCGGCCACCGCGCTCGCCGACGGCCGGGCCGAGGGTTTCAGCGAAAGCGTGGTCGATGGCGTCGCCTACCGCGTGTTCACGCTTCTCGAGCCGCGCCGGCGCGCCGCCATCCACGTCGGACAGCGCGTCGCCGACCGCGACGCGCTGGTCCGCTCCATGGCGCTGCAACTGCTGCTGCCCGGCGTCGTCGTCGTGATGTTGCTGTCGATCGGCGTGTGGTTCATCGTGCGCCGCGTGACCGCGCCGGTGATCGCCTTCTCGAGCGCAATCGACGCCCGCGCACCGACCGACTCCGGCACGGTGGTTGTCGAAGACCTGCCGTCCGAACTGCAGCCCGTCGGCCAGGCGGTCAATCGCCTGCTCGAGCGCGTGCAGTCGGCGCTGTTGAAGGAGCGGACCCTGACCGCCGACGCTGCCCACGAGCTTCGGACGCCGCTCGCGGCGTTGCGGGCCCAGGCCCAGGTGGCGCTGCGCGCGCGTGACGATGCCGAGCGCTCCGAGTCGCTGCAGGCGCTGATCGGCGGCGTGGACCGGGCGACGCGCCTGGTGGAAACGGTGCTCGCGCTGGCGCGCCTCGACGCTCAGGCACCCGATCGCGCGACCGTGAAGGAACTGCCGCTGCGGCCAATGGTGTCCGATGTCGTTCGCGGCCTCGTCGCTTCCGCACGGGGCAGTGCCCGGGAGATCGAGGTCGACGTCCCCGATGTCATGGTCCTCGGCGATCCCGACGCGCTGCCGCTCGCCATCCGCAACCTGTGTGAAAACGCCCTGCGCCACGCACGGTCGCGCGTGCGCTTGAGCGCGAGCGAGGCGAACGGAGTGACGACGATCGCCGTCCGCGACGACGGCCCCGGCATGACGGCCGAGCAGAAGGCACGCGCCTTCGATCGCTTCTACCGCGCAACGTCCGACGGCAGCGGTGCGGGACTCGGACTCGCGCTGGTGAAGCGGGTGGCGGAGCTGCACGGCAGCGAGGTTCGCTTCTCTTCCGGGCTGGACGGTCGCGGCCTGGGCGTCGAGATCGTCATGCCGCGACGTGCCTCCTGAGGCACCGGCGGGCGCCGGCTGGCGGCGTCGCGCGCGTCAGGTCGCCGAGCGCGTTCCCGACGCGCCAACGATCTCAACGGGCACCGGCCCCGCCGTCGACAGGTGCACGTCGCGCTGCGGGAACGGAATCGAGATCCCGGCCTCCGTGAACGCGTCGTCGATCATCAGCAGCAGGTCGCTCTTCACGCGCCGCGTGTCGCCCATCTCGGCCATCTCGACCCAGTACGTGATCGAGAAATTGATCGAGTTGTCCGCGTACTCCTCGAGGTAGACCTGCGGCGGCGGATCCTTCAGCACCAGGCCGTGGCGCTCGAGCACGCCGGCGAGAATTCCGGACACCTTGCGCAGCGGCGAGCCGTAGGCCACGCCGACGGCGATGGTCTGCCGCGCCGTCGGACTGGAGTAGGTCCAGTTCGTCATGTTGCCTTCGAGGAACCGGCTGTTCGGGATCATCGACTCGATGCCGTCGGCGCTGCGGATCGTCGACGCGCGGATGCCGATCTCGGTGACGCGCCCGCGGATGCCGTCGACTTCGACGAGGTCGCCGAGCCGCAGCGGCCGCTCGATCAGCAGCATCACGCCGGACACCAGGTTCTTCAGCAGCGTCTGCAGGCCGAAGCCGGCGGCGATGGCCAGCGCGCCGCCGAGGAACGCGAACGCCGTCAGCGGAATGCTCGCGCTGACCAGCGCCACCAGGCCGAGGATCGCCGCGACGATGAACAGGATCCACTTGCGCACGAGCGCCGCGCCCTGCGGCGTCGCGCGCCCCGTTGCGACCGCCTTGCGCTCGATCCGACGCACCACGAAGCGGCTGAGCCAGTAGCCGATGAACACGATCAGCGCGGCGCCGAACGTCTTGCCGACCGTGACGCTGCGCGACACGGCCAGCTTGCGTCCTTCGGCCGTCTCGAATGAATCGTCGATCGCGAACAGCTCGTAGTTCCAGACGTCGCGCGCGGCGAGGCCGGCCGCCGCCCACTGGTCCTTCACGCGCGCCGTCAGGGACGCCGCGCGGCGGTCCTCGAAGTCGGCCCGGAAGTTTGCGACGAGGCGCTCCAGCGGCGCGGCATCGTCGAGCGCCTTGCGCAGGTCGCGCTGCCGTTCCCGCAGCGTCTCGATCAGCAGGCGCGACGCCGGCGTATCCGTGTGCGTCGCCATGCGCTGCCGCGACTCCTCGTCGCGCAGGCGACTGTCGGCGTTCGCGAGTTGCCGCTCCAGGTACTGCTTGGTCGCACGCAGGCCCGCCAGCGACTCCGTCAGCCGCTCATACGCCGCCCGCGCTCGCACCGGATCCTGGAGGCTGATGGCGGTCGCCCGCGCCTCCCACGCGGCCTTCTCGCCATCGAGCTGGAGCAGGTACTCGCGCAGCAGGAACACGCGCTGCGAAGCCGTCGCGGCCGCTTCGCGCGCCGCGGCCAGATCGCGCTCCAGTTCCGCGGTGTCCGACGGCGCTGCGACCGTTCCCGCCGTGGGCTTGCGGGCGGAGGCGAGGCGCACTTCCGCGCTGGATGCGGCTTCCGCCGCCGCCGCGGACGCCTTCAAGGCGCGCTCGAGGTCACGCTCGGCAGTTCGGCGGCGCGCCTCGATCTCGGCGAGCATCTTGTCGAGGTCGGCACGTGGCAGGTCGATAGCAGTGCCGACCGCGTTCAGCTTGCGCGTGGCCAGCTCGGCCGACGCGTTCGCGGCGTCGACCTCCGCTTGCGCGCCGCGCCGCCCGATCTGCAGCAGCCCCTGGACGGCGCCGTCGACCGCCGCGCGCAGGGACGCGATTCCATGTTCCCACTCGCGTTTCTGGAAGTCCGGCGTGCCGCGCGCGCGGTCCGCCGCTTCGGCGGCCAGCCGCGCGGCGCCCTGCGCGGCCTTGAGCTTGGCGGCGTAATCGGTCTCCAGGCGATTGAACATCGCCGTGGTCGACTTCGCGTTGTCGAGCGCGTTGCGCGCGGCCACGAGTTCATTGCGCAACTCATCGACGACGAGGACCGAGTACGGAGGCGGCTGCTCGAAGCCTCGCCAACCCTCGATCGCGCGCTGCTGCTCGGCCTGCCGCTGCCGTGCCGCCTCGGCCTTCTCCAGCGAATTGAGCTGCTTCTCGTAGGTGCTGGCCAGCGCTCGCGCCAGCGTCAGGCGCTGGAGGACTTCCGACAGCGGCGTGCCCGGCGGCGCGTCCGTCGGCGTCTCGCCAGCCGCCTCGATGGCCTCGAGCGACTTTCGGGCGGCGGCGAGGGCCGCGCGGACGTCGTCGAGGGTGTAGGTCGCGGCGGCGGGCGCCGCGACGGGTTCGCCCTTCGCCGTCCCGGGCAACGGGCTCTGCGCCGAGACCGGAAAGAGAGCGCTGCACCCGAGGGCCAGCGCCAGAAATGCGCGACGGACCGCGCCGGACACACGCAACATGGCTGAAGTGGAAGATTCGCCGAATTGCGTATTCTCGCCGAACGGCCACGCCTACGTATTCAGCAGCATCTTCACCAGGTTCGGCAGCCCCTTGCCCTGGATGTACTGATCGCGCCCGAGGTCGGTGGCGTGGTCGAGCAGGATCTTCTTCACGCGATTCGGGTAGCCGGCGAACTCCGCCGCACCGAGAGGAAGCCCGCCAGCAGGCCGGACACGTGCGGAACCGCCTGGCTCGTGCCGCTCATCTCGACGTACAGGTCCTTCTCCGCCGTGGCATCCGCCGGCGCGGTATGGGCCGCCGACAGGATGCGCTCGCCGGGCGCGACGAGGTCCGGCTTCATGCGGCCGTCGGCGGTCGGCCCGCGCGACGAGAAGTACGAGACGCCGTAGGTGTGCGGGGCGAGCTTGTGCACCGAGCCGACGGTGATGCCCTCCTCCAGGTTGGCCGGATCACCGATCGACAGGTCCATGTTCGACTGGATCGGGCCGTCCGCGCCTTCGAGCACCGCGTAGCCCTCGTTGCCCGCCGCGACGCAGACCAGCACGCCCTGGTTCCACAGCCGCCGCAGTTCCTGGCACAGCGGCGTGTGGCCGCAGTTGTACGACATCGGATCGAACGCGCCGCCGAGCGACAGGTTGAGGCCGTGGATCACGAGCCGACCCGCCTTCTCGTTGATCTCCGCAACCTTGTCGAGCGCCTTGATGATGAACGCGTCCTCGCCCGCCCCGCTGTCCTTCAGCACCTTGAAGCCGATCAGCTGCGCGTCGGGCGCCATGCCGAGGTACTCGCTGCCCGCGACGCCACCCGCGATGATGCCGGCCACGTGCGTGCCGTGCCCGTTGCCGTCGAGCGTCTCGAACGAGGGCTGCCCCGGCTTGTGCAGCACCGGCGCGCCGCGCTGGGTGCAGTCCCACTGCTCGAGCACCGTGTTCTTCCCGTCCGCGCGCCGGAAGTGCGGATGGCGCGCGGCGATGCCGGTGTCGAGCACCGCCCACGTGATGCCCTTGCCCTTCGCGCCGTAGCCGAGGTGCGCCGGCCGCGCCTGCACGATGCCGCCCGACTGCGCGATCAGCGCGCGCTTCGACAGGTTCTTCCAGATGCGCTGGATCTGCAGCTGCTTGAACTCCGTGCGCAGCGTCTCGATGTCCTCGCGCGTCAGGTCGGCCGCGATGAAGCGGCGCATCACCTGCAGGCGCACGAGTTCCTCGGAGCGCGTCGCGCCGCGCCGCGAGTTCCCCGATCCGCCGCACCAGCCGCTCGCGCCGCTCGTCGATCGACGCCTCCTGCGGGTCGCCGTCCGGGATGTCGATCTGGATCAGCGTCGGGAAGCGCTGCTCGGCGTGCCCGTTCTCGATGTCGCGCACGAGGTCGCGCACGATGACGGCGCGCGCGATGACCTGCGTGAACGCCGTGCCCGCGACCTCGCGAACGACGGCGCGCACGGCCTCGGTGCCGAGGTAGCCGGTCGCGGAATGCGGGTTGTCCTGCCAGTCCGGGTTGCGGACGGCGACGTCCTCGACCTGCACCCCGCGCCCGTTGCGCGCGAACTCGCCCTTCAGCTCCGGGTCGAGCGCCACGGGATCGAGGCGCTCGGCGACGTTGACCCACCGGGCGACGCACTCCGGCACGCGCAGCGGGCCGCCGATCTCCTTCAGCACGTCCTGCACTTCGTCCATGCCGAGCGGCGAGCCGATCGTCACGAAGAGCCGCACGTCCGCCTCCGCGCGCTTCAGCGCGCGCAGCACGTCGTACGCGATCATCGAACCCTGGCTGTGCGCGATCACGATGAACGGGCCGCCGCCCGCCGCGATGCGACGGCGCAGCGTGTCCGCCATCCGCGCGCGGCGGTCCGCGTCGAACAGGAAGTCGCGCACGTCGTGCAGGAAGAGCCGCGTGATCAGGCGCGTCACGATCGCCCGCACCGGCCTGAACGGCAGCACCTTCGCGCGCTTGTCGCCTGCCTTCGGCGGCGCGTTCGCCGCGAGCATCTTCGCCGCGATCGCGTCGAGCCGGCGCTGGTCGGCGGGCCGCAGCGGCGCTTCCTCGCGCGCCGACTTGATCGATGCGCCGCCGATGCCGGTCCACTCCGGCTCCAGCGATTGCAGCCGCTCGCCGTCGGCACAGGTGGCGTCCTCCGGGCTCGGATAGCGCTCGCGATCGACCCAGTAGGCAAGCCGCGTGCGGTCGCCCATCTCGGCGCCGAAGAGCGCGCGGTCCCACTGGCACTTGAGGATCGCGGCCTCGGGCTTGTTGCCGATGCCGTGGATGTAGATGACCGTGCCGACGGCACGGCGGCTGGCCCGCGCCGAC
>CAWEQS010000015.1:0-44289 GCA_963811265.1 uncultured beta proteobacterium
GTGCAGCCTGCGAGCCCGGCGGCGGCGAGTGCGGCGACAAGACGCATCTTCATTTCGGCTTCCTTCCTGCTGTGCGTGGCGCCGTCGCCCGTGAGGACGCTGCGGCCGACGCGTGTTTCGAGTTGCTTTGCGTGAATGTTACGGGTCGCATCGTGCAAGTGTGTTCGAGGGGACGTCGATGCCTCGGAGTCGATGCGCTAGATCGTGATCGCGCCGGCCCACAACGCGATCAGCGCGGCCACCGCGGCGGTGCAGAACAGCGCGAACACGGGGCGCTCGGCGGCGGTGAAGACACGTTGCCGCTGCTCGCGGCGAGCGTAGACAAACAGCCAGGTACCCGGCGCGTACAACAGGGCCGCGAGCAGCATGTACTTGGCCCCGCCCGCCCACAGCATGCCCGCGGCGTAGACGGCGGCGAGCGCGCCGATCACGCGTGCAGCCGCCCGCGCCCGCGCATTTCCTTCGTAGGTCTCGCCGGTCCACGCGAGCTTGAAGCCGTAGGCCGCGACGAGCAGGTAGGGCAGCAGGGTCATCGAGCTCGTCATCTTCAGCGCGATGGTGAAGGCCGACTCGGCGAACCACGTGACGAGCAGGAAGAGCTGGATAGCGATGTTCGTCATCCACAGCGCCGCGTGCGGCACGCCGTTGGCGTTCTCCCGCGCAAGGAACCGCGGCATCGTGTCCTGCCTTGCCGCCGAGTTGAGCACCTCCACGCCGAGCAGCGACCACGACAGGTAGTTGCCGGCCACGGCGATCAGCAGGCCGATGCTGACGAACAGGCGACCCCACGGCCCGACGATGGCCTCGAGGACGCCGGCCATCGAGGGGTTGGGCAGGGCCGCGAGATCCTGGCGAAGCAGCACGCCATACGACAGCAGCGTCACCAGGACCAGGAGGCACAGCACGGCGAGGAAACCGAGCACGGTGGCCACGCCCACATCGCCGCGCTTGCGGGCGTAGCGCGAATAGACGCTCGCGCCCTCGACGCCGACGAAGACGAACACCGTGACCAGCATGGTGGCGCGCACCTGCTCGGCGACGCCGGCAAAGCCCTGGTCCTCGCCGCCCATGAAGTTGAGCGCGAAGACGTCGGCCTTGAACGCGAAGGCGGCGACCACGATGAAGATCGCGATCGGCACCACCTTCGCTACGGTCGCGATGGTGTTCAGCGCCGCGGCCTCGCGCACCCCGCGCAGCACGAGGGCATGGACGCCCCAGACGATGAGGCTCGCGCTGGCGATCGCCACCGGCGTGGAGCCGTCGCCGAACACGTCGAAGAACTGGCCCAGCGTGCCCTTGATCAGGAGCAGGCAAGCGAGGTCCGCGAGGCAGCACACGATCCAGTAGCCGAAGGCAGCCGTGAAGCCGAGGTAGTTGCCGAAGCCGGCCTTGGCGTAGGCGTAGATGCCGGCGTCGAGGTCCGGCTTGCGCCGCGACAGGTCCTGGAAGACCAGCGCGAGCATCAGCATGCCGGTGCCGGCGATGCACCAGGCAATCACGGCGCCCAGCGCACCCGTCGTGCGGCCGAACGCCGCAGGCAGCGTGAAGATGCCCGCGCCGACCATCGAGCCGATCACGAGCGCGACCAGCGCGCCGCGCGACAGGCCCGCGTGGCCCGCGGCCGTCATCCACCGCTGCCATGGACGAGCAGCCAGCCGAACAGCACCGCCAGTGTCACCAGACCGATGCTCGCCGACGGCCATCGACGCACGTAACCGTCGGCCCCTTCGAATGCAGACCCGACCGGCGACAGCAGGCGCCTGATCGATGCGCTCGCCGCGGCAGCGCCGGCGCCCGCCGGTCCTGTCAGCGGCTGCCGCGCCAGCATGAACGCCAGCAGCGCGCCGCCGAGCAGCACGAGCAGTGTCGTCCCGATTTCCTTCGGCGCGAGCGGGTTCGAGACAAGGTCGCCGGACACCGGACCCAGCGCCGCGAGCGCGAGCAGCAGCGACGTCACGGACAACGTCAGCGCGGCCAGTTCAGACGAACGCGCGACACGCTTTGCCGGCACGAGCGGTTCGGCGGGGCGGCGCAGGACGCTGACCAGGAACAGCACCACATAGCCCGCCGTGAACACCGCACCGCCCTGCAGCACGATCGTCCACCACCATTGTCCGGACTGATCGGCCGCGTCGAGCAGCAGCTTCTTGGCGAGGTAGGCGCCGCTCGGCACCACGCCCATCAGCGCAACGCCCGAGACGACGAAGGTGATCACCGTGACCGGCATGGCGCGCGCGACGCCGGCGAGGTCGGCGATGCGGTCGTGGCCGAGCGCCGCGTAGATCAGGCCGGCCGCCATGAACATGCCGGCCTTGGCTGTCGCGTGCGCGACGGCCTGCAGCACGCCGGCGGTCAGGGCGGCGTCCTGCGCAAGCGCGCTGCCCGTGGCGTCGAACGCGAGCGGGAACATCAGGAACAGGTAGCCGATCTGCGCCACCGTCGAGTAGGCGACCAGCAGCTTCAGGCGCTCCTGCCTCAGCGCGACGACGCTGCCGACGACGATCGCCATGGCGCCCATCGCCGCCAGCAGTTGCGCCGACGGCAGCGTCACCACGTTGGGCATGACGTCGAACCAGAGCCGCACGACCAGGAACCACGAGCCCTTGATCACCAGCGCCGACAGCACCGCGCTGGCCGCGGCCGGCGCGCCGGCGTGGGCAGGCGGCAGCCAGATGTGCAGCGGGAAGAGGGCGGTCTTGGCGAGGAGGCCGACCGTCATCAGCGCCGCCGCGGCCCAGGCAATGGGCTCGGGTGCCACGGAGTCGGCCAGCAGGGCGATGTCGAGCGTGCCGTAGCCGCCGTACAGCAGCACCGCGCCGAGCAGGTACAGGATCGAGCCAGCGAGCGCGAACAGCAGGTAGCGCAAGGCGGACCGCAACGTCTCGCCGCGGCCGTCGAGGCAGACCAGCGGAACGCCGGAGAACGTCAGCAGTTCGAGCGCGACGTACAGCGTGAACAGGTCGCCGCTGACGAACACCAGGTTCAGCGATCCCCACACGGCCATCAACAGCAGCCAGTAGACGAGGGGCGCGCGGGCCTCCGGCGCGCCAGCGGCGAGCCCGAAGTCGGCCCGCGCGTAGACGCCGATCGCGCAGACGACCAACGCGATCGCACCGATCATCACGACCGCCGGGCCATCGGCGCGCAGCGCGATGCCGAGCGGCGGTGTCCATCCGCCGAGCACGTACACGACGGCGCCGTCGGTCTGCAGCCAGGTCGCGGCGATGCCGACCGCGATCGCCAGCCCGAGCGGCAGGATGAGCGCCGCCACGTGCTGCGCGCGGCGTCCTCCCAGCACGAGGCCGAGCATCACGCCCAGGAAGGGCAGGAGCACCGCGAGGATCAGCAGCCAGCCGCCGGGAGTGGTGTTCATCTGCGGTCTGCGAACTCAGGCGTCACGGTCAGGGGCCGGCGCCGGCTGGCGGCGGGTCGGTCGCCAGCGTCGCGCTGCCGGTCACGGCGTGAAGTCGCAGCAGCAGCGCCACGGCGAGTGCCGTCGCGGAAAATGCCACCACGATGCCGGTGATCAGCAAGGCCTGCGGCACCGGGTCGCCGCCCATGCCGGCGGCGGCTCCGCGGCGCGCGATCGCGCCGAACAGCATGAACACGCCGCTGCCGATGACGTTGAAGGCGAGGATCTTGCGCAGCGGCTGAGGATTCACGATCAGCCCGTACAGACCGAGCCCGATCAGCGCGCTCGCGCACAGGCCGAACGTCGTCGCGTCGCTCATGGAGCCGCTCCGCGCTGTGGGGCGCCCAGCAACATCAGGCCGAGGATCAAGGTCAGCGTCGGCATCAGCGCGAACTCGACGACCAGGATCAGGGGCTTGGCGACGCCGGGCGGGTAGGCGAGGAACGCGCCGGCCGTCGCCATGCCGACGACGCCGACCGCGATGAAGGCGAGCGGACCCGCCACCAGCAGTCCGCGCAGCCAGGGCCGATCGATGGGTGGAGCATCGGTGAGCCCCGCCATCATGACCAGCAGCCACATGGCCGCCATGATGGTGGCGCCCTGGAACTTGCCGCCGGGATGGTCGGCGCCGATCCAGAAGATGTACGTGCCGATGACGATGCCGAGCGGCGCGAGCACCCGCGCGGCGTACGCCAGGATGCCGTTCGGATCGGATGCCTCGCGCACGCCGGGCCGTCCGTTCCACGACTCGTCGGGCGCCAGCGACCACACGCCGATCAGGGCGAACAGCAGCACGATCGCCTCGAGCAGGGTGTCGATGGCCCGGAAGGCAAGCAGGACGGCGGTGATCGGATTGCCGACCCCGGTGACCTCCATGGCCGCGGCGACGTCGGGTGCCAGCGTGTGCACCGGGACGGGCAGCACGAGCACGCACACGGCGAGCGCCAGCGCGACCGTCGCGGACAGGAGCGCGGCGACCAGCCGCGTGCCGAGGCGCGGACGCTCGGCCGCGGCGGCCGCTTCGGTGCCGCGCAGGCGTCTCGCCGCGCCGATCAGCAGCGCGCCGGTCAGGCCGCCGCCGATGGCCGCCTCGGTCAGCGCGACGTCGACACTCTGCAGTCGCAGCCACACCAGCGTCAGCAGCAGCCCGTAGGCGACGAAGCCGGCGACGGCCGCGAACGCTCCGCGCGCGAACACGGTCTCCGCTGCCAGCAGGAGGATCAGCGCCACGAGCATCAGGTTCAGCACGTCGATCATCGGCGTTCCTCCTGGCGCTGGCGCAGCGCCCGCGCCACCAGCTGCGAGGCGGTCCCGCTGGACAGCAGCACCAGAAGCCAAATGCAGACGAGCTTCAACGCGCCCGAGACGCTGTCCACCTGCGGCAACAGGCCGACGACGATCAGGCCCAGCCCCAGGTTGTCGGCCTTGGTGAGCGCGTGCAGTCGCGTGAAGGCGTCCGGAAAGCGCAGCAGGCCGACGGTGCCGGCGAGGAAGAAGAACGCGCCCGCGACGACGGCCGCGATCGTGAACAGATCGAGGGCCGCCTTCATGCGTCGCGATCCGCTTGCGGCTGGTCGGCACTGGACGTCGACGTCGACTGCGCCTTCACGAAGGCGAAGCTCGCGAAGGCGGCGAGCAGGGCGAGTGTCAACGCCACGTCGGTGACCGCGCCTTCGCCGGTGGCAATGCCGGCCAGCAGCACCGCCGCGGTGCCGCCGGAGCCGAGCAGCTGCGTTGCCATCATGCGGTCGACGTTGCCGGGGCCACGCAGGATCCGCACCATCCCCAGCGCCACCAGCGCCACTACGAACGCCGCCGCGGCCAGCAGGAATTCACTCATGGTCGGCCCTCGCGGACAGCGCCGGGCCGAAGCGTCGCTCCTCGGCGCCGAGCTGCTCGGCTACAGGTTGGGAGACGTCCAGCGCGTGCACGACCAGCGACTCTCCGTCGTCGCCCGCCGGCAGGGTGCCTGGCATCAGGCCGGCCACGGTCGAGAACGTGTTGCGCGCGACGCCGTGTGGAAGTCGCGTGGGACTATTGACGAAACCGGGCTCGAGCGGCATGCGCGGCGCGAGCGCGCGCCGCGCGACGTCGACGCCGGCCCGCACGGACTCCCAGATGAAGTGCGGGCCTTGCGCCAGCAACGCGCCGAGCCGCACACGCCCGCCCTCGGGCGGCAGCAGCCGCAGGCTGATCCACGTGGCCGCCGCGGCGGCGGCGAGGCCCAGCGCCACGTCCCCGGGCTTGATGCTGGGCAGCAGCACGAACCACAGCGCGAGGTAGATCGCGGCGCGCTCCACGGCGGCGCGCCTCCTCGATGCGTCCGGCGGGCTCACGGGGCTGCTCTCCGTGCTGCGCGCATCGGGACGAGCGCTACAGGGCGGCTGTGCACGCTCATGGTGTTGTCGCCGGCAAGTGGGCGTCTCGCGGGGCATCGAGCCGCACGTCCATCTCGCCCAGCCGGTCGTACAGCCGGGCCTCGGCGCGGATCGGCCACCAGTCATAAAGGAAGATCTCCATCGGCCGCCACAGCGCCACCCAGGCGCCGATGACCAGCGCGTCGACGATCATCCGCCCATAGCTCGCCGTATCGACGATGCTGGCGATGTACTCGCCAACGACGACCGTCAGCCCGACGAACGCGAGGCCGATCAGCAGGCTGATGCGGCCGACGCGGAACAGCCACCGCAGTCGCGCGCGCGTGGCCAGCGCGCGCTGCCGGAAATATTCGTGCACGGCGTCGGCGAGGGTCGCCGCGTCGTCAGCCGTGGCCGGCGTTCGGCCGAGGCGAATGGCGAGTGCCAGGGGCGCGCGCGCCGGCGCCTCGCGGGCCCACTCGACGATGTAGGCCTCGGCGTTCGGATCGAGATCGCGCTCGCGAAAGGGGGCCGGGATCCATCGAGTTGAAGAGCTGCGCCGTCTCCCGGAGGTAGAGCTGCAACTCGGTTCGGGACGCCGCAGCGTCGAGCCCCGAACCGTCCGGCGGTGCGCTGCCGGAGCGGGCCGGGTTCGAAGGCGACGGTCGAGCTCCCATGGATCAGGCGGTCGGGGTCGCCGCGGCGGGCAGCGGCGTCTTCTCGTTGCCGAGCACCGCCATGTACAAGCGTGGGCAGGAAGATCAGCGTCAGCAGCGTGGCCACCAGCAGCCCGCCCATGATGGCAAAGGCCATCGGGCCCCAGAACACGGTGGGCGCGATCGGCAGCAGGCCGAGCACGGTGGACCCCGCGGCCAGCATCATCGGCCGGAACCGGTTGGTGGCGCAGGTCACCACGGCATCGCGCACCGCGAGGCCGCTGGCGCGCTCCTCTTCGATCGAGACGATCAGGATCAACGCGTTCTTGGCGATCATGCCGATCAGCGCCAGGATGCCGAGGATCGCGACGAAACCCAGCGGACGGTTGAAGACCAGCAGCGACAGCACCACGCCGATCAGCCCCAGCGGCAGGATCGCGACCACCATCACCATGCGGCGGAAGCTGACCAGCATCACCATCATCGCCAGCAGCATCAGCGCGAACATCAGCGGCAGCACCGCAAAGACGGAGCCCTGTGAGATCTGGCTCTCCTCGAACAGGCCGCCCGTCTCGAGCTTGTAGGGTCTGGGCAGCTTGGCGCTGAACTCGGCGACCTTCGGCGCCAGCGCCTGCACCACGATGTCGGGCAGCACGCCGCGGTTGACGTCCGCGCGTACCGTCAGCGTCGGCACCCGGTCGCGACGCCAGACCAGCGGGAACTCCTGCTCCTCGGCGATGGTGGCGAACTGCTTCAGCGGCACCATGCGGCCGCTCGGCGTGGGCACCTGCAGCGACGCCAGTGACTCGAACGACGCCCGCTCGCCATCGGTGGCGCGCACCACGGCGTTGACCAGGTAGATGTCGTCGCGGACCTGCGTCACCACGGTGCCCGAGATGGCGGCGTTCAGCACGGAGGCAATGCTGGTCGAGCTGACGCCGAGCTGGCGTGCCTGGTCCTGGTTGATCTTGATGCGCAACTGGCGCGCGGGCTCCATCCAGTCGAAGTGAACGTGGCGCGCGCGCGGGTCGCTGCCGACCACGTTCGCGAACTCGAGCGCCAGGCGCCGCACCTCGTCCTTGTCCGGGCCGGAGATGCGGTACTGCAGCGGCCAGCCCACAGGCGGGCCCAGTTCGAGCGGCGAGACGCGCGAGACGACGCCTGGGAACTCTTCGGCCAGCACCTTTTCCAGCTTGTCGTGCAGCCGCTCGCGCGCCTCGAGGTCCTTGGCCACGATGACGAACTGGCCGAAGAAGGGGTTGGCCAACTGCACGTCCAGCGTCAGGATGAAGCGGATCGCGCCGCGACCGACGTAGCTGCTGAAGTGGTCGATGTCGGGGTCGGTCTTCAGGATCTCTTCAAACCGCTTGACCTCCTGCTCCGTCGCAAAGATCGACGCGTTGTGGCGCAGCGCCAGGTCCACCGTCAGCTCGGGGCGGTCGCTGGACGGGAAGAACTGCCGCGACACGCTGCCCAGCAGAATCAGCGCGGCGACGAAGGCGGCGATCGTCACGCCGATGGTCAACCACTTCATGCGGATCGCGCCCTGCAGGAAGCTGCTGTACAGCAGCACCAGCTTGCCCGGCTTGGGCTCGGTTTCCTGCTTCTTCGGCGGCTTGAGCAGCGCCTTGCCGAGCAGCGGCCCGAAGACCACCGCCACCAGCCAGCTGATGATCAGCGAGATGGCGACCACCGAGAAGATCGAGAAGGTGTACTCGCCGGCCGAACTCTGGGCGAAGCCGATCGGCACGAAGGCGGCGATCGTCACCAGCGTGCCGATCAGCATCGGCGCGGCCAGCGTGCGGTAGGCGAAGGTCGCGGCCTGGTCCGCGCTGTCGCCGGCGCCCAGCCGGCGCAGCATCGCGTCCACCGTGGTCATCGCGTCGTCGACCAGCATCCCGAGCGCGATGATCAGCGCGCCCAGCGAGATGCGGTGCAGGTCGATGTTGGCGACGTCCATGACCGCGAACACGATCGCCATCGTCAGCGGAATGGCCAGCGCCACCACCGCGCCGGGCCGTACGCCCAGGCTGACGAAGCTGCACACCAGAATGATGACGATGGCCTGCCACAGCGAGGTCATGAAGTCGTTGATCGCCAGATCGACCGTCACCGCCTGGTCGGCCACCAGCGTCGTCTCGATGCCGACCGGCAGGTTGCTGACGACATCGGCCATTTCTTTGCGCACGTTGTCGCCCAGCGCCAGGATGTCGCCGGAATCGCGCATCGCGATCGCCAGGCCGATGGCCTGCTTGCCGTTGACGCGGAACATCGGCTGCGGCGGGTCGGTGAAGCCGCGCCGCACGGTGGCGATGTCGCCGAGGCGGAAGATGCGGTCGCCGGAGACGAAGTTCACCGCCTCGATGTCGGCCTCGGAGTCGAAGGCGCCGGTCACGCGCAGGAACACGCGCTCCTGCTCGCCTTGCATCGTGCCGGCCGGGCGCACCAGGTTCTGCGCCTGCAACGTCGCCACGATCTGGTTCAGGTTCAGCCGCAGGCCCGCCAGGCGCTCGAGAGAGAACTCGATGAAGATCTGCTCGTCCTGCGCGCCCAGCACCTCGATCTTCGAGACATCCGGCACCTGCAGCAGCCGCGAGCGCGCGGCCTCCACGTGGTCGCGCAGTTCGCGGAAGTTGAAGCCGTCGGCGGTGAACGCGTAGATGATGCCGAAGGTGTCGCCGAAGCTGTCGTTGAGGAACGGCCCGAGCACGCCCTGCGGCAGCGTGTGGCGCATGTCGCCGACGTTCTTGCGCACCTGGTACCAGATGTCGGGAATCTTGTGAGGTGGCGTCGATTGCTTCAGGTCGACGAAGATCGTCGTCTGCCCGGCGATGGTGTAGCTGCGCAGGCGATCGAGGTAGTCGGTCTCCTGCAGGGTACGCTCGAGCCGCTCGGTCACCTGCTTGGTCGTCTCGTCCACCGTCGCACCGGGCCAGCCGGCCGCGACGACCATCGTACGCGTGGTGATCGCCGGGTCCTCGCCGCGGCCCAGCTTCATGAACGACATGACGCCGGCCACCACGCCGATGATCATCAGGAAGATCACCAGCGAGCGCTTCTTGAGCGCCCATTCCGACAGGTTCGGACCGATCACGAGCGCGCCTCCAGCAGGCGCACCTTCTGGCCCGGGCGCAGCGCCTGCACGCCGGCGGCGACGACCACGTCACCCGGGTTCAGGCCCGAGGCCACCTGCACCGTCGTCGGCGTCGGAGGCGCCCACGGCGATGTTGCGCAGCGACACGGTACCGGTCTTGGCGTCGACGACCCACACCGCGGTCCTGCCGTCGGCACGCATCAGCGCCGCGGCCGGGATCGTGATGCCGGCGGTGGCGTCGAGCTTCATGCGTCCGGTGACGGTGCTGCCCAGCCGCATCGCCGGCGGCGGGTCGATCAGTCGCACGCGCACGGCGAAGGTGCCGGTCACCGGGTCCGCGCGCGGCGAGACCTCGCGCACCTTGCCGGCTGCAGTGACCTTCGGATCGCTGGTCAGCGTCACGGTGATGTCGGCATTCTTCGGCGCGTTGTCCTTGATGCGCGCCGGCACGTCGAACACCGCGTCGCGCCCGCCTTCGCGCGCGACCTGGATGATCATGCGCCCGGGCGACACCATCTCGCCGGCCTCCGGGCCGCGCGCCGTGACGACGCCGGCGATCTCGGACACGAGGCGCGTGTAGCCGAGGCGGTTCTGCGCCAGGGTCAGCTGGGCCTGCAGCGCCTCGACCTGCGACTCGGCCGACCGCAGCATGGCTTCGGCCTGGTCGTACTGGGTGCGCGAGACCGCGGCGTCGACCACCAGGTCGCGCATGCGATCGAAGTGGTTGCGCGCCTCGAGCAGCCGCGCGTTGGCCCCGGCGATCTGCGCGCGCACCGACTGCACGCCGCTTTCCTCGTTCTGCGGGTCGAGCCGCGCGATCAGCTGCCCCGGCCTGACGTTGTCGCCGATGTCGACCGTGCGCTCGATCAGCCGGCCGTCGATGCGGAACGACAGGTTGACCTCGTTCTGCGCCTGCACCGTGCCGGTCAGCGCGACCATGCCGCGCGCTAGCGCCCTGGCCGATCGTCGTCGTGCGCACCGGGCGCACCTCGGGCGGCGGCGCCTCGGCCGCGCGCTGGCAGGCCGACAAGAACGTCAGCGCACACAGCGCCAGCGCTGCACGGCGCAAGGCGATCGGGCCGCAATGGCACGCGCGAGATTCAGTGGACACAGGGCAACTCCATCGAAGATCTTCCAGTCGGTGTAAGGCGCAGCTGCCGCAGGCCGGTTCGTCGGTGCCGACTATTGAAGCGTCGCAGCCAGCCCGATTATCGCTGTCGACACCACGAACAAGGCCAGCAGCAGCGGCCAGGCGAAGCGCAGGTACTTGTCGTAGCCGACCTTGGCAATGGCCAGCCCGCCGACGAGCACGACGCTGGTCGGCGAGAACATCAGCGCCAGCCCGTGGCCCATGATCCAGGCGGTGATGGTGGTGGCGCGGCTGACGCCGGCAAAGTCGGCCAGCGGCGCCAGCAGCGGCATGGCCAGCGCGCCATGGCCGGAGCTGGACGGGATCAGCATCGCCAGCGGCACGTTCAGCGCCACCGTCAGCAGCGTGAACACGCCGGCCGACGCGCCGCTGACCAGCTGCTCCATCGAATGCAGGATGGTGCCCATGCGTCTGCGTGTTGTTCATGATCGCCGACACGCCGCCGGCCAGCAGCACCACCATCGCCGGGCCCATCATGTCGGCGGCGCCGGCGGAGATCAGGCGCACCGTCTCCTTCTCGCCCATCCTGGCGACGAAGCCCACCAGCACCGATGCCAGGATGAACAGCATCGACAGCTCCGGGAACCACCAGTTCAGCTCGAACCAGAAGGGCTCGACGCCGGCCACCTCGTGGCTGCCGTAGTAGTCGGCCGGCGCGGCGCGCCCGCCGAGCACGGCCGACCACGGGATGACCGAGAAGATCATCAAGCCGAAGGCCGCGGCGGTGATGACGAGCACCCATTTCTGCGCGCCGCTCAAGCGCGCGTCGGCCGCCGACGGCGCGGCCGAAGCCGCGGCGCCGTCATCGGCCTTCTCGGCATCCTCGCCGTCGTCCCAGCCGACCAGCGAGGCCGCCGGGTCGCTGCGCACCCGCGCGGCGTAGCGCAGCACCCAGCCGACCGCCATCGCCGTCAGCACCACCCACAGCAGCACACGCAGCACGATGCCGTCGCCGATCGACACGCCCGCTTCGTTGGCCGCGACGCCGATCGAAAACGGGTTCACGGTCGCCGCCATCACGCCGATCAGCGCGCCCAGGATGATCATCGACGCGGTGACCAGGCGGTCATAGCCCAGCGCCTTCATCAGCGGCAGGAACAGCGCGTAGAAGCCCAGCGTCTCGACCGAGAAGCCCATCGTCGAGCCGAGCGCCGAGAACAGCACCATCACGGCGGTGATCAGCGCCCAGCCCTTGTCGCGCAGCCGGTTCGCCAGCGAGGCCACCGCCACCTCGAGCGCGCGCGTGGCGAAGCTCACCGAGATGAAGGCGCCGATGGCCATGATGAAGACGATGATGCCGATCTGGCCGAACAGGCGCCCGACGATCTCGGTGTCGACGACTTCGCTGACCGGGCTGCGCAGGCCGTACACACCGTTGACCGGCGCCAGGATCAGCTGCTGCACCCGCTGCGCCGGCGTCAGCGGCGATTCGATGCGCGTGTAGGTGCCCGGGATCGGCGAGCCGTCGACGTCGGTGAGGTAACGCGCCAGGCGGGATGAACAGCGCGGCCAGCCACACCAGCACGGTGACGATGGCCAGCGTGGCCACCGCACCGGGGAAGCTGAAGCGCCGCTTCGGTTCTGCGGCGGCGGTGTGCTTCTCGCTCATGCCCATGCTCTTGCTTTCGTCGTGGCCTGCCGTCCGCGGTGCCGGCGACGCGGCCGTCCCGAATCAGTCCTGGTAGTCGCTGCCGCTCTCGCCGCAGCCATCGCCGTCGCACCGTTCCAGTTCCGTCAGAAGTCCACCGGATCGCGGATGATCGGGCAGGTCATGCAGTGGCCGCCGCCACGGCCGCGGCCGAGCTCGGCGCCGACGATGGTGATGACCTCGATGCCGGCCTTGCGCAGCAGCGTGTTGGTGTAGGTGTTGCGGTCGTACGCATAGACCACGCCCGGCGACGCGCACACCAGGTTGGCGCCGCTGTCCCACTGCGTGCGCTCGCGCTGGTAGTCGCTGCCGCCGGCCTCGACCACGCGCAGCTTCTTGAAGCCCAGCGCCTGCGCGACCACGTCGACGAAGGGCTTCTTCTCGGCGACGAACTCGACGCCGCTGGGGTGGTTGCTCGGCCGGTACGAGAAGGTGGTGGTCTTGGCCAGGAAGTCCGGCGCCAGCAGCACGCAGTCGCGGTCGGCGAAGGTGAACACCGTGTCCAGGTGCATCGCGGCGCGGATCTTCGGCATCGCCGCGACGATCACGCGCTCGGCCGCGCCCTTCTTGAACAGCGTCGCCGCCAGCTGGCTGATGGCCTGGCGCGAGGTGCGCTCGCTCATGCCGATGAGCACGTTGCCCTTGCCGATGGGCATCACGTCGCCGCCTTCCAGCGTGGCCAGGCCGTGGTCCTGCGTCGGGTCGCCCCACCAGACGTTGACCTTGCCGGCGAAGTCGGGGTGGAACTTGTAGATCGCCGTGGTGAGGATGGTCTCCTCGTGCCGCGCCGGCCAGTACAGCGGGTTCAGCGTCACGCCGCCGTAGATCCAGCAGGTGGTGTCGCGCGTGTACAGCGTGTTCGGCAGCGGCGGCAGCAGGTACTCGGTCGCGCCGGCGGCCTGCTTGACGACCTTCAGCGCGGCTGCCGCCGATCTTCTCGGGGAAGTCGATGCGTCGACAGGCCGCCGATCAGCGTCTCGGCCAGGTCGCGGTCGCTCCAGGCCTTCGAGGTAGCTGCGCAGCTCGTCGATGAAGCCCAGGCCCACCTGGTTGGGCACGACCTGGTTGTCGAGGATCCACTTCTTGCCCTCGGGCACGGCCACCGTCTCGGCCAGCAGGTTGTGCATCTCCACGCACCTCGATGCCGCGGTCGCGCATCTTCATCATGAAGTCGAAGTGGTCGCGCTTGGCGTTCTCGACCCACAGCACGTCGTCGAACAGCAACTGGTCGCAGTTCGACGGCGTCAGGCGCGCGTGCGCGCGGCCCGGCGCGCAGACCATCACCTTGCGCAGCTGGCCGACTTCGGAGTGGACGCCGAACTTGGCCTCGTCCTTGCCGGCCTTTGTCTTCGCTTTGGCCTTGCCTTTCGCGGTTGCCATGATGGTGCTCCTTGTGGGTTAGTAACGATTAGATGGAAATGGCGCCGGTCGCCAGACCGTACACGCCGTAGATGGCGGCGGCCACGATGACGCCGAAGGTGACCCAGTCCGAGGTCTTGTCGAACACCGGCTTGCCCTGCTCGCGCCGGGCGATGAAGTACAGCACCGTGCCCGGCGCGAACAGGATGGCCGACAGCAGGATGAACTTCAGTCCGCCGGCGTAGATCATGAACAGCGTGTAGGCCACCGCGAGCGACGCCAGGATCAGGTCGCGCTGGCGCTCTTCGGGCCGCACCTCGTAGGTCTCGCCGCGCTTGGCGATCATCAGGCCGTAGGCGGCGACGAACAGGTACGGGATCAGCGTCGTCGCGCTGGTCAGGTTGAGCATCAGCGAGAACGCGTCGCGCGACCAGTAGGTCGTGATGACGATGAGCTGGATGATGATGCTCGTCGACCACAGCGCCACCACCGGCACGTCGTTCTTGTTGACCCTGGCGAAGGCCTTGGGCATGTCCTTCGACTTGCCGGCGGCGAACATCACCTCGGCGCAGATCAGCGCCCAGGCCAGGTAGGCGCCGAGCACCGACACCAGCAGCCCGACGCTGACGAAGACCGCGCCCCACGGGCCGACCACGGATTCGAGCACCGCGGCCATCGACGGCTGGCGCATGCCGGCGATGTCGGCGCGCTGCAGCACCGCGTAGGGCAGCAGGGTCACCAGCACCATCAGGCTGGTGACGATGATGAAGCCCATGATCGTCGCCTTGCCGACGTCGGCGCGCTCCTTGGCAAAGCGCGAATAGACGCTGGCGCCCTCGATGCCGATGAAGACGAACACCGTCACCAGCATCGTCGCCTTCACCTGCTCGAACAGGCCGTTGGTCAGGTCGCCGCCGTAGAAGTTGAAGCTGAACAGGTCCATCTTGAACGCGAAGATCAGGATCACGATGAAGACCATGATCGGGATGACCTTGGCGATCGTGACGATCTTGTTGATGGCCGCCGCCTGCTGCACGCCGCGCAGGATCAGGAAGTGGAACAGCCAGATGCCGACCGAGGCGACCGCGATCGCCACGACGGTGTTGCCGTCGCCGAAGACCGGGAAGAACGCGCCCAGCGTCGACTTGATCAGCACCCAGTACGAGACGTTGCCGATGCAACTGCCGATCCAGTAGCCGAAGGCCGACAGGAAGCCGGGTAGTCGCCGAAGCCCTCGCGCGCATAGGCATAGACGCCGGCGTCGATGTCGGGCCGGCGTTCGGCCAGCGCCTGGAACACGCGCGCCAGCATGTACATGCCGGTGCCGGCGATGAGCCAGGCGATGACCGCGCCCAGCGGGCCGGTGGCGTTGGCGAAGGTGCGCGGCAGCGAGAAGATGCCCGCGCCGACCATGCCGCCGACCACCATCGCGGTCAGTGCCATCCGCGACATCTTCTGTTCCGAGGCCATCGTGTCTCCATGGGTGTCAGTTCGTCGCGGGCCCGCGGTAAAGCGCGCCGAAACCTACCATCTCAAATGCGATCCCGCCAGACCCACGCTTCCGCTGATCCGAAACCACCTGGCTAGAAGTCCTGGCGCAGCGTGATCCAGATTTCGGTCGAGCTGTAGTTGTTGGCGAGGATGTTGCTCTGGTCGCGGATGTACAGGATCTCGGGGTTCAGCGACCACTTGGGCGCGAACTGCCAGGTCAGGCCGCCGCCCACTTCGTACAGGTTGTCGTTGCGCGTGCCGATGCCCACCAGGCGGTCGCCATCCGCGCCCAGTCGCTCGATGTTGTAGCGGTCGTTCTGCCACCAGCCGAAGACGAAGCCACTGAGCTCGTCGGTGATGGTGAAGTTGAGCGCCGGCGACAGCCCGAAGAAATTGGCGTCGCCGTCGGCACGCTCGGTGTTGAACTCGCGCCCAGCCTGGCCGGCCAGCGTGAAGCTCGCCTTGCCGTCGAGCAGCGAATGGGTCCAGCTGCCTGTCAGCTCGACGATGTTGCGCGTGCGCGTCGCGCAGTGGGCCCGTCGGATAGCGGCGCTGGCGCACCTCCAGGCCGGTCGCGACCTGGTTGTCCGGGTCCAGGCGCAGCCGGTAGTTGCCATAGAGCCCGAAGTCGTTGCGGTAGATGGCCGTCGCCGCGGTAGCTGACCCGGCCGCGCAGGCCGGCGACCCAGTTGCCCTCGCCGACCGTGCGGCTGACCGCGCCGTTCCAGCGCAGGTCGGAATCGTTGCGCCGGTCGTCGTTGTCGTAGTTACGGAAGCGGTAGTCCAGGCTGCCGTCGAGCGAATAGCTGTCGCTCAGCGCGTAGTTCAGGTTGCCGCCGACGCGCGCGGCGAAGAAACCATCGTTCTCGGGCCCGCCGCCCCGCGCGCCGGTGCGGTAGTTGCCGTAGCCGACGATGGCATAACCTGCGGTCAGTGCGCGCCGGCCCGCGGCGTAGGCCAGCGCCGCCTCGGCATAAATCTCCGCCTGCTGCTGCAGGCTGGGCGGCAGGTCGTCGAAGCGCAGCACCGTCTCGAATTCGATCTTTGCGCGGCCATAGTCGCCCAGCGCCAGGTAGGCCCGGCCCAGGCCCAGGTGGGCCTCGACCGAACCGGGCCGCGCGGCCAGGCTGCGCTCGAACAGCGCCTTGGCCTGCTCGGCACGCTGGGTGCGCAATGCTGCCTCGCCCAGCAGCAGGTTGAATTCCACATCGCTCTTGGCTTCCGACTCGAAGGGCTGCAGCAGTTCGTAGGCGTCCTGGTAGCGGCCTTGTTCGACCAGCTGGCGGGCGCGCGACAGGTCCGCCGTGGCCGCCAGTACCGCGCCCTGAAACGCCAGCAGGGCGATCAGCACGCAGGCGCTCATTGCGCGGCGACAGCGCACTGCCGGCACGCGAATGGAGTCGCGCGGGAGCAGACGGGGCAAGGACATCGATGTCTTCGCGGCGCGGATGCTCAGTTGACGTCGGGCGCGGCAGCAACGCTGCGGGCACTGCAAAGTCATTGCTCGGTGAACCCGGCAGGTGCGACCGCCGCCGACCGTGACGCTCGGCGGCGGAAGCTGTACCCGGGGGCGCGCGGCCGTGCGGCAAGGGGCGGCCATCACCTTCCGGCCGCCCCTGCCTGGACGGGATACAAGATCCAGATCGGCCGCTGATTCCACGCGCATCCTACATGGCAGTCAGGAAGAGAACGTAAGTATTTCTTCTTGCGCTCCTGACGACCAGTTGCGCCGGGTGGCCCGAGCGGACGCGGCCGGCCGCACCGGGCCTTGGGCCCGGGCCCGTGGATTTCCACCGAACGTCGCTCGGCAGGATTCCGTGCGCAGCATCGTGGCGATCAGAGCGCGCGGACGACCCGGGCAACCTGCGCGTCGCCCTTGACCGGTTCACGGCGGAAGCCGAGCTGGCGCATGAACTTCAGCATCGCGCTGTTCGTCGACAGCACCGTTCCCTCCATCACCTTGATGCCCCGGCGCCGCGCGAGGCTCATCAGCGCGCGCATCAGCACGCCGGCGAGACCGGATCCCTTCCAGGCATCGTCCACCGCGACGGCGAACTCGCAGCCCGTCGAGGCGTCGAGCACCGCGTAGCGCGCGGCGCCGACGATCGCCTCCTGCCCGTCCCGGTCCGTCGTGGCGACGATGGCGACGTGCCCGACCTGGTCCACGTCGGTGAGGTACTTCAGCTTGTCGCTCGGCAACTCGCGCAACGTGACCATGAAGCGTTCGTACCGGCTGTCGCTCGACAAGCCCTCGACGAACTTCTCCTCCAGCCCGGCGTCGCTCGGACGGATCGGCCGCACCGTCACGCGGGCGCCGTCGATGACGTGGCACACGAAGGGCAGGTCCTCGGTCGAAGCGGCTGACGGCGCCGCCGGCTCGCTGGACGCGCGCGCCTTCCTGCGCGCCTCGACGCAGGCCGCGATCGAGTCGATCGTCGTGAGCCGCCCGTAGTCCGCCTCGGGGATGTCGACCTGCAGTCGCTCGCACAGCGCCTCGATCACGTTGACCCAGTCAACCGAGTCGAGCTCGACCTGCTCGCGCAACGGGCGGTCGGGCGCGAGCGCGGCCTTGTCGGTTTCCGGGGCGACGGTCGCGATGACGTCGGCGATGGCATTCCGGATGTCCTGCGGGCTCAGTGCGCGCGTACCGGAGGTGAGGTCGTCCATCGGGCTCCTTCAGTGCTGGGGGACCTGCGGCGGCATCGATCGTTCGTCGCGCGATTGCCGCGGCGGGACTGACTTGGCCGCGTAGCAGCTTCAGGCTAGCGTCCCCGATCGATCGGCGTTTGCCTGCGGTCATCGAGCCCGCCGGAAACCGGGCCCGCCTTCGCGCGGGGCGTCCTGAGGAAGCGCGCCTCGTGCGGCAGGCCCGAGGCATGGCCGTCGTGTCGTTCGGCTGCCGGGCCTTCAACGCGACGCGCTTGACCGCCATCAACGGGAAATGCGGCGTGGCTTCTAGCGTGAAGTCACTGCGCGCCGTCTCGGCGCCGGCCACCATGCGCCCGAGCCTCATCAGGAAGGACCCGTCCCTGTTCCGGGTCAGGCCGCACCTGGCGGACTGGGCGCAGACGTCGCGGGACTTCCGCTGGGACGACGCGCGCGGTCAGCTGGCCGGCCTGCCCGGCGGCGGCCTCAACATCGCCTTCGAGGCCGTCGGCCGGCATGCGCACGGACCGCGCGCCGACCGCATCGCCATCGTGTGGCTCGGCCAGGAAGGCGGCGAACGGCGCCTGAGCTACGCCGACCTGGATCGCGCCTCCAGCCGCTTCGCCAACGCCCTCGTGTCGCTCGGCGTGGGGCGCGGCGACGTCGTCTTCCTGCTGCTCCCGCGCATCCCGGACGTCCATGTCTGCGTGCTCGGTGCGCTGAAGGCGGGCGCGGTGGTTTCGCCGCTGTTCTCCGCGTTCGGTCCGGAGCCGGTCGCGACCCGGATGAACATCGGGCGCGGCAAGGTGCTGGTCACCACGCGCGCCCTCTATGAACGCAAGGTGCTCCCGATCCGCGACAAGGTGCCGTCGCTGCAGCACGTGCTGCTGGCGGGTCCGTCCGGCGGCGCGGCCGCCGCGCCGCCGGACACGCTCAACCTCGAAGAGCTGCATGGCGCAGGCGTCCGCGGAGTTCGCCATCGTGCCGACGCGGCCCGAGGATCCGGCGCTGCTGCACTTCACCAGCGGGACCACCGGCAAGCCGAAGGGCGTGCTGCACGTGCACGACGCGGTCGTCACCCACTGGGCCACGGCGCGCTTCGCGCTCGACCTGCACGACGACGATCTCTTCTGGTGCACGGCCGATCCCGGCTGGGTGACGGGAATGTCGTACGGCGTCCTCGCGCCGCTGCTGCAGGGCGTGACGATGATCGTCGACGAGGCCGAGTTCGACGCCGAGCGCTGGTACCGGATCCTCGCCGAGCGCGGCGTGACCGTCTGGTACACGGCGCCGACCGCCGTGCGCATGCTGATGAAGGCCGGCGCCGATCTCGCCCGCAAGTACCGCTTCCCGAAGCTGCGTTTCGTCGCGAGCGTCGGCGAGCCGCTCAATCCCGAGGCGGTGTGGTGGGGCCAGGACGTGCTGGGCCTGCCGATCCACGACAACTGGTGGCAGACCGAGACCGGCGGAATCATGATCGCGAACACGCCGGCGATGGACATCAGGCCAGGTTCGATGGGCAAGCCGCTGCCCGGCGTCGAGGCCGCGATCGTCCACAGGCGCGACGACGGATCGCTGCAGCTGATCGAAGCGCCGGACGTCGAGGGCGAACTCGCGCTGCGCAAGGGATGGCCGTCGATGTTCCGCGGCTACCTGGGCGAGGAGGAGCGCTACCGCAAGTGCTTCGTCGGCGACTGGTACCTGACCGGCGACCTCGCGCGGCGCGACGCCGACGGCTACTTCTGGTTCGTCGGGCGCGCCGACGACGTGATCAAGTCCGCCGGCCACCTGATCGGCCCGTTCGAGGTCGAGAGCGCGCTGATGGAGCACCCCGCGGTGGCCGAGGCAGGCGTGATCGGCAAGCCGGATCCGGTCATCGGCGAGACGGTGAAGGCCTTCGTCGCCCTCAAGACCGGCTACACGTGGAGCGAGTCGCTACGGCTCGAACTGCTCGGCCACGCGCGCAAGCGGCTCGGCCCCGCGGTGGCGCCCAAGGAGATCGAGTGGGCGGCGACGCTGCCGCGCACCCGCAGCGGCAAGATCATGCGGCGGCTGCTGAAGGCGCGGGAACTCGGCCTGCCCGAAGGCGACACCTCCACACTGGAAGGCGGCGCTTGACCACGCGCGCGCCATAGATGCAAGCGAGGACACCATGAGCTCGGCTTCCCCCGTTCACCGGAACGACGTCCCGGCCGCACATCGTCGCCGCGTCGTCATCGGACTGGCGGCCGCGCCGCTGGCGATGTCGCTCGGCGACGCGCTGGCCCAGGGCGGCGCCGACATCACGCTGCCGCCCGCGCAGACCGAAGGCGGCATGCCCTTGATGCAGGCGCTCAAGGCGCGACGCACGTCGCGCAGCTTCGCGCCGCAGGAGCTGACATCGCAGATGCTGTCGGACCTGCTGTGGGCCGCGTTCGGCATCAACCGGCCGGACGGCCGTCGCACCGCACCGTCCGCCCGCAACTGGCAGGAGATCGACATCTACGTCGCGACGGACGCCGGCGCCTGGGTCTACGACGCGAAGGCGCATGCGCTGCGCCGGGTGCTGAAGGACGACGTGCGGTCGCTCACGGGCACGCAGGACCACGCGCGCATTGCGCCGGTGACGCTGGTCTATGTCGCCGACACCCGCCGCATGGCCGGCGCGAGCGACGCGGCGCGGATCGAGTACGCCGCGGCGGACGCCGGTTTCATCGCGCAGAACGCGTACCTGTACTGCGCGTCCGCGGGCCTGGCCACCGTGGTGTTCGCGTCGATCGACCGCGAGCGGCTGGCGCAGGCGCTGAAGCTCGACCCCGCGCAGCGCATCGTGCTGGCGCAGTCGGTCGGCCATCGGGCGCGTTGAGCGATTCGGGGAGGAACACCATGGATGCGAAGCCGGTGATCAAGGCGCTGCCGACCGCGACGACGGACGTGACGCAGCACTCCCGCGACGAGTGCCTCGCACGCGTGCGCGACATGCTGCGCGTGCGGCGCCTCGAGGAGCGCTGCGCGGAGCTGTACGGCGCCGGGAAGATCCGCGGCTTCCTGCACCTGTACATCGGCGAGGAGGCGGTCGCCGCCGGCGTGATGCCGCACCTGCGTCCCGAGGACAACGTGGTCGCGACGTACCGCGAGCACGGCCATGCGCTGCTGCGCGGCGTGTCGATGAACGCGATCATGGCCGAGATGTACGGCAAGCGCGAAGGCTGCTCGCGCGGGCGGGGCGGCTCGATGCACCTGTTCGACGCCGCCACGCGCCTGTTCGGCGGCAACGCCATCGTCGGCGGCGGCCTGCCGCTCGCGTGCGGACTGGCGCTCGCCGACCGGAGGGCGGAACGCGGCGACGCGGTCACGGCCTGCTTCTTCGGCGAGGGCGCGGTGGCCGAGGGCGCGTTCCACGAGTCGCTGAACCTCGCCGTGCTGTGGCAGCTGCCGGTGCTGTTCCTGTGCGAGAACAACCTGTACGCGATGGGCACCGCGCTCGCGCGCTCGGAATCGCAGACCGATCTCGCGGCGAAGGCGGCCGCCTACCGGATCGCCGCCGCCCACTGCAACGGGATGGACGTGCTCGCCGTCGACGCCGCAGCCCGCGCCGCGACCGATCACGTGCGCCGCACGCGCACACCGTACTTCCTCGAGCTGCACACGTACCGGTTCCGCGCGCACTCGATGTTCGACGCGGAGCTGTACCGCGCGAAGACCGAGGTCGAGGCGTGGAAGGAGCGCGGGCCGATCCACACGTTCACGCAGCGGCTGAAGGCCGCCGGGATGCTGACCGAGGACGAGTTCCTCGCCCTCGACGCCGCCGCCATCGCGGAAGTCGACGCAGCGGTCGCGTTCGCCGAAGCAGGGCAGTGGGAGCCGGTCGGAGACCTGCTGCGCGACGTCACCACGCCGCGCGCACGCGGAAGGAGCACGGCGATGACGATGACCACCTATCGCGAGGCGCTGCGGGCGGCGCACCGCGAAGCGCTCCAGCGCGATGCACGCGTCTTCATCATGGGCGAGGACGTCGGCCAGTACGGCGGCTCGTACGCGGTGACGAAGGGCTTCTTCGACGAGTTCGGACCGGACCGCATCCGCGACACGCCGCTGTCGGAACTGGCGTTCGTCGGCACCGGCATCGGCGCCGCCCTCGGCGGCCAGCGGCCGATCGTCGAGATCATGACCGTGAACTTCTCGCTGCTCGCGCTCGACCAGATCGTCAACACGGCCGCGACCGTGCGGCATATGTCGGGCGGGCAGTTCTCCGTGCCGGTGGTGATCCGCATGGCGACGGGCGCCGGTCGCCAGCTCGCCGCACAGCACTCCCATAGCCTCGAGGTCTGGTACGCGCACGTGCCGGGGCTCCGCGTGCTGGCGCCCGCCACCCTCGAGGACGCGCGCGGCATGCTCTGGCCCGCGCTGGAGGATCCGGATCCCGTGGTGATCTTCGAGCACGCGCAGCTCTACAACCTCGAGGGCGAACTCGCCGATCCGCCGCCCGCGGTCGACATCGAACACGCGGTCGTGCGGCGCGCGGGGCGCGACCTGACGATCGTCACCTACGGCGGCAGCCTGCCGCGCGTCGCCGAGGCGGCGGGCACGCTCGCAGGGCAGGGCGTCGAGGCGGAAGTGATCGACCTGCGCGTGCTGCGGCCGCTCGACTGGGACACGATCACGGCCTCGGTGCGCCGGACGCGCCGCGTGCTGGTGGTCGACGAAGGCTGGCGCACGTGCAGCCTCGCGGCGGAGATCATCGCCGGCGTCGTGGAGCGGGCGTTCTACGACCTCGATGCGCCACCGGCGCGCGTCTGCAGCGAAGAGGTTCCGATGCCGTATCCGAAGCACCTGGAAGACGCCGCGCTGCCGATGCCGCCTAAGATCGTCGCGGCCGCGCTGGCCCTCTGCGGGCGTTCCGCATGATCGCCTTCACCCTGCCGTCGCTGGGCGCCGACATGGACAAGGGCACGCTGCTCGAGTGGCGCGTGCGTCGCGGCGACGCGGTGAAGAAAGGCGACGTCATCGCGGTGGTCGACACGACCAAGGCGGCGATCGACGTCGAGTGCTGGCACGACGGCATCGTGGAGGAACTGCTCGTCGAGCCGGGCGCCGAGATTCCGGTCGGTACCGTGATGGCGGTCCTGCGGGAACCCGGCGAAACGCCGGAACAGGTGAGGGCGCAGATCGACGCGCTGCGCGCGGCGCCCGCTCCGGCGGCAACCCCCTCGGCAGCCGCGCCCGTGACCGCCGCGGCGCCGGCGCCGCTCGCGGCCGGACGGGTCGCGGTGTCGCCGGCGGCGCGCAAGCGGGCCGCGGAACTCGGTGTCGCCGTCGACTCCATCGCCGGGACCGGGCCTGGCGGCGCGGTCACGCTCGCGGATGTCGAGGCCGCGGCCGCCAGGGCCGCTCCGGTGAGTCGCGGTGAAGCGATGCGGCAGACGATCGCCGCCGCGATGGCCCGCAGCAAGCGCGAGATTCCGCACTACTACCTGGCGGAAGACATCCCGCTCGCTCTCGCCACGGCGTACCTGGCGGAGTGCAACGCCGGCCGCAGCGTCACCGAGAGGCTGCTGCTCGCGCCGCTGCTCGTGCAGGCCGTGGCGCGCGCGGTGCAGCGCTATCCGGAGTTCAACGGCTTCTTCCGGGACGGTGCGTTCGTTCCGGGCCCGGGCGTGCACTGCGGTGTCGCGATCGCGCTGCGCGGCGGCGGCCTCGTGGCCCCGGCGCTGCACGACGTGCCGGGCCGGGACATCGCCACGCTGAACCGCGAACTGCTCGATCTCGTGCAGCGCGCGCGCGCGGGCTCGCTGAAGGCGTCCGAGCTCGCCGACCCCACGATCACCGTGACCAGCCTCGGCGAGCAGGGCGTGCGCAGCGTGTTTCCGATCATCTATCCACCGCAGGTTGCGATCGTCGGCTTCGGTCGCGTGATCGAGAGGCCGTGGATCGTCGACGGCGCGGTCCGGCCCGCCCCGGTCGTGACCGCCAGCCTCGGCGCGGACCACCGGGTCAGCGACGGCCATCGCGGCGCGCTGCTGCTGGCGGCGGTCCGCGACCTGCTGCAACGGCCGGACGAACTGGCGAAGGCGACACCATGACCCGCGACGAACTGTCCACCCGCATCCGCGCGTGCCTCGGCCGCATCGCCCCGGAAGTCGACGTCGGCGCCCTGAAGCCCGCGGCCCGGTTGCGCGACCAGGTCGACCTGGATTCGGTCGACTGGCTCAACTTCCTGGTGGCGGTGCATGCCGACCTCGCGGTCGACATCCCGGACGCGGAGGCGGCGCGGCTGGCGACGCTTGATCAGATCGTCGATTACTGCGCGGCGCGGCTCGGCAAGGCCTGAGCGTCAGCAATACGGGACGTAGCGGCCCGGGCGTTCGGCCTGCCGAACCGCTTCGGCCCATTGTCGGACGAGTACGGTCGCCAGCCGGCGGCGCATCGCCAGCAGAGCGGTCCAGAGCGCGGCGTGAGCCGTTCTTTCGAGAGTGATGTCGGACATCGCAGCCTCCGTGCTGGTATGGCTGCATTGAACGCCACGGGCGCCACGGCCGCGCGAGGCAGATGTCCCGGGTTGCAGGGCGAGCCGGGTGCCGGCGAACGAAATGCGGGACAGGCGTCCCGCGGAATCAACCAGGCAGCGGACCGGTGCCGAAGCCGGCGTTCCGCGCAAGCACGATGGCCTGAGATCGAGTGGCCACCTCGAGCTTGTCGAAGACCGCCGACACCTTGTTGCGCACCGTCTTCTCCGACACCCCCAGGTGAGCCGCGATCTGCAGGTTGTCGAGTCCGTGCGCCAGGAGTTCGAGAAGTTGCCGCTCCCTTGCGGTGAGATTCTGGAAGCTGCCATGCGGCTCCGGGGCTGCATGCTCCGCCACGAAGGCCCGAATCTCGTCAAAGCACTGCCGGAAGGCCGGTTCGGTCTCGAGCAGCACATGGTTGCGGCTTTCGAGCGGAACAAAGCGCGCTTCGGGGATCAAGGTGGCGACTCGCTTCCCTTCTTCGAACGGCACCCGCGCATCGAGGCGCGCATGCAGCACGAGCGTCGGGCAGCGCACCTGTGCCGCGAGGTCGCTGACGTCGATTTGCCCGAACGCGCCGATCGTGCGCGCTGCATGCTCAGGGCTGCAGGACCGTCGCTCGAGCTCGTTGAACCAATGGACCTGCTCGGCGCTCCCTTCCGGTATGAATAGGGACGTGAAGACCTGGCGGAACGCCGGATTGTCCCGGCCCCAGCCCAGTTCGATGAGATCGAGCAGCAGCTTCGCTTCCTTCAACTCCATGGGCGAGGGATCGCGTCGCATCAGGCCGCGTGCATAGCCTCCCAGCAGCACGAGGCACGTCACCCGTCCGGGGTGGCGCGCGGCGTAGGCGATCGAAACCGCGCACCCTTGCGAGCAACCGAGGAGCGCGAAGCGGTCGAGGTTCGCCGCGTCGACCACGGATTCAAGGTCAGCCAGCCACGCATCCAGCGAGGGCGGCGTCAGTCCGGCTTCTGAAAGTCCGCAGCCACGCCCGTCGTAGCGCACCAGCTGATTGGTGCGGCTGAGTTCTGTCAGCCAGGGTCGCCAGACCGGGCTCTTCAGGTCGAATTCGACGTTAGTCAGGAAGTGCGCAGCACGAACGAGGGGAGGTCCCTTGCCCGTCGTCGCATACGCGATCCTCACGCCATCGTTGGTCTTGCAGAACCGGATCGCTTGGTTTGGCGGGGCCATGAGGCAATCGTAGCCGAGGGGGTCGCCGCGCCCTTTGTCAAACGATCATCACGCATTCAGATGGCAGATCGCGTCCTCCAGGGACAACCTGTCCAGCCGCGATGCTCAGGTACTGCCACGCCTCCTTACCCGCAGGCCGCGTCGTCAGCCCTGCATCTGCAAGAGGATCGTGCGCTCGAGGCCCGCGTAGCGATGGACCAGCGCTTCGCGATACGCGGCGTTGGCCATCATCGCGAGGAAGTGCTGGCGGCTCGGGTAGCGGACCAACAGGCACTTGTCCCAGTCCTGGCTGGCATCGCCGATGAAGGTTCTGTCGATCTTCCCTTCCCACACCACCTCGGCACGGCTCACGTCGCCCACGGTTTCCACGAATGCCGTCTGGTACCTGCGGTAGGCCTCGGCACCCGAGCAGGGAGCGTGGGGAGACCCTGCGGGGTAGTTCGCTTGCTTGCGGAACTTCAGAAGATTCAGCATCACCACCGGGCCGTCGGGGCCGGCGTCGCGCAATGCGCGCACCTGATCGGCCGTGGGGTCGATGGACGGATCGAAATTGGCGGGACGGAAGGTCATGGGGTCGGCCCTTTCTGATGCCGCGCGGTGCATGCGCGAACCGCATTGTCGGTGCGGGCAGGATTGCAGCGATGTTATTGGCCTGCCGGTTAGCGGCCGGCGGTGCCTGACGGCAGATGGCCGACTGCGGCTGTCCGAAGTGTCCGCAAAGGGCAGGGTAGTCGACGTCGGGCGACTAATGTCAACGGGCGAGGGAATGGTGCCTTGACCAGGTCCGCTCTAGGCGAGAGCGGACATTCGCGACCAGCCGCTGGCCGGCAACTTTCGGCCAACTGCGGTCGTGAGCCTCGGCCGCGGGCTTCGCCTGAGAGCGGACATACCTTCATGACCCGCACAACGGTAACCGATTAAGCCTGGATCTTCATTTTGGTAAGACCACGGCACCCCCGGAGGTCGGGGGTGCGCTATAGCGGGCGCGCGTGCGTTCGCTTGACGTGCGGCAGGACCACCGGCTGCCGCCACACTAGCTTTGAACCATGGAATCCGCTTCGACTTGTTGCGGGAGCATCGTCGACGTTCTACCGGCCATTCTGGCCGCGCTCGGTGGCTGCGCGATTGTCGGAACCTATCCGGCGACTGACCTGCGGACGAGGGCGGACAGATCGGGAAGTGCCCGAACATCGCCGGCGCTTACAACAACATCGGCGTCCATCACCCGCTGGAGGTGAAGCCTCTAACCCTGACGCAGGTCCTCGGTCTGCAGGATGGCGACCGCGTGCTCATCGACCAGTCGCCGAATACGATATCGGTGGTGGTCTTCAGGTCTGGCGCGCCTGTCGAGACCGTGGTCTTCAAGAGCGGGGAGATCGAGTTCCACGGCTTGACCGGGTGGGACACGAGCCGTCCTCGCACGTTCAGCTGCCTGTTGAACGTGCCGGACTTTCAGCGCCGGCTATCCTTCTCGCACTTGATGCGATCGTCCATCGGCGGAGTGGGAGGATTCGGTGCCGGCGCAGTCTGGGGTTCAGGGGACAGCGTGCGCTTCACGAAGCGAACTGACGGGTCACTACTGCTTCAGTTCGACAAGGGCTGGGAGCTCTCATCGGGGTCGTGCCGGTGGGCTACTCCGAGCAGCTCTGGATCAGATTCCCGCCGGCCGCGCCGTAAGGTCGGCAGGTGAGGACTGCACTGTTGAACAAGCCGATGAAATTGCTGCGAGGTCGACGGTTTCGGGGTGGCGCTGGATGGGGTTAACGTGACCAGGTGCCCGTCGATAGGCAGAAGAATCACGTTGGGGATGTCGACGTTGAGAATCGCGGCTTTCGCCATATCAATCGGGTCTGTGCTTTCCCAGCTCGGATACCGCAACGAGTTCGGGGAATCCTCCGTCACCCGACAGCGTGGGCGTCGGTCAAATGAGCGCCTACGCCGGAGGGTTGTCCCAATCTTCAAGGCACATACGCCAATCAAGGGACAGGGACGTTCTCGCCTGAGGCAGGCGACCATCCGTCGTTGGCGGACATCTTCACGGCAATGGCGCGTTCCAAGAGCGCGACTGGCCCTGCGGCCTGGAAGCGGTCATGGCCGACCATTCCGCGCGATGCGGTCTTGGTGTCCATCGAGCAGGCCCCGAAAGTTATCACCATCACTTTCACCGACTCCGCCGGGCGTCCGTACGCCGTTGCGCTTCAGACGTTATCGCTTCACGCTATCCGAAGACCGTGTTGACAACCTCTTCAGTTGCAGGACGCTTTACGATGAACCAACCCTCAGGTTCTTCAATGAGCCTCTTAGCCACAGCAGCACCTCGGTTCTGATGGCCGGCGGCGGCGGAACCAGTGTGGCTTTGCTCAAGTCCGTCGATCGTTCGTTGGTCGTCAACTGGCGTAGCGACACTGTGGCTCTCACTTTGTTCGTCCTGGGCTCGGGTTACCGAGTCGACAATCTGTGGTATCGATACGCGCCTTTCACTAGCGAAAGACCCGCTGAACGATGACGATGCGCCAATGCGCATTCGTGCCACTCGGATCCGTCCGCTATCCGGCGAAAGGGCGACTTCGGCTTTGGGTCGGTGCGCGACTTTGAAGGGAAGGCGCTTAGCGGTCAGAAGCCGTCGTCCCTGGCTAGTACAGATCCCCTCCAAAGCGGATGCCGCTCTTCGGAATTCCGGCGTTTCGGCACAACGTTGATCGCTTGCGCATTGAACCAAGAGTCAATGGAGGAGCCCGCTGGGAATCGGCACTATGTCAGCGGGACTCCGATTACCGGCCCTCAGCCTAGGCCTCGCTTACTCATCCGGCGTGGAACGGGATCAAGTCGCTCCAACACCGATGACGAGAGGCGAATACGACGTGCTTGCTACCTTCGAAGATTCGCGGGGTTGTCCTGGGGCTGGCGGCAATGTTGTTGCTCGCGCCGGCCGTCCTTTTCGCCCAGACGAGCAGGCCGAACATCGTGTTCATCCTGACCGACAACCTCGGTTACGGCGAGATCGGTGCGTACGGCGGCGGCATCACGCGGGGTGCGGCAACGCCGCGTATCGACTCGCTCGCGCGGGAGGGCATGCGCTTCACGAACATGAACATGGAGACGCAGTGCACGCCGAGCCGCTCGAGCCTGATGACGGGCCGCTGGGCGATTCGCTCGGGCACCCATGCCGTGCCGTTCGGCGGCGTGCGCGGACGGGCTGACCCAGTGGGAAGTGACCATCGGCGAGGCCTTGTCGGCGCGGGCTACGCGACCGGCTACTACGGCAAGTGGCATCTCGGCAGCCACGACGGCCGGCTGCCGAACGATCAGGGCTTCGACGAATGGTACGGCATTCCGCGCACGACGGACGAGGCGCTGCTGGTCGACCTCGCCTGGATGGTCGCCCGACATCATGCCGGCCGAAAAGATCATGGAAGGCACGAAGGGCGAGAAGAGCCGCGACGCTGGGGGTCTACGACGTGGTGCAGCGCCGGCTCATCGACGCCGAGATCACCCGGCGCTCGGTCGCGTTCATCGAGCAGCAGGCCAAGGCCGGCAAGCCGTTCTTCATGTACGTGGCGCTCACGCAGCCGCACCTGCCCACCGAGCCGAACCCGGCCTTCAAGGGCAGGACCGGCAACGGCGACTGGGCGGACATGCTGGCCGAGATGGACAGCCAACGTCGGCCAGATGCTCGACGCGGTGGACAAGGCGCGGCGTCGCGCGACAACACGCATCGTCATCTTCACCAGCGACAACGGTCCGGAATTCTTCAAGCCCTGGGACGGCTGGGCCGGGCCGTGGCGCGGGCAGTATTTCACCGCGCTGGAGGGCGGCATCCGCGTGCCTTTCATGATCCGCTGGCCGGGCAAAGATCTCCGCCGGCCGCGTGAGCAACGAGATCGTGCATGGCGTGGACATGTTCGCCACGCTCGCCAAGATCGGCGGCGCGCAAAGTGCCCGCCGACCGGCCGATGGACAGCATCGACCAGTCCGATTTCTTCCTCGGCAAGACCGAGAAGTCGGCCCGCGAAGGCTTCCCGATCTGGTGCGCGGAACGCCTGCAGGCGGTGAAGTGGCGCAACTGGAAGCTGCACTTCATCGGCAGGACACCATGTTCGACCCGCCGGTGAAGAACCCCGTACCGACGATCTACAACCTCTACACCGACCCGCGCGAGGAGAAGCCGACGGTGGACACGTGGGTCGTCGGTCCCGTGCTGAAGATCGTGGGCGAGTCCGAGCAGAGCGTGAAGCAGCATCCGTTGATTCCGATGGGCACGCCCGATCCCTATCGGCCTTCCAATCCGGTGAAGTAGACCCGTCAGCGATTACCCGCGGGAATATCCGACTTCGGCTGGCAGATGTCTGCTTGCCGCACAGTTTGAAGACCGCTGCCAGCGGAGAAGCTACCGAGCGTTGCGAAGCCGGCCGCCCGATGCCTTGCACCTTGGTTCAATCAGGCAAGCGCGCGGGCCGCGCCTAGTCTCGGTTTCTCAAGGATTCCACGGCTTCGCGGGCAGGTGGCATTGGCCCGATCACGTCGAGAGTTCGTCGACGAAGACGTGAGCAACGCCTGCGCATCGTGCTGCGCCTTGCTGCCGTTTCCAGAATGCCACAACTCTGCCATGACCGCTGCCACCGCCGCCACGCATCCTGCCGACTTCTCGCTCGTGCGCGGCGATCTCCTGTTCCGTGTGCAACGGAGCATCGGCCTGATACCCGCCCGGCGGGCTCGGACTGGTGCGACGGGCGCTGTTCTCGGTCCATGGTCGGCTGGCTCCCCGTGGCGCTCGGGCGTTCTTCGTCGAGCGCGCGCTGCCGGGCGGATTCCGGAACCAATGCTGGGGCACTCGGCATGCACGCCGCCTTCTGATTGCCGTGCCGCTCCTCATCCTGGCCGAAGGTCCGGCGCATGCCCTCGTCGGACGCATGCTGCGGCACTTCGTCGATTCCGGAATCGTCGCTGCCGGGGAGCGGGCCCGGTTCGATGCCGCGGTCGCGCGCGTCGTCCGGATGCGTGATGGCACCTTGCCGTGGGTCGCGATCGCCGCCTGCGTGATCGCGGTCCTCACCATCTCCGAGGTGGTCTCTCAGCCGCACGAGGTCGACTGGGCGCGGCGGAGGGGCGGGGCAAGGCCCGGGATTCGGGGGCGTCTGGTACCTGTCGTGGGCCGATCGATCTTCTTCACGCTGGTGTTCGCCTGCTGGGCGCCTCGTGCTGTTGACGATCCTCATGTGGCGCGTCGCCCGGACCGAACTCTCGCTTGTCCCGACGCACCCCGACCGCGCCGCAGGACTGGGATTCCTCGATCGGTTTCCCGGCGCGTTCGCACCTCTCCCGCTCGGCCCTCGGGGCGGTACTCGCTTCGCGATGGGGCGCACGACGCCCTCTACCACGGCCTGTCGCTCGCGTCGTTGCGCGTGGAGATGATCGGCTTCGTCGTCCTGTGCCTCGTTGTATTCACGCTGCCGCTGTTTGCGTTCCACGCGCCGCTGAAGGCCGCGAAGAGGCAGGCGCTGTTGGACTACGGCGGACTGGTCGGGCAACACGGCAGACTCGTGCACGAACGCTGGATCAGCGGCCGCGAGATCGGGGAGCGGGCGATCCTCTCCGCGCCGGAACTCGGTCCCGTGGCGGACACGGCGGCGATGTACGACGCGGTGCGGGCGATGCGCACCGTGCCGATGGGCAAGGCCACTCTGGTTCCGCTCGCACTTGCGGCTGCACTGCCGCTGTTCGCCGTCCTCGCCCTGCAGGTTCCGGTCAAGGACCTGGCGCTCACGTTGCTGAAGGCCGTGCTGTGAGTCCCTGGACGGGCGCGAGCGCCGCGGCCGCTGTCGAACTCTGCTTCCTGCGGCGAGGGCAGTGGTTCGGCGACCTGCCGCCCCCGCTGCAGCAGGCGATCGTGGAGCGATCGGTGGTGCGCTCGTACGGCAAAGGTGCGCGCATCGTTGCCGCCGGCGTTCCGTCGCGTGGCCTGTTCGCGCTGCTCGAGGGCCGCGTGCATGTGCTTGGCTCGGCCGACACGCTCATTCACGTGGGCGAAGCCGGCTTCTGGTTCGGCGAGTACTCGCTGCTGTCCGGTGAACCAGCCATCGGCGACGTGGTCGCGGCGACCGGCGCCCGAACCCGGTCCCTGTCGGTGACCGAGTTCAAACGCATCGTGGCCGCAGAACCCGGCCACTTTCGCGCCTTCGCCGCCCTGCTCATCGATCGCTACGCGATCGCGGTGCGCCAACTGAGTGACGTCAAGCGGCCTTCGGCGGAAGAGCGGGTGCGCATGCAACTGGTCAACCTCGCTGCCTTGCGCCGACTCGATGCGCGCGGCAACGGCCCGGTCGACATCACGCTTTCCCAGTCGGAGCTGGCGTCCATAGTGGGATTGTCGCGGCAGACCCTGTGCGGGCTGCTCGGCCGCCTGCAGGATCGAGGGCTGGTCGAGGTCGCGTTCCGGAGGATCCGAGTGTTCGCGCCGAACGGCCCGCGGTGGATGCGGCCTGCGGCGCACGACGCTGGCGATGAACCCGCGATCTACGGCCGCCTCGCGCCTGGCGCGGAGTGGTGCGCCAGCGGGATGGGCTCGTCCGAATAGCGTTCGCCCCGCCCGCCAGGATCAAGATCAACTACCTCGGCAAGGAGCTCTCATGACAGTGCAAGGCATCTCGTGGTCAGGCGTCTTCGTCCGCATCGTCGTCGCGGCGGCGCTGGTCCTGGCTACATACAACCCCAGCGGTTATTCCTTCTATCACTGGTTGTCCGCACCTCCGGGAGACTTCACTCCGGTCAAGGCGCTGCTCGGAGTGATCCTGCTCATCGGCTGGGTGGTCTGCTTGCGCACCGTCCATGTCGCGCTCGGCTGGTTGGGAGTGATCCTCGGCATGGCGCTCCTGGCCGCGCTCGCCTGGGTCTTCATCGACAACAAGTGGATCGACGTTGCCGCGCCCACGTCGGTCGCCTGGATGGCCCTGCTCATCCTCGGCGGGATCCTGGGCGTCGGCCTTTCCTGGTCGTTGGTGCGCGCGCGATTGACGGGGCAGATCGAAGTGCAGTGATGCCGGTATCGATGTGGCACGCCGCCTTCGAACCCCGATCGCCCATGGCTGCACGCGCCGCATCGTCACACAACTGACTTCACTCTGCCGTGCCGAGGGGAGATCGGTCGGAAGACCTGCAACCGCGCCCGGCATTGACTTCTTCGCTGGTAACGCACGCATCTCCGCTGCGAAGCCGCTCGAGGCCGCTTTCGGCGTGATGCAGGCACCTGGATGCCGAGCTTCAGGAGGGCGGCTTCGGGTCGGCAAGCGTCCGTCGAGTGAAGGTCGCTACGCGGCCAGAAGCAGAAATACCAAGCGATGCTCCCCTGGCGCCTTGACGTAATTGGCGAGTCGAGAATGACGCTATCTCAGGCTGGACCTCACGCGGGCTTCTCCGTGAAGATCTGGTCAGCCACGGGCTGCACCGCCAGACCATCCCGCGCGGCCGTGTCGCGTACGAGCCCAACTCGCTCGGCGGCGGATGTCCGTTCCAGGCCGGCGCCGCGGGCTTCGTTTCGTTCCCGCAGCCGGTGGACGCGGGGCAGGGCGACAAGCTGCGCGGCAAGCCCGAGAAGTTCGCCGACCATTACTCTCAGGCCAGCTTGTTCTACAGGAGCCAGACCGCCGTAGAAAAGGCGCACATCGCAGGCGCCTTCCGCTTCGAGCTGAGCAAAGTCACGGTGCCAGCGATACGCGAGCGCATGGTGTCGTCGCTGGTCAACGTGTCGCCCGAACTCGCCGCCGCCGTCGCGACGGGGCTGGGCATAGTCGTGCCCGAGCGATGCCGAAGGCGCTGGCGCAACCCGCGAAGCCCGAAGTCACGACGTCGGCAGCACTGTCGCTGACGGCCTTGCCGGGCGACGGCGGCATCCGCTCGCGCAGCGTCGCCATCCTGGTGGCCGATGGCGTGGACGGGGAGTCGGTCGCAGCCGCGCAGGCGGCGCTGCTGGCGGCAGGCGCCAAGGTGCACCTGATCGCGCTGCGTCTGGGGTCCGTGAGTTCCGCCAGCGGCGACGCGTTCGATGCCACGGGAACGCTGGAGAACTCGCCGCCGGTGCTGTTCGACGGACTCGTGCTGCCCGACGGTGCCGCCGGCGTGAAGACCATCGGCGCCCGCGTCGAGGTGATGGACTTCATATCGAACCAGTTTCGGCATGGCAAGACCATCCTCGCGCTCGATGCCTCGAAGGCGCTGATCGAGCGGGCTGGCGTCTCGGCGAAACTTGCGAACGGCGACGCAGATCCGGGCCTCTTGATGCGAGCGGCCGCCAAGGCGGACGACGCGCTGGCGGACTTCGTTGCCGCGCTGGGCCGGCACCGTCATCCCGAGCGCGAGGAGGGCGCGCCGCCGCGCTGAGCGATGCACATCCTCGACGTCGGTGGCGGGAATCCGTCAGGGAGCTACACCAAGGCCGAGTGCCTCGTTGCGTTCCAGAACTCAATTGGCGGGGAACAGTGTTCCCTGGCCAGTTGGGTCTGAAAGTGCGTTCCCTCAGGCCAGATCGACGCGCCCCTGTAAACGCAGCTGCAGGGCTGGGCCTTCCGTTACAAGACGCTCAGCGATGGGCGTCGGCAGATCCTCAGCTTCTGCTGGTCGGTGACTTCATCGGCGTTCAGCAACAGATGGTCGACGCCGCTGTCCGCAAGTGGTGCCGGCGGGAATGCGAATTGCCTGTATCGGCTACGGGGTTGCACGTCCGGTGCAGCCTTGCTCTCGAGGGAGCACTTCGATGAATCCGAATCAAGCAAAGGACCCGGTCCGTGCTGCGCACGGCCGGAACCCGCAGACTGACCCGCGCGACAAGCCGCGCGACGACAAGGCGGCGACGGGGCCGGACAGTCGGGACGAAAAGAAAGAGCCCCTCGGAACACCCGAGACCAACCGCCCGCTCAGTGAGGGGACGCACAAACCCACCGAGCAGGATCTGGAGCCGGGCGCCGGTGCCTTTCTACGTAGAGGATCGGTTCGCTGGGCTCCTCATTGCGTCCCGTCGACCCCAGGGTCATCCAAGACACGAACGGCCGTGATTGCTCACCACCAGTCTTCGCCGAACAACCAGTTGCTGGGCTCGCTGCCGCCCGAGGTCACTGATGACCTGCAGTCCCGGATCGAGGCGGTGGACCTGGAAGCCGGTGCGATTCTCTACGACGCGGGCACCGTCCTGCGCCATGTGTACTTTCCGGTCACGGCCGTCGTGTCTCTGGTTTCACCACTGCAGGACGGTGCGTGCACCGAGGTGGCGGTGGTCGGCCGGGAAGGCGTTGCTGGTGTGTGCGCCTTCATGGGCGGCGGCAAGGCGCTGAGCAGGGCCGTGGTGCAGCGTCCTGGCTCGGCCTGGCGCATGAGCGCTCGTGACATCGGCGATCTGGCGCGTGACGTCGAGCCGGTGATGCAGCAGTTGCTGCGCTACACCCAGGCGCTGTTCACGCACATGGCACAGACTTCGGCCTGCCACCGACACCACGCCTTGGGCCCACAACTGTGCCGCTGGCTGCTCCAGCACCTGGACCGACAAGCCGACGATGACATGCGGTTCACGCATGAAAGCATCGCAGGCATGTTGGGGGTGCGCCGCGAGGGCGTGACCGAAGCCGCGCTGCAGTTGAAGCGGGAGGGCTTGATCCGCTACAGCCGTGGGCACATTCGGGTGCTCGACAGGCGCGGCCTGGAGCAGCACAGCTGCGAGTGCTACGGCGTCGTGGAACGGGCCTATGAGCAACTCCGCAATGGCTCGTCGGCGCGGCCGCGTCCCGCTGGTGCGATCGAGCGGGTGTCGTCGAGCGAGGGCCATCGAACGGTCCGCCTGAGCGCGCCGACCGCTTCGGCGTCGGCGATTTCGGCTGCGCAGTGACCGCCAGACGGCACGGAGGCCGGCCCCGCCGTCCCCCCCGAAGTCTGCGATCTTCCTGAAGTCCGGCGCCGGCCGCCCGGTCAGCCACATCGGCTCGAAGTTGCGCTGCCCGTCGCGCTCGAGCTGCGGCAACGGCGTGACCCGGGTTCTGTCCACGCCTTCGATGACTCGCTTCATCGCATCCCCAATCGAGCAGATGCCGGAATGCTGAAGAACAATCCTTGCCCGACGTTTTCACACACCCTCATCCAAACCCGACATCTCAGCTGACCACCCAGTTCTCCCAACGACGGGCTTCGTTGGGAGTCCCGGATTCGCCGAAGAGCGGACCCCACGACGTTGACTTGGCGTAGGGCGACTGATGTCAACCTGCGCTCCATTGCGTTTGCCGATGACGCGTTCCCGGCGCGCAGCTCGGAGCGGCTCGCAGCGCAACCTACGGCTCAGAAGTTCGGTCGCACGCAAAGACGCGAGCGACCATGATGTCCAGTCCATGCTGCGCCGCGGCCGGTGTACTGTCCATGGGGGATAGCGCGGTGGGGTAAGCCGGCACGCGCTTTCCTGTCCCGGCTTCGCGGGGATTCCACTCCGTTTCAACTCCGGCGCGCACGCGCCGCTTGACCCATGACGCACGCCTTGATCGTCGACGACGAAACCGAGTCCGCCGAGATGCTGGCGACGCTGCTGGTTACCGAGGGCTTGACCGTCGCGGTGGCCCATGACCTCGCCGGCGCCCGCCGCCAGCTGGCATTGCAGACCCCCCAACTGATATTGCTCGATCTGCACCTCCCCGACGGCAGTGGCATGAGCCTGCTCGACGACGAGAAGGTGCGGGCCGAATCCGAGATCGTGCTGGTGACGGGCAACGCCAGCCTCGAAACCTCCATCCATGCGCTGCGCATGGGGGCGGCGGACTATCTGATCAAGCCGATCAAGATCATGCAGCTCAAGGGCATCCTGTCGCGGCTGTCGAGTCCGGCGACAATCGACAGCGAGATCGAGACGCTCAAGTCTGAAGCCGAAGATACGGCGCGATTCGGGCACCTGCGGGGCCGTTCGACTGCGATGCTGCGCATCTACGCGCAGATAGGGCGCGTGGCGCCGACGGCCGTCAGCGTGCTGATTACCGGTGAGAGCGGCACGGGCAAGGAAGTCGTCGCCCGCACGCTGCACGATCTTTCACGGCGACGAGAGCGCCCGTCCCTGGCCGTCAATTGCGGTGCGATCTCGCCGAACCTGATCGAAAGCGAATTGTTCGGACACGAGAAGGGCGCGTTCACCGGTGCCTTGCGCCAGCACTTCGGCTACTTCGAGCGGGCCCACGGCGGCACGCTGTTCCTCGATGAAATCACAGAGATGCCGTCGGAGCTGCAGGTCAAGCTCCTGCGCGTTCTTGAAACCGGAACGTTCATGCGGGTCGGCTCGCTCGAAACCCTGCACGCCGATGTCCGGGTCGTTGCAGCAACGAATCGCGATCCGCTGCTGGCGGTCGAGGAAGGAAAGCTGCGCGAGGATCTGCTGTATCGGCTCAACGTCTTTCCGATTCACCTGCCGCCCTTGCGAGAGCGGCTCGAGGATGTTCCTGTCCTGGCGCAGCACTTTCTCGAGCAGGTCATCGAGAAGGAGGGCGAGCCGAAGACCCTGTCGCGCGCCGTGCTGCGACGCTTCGAGTCCTATCCGTGGCCGGGTAACGTGCGCGAACTGCGAAACGCCGTCTATCGCTGCTATGTCATGGCGACTGGCAGCGAGATCACCGAAGACTGGCTGCCTGAGAGCGCCGCGAAGGTGAGGCGAAGCGGCCCCGACGCAACGAGCGTGAGGATCGACCTTGGCACGCCACTGGCTGATGTCGAGCGCAAGGTCATCCTGGCGACATTGAAGCACTGCGACGGGCAGAAGGAGCAGACGGCGGCTGCACTCGGCATCAGCCTCAAGACGCTCTACAACCGCCTCAAGGAGTACAGCGCAACGGCGGAAGAGGAGAACGAGAAGGCCGGACGCTGAGGACAGTCGTCCCTCATGTCCCGTCGCAACGGTCACGCCCGCGCAGGTCGGGACTGCCGATCTCGGGTCGTTGCCGTCGCCCGTGCGCGTGACAGCCGTCGACGCGGTGGCGCCGCCTTGGCGGCCTCGAAGCGCTCGCCCATCGTCGCGAGCTCCTCCGAGCTGAAGTGCTGACCAAGCTGCTTGAACATTTCCGCATGCTCTTCGTCGATGTGGTGCTCCAGGAGTTCCTTGATGACCTTGAAGTGGGCCATGGCCTTGTCGCCGTCGAGTTCGCGCATGCGGGCGAGCTTGGCAACCAATGCATCGACGGTCCCGTGTTCAACGCTGCCCTCGAGCGCGATGTCCTTCGACTCGGCTTCGCCGACATGTTCCAGCGATCGGTAAACGACGATCTCCTCACTGCGCGAATGAGCGCCTAGCACTTCCTTGAATTGAGCGAACCGCCGCCTGCGGTTTTCGCCGCCGGAGCCTGCGCAGAGTGCTTCGGCAAGCTCCAGCAGCTCTTCGTGATCGCGCTTGAGTGCTGCACGAACGTCGGCGGCGCCGCCCATGGTGTCGCCGAGCAGGGAATCGATCAGTTTCTTCATGGCGTGGGGTTCTCCAGTGAGTCTCCGGACGCGGCATGCCCCGGTGCAGACCCCTGGCAACTGCCATTCCTGACCGGGTGTCAGCGCGGACGCGACGGCAATTGCGGCAATATTTACAAGCCGTCATGTCGGCCCTGGACTCCATGGAGCTCGAGCTCGCTTCAGGCAGTCTGAAACGGGCTAAATCTGCCCGATTTCATTTGCAGACGCCGTTCGTGCCGTTTGGCGGCTCCTGCTGGCTCGTGGGACTGCATGGCAGGAAACTTGCAATAGTGAAGGCCTAATGAGCCGGTGTCTGTCTCCGCAGGCCGGCGGCGCAAGACGCCGTTTCCTTCTGCCACGGAATTCCGAATGACTTCGGCCGGACTGCCCGAGCCCCGACGACTGCTGCTCTATGCCGCCCTCGGCCTCGCCGGCATCGTCGCTCTGCTGCTGGTGACGCCGCTTGGCCCCGCACTTTTCTCCCAGAACGGGTTTCTGCCGCACGGCTATTGCTTCTCCTGGGCGCCATCGCTTCTCACGCTGCACCTGGCAGCGGACCTGCTGATTGCCGCTGCGTACTTCTCGATACCGCTGACCCTCGCCTACCTGGTCCGCAAGCGCGCCGACCTCCCCTTCAACTGGGTCTTCCTGCTTTTCGCGGCCTTCATCGTCGCCTGCGGCGTGACGCATCTCGTCGGCGTGCTGACACTGTGGTACCCGTTCTACTGGTTCGCCGGCGCAGTCAAGGCCGTGACGGCCCTGGTGTCGATCGCGGCAGCGGTGGCGGTCGTCCTGCTGATGCCCCGGTTGCTTGCGTTGCCGAGTGCGGCGCAACTGCGCTCCGCCAATGCGCAACTGGAGGCGGAAGTCACGGAGCGGCGCGGCAAGGACGCGGAACTGCAACTCATCAAGCAGGATCTCGAGCAGCGTGTCGCCGCGCGTACGGTCGAACTGGCGACGATCAACGCTCTGCTGGCGCAGCAACGCGAGTGGCTGCACACGATCCTGACCAGTATCTGCGACGCGGTGATCGCCACCGATGCCAAGGGGCGTGTGGTGTTCCTGAATCCGGTGGCCGAGCAGCTGACGTCGTGGCGCGACGCCGACGCGCAGGGCCAGCCGCTGGAACGGGTCTGGCGCGTGCGCGGTGGTGACGAATTGGGGGCAGCGACCCTGGTGGCCGAAGTGCTGCGCCGGGGGCGCGTCATTCGCGGTGGACCGGCGTACGTCGAGTTCGGCAGCGAAGGATCCCGGCGCTTCCTCGAAGTGACGGCCGCCCCGATCGCGCCGGCGGGCAGTGCCGCTCGTGGCGTCGCCATCGTCGTGCGCGACCTCACCGCGCAGCGGGATGCCGAGCGTGCGAGTGTCGAACTCAGCTCCAGCCTTGCTTCAACCAATGCGTTGCTCGACACGCTGTTCGAGCGGGCCCCGATCGGCCTGGGGTTCTGGGACCGGGAACTGCGCTATGTGCGCGTGAACGCAGCCCTGGCCCGTATCAACGGGCTGCCGGTCGAGGCTCACCTGGGGCGCACGATCAGCGAACTCCTGCCGAAGCTCGAGCCCCGCGTCGAGGCCGCGTTCCGGACGGTGCTCGAAACCGGGCAGCCGCTGAGCGAACTGGAGCTGCAGGGCGAGACACCCGCTGCACCGGGCGTGTTGCGATACTGGCGCACCAGTGTGTATCCGGTGACCGTGGCCAACGCGCTGGTCGGAGTTGGCGCCGTCTGCGATGAGATCACCGAGCTTAAGCGGGTCGAAGCCCAGCGCCTGGAGTTGCTGGAGGCCGAGTCGAACGCGCGTGCCCGCGCCGAGGAAATGAGCCGCCTCAAGGACGACTTCATCTCGACGCTGTCGCACGAACTGCGCAATCCACTGAACGCCATCGTCGGCTGGACCCATCTGCTCGAGAGCGGCAAGCTATCCGGGGCCGATCGCGAGAAGGCGGTCGAGCGCATCACCCGCAACGTCAAGACGCAGGCGAAACTGGTCGAGGAAATGCTCGACTTCTCGCGCTTGAGCACTGGCAAGCTGCAAGTCAAGCCCGAGCGGCTCAATGCCTCCGAGTTGGCGCGGACGGCGTGTGAGACGTTCCGCGCGGCCGCCAAAGCCAAGAACATCGAGCTCGACTGCCGCATCGATTTGCCCGACCTGACCATACTGGCCGATGCCGATCGCCTGCGCCAGATCCTGTCGAACCTGCTCTCGAACGCCGTGAAGTTCACGCCTGAGGGCGGTTCGGTCGTGGCCCATGTGCGGCGAAATGGACCCATGATCGAGTTTGAAGTTCGTGACACCGGTGCCGGCATCGATGCGGAGTTCCTCCCTCACGTATTCGATCCGTTCCGGCAAGCGTCCTACGGTGCGCGTCAGCCGCTGCAAGGGGTTGGCATCGGGCTGACGATCGTCAAGCGACTGGTCGAACTGCATGGGGGACGCGTGTCAGCGCGCAGCGAGGGGCCGGGCAAGGGCGCGAGTTTCCTGGTGGAACTGCCCGTGGCTTCGAATGACGGCGCGCAGACGGCGTCGACTAGCGGCGGATGAGTTCCGACAGCATCGCAAGCGATTCGAAACGGTCAACGCAGATGCGCAGTGCAACCAGCATCGGGACGGCGACCAGGAATCCGGCGATGCCCCAGAGCCAGCCCCACGACATCATCCAGACGAAGAGCACCACCGGATTGAGTTCCAGGCTTCGTCCGAGGACAAGCGGTTGCACGATCTGGCCCTCGACCGCGGATAGCGCCAGGAAGGCTAGCGGCGGCAAGGCGATTTGCCAGCCGGTGTCGAAGGTGACGGCGGCCGTGACCAGGATGCCTGCGAGGGTCACGAGCGAACCGATGTAGGGCACGAAGTTCAGAACGGCCGCGACGGTGCCGATGAAGACCGGCGATGGCATTCCGAGACCGATCATCGCCAGTCCGGTGCACACGCCCAGGCCGACGTTGATCAGCGTGGTCGACGCGAAGTAGCGCCCGATCTCGCCCTGGACCGAACGCGTGATCTCCACTGCCACAATGCGGTCGCGCAGTCCCGGCAGTACGCGGATCAGCTTGCGCAGGAACAGATCGCCCGATGCCAGCAGGAAGTAAAGCAGGATGACGCACGAGACGACGGAGGCCGTGGCCACCTTCGCCATCTCGAACCACTGCAGCGTCCCGCCGGACTGCATGACGACTTCGCGCTTCTTGTCGGTCGGGTCCGCGGCCTCGGCGAGCTTGGTCACCTTGTCGGTGGCGCCGCGGATCGCCTGCATCGGCCTGGCCAGGTCCCGCAGCTTCCGCTCGAGCTGGCGAACTTCACCCGGCCCCATATTCACGAGCTTCCCTGCAGGTTCATAGAGATACGTTCCGAACCACGCTGCGCCGGCCAGCGCCAGTGCGACGACGGCCAGCGAGCCGATCGCATCGGGAATCCGCAAGTGGCGGGCGAGCAGCAGCACGAGCGGCCGCAGCAGCAGCGACAGCATGACGGCGACAACGATGGGAATCAGCAAGCCGCGCGCGAAGAAAAGCGCCGCGCATGTGGCGACGAGCGCGATCACGAGCAATGCCGTGCGTTCGATCAGGCGCGCCAGCGATCGCGGTGGCGTGGCCGACGCGTCCGGTGCGGTCGCAGGTTTCGATGTCGTCGTTTCCATGGCGGCGGGAGGGCAAGCTTCGTGCCACGCCGACGGCATCCCAGCGCGTCGGCAGCAGCCGGCTCGGAAAGCGGACGGCGCCATGCAGGCATGCGGTTTGCCGTGACGGAACCGTCACTCGGTGCAGGCGCCGGACGTCGGTGCGAGTCCGACTCGACACTAACCACGACTACAGGGGGTCTTCATGCTTTACTGGGCAGCCGTGTTCTTCGTCATCGCGATCGTCGCTGCGCTCTTCGGGTTCGGCGGCATCGCTGCAGGGGCGTCGTCGATCGCGCAGTGGATCTTCTTCCTGTTCATCGTCATTGCCGTCGTCTCGCTCATCGTCGGACTCGTCCGGCGACCTCACTGAACGAGCGACCACGCGCCCGCCGGAGCGCGACGGGACTGCATGTCTCGCGAATCCGGCACGCGCTCCCGCACATAGGGGGGACGATCTGGCCGTCGGTGGACCCGTGCTGGGAGGTCGATGGCATCATCGGCTGCGGCCGGTTCTAGCTGCAGCGGGAAGATGCTGAAACCCAAGGTGAGGATGTGGAAGGCGCAGTTGGCAGCGGTCCTGCTGACGCTGCTGGCATTCGCATTCACCATCTACGTGCTGGGCCGGATACCAGAGGGTCGCCATCCGCTGCTCGTTCTGCTGCTCGCGTCAGCCCTCAGCGCGGCCTATGGAGGTCTGATTGCCGGCGTCGTGTCGACGCTGCTGGGGGTGGTGCTGATCGCCTATGTCTACGAGCCGTTCGGCTCGCTCTACGTTGCCGATCCACAGGACCAGATCCGCATTGTTCTGCTGGCGTGTCTCGGCATCGTGATCTCGACTGTGTTTGCCGCCCTGCACAAGGCACGCCGGGAAGAGTCGAAGGTGGTCGAGCGTCTGCACGAGGAAGTCGCGGCTCGCGACCGCATCGAACGTTCACTGACTGAAAGCCGCGACAGCTTCGAGTTGCTGGCCGCCTCGGTGCCGGAGATCGTCTTCGTCGCCACCACGGACGGCCAGTTCGAGTACCTGAATTCACGCTGGACCGAGTACACCGGGCTGCCGCGGGATGTCAGCCTGGGCTCCGGCTGGCGCTCGGCCCTGCGCCCCGACGATCTGCAGACCTTCGATACCCAGTTCGGCCAGGCCATTCAGCTGATGCGGCCGCTCGAGGTGCGTCTGCGCCTGCAGTCAATGGAAGGAGCCTTCCGGACTGCCCTGATCCGGGCGTCGCCCTCGCGTCGTGCGGACGGCAGCTTGCGCTGGTTCGGCAGCGCGACGGACATCGAGGATGTCGCGCGCACCTCGGCGGCCCTGCGAGCCAGCGAGGAAAGACTCAAGGCCGTCGTCGCGGCTGCGGAACTCGGCACCTTCATCTGGGACGCAGAGTCGGACGAACTGCTGTGGTCGGACCGGGCGCGAACTATCCTTGGCATCACCTTGCCCGGGCCGCGGCGTCTGGCCGAGTTCATTGCACAACTGGCACCGTTCGAGGCCGATCGCTTGCACCGCGCCGTGCACGACGCCATCGCCCAGGGTGAGGGGCAGCGGTTCCGCACTGAGATTGGCATCGGTCAAGGCCCCCAGGCACGGTCGGTGGTGGTGGCAGGCCTGGTGACCGAGCGCCATGGTCTCGGCTCGGACTCCCACGGACTGCAGTGTGTCGGCGCCGTGCTCGACCAGAGCCGTGAGAGGTCGACCGCGGCGCAGGTCGCACGCCTGGAAACAAGCCTCCAGCTGGCTATCGAGTCGACCCGCCTCGGCATCTGGGACGTCGATCTCGCCACTGATTCGATCACGCTGTCGGCCCGCGCCCGGGAAATCTACGGCTTCAGCTCAGACGCCGTCGTCACTCGACCGGCCGTTCGCAGCCACATCCATGAAGAGGACCTCGAGGTCGTCGAGAAGTGCTGGCGTGCCGCGCTCGATCCCGCCGGCCATGGACGCTTCGACGTCGACCATCGCGTACGCCGCGCCGACGGCAGCGTCGCCTGGGTCTCGGCGCTCGGGCGTGCGCACTTCGTCGGCAGTGGATCGGACCGTGTCGCGGCACGGATCGCAGGCACGGTCCTGGACATTTCCGACCGCAAGCAGGCCGAGCAGCGACTCGTGACTCAGGAACAGCAGTTCTCGCTGGCGGCCGAAGCCATCACTGGCCTGATCTATTCAACCGATCTGGAAACGGGCCGTGTCGAGCGCATGCGAGGCCTCTACGACATCCTCGGCTGGGAACGCGATGAGGTACCCGCGACGGTCCCGTGGTGGCACGACCAGGTGCATCCCGACGACCTGAAACGACTGGAGGCCGACCTCAACGCCGCCATTGCCGCGCGCCAGCGACGCTTTACCTCGCGGTACCGGGCCCGGCACCGCAGCGGGCACTGGCGACATCTGGTCGACCGCGCGGTCGTGGTGTACCGCGACGATGGTGTGGCCTGTCGACTCGTCGGTTGCGTGCAGGACGTCTCGGATCAAGTCGAGACCACCCGCTCGCTGGTCGAAGCCGACGAACGCAAGGACCGTTTCCTCGCCGTGCTCGCGCACGAGCTTCGCAACCCGATAGCGCCACTGCGCAACGCCGTTTCGATCCTGCGCACGGCCGACTTCGAGCGCCCGGAACTGTGGCAGAGCGTCCAGATCCTTGACCGGCAGTTGCTGCACGCGACGCGGCTGGTCGACGACCTGCTCGACGTCGGTCGCATCGGTCGCGGCAGCCTCGAACTGCGCAAGGCGGCCGTG
>CAWEQS010000016.1:0-399593 GCA_963811265.1 uncultured beta proteobacterium
GGGATCGGCGAGCAGCGCGCTTTGCCCGCTTCCATTCCAAGTCACGCGTTCGATCGAAACTTCGACCCCTTATGGGCCGGGGCTCTTGCGCGGGACGATCAGCGGGCCGTCGATTGCCTTCATCACCAGCGAAACCGGCAGGTCGTTCTCCATGAGCGTCGTCATCGCCCGCATGTACCTGCGGACGTGGCGGAACAACTTCTTGTAGCCGGCGCACAGGTAGTGCAGGCCCGGCTTCGTTGCGTTGCACTCCAGGTCGAGGCCTAGAGCAGTCGCCGCACCTCGGGGTTGATGCCCGCGGGTTGCCGCTGTGCGTCGAGCGAGAAGGCCGCCACGGCGGCGGTGGCGCAGCACCGGGCCGGTGTAGCCGTCAGGCGCTCGCGAAAAATCGATTGCACCGTGTGCTGTTCCCGCACCAAGGCGCGCCTCACGATTCTTGAATTGCGCGCTACTTCTCGCCGCTCTTCAACCGCTTCGACCCCTCGATGAGCGGGTGCCACCCGTAAACGAGCGTGACCATGAAGCCGTCCATGCGCAGGTCGGTGGGGGCGCTGTCACCAATCGTGGACTTGTAGCCCAGGGTGAGGTTGAGGTTGCTGTTGACCGTGTACCCAAGCGTGAGGCCCACACCGACGTTGTTGAGCTTCTGTCCCTGCACGCCATTGACGGTTGCGCGGCCGCCGCTGTACCAGGAGGCGTCGATGGCGCCCCAGAAGTTCTCGGTGAAGTCGCGCGTCAGGTGCGCGTCCAACTGGAACAGCGGATCGGTCTTCAGCGTCTGCCCCACGTAGTCCGTGTTGTTCCCGAACATCCAGACCGCAGGCAGGAATTCGAGCGTCGTGCGCCGACCGGGGACCCAGTCGCCGAGTTGCCAGATGACGGGGAAGCCCACGCGCCCGTACCAGCGGTTCTGGCCGACGTTCAGCGGCTGGTCGCTGTTGTACTCGCCGATCGGCAGCGCGAGATCGGCCAGCAGGTCGACCGAGAACCCCGGCTCGTAGCGCAGGACGTCGGGAATGTTCTTCTGCGCCTTCGGGCCGATGAGGTTCAGGTTGAACTCGAGCATCGGGTCGCCGAAGCCGCTGGCCGACTGGTTGGCCGTCTTCCCGGCCACGGTGACGTCGCCGGATATCCGGCCCATCGGAAAGATGATCGCCGCCATCGCGGAGCGATCCCACAGGGTGAAGGTCTGCGCGTACCCCATCATCGCCAGCGTGGCGTCGAAGTTCGCGCCGGGCGTCACGGTGTGGCCCATGTCGAACGGATTCGTGTTGCCGCTGATCGAGTTGACGATGACCGGCACCGCGCTCGCGCCCGACAGCGTCTTCCAGTAGAACCGCCCCGGCACCTGCGCCAGGGACTGCGGCGGCGAGAGCGCTCCCATGGCGAGCACCGTCGCCGCGACCATCCGCAACCAGGCAGGCGTTTTCATCAGACCTCCGTCGATTTTCTGAATTTCTGTTTGTTCGCGATCGCCGCCCGGCCGGCAACGTTCACTTCGGATCGGCAAGCATTTCCTTCGGCGGGACGAACTGCCGCTTGTAGATCAGCGGCGGGAAGCCCGCCTCGACCGGGACCCGCTGCGGCAGCTGGTCTTCCAGGGTCTCGAAGGGCCCGCGGCTCGGCAGGATCACGTTGTTGGCCTTGACGTAGCCGTCCCAGACCGCCAACAACGCCTTCACCTTGTCGGGATTCTGTGCGGCGAGGTCCTTGCGCTCGGCGGGATCCTTGGCGACGTTGAACAGTTCCCAGTCGCCCTTGCCGTACGGCTTGAACTGCCAGCGCAGCTTCCACTCGCCCTGCCGCACCGCGCGGTTGCCGAAGACTTCCCACGCGAGATAGTCCTGGTCGGTCCGCACGGAGTCGGCCTTCCCGGCCAGCAATGGCATCCACGACTTGCCGATCAGCGGCGGCAATTCACGCCCCTGGTTGGTCTTGGGATAGCTCGCACCGGCGACGTCGAGCAGCGTCGGCATCAGGTCGGCCACGTGCAGCACGCCGTGGTTGAGGCTGCCCTGCGGACGCTTGACCACCGGGCCGCTGACGATGAGCGCGTTGCGGATGCCGCCTTCGGCCAGCCAGCCCTTGTACTGGCTGAACGGCGTCATCGACACCTGCGCCCACATCGGACCGTAGCCGACGTACGAGCCCGGATCGCCCCACGCGTTGGGATTGCGTCTGCGACCAGTTGATCGCCGCGAACAGGAAGTCGCGCGAGCCCGGCGAGCCCGCGATCATCTGGAAGAGATCGGTGCCCTCGGCACCGTTGTCGCCGAACACGATGAAGATCGTGTTCTCGTACTCGCCGATCTTCTTCAGGTGGTCGATGAGCCGGCCGACGTGGAGGTCCATGTTCTCGACCATCCCGGCATACAGCTCCATCTTCTTGCCGAGGACGGCCCGGCTGGCCGGAGCCAGCACGATCGGATCGGGCAGGAACCACATCCGTTCGGCCAGCTCGGTGCCGGGCGGCATGATGCCGAGCTCGACCTGCCGCTTCAGCCGTTCCTGGCGCACGGCGTCCCAGCCCTTGTCGTACTCGCCGACGTGACGGTTGCGCCAGTCGCGCGGAAGGTGGTACGGATCGTGCGGCGCCTGGTGGGACACGTACGCGAAGAACGGCTTGCCGTCGCCGTGGTTGGCGTCGATGTAGCTGATCAGCTTGTCGGTGTAGGTCTTGGTCGCGTAGTAGTCGTCGGGCAGCTTGGTGAGATAGCGCCCGTCCTCGGTGAAGACCGACTTCGGCGACGCGCCGGTGAAGTTCGTCATGTCCCAGTAGCTGCCGGCGCCGTCGAGCAGCGAGAAGTCGCGCTCGAAGCCGCGCGCCGCCGGGATCTGGTCGGGCGCCTTGCCCATGTGCCACTTGCCGACCATGTACGTGTGGTAGCCGGCCGCCTTCAGCAGCTGCGGCATCGTGACCACCCGGTCGTTGAGGTAGCCCTCGTACCCGACCGCGCCCCGCTGGTTGGGCGCCGTCCACTCGTCCATGTTGCCGAGGCCGTTCAGGTGCGTGTCGACCCCGGTGAGCAGCATCGAGCGCGTCGGCGAACTGCTCGCGTGCGTGTAGAAGTTCGTGAAGCGCACGCCCTGCTTCGCGAGCGCGTCGATGGCCGGCGTCCTGATCTCGCTGCCGTACGAGCCCAGGTCGGCGAAGCCGAGGTCGTCGCCGAGGATGATGACGATGTTCGGCCGGCGCGGCGCGTCGGCGGCCACCGCCGCGGCGGGTGCGGCGAGCGCCGCGGCCACGAAGGCCGCACAGAGCGCTTTCTGCATGGGGCGCAGATTCCCTGCGAAACGGTCGCCACTAACTTGCTTCGGCTTCATGATGCGATACCAGTTCGGAATGTTTCGGGTGCTCGGCCGGACGTCGAAAGGAGATCAGCCCACATTGGCGACCCTGCGTAGTCACCCCCATCGAGCCTGTGGTTTCTTGTCCTCGCTACGACTGGACGCAACTCGTGACAAGACTCCGACCGCGCACCGGAAGCGTCTATCGGAATTCCGCAGTCGGACCGCCAGATACACTCTGCGTTGATCTGCAGCAGCTTTGACTTCTCGGCGTGAAGCTCGCCGGTTTTGCGACGGGTTCCGATTTCGGCGGCGCGCCAGGCCTCCATCAGGATTTCGCACAGCGAGCCAACGGTGAATTCCGCCAGGGCCATCAAGCCGCCAAGAGTCACGGTCGTCGAGATCACCGATCCGACAGACGCGAACGCCGGCATCGAGTTGATCGACCTCGATGCCGTCCAGCTTCAGTCGACGCCCTTTCGAGCACGGCGGGTGATGGTTCGCCTCGAGGCGTCCTCGGTCGTGTTCCACTCGACCAACCTTCGCATACGTACTCGCACGCATGCTCGCAAGGACTTGGTCGCTTACGTCACGTTCGGCGCCCGAGCGCGCGGGTCGGTGAACGGACTGCAGGTCCGCCCCGGATTGATGCTGGCTGTGGAGCCCGGAGCGGAAGTCACGTTCGTGACCGACAAAGGCTGGGAGAGCATCACCTTGCTGCTTGCGCCGACGGAAGTCCGCGGGCATCTGACCCAGCGTCAACGAGAGAGCGAGTTTCACCTGCCACGTGGTGTCGAGACCCTGCAGGTGACCACCGAAGGCGCTCGCAGCCTGTTCGATTGGGGGAAGCGACTCGTGGACGCTGCGGAGAGGCGGCCCTCGCTATTCGACGAGCGGAGAAGCGAGCGGTGCGCCGCAGAGGCCGAATTGCTCGAGACGCTGCTGGCGGCCCTCAGCGTGGCCAGTGACTTCGAACCCGATCGCAGCGACCGGACGCGGCAGGTCTACAGCCACATTGTGAGAAGCGTGGAGGACTACGCCCTGGCGCATGGCGGTGATCGTCTCAGCGTCACGGACCTTTGCGGAGTCGCCGCGGTGAGCGAGCGCACCCTGCAATACGCGTTCAAGGAGGTGATGGGGCTTACACCGCTGACCTATGTGATCCGACTGCGGTTGAATCGCGTTCGGCAGGCCTTGGTGGCAGCGACCCATGGATCCACGACGGTTTCAGCCGAGGCTCTCAAATGGGGCTTCTGGCACTTCGGCGACTTCTCCCGCGCGTACAAGGCCTGTTTCGGCGAGGCGCCGTCGGAGACGCTGCGACGAAAGGTCGTCGACCCGCACGGTTAGCCCTCCCTGCTACGCATGCCTGGCGTCCGTTTGCATTTGCATCGGTCGCCATCGATGACCGCTGATGGCCGAAAGTTACCGGTCGGCCCAGGACCGCCGATGACCGCTCTGCGTTTCGCAGCAGACATGGCCAGACGCTCTTCCCCGGCGCCGTCAGCCGGCAGCGGCCGACGCACGCGGTTGATGATGGTGCTAATCAACCGCTGCCGTTCCTCGCCTTCGTCCGAGCGGCCGTATCACGTCCTGCAGATCCTCGGAGTCACCCGGCGAAGTTGCCGCAGAAGAGGCCTCGCGACCGGCGCTGGTACCCGGCAAATCGTTGCGATCAGTTACGGCGCTGACTGTCCTTGAGCGTCTTCTCGGCCTCGCGCATGACGGCCTTGATGCACTCGGTCATCGACGCGCGCTCCAGTTCGCCGGCAGACTGGCTGAGTTCAAGCGCATGGTCATAGGCGAAGCCATCACGCCTCCAGCCGATGGACAGCGGCTGCCCCACAACGATTGCGGTCATTCCGAGGAAAGCCTCGTTCGGATCCAACGCGAGCAGCGCGACGTGCACCGGCGGTCTGCGTTGGAAGCCGGAATCAGAACGGCCTCAAAGCGAGGGCGGCCCGGAACCGGTTCTTGACGTACGCCCCGTCGCGCGGCGGCAGCACTCGGGGGGCTTCGTTGGCCTCGACAAACACCTGGACGAACGTCGTCGCCACGCGCGCGTCGATGCGGCGCGCAACATCGTCGGCGTGCTCTAGGCTTCCGATCGCGAACGCGTCCGCGATGCCGAACCCTCGGGCCACGGCGACGAGGTCCACCCCGAGGCTGGTGTGGCTGCGCTGCATGCCGGTCTCGCCATAGTGGCCGTTGTCGAGCACGACGACGGTCAGGTTCTTGGGCCGCTTTGCGCCGATGGTGCCAAGGCTGCCGATGCCCATCAGCAGCTCGCCGTCGCCGGTGACGACGACGACCGGCTTGTCCGGCTGCGCAAGCGCAAGGCCGAGCCCGAGCGCGCACGCCCCGCCCATCGCGCCCCACAGGTAGAAGTTGCGGTCGCGGTCGCCAGCCGCGTAGACGTCGTAGGCGGCCGAGCCGAGTCCGGTGACGACGAGCGCCTGCGGGAGCGCCGCGATCAGGCGCGCGACGAACGCGCGGCGATCGACGCACGGCAGAGATGCAGTCGAGGTCATCGGTTGGACTCCCACTGCTTGCGGCCGATCAGCTTCTGTCCAAGCAGCACCGCGACGCGGTCGCCCGCCTCGAACGCCGCGTCGAGCCCGGCGCCGACGACGTCCTCGACGGCCTCCGGCGCATCGGCGCGCAGCACGTGGATGCCCATCAGTTCGAGCGCGGCCGGCGTGGCCCGCCCCATCGGGGTCTGCCACGGGTTGAACTCCGCGTACTCGCCGCGCATGGTGACGAGCGCGAAGAACGGAAAGTGCGCCGCTCGCGAGCAGCGAGAACATGTTCACGCAGTTGCCCACGCCGCTGCTCTGCATCAGCAGCGCCGCGCGCTGCCCCCCGAGCCACGCGCCGCACGCAAGCGCCACGCCCTCCTCCTCGGTGGTCAGGACGACGTCCTCGATCTCCGGATCGGCGACGACCCGCTGGATCACGTGCGAGTGGCCAGCGTCGGGCACGTACGCCACTTGGCGGACGTGGGCGCGCTTGATGGCGCGGTAGATGGATTCCTGCCAGTCGGGCGGGGCTGATGCGGAATCGGTGTTCATCGGGGGGCGGTTTGGGACGGGCTGGTCAAGCGCATCTTAGAACCACGCGGACGAGAAGTAACAGTTGCCGCTACCGGTTCAGCGACTGGATTCCCAACGAAAACGCGGGAATGTAGGTCGTCGCCAGCAGCACGACCAGCATCCATACGATCTGCGGCCAGATGGCTCTCGAGATGCGCCCAGCGAGAGTCCGGAGATCGCCATGCCGACGAACAGGCAATAGCCGATCGGCGGGGCGGCCATGCCGATCGCCACATTGGTGACGATGATCGCGCCGAAATGGATCGGATCGACGCCGAACTTGGTTGGCGAGCACGATCAGCATCGGCCCGAGGATCACCATGATCGCGATTTCGTCCATCACCGAGCAGATCAAGAACAGGAACAGGTTCACCACCAGCAGCATCATGCCAGCGCTCCTGCAATGCGCTGCCGACAGCCAGGCGGCGAGCTTGAGCGCGAGCTGCTCCTGCGCCACGAGCCAGCCGAAGCCGCCCGAGGCGGCGATGATGAACATCACCATGGCGGTGATGCGCATCGCGCGCAGGATGATGCGCGGCATGTCGCGCAGCGTCAGCCGCTTTTCGATGAACAAGCCGACGAACAGCGCTGTAGACGCAGGACACGATCGCCGCCTCGGTCGGCGTGAACGCGCCGCCGTAGATGCCGCCGAGCACCACCACCGGCGCAGCAAGCGCCCAGACGCCGTCACGGAACGCCGTGCCGATTTCGCCGCGCGTCGCGCGCGGCTCGCGCGGAATGTCGTGCCGCCTGGCGTGCAACCAGGTGATGACCAGCAGGCCGGCGGCGAGCAGGAGCCCGGGATCCGACGCCGGCCATGAACAGCGCGCGCGATCGACTGCTCGGCGATCACGCCCCAGATCACGCCGGCGATCGAGGGCGGAATCAGCGGCCCCAGCACGCCGGCGCTCACCGCCAGCGCCGTGGCGAAACCCTTGTCGTAGCCCCGGCGACCATCGCCGGGATCATGATCGAACCGATCGCCGCCGTCGTCGCCGGCGCCGAGCCGGAAATCGCGGCGAAAATGCAGCGCCGACGATGACGGTGACGTGGCCCATGCCGCCGGGCAGGTGGCGCACTAGCACGTCGGCCACGTTGATCAGCCGCTGCGACAGGCCGCCGGCGGACATGATTTCGCCGGCCAGCATGAAGAACGGGATCGCGAGCAGGCTGAAGGACTGGGTGCCCGCGATCAGCGTCTGCGCCAGCAGCATCCGGTTCGATGTCGGCGACCAGCAGGAGCCGCCGCGGTGAGCAGACAAGCGCGAACGCGAAGGGCACGCCGGCGAGCAGCAGCACGCGCGAAGCCGGCGCGACAGGATCCAGGCGGTGTCAGACACGCTCACTCGACCCTGCGTCTCGTCGGCCGGCATGCGCCCCTCGAGCATGGCCTCGAGCGCGAACAGCGTGATCAGAAAACCGCAGACCAGTGCGGAAGCGTGCAGCAGTTCGATCGGATAGCCGATCGCGGCGGAGGTGGATGCCGCGCGTATCGGCAAAATAGCGCCAGCCCGGACCAGGCGAGGAAAACGCCCAGCCGCGACGTGGCGAGAGTGGATGGCCTGTCGCGCGCAGATTGCGCGGGCCTGGCGGGCAGGCGCTGGATCAGCGAGCAGATCCATGCGCACATGGAAGCCTTCGCGCACGCCGAGCGCCGCCATCAGCAGCACGATCCAGGTAAACAGAGCGAGCGACAGTTCTTCGCTCCAGCTCAGGGTGACGTTGAACACATAGCGCAGCACGACCTGCGCCGACAGCGCGGCGAGCATGACGACGACCGGCGATGACCACGCAGCGGCCTCGGGTGGCCGGCCGGCAGCCAATCGTTGATGCGCAGCAGCGCTCCATGCCACGGAGCGGGGCTGCACAAACAAAAAGGGACGGGCAACCCCGTCCCCCGCTCGGCGGAGAGCTATTTGACGGCCGCCAGCACGTCTTCATCATCTCCGGGCCGATCGAGGACTTGAACTTCTCGTACATGGGCTTCACCGATTGCGGAAACGGCGCGAGGTCGCTCACCGTGTTGACCTTCATGCCCTTCTTCTCCAGCGTGGCGAGCAGCTCCTTGGCGTTCGCGCCGGCCGCGGCCTTGCGCTGCGCGCCGAGCGCGTCTTGCCCGCTCGCGCACGCACGGCCTTCTGCAGGTCGGCGGGCAGCTTGTCGTAGGACTTCTTCGACATGAGCAGCGCGATCATCGAGTAGGTGTGGTTGGTCAGCGACAGGTACTTGGTGACCTCGTAGTACTTGCTCGAGTCGATCACCGCGATCGGGATTTCCAGGCCGTCGATGGTGCCCTGCTGCACGGCGGTAAAGGTCTCGCCCCAAGCCATCGGCACGGCGCTGCCGCCGAGCGAGGAGAACATGTCGATATAGACAGGGTTTTGCATCACGCGGTACTTCACGCCCTTCACGTCCTCGGGCTTGGTGACCGGGCGCACGTTATTGATCATGTGGCGGAAGCCGCCCTCCATGAAGCCGAGCGACGATGATGCCCTTGGCCTCGAGCTTCTTCGCCAGCGTCTGGCCGACCTTGCCGTCGAGCACCTTGTGCGCCTGCTGCCTCGTTCGCAATACAGGAACGGCAGGTCGTTCACCTGGAAAGCGGGCTCGACCTGCGCGACGACGGCGTTGGTGATGACCGCCGCGTCTACCGTGCCGAAGCGCATGCCCTCCAGCATCGGCTTTTTCGTCGCCGAGCTGGCGGTTGGGAAAGAGCTGCACCTCGATGCGGCCGCCGGAGTGCCTCTCGAGCGCCTGCTTGAATGTGCGCGCGCCGATTGCGTAGGGGTCCTGAGCGCCGTCCGAGGTGATCCAGCCGATCTTGATCACCGTCTTTTGCTGAGCGAGGGTGGGACCTGCACCAAGGGCACTGGCAAGCACGACGGCGGCGATTCCGATCAGGCTGCGACGGTTCATCTCTTCCTCCTGGAATAAATCGGCCGGTGGCGCCGGTCGGATGGGGTGGGTTAGGCTAAGGTTGCAAAGTCATAAAGCCGGGCGGGATTGTCGACCAGCACTTGCTGGCGCAGCTGCTCGCCGGGCAGCCACGTCTCGAGCAGGTCAACGAGCGCGCCGTCGTCTGGCATAGCCTTTGAGATGGCCGGGTGGGGCCAGTCGGTGCCCCACACCAGCCTCTCTGGATTGCATTCCACGAGCGCCCGCACAAACGCGTCGACGTCGCGATAAGGAAACTCTTCGGCGCTGAACCGGTACGGTCCCGAGAGCTTCACCCAACATCGTCCCCCTTGGAGCATATGAAGCAGCGACTGGAACGCAGCGTGTCCAGTGCCTAGCGCTGCTGGCATGTGCCCCATGTGGTCGATCACGACGTCCACGGGGAAGCTCGCCATTTCAGCAAGCGCCTCTTTTGCCTGGCTGACGTCGATCAGGAACTGCATGTGCCAGCCCAACGGTGCGACGCGCTCGGCAATACGCCGTGCATCGGCGATCGACGCGCCGCCCTTGAACAGAGCATTGATGCGCGTGCCGCGAATACCCGCAGCGTGCAACTCGTGCAAGCGCTCCATTGGCGTCTGGGCATCGACAACCGCCACGCCGCGTATGCGGCCGACCGGATAGCGCCGCATCGCGTCGAGCGTGGCCCGGTGATCAGTTCCGTAAACGCTGGGCTGCACGATCACAGAGCGGGTCACGCCCAGGGTTGCGTGCAGCTCTATGTACTCCGACACCGGCGCGTCCGGTGGGGTGTAGCTGCGCGGCTGCGCATAAGGGAAGGTCGCAGCCGGCCCAAAAACGTGGTTGTGACAGTCACAAGCGCCAGCAGGCAGAGACAGTCCCGGAGGGGTAACCGGCCTGGCCAGCGGATCGCACCGTTGTTCGCTCATCTCACCCACACAGTCTCTTCTCGCAAATCGATCACGGCCGGTTGAGCCGTCTCGCGATGCCACGACCGTGGGCGCACTCTAACAGCCTCAACAGACGCAGGCGTCGGGCTGGTCGGAGCAGCTTCCCATGCCGGCTGCAGCCCGCCTCGGCCGTAGCGTCCGGCTAAGAGCCTTCAGACACTGACGCCCCGCGGTTGATAATGGCAATAGTCAACCGCTCCCCTCCCCGCGCGCTTCCTCAACGCCGCCTGCCCCACGGGCGCGCGCCAGCGACGACACCCGTTTGTCCGACCGCTGACAGCCGTCAACTCGCCAACCCGACCACGGCTCCACCATCAGACGCCGGCCGCTCACACAGGCGGTACACACCCAGGAGACCCCGTCGATGCCCGAGTTCAGCGTCAACGCCAGCCGCACCGATCCCTACAAGAACTTCAAGTTCCGCGTCCTCATGGACGGCCGCATCGTGGCAGGCGTGAGCCGCGTCAGCGCCCTGGTGCGGGACACCGAAGTGGTCGAGCACCGCGTCGGCGGCGAATTGAACACGGTGCGCCGCATGCCCGGTCGGACGCGCTTCGAACCGATCACGCTCGAGCGCGGCGTGACGCACGACATCGAGTTCGAGCAGTGGGCCTCCAAGGTCTGGGATCCCAACAGTCTTCCTGGCGCCGAGTCCTCCCTCAAGGACTTCCGCAAGAACCTCGTGCTGCAACTGCTGAACGAGGCCGGACAGGTGGCCAAGGCGTGGCGCCTGTTCCGCTGCTGGGTGTCGCGCTACCAGGCCCTACCCACCCTCGACGCCAATGCGAACGCCATCGCCATCGAGTCCATCACCATCCAGAACGAGGGGTGGGAGCGCGACTTCGACGTCCCCGAGCCCGCGGAGCCCGCCTTCAATCCGGTGCTCGACTCCGCCGGATCGCCCGCCCCCGCGCCGGCCACCGCCCAGCCGCCCGCGTCAAAACCGACCCCGCCGGTGGATACCAAACCCATCGATCGGCGGCCCCCGAAGAAGCGGCTCAGCGTCGACCTGCAAGCGCCGACGGTTCGCGCGCCCGCGCGCAAAGCCAAGCGCAGGTAACCGCCCATGTCTGCGTTTGCTCTTGTGCGCTTGCCGCCGGCCAAGCCCAGCGCGTTCGTCTTCCCGTTCCCGCCGTCGGACGTGCAGCGAGACTTGAGCGACTTCGGCGGCAGAACGGTCGAACGCATTCGGTTCGCGGCCTTGTTCGATGCGACCGATGGCCTCGAACGCCGCCTGCCTGAGGCGGTGATGCATGGCATCCGACCGGAACTGGCGGCGCTTGAACTGCTCCTGCGCGAGAGAAAGCCTCTGCTCTTCCTGTGGGGCGAGCGGAAATTGGTGGTCTCCATCGATGCCATCGGCATCCAGGAGTCGGCCTTCGACCGCGTGCTCAATCCGATCCGGGCGATCGTGAGTGTCGCGCTCACCGTCAGCGGCGGCGATCTTTTCTGGGGCGCGATCGGGGCAGCGGTCGATGCGACCGCCGCAACGGGTCTCGCACCGGCGAACTCATCAGGAAGCGGCCCGGTCCACGGTTCGGCCACCGCGCCGGCGACAATGCGGATGAACCCCTCCAAGGGAAGCAGCCCGACCGAGAAGTGGATCGCTGACGTAGATAAGCAAGATGCCCAGCGCCGTGCTCAGCTCGCCGCGTATGCCTTCGTCGACGTCGAGTGGAAGCAGGTGTCCGGAGCAGAGCAAGCTAAGGTCAGGAATAGGAAGTAAAGCGCCCAAGCCTCTGTCTCGCGCTTCGCCACTTGGCGCGCGGAACGACAGTTCGACCGCGCAAAGGCGACGTTCGTTGAGCTGCCCCTGCCGCGCACTTTCGACCCTTAGCCGTCGTCAGCGGTTTGCGAGAGCGGACACAAGGGGTCTCGTCGCCAGCGGACCTTGGCACAGGGAGAGATGCTTCGCAGATCGCGCTCCGGTTTGCTCAATCAAGCCGCAGTGGCCCCAATCGCGTCGGTCGATCCGCGCAGCAGGCCTCCGAGCCGCCGGGCGGTGGCGATGAGCGTCTCGACCAGTTTTGCCGTCGTCTCCTCGAATCCGTCCCCGACGGTCCTCGTGAGGTAAAGGTAGCCCTCGTCGGATCGGTAGATATAGCCGCTATCGATCAGGGTCACGACCTTGCGCCGGACGGTCTCACGCGGCAGGCCACAGGCCTGGGCGATCGACAGGGCGTTGCAGGGTCGCATCACCCCGGTGCGCCGCGCAGGATCGTGCAGTAGCTCTTCGGGGTTTCCAAGTTCGCCCAGCCACTCCTCGACGTTGCGGTGAGCGATCTCGCCGAGGACGATGGCCCCCACCATGTCTCCGTCGAAGGAGTGATAGATGCTGCTCAGCAGGGGCACTGTGAACTCGGACAGCGCCAGGGAGATGCGTGCTCGATTCGCTTGGTAACCCGGCTTTGTCTTCACCATGTGTCGCAGCTCCAGGGTCCGCCGGCTAGCCCCGCGACGGCTCTACGCGGGGCTGCCAGCCTACTCATTCCTGGCTGCGATGTCAGCAATCCGAGGAGCGCCGCCTTCTCGATGGCGCGAGCGCGCCGCACGCTCTGCGAAAGGAGTCGTCACCGTTGCCCAGGCGACGGATGTCGCTCGATGCCCGCGGGCCGGTCGCCACGACCCGCCCGGGGTGACGCGCGGTACGCGCGTATTCCGCTGCCTCGTAGCTGCCCATGCGCAGCGTGCCGCCTTCCTGACGCGGCTTGCACTCCTTGAACGTGGCCATGTGCGCACGTCACCGCGTCCTGGACCTGGCCGCCGAAAGCCATGCCCATCTTCATCGCCATGTCGTTGCTCTTCTGCCCGCCGTGGCGCTCGAACGGGTCCATGCGCAGGTTGAAGACCAGCGAGCTGGGCTTGAAGTAGTCGAAGAAGCCCTCGCGCGTCATGCATGTGCGACTTCCAGGGGCCGATGCGCACCGCGGTGAAGTTGCTGCCCTCGTAGTAGTAGACGACGTTGCGCGCCGAGGGCGCGTCGCCGGTCCAGTGCGCGAGGTTGTCGACGCCGTCGATGCAGACCTTGTCGCGCGCCTTGAGCTTGCCGCGCACGTCGCCGTAGCCGGCGGCGGCGGCCAGCGTCGTGAACATGTCCTCGTGGTCTGGATGCCGTTGGAGACCTTGCCCGGTCGGGATCCGCGCCGGCCAGCGCACCAGCATCGGCACGCGCACGCCGCCTTCCCAGGTGGTGGCCTTCTCGCCGCGGAACGGCGTGGTGCCGGCGTCGGGCCACCAGGACACCATCGCGCCGTTGTCGGTGGTGTAGACGACGATCGTGTTCTCGGCGATCTTCAGGTCGTCGAGCAGCTTCGAGCAGCTGCCCGACATGGCCGTCGTGCTCCATCATGCCGCTGCCGTAGATGTCGAACTCGCTCGAGATGTCGCTCGCCAGGTGGCGCGATTCCGGCTTCAGGTGCGTGTAGATGTGCATGCGGCGTCGAGTTGAACCAGGCGAAGAACGGCTGCTTCGCCTGCGCCGCGCCCGTGATGAACTCTTCGTGCGGTCGAGGAACTCGTCGTCGACGGTCTCCATGCGCTTGGTCGTCGAGCGGGCCCGGTGTCCTTGATCCGCTGCTTGCCGACCTGGCCGAAGCGCGGGTCGACCGTGGGGTCGTCCACGTTCGGTGGCCACGCAGTCGAGCACGCCGCGCGGGCGATAGCGCGGCGTTGAACCCGGGTCGTTGCGCCACATGCGCAGCTCGGGCTCCTCCTCGGTGTTGAGGTGGTACAGGTTGCCGTAGAACTCGTCGAAGCCGTTGACGGTCGGCAGGTGCTCGTTGCGGTCGCCGAGGTGGTTCTTGCCGAACTGCCCGGTGCGGTAGCCCAGCTGCTTCAGCAGCTCGGCGAGCGTCGGGTCGCGCTGGTCGATGCCCGACCGGCGAGCCGGGCAGGCCGACCGTGTGCAGGCCGGTGCGGATCGGCAACTGCCCGGTGATGAAGGCCGCGCGGCCCGGCGTGCAGCTCGGCTGCGCGTAGTGGTCGGTGAAGAGGATGCCCTCGCGCGCCGATGCGGTCGATGTTCGGCGTCGGCACCATCATGCCGTGGCTGTAGATGCCGACGTTCGCAGTAGCCGACGTCGTCGGCCATGATGACCAGGATGTTGGGGCGCTGCGCATTCTGCGCAAGCGCCGGTGCGGCACAGGCGCTGACGAAGGCGGCGCCAGCGCAGACGGCTGCCAGCGAGGTCTGGACGAGTTCATGTGCTTGCTCCTGTGGTGATTCTGACGGGCGGGAGAGCGCAGCCAGCCGCTGCTGATGGTCGACGTCTCCGGAACCTAGGCGTGGATGCATTTGCGACGTTCGCACGCGGTCGGGCGCACGGTCAGAAGTTGGCCGTCAGGCCGAGGCCGAACGTGGTCCAGGCCTGCAGTGCCCTGCGGCGCGGCCGCTTCCAGGCCGTCGCGCGGCTGCTGTACCGAGACGAACGCGGTCGCGACCAGCTTCGGGTTGAAGACGCGGGAGTACTGCAGGTAGATCTCGTTGGAAAGCTCGGGCTCGGGCACGCCCACCAGAACTGGTTGCCGGTGAAACGCGCCCCCTGCCCGAACTGCACCGCGCTGTTGATCTGATCGACCGACGCGCGCACGTACTGGAACTGCACGATGTCCTGGGCCGAGAGGTACGCGTCCACGATGAAGCGGTGCGCGCGCAGGTTGGCGTTGAGCCAGGAGTACGCGCCGTTGGCGCCGAACCACCAGTTGTCGAGACCGTTGCCCCAGAACAGCGGGTCGAAGCGCTCGTAGATGGCGGTCTCCGGATTGTCGCCCGAGAAGCGCGCGACGTGATAGCTGAACTTGGGCGCGAACGGCAGCTCCTGCGCCCACCAGCTCGCGCCCAGCAACCAGGCGCTGGCCCTCATCGGATCGCGCCGGCCATCGACCGCGTGATCTCGTTGCGCTGCTGCGCGAACTCGGCGCGCAGCCCCAGCGCCGGCAGCTGCGGGCATCAAACCGGTGAGTTCAGCCCAGCCGTGCCAGGTGTCCAGGCCGTCACGGCCGTCGTCGATGAAGTCCAGCGGCGCCAGGTCGCCGGGATAGATGGCCTGCGAGCTGCGGCACCGTGAGCCAGGCGATGCCCGCCTTGCCCATCGTCCGGCCTCGCCCACTCGAGCGCGAGACCCTGCACGCGGGTATCGGTGCGCGCCTCGGGCGCCTCGTCGGGCTCGAGCGCGAAGGCGGTGCCGGTCAACTTCGCCCGCTGCCGGCGCGCGCCACGAGGCTGCGGGCCCAGGCCTTGCGTTGGGCCGAAGCGCCGCCGCCCCAGGAGTACCCGTTGCTCGAGCCGGCGGTGAGCAGCATGCCGGTGCCGAGCGTGAACAGCTGGCGTCCGAAGGAGACGTCGTAGCGCCAACCGTCCGCCGTGCCCCGCACGCCGAGCATGGCCGACCCGAAGCGAACCGCACCTTGGTCGTCGTAGTCGAACGCGTCGGCGCCGAGCGTCTGCGTCGCGCCGACCGACAGCGCGCCGTAGGCCTCGGTCATCGTCGTCGAGCTGAAGCGTGCCGTCGAGCTTCGGGTGCACCCAAAGCTCGGCGAAGCTGCGGTTCATGTCGAAGCCCGGCGATGCGGTCGCCGCCAGGTTCCCACCACGTGCCGCTCATCGCGTAGTAGGCGGTGTAGGTGTCGATCCCGCCCCGCAGCTCGACTGTGCCGAACGAACCGCTCCAGCCCGCGCGGTCAGCGTCCTGACTCGCCGCCGGCGATGCAGCGAGCTCGAGCGCGCAGGCGACGGCGGCGGCGAGACGACGCGAGCGGAGAAACGCGGCGATGGCGGTGTTCGATTTCACGGCTCGGGAGCTTATTGGCGACACTGGCGGCCGACGCGCCGCATGTACCCGTCGGGTACATCGGAGCCGATCAAGCCGCGATTGCCAGGTCCGCTGGCGCGATGATCCGCACCGCCCCGTCCCAACCATTCAACAAGGTTTGCCCATGCGCCATCACTTGCTCGCGATCTCGATCGCTTCGCTGCTTCCCGTCATTGCCGCTGCCCAGACCACGGCACCGGCTTCCGCGCCCTCACTCGCCGGCAGGAGGAGATGCGCTTCGAGGAAGCGATCCGCAACTTCGGCTTCGTTTCCGGCGCCGCGTACCAGTGCCTGCCCGAGGCGGACCGCACCGCGCACGACCGCGAGGTGCTCAAGGCCTTCTCGGGCCTCGTTCGCCTTTTCGGCAGCGATCGGGCCTTCTTCTATGCCGCGGCGTTTGGCGCGGGGACGAGCATGACGCTCGACAAGACGAAGTGCGCAGGCTATGTCGAAGACTTCAAGGCCGCGATGAAGTCCAGCGCGCGCAGCCAGTGGAGGAGCCGACCATGACCGAAGGCATCGGCCATTGGAGCCGCCGCAGCGCGCACGCGGTTCTTCTGCTCGCGGCACTTGCTGCTGCGCTGCCGGCACACGCGCAGAGGTGGGAGGCGCGCCGCGAGTTCCGCGAAGGCCAGCGCGAAATCGCGCGCGAGCGGCGCGAGATGCGTCGCGAAATCATGCGCGCCGACTCTCCGCGCGAGGCGCGGCGCGCCTATTGGGAGGGCCAGGGCGAGATTGCACGGGAGCGGCGCGAAATGCGCCGCGAAGTCCGTCGGGAACTGCGGTACGGTCGCTGGGACCGGGACCGCAGTCGCACCGGCGACATCATCGCCGGAGTTGCGCTGGGCGCCGTCATCGTAGCCGCCAGCCGCGGAGTCGCACCGACTCCGCCGTCGCCCGAGTTGTGCTGGTACTGGAGCGACCCGTACCAGGAGCGGGGCTACTGGGATCGCTGCAGCGGTTACGCCGGCTACTGAGCGGAGCGGCGTCGAGAAGCACGGTAGCGTCGCGGACGCTTCGACGTGATGGCGGTCGCGCGCAGTCCCAGCACGGCCACCGCGCAAGCGGAAAAAGGTTCGAGTCGGTCGAAGGCGAAGGTTCGGGATCCGTTATCTTCGGTGCCGCTGGCACTCCGGTCTCAGGCCGATCGAACTCGCTTCAGCGGCGACGGTTCACTGCGATTGACACACTGCAACTGAACGGCTCATACGTCCGCTGCTGGCCGCTAATTGTCCTTCGCTCGACAGTCGCTTTGCGACCCAGAGCTGTCTCTTGGCATCGAGCAGACCGGTCCCTCACTTCCGTGTTAAGCGCAGGCGCAAGCAGTAATCGGCGAGGCCCGATGCCGTCCCCGCTTCAGCGGCGAACTTGCCTTCTTGCGATAGCGCACAACGCGCTGCGCTCGCCAGTCGAGACTGTTGCCAGTCGACGGGGCCGAAAGCGAGACGGATCGAGTACCTGCAGCAGCGGAAGGCAGAGGAAAGGATGCGCAAGGAGTTCCAGAAGACAGTGTGCATCACGGTGGCGTCGACGATGGTGCTGGCAGGCTGTGCCGCACCAAAAGAGCTCGAGGCCATCCCGGTTTCCCCTACGCAATACGCCGATCTCGCCTGTGAGCAGTTGAACGCCGACGCGCAGCGAGTGCTGGCCAGATATGTTGAACTCGGCGGCAAGATTGACGAAACCGTTAAGCAGGACCAAGCGCTCGGTTCGCTTGCGGTCTTGACCCAGATCGTTTGGCCTCTAGTCCTTCTTTGGCTTCCTTTTGTCCCGGCTCTGAAGGAGCGGAAGAAGGAAAACGAGCAGCGGGAGGAGGAGTACAGGCGGCTGATGGGTGAGCGCAACGCGATATTGCAGGCTGCGGCCGAGAAGGGCTGTCCGGGAGTGGCGCAGCAATCGAAGACGGGCGGTGAACCCAAGACGATTCCCGACGCCACCAAGTGAGGTCGGACCAGTAGTGATCGGCAACGACGAGCGACCAGGCCGCAGGTCGCTCGTCGCAAATTCGGTGACCGGCTTGGAGCGGACTTCGTCGGCCTGGTGACCGGCTCCTCATGGCCGGTTAGCGCCGTTGACTCAACTGACGCTTCCCGACCCCGAACGGACGCTCAAACCGCGCGTCCTGCGGTCGACTGGGCGCGAAGAGCCTGTTCAGGTGGCCCCGTACACCACCGCCGTCGCCATGATCTCCTCCACTTCATGGCGTTGGTGCAGCGCCAACCCCAGCATCGCCATGTCTTTGGCCTGGCGTGCCAGCACCTGCTGCGCGAAGGGCAGGAACTCTTCCTCCTCGATGCGCACGTGCTCGTTGAAGCGCCGCACCAGTTCGTGCAGCAGCGCGGAGTCCAGCTGTGGCAGGTATCCGTTCGCGATGGCCTGCACCGCCGGCTCCAGCTGCTTCCACAGCTGCGCGATCTCGCGATGCTCGCGGACGAGTTGCGCGACCATGGTTTGAGCCCGGTGCGCTTCGTCGCCCGGCTGCGCGACCCGGAGCACAGCGGGGAACAGGTCGCGCTCCTCGTCATCGTGGTGGGCGAGCAGGCGGTTGTGGAACATCTTCAGCATGTCAGCGGCGCACGAGCGCGACCGTGCGGCGGTGACGATCATCTCGGGCAGGCCGAGCGCTGTCTCGAGCACCGTCACGAACCCGACGTGGCACCTGGAGAAGTCCTGCAGGGGGGCGTCGGCTTCGGTCGCCTGGCGGGTCGGTGTGTCGGACATGGCGCACCTCCTCGATGAATTTCGGCTCCCACTCTGGCACTCCGAAGGCTCCGAACCTTGATGGACGTCATGCCGCACCGCTGGTGGAGTTCCCAGGATTCAGTGGACACGGGCGCCACGAGCCCGCCACACCGACCCACACCAGCCTTTGACATCGGCGCAGACCGAACGCAGGAACTCAAATGCGGACTCTTGACGCTCGAACGCCCGATCCGACGACGATCCGCTCAACGTACTCGTCGCCAGGCCGCGCAGGCCGCTCCGCCGACCTGTGAGCCAATGCGCTGTTTCGCTTCGTGCCCCGGATGGAAGGCGTTTGCCTGGACCGGCCGAACCTCGGCGACAACGCGCACCTCCTTCTAACGCTAGTCACCGGGAAGGAAGCGCCTTGACGACCGTCAACGGTCACAGATCCGGGCTCGGACAAACGATCGACTCCAGGCTCGCAAGACGGCCGCAGCTGAGCCGCGGCCGAAGGCCGCTTCTTCAAAGGCGTGGCGGAACTTCCGTCACGACGAGCAAGACTTCCGCTCAGGTGATGCTGGTCTCACGCCGGGATACGAACGAATATCGGCAGCCCGCCAAAGTCCATGAACCCGAGCTTTCGGTAAACGCCATGACCCGCCTCGGATGACTGCAGGATGCCGACCCTGTAGCCCAGCTTCGCGGCGAGCCTCAGCGGTTCGGCCGTCGCATGTTCTCCAAGGCCCTTGCGGCGCTCGGAAGGAATCGTCGACACCGAGTAGATGCCGGCCAGTCCGTCCTTCAGGAAGCACATCGACGTCGCCACCATCGCTCCCGCATGACGGATGGCGAAGAACTGGAGCGGCGCGTCTGCCCGGGTTGATTCAGCCCCAAACGCCACCGGCGAGAAATAGCGTGCCAGGCCGACAGGAAGGCCGTAACCAGCCGCGAGGATTTGCACCCACTCTTCGCTTTCCGGGCCGCTGCCGACGCGCACCAACTCGTAACCAGTGGGGAGCGACGTGCTCTTCAAGCGCGCGATGTCCACGCCCATCGCCGGGATCGCGCCTTGACTGACGTAGCCCCGTTCCGACAGACAGGCCGCGACATCGGGATCGGGCGGATTCGTGCCGGAGAAGATCACCGCCGAAGGCACGCCGAGCCCCGTCATGGGCTCGACCGCGGTGCGCACGATCGGAAGTTCCACCGGTTCCGGGAACACGGCGAGGTTGCCCAGCGGGTGGGCCTCGCCCGACAGCATCCGAAAGAAGCGCGGCTCGCTGACCACTCCGTTCTGCCCAGCGAGGCAGCGAAAAGTGCCTTCGAAGTGCCGACCAATGGCTGGGCCGAGCCCCGCCCCTGCGTCGTTCACCGAGGAAATCAAGGCTTCATGGCTCATGTACGCATCCGGTCTCTGGTCTTCATGACACTTCTCCCTTGCGGTGAAGCCGAGCCTGCCGCGCCATCAGCCCCGTGTCGAAGTCGTCTTGCCGACGTCGGTAAAGCATAGGCCGCTGACTGGATTTGCGTGTCTCGGACTCCGGGTGGGACAGTGGCTGCCAGTCTCAAGGATCACTCATTGGGCAGCAGGCGGAGAGCCGTAGACTATCTGCGCAATGAGAAGAACCTCGAAGTACCGGCCGGACTGCATGAAGCATCTTGCCGCCATCGCCGCAACCCTCTTCCTGGGCCTGTTGTCCCCCATGGCCAGTGCAATCGAAGAACCGAAATACACCGTGGTGCGCCAGTACGACGGTTTCGAGATCCGCGAGTACGCACCGTACCTCGTCGCCGAAGTCGTTGTCCCTGGCCCGGCCGAGGAAGCGGGCAACCAGGGCTTCCGAATCCTGGCCGGTTATATCTTCGGAAAGAACCAGGGAGCGCGGAAGATTTCGATGACCGCGCCGGTTGCGCAAACGCCTGCGCCCGTCAGGATCGAGATGACCGCGCCGGTGTCCCAGGCGGCTGTCAAGGGCGGGTATGTCGTGCAGTTCACGATGCCCGGCGAGTACACGCTCGAGACCTTGCCGGAGCCGTTGGACCCTCAGGTCAAGCTCAGGGAAGTTCCGGGTGGGCGCTTCGTGGTCATCCGGTACTCGGGCACCTGGTCCGAGCGCAACTACCAGGAACACCTCGAGAAGCTGGAGCGCGGTGTCGAAGCAGCGGGATTGCGAACGACGGGCAGCCCGATCTACTCGCGCTACAACGCGCCGTTCGTGCCCTGGTTCATGCGACGCAACGAGATATGGCTCAAGCTGGTCTGATCTGACGAACACGCGACCAGGACGAGGCCATCCGGGCTGGATGACGTCCTGGCCTTCCGTCGGCGCGTCAGCTGGCGCGCACCATCTGCACGATCTTGCTGACGTCCACCGTGCGCGCCTGCTGCTCGATCTGCGGGGCGTACTGCGCCTGCAGTCCCTTGGCCTGCGTGAGCGACGAGGTGTAGGCGTCCTTGAGCATCTGCGTGGACATGGTGCGACCGCCGGCGTAGTAGCGCCTGGCCACCTGCCCTAGCGCGTAGGTGGTGGCGAACGAGAACGCCACGCCCGTTGCACCGCGCGCGAGGCCGCCCGCCATCCGGCCCGCGACCTTGCCAAACAGCCCGCCGATCACCTTGCGGCCGATCTCCTCGAGGTACTGGCCGGTCAGTCCCACGCCCATCGTGGCCAGCAGGTCCTTGATGTGGCCCCGGTCGAGTTCGTAGCCGTGCTCCTTGCCGATCCGATAGACCATCTTCATCTGCAGCGGAATGATGGCCATGCTCGCCATCGATTGCGGCAGCAACTCCAGCGCCCCGTTCAGGATCGAGTAGTTGAGGATCATCTTGTCGAGCTCCGCGTCGCTGCGGGCCGCAACGCTGGCGACGACCGGTCCAGCGCTCGCTGCCGCAGCCGTTGCGACCTTCGAGGGCGTTGCCCCGGCCGGCTTGCCGAGGATGTCCTCCAGCGGCATGGTGGCGAGCGCGTCGGCGGTGGCCGCCGGTTCGGCGATCTGCGGCTGGGTGAGGCGGAGCGCCTGACCCAGTTCGGCAAGAAAGCGCGTCTCGGCCTCGTTGCGCAAGCCGTCGGCTTCGCACACCCCCACCGCCAACTCGAACGCCAGCTGCTTGAGCTCGGGCGAGGACAGCGCTGCGGCGGCGCTCGCAACGGTGGCGCGCTTGAGCAGCACGTCCTGGTACAGCGCCGCCATGTTGATCTGCGCGTCGCCCAGCGACTCGGCCACGCGCCTGACCTCGGCGCGCTCCGCGTCGCCCTTGCTGCCGTCGGCGAAGGCTGCCAGCAGGGCGATGGTCAGCAGGGCGTTCTGGTCGGCGGTGTTCATGGGCAGCTTCCTGGGGAGGGGACGATGTGCGAAAGATGGCGGCGATCCTGCACCGGACAATCCGGGAAAGCCCTCCTTCCACCGGGCGCCGGCGCAGTTCGCTTGCCAGGGCGAAGGTTAGTCACTTGGCGTGCATTTGGTTCGAGGTGGGGGCCGCGCGCAGCGAATCGAGGAACGCGCGAGCCGGCCGGCCGGCATCCCGGAGACCTTCTGCACCGACCACTGGCGCTGCCGCAGGGTGGCGGTCGACGCCGAGAAGAAGCCTCGCTCGGTGCAGCAAGGCGAACTCGTCGCTCTCCTCGGCGCGCTCGAACGCGGCGGTCTCGACGTGATCAAGACCGAACACCTGTGCACGTTCGACGGCGCGCCCGGCTACGCGCTCGGTCACGGGCAATAGCAGCGGGATCATGCGGCTGAGCGTCGAGCGCGGGGCCGGCTATTGATCCGGCCGCCGCTCGCCACGGCGCGCAGGCCTCCGCACGCTGGAGCGCTCCGGCGCGAGCCCATTCGGCCATGGGCCCTTTCGGCAGACCTTGCATCGGGGCTAGCCCCAAATGGCGGACCGGGCGAAGTACTGGCAATGTCGCCGTCCCCTCTTGCCAGTCATCGCCTCCATGCGCTGGATCGCCTTAGCCGTCGTCGTCATCGTCGCCTGCGTCGCGGCGTTGTTGCTGAGCCAGCAGAAGGTGCTGTGGCACGTTACCGAGCCCGGCATGACGCTGCCTGACGTGCGTGCCGTTCTGCCCGACGCCGTTCCGCCTGCGCAGCCGAAGTCGCTGGACAACGGCCTGTCGCTTGGCCTCGTGGTCCCGAAAGCCTCGAATCTCGATCGGGCCTTCGATGCGGAGCTGTACTTCGACGACCGCGGCCTGCAGCAGGTGCTGCTCCTGCCGACGCGCCTGCTCGCTGCGCCGGCCGCGATGATGGAGTTCGACGAGCTGAGACAGGCCGCGTCCCGGCGCTACGGCCGGGAACTTCCCGGGACTGGGACGCGATCGGCCGAGGTTCCGGCCGAGGCTCGCTGGATGGCCGGCCCGGTGATGATCACGCTTCGCGTCGAGAAACGCGGCGCCCAGGCGGCCGTCGTGATGTCGTATTCAGCGGCCAGCAGGGCGCTTCTAGCAGACGCTAACCTCGATGCACTTGTGGCGGGCTGGCCCCTTCCATTGTCGGTCGGACCGGCAAACGCCCTTCCCCGCGTGGTCGCTTGCCCAGTATCGCGTCCTGGCCGAACGCGTCACTACCCACTTCCAGCGAGAAGGTTCGCTGCGGCATCGGGGATGAGGCGCTTGCCAAGGCAGACCGCTTCGTCCTGGACGTAGCCGAGGCGGCGGTAGAACTCGATCACCGCGGCGTTGGTGGAACGAACCAGCAGATTGACCTTCGGGACGCCAGCACCGAGGAACAACTGCTCGACGTGCTGCATCAGCCGTCTGCCATGGCCTTGGCCACGATGGGCCGGCGCTACCGCGAGGTAGTTGACCCATCCGCGGTGGCCGTCGTACCCCGCCATGACGGTCGCCATCAGCTCTTCGCCGTCGGTCCCGACAAGAAACCACTCCGGCTGCACTCCGAGCTTGCGCGCGATGTCCTTGTGCGGATCGTTCCACGGGCGCGTGACGCCGCATTCCTGCCAGAGCGAGACGACGGCGGGTTCGTCCGAGGCGCGGTAGGAGCGGACTTTCATGGCACGAGGATCGGGAGTCGACACTGGCAATCCTATCGTGTCCGCTGTGCGGCAAGACGAGGGCCGTACCGGAACGGCGGGCTGTGGCCCGCCAGCGACCTTTCGGCAAAGTCTGTTCGCGTCGCCGGGCACACTTTCGAAGACTTCCTCTGGATCGACCGGTGTACCGTGCTGGCTGTCGTTCGCTGAACGGCAGCGCTGGCGGCGACGCGAAGTTCGCTCCTGCCAAAGCTCATGGAGGAACCGCTCATCAGTCCGCACACGGAGAAGCCAAGCGCGACGGAACAGGTTAACCGGCGAAGCCTCAAGCGCGCCGTCCTGACGCTGCCCTGGACGCTCCTGCGCGCTGTCGTCAGGGTCATCAAGGGGTTCCTCATCGTTCTGGGTGCCCTTGTGGTCGTGGGCGCCCTGGGCTACTTCGGCTTCGAGTCCATCGTCGAGGCGCTCGACTCGCGCTATTCGCAGCGCATCGACACCGAGCTGGGCATCGACAAGAACGCGCCCTCGCGACTGCACGATCCGGCCTACTTCGCCGCGCAATCGGAGATCGTTTCGGAGGACCAGAGGACGATCGCGTGCATATCGTCGGCCGAACATCGCATCCTCGTCGACGACCCGGCCGAGATCCCGCCTCTCCTCACCAAGGCGATACTCGCGTCCGAAGACAAGAACTTCTTCGAGCACGCTGGAGTCGACAAGGCAGCGATCGTGCGCGCGCTTGCGAAGCAGGTCCTCCAGGAGAGTCGCTCGGGCGCGTCGACGCTGGAGATGCAGATCGCCAAGCATCTTCGCGGTGGCACCGGACGGCGTTCGACCGAAATCGAGAAGATCGGCGACATCGTCACGGCACTCCGGATTGCACGTGCGTTTCCGAAGGAAGAGGTGCTCCTCAGGTACGTCAACCTGCCGTACTTCGGCCGCGGGCAATACGGGATCGAAGCGGCGAGCCGCGCGTACTTCGGCAAACCCGCGCGAGAGCTTGTCCTGCACCAGGCGGCGTTCATCGTCGCCCTCATCAACAGGCCGGCGCTTCCTGATCGCTCCTTCGCGCTCGACCCCCTGCTGAAGACGCGCGAAGAGATTCGCGACGCCAATTGGGCGGAAGCGGCACGCGGTACCACGCGCGTACTTGAACTGATGCTGGATCAGGCCGTGATCTCCGATGTGGACTTCGTGCGTGCCGCGAATCGGGTTGCACAGACGCTTCGCGCGGAGATCGTTCCGCCCGGACTCGGCTGTGGCGCGCACGACTACTTCATCGAGCGGGTGCGAATGCTCTACAAGGATCGTTTCCCGATCAACAAGGGCGGGCTGACGATCTCGATCACCCGGGACGACGCACTTCAGGACGTACTCGCGAAGGCGGTCAACCTGACGCTCCGCACGTATCTCGACCGGCATCCGAACGACCCCGACAACGACCAACTGCGCGCCGGAGCTTTCGCAGTGGAGTTCACCGGCAACGTGCTTGCCGAAGTGGGAAACGTGGACTTCGGTCGACACAAGTACGACGTGATCGCGTCCGGCTGGCGTCAGCCCGGGTCCACCTTCAAGATCTTCACGTATGGAGGACTGGTCGAGCAGCTCACCCACGAGGTGCTCGCCGCCGAGCCACGACCGGACACGATCGCCGAGATCTCGGCCAGCGTGCTCGAGCGCTGTACGGTGCTCGACGCGCCGATCTACGTGCCCCTTGGCCGTGGGCGCGGCGCCAAGAAGATCGAGAATTTTCATTCCCGGTCGGAACCGGAATACCGGGGAAACATCAGCTGCCGGGTCGCCCTGGGCGAGTCCCGCAACACGGCCGCGGTGCGCGCTGGCGCGCGAGCCGGAATCAAGAACGTGATCGAGCTCACTTATCGCCTGGGGATGCCGCGGGATCCGAAGCACATCCTCCAGCCGTACCCGACAACGGCGATTGGCGCATCCGAGGTCAATCCGCTCTCGATGGCGACAGCCGCCGCGTTCATGAACGGCGGATTCCGCGTCACGCCTCGATTCGCAAACGACGTCTGCCACGACGGAAAGTCGCTTCTCTACCGGGATGCCGAAGATCAGCCGAAGCCGTGCGACACGACGGGCGAACGTCAGCCCGTGCAGGAGCGACTCATTCATCCAGCGGTGTCCGCAGCGATGATCGAACTCCTGAAAGCCCCCCTCGACCTGGCCACTGGCACGGCATCCTCGCTCAGGAGCGGGACCATTCCAGGGCTGGATCCCTTGAGCGACGAGGTCTGGAAGTTGAAACCGGACGAACGGAAGAGGCGGATGCTCGCATTTCCTTCCGAGAAGGCCGGCGAGATCGCGGGGAAGACCGGGACTGCAACCAACGCAGACGGCAAGACCTCGGATGTGTGGCTCATCCTGTGGATTCCTGGCACCCCTGAACGTCCGGAGCGAGGCGTCACACTCGGGTTCTGGATGGGCAAGGATTCCAAGGACCATCCGCTGGGCGAACGCGGCTCGACCGGTGGCCCTGGTTTTGCCGAATCCGGGGGCCGCAATTGGGTGCATTCGGCGTCCACCGTGCTCGCGTTCCTGCAGAAGGAGCGTGGACTGCTGAGGCCAGGAAACAAGTTCCAGCCGATCATTAGCGACGAACTTCTGATGAGCTTCGAAGCAAGGCAAAGGAACTCGGCGCCATCAGGGCGGAAGGTCACTCCGGAGCCGGCGACGCGCGCGATCAGCGGTCCCGCCGATCCAGCGAGTTAGGACGGTCCCGGCGAAGGGGGGGTTCGAATGGTCCGGCCGGTGGCGATCGCCGCGCTCATCGTGGCTGCAGCAGCCGGCTGCTCGGCCAGAGTCGCCTACGACTCGGCGCAGAACCGGCAGCGGCTCGAGTGCCAGAAGATTCTGGATCTTTCGGCGCGCAACAAGTGCCTGGCGGATGCCAGCACACCGTATGAGGAGTACAGGCGACAGTCCGAGTCGGCCCGGACCGCGAAGTAGTCGTGCGGCCCTGCTCTACCCCGGCTCTGCCTGGACGACGCCCAGGCCATGCGATCGGCGCACAAGGCCGCCGCGATCGCCACGACATACGCCGCATGGCGACCGTACGTGCGGCTGACGGCACGCCACAGCGGCAGCCACTGCGACAGCGTGTCGCACTCGGCGGGCTGCAGCCCGCCGAGCAGGAGGTTCAGAAGCGTCTGTGTCGCGCCCCAGGGCGCTGCACGTCAGCCGTGCTGGTCAGTGCCCTTTTCCGGCTTCTTCAGCACGGGATCGACTTCCCCGGACGGCTTGAGAGGAGGAGAGGTGTCGGGCGGGACGACGGTGCCGGCGGGACGCTGGGCATTGGCATCGGTCTTCAAGGCGGGCGGCGGCCGCTTGATGAAATCGGCCGCAAAGAACCCGATCGCGAGAGCGACCAGTCCCACCAGGAGCACTTCCATCGAGTGGTAGAAGGTCCTACGGCTCTCGAAATCTTCCTCGCTGATGTTGAACAACGCCTTGGCCAGTCTCTTCCGCATGTGCACTTCCTTTCTTGTTTCGCTGCAACCGTGGGTCCTGACGCCCCTGACCGCGCCGTGCTCGGGGGCGGTGAGCGAGTGTGGCGCAATATCGGAGGACGGTGCGAAAAGATTTTCCTCGCGCGCCGTTGCTGCATCGCACTCAGACGTGGGCCAGACCGTGGCCACCGGGCAGGCATCCGTGACGCTCGCTCTGGATCCAGCGGATGCGAGCAACCGCGCGAAAGGCCGTACCTCGAAGCGGCGCGACCCCGCGGCCGAGCATCGATTTCTCGCCGGCTGACGATTCGTCGGCCGGCGCTGCCATCGCGAACTCCATCGTTGTCGTTGCGCGACATCGACGATGCGGTCGCGCGTCCGATGCCCCTAAAGTTTCAGCTCCGATCGAACGATAGAGAGAGTGTTTCTCGCTTCGGCGAGCGTGCCCCCGAACGGCCAGCGATGGTCCTTAGCAAAACCCGAATGGCCGGCGTGAAGAGTCTTCCCATCGATTCCGCGGAGTCGAATCACCCGAACGACCCGGCGCCCATGGACGAAGGCGACTTGCGAAGTTCCCATCCGGCGCTGCGCAATGCGGCGATCAGCATCGGGCGAGGCTGGTACGGCCTCGTCCGGGAACTGTTCGAGCAGTTGCCACACGACGTCGTCGCGTCGCAGGTCAAGGAGAAGGACGGCGAACTGCAGGTGCATGCTGATCGGCCACCCCGACGGAAGCGACGAGGCGCTCTGGCGCGCGGCGGAGCTGAGCCGTTACACCTGCGCGGTCTGCGGCGAGCCGGGCGAGGTCGTTGCACGCCGAGGATGGCTGAGAGCGGTCTGCGACCTGCACGCATCCGCGTGGGCGCTCGACTCCCCCATCCCGGGCTAGAACAGGACCTCGAAGCGATAGCCGCGGAAGCTGAAGATGGCGGCCTTCAGCTTGACCTCCTCCAGCACGAGATCCGGCGTCAGGCGGTCCCTCTCGCGGTACAGCTGGCCATTGACGATCAGCGAGCGGGCGGCGGGATTCGGCGAATACATCGACCCGCCAATCGCGAACTGAGGCAACGCCGCGCGGATGTCGGGCGGCAGTTGGTCGCGCGAGTAGACCTGCGCCTCGGCCGGGGGCACGTTGCCGATCACCCTCACCGGCGCGTCGCCCTTCGCCTCGGGCCGCGCCGCCTTGCGCTCTTCCGGCTGGGGCCAGGGGGCCGGCTCCGCGATGGCCGGCAGCGGCCGCCGACGGCGCCGGTGGGGCGGGTGCGACGGCGACCGCAGAAGGCGTGGCGCCGGGCGGCGTCGGCGCCACGGGCGGCGTCATTGACGCGCTCGGCTGCGCGGCCGCTCGCGTCGCGGCTGCTCCCGGCGGCGCCGCATCGCGCCCGACCATCACCCACGCCGCGGCCCCGGACAACCCGACGGCGATGCCGATCACGATCCACAGCCAGTTGGGACCCACCCTGGGCTTCGGCGGCACTTCCGCGGAGGGCGACGCCACGGGCTGGGAGTACAGGCTCGGCACCGAGCCGCGCTCGCGTTCCGCGTCCGCCTTTCGCAGGGCATCGAGGATCAGCGACACGGCTAGCTCGCTCCCTGCAGGCGCGGCTCGTCCACGCCATTCGCGCGATTCAGCTGCATCAGCGTGATGGGCCCGGCGCTGCCGTCCGACGGCAGCCCCTGGGCGAGCTGGAAGCGATGGATCCAGCCGCGCAGCGTGGCGTCGTCGAGCCGCGGACCGACCGGACCCGTGTCGCCCAGCGCCGTCGCGAGCTGCTGCGCGAGCCACTGCGCTGAGGGCCCCGCGCGGCCGTCCACGATCGGGCCTGCGTAGTTGGGCGGCGGCCGCCAGAAAGTCGCGAACTCGCCTCGCCAGTAGTCGGCCAGCACGACCAGCGGGACCGCCTGCTCCACGCCGTCGATGTTCAGGATCGCGCGGTCGTTCGACAGTCCGCTGATCATCACGTACGCCGGGCGATTGGCGGCGTCGCGCAGCGTCAGCACGCCCGGGCCGGTCGAGCTGCCGGATCAGCGCCAGCGTCGCGTTGCCGGTGCGGTAGCAGCGGACCTTCTGCTTCTCCGCCGCCGCGCAGGGATCGCCGTTGACCGGCGCGATGCTCCACACGCGCGCCAGCTGCTGCCACGCTTCCCGCTCGGCGCCGACGAGCGACGCATAACCCTTGCGCAGGTCGAAGCTCGCCGGCTTCGCGGGCTCCGGCGTGGCGGCCACCGGTTCCGGCGGCGCCGTCGCCGCCACGGGCGCGGCGGCCGGCGTCGCCTGGGCCGGGGTCGCGTCCGCGGCCGACGCGGCGCGCGGCGCGCTGCTCTCGCCGCGATCGAGCGAAAGGCCGACCACGCCGGCCACCAGCGCGCCGGCCACCAGCCCGATGCCCACGAGGGCCACGCGCTCGTAGCGCGCGCGGCGGATCTGGCCGAAGTCGGCGGCATCCAGCACTTCTTCGGCCGCCTTGTCGAGGATGCGGCTGTCGACGGCGGCCTTGCTGTTCGCGTAGGCGCCGAGCAGCGCGCGATCGCACAGCAGGTTGATCCGGCGCGGCACGCCGCGCGAATAGCGGAAGATGCGCCGCATCGCGCGCTGATCGAAGGGATTGGCCTGGCGCAGTCCCGCGACGGTCAGCCGATGGCTCACGTAGTGCGCGGTCTCGCCCTCCGTCAGCGCCTCGAGGTGGTAGCGGGCGATCACGCGCTGCGCGAGCTGCTGCATGTCGGGCCGCGCCAGCATCGCGCGCAGCTCGGGCTGCCCGATCAGGATGATCTGCAGCAGCTTGCGCTCGTTGGTCTCGAGGTTGGTCAGCAGGCGCAGCTGCTCCAGCACGCCGGCCGACAGGTTCTGCGCCTCGTCGATGATCAGCACGTTGTTCTGCCGCACGGCGTGCGTGCGCAGCAGGAACTCGTTGAGCGCGTCGACGTAGTCCTTGACCGTCGGCACGCCCGGCCCCTCGTGCCGGTAGGGAATGTGGAACTCCGCGCACACGGCCTTCAGCAGTTCCTCGACCGTGAGCTTGGGGTTGAAGATGTAGGCGACGTTGCAGCGATCGGGCAGCTGCTCGAGGAAGCAGCGGCACACCGTGGTCTTGCCGGCGCCGATGTCGCCGGTCAGCAGCACGAAGCCGCCGCCGCCCTGCACGCCGTAAAGAAGGTGCGCGAGCGCTTCCCGGTGCCGCTCGCTCATGAAGAGGTAACGCGGATCGGGCGCGATCGAGAAGGGCCGCTGCTTCAGCCCGAAGTGACGCTCGTACATGGGCGGCAAGGATACTGGCCCCGGGCCGGCCTGGTTGGCGCGGCCCGAAATGGTCGTGGCGCGGATGTCGACCGCGCGTGCCAATTAGCCGCGAGCGATTTGACACAGCCGCGGCCGCCCCAGCACTATCGGGACCCACCCGGCACGTACGGCCTGCCCTGCCCTCCGCCCCACCTACGGCACGGTCCGCGCGCCGTTCTCGCCCACGCCTTCCGATGCGCTCGACCCTCCTGCCGCTCGCCGCCACGCTGGCGATCCAGGCGCTGGTCGCCATGGCGACGATCACCGTGCCCGTCCTCGCACCGGCCGCGTCCGCCGAATTGCACCTGTCCGCCGGCCTGATCGGGCTCTACGTGTCGCTGGTCTACCTCGGCAGCATGATCTCGAGCGCGGCGAGCGCCGACCTGATTCGCCGCATCGGGGCGATCCGCTTCAGCCAGTACTGCCTCGTGATGTGCGCGGCCGGGCTCGCGCTGCTGACCTTCGGCACGACGCCGGCGCTGATCGCGAGCGCGCTCGTGCTCGGCCTCGGCTACGGACCGATCACGCCCGCGAGCTCGCACATCCTCGCGAAGACGACGCCGCCGCACATGATGTCCTTCGTGTTCTCGGTGAAGCAGACGGGTGTGCCGCTCGGGGGCGCCCTGGCCGGCATCGTGGTGCCGCCGCTGGTGCTGCTCGGCGGCTGGCGCCTCGGTGCCCTCGCCGTCGCCGGGCTGTGCGTGCTGACCGCGGTGGTTGCCCAGTCCATCCGTGCCGAGAACGACGCGGACCGCGATCCGAAGCGGCCGATCAGCGCGCGCGGACCGTTCCGCGCGCTGGCGCTGGTCGCCACCGATGCGAACGTGCGGCGGCTGGCGCTCAGTTCGTTCTTCTTCTCGGCGCTGCAGCTCTGCCTCACGACCTACCTCGTCACGTACCTCGCGAACAAGCTGGGCTACACGCTGGTGGAGGCGGGGCTGATGCTCGCCGTCGCGACGACCGCCGGCATCGTCGGCCGCATCGCGTGGGGCGCGGCGGCGGACCGCAGCGGGCGCCCCGCGGCCGTGCTGGGCCTGGTCGGCATCGCGATGGCCGCGGCCGCGGGCGCGATGGCGCTCTCGTCGCCCGATTGGCCGCGCGCGGCCATGATCGTCCTGTGCGCAGCGTTCGGCGGCACCGCGATCGGGTGGAACGGGGTCTACCTCGCCGAGGTCGCCCGTGAAGCGCCGCCGGGCAAGACCGTCGAAGCCACCGGCGGCGCCCTCTTCTTCACGTTCTTCGGCGTGCTGATCACGCCGCCGCTGTTCGCCGCGATCGTCGAGGGCGGCGGCAGCTACGGCATGGCCTTCGCCGTGGTCGCCGTCCCGCCGCTGCTGTGCGGACTGTGGCTGCTTTCCCGTGCCGGCCCGCGCGCGCCGCGCAACGCAACGAGTGCCTGACTGGAGACACCGATGACCGATCGTTCCTTCCTCTTCGTTCCGGGCAACCGGCCGGAGCGTTTCGACAAGGCGTGCGCCGCCGGCGCCGACGTGACGCTCGTCGACCTCGAAGACGCCGTGGCGCCCGCCGACAAGGCGGCCGCGCGCGAGGCCCTCCGGGCCTGGCTGGATCCTTCGAAGAACGTGCACCTGCGCATCAACGGCGCCGACACGGACTGGTTCCAGCACGACCTTGCGCTGCTGTCGCTGCCGGGCGTGCGCGGGGTGATGCTGCCGAAGGCCGAGCACTCGGCGCCGATCGGCGAGATCCACCGCGCGGCGCCGGGGCTGCCGGTGATCGCGCTGATCGAAAGCGCACTGGGATTGCGCCACCTGGAGGTCATCGCCGCCGCGGGCATAGCGCGCTTCGCGTTCGGCTCGATCGACTTCCAGCTGGACCTCGGCATTGCCGGCGAACGCGAGGAACTGCTGTTCGCGCGCTCGTCGATCGTGCTGGTGTCCCGCCTCGCGGGCCTTGCGCCGCCCGTCGACGGCGTGACGGTCGCGCTCGACGACCCGGCGCAACTCGCCGACGACATCGGCTACGCGCGGCGGCTGGGCTTCGGCGGGAAGCTCTGCATCCATCCGCGCCAGGTCGAGGCCGTCAACGCGGGCTTCCTGCCGCCAGCGGCCGACATCGACTGGGCGCGGCGCGTGCTCGAGGCGGCCGAGCACGCCAGCGGCAACGCCGTGCGCCTCGACGGCAAGATGATCGACCGTCCCGTCATCGAACGCGCGCGGGCCATCCTGCAGTCGGCACGGCAGGCCGGTGAAGTGAACGTGCCGCGGAAGGCGTGAACCGGCGGACGCCGGCTGCGCTCAGCGGGGGTATCGCCAGACGGTCGTGATGTTCGCGTTGCCCGAGTCGATGAGCGCGCGCAGCCGCTGGGTCTCGCGGCCGACGGCCTCCATGTCGACCGGGCCGATGCGCTCGAGCATGCGGTCGCGCGCCGATCCCTGGCAGCGTCCCTCGGCCGCGCACAGTTGCAGCGACAGCAGCGAATTCGGCCCGCACGAAGCGCCGAGATCGCACGAGAGCAGCGCCAGCGCGGCGTCGGTGACCTCCGGCTGGGCGCCCTTGGCGCTGGCGTTCATCATCAGCACGGACAGCCCGCTGAGCGACTGGATCGCATAGGGCTCGCGCGACCGGAGCGCCTGCTCGACCGTGCTTTCCGCGGTCGCGCGGTCGCCGCGGATCATGGCCCAGCGCGCGGCCGATCCCGCCGAGGCGAGGTTGCCGTTGGTGACGCGCTCGGAGGTGGCCACGATGTCCGCGGCGTCGAGCGGCTGCACGAGGAACGACTTGCAGCGCGCGTAGAGCTCCTGGAGCGCCGCCTTGCGCGCGTCGTGCTGGTGGCTCGAAAGCGCGTTGATCGCGTACACCGGGGACGGCGCCTTGCCCTGCGGCGGCAGGAACGTCGGAAAGCACGCGCGGTGCGCGCGTCCGGCGAGCGCGCGCTCGACCGGATTCGTGCTCTCCCGGTAACGGTCGTAGACCGCCTTGAAGTCGCGCGCGCTGCCCAGCACGTCGGCGGGATTGTCCGGTTCGGGCTTCGCGACCACCTTCGGCGGCGGCGGCGCGGGCGGCGGCGGGATCGGCGCGTCCGGGACCGGCTCGCCGCGCACCTTCACGGGACGGTAGTCGGGCGCCATCACGTAGACGAGCAATGCGACGCCCGCGAACACGGCGGCGATGATCCAGCCGATCGGCGCGAGCGAGCGCGAGCGGAACGGCCCGGGATCGGTCGAGGGCCGGGGCTTGCGGCCGGGGCCTGGGGTTGAAGCGATGATGAACTCCTTCGACGCGCCTCGGGAGCGTCCCGCTCCCCGGCAAAGGCGTGATTGTCACGCATGTCGAGCGCGGCGTCGCTTCGAGCCCCGCGCGGCGGGGCACCGCGCAGGCACATCGCCGAGCGCCGCAAGGCCAGCGGCCGCGCCGGCGACGACGCGTAAAATCGATCGGGCCCGGGCATCGAAGACCTGCCATGGCTCGGCGGTTTCGCAGCGCCCGCACCCGGGCACGTCTGGCGCGGACGCCATGCAGCGGCGCTGCGCGCCGGGGACCGTCGATGGAGTTCAAGGACTACTACGCAACGCTGGGCGTCGAGAAGACCGCGACCGCCGGCGACATCAAGAAGGCGTTCCGCCGGCTCGCGCGCAAGTACCACCCGGACGTCAGCAAGGAGCCGAATGCGGCCGAACGCATGTCGGCGATCAACGAGGCGAACACCGTCCTGTCCGATCCCGAGAAGCGCGCCGCCTACGACGCGCTCGGTCGCCGGCCGCCGGGTCAGGAATTCCGTCCGCCGCCCGATTGGGACGCAGGCTTCGAGTTCTCCGGGGACGAGTCCGCGCCGGGCCAGGACGAGTTCAGCGACTTCTTCGCCAATCTGTTCGGCCGCGCGGCGCGCGCGCGCCGCGGCGCCGATGCCGCGTCGATGCGCGGCGGCGACCATCACGCCAAGGTCATGATCGACCTGGCCGACGCGTATCACGGGGCGACGCGGGCGGTGACGCTGCGCTCGGCGCGCCTCGACCCGCAGGGCCACGTCGTCACCGAGGAGCGCACGCTCGACGTGACCATTCCGCGCGGCGTGCGGGCGGGCCAGCACATCCGGCTGCGCGGCCAGGGCGCGCCGGGCTACGGCGGCGGCCCGGCGGGCGACCTCTATCTCGAGATCGAATTCCGGCCCGACGATCGCTACGCGGTCGACGGCCGCGACGTCACGCAGCGCGTGCCCGTCGCGCCCTGGGAAGCCGCGCTCGGCGCGTCGATCGAAGTGCCGACGCCATCGGGCCCGGTCGAAGTGACGGTGCCGGCGAACTCGCGCAACGGCCGCAGGCTGCGGCTGCGTGGACGCGGCATTCCGGGCGATCCGCCGGGCGACCTGTACCTCGAACTCGACCTCGTGCTGCCCCCCGCGGACACCGAGGCCGCGCGCGAGCTCTACCGGGCGATGGAAAGCGAGACGAAGTTCAACCCGCGGCAAGCGACGGAGCGCAGCCGATGATCGAGCGAACCGTGGAAGTGCTGATCGACGACGACGGCCTCAGCCTCGAAGAGCTTTCGAGCGCCTGCGCGGTCAGCTGCGAGTGGATCGAGCGTCACGTGGAGAGCGGCCTGATCGAGGTTGGAGCGGCGGGGACGATGCGCTTCACCAGCGTCCAGTTGCTGCGCGCGCGACGACTCGCCGACATCGAACGCACGTTCGAAGCCAACGAGGAACTCGCCGCGCTGGTGGTCGACCTGATCGAGGAAGTCGAGCGTCTGCGCGGGCGCTGAACGAAAGCGGGCTGTGAGCCCGATTTCGGGCCACGATACCCAAGTCAGGCAGGCCCGCGGAACGATTCAGCGTCCTCGCCAATTGCCGGCGGGTGGAGACATGGCCGCGACCTGACGCGCATATTGGCCTGCCTTCACTCGAAGCAGCATCGTCCTGACCGATCCCCTGCTCGTTGTCGCTGACGCGAGCCGGCGTCAGCGTCGTCGGCAACTGAACCGGGCGTCCGACGTGATGCATCTGCCGTGCTGCGCAACGACTTCGCGATCAGCATTCACGAGCGCGACTGTTCCGGCCAATGGGGCGGTCAAGGGATGGAGATTCCGGCGTCCGGTTCCGCTCTTGTTGGCGCCGTTGCGCGCCGTTGCGGCATAGGTCCTGCGTCGGCCGGCCTGCGCCGTTGCCGCCGGGGCTACATCGGCAGCAATCGATTGGTAACCGGTTCATGAGCTGCCCTGCGGGCGACCGGCCAGCCGTCGTCCCTCAGTCGCACTGTGCGCTAGCGCACCGACCCTGCCCGGGCGGCCGAGTACGGTAAGTCAATGATGTCGTTGCAAACGGGCCAGGCCGCTGCACCATCGTTTCGCGTGGCGACGGCCCGGACGTTGCGACTGAACAAAGCCTTATTCGAGCGGTCCGAGCAATCCGCTTGGGCAGGTCCGCGCAAGACGGGGGCAACGGCGGCCGGAAGGGCCGGCACACGCAGCCGAGAGGCCCGGATCGGTAGCCCTTCGGCCGGACCCAAAGCGCGGCCGGGGAACCACGTGCTCGACATTACGATCCGGTCCGGCGCAACGGTCGGTGTGCGCCCGGACCGCGCGAACCTGGTCCGCTGCCTGCGCGAACGCGCCGGTGAGCGTCCGGATGGCGCCGCGTTCGAGTGCTCGATCGACGACCCGTCGAAGCGAACTGCGCTGACGTACGCGCAACTCGACCGCCGCGCACGCGCGATCGCAGCCTCCCTGCAGGACATGGGCCTCGCGGGCCAGCGCGTCATGCTGGCGTATCCGCCCGGCCTCGAGTTCGTCGCGGCCTACTTCGGCGCGCTCTACGCGGGCTGCGTTGCCGTCCCGACCACCTGCCGCGCCACCGCACGCTCGATCTATTCGCGGCGCTCGCCAGCGACGCCGGCGCGTCCGTGGCGCTCAGCACGGCGGCCGCGATCGCCCAGTTCAAGCCGATGGCCGGCCGCGCCGCGGGGATTGCCTGGCTTGCCACGGACGAGATCGCCGATGCCCGCGCCGAAGGCTGGGTCGAACACGACCCCGCCCGCGACTCTCTCGCGATGATCCAGTACACGTCCGGCTCCACCCGCCGGCCGAAAGGCGTGATGGTGAGTCACGCCAACCTCGTCGACAACGCGCGCGCGATCTGCGACGCCTTCGAAGCGCGCGACAACACGACGTCCGTGTTCTGGCTTCCGGCGTACCACGACATGGGGCTCATCGGCGGTGTCCTCGCCCCCGTTTACTCCGGGGTGAGCATCATCGTCATGGCCCCGGCGACGTTCCTCAAGAATCCGTTCGTCTGGCTCGATACGATCAGCAAGTCCGGCGCGATGATCTCCGGCGGGCCCAACTTCGCCTACGACCTGTGCGTGCGCAAGATCACGGCGGAGCAACGCGCGACCCTCGACCTCTCCGCCTGGTCCCTCGCTTTCATCGGTGCCGAGGCCATCCGGCCCGCGACGCTCGACCGGTTCGCCGAGGCCTTCGCCCCGTGCGGGTTCAGGCGCGAGGCCTTCTACCCGTGCTACGGCCTGGCCGAGGCAACGCTCATGGTCACGGGAGCCAAGCGCGGCGCCGGTGCCGTCGTGCGCGCGTTCAGCGACGACGCTCTCGCGCAGGATCGCGTCCAGCCGCTGCCCGACACCGCGCCGCACGCCCGCCGCCTGGTCGGATGCGGTGCGCCCATCGGCTCGCTGCGCCTTGCGATCGTCGATGCACGCACCCTGGCGCTTGCCGGACCGGGCAGGGTTGGCGAAATCTGGGTCGCCGGCGAATCCGTCGGCCAGGGTTACTGGCACGACCCCCAAGGGACCGCGACCACGTTCAACGCACGGCGAAGTGAAACCGGCGACGGCCCGTTCCTGCGTACTGGCGATCTCGGGTTCATCCACGAGCGCCAGCTCTACGTCACCGGCAGGCTCGACGACCTCATCATCGTGCGCGGGCTCAACCACCATCCCGAGGACATCGAAGCCACGGCGCGCGAAAGTCACCCGCTGCTCGCATCCGGCCTCGGCGCCGCCTTCGCGGTCGACGAGGGTGGCACGCAGCGCCTGGTGCTCGTGCACGAGGTCGAGCGCGACGGCAGCTCCGACCTGGCGCCGGTCGTCGATGCCGCCCGGGCCGCGGTTCTCGAGGAGCACGGCCTGGCGCTCGACGCCGTGGTGCTGATCCGCTGCGGCACGATCGCCAAGACGAGCAGCGGCAAAGTCCAGCGCCACGCCAACCGCACCGCCTTCCTCGCCGGCCAGCTCAAGGCGCTCGCTCCGCACGGTCCACGGAAGAGTCCCGCACCTTCGGTGCCGAGCGCGCGCCGTCCGCCGCGTTCGCCGCCGTCTGCCAGCACGCGCTGGCGCTGTCCGGCACGGGGCTGGCGGACATCACTCCCGAAACGCCGATCTCGGCGCTCGGTCTCGATTCGCTGCAGCGGGTCGAACTCGTGGCCGCGCTCGACAGCAGGTTCGGCCGGCATCTGCCGGACGCCGCGTACAGCCAGGCGACGACCCTCGGCGACCTCGCTGCCGCGGTGCAGAAGCACCTGATCGATCGGCCGCAGAGCGACGCCCCCGACGGGCGAAATCCCCGCAGAGAACTACGACGTCACGCTCTTTCCCGAGTACCTCGAACTCAAGCGCCACGAGCGCATGCTGCTGGCCGTCGCCGACAGCAATCCCTACTTCCGTGTCGATCAGGGCAACGCGGGGACCGTGTCCGGCAGGGGCGGCATCGCCCGCATCGACGGGCGCGAGATCGCGAACTTCTGCGCCTATGACTACGTCGGCATGGCGCGCGATCCGTTCGTCACGGCCGCGACCAAGGCCGTGATCGATCGCTACGGCACGGGCGCCGGCGCGAGCCGCCTCGTGTCGGGCGAGAAGCAGATCCACCGCGAACTCGAAACGGCGCTCGCCGACTTTCATCGGCACACCCGCGGCGATCGTCTTCGTCTCCGGGCACGCGACCAACGTCACGACGATCGGCCACCTGATGGGCCCGGGCGACCTGATCGTCCACGACATCCTCGCCCACAACTCGATCCTGCAGGGCGCCCGGCTGTCGGGTGCGACCAGCCGCGGCTTCGCACACAACGACTGGCGCGCGCTCGACGCGCTGCTCGCCGGCGTCCGCCACGACTTCCGCCGCGTGCTGATCGCGATCGAAGCCGTCTACAGCATGGACGGCGACTTTCCCGATCTTGCGCGCTTCGTCGAAGTCAAGAAGAAGCACCGCGCGATGCTGCTCGTCGACGAGGCGCACTCGCTGGGAACGATGGGCCGTTCCGGACGCGGCATCGGCGAGCACGCCGGCATCGAGCGCTCCGACGTCGAGCTGTGGATGGGCACGCTCTCCAAGTCGCTCGCCAGCTGCGGCGGCTACATCGCGGGTTCCGCCGAGCTCGTCGAATACCTCAAGTACACCGCCCCCGGGTTCGTCTACAGCGTCGGGCTCTCGCCGCCCAGCGCGGCCGCCGCGCTCGCGGCCTTGACCTGCTGCGCCGCGAGCCCGAGCGCGTCACGCGGCTCCATGAACTGTCGGCGCTCTTCCTCGCCCTCGCCCGCGGACGCGGCCTCGACACCGGGCTTGTCCGGCGGAACCCCGATCATCCCGGTGATCATCGGCAACTCCGTCAAGTGCCTGCTGCTTTCCCGTGCGCTCTTCAACCGCGGCATCATCGTGCAGCCGATCATCCATCCCGCGGTTCCCGAGCGCGCGGCACGCCTTCGGTTGTTCATCACGACCAATCACACCGAGGCGCAGATCAGGGACGCGGTCGGCGTCATCGTCGAGGAGCTCGCGAAGCTCTAGCGCGACGAACGCGTCCGTCGCGCGACTCGATGCGCCACGTCATGCCGAACCCCGAACACGCGATCGTCGTCGAGCACCTGAGCAAGCGCTACGGCGCGCTGCTGGCCGTCGACGACGTTTCGTTCACCGTCGCGAAAGGCGAGGTGTTCGCGTTCCTCGGGCCCAACGGCGCCGGCAAGAGCACCACCGCCGAGATCATCGAGACCATCCGCACGCCGACGTCAGGACGGGTCACCGTGCTCGGGATGGACGTCACCAGGTCGAAGGCCAAGGTCGTCCGGCGGATCGGCGTGCTCCCGCAGGGCTTCAGCTCGTTCGACCGGATCACCGTGCGCGAGAGCCTTTCGTACTACGCGCAGGTGTTCGGCTGCAAAGCCGACGTCGACGCCCTGATGGACCTCACCCATCTGCGCGACAAGGCCGACGCCCGTTCAATACCCTCTCGGGCGGCCTCAAGCAGCGCCTCGGCATCGCCGCCGCGCTCGTCAACGACCCGGAGGTCGTGTTTCTCGATGAGCCGACGACCGGGCTCGACCCGCACGCCCGGCGCGCGGTCTGGGACGTGCTCAAGGGCCTCAAGGACCGTGGGAAGACCGTCTTTCTCACGACCCACTACATGGAGGAGGCCGAACTCCTCGCGGACACCGTGGCGATCATCTCGAAGGGCAGGATCGTGGCCACCGACTCGCCGGCGCGCCTCACGGAGAAGCACGCCGATCACATGCGGCTCACCCTGGGGTCGAGCGACGCGGCGGCGCCGGCCCTGATCCGGAAGATGGGCTTCGAGCCCACGCGGACGAGCGACGAAAGCATCTGCGTGCAGGTCAACGACGCCGACGACGTGCGCGCCATTCTCGGGGAGATCGAACGGGCCGGCCTTTCCCTGCGCGGCATCGACGTGCGCAAGCCGAACCTGGAAGAGGTGTTCCTCAAGCTCACGGAGGAGCACCGCCCGGACGCCGCGGACGAGGGTTCCAGATGACGCCGAGGATCATCGCCGCCAACCTGGTCGTCCGGCTGAAGAGCTTCTACCGCGAAAAGTCGGCGATGTTCTTCACGTTCGCGTTCCCGGTGATCCTCGTGCTGGTCTTCGGAACGATCTTCACCAAGCCGGAGCATCTCGACTTCAACCTGCCGGTGCAGGACCTGAGCCACAGCGCAGCGTCGGCCAGGCTGATCGATGCCCTCACGACGGACCAGACGTTCAGGATCACGCCGGTTCCGGACGGCGTCGACGCCACGCAATACGCCAGGGAGCACAAGCAGAACCTGGTGCTCGTGATCCCCGAGGACTACGCCGCCATCGAAGCCAGGCGGCTCGGCGCGCGGGACGCGAGCGCGTCCGTGCCGCTGACGTACGTCCACGATCCCAGTTCGACCTCGGTGAACACCAAGATCCAGGCGCTCGACACGATCGTGGCCGCGATGAACCAGAAGATGACCGGCACGCCGCCCTTCATCACGCTCGTCGCCACGTCGATCCTCTCCGAGCAGTACCGCTTCATCGAGTTCTTCGTCCCGGGCATCATCGCGATGGCGATCATGACCTCGTCGCCTGGGAAACGCGCTCAACATGAACGCCGAGCTGCGGCAGAAAGGCATCCTGCGCAAGCTCGCGACCACGCCGATCACGCGCACCGACTGGCTGCGTCTCGAGCATCCTGTACCAGCTCATCCTGTCCGTCGTTTCGACGGTCGCGATCCTCCTCGTCAGCTACGCCGTCTTCGACGTCCGGCTGCACCTCGGCGCCTGGCTCCCGCTCATCGTCGTGATCGAAGTCATCGCCTTCGTCGGCATCGGCATGCTGCTCACCCCGTTCGCGAAGGAGGCGGAAAGCGCGGTGGCGGTCGGCAACGCCTTCCTGTTCCCGATGATGTTCCTGTCGGGCACCTTCTTCCCGGTCGAGATGATGCCGGCCTTCCTGCAGTCGTTCGCCAGGCTGCTGCCGCTCTTCTACGTGAACGAGGCGCTGCGCGCGGCGATGATCTTCGCCGACGATGCGGCCACCCTGCGGATGGCGGGCGTCGCCGCGGTGTTTGCCGCGGTCGTGTTCGTCGCGGGCACGTTCAAGACGCGGTGGGACGGGGAAGCGTGATGGCAGGCAGGCGCATCCTGTTCATCTGCGGATCGATGAACCAGACGACGCAGATGCACGCGATCTCGCGGCATCTCGCCGAGTACGAGCAGGCGTTCACGCCCTTCTACTGCGATGGCGCGCTCGAAGCGCTGCGGCGACTGAAGGGGCTCGAGTTCACCATCATCGGCGACAAGCTCGCACGGCGCTGCCGGCAGTACCTCGAGGAGCAGCACCTGCCGATCGACCACCGCGGGCGCCGCGACGCGTACGACCTCGTGGTCACGTGCTCCGATGTCTTCGTGCAGGACAACATCCGCGACCGCAGGATCGTCCTGGTGCAGGAAGGCATCACCGATCCGGAAGACCGCAGTTTCCGCCTGGTGCAGCGCCACCGCTGGCTGCCTCGCTGGATCGCGGGCACCGCCGCCACCGGGCTGAGCGATGCCTACCGCGCGTTCTGCGTCGCGAGCGACGGCTACCGCGACTTCTTCGTCCGCAAGGGCGCGAAGGCCGGAGAAGATCGTGGTGACCGGCATCCCGAACTTCGACCATTGCGAGCGCTACCGCGACAACGCCTTTCCCCACCGCCACTACGTGCTCGTGTGCACGTCGCCGCTGCGGGAGATCTTCCGCGGCGAGGACCGGAAGTCCTTCATCCTGGACGCTCGCCGGATCGCCAACGGGCGCCCGATGATCTTCAAGTTCCACCCCAACGAAGACCTCGCCGCGCGCCGAGAACGAGGTCAAGCGGTACGCCCCGGGAGCCATGACCTTCCGGAGCGGCAGCGCGGAAGAGATGATCGCCAACTGCGACGTGCTCATCACGCGGTATTCGTCGACGGTGTTCGTCGGCCTCGCCCTCGGCAAGGAGACGTATTCGGACTACCCGATGGACGAGTTGCGCAGGCTGCTGCCCGTGCAGAACAACTCCGCGGCGCTGAACATCGCGAACGTGTGCCGGCGGGTGATGGAAGACCGGGCGCTGCAATGAACGATGCGGTCACGGTACGGGCGGTGACGTCCTGGCGGGATCGGCGACGCTTTCAACGGCTGCCGTGGACGATCTACGCGGGCGACCCAACTGGGTCCCGCCGATCCTTGCGCAGGAGCGCCTCCTGCTCGGATGGGGACACCACCCGTTCTTCGACAACGCGGAGATGGTGACGCTGCTGGCGGAGCGGCGCGGCAAGGCCGTCGGCCGCCTCGCCGTCTTCGTCAACCGCGTCCACAACCGGAAGTACGACGAACGGCTGGGCTTCTTCGGCTTCTTCGAGTGCATCGACGACGCCGCTGTCGCGCGGGCGCTCTTCGACGCCGGGCGCGCGTGGCTGCTGGAGCGGGGCATGACGGCGTGGCGCGGGCCCGTGAATCCGTCGCTGAACTACACCTGCGGGCTGCTCGTCGACGGCTTCGACAAGCCGCCGGTGTTCCTGATGACCTACAACCCGCCGTACTACGCGGCCCTGATCGAGGCCTGCGGGTTCGCCAAGTCGCAGGACCTCTACGCCTACGAGATGGACGCCGCGATCCTCGCGCAGCTGGTCGAACGCTACAAGCCCGCGGTGATGGCGGCGCTCGAAGGCGGCGGCCTGTCGGTGCGGTGGCTGGACCCGTCGCGCTTCGACGAGGAAATCCGGACCTACCTCGAGCTCTACAACAGCGCGCTCGAGGGCACCTGGGGCTTCACTCCGCTGCAGGAGGGCGAAGTGAAGCACATCGCCGCGGAGCTGCGGCACATCATCGCGCCGGAATTCGTGGCCTTTGCGGTGGCCGGGGGAAAGACCGTCGGCGCCGTGCTCGCGCTGCTCGACTACAACCAGATCATCCGCAAGCTCAACGGCCGGCTGTTTCCGTTCGGCCTGCTTCCGGCTGATGTGGGGGAAGAAGCGGATCAACGTCGCGCGGGCACTGACCGTGACGATGCTGCCCGAGTTCCAGCAGTCGGGGTTCGCCATCGTGCTGCTCGATCGGCTGGTGGAGGCGGCCAAGCCGTGGGGCCTCAAGGGCTGGGAGTTTTCGTGGGTGCTCGAGAGCAACGCGAGTTCGCGCGGGACGCTGAGGCGCGCGGGGACGAAGCTCGCGAAGACCTACCGGATCTACGACCGGGCGCTATGAGGTCCCACAGACTTCCTAGAGCCAGCGCGCGTCGAGGTACCACTGCGCGGTCTCGCGGAGTCGATCGGCAAGCGGGGCCGCGGGCGACCAGCCCAGCTGCCGCTGCGCCTTGGCCGGCGAGCAGGTCCACGAACCGGCGAGCAGCTCCGACATCTTGTCGCTGCCGACCCACCCCGGGTGCCGGCGGATTCGCGAGGCGACGTCGCCGCAGAAGCCGGCCACCCGCATCAAGCCTCCCGGGACACGAACGATGCGAGGCACCCTCTTCCCCAGTGCTCGCGCGATCGCGCCGCCGAGCTCGACCTGCGAGAGATCCTCCGCGCCGGCGAAGTAGATGCCGCGCCCCGAGCCGTCCGGCACCAGGCGCTCGCCCCTCTCCGCGGCGAGGACGATGCACTCGACGAGGTCCGCCACGGCGATCAGCGAGAGGCGCTGGTCGCCGTGCCCGCACACGACGTGGAGGCCGGATCGGGCGACGGGCCTGAATACTTCGTACATCCCGCGGTCGCCCGCGCCGAACACGGCGCACGGCCGGACGATCGTGATGGGCAGCACGCCGGCGTAACGAGCGGCGGCCTGCTCGCCGGCGAGCTTGCTGCGCCCATAGTCCGAAACCGGCAACGGCGGATCGCTTTCCACTTTCGGCGCTCCCCGCGGAGGGCCCCGCGGCGGCGAGCGACGAAACGAGCAGCGAGCACCGGGCGCTCCGCCTGCTCGGTGCACGCCGCCGCGACCGTCTCGACGCCCTCGGCGTTCACGCGCATGAAGTCTGCCGCGCGACATCGCCCGCCCGAGCCCCGCAAGGTGGAACACGACCTGGGCGTTCGACGACGCGATGGCCCGCGCAGACGCCCGCGCGGTCATCGACGTCGCCAGTGACGAGTTCGGCGCCCGCGGCAAGCAGTTCCTCGACCTGCGACGTCGGGCGCACCAGGCAGGAGACAGCGCGGCCGCGCGCGACCAGCAGGCGCACGAGATGCGCCCCGATGAAGCCGCTGGCGCCGGTGACCAGGACAGGTTGCCGATCCGAAGTGTTCATGCGCGGGAGGCGGGACGTGCGCTGTTCCTGTTCCAGGTGGAGCGGCGGAGTGTCCGCGCCGACCGGATTGTGTCCCCGGGTCGACGCGCAGCAAGAACGACTCGTTGCATCGGGTCGACGGAGAAAGTCCATCTGTGCCCAGCCGCGCGCCGCGTCGGCAAGGCGTATCTTCATCTTCGAGGTCATCGTGTCGCCCACACACCCACACCCGATACACGAACAGGCGACGAAACGGACCCGTCGGCCCGGGCTCTCCTCGGCGGTGTTCCGTCGGGCGCTCGCCGCCCTTGGTGCGGCAATGCTGGCCGTCGCGGGCATGGCCATTGCGCCGGCAACCGCTGCCAGGGACGGCACACGTGACATCCACTGGGTGGGCACATGGAGTGCAAGCCCGCAGGCGGCCGGCAAGCCCGTCGAGTTCAAGGGCCAGACCATCCGCCAGATCGTGCGCGTGAGCATCGGCGGCAAACAGGTGCGCGTGCGCCTGTCGAACGCCTTCGGCTCCGGTCCGCTGGTGATCAGTTCGGCGCACGTGGCGCTGCGCAGCACGGGTGCAGCGATCGTCGCAGGGTCGGACCGGACGCTTACCTTCAACGGCTTGCCGTCCATGGCGATCCCGCCCGGCGCCCTGGCAGTCAGCGATCCCGTGAATCTCCAGGTGCCCGACCTCGGCGACCTCGCGGTCAGCATCTACATCGCGGGCAGCCAGGTCGCGTCGACCGAGCACACGGAAGGCCTGCAGACGACCTATGTTTCGGCCGAGGGGGACTTCAGCGGAGCCGACAACCTGCCCTCGGCGACCACGACCCAGTCCCTCCACTTCCTGACGGGCGTCGAGGTCGGCGCCGCCAGGAGCACCCGGGCCATCGTCACGCTTGGCGACTCGATCACCGACGGATACAAGTCGACTGCCGACGCCAACAAGCGCTGGCCGAACCGTCTGGCCGAGCGGCTGCACGCGCAGAAGGGCGGCAGCAAGGTGGCGGTACTCAATGCGGGCATCACCGGCAACCGGCTCCTGCACGACATGGACGGCTCGAACGCACTGGCGCGCCTCGATCGCGACGTGCTGGTGCAGTCCGGCGCGCGCTACCTGATCGTCCTGCTGGGCATCAACGACATCGGCTTTCCCGGCGCCGTGACTCCCGAGCAGGTCATTGCCGCGCATCGCCAGATCATCGTTCGCGCGCATGCGATGGGCCTCAAGGTGTACGGAGGGACGCTGACGCCGTTCCAGGCGTTCATGCCGGGGCTCTACTACACGGACGTCGGCGAAGCGCAGCGCCAGGTCGTCAACCAATGGATCAGGACCAGCAAGGCCTACGACGCGGTGATCGACTTCGACAAGGTGCTGCGCGACCCGAACAATCCGAGCAGGATTCTTCCGGCCTTCGACAGCGGCGACAACCTGCACCCGAACGATGCCGGCTACAAGGCGATGGCCGACGCCATCAACCTGGCGCTGTTCAGGGACCCGATTGCGGCGCCGCGTGCGGCCACCGCGAAAGGCGCCGCCGGCGCCGGCGGTGAAGCCGACGAAGCCGCCAACCTGCCAGTGCCCGCCGTGATGTGCCGTGGCGGCTGGCGGTCGGAGGACGAGTCAGTACTGGAATCTCGTCTTGAGCTTCAGGATCGGCGCCTCGAACAGGTGCCACATCGCCGTCGCCAGCAGGACCGTCAGCCCGAACCGCGCCGCCAAGGGAGGAACGTCGCGCAGCACGGCGTAATGCGCGGCGAGCCAGTCATGGAGGGGCCACATGAAGAGGTGGATCAGATACAGGCCGTAGCTGATCTTGCCGAGGAAACGGAAGGGTGCGAAGTTGAAGAATCCAAGCACCCAGCGATTGTCCGTTTCCCACAATCCCAGCACCATCGCGAGGAAGCCGAGCGCCAGCAGCGTCTGCATGTGCGGCGGGTGCATGACGTGATCGATCGACGGTGACTCCGGCCCGTACAGCGCGAACAGCGCCGCCACCAGCGCGAGGCCGGCTGGAAACATCCATTGCCGGGCGGCAGCGCGTATCCGTTCGGCGGCCGCCGACGTATCCGCGAACACCACGGCGCCCACCGCACCCGCGACCAGGTACTCGCCGCAGACCAGCGGAATCAGGCCGTACGCCGACTTCGGCAGCAGCACGGCGAAGAGGAATCGGAAGGCGATGCTCGCCGCCCACAGCGCGAGCAACCAGCGCAGCCGCGTGCGTCCCGGCCGCAGGAAGGTAAACAGCAGCGGGAAGACCAGATAGAACTGCTCTTCGACGCACAACGACCAGAAGTGGACGCCGTACATCCGCACGGGATCCCACGGACGGTCCACGAGCCGCCGGCTCGATCCACGTGTAGAAGAAGATCCCCCAGTTCATCACGTAGAGAACGTATGTCCACAGGTACGCGATGCCGACCGTGGCGGCCGCCACTCCCAGCACCAGGTAGTAGGCGGGGAAGATTCGCAAGGCGCGGCGCACGTAGAAGGCCTTGAGCGCCTGGCCGCGCGGCCGGTCCTGCGACGCGATCAGGATCCGGGTGATCAGGAATCCGCTGATCACGAAGAACAGCGAGACCCCGTAACTGCCCCACCAGAAATTTTCGACGTCGCTGTGGATCATGAACACCGCGAGGAACGCGAAGAACCGAAGTCCGTCGATCTGTTGGCGATGCTCCAGCGCTTGCATGGGTCGGGAGTCCGGCTTACGTCAGCCGGTGCGGCGCCGGCATCGGGTCGTTCGGCGCAGGGATCCATTCCTCTGTGTCGCCGACCGGCCTGGGGATGCGGCCGTCATTCCAGTCGGCCTTCGCCTGTTCGAGACGCTCGCGCCGCGACGACACGAAGTTCCACCAGATGTAGCGCGGGCCGACGGGCTCGCCGCCGAGGAGCATCAGCGTGCTGGGTTCGCGCGCGACGACGGTCGGCGTCGCGCCGCGGGCGAGGACGAGCATCTGCGCCGGCGCGCACGCCTGTCCGCCGACGTCGACCGCGCCCTGCGCAACGAAGACCGCGCGCTCGGAGGCGCCAGCGGGCACCGTGAAGCGCGCGCCTGCGGCGAGTTCGAGGTGCGCGTACAGCAGCGGCGAGTGCGTCCGCACCGCGCTGCGCGCGCCGAGCAATTCGCCGGCGATCACGCGGGCGCTCCATCCCTCGCCCTCGATCAGCGGCAGGCGGTCGCGCGCGTAGTGCTCGAACGCCGGTTCGACCTCCTCGTGCCCGGCGGGCAGCGCGACCCACGCCTGGATGCCGTGCAGCACGCCGCCCCGCTCGCGCATCCCCTCGAACCGCTCCGAGTGCGAGATCCCGCGGCCGGCGGTCATCCAGTTGACCTCGGCGGGCCGGATCACCTGTTCGCAGCCGAGCGAGTCGCGATGCGTCATCTCGCCTTCGAAGAGGTAGGTGACCGTCGACAGGCCGATATGCGGGTGCGGCCGGACATCCATCGCCCGCGGCAGCGGCGGCGCCAGCATCGCCGGCCCGATGTGGTCGAAGAAGATGAACGGACCGACCATGCGCCGTTGCCCCGCCGGCAGCACGCGGCCGACCTCGAAGCCGCCGAGGTCGCGCCGCCGTGCGGGGATCACTTGCTCGATCGATGCATCCATGACGCGAACACGGTGGTTGGCCAACAGGCGGTGTCAGTCCGGGGCACGCACATAGGTGAGGACGTGGTGAGCGAGCAGCCCCGAAACGGCGCCGGTGCATTCGGCCGTCCCGTAGGCAGACCGGCTCCCGATCTTGAGCACCCTGGCGGTGCACACGAAGTCCTCCTTGCGCCCGCTTCGCAGGAACGCGGTCTTCATGTCCGAGGTCACCCAGTGTTCGTCGGTGCCTCTCTTGGTCATGATCGCCAGCCACATGGCGACGTCCGCCGCGCCCATCAACGTCATGCCACTGACGATGCCGCCGGGACGTTCCATCGCCGGCGCAAACGCAGCGCTCAGAACGCACTCGCCGTCGGAGCAGGATCGGACGGAGAAGCCGTAAGACGCGAGGAATGGAGTGCGCTCGAGCACAGCGTTCAGCTCGCGGACAGATACTGGATCGCCGTGCATGCTCTCGCGCTACTTGAACCGCACGCTCACGGTCGGGTTGCCCGGCAGGCCTTCGTAGACCGCCTTGGCCCCCGTTCCGGGCTTCGGCGGCAGCAGCCGGGAGAAAGACCCGAGGCTCAGCAGATCGCCCTTCTTCAACTCGATGCCGCTTGCCTTGAGGTCCTTGATGAGCCAGAGCACGGCATTCAGGGGTTGTTCGAGGATCGCGCTGCCCTTGCCCACATCGAGTTCCTTGCCGTCCTGGTCCATGAGCCGCACCGTCATGTTCTTCAGCGCCTCGACGAGTTCCGGGCTGGCGTTCACCTTGATCGGCTGGCCGAGCACCCCAAGCCTCGCGCCCACGTTCGAGTAGACGAGGCTGGGACCCGTGATCTTTGCGGGATCCTCCACCACGAGGTCGGGTAACTCGATGAACGGATAGATGGCCGAGAGATGCCGCAGCACTTCGAGCGGCGTGGTGGCCTGGTTGATCCCGGCGTCCTTCACTTCAACGACCATGTCGGCCTCGAAAAGTGGTCGCGCACCAAACCTGGCGGGCACTTCGGCGCCATCCTGCAGCAGCATCTTCTCGAACAGCGTTCCACGCACTGGGTTTGGATAATTGAATCGCTTCTGCACTGCCGGGTTGGTCAGCCCCGCTTTGTATCCAACGACCTTGCCGTAGTTCTGTCCCAGGAACCGGACGAACTTGTCGCGCCCGCACAGGGCATCGGTCATGCTCAGGTCAGCCGGCGGGTTTGGCGCTGGCTGCAGATTGGCGTAGCGCGCGGCCATCACTGCCGTATCGACGTCCGAGGGGCACGCGGCATGGGCGCCCAACGGAAGTCCGCAGAGTGCCGCGACGAGCAGCCGGGTCCTTGTGTTCATGCCACTTCTCCTTTCGGGAAAACCGATCCGGGCGCCCCGGCGAGGTTTCAGGGACCGACGCACAGGTTCGGCACCGTGAGGCGCGTGAAGAGATGCGGCGACGCCACGGCGCTCGACGGGTAGTGTTCGAGCGCCTTCCTGAAATCAGGATGGTTGAAGGCGGCTCGAAAGTGGGCCACGGACTCCCACACGGCGTAGTTCATGAACACCGTGCTGCCAGCGATGCCCCGGTGCAACTGCGTCGAGATGTAGCCGGGCTGCTGCTTCATCCAGTTTGCGTCCGCCTCCCAGGCCTCGAGCAGGAGCGGGATGTCCGCTTCGGCGACCTGGAAGACATTGACCAGGATCACCGGCGAGAGATCGGAACCGATCTGCTGGAAGATCGGCACGTTCGAATCGAGGGGCTTGAGCTGAAGCATCGGGCATCTCCGTTGAATCCCGTCGGGGTACGGCAACGACGGAGAATGCCAGCGTTTGCCGCCATGCAGCGCACTCGATCGGCGAAACTTCTTCCCCGGGCGAGTCCAGTGCCCCGTTCCCGATCGAGTTCATGGCTTCGGCCACGAACACGCTCATTTGTCCGCCGCGTCAGGCGAGGTCGCCAGCGAGATCGCCAGCACGCGCGCCACGTGCAGCGCTTCGCGCGCGCCGGTGGCGCGGGTGCCGTCGGCGATCTGGTGCCGGCAGCTGGTGCCGTCGGCGACGATGAGCGTGTCCGCGCCCGCCTTGCGTACGGCCGGCAGCAGCGACTGCTCCGCCATCTTCATCGACACGTCGTAGTGCGCCGCTTCGTAGCCGAAACTGCCGGCCATCCCGCAGCAGCTCGACTCGATCACCTCGACCTGCAGGTCGGGGATCAGCTTCAGCACCGCGACACCGGACTCATGGCGTCGAACGCCTTCTGGTGGCAGTGGCCGTGCACCAGCGCGCGCTTCTGCGGCAGCGCGTGCAGCGGCAGCTTCAGCCGGCCGGCCTTTGCCTCGCGCGCCAGGAACTCCTCGATCATCAGCGCGTGCGCCGACAGTTTCTCCGCCGCGTCGCCGAGGCCCATCACGAGGAACTCGTCGCGCAGCGACAGCAGGCACGAAGGCTCCAGCCCGACGATCGTCGCACCGGCGGCGACGTGCGGCGCCAGCGCCTCGACCATCCGGCGCGCCTCGCGCTTCGCCTCGTCGACGAGGCCGGCGCCGAGGTACGTGCGCCCGCAGCACAGCGGGCGGTCGCGCTCCGCGTCGCTCGCGGCGGCACGCGCGACCGCGACGCGGTAGCCCGCGGCCTGCAGCACGCGCAGCGCCGCGTGCGCGTTCTCCGGCTCGTGGTAGTTGTTGAAGGTGTCGACCAGCAGCACGACGTCCGGCGCGTCGACCGCCGCAGCCTTCGCCGCCTTGCTCGACAGGAAGGTGTCGCCGCGCCATTGCGGCAGCGTCCGCTGCGCCGACAGCCCCGCGATGCGCTCGGACAGGCGCGCCGCGCCGGGCAGCGCGTCGCGCAGGTTCGCGACGAACGGGAAGCGCGCGGCCCACGGCGCCCACTTCGGCATCGTCGCGACCAGCCGGTCCTTCAGCGTCAGGCCGTGCTTCTTCTGCCAGTGGTACGCGAACTCGATCTTCATCTTCGCCATGTCCACGCCGGTCGGGCAGTCGCGCTTGCAGCCCTTGCAGCTGACGCACAGCGCGAGCGCCTCGCGCACGGCCTCGCTGGCGAAGTCGGTGCCGAGCTGGCCCGACACGGCCAGCCGCAGCGTGTTCGCGCGGCCGCGCGTCGAGTGCTCCTCGTCGCGCGTGACGCGAAAGCTCGGGCACATCGTGCCGGCGTCGAACTTGCGGCAGTGGCCGTTGTTGTTGCACATCTCGACGGCCTTGGCGAAGCCCCGCGCCGGGTCGCCGCCGGTGCCCGGCGCGCGTCACCTGCTCGGTCACGGGGTTCGCCTGCACGTTCCACGCCGACCAGTCGAGCGCCGTGTCGAGCTTCACCGGCGCGTAGCCCGGCGGATAGCGGAACAGGCTCGCGTCGTCCATCTTCGTGCCGCGGACGATCTTGCCGGGGTTCATCAGGCCAGTCGGGATCGAACAGCGCCTTCACTTCCTCGAACGCGCGCGTCAGTCGCGGGCCGAACTGCCACTCGACCCACTCGGTGCGCACGAGGCCGTCGCCGTGCTCGCCCGAGTACGCGCCCTTGTACTGGCGCACCATCGCGGCGGCTTCCTCCGCGATCGCGCGCATCTTCTGCGCGCCCCCATTTGGCCCACCCTGCCGCATGTCGAGGATCGGGCGCACGTGCAGCGTGCCGACCGACGCGTGCGCGTACCAGGTGCCGCGCGTGCCGTTGCGCTCGAACACCTCGGTGAGCCGGGCCACGTAGTCGGCCAGGTGCTCCAGCGGCACCGCGCAGTCCTCGATGAAGGACACCGGCTTGCCGTCGCCCTTCATGCTCATCATGATGTTCAGGCCCGCCTTGCGGACGTCCCACAGCGCCTTCTGCGGGCCCGCGTCCGGCATCCGCACCACCTGCCCCGGCAGGCCGAGGTCGCCCATCAGCGCGACGAGGTCCTCCAGCCGGCGGCGCGGTGCGTCCGCGTCCTCGCCGACGAACTCGACCAGCAGGATCGCGTCCGGCTCGCCGACCAGCGCCGCGTCGATGACCGGCCGGAAGGCGGGATTGCTGCGCGCCAGCTCGATCATCGTCCGGTCGACGAGCTCGACCGCGGCCGGCCCGAGCTTGACGATGTGCTTCGTCAGCTCCATCGCGCGGTACAGCGTCGGGAAGCTGACGACGCCGAGCGCCTTGTGCTTCGGCAGCGGCGCGAGCTTCAGCGTCAGCGTCCGCGTCCACGCGAGCGTGCCTTCGCTGCCCACCAGCAGGTGCGACCAGTTGACGCTGCCGTCGGCCGTGTACGGGCGCTCGCTCTGCGGGTGGAAGACGTCGAGGTTGTAGCCGCCGACGCGGCGCATCACCTTCGGCACCTGGCGGCCGATCTCGTCGCGCTCGCGCTCGGCGATGCCGCGCAGGCCGTCCATCAGCGCCTGCAGCCGCGGCGGCGCCCCGCTCATCCGTGCGTCGGGGCCGAGCCACGCCTCGGTGCCGTCGGCGAGCAGCGCATCGGCGGCGACGACGTTGTGCACCATGTTGCCGTAGTAGATCGAGCGCGAGCCGCACGAGTTGTTGCCGGCCATGCCGCCGATGGTCGCCTGCGCCGACGTGCTGACGTCGACCGGGAACCAGACGCCGTGCGGCTTGAGCCACGCGTTCAGCGCGTCGAGCACGATGCCCGGCTCCACGGTCACCGTCATCGCCTCGCGATCGAAGGCGACGACGCCGTTGAGGAACTTGCTGTGGTCGATGACGAGCGCCGCGCCGACGGTCTGCCCGCACTGCGAACTGCCGCCGCCGCGCGCGAGCAGCGGCACGCCGAGCTGGCGGCAGACGTCGACCGCGACGCGCACGTCCTCGTGCGTGCGCGGGACCAGCACGCCGATCGGCTCGATCTGGTAGATCGACGCGTCGGTCGAGTAGCGGCCGCGCGAGGCGCGGTCGAACAGGACTTCGCCCTGCACGGCGCCGCGCAGCCGGCGCGCGAGTTCCGTGTCGCCGGGCGGGTGGAACACCAGCGGGCGCGTCAGCGGTGCGTTCATTCCGCGGCCTCCGCGTCCAGCGCTTCCCGCTCCGCTCGCCGGCCATCGAGCACCGCCTGGCACTTCTCGTGGAGGTGATGCCGCAGGATCGCGCCGAGGCGCGCGCCGTCGCGGGCCTCGAGCGCCTCGACCATCTCCGAGTGTTCGCGCGCGGCCTTGTCCCACTTCAGCTGGTCGAAGTTCGAGCGGAAGCGCAGGTTCTCGATGCGCTGGTTCAGGTTCGAGTACACCTGCGTCAGCAACGCGTTGCGCGCGGCGCGGTTGATGCACTGGTGGATCAGCCGGTTGATCCGGTAATACGCCGGCAGGTCGCGGCGCGCGTGGCACGCGAGCATCTCGAAGGTCAGCGCCTTCACCTCGGCGACCTCCTCCGGCGTCACGTGGCGGCATGCGCGCTCGCCGGCCAGCGCTTCGAGCGCGCCCATCACTTCGAAGCTCTCGCGGATGTCGTCGTCGGACAGCGAGACGACCTGCGCGCCACGATTGGGCTGCAGTTCGACCAGGTGTTCGGCGGCGAGCAGGCGGAACGCTTCGCGCAGCGGCGTGCGCGAGGCGCCCAGGCGGTCGCACAGCGCGCGCTCGTTCAGGCGCATGCCGGGCGGCAGTTCGCCCTCGATGATCATTTCGCGCAGGCGGTCCGCGAGGGATTCGGCGAGCGTCGAGGCGCCCCCGCCGGTCGCAGCGACGGCCACAGGGACCGGGTTCAGGTCATCCGGAGCGTTCACGTTGGTATACCGAGTTGTGCGTACAGGAAAAGCGCCAAGCCCGTCAGCCGACGACCAGGCCGACGCATTTTCCCTCTTAGCGAAGGATAGTCGTGCCGGGTCGGGACCGCCTGTGCCGGCTTGCGGCCAACTGCCGGATTTGGTTAGGATGCGTTTTGTATACCAAATCGGGCCGCCCGGCCAGCCTCCATGCTCGAACTCGACAGCCATCACTCCGGTCGCCATTTCCTGCAGATTCCCGGGCCGACGAACGTTCCGGACCGCGTGCTGCGCGCGATCGACCACCCCACCATCGATCATCGCGGCCCCGAGTTCGGCAGGCTCGGCAAGACCGTGCTGGCGGGCATGAAGCAGCGTGTTCCAGACGGAACAGGACGTCATCATCTATCCCGCGAGCGGCACCGGCGCGTGGGAAGCGGCGCTGGTCAACACGCTGTCGCCCGGCGATCGCGTGCTGATGGCCGAGACCGGCCAGTTCGCGACTCTGTGGAAGAAGCTCGCCGAGCGGCTCGGGCTCGTCGTGGATTTCTTGCCCGGCGACTGGCGCCAGGGTGTGGCTGCGGGCGAAGATCGAGAAGCGGCTGCGCGCCGACACGGCGCACGCGATCAAGGCGGTGTGCGTCGTGCACAACGAGACCTCGACCGGCGTGACGACGAACGATCCCGCCGATCCGCGCCGCGATCGACCGCGTCGGTCATCCTGCCCTGCTGTTCGTCGACACGATCTCGTCGCTCGGCTCGATCGACTATCGGCACGACGAGTGGGGCGTGGACGTCACGGTCGGCGGCTCGCAGAAGGGCCTGATGCTGCCGCCGGGGCTGTCGTTCAACGCGGTCAGCCGCAAGGCGCTGGACGCCTCGGCGAGCGCGAAGCTGCCGCGCTCCTACTGGGACTGGAAGGAGATGCTGGCGGCGAACGCCACCGGCTACTTCCCGTACACGCCCGCGACCAACCTGCTCTACGGCCTGCACGAGGCGCTCGAGATGCTGTTCGGCGAAGGACTGGCCAACGTATTCAAGCGCCACGACCGCTTCGCCGAGGCGACGCGGCGCGCCGTGCGCGCCTGGGGCCTCGAGATCCTGTGCGTGAATCCGGCCGAGTACAGCTCCGCGTTGACCGCGGTGCTGATGCCCGAGGGCCACAACGCGGACGCGTTCCGCAAGATCGTGCTCGAGCGCTTCAACATGTCGCTCGGCCAGGGCCTGGGCAAGGTGTCCGGCAAGATCTTCCGCATCGGCCACCTCGGCTACTTCAACGACCTGATGCTGTGCGGAACGCTCGCCGGCGTCGAGATGGGACTGGCGCTTGCCGGGGTGCCGCATCGCAAGGGCGGCGTCGACGCGGCGATGGCCTACCTGGCGGAAGCGCCGGCCGCCGAAGTCGCCCGCGCGGCCTGAGTCACGCATCGAAAAGAGACAAGGCGGCGGGTCGGTCCGGGCCCGGCGCCGATGAGAACGCAGGACACCAGAGACGAGACAGAAGAGAAGCCAAGGAGACAACAATGACCTTCACCAAGACCGCGTCGCACCGCCGCACCTTCCTCCAGACCGCCGTCGCCATCGCGCTGTCGGCCGGGCTGTGGGGAACCGCCAGCGCCCAGCAGGAGATCAAGATCGGCCACGTCGGCGAACCCGGCTCGATCTTCCAGAAGAGCACGGACGAGTTCGCGCGCCGCGCCAACGCCAAGCTCGGCGGCAAGGCGAAGGTCGTCGCCTACGGCTCGAGCCAGCTCGGCGGCGACAAGGAGATGATCCAGAAGGTGAAGCTCGGCACGCTCGACATGGCCGTCCCGTCGACCGTGATGAGCTCCGAGGTGGATCTGTTCGGCATCTTCGAGATGCCGTACATCGTGAAGGACCGCAAGCACATGGCGCGGATCGAGAAGGACGTCTTCTGGCCGCTGCTCGCGCCCGCCGCGGAGAAGAAAGGCGTCAAGGTCGTCGCGGTGTGGGAGAACGGCACCCGCCACATCACCAACAGCAAGCGCCCGATCAAGGTGCCGGCCGACCTGCAGGGAATCAAGCTGCGCGTGCCGGAAGGCAAGTGGCGCGTGAAGATGTTCCAGGCCTACGGCGCGAACCCGAGCCCGATGAAGTTCTCGGAGCTGTTCACCGCGCTGCAGACCGGCGTGATGGACGGCCAGGAGAATCCGTTCACCCAGATCTACTCGGCCAAGCTGCAGGAAGTGCAGAAGTTCCTGTCGCTGTCCGGACACGTGTACACGCCGGCCTACGTCATCACCGGCAAGTCGTTCGCGGCGCTGCCCGCCGACGTGCGCAAGATCCTCGAGGACACGGCGAAGGAGACGCAGGCCTTCGTCTATGAAACCGCGGCGAAGGACGAGGACGACCTGCTGCAGAAGCTCAAGGCCGCCGGCATGCAGGTCAACGAGGTCGACAAGGACGCCTTCATCAAGGCGAGCGCCGGCATCTACGAAGAGTTCGGCAAGGAAGTCGCGGGCGCCAAGGAGGCGATCGACAAGGCCGTCGCCCTCGGCAAGTAATCCGTGAGCAACCACAACAAGACAAGCGGCGCCGCGGAGGCGCCGCTCGCTGCCTCCTTGCGCCGTTTCCGGGCACGCTACGGCCTGCTGCTCGAGGTGCTGGTCGGAGCGCTGATGGTGATCCTCGCCGCCGAGGTCACCATTGGCGTCGTGTTCCGCACCATCGGCAAGTCGCTGTCCTGGTACGACGAGCTGGCGTCGGTGCTGCTGGCGTGGCTGACCTTCTACGGCTCGGCGCTCGCCTCGGTGAAACGCTCGCACATCGGCTGCCCGGAAGTCGTCGAGCAGATGCCGTGGGGCGCGCGCCGCGTGCTCGGCATCTTCACGCAGCTGCTCGTGATCGCCTTCTTCGCCCTCCTCGGCTGGGTCGGCGCCGAGATCCTGCCGGTGCTGCACGGGGAATCGCTCGTGAGCCTCGACTGGGTGCCGATGAGCGTGGTGCAGTCGGTCATCCCGATCAGCTCGGCCATGATCGTCGTGGCCGAGATCACCCACCTGATCGACCTCGTCATCGACCGCGAACCGCCGCCGCCGACCCCGGCCGGGCCGGCGCTCGCCGATGGCCTGCACTGAGCCGGAGCCGACATGAACACCATGCTCCTGCTGTTCGCCGCCGTGCTGGCGCTCGTGCTGATCAACGTGCCGATCGCGGTGTCGCTCGGCATCGTCGCGCTCGTGGCGATGGTCTGGAGCCACGGCCTGAACTCGCTGCCGAACCTGCCGCTGGTCGTCTACAACGGCGCCACCAACTTCCCGTTGCTGGCGATCCCGCTGTTCATCCTGGCCGGCGCGATCATGAACGCGTCGGGCATCTCGCAGCGCCTGATCGCGTTCGCGTCGTCCATCTTCGGCTGGATCCGCGGCGGGCTGGCGCACGTGTCGATCGGCGCGTCGATGTTCTTCGCGGAGATCTCCGGCTCGGCCGTCGCCGACGTCGCGGCGCTCGGGTCGATCATGATCCCCGGCATGAAGGCGAAGGGCTACCCGGCCCCGCTCGCTGCCGCGGTCATGTCGTCCTCCGCGACTCTCGCGGTGATCATCCCGCCGTCGATCCCGATGATCCTGTACGCGGTGATGGCGGAGACCTCGGTGGTCCAGCTGTTCGTCGCGGGCATCGTGCCCGGCATCCTCGGCGGACTCGGCCTGATGGGCATGGCGTCCTACTTCGCGCGCCGCTACAACCTGCCGCGCGAGGAGCGGTTCTCGTGGGCCCGCGTGGCGAAGACCGGGCGCGAGGCGCTGTGGGCCTTCCTGCTGCCGATCATCATCCTCGGCGGCATCTTCGGCGGCGTGGTGACGGCCACCGAAGGCGCGGCGCTGGCGGTCGTGGCGGCGTTGTTCGTCGGCCTCGTGATCTACCGCGAACTGAACATGGCGGAACTGCGCAAGGCGATCCTCGAAGGCGGCATGCAGACGGCCGTGGTGATGCTGCTCGTCGCCACCAGTTCGCTCCTCGGCACCTACCTCACCGAGGTGCAGGCGCCGCAGCAGCTGGCGCGCACGGTCTCCGACTTCACGAAGGATCCGTACGTGGTGCTGATGCTGCTGAACGTGCTCTTCCTGTTCCTCGGGATGTTCCTGCACTCGGCCGCCGCGATCATCCTCGTGGTGCCCGTCGTGATGCCCCTCGTCAAGGCGGTCGGCATCGACCCGGTGCACTTCGGACTGATCGTCACGATCAACCTCGGCATCGGCCAGCAGACGCCGCCGGTGGCCAGCGTGCTGATGGTGGCCAGCTCGATCGCCAAGGAGTCGGTCTGGGCCGTGACACGGACCAACGTCTACTTCATCGGCGTGCTGCTCGCCGTGCTGATGCTCGTGACCTACGTGCCCGTCGTCGGGCTGGGCCTCGTCCAATACTTCTATCGCTGAGCATGTCCGAACTCATCCTCGTCGAACGCGACGGTGCCATCGCCACCGTCGTGCTGAACCGCCCGCACAAGCTGAATGCCCTCACGCGCGCGATGTGGGGCGAGCTCGGCGACACGGTGTGGAACCTGTCGCAGGACGCGGGCGTCCGCTGCATCATCCTGCGCGGGGCGGGAGAGAAGGCGTTCTCGCCCGGCAACGACATCGGCGAGTTCGAGACGCAACGCGCGAGCAAGGCGCAGGCGATCGAGTACGGCAAGGTGATGCACGCCACCGCCGAGAAGCTCGCCAACTGCCCGACGCCGATCGTCGCGCAGATCCACGGCATCTGCGTCGGCGGCGGGCTCGAGATCGCCGCGCTGGCCGACCTCCGCATCTGCGGCGCGTCGAGCCGCTTCGGGGCGCCGATCAAGAACCTCGGCCTCGTGATGGCCTACGCCGAGATGGCGCCGCTCGTGCGGCTGGTCGGCAAGAGCGTCGCGCTCGAGATCCTGCTCGAGGGCCGCGTGTTCGACGCCGCCGAGGCGAAGGACAAGGGGCTCGTCACCCGCATCGTGCCGGACGACCAGGTCGCCGCCGAGGCGCGCGCCACCGCGGAGCGCATCGCGGAAGGCGCGCCGCTCGTGGCGCGCTGGCACAAGAAGTTCGCCAGGCGCCTCGCCGAAGGCGGCCCGCTCACGCCGCAGGAGATCGACGAGTGCTTCGACTGCTTCGACACCGAGGACTTCCGCATCGGCTATTCGGCCTTCCTCGCGAAGACGAAGCCCGGCTTCGTCGGGCGCTGACGCGATGACCGCGACGCACCCGGCGCCGGAGCGCCCTTCGCACCCCGGCCCGCTCGCCGGACTGCGCGTGCTCGAACTCGCGCAGATCATGGCCGGCCCGACCACCGGGCTGATGCTCGCCGACATGGGCGCCGACGTCATCAAGGTCGAGAAGCTGCCCGGCGGCGACGACTCGCGCGGCTACCGCGAGCCGCGCATCAACGGCGTGTCGGCGCCGTTCCTGATGATGAACCGCAACAAGCGCGGCATCGCCCTGAACCTGAAGCATCCGCAGGGCAAGGCCATCCTGCTGCGGATGGTGCGCGACGCCGACGTGCTGACGGAGAACTACCGCACCGGCACGATGGAGAAGCTGGGGCTCGGCTACGACGTGCTGGCCGCCGCCAACCCCGGCCTCATCTACTGTTCGATCACCGGCTTCGGCCGCGACGGCCCGTGGGCCGACAAGGGCGGCTTCGACCTGATCGCGCAGGGCTTCGGCGGGCTGATGTCGATCACCGGCGAACCCGGCGGCGCGCCGGCGAAGACCGGCAATCCGGTCTCCGACATCAGCGCCGGCAACCTCGCCGTCATCGGCATCCTCGCGGCCTACGTGCACAAGCTGAAGACGGGCCGCGGCCAGGTGGTCGACACGTCGCTGATGGAAGCGGCGCTGCAGCAGACCTACTGGCACGCGGCGATCTTCTTTCCGACGGGCAATTCGCCGGGACCGACCGGCTCCGCGCACGTCCTCAGCGCGCCGTACCAGGCGTTCCACGCGCGCGACGGCTGGATCACGCTGGGTGGAGCCAACCAGGCCAACTGGGAGCGCATCGCCGAGGTGATCGGGCACCCCGAGTGGCGCGACGACCCGCGCTTCCGCACCAACACCGACCGCATGGCGAACCTCGAGGAACTCGTGCGGCTGATGAACACGGTGCTGTTCACGCGCACGCGCGCCGAGTGGGTCGAACTGTTCGACGCGGCCGGGGTGCCGGTCGGCCCGGTCCATTCGATCGGCGAGGCGATGACGCATCCGCAGACGCTGGCGCGCGGCATGGTGGTCGAGACGCAGCATCCCGCCGCGGGAGCGACGAAGGCGATCGGCTGCCCGGTTCACTTCTCCGAGACGCCGACGGCGGTCACGCGGCCGGCTCCGGTGCTCGGAGAGCACACGCGCGAGGTGCTGCGCGGTTACGGCTACAGCGACGGCGAGATCGACGGCTTCGTCGCCGATGGCGTCGTGGAGACTGCCAGTTGATCCACTCCCTCGCGAACAAGGCATCATTCTTGAGCACCGTCGCCTGACCAGGGTACCGGCGATCGTCAGACCCCCTCACGCGCAGTCGGTCACTGCGCGGATGACACCTACAAGGAGACTCAATGTCGACAAGACTGATGCTGGTCGCGGCCACGGCGATTGCCATCACCGCGTGCCAGTCCACCGCTCCCACGCCTGCCGCTCCCGCAGCCGCCCCCGCGCCTGCCGCGGCAGCAACTGCGGCTCCTGCGCCGGCGTGGCAACAGGGCCGCAACGCTGACCAGGCAAGTTCGAAGCTTGCGCCGCACGCCGGCAGGCTGACGGCGACCCCTGCGAGCGAGCTTCCGCTCGACAAGCTCAAGCTGCCGCCGGGCTTCAAGGCGGAAGTGTGGGCGACCGGAGTTCCGGGCGGCCGCGCGATGGTGCGCGGCGACAGCGGCAAGGTCTATGTCGGCACGCGCGGCATCGGCCGCGTCTACGAGATCACCGACAACGGCACGTCGCGCACCAGCCGCGTCGTCGTCGACAAGCTCGACCAGCCGGCCGGCGTGGCGCTGCGCAACGGCTCGCTGTACGTGATCGCCGTCGACAAGGCGTTGCGTTTCGACGGCATCGAAAAGAACCCGACCGTCGCGCCGGTCGACATGACAGCCGTGTTCAAGCTGCCGAAGGAGAAACACCACAACTGGAAGTACATCGCATTCGGCCCCGACGGCAAGCTGTACGTCCCGTTCGGCGCGCCGTGCAACATCTGCGAACCACCGTCCGACGAGTACGCGCAGATCCGCCGCTACAACGCGGACGGCTCCGGCATGGAAGTCATCGCCCGGGGCGTGCGCAACACTCAGGGCTTCGCCTGGCATCCCGTCACCGGCGAGATGTGGTTCACCGACCATGGCCGCGACTGGATGGGCGACGACACACCGGAGGACGAGCTGAACCGCATGACGAAGACGGGACAGAACTTCGGTTTCCCGTACTGTCACGCCAACGGCGTTGCGGACAAGGACATCAAGAAGGCCAACGCGTGCGACGGCGTGACTCTGCCGGCGACCACCATGGGACCGCACGCCGCAGCCATGGGCGTCCACTTCTACACGGGGAACATGTTCCCGGCCGAGTACAAGAACGTGATGTTCGTCGCGCGCAAGGGCTCGTGGAACCGCACGAAGAAGTTCGGCTACGACGTCGTGACGGTGCGCACCGACGCTGATGGCAGGAGCCCGAAGATCACGCCGTTCATGACCGGCTTCCTGGATCCGGCCAAGGACGAATTCAGCGGCCGTCCGACCTACTTCCTGCAGTTGCCGGACGGCTCGCTGCTGGTATCGGACGAGCAGCTGGGTTCGATCTACCGCATCACGTATGGCCGTTGAGCGGTTTGCGGCAGCGGGGCTGATTGCAGCCTCGCTGCTGCTGGTGCACGGTGCAGCGCCGGCGCAGCAACCTCCGGCTGCCGCACTGGCGACCTGCACCGCCTGCCACGGGCCCGGGGGGAACTCGCAGACGCCCCTCACTCCATCGATTGCCGGGCAACCGAGGGTCTTCATCGAGAACCAACTCGTGGTCATCCGCGAGGGCCTGCGCGAGGTCCCGGCGATGAAGGACGTGCTCAACGGCATGAGCGACGAAACGATCGTCGAACTCGCGAAGTACTTCGCCGAGCAGAAACCGGCGGCGAAGAACGTCGCGGTGGATCCGGCGAAGGCACGACAGGGGGCGGAGATTTCTTCGAAGCTGTTGTGCGGGACCTGCCACCTGGCCGACTACTCTGGACAGAAGCAGGTTCCGCGGCTCGCAGGACAGGACGAACCCTTCCTGCTGTATTCGATGAAGCAGTTCCGTGACAACCCGAGCCCAGGGCGCGACACGATCATGGCGGCCACGCTGCGCGGCCTGTCGGATACTGATCTGGCCAACCTCGCTCACTACTTCGCGACCTTCAAGACGCACTGACCTGGGCGCAAAGCGCAGCCGCGCTGCGCTTTCGCCGCCCGCTCGCATCACGCGACGTCAGGCCACTCGCCGTTCTGAAGCACGACCCGGTATCCGTCAGGGTCCTCGAACGTCTGTCCCCGCGTCTTCCAGTACGGGTTGAACGGCTCCACCTCGTTGAATCCGGCTGCGATCATCCGCGAGCAGGCAGCCTTCCAGTCCACGGCTTCGCCGATGTAAAGCACCGTGAGGTCTTCCTTCGTGGGCGCCGGCTGCACCGGATGCTCGCGGCACTGCGTGAACTCGAAGTGGTAGCCGGCGTCGGGATAGCCAAGCATCACGCCGTCGAAGCCATCGTGGTCCTCGAACGATGCCAGCACCTGGCACCCGAGGCCGCGGCAATACATGTCGACAGCACGCGCCAGGTCGTAGACCGGCCGCGCAATGCGAAGCTGAGGCGCCATCGGGTGGGTGGAGTGTGGATCGCGGCGTGATGATCACACGGATCGCTCCGGCTTCCGTCCCCGAACGGCCCACGCGCGCGCGATCAGGTGGATCGAGCCGTCGTCGCGTATCGGCAGGGCCGACCGGATCCGCTCGCGCAGCGCGTCGCGTCGATCCTCCGTCAAGGACATCGCGTAGGCCGGCGCGGGGCCCTGCCCGCCCAGGAACGGCGACCAGAAGTCGTCGAAGCCGACGAAGTTCGTTGCGATGTCGATTGGCTGCGTCGCCACGTTGCGCAAGCCGGCACCGCTGAACAGTTCCCGTAGAGGTTCCGGGCTGCACATTGGAAACCTGCGACCTTCGTCCAGCGCTTGCGCCGCGGGGTCGAGGGCGACCGCCGCGTCCCAGAAGCGGCGCATCAGTTCCATCTCTTCGCCGTAGTCCCAAACATAGGCCGCAACCGTGCCACCGGAGCGCGTGACACGGGCCATTTCGCGCACGCCGGCCGACGGGTCGGGAACGAAGTTGATGACCAGCCCCGCGACGGCTGCATCGACGCTGTCCCGAGCCAGCGGCAGCGAACGCGCGTCCGCAACCGCAAAGGTCACCGCCGGGTGGTCCAACCGCCGTTGCGCGAACCGCAGGAACCCGGCGGACGGGTCGAACCCGTGGATGCTCGCCGGGCGCGCCGACGCGAGGATCGCCTCGCTCAGCGCGCCGGTGCCGCAACCGACATCCGCCCATTCGGCGCTCGCCGGTACGGCGATCCAGGCCAGGAACGCATCGGCAACCCGCCGGCTCCAGCGGCCGATGTACGGTTCGTACAGGTCGCCTGCCTTCCAGCCATCATCGCGTGGAGTCGAGGTCATCATGTCCACCGTTTCGGGGCAAGCATGATGCTCGCGCTTCCGCGGTCGGCCCGCAAGGCATCGCCGTTCAGCGGGTCGGCCGCCCGCCTGGACCGGCCATCAAGCGGCGCCAGCCCTGCAACTCCGAGCCGGCGCAGCGTCTCGATGTTCCGCTCGTAGATGGAGGCGGCCTCCGGAAAGGCGGCGACCGCCTCGTCGATGCTGGCCTCGCGCAGCAGATGCAACGTGGGATACGGCGAGCGATTGCTGAGGTTCTCCACGTCGTCCGGCGCGGTGCCGGCGAACTGGTAGTCGGGATGGAAGCTCGCCACCTGGAGGACGCCGGCCAGCCCGAGCGACTCGACGGCGGCGTCGGCGACATCGAGAAAGTCGTTGTAGTCGAGGAAGTCCGTGAGGACGCGCGGATGGATCAGCAGCGTCGTTTCCACACTCGCCGGGTCGGCGGCGGCGAGAAACTGCAGCTCGCGCACGAGATCCTCGAGCAGTTGCTCCGGACTCTCGGCCGGGCTCTCGACCCAGCGGATCTGCTCCTTCACGTGCACGGCCTTCGCGAAGGGGCAAAGGTTGAGCCCGATGACGGCGCGCTCCAGCCAGTGGCGGGTGTCGTCGATGGCGTTCATGGCGCCTCCATTCTGGCCGAAAGCCGCGGCGCTGCGCCGTGCTCGCCGCAGGTCTCGCAAGCGGTGGCACGAGCGCTGGGTGAGATCATGTCGCCATGCCGCTGACACCGAACGAGATCGAGGAGATCGCCGCGCGCACGCTCGCGCACTACGACGCGGGAGCGCGCGACTTCTGGGAAGGCACGCGCGATCACGACGTCAGCCAGAACATCGCGGCGCTGCTGGATCACATTCAAGCGAGTCCGCCGTTCGAACTCCTCGACTTCGGATGCGGGCCCGGACGCGACCTGATGACGTTCCGGCAACTCGGCCACCACGCGACCGGACTGGAAGGCTCCGCGCAACTGGCGGCCATGGCACGGCGCTACAGCGGCTGCGAGGTGCTCGAGCAGAACTTCCTGCGGCTCGACCTGCCCGGTGAGCGCTTCGACGGCGTGTTCGCGAATGCGGTGCTGTTCCACATTCCCCGGCAGGAGCTGCCCCGCATCCTTCGCCAGTTGCACGCCGCGCTGAAGCCGAACGGCGTCCTGTTCAGTTCGAACCCGCGCGGCGACGGCCAGGAGGGATGGAGCGGCGACCGGTACGGCGCGTTCCACGACTGGGAATCGTGGCGCACCCACATGGTGGCCGCCGGATTCCTGGAACTCACCCACTACTACCGGCCGCCGGGCCTGCCGCGGGACCGGCAGCCGTGGCTGGCGAGCGTGTGGCGCAAGCCGGCCGCGTGACGGAAACGCCGCCGGCCCGCGGGCCCCGTTACTACCTGGCCCGCTTCCAGACGACGTAGGACGTCCCGCCGACGGCAGCAGTGGGATTCGTCACGTTCATCTCGTCCCCGGTCACGGCCATCACCCGCTTCTGCTCCTGTCCGTCCCAGTTGGGAAACGTGCTGCCGTCGATGCGCAGGCTGACGGTCTTGTCCTTGTCGCTGAGGACCGCGTACGTGCCAAAGTAGGCCACAGAGCCCTGCACGACCGCCTGGTTTTCCTCCGCGGTGCCCTTCGCCCGGTTGTTGGAGGCAAACGGGGGCAGCTTCGCCCGCATCAGCGTCATGATGAAACGGCCCTCCGGCGTCAGGACCATCATGCCGCGCGGACTAGTGCCGAACACGTCCGTCCGCACCCCATCCGCGACCCCGTACTGCGAGACCAGCAGCCACGTCCCCTGGATTTCCTTCCCGAAGCCGCCCGCCTGACCGAGTGCGACTGCGGGCGCGCCGAGGACGATGGCAAATGCCAAGCCCCTGCCAAGACGCAGAACAGCCTCACCTCGTCCGCTTGCTTTCATCGCCAACTCCCTTGAGTAAACACACATTTCCTCGGGCCCGAGGAACATGGTTCAAGCTCGCAGGAGGCGCGTCATTCGTATTGACTTCGATTAAGGGCGAAGCGGCCGAGAGCGGATCAAGCATGGATCCTCAGAGCCGGTAGAGCGCCAAGACCGGATTGCCGTCCCGAGCAGTCCCGCGTTGACCGCCATCAAGCGCGCTCCCCGGCCCGCAACTAGGTTGAAGACGGATTGATGTTTTCAGCGTTGGCGTGGTCAGGTGTCGTGCCGATCATCGCCAGGAACGCGTCGCTCGAATCCGCGAGGCGTCTCGGCGAGGACGGGCACGGGGAACCCGGAATCGATCGATGGGAGACGAAATGAGACGCGCAATGATGGCTGCCGTGCTGTCCGGAATCGCCGTCGCGCTGTCGTCCGGCGCAGTGCTGGGACAGCCGAGGACGGACCTTGGCAAGGCGGAGTACGAAGCGAAGTGCGCCGCGTGCCACGGACTCAGCGGCAAGGGCGAAGGGTCGTTCGGCGAGATCATGAAGATCAAGACGCCCGACCTGACGACGATCGCGAAGCGCAACGGCGGCGTGTTCCCGGTGGACCGGGTCAAGATGACGATCGATGGCCGCGACACGCCGCGGGCGCACGGGACGGGCGACATGCCGATCTGGGGCTCACGCTACAGCCGCGAGGCCACTCCACGGTACGACGACTTCCGCTACGACCCCGAAGCGTTCGTGCAGGTGCGCGTGCTCGCGCTCGTCGACTACATCCACAGGCTGCAAGCCCGCTGAGGACGGCGGCGCCTACAGCGCCGCCAGTTCCGACAGCAGTTGCCCGATCTCGGCGCGCCCCGCCTCGGTGAGCGCGGCCTGCGGCGGAATCGGGTCACCGACGTCGTAGCCCTGGATCTGCAGCGCGCCCTTGATGCACGCCGCGAGGTTGTACTTCGCGAAGGCGCGGTTGATGCGCCACAGGCTGCGCTGCAGCGCCATCGCCTCCGGCCACTGCCCGGCGCGGCACAGTTCGTAGAGCTTCACGCTCTGGCGCGGCACCACGCACGCGGGGCCCGCCATCCAGCCGAGGCCGCCGATCAGCATCACGCACGCCGGGATGTGGGCCGACGCGCTGAAGATGCGGATGCGGTCGCCAACCGCGTTCATGATGCTGAGCAGGCGGCCCGTGTCAGACGACGCGTCCTTCAGGTAGCGGATCGTGTCGATCTTCGCCAGGCGCTCGAGCGCAGGAATCGTCAGGTCGCTGCGCTGGAACTGCGGATTGGTGTAGAGCACGACCGGCAGCGGCGTCGCCTGCCCGATCGCGGAGAAGTAGGAGACGACGCCGTCCTCGTTGATCGGGAAGTAGGCCTCGAGCACGGCGAGGATGCCGTCGACGCCGATCTTCTCGTACGCCCTCGCCTGCGCGACCGCGTCCGCGGTCGTGGTCGATGCGACGCCCGCCACCACCGGCACGCGCCCGCGCGCCGCCTGCCACGACGACTTCGACGATCCGCCGGCGCTGCTCGAGGTTCAGGTACGCGAACTCGCCGGTGGAACCGAGCGGCGTCAGGCCGTGCACGCCCGCGGCGATCAGGTCGTCGACGAGACGTGTCAACACATCCTCACGCACGCGACCGTTCGCGTCGATCGGCGACACGAGATACGGAAACACGCCGTGGAATTCAGCTTCGACCATTTCTATCTCCTCGATCGACATCATCGCGCTTGTTGCCGGTTATCCCGCCGGTAGGCCGTCGGGATGCCCCCCGATCGGGCTAATCCTCGCTCGCACAGAGGTCTTTTGGATCAATGATGCACGCACCGGATTGGGCAAAGGCCGAGAACCCGCCCGATCCGTCAGACGCAGCATCGAATTCACCAAGGGGAAAGGCTCATGAAAACAATCAAAGCAATGAGCAGGCTGTGCAACTTGATCTTGCTCGGCATGCTGGCGGCCGCCGCTTCGGCGGCGAGCGGGCAGACGACGCTGGCCTGGGAACAGACGAAGTACTTCAAGTACAACATCGAGAACGTCGTCGTGTCGCCGGGCGCGACGACTGGCGCGTGGAAGGTCCGGGTCATCTTCTCTGTCAGCGATCCCACGAAAGGGACGCAAGACCAAGGAGGCGAATGGGACATCAAGACAGCAGCGCCTTTCCAGACGACGGGCGGTAGTCTGACACTCGACATCGCCTGGAATCCGCGGAGCCGAAACGGTTCACCAACACGCCCGCCACGCTCAGCAGTTTGACGTCGACGGCCTTGGGCGCGGGCGCCGCGCTGCCGGTCCAGGTGCGGAACCTCGCAACTGACCGGTTCGAAAGCGTGCGCCGATATGGAATGCCCGGGTGTTACCGGCGTCCTTTCGCGCAAGCTGTACTGGGTCGAAAAGGAAGTCACCCCGGCGCCCGGCACGAATGCAGGACGAGTTGCGCTCGAAGGAAGGCCGGTCTGCAAGGACCTGCCGAACTGCCCTGCCCCCAGCGGTACGACGTACGCCAGTATTCCAGTAACAAGCGCGACGGCCGACTTTTCGATTCCAGCGACCAACACGACGACCGCGCTGATCGCCAACCCCCGCCGCAAGGTCGTTGCCATCGAGAAGTGCCAGGGCTGCCACGCCAACAAGCAGGTCGGTGACGTCTTCGTCCCGCGGCTCAGCCTGCACGGTGCGAACCGCAACGAGAACCTCGACCTGTGCGTCGACGTGCCACAACCCGAACCAGACCGACGTGCCGTATCGCTATTCGGAGCCGCTCGATCCGCGCATCGGCGCCGCCGAGACGCCGATCGACTTCAAGGTGATGGTGCACTCGATCCATGCCGGCGGGTTCCGCACGACGCCGTATGTCGTGGTCGGATTCAAGAGTTCCGTGAACGACTTCAGCGGCGTGCGTTTCCCGAAGGAACTGCGCAAGAGCTGCCCGCTGTGCCACGTCGCCGACGCCAACGGTGTCTGGTCGTTCGAACTGCCGCTCAACTCCGCGGTGCTCGGGACCACGATCAAGACGCAGAGCGTGTACCAGGTGCCGCTCGGCGCACAACGCACGATCGACGTGGACCCGGCCAACGACACGAAGATCTCGCCGACCGCGGCGACCTGCTCCGCTTGCCACACCAAGTCCGAAGTGCGCAAGCACATGGTCAGCACCGGAGGTGCGTCCTTTGCCACCACGCAGGACGCAGCTCGACAGCAAGAAGGTCGTCGAGCGCTGCGCCACCTGCCACGGCCGCGGCAAGGACAAGGACGTGCGCAAGGTGCACGAGCTCTGCGGCTGCAGCGACTGACGAGCAGACGGGACGCAGCCACGCCTGACGCCCCGGAGTCGACGAACTCCCGGCCACGGCGCGCTCCTCGCCTTCGCGGTCGTCAGTCCATCAGCACGTTGACGATCGCGTTGCCGATCCCCATCAGCGCCGCGCCCGAGATCAGCCCGGCGCAGATCGGCTCGCAGGCCCTCGACCCAGTACGCGTAGCCCTTGGTGCCCGGCGTCTTGTGCCGGCGCCCCATCACCCAGAACAGCAGCGCGCCGACGAACATCGCGAACGTCGCCTCCGGCGGCAGCACGACGCCGAGGCCGATCGACACCGCGGACAGCGCGAAGCGGCCCTTGGTCGCCATGCGCGCGATCTCGATCGCGGCCGCCGCGAGGGCGGCGACGATCATCGAGATGACCGCCGACGCCGGCAGCGCGGTGACGCCCTTGGCGATGATCTCGGCCACGCCCTTCCACTGCAGCGCCGCCGGGAACGCGAACTGGTCCGACACCATGTTCTCGACCGAGCGCACGCCGTTGGCGTCGGGCTGCAGGAACAGCAGGAAGAACAGCGGCACGCACGCCAGCGCGCCCGCGAAGATGCCGATCACGTGCCCGATCGCCTGCTGGCGCGGCTTGCCGCCGAGCATGTAGCCCGGCTTGATGTCCGACAGCAGGTTCGCGGAGTTCGCGGCGATCTCGGCCGTCATGCGCGGCCGGGATCAGGTTGCTCGCCGGGTTGGTGCGGTCGATCGCGCCCATCGTGAACTGCGTGATCTTCGACATCGAGCCGGTCGGCGTCCACGAGGTCAGCGCCATCGAGTTGGTGCAGATCACCGACAGCACGAAGATCAGCGGCAGCGAGATGAACGCGAGCAGCCACGGCACGCCGAAGAACGCGTGCGTCACCCACGCGCCGAGCACGCTGAACAGCGGCACGCCGACCCACGACATCCACAGCGGCAGCTCGATGTGCTTCGAGCACGTCGGTGCCGTCGCCGCTGTCGCTGCCGCGCCGTGAACAGCGCCCTTGAAGATCTCCGGGCGGCCGAGCAGGCTGACGAGCGATCCGACCACCATCATCGTCACGCCCCACCACAGCGACCACTGGTTGACGATCTCGGCGCGCGAGATCGGCACGACCGCGCCGTTCGGTCCGCACGCGCGCGACGATGTCGCCGGCCTGGATCATGATCGGCGCGAGCACGACGAAGTTGATGAAGGCGCCGAGCAGGCAGCTCGTGGCGACCGCGATGCCCATCAGCCCGCCGACGCCGATCATCGCCAGGTCGAGCGTCAGCCGCAGGCCGAGCTGGCGGATGTCGGTGCCGAGGATCGTCGGGATCCAGCCGTTCACCTTCGCGGCCGCAGCGTAGTAGTAGGTGTCGAGCCGCTCGTGGAAGACCCACGGCTCCTTCATGCCGGCCCACCGGTCCATCCGCAGCAGCTTGAACTGCAGCAGCCTTCATCCAGCCGTCGCTGATGACCGCCTGGTACAGCCCGGTGAAGAGCGCCGTCAGCCCGAGCAGCCGCGCCTTGAACATGCCCTCGTGCGCGGCGCCGGTGTACAGCGCGTCGAGCACCACGCCGCTCGCACGGCCCTCGGGAAACGGCAGCTGCTCCTCGTTGATGAAGCGCCGCTTCATCGGGAACGCGAGCAGCACGCCGATGATCGACACGACGCACATCCAGACGATCATGTGCCACCACGGGATGATCCGTCCGGTCACGAGCATGTAGGCCGCGAGGCTCGAGATCAGCGGGCCGATCATGTAGCCGGCCGCGGTCGCGATCGACTGCGTGCAGTTGTTCTCGAGGATCGTGAAGTCCTTCGCAAGCCCCGAACCCGCCATGACCCGGTACATCGCGAAGGCCAGGATCACCGAGGTCAGCCCGACGCCGATGCTGATGCCGGTCTTCGCCGCCGATGTACATCGCGGTGGCCGCCAGCACGCCGCCGAGCACGAAGCCGGTGAGCCCGGAGCGCAGCGTCAGCTGCGGCATGTCGCCGCGGTAGACGTTGGCGAGCCACCACTGGTCCTTCTGCTCGCGGGTCCAGGTGCGGATCTGTTCTTCGGTGAGCTGCAGCAGCGCCATCCCGTCGTTCCCCTCTTGCTCTTGTTGGCGGCGGTCGCAATCTTCGCAGAACGCGGTGCGCGACGGAGATGCGGAGGTCAGGCTGGGTCAAACGGCCGCGACTTTCGCACCGGCAGCCTTGGATCGAGACTTCGCCGCCGCCTGGCGGCGGCGCGTCGCTGCATGCTTGTCGGCGTAGTACGAGAGCGCCCAGCGCGTCTTGGTCTGTTGCTCGTTGTCCTCTTCTGCGCCGACCTCTGCAAGGAAAGCCATGAAGCCCGCGGTCGCCACCGCGGCCTGCACTGCCGGCGCCTTGATCGACGTTTCCAGCATCCGCTGCCCGTCGTCCCGAATCCACAGTTCTCCCGTGATCTTCCAGGGGCACGCCGGATCTTCGAACTGCCACCGGTGCGCGCGCAGCGGACCGAGCACCACAAGTCGGTCGAAGTCGATCCTGCGCTTGGCGGTCTTCTCGATGAACGCCCGCTGTTCGCGCGTGATCAGGTCCCGAACCTTGCGCTTGCCGGCCACAACGGATTTGATCAGGCCCTTTTCGACGGGCATCGAGAACGACGCCGACTTGACGAGCCCGTTTTCGCTCGCGTCGGCCTCGATCTTGAAGTCTCGATACTTGCGCCACTCGTTGCCGACCGACGCGGGATCGACAGGCCGGAACTTGACCGTGCTGTCGTGGACATCCCCGACGGTGCGCCGGGCGCGCACGATGATCCCGGCTTTGTGGAGTTCGAGCGCCGGCGAGTCGAAGAAGTAGATGTAGCGCTCTTCGTCGTTCTTCGGCGTGAGCCCATAGCGCGCGAGCGCTGCCTTGATCTGGCGATCAGGGATCGTCGCCTTGATTTCAATCGAGTCCGCGCCGGTCATTGAGCGCGCCACCCGTCCGCGTGTCCGCACGCCACGTTCAACTGTCATCTCGCGCCCTTCCTGCGTTGGCCAAGTCAGCCGCGAAGCGCGGTCGCGCACCTGGCAGAAGCAATCTTAGAGCGCCGCGGATGCGCGGGTTCGACAACCGCAAGGTTCCAGGTCGCACGCAAACCCCCGAAGTCCGCCAAGGAGCAACGTGGCGGTTGTCGGAAGTGACGGCAAGTGGCCGGACCCGGCCTCGTTGCTCGCCGACACGCGAGGGTCGTTGCTCGCTCGCCAGGCGAGACACGACGGCGGCCCGCTTCCGCGACAAGGCCCGACCATGGACGGCCGCCTGGAAGCGGTACGATGCTGCCCGACGCCCCCCTAATCGAAGACAGGCAATTCGTCGGGAACCGCCATTGAGTGCGACCGTAGCCATCGTTGCGACCGGCAGCACGCTGCCGCAGGAAGTGATCTCCAACCGCGAGATCGGGCGCCGCCTCCTCGATGGCGTCGAGATCGACGATGAATCGTCGGCCCAGATCGTCGCGCAAATCACCGAGCGTGCCGAACTGATCGAAGCGAAGACGGGACTGCAGTCACGCCGCTTCTTCGCACCGGAGCAGTCACCCGTGACGGTTGGGCTCGGGCTGCTCGAGGAGTTGATGCGAGGGCGCCCCTGGGATGAACTCGACGCGATCATCGTTTCGTCGTCGAGCACGCACGGGTTTCCGGGCCTGTCGCAGCAGATCGTCGCCGGCGCCCGCACACGGCACGGCGAACTGGGCGCGCCCTTCGTTCTGGATGTCGGCAGCAACGCCTGCACCGGCTTCATGTACGCGCTGGCAATCGGCAGCAGCGTGATGCAGGCGCTGGGCTACCGCCGCGTGGCCTGCCTCGCCGTCGAGTTCTCGTCGCGCTGCATTGCCTACGATCCGCTGTCCTTCGGCACCAGCACATTGTTCGGGGACGCGGCGGCCGGCCTGCTGCTGTCGCGGGAGCCGAACGGCATTGCGATGCTGCGCTCCGTCCGCGCAAGCTCGATGATCGACTCCGAGACGATCGGGATGATCAAGGGCACGGGCATGCAGGCGGCGCATCCGGCACTCGAAGTGCCGAAGTCCGCGCCGCTGGTTCATGGCCGGTCCGCCGGTGGCAATCGGAGCGACCCGCATCCTGGTCGAAGAGATTCAGCGCGTGCAGAACGAAGGCGTGCGGATCGACTGGCTGATCCCGCACCAGGCCAACCTGACGCGCATCCTGATCCCGGCGTGCAGGAAGGCCGGTATCGATCCGGCGAGACTGTGCGCTTCCTTCGCCGACACCGGCAACACGTCGAGCGCAAGTATCCCGCTGCTGCTCGATCGTCTCGTGCGGAGCGGCCAGGCGCAGCGTGGCCATACCGCCCTGATGATCGGATTTGGCGCGAGCTTCTCGATCGGTTCGGCACTCATCCAGTTCGACCAGTTGTAGCCGACCATCCGCGCGAGATCACTGCGAGGCGCGTTCGACCTTCTCGATGCTCGCCGCTTCGAGCCGGTCGTCATTGTCGCCCGGGACGAAGAAGTCCACCATGACTTCGTCACCGGCTCGCAGCGTGGCGAGATCGAACATCCGCGGACTGACGTATACCTCGGCCGTACGGCCGTCCTGATCGCGCAGTTGCAGCAGGCTGTCCCGCTCGTTCACGGCACCAACGATGAATACGCCGGGTGCCGGCCCATAGTTCATCCCCCCGTAGAAACGCCCGGGCTGCAGCGGCCGGCCCGGACGACCAGGCAAGGGGCGGTAGCCCGGGAGCGAGGGGCGCTGTGCGAGTGCAGGCTTGAACGCCGCCAGAATCAGCGGCGTCAACGTGAGCGCGACCAAGCGCGAGAAGGACGTGCGACGATCCATGAAGCAATCCCTTCGCCTGGAATGGAGCACTTTCAGCCAACGCACCGATTGGAGAGGTCTGGCCGGGCACTGCCCACGACGAGGTCATGCTGGCGGCGATTGCCCGGACGGAAAGATCACCAACCGTTGCGGCCCACATCATGCCCCCCATCGACGGCTTTGACTGAAGCTCGGATTGTGTCTGCTGCTCGGCAGTCCCGGCAGGGGTCCTCAAGGTCCGGCCATGACACAGCCCTCCTAGAGCCATTGTGCCGATCCGGAACTGTCCGTGGAACGTGGGCAGCATCACAAGAGGACGAACCTCGGGAACTGAAACTGTCCATGACCAAGACCACATGGCCGCGCTTGATCGCCTCCTTGCGCAAGTGCCCAATCTGGCTCTTAACCCCTCCACACGAGTGCAGGATGAGGACGGCTGGAAAGGGTCCGTTGCCTTCGGGCTGAGAGCACTGACCAGCCCGGCAAAACTACCGCCAGAACTCGTCCCAAGCGTAGAGGTCGTAAACGTATTCCCTGCCGTCAATGACCCGACCATCCTTGAACTCGAAGACGATGCAGCAGCCGACATCCAGGCGCTTGCCGTCCCGCTCCGCGGTGTTGCGATGAATGCCGACCACGCGGCCGTCATCACTCTTGAGCACCTGCAGCAAAGTGGCCTTGAAGGTCCCTCCCGTCTCACCCCCATACCGGCCGAATTGCGCAAAGACCGCCTCGCGGCCCTTGTGGTCGCCAGCGATGCGGCTTCGCCCCGGTGTGTGCCAGGAGGCGCTCCCGTCGAAGAGATCGGCGAGCGTCTTCATGTCGGCCGAGTTGAAGGCCGCGTATCCCCGGCGCACTGTCTCGACGTTCTGGTCTGCCTCGTTCATGACGTAGTTCTCCCTGGTTGTGAGCGTGATCAGTCTGGAGGGTCGGCGCTCCGTCGCCATCATGCCGCACCTCGTCTGTGCCCGCGGAACGTTCGACTCGAGCGGCTGTCGTCATGCAGTCCGCTCGTGAGACTGGACTGGCCTAGTTGCGGCCTAGCCTGCTTGCACGGACCACTTCAACACGGGTCGGCGTCAGCCACCGCCGAAATCTTCATTGGCGGCAGGAGGACCAGCCGCGCCGTCAATTCGACGAGCGCATCTTCGTCAGGATGTCCTGCGACCCCGCCGCGAGCAGGCGCGCGTCGGAACTCGACCGTCACGAACTGGAATCCCTTGCCGATGCGACCGAGCGCCGCCTCGGGCGTGCCGTTATGGATGCCCGCGACGACGTCGTGCGCCTTCGCGCGCGCCAGGATGTGCTCGATCGCCTGCGCGGCCGCAGGCTCCGGGTTGTCGAAGTCCGGCCTGCAGCCGAGCGAGATCGACAGGTCCGACGGGCCGATGTAGACGGCGTCGAGCCCCTCGACCGACAGGATGGCGTCGAGGTTGTCGAGCGCCTGCGCGGTCTCGATCATCGCGAAGGTGACGATCGTGTCGTTCGCGTGCTGAAGTAGTCGGCGCCGCCGTAGAGGTTGGCGCGCACCGGCCCGAAGCTGCGCGTGCCGCGCGGCGCGTAGTGCGTGTACGAGACCAGCCGCTGCGCGTCCTCGCGCGTGTTCACCATCGGGCAGATCACCGCGTACGCGCCGGCGTCGAGCGTCTTCATCAGGATGCCGGGCTCGAGCCACGGCACGCGGACGACCGGCACCGTCGGCGTCGTGCTGATCGCCTGCAGCATCGTCACCATCGCGGCGTAGTCGACCACGCCGTGCTGCAGGTCGATGGTCAGCGTGTCCCAGCCCTGGTGCGCCATCGTCTCGGCGGCGAAGCTCGCCGGGATCGCCAGCCAGCCGTTGACCGCGGCGCCGCCCTTCTTCCAGATCGAACGCAACCGGTTCTCGCGCATCGTGTTCCTCGTTCCGTGTCGGCCGTCAGCGGACCAGGCAGGGACGCTTCGGGTCGAAGCTCCAGCCGGGGATAAGGTACTGCATCGCGACCGCGTCGTCGCGCGCGCCGAGCCCGTGCTTCAGGTAGAGCGCGTGCGCCTTGTCGACTTCGGCCATGTCGAGTTCGACGCCGAGTCCCGGCACCGTCGGCACCGCGACCTTGCCGTCGCGGATCTGCAGCGGCGCCTTCGTCAGGCGCTGGCCGTCCTGCCAGATCCAGTGCGTGTCGATCGCCGTGACGCGCCCGGGCGCGGCCGCGGCCACGTGCGTGAACATCGCGAGCGACACGTCGAAGTGGTTGTTCGAGTGCGAGCCCCAGGTCAGGTTCCAGTCGCGGCAGGTCTGCGCGACGCGCACCGAACCGGCCATCGTCCAGAAGTGCGGGTCGGCGAGCGGAATGTCGACCGACTGCAGCGACAAGCGCGTGCGTCAGCTGTCGCCAGTCGGTCGCCACCATGTTGGTCGCCGTCGGCAGCCCGGTGGCGCGGCGGAACTCCGCCATCACCTCGCGCCCCGAGAAGCCGTCCTCGGCGCCGCACGGATCCTCCGCGTAGGCGAGCACGCCGCGCAGGTCGCGCAGCAGCCGGACCGCGTCCTTCAGCCGCCATCCGCCGTTGGGGTCCAGCGTCACGCGCGCCTCGGGGAAGCGCTCGTGCAACGCGCGGATGGCCTCGACCTCCTCCTCGCCGCGCAGCACGCCGCCCTTGAGCTTGAAGTCGTTGAAGCCGTACTTCGCCTGCGCTGCCTCGGCCTGCCGCACGATCGCGCCGGGGCTCAGCGCCTCTTCGTGGCGCACGCGGAACCAGTCGCCGGCGCTCGCGGGCTCCGACGCCGGATCGACGTAGGGCAGGCTCGTCTTCGCGCGGTCGCCGACGAAGAAGAGATAACCGAGCATCTCGACCTCGTCGCGTTGCTGGCCTTCGCCGAGCAGCGCCGCCAGCGGCAGGCCCACGTACTGGCCGAAGAGATCGAGCAGCGCGCACTCGATGGCCGTGACCACGTGGATCGTCGTGCGCAGGTCGAACGTCTGCAGTCCGCGCCCGCCGGCGTCGCGGTCGGCGAACGCCTGGCGCACGCCCGCGAGGATCGCGAGGTGGTCGCCGATCGGCGGCCCTCGACCAGCGCGCGCGCGTCCTCCAGCGTCTGGCGGATCTTCTCGCCGCCGGGCACCTCGCCGACGCCGGTGTTGCCGGCGCTGTCGGTGAGGATCAGCAGGTTGCGCGTGAAGTACGGCGCGTGCGCGCCGGACAGGTTCAGCAGCATCCCGTCGCGTCCGGCGACGGGCACCACGCGCAGCGAACGGACGACCGGCGTCGCCGCCCGGGCGGCGGATGGAAGGGCCGCGTTCATCAGTCGACCGTGATCTTGCCGGTCTCGATGACGGCTTTCCACTTCGCCAGTTCCTGCTGCAGGAACTGGGTGAACTGCTCGGGCGTGTTGGCGACGACCTCGATGCCCTGGTCAGCCAGGTTCTTCGCGACTTCGGGATCCTGCAGCGCCTTGACCATCGCGCCGTGCAGCGTGTCCTTGACGTCCTTCGGCAGTCCCCTGGGCGCGGCCACGCCCTGCCACGAGAACACGTCGGCGCCCTTGACGCCGGCCTCGGTCAGCGTCGGCACGTCGGGCAGCGCCGGCGAGCGCTTGTCGCCCGTGACGGCGAGCACTTTCAGCTTGCCCGCCTTGATGTGGTTCAGCACGGCGTTGATGTTCTGGAACGAGACCTGCGCGTGGCCCGCGATCAGGTCCTGGATCGCGGGCGCGCCGCCCTTGTACGGCACGTGGATGCCGGTGGTGCCGGTCCTCTGCCAGAACAGCGCCGCGGTCAGGTGGTCCGACGAACCCGCGCCGCTCGAGGCGAACGACACCTTGTCCGGATTCTTCTTCAGGTAGTCGATCAGTTCCGCGACGTTCCTGGCCGGCACGTTCGGATTCGCGACCAGCACGTTCGGCGCGCGCACCGCGACCATCATCAGGTCGAAGTCCTTCATCGGGTCGTACTGCAGTCCCTTCTGCAGGAACGGATTGGTGGCGAACACGCCGATCGACGCGACCATGATCGTGTAGCCGTCCGGCGCTGCGCGCTTGACGCGCGTGGCGCCGATCGCACCGGTGGCACCCGCCTGGTTCTCGACCACGAAGGCCTGGCCGAGGCTCACGCTCATCTTGTTCGCCATCGTGCGCGCGATGGTGTCGGTCGAGCCGCCCGGCGGGAACGGGACGACGACGGTGACGGGCTTCTCTGGAAAGGCGGCCAGGGCGGGTGCCGCGGCGGCCACGGTGGCGATGGCGCCAAGGGCCAGTGCGCGCAGGACTGTGTTCATCGGGTGTCTCCGGATCGGGTTGTCGGCGGCACTCCTGCGCCCTGCTTCTCGACCTGCAGGCGCACCTGGAGTGCCGGATGCCCCGAAAGCGTAGGCTCGCCCGTAGTGTCGGTCCAATATATATTTACTCGTCAATTCATTTGCTGAAGGTATCAATCGCCATGGAGCTGCGCACCCTCCGCTACTTCGCCACGCTCGCCGAGGAGCTGCACTTCGGCCGCGCCGCGCAGCGCCTCGCGATCACGCAGCCACCGCTGTCGATCGCGATCCGCGGCCTCGAGGCCGAACTCGGCGTCACGCTGTTCGCCCGCACCCGGCGGCACGTCGCCCTCACCCACGCCGGCGTCACGTTCCTGGAGCACGCCCGCGCGATCCTCGCCCGCGCGGGCGAAGCCGTGCGCGAGGCGCAGGCCGCGGACCGCGGCGAGATCGGCCGGCTCGCGATCGGCTTCATGTCCGCGAGCATCTTCACGCTGATGCCGGCCGTGCTGCGCGAGTTCGCCGCCCACCATCCCGGCGTCCGGCTCGACCTGCGCGAGCTCACGCTGCCGCAGCAGATCGCCGCCCTGCGCGCCGGCGACCTGCACGCGGGCTTCGTGCGACCGCCGGTCACCGATGCCGAACTGACGTCCGCGCTGCTGCTGCAGGAGCCCCTGCTGGTGGCGCTGCCGAGCGGCCATCCGCTCACGGCGTCGAGGCGGATCCGCGCCGCTCGCCTGGCCAGCGAGCCGTTCGTGATGTTCCAGCGCTCGCCGGGCCTCGTGCTGTACGACCTCGTCCTGGGCTTCTGCCTGCAGCAGGGCTTCGCGCCGCACGTCGCCCAGGAGGCGAGCCAGACGCACGCGGTGATCGGCCTCGTGTCCGCCGGCATCGGCATCGCCCTGGTGCCGGCATCGGCACAGGAGATCCGGCTGCGCGGCGTCGAGTTCCGGCCGCTCGCGGAAAAGTCGCCGCCGGTTGGCACCTGCCTGGCCTGGCGCGGCGACGACACCTCGCCCGTGCTGCGCGCGTTCGCCGAGACGGCGCGCAAGGTCGCCCGGCAGCGCAAGCCGGGCCGCGCCGCCGCGGCCGCGTAAGCTCCCTGGCTCGATGCCAGCGCCGACCCCCTCGCCCGCCGCTTCGCCCCGCTCCGCCGCGCTCGCGACCACGCGACGCATCGTCTTCGCGCTCGCGCTCGCGAGCTTCGTGCTGTCCTTCTTCCACCGCACGGCCCCCGCGGCGATCGCCGGCGAACTGACGCAGGCGTTCTCCATCAGCGCAGCGGTGCTGGGGACGCTCGCGGCGACCTATTTCTACGTGTACACGGTGCTGCAGATCCCGGTCGGCGTGCTGGCCGACACGCTCGGCCCGCGCAAGCTGCTCGCGGGGGGCTCTGCCATCGCGGCGCTCGGCTCGCTGCTGTTCGCGCTGGCGCCCGCGTGGGAACTCGCGGCGGTCGGCCGCACGCTGGTCGGCATCGGCGTGTCGGTCGCCTTCATCTCGATCCTCAAGGTGTCCGCCGTCTGGTTCCCCGCCAATCGCTTCGCCACCCTCGCCGGCCTGACGATGTTCGCCGGCAACCTCGGCGCGGTGATCGCCGGCGCGCCGCTCGCGTGGCTGGTGACGCAGGCCTCGTGGCGCTCGGTGTTCGTCGGCCTTGCGGTGCTGTCGGCGCTGCTCGCGGCCCTCAGCTGGTGGCGCGTGCGCGACCGTCCGGAAGACCTCGGCCTGCCGGCCGTGAATCCCGCGGCGCCGTCCGCCGCGCGGCTGCCGTGGATGCGCGCGGTTGCGCGCGTCCTCGCCAACCGCGTGACCTGGCCGGCGTTCTTCGTCAACGTCGGCGTCGGCGGCAGCTACCTGGCGTTCGCGGGTCTCTGGGCCGTGCCCTTCCTGCAGCAGACACGCGGCATGTCGCGCGTGGTCGCCGCGCAGCACACGAGCCTGCTGCTGCTCGGCGTGGCCATCGGCTCGCTCGCGATCGGCCTGGTCTCCGACCGGCTGCAGAGCCGGCGCGGCGTGATGCGCGCGTTCGTGGTGCTCTACCTGCTGTCGTGGGCTCCGTGGATCCTGCATGCCGACTGGCCGATCGCGGCCACCCTCGGCTGGTTCCTGCTGATGGGGCTGCTGATCCCCGGCTTCACGCTGTCGTGGACCATCGCCAAGGAAGCGAACCCGGTCGAGTTCTCCGGCATCGCAACCGCGGTGGTGAACGTCGGCATCTTCCTCGGCACGGGCGTGCTGCAGCCGCTGGTCGGCTGGGTGCTCGACCGCGGCCGCGAGGCGGGCGACGTGGCCGGCGCGTGGGACCGGGGCATTCTCGTGCTCGCCGGCGCGGCGGCCTTCGGCGCGGCGGCAAGCTTCTTCGTCGGCGGCCGCGCTTCGGCAAAACCCTGACTCGCGCGCGCCCCGCGCCGCCGCACCGCGCAGTGCCGCGCTGCTACGCTCGCGTGCCGCGCCGAACGGGGCGCGCCATGCCGCGGGCCGGCGTTCACCGGTCGCCGCGTACGACAAGACCGGGAGACAGCAATGAAGAATTTCCTCCGCCTCGCAGCGGCGGTGCTCGGCGCAGCGATCGCGTCGTCCGCGTCGGCCCAGGCGCCTTTCCCACCAAGCCGATCACCATCGTCGTGCCCTTCACCGCCGGCGGTCCGACCGACCTGGTCGCGCGGGGGATTGCCCAGGGCATGACCAAGGCGCTCGGCCAGTCGGTCGTCGTCGAGAACACCGCCGGCGCCGGCGGCACGATCGCGGCCACGCGCGTCAAGAACGCCCCGCCCGACGGCTACATGCTGCTGGTGCACCACATCGGCATGGCGACCGCCCCGGCGCTGTACCGCAAGCTCGCCTACAACCCGATGACCGACTTCGAGCCGGTCGCGCTGGTCGTCGACACGCCGATGACGCTGATCGCGCGTCCCGATTTCCCGGCGAAGGACCTGAACGAGTTCGTCGCCTACGTAAAGGCGAACAAGACGAAGATGAACCTCGCCAACGCCGGCATCGGATCGGCCTCGCACCTGTGCGGCCTGCTCCTGCAGAGCGCAATCCAGACGGAGGTCACGACGGTGCCCTTCAAGGGCACCGCCGACGCGCTGAACGCGACTATCGGCAAGCAGGTCGACTTCCTGTGCGACCAGTCGACGAACACCACGCAGCACATCAACGCAGGCACGGTGAAGGCCTTTGGCGTCACCAGCAAGGCCCGCCTTCCGACGCTGCCCAACCTGCCCACGATGGACGAAGCCGGGCTCAAGGGCTTCCAGGTCGGCGTCTGGAACGGCGTGTACGCGCCCAAGGGCACGCCCAAGCCGGTGATCGACAAGCTCGCCGCAGCGGTCCAGCAGGCGATGAAGGATCCGGACTTCCGCAAGCGGATGGGTGATCTCGGATCGACCGTCTTCGCGCAGGAGCAGAGCACGCCCGCCGCGTTGGCCGCGCAGCTGAAGTCGGAAATCGAGCGCTGGACGCCCGTGATCAAGGCAGCCGGGGTCTACGCCGACTGATCCGGTCCCGATCGACGAGCGGCGGCCGCGTCCTGCCCCGAGGCAGGCGGCGCGCCTGACGGTGCCGCGTCGGCGAACGGCCCTACTTCGCCGACGCGCCCTGCGACTTCACCACGGTCAGCGCAGACGCGATCAGGCTCGAGACGTCCGCGAGGTTGGCCGGCACGATGAGCGTGTTGCCGGCCTTCGCGAGGTTGCCGAACGCGTCGACGTAGCGGTCCGCCACGCGCAGGTTGACCGCCTCGATGCCGCCCGGCTGGCGGATCGTCTCGGCCACCATCTGGATCGCGCGCGCCGTCGCTTCCGCGACGGCGAGCACCGCGCCAGCCTGGCCCTGCGCGATGTTGATCTGCGCCATCTTCTCGCCCTCGGAGCGCGCGATCTGCGCCTCGCGCTCGCCGGTGGCGATGTTGATCTGCTCCTGCTTGCGGCCTTCCGACGAGGCGATCAGCGCGCGCTTCTCGCGCTCCGCGGTGATCTGCTGCTGCATCGCGTGCAGGATCGCGTTGGGCGGCGTGATGTCCTTGATCTCGTAGCGCAGGACCTTGACGCCCCAGTTCATCGCCGCCTCGTCGATCGCGGACACGACGCTGTGGTTGATGAACTCGCGCTCCTCGAAGGTGCGGTCGAGCTCCAGCTTGCCGATCACCGAGCGCAGCGTGGTCTGCGCGAGCTGGGTGATCGCCAGGATGTAGTTGCTGGCGCCGTACGAGGCGCGCTGCGGGTCGGTGACCTGGAAGTACAGCACGCCGTCGACCTGCAGCTGGGTGTTGTCCTTCGTGATGCAGACCTGGCTCGGCGTGTCGAGCGGCACCTCCTTCAGGCTGTGCTTGTAGGCGACGCGGTCGATGAACGGCATGACGATGTTGAGGCCCGGCTGCAGCGTCGCGTGGAACTTGCCGAGCCGCTCCACCACCCACGCGTTCTGCTGCGGCACCACGGCGATCGCCTTGATCACGAAGGTGATCGCGACGGCGAGGATGACGATGGCGACGATCGAGATGCCGTCGACGTACGAGAACATGGAGATCTCCTACCGCGGCTTGGCGGCGACGATGAGACGGTTGGCGTGGATTTCGCGGATCACGAATTCGCCGGCGACAGGATGCTCGCCCGGGGCGAGCTCGACGTCCCACACGGAGCCGCGGTACTGCGCGCGCGCGGTGCGCGTCGGCGTCCACTGGTCGACCCGCAGCGACTGGCCGAGGTCCATGTTCTGCACGCGATCGTCGCCCCGCTCGTGCAGCCGCTTGCCCCACTTGGTGGATCGCATCCACACCGAGCCGCCGAGGCCGATCACCGCGGCGATCACGAGCTGCAGCGCGAGCGACGCGCCAAGGAATGCCGCGATCCCCGCCACGCCCATGGCGGCGGCGATGATCAGAAGATAGAACGTGCCGGTCAGCAGCTCGGCGACGAGCAGGCCGAAACCGATGACGAACCACCAGACATAGCCAGCCATGGAGACCCTCCGACCCCGAACATTCCGGCGCCGCGCCCGGAGTCAAGCGCGGCGGCGGCGCCGTTCATCGGCGCGCTCCTATTGAAGCAGAGTTACGCCGGCCGTGCGAGGCGCTTCCAGGTCTCCACCACGGTGTCCGGATTCAGGGAGATCGATTCGATGCCCTGCTCCATCAGCCACTCCGCGAAGTCCGCGTGGTCCGACGGACCCTGGCCGCAGATGCCGATGTACTTGCCGCGCCGGCGGCAGGCCGAGATCGCCTGCGACAGCAGCGCCTTCACCGCCGGATCGCGCTCGTCGAAGCCGGCCGCGACGAGGCCGGAGTCGCGGTCGAGGCCGAGCGTGAGCTGCGTCAGGTCGTTGGAGCCGATCGAGAAACCGTCGAAGTAGTCGAGGAACGCGTCCGCGAGCACGGCGTTCGACGGAACTTCGCACATCATGATGAGGCGCAGGCCGCCCGAGCCGTCCGCCGCGGCGCCGTCGCCGCGCTTCAGGCCGTTCGCGGCGAGCAGTTCGGTCACGGCCTTCGCCTCGGTCAGCGTGCGCACGAACGGGATCATGATCTCCACGTTCGTCAGGCCCATGTCGTTGCGCACCTTCTTCAGCGCGGCCGCCTCGAGGCGGAAGCACTCGCGGAACGATTCGGCGATGTAGCGCGCGGCGCCGCGGAACCCGAGCATCGGGTTCTCCTCGTCGGGTTCGTAGCGCGAGCCGCCGATCAGCTTCTTGTATTCGTTGCTCTTGAAGTCCGACATCCGCACGATCACCGGCTTCGGCCAGAAGGCCGCGCCGATGGTCGCGATGCCTTCGGCGAGCTTGGATTCGAAGAACTCGCGCGGATTCGCGTAGCCCGCGGACAGCCGTTCGACGGCGTTCTTCAGCTCCGGGTCCAGGTTCGGATAGTCGAGCACCGCCTTGGGGTGCACGCCGATGTTGTTGTTGATGATGAACTCGAGGCGGGCGAGGCCCACGCCCGCGTTCGGCAGCGACTGGAAGTCGAACGCGAGCTGAGGATTGCCGACGTTCAGCATGATCTTCACGGGAATCGGCGGCAGCACGCCCTGCTTGACGGTCTCGACCTCCATCGCGAGGCGGCCCGCGTAGATGTTGCCGGTGTCGCCTTCCGCGCAGGACACCGTCACCTCGGCCCCTTCCCGCAGCACCTCGGTGGCGTCGCCGCAGCCGACGACCGCCGGGATGCCGAGTTCGCGCGCGATGATCGCCGCGTGGCAGGTCCGGCCGCCGCGGTTGGTCACGATGGCCGCGGCCCGCTTCATCACCGGCTCCCAGTTGGGATCGGTCATGTCGGTCACGAGCACGTCGCCGGGCTGCACCCGGTCCATCTCGCGGACGTCCTGGATGATCCGGACGTGGCCGATGCCGATCTTCTGGCCGATCGCCCGCCCGGTGGCCAGGACGGATCCCGTGCCCTTCAGCTTGAAGCGCTGCTGGCGTTTCACCATGGCCCTGCGACTTCACCGTTTCCGGCCGCGCCTGCAGGATGTAGATCTTGCCGTCCACGCCGTCGCGCCCCCACTCGATGTCCATCGGGCGTCCGTAGTGCTGCTCGATGATCACCGCATACCGCGCGAGCTCGAGCACGTCGTCGTCGGAGAGCGAGAAGCGGTGGCGCTCGGCCTCGGGCACGTCGACGGTGCGCACGCTGCGGCCCGGCGCGCCGCTCGGGTCGAACTCCATCTTGATCAGCTTGGAGCCGAGCGAGCGGCGGATCAGCGGGAACTTGCCCGCCTGCAGCATCGCCTTGTGCACGTAGAACTCGTCCGGGTTCACCGCGCCCTGGACCACCGTCTCGCCGAGGCCGTAGCTCGACGTGATGAACACGACGCCGTCGAAGCCGGACTCGGTGTCCATCGTGAACATCACGCCCGACGCGCCGCGGTCGCTCCGGACCATGCGCTGGACGCCGGCGGACAGCGCGACGTCCGCGTGCGCGAAGCCCTTGTGGACCCGGTACGCGATGGCCCGGTCGTTGTAGAGCGATGCGAAGACGTGGTGGATGCGGTCCAGCACGGCGTCGATGCCGGCCACGTTCAGGAAGGTCTCCTGCTGTCCCGCGAACGACGCGTCCGGGAGGTCTTCGGCGGTTGCGCTGGAGCGCACCGCAAATGTCATTTCACTTGAAGAAGATCCTGCAAGCTTATGAAAAATAGACCGAATTTCCTGCTCAAGCTTTGCCGGAAGCGGCGTGTCGACCATCCAGGAGCGGATCTCCTGCCCCGCCTCGGCCAGGGCCCGGACGTCGTCGACGTCGAGCGTATCCAGCCGCGCATGGATGCGCTCGCGCAGGCCGCCCTCGTCGAGGAACAGCCGGAAGGCTTCGGCCGTCGTCGCAAACCCGTCGGGAACCCGCAGCCCGGCCGCCGTCAACTGGCTGAGCATCTCGCCCAATGAAGCGTTCTTGCCGCCCACCGACTCGACGTCGGCCATGCGGAGTTCTGAGAACGGGACGACATACTGGCCGCGTTGCATGCGCTCTCCAGGAAAGGCAGGGAAGGAAGGGACGATCGCTGTGACAAAATCCGTACGATTTTACCGGCCGCGCCGGTTTCATCGTGCGCCGCATCAAAGAGCCCCATGCCCGATCGCCCCCTGACCAGCTACGACCGCACCGTCTTCTTCGTGTCCGACGGCACCGGCATCACCGCCGAAACCCTGGGGCACAGCGTCCTGACCCAGTTCGAAGACCTGCGCTACCGGCCGCAGCGGCTCCCGTTCGTCGACTCGCCCGACAAGGCGCGCGAGGCCGGGGCCCGCATCAACGAGGCCGGCGAGCGCGACGGCAAGAAGCCGATCGTGTTTTCGACTCTCGTGAACCCGGCGGTCGCGGCGATGCTGAAGGCGAGCGCGCAGGGCTTCATCGTCGAGATGTTCGAGACCTTCGTCGAGCCGCTGGAGCGCGAACTCGGCCTGAAGAGCACGCACACGATCGGCCGCTCGCACAACATCTCGGTGAACTCCGAGGACTACAAGAACCGGATCGAGGCGATCAACTTCGCGCTGGCGCACGACGACGGCCAGTCGGCCAAGGGCCTCGCCGCCGCCGACGTGATCCTGGTCGGCGTGTCGCGCTCGGGAAAGACGCCCACCAGCCTCTACCTCGCGATGCAGTACGGCGTGAAGGCGGCCAACTATCCGCTGATCCCCGAGGACTTCGAGCGCGGCCAGCTGCCCAGCGCCCTGCCGCATCACCGCAGCAAGATCTTCGGCCTGTCCATCGCGCCCGAGCGGCTGACCGAGGTGCGCAACGAGCGGCGACCGAACAGCCGCTACGCGTCGATCGACAACTGCCGTTACGAGGTCGACGCGGCGGAACGCATGATGAGGCGCGAGGGCATCCGGTGGCTGTCGTCGACGACGAAGTCGATCGAGGAGATCGCGGCGACGATCATGCAGGAGGTCCGGCTCGAGCGACGCGCGTTCTGAGCGACGCGCTTTTTCCCGCGGACCCTGCGTGCGGGCCGGTCGCTAAGGGTAGCGACGCCGGCGCCGCGCCTGCTCGAACAGGCACACCGCCGCGGCTGCCGACACGTTGAGCGATTCGACGCCGGGCGCCAGCGGAATCCGCAGCCGTTTCCCCGCGGCCGCCAGCGCATCGGCGCCCAGCCCCTGCCCTTCGGACCCGAACAACCACAGTGTCGGGCCGCGGCCCCACTCCGCCGCATAGAGGTCGTCGCCGCCGACGTCGGCGGCGAGCACGCTGCCGCGGAAGTCGAGCGCGACGTCCGCGATGGCGCGGTTCTCCGCGATGCGCAGCGCGAAGTGCGCGCCCATCGCCGCGCGCATCACCTTCGGCGACCACGCGTACGCCGAGCCCGGCCCGAGGACGACGCGCCGCACGCCGGCCGCGGCGGCCGTGCGCAGCAGCGTGCCGACGTTGCCCGGGTCCTGCACGGCGTCGAGGAAGACGGCGTCCTCGTTCAGCAGCGGGGACTCGTCGACGCCGGGAATCGCGATCTCGGCCAGGACCCCGGCACCGTGCTCGACCGGGGAGATCGCGTCGTAGAGCGCGGCGCCGAGCTCGATCCGCTTCAGTCCAGCCGCGCCGCCCGCCTCGACGCGCTCGACCAGCGCCGCCGCGGCGATCGACGGCGCGCCGCGGGTCGCGATCGTGTGGATCGGGACGCCGGCGGCCAGCGCCGCTTCGATCACGTGGATGCCTTCGGCCAGCGTGCGTCCCGCCTCGCGGCAGGCACGCGCCGAGTCGGCCAGGCGCCGCAGCCGCCGAACGACCGGGTTATCGGGCGACGTGATGCGCATCGGACGCGCCTCCGAGGAGACCCCGCACCGGCGCGAAGCTGCGCCGGTGCAGAAGGCACGGGCCGAGGCGATTCAGGCACGCGAGGTGTTCCGGCGTGCCGTACCCCATGTGCTGCGCAAAGCCGTACCCGGGGTGCTGCGCGTCGAAGGCCCGCATCATCTCGTCGCGGGCGGTCTTGGCGAGGATCGATGCCGCGGAGATCGCCGGTTCCAGCGCATCGCCGGCCGACGATGGCGCGGCCGGGGATCGCCAGCCGCGGCATCTGGTTGCCGTCGACCAGCGCGTACTCGGCGGCCACCTGCAACGCGTCCACGGCGCGCCGCATCGCGAGCAGCGTCGCCTGCAGGATGTTCAGCGTGTCGATCTCCTCGACGCTCGCCTGCGCCACGGCGAACGCGACGGCCCGCTCGCGGATGCGCAGCGCGAGTTCCTCGCGCCGCTCGGCGTTGAGCACCTTCGAGTCGCGCAGGCCGTCGATGCGGCGCGCCGGATCGAGGATCACCGCCGCCGCCACGACCGGGCCGGCGAGCGGTCCGCGACCGGCCTCGTCGATCCCGCAGACGCGCCCGCCTGCCAGCGCCGCCTGCTCGAAGAGGTCGAGGTTGGCCAGCCGGCGCCGGGTCATCGGTTCGCCTCGGCGAGGATGGCGTCGGCGGCAAGGCCGACGGTGTCGCGCTTCAGCGCGTGGTGCATCTCGGTGAAGCGTTCCGCGAGGCGCGCCCGGCGCGCGGCGTCGCCGAGCAGGTCGAGTACCGCGGCCGCCAGGGCCTCGGGCGTCGCCGCTTCCTGCAGCAGTTCGGGAACGATGAACTCGTTCGCCATGATGTTGGGCAGGCCGACGAACGGGATGTAGCCCTTGCGCCGCATGATCCACGCCGACAGCGCCGGCATGCGATACGAGATCACCATCGGGCGCTTGTACAGCGCGGCTTCGAGGGTCGCGGTCCCGCTCGCCACGAGGACGACGTCGCACGCTTCAAGGCAGTCGTGCGACCGGCCGGCCGTGAGCGCCACGCCCGCCGCGAGTTGCGGATGCTCGCGCAGCGCGGCGTCGATCAGCGGGCGCAGCGAGGGGTCGGCGACCGGCAGCACGAAGTTCAGCGCCGGCATCGCGCGCTTCATCCGCGCCATCGCGGCGACGAACACCGTGCCGAGGTAGCGGATCTCGTCCGGACGCGAACCAGGCAGGACCGCCACGAGCGGCGGCTCCTGCGCGATCCCGAGCCGCGCGCGCGCCGCCGGCGCGTCGGGCGTGAGCGGGATCATCGCCGCGAGGGGATGCCCCACGTACGTCGCCGGGATGCCGGCCTCGTCGTACAGCGCCTGCTCGAACGGAAAGACGAGCAGCATCCGGTCGACCGCGCGCCGCACCTGCTCGATCCGCTCGCGCCGCCACGCCCACACCGACGGACTCACCATGTGCACGACGCGGATCCCGCGCGCGCGCAGCTTCTCCTCGAGGCCGAGGTTGAAGTCCGGCGCGTCGACGCCGACGAAGGCGCGCGGCCGCAGTTCGGTGATCCGGCGCAGCAGGTCGCTGCGCAGGCGCAGCAGCCGCGGCAGGTGACGGATCACCTCGACGTAGCCGCGCACCGACAGCGCGCGCACGTGCTCCCACGCGTCGAAGCCGGCGGCGATCATGCGGTCGCCGCCGACGCCGGCGAGCCCGAGCGCGGGATCGCGGCGCTTCAGTTCGGCAATGACGCCGGCCGCCAGCAGGTCGCCCGACGCCTCGCCGGCGACGAAGGCGAGGCTGGACGGTGCGCTCATCAGCGGATGATGCCCCTGGGCGAATCGCGCACGAAGTCGCGCAGCAGCGCGAGCGCGGATGCCGAGGCAGGCGCCTCGGCGATCAGCGCGTCGAGCGCCGTCACCGCCTCGGCCACCGTCTTGCCGTCGCGATACACGAGCTTGTAGGCGCGGCGCAGCAGGTTGATGGTGTCGGCGTCGAAGCCGCGCCGCTTCAGGCCCTCGGTGTTGATGCCGTGCGGCGCGCACGGGTTGCCGTTGCAGATCACGTAGGGCGGGATGTCGCGCAGGACGGCCGAGGCGCCGCCCACCATCGCGTGCGCGCCCACCCTGCAGAACTGGTGCACGCCGGACAGCCCGCCGATGATCACCCAGTCGCCGAGCGTCACGTGGCCGGCGAGCGTCACGTTGTTGGCGAGGATCGTGTGGTCGCCGACGATGCAGTCGTGCGCCACGTGCACCGACGCCATGATCCAGTTGTCGGAGCCCACCCGGGTCACGCCGCCGCCCTGCGCGGTGCCGAGGCTGAACGTGCAGTGCTCGCGCACCGTGTTGCCGTCGCCGATGACGAGCTCGGTGTCCTCGCCGGCGTACTTCTTGTCCTGCGGGGCCCCGCCGATGGCGCTGAACGGGAAGAACCGGTTGCCGCGGCCGATCGTCGTGCGGCCGCTCACGACCACGTGCGATTCGAGCACCGTGGCCGCCCCGACCTTCACCTTCGGGCCGATGACGCAGTACGGGCCGACCTCGACGCCGTCCGCGAGTTCGGCCTTCGGGTCGACGACCGCGGTCGGATGGACCTTCGCCATCAGGCGGCCTCGTCCTTCTTGCGGACCGCGCACAGCATCTCGGTCTCGCAGACGACCTGCCCGTCCACCAGCACCCGACCGGTGAACTTGGCGATGCCGCGCTTCGAGCGTCCCATCTCGGCTTCGAGCCGCAGCTGGTCGCCGGGGACCACGGGCTTCTTGAAGCGGGCCGCGTCGATGCCCGCGAAGTAGAAGAGCGTCCCGTCGCCCTCCTTCGCCTCCAGCGTCACGAAGGCAAGGATCGCGCAGGCCTGCGCCAGCGACTCGATGATCAGCACGCCCGGCATCACCGGATGGCCGGGGAAGTGGCCCACGAAGAACGGCTCGTTGATCGTGACGTTCTTCAGCGCAACGACGCGCTCGCCGGGCACGAGCTCGAGCACGCGGTCGACGAGGATGAACGGATAGCGGTGCGGCAGCTTCCGCATGATCTCCTGGATGTCCATCTTCATGATTGCTTTCCTTGCCGCAGTTGCGACTCGAGTTGCCGCAGCCGGTCGCGCAGGTCGTCCAGCTTGCGGATGATGACAGCAACGCGCTGCCAGTCCCGGTTCTTCATCAGGGGGAGGAAGGTGCTGTAGTGACCCGGCTCGGTGATGGAAGTGACCACCACCGTCGCGGGCCCGATCGCGCAACCATCGGCGATCGTGAGGTGGCCCGCGATCATCGCCGCGCCGCCGATCTGGCAGCCGCGGCCGATGCGCGCGCTGCCGGCGATGCCGACGCAGCCGGCGATGACCGTGTGCGCCCCGATGAAGCAGTTGTGCGCGACCTGGATCTGGTTGTCGAGCTTGACGCCGTCCTCGATCACGGTGTCGCCCATCGTGCCGCGGTCGACCGTCGTGTTGGCGCCGATCTCGACGTCGTTGCCGATCACGACGCCGCCGGCCTGGGGAATCTTGATCCAGCGGCCGTCGAGCGGCGCGAAGCCGAAGCCGTCGGCGCCGATGACGGCGCCACTCGCCACGATGCAGCGCTCGCCCAGCCGGCATCCGTCGAGGACGACGGCGCGCGGGTGCAGGCGCGAGCCCGAACCGACGACCGCGTCCGCACCGACCACCGCGCCCGCTCCGATGCGCGCCCCCGCGCCGACCAGGGCGCGCTCGCCGATGAACGCGCCGGCCTCGATGCACGCCGTCGCATCCACCCGTGCCGATGTCGCGACCGTCGCCGTGGATGCCACGCCCGGCAGCACCGGCTCGGCGGGATGCAGCAGCTGCGCCGCGTAGGCAAACCACGCATACGGCTGGTCGACGACGACGAGCACGGGCAGTCGCTCGCCGGCGGCGGACAGCTGCCGTGCGCTCTCGGGCGACAGCACGACCGCCGCGGCGCGGGTCGTCAGCGCGTCGTTGCGATAGCGGGGATTGGCGAGGAACGCGAGATCGGTGGCACCCGCAGCGGCGAGCGGCGCGAGTCCGTCAATGCGGGTATCGGCGGGCCCCTCGATGGTCGCCGACAGGCGCCCGCCGCTGGCGCGGCCGATGGCGGCATTCAGCTCGGCCAGCGACTGGGCGGTCGCCGCCATGGCGCTCAGCGGGGACCGTTGTTCAGGACCCGCAGGACCTTCTCGGTGATGTCGATGCGGGGGTTGTAGTACACCGCTTCCTGGACGATCAGGTCGTACTTCTCCTGCTCCGCCATCTGCCGGATGATGCGGTTGGTGCGCTCGATGATCGACTGCAGTTCTTCGTTGCGTCGCTGGTTGAAGTCCTCGCGGAACTCGCGCTGCTTGCGCTGGAACTCGCGGTCGAGCTCGGCCAGTTCGCGCTGGCGACGCCCGCGGTCCGTCTCGGTCATCACCGGAGCGTCCTTTTCGAAACGCTCGGCTCCTGACTTGAGGCGGGCGCCCATGTCCTGCAGTTCGCGATCCCGCTTCGAGAACTCGGCTTCGAGTTTCTGCTGAGCCGCCTTGGCGGCGGAGGAATCCCGCAGGATGCGTTCGAGAACGACAACCCCGATCTTCGCTTCCTGGGCGACAGCGAGTGGCGACGAGGCCATCAACGCGACGGCGACCAGCGCCGCAACCCCCTGTTTCGTCATCGTCCGGACTCCTTCGAAGCGCAGGATTCTGCCATATCAGAACCCCGTTCCGATCTGGAACTGGAAGCGCTGCAGTCGGTCGCCCGGCTGGTTGTTGATCGGATACGCGTACGACAGCTTCAGCGGCCCGAGGGGTGATATCCACGCGATGCCGATGCCGACCGAATACCGCAGGTCGCCGAGGTCGATTCTCTGGTTCTGGTAGACCGGGTTGCCTGAGGTCGGGCAGACCACCGTCGACGTCGCGGAGAAGGTCGGAGTCGAACCGTCCGGACACAGCACCGTCTGTCCCCAGACCTGGCCCATGTCGAGGAACGCCATGGCGCGAAGCGTGCGGTCGGCGCCAGGCAGCGGCACCAGCGCTTCGAACGACGCGTTGAACCTGCGATTGCCGCCCAGCGGGTTGCCGGCAAGGTCCGTCGGGCCGAGGCTGCCGCCGTCGTAGCCGCGCACGCTGCCGATGCCGCCGACGTAGAAGTTCTTGAAGAACGGGTACGGATCGCCGGAGTAACCGTCGCCGTAGCCGATCTCCGTGTTCATGGCCAGCGTGACCTTGCTGAACAACGGCCAGAACTGCTGGTACTGGTAACTGAGCCGGTAGTACTGCAGGTCGAGCACGGGCAAACCGACCTCGGCGAAGGCCCGCTGGTAGTTGCCCCGCTGCGGCACCAGCAGGTTGTCCCGGTTGTCCCGCGACCAGCCCGTGGTGAAGGCCAGCGTGTCGGTGCTCTCGCCGAACTGGCGCACGTACTCGACGTAGCGGATCGGCGAGAACGGCGTCAGGTCGATCGTCGTGTTCTCCCAGCGCAGGCCGAAGAAGACCCGGTCGTACTCGGTGAACGGAACGCCGTACACCAGCCCCGCGCCCCGCGTGGAGTAGCCCACGCTCGACAGGCCGAGTTCGGCGAGGTCCGACTTGCGGTCGAACAGCTCGACCGTGCGGCTGATGCCTTCGGTGGTGACGTACGGGTCCGTGTGCGTGATCGCGATGACGCGGTTCGCCTTGCTCGTGTTGATCTCGAGCGACAGGGCGTTGCCGGTGCCGAACAGGTTCTGCTGCGACAGGCCGGCGGTGAGCACCAGCCCTTCCGTGCTCGAGTAGCCGGCGCCGATCTGGATGTTCCCGGTCGCGCGCTCCTTGACCGTGACGTTGACGTCGACCTGGTCGGGCGCGCTCGGCACGGCGGGCGTCTCGATGTTCACCGACTCGAAGAAGCCGAGCCGGTCGATGCGGTCGCGCGACAGCCGGACCTTCTCGGAGTCGAACCACGCCGACTCGTACTGCCGGACCTCGCGCCGGATCACCTCGTCCTTCGTTCGCGAATTCCCGCCGATGTTCACGCGGCGCACGTACACGCGGCGGCCGGGGTCAACCACGATGGTGAACGCGACCGTGCGGTTTTCCTTGTCCGGCTCCGGCATCGGGTTGGCCGTGGCGAACGCGTAGCCGAGGGTCGCCATCCGGTCGGTGATGCGCTTGGCGACCGCGTTGAGCCTCTCGGCATTGAACGTCTCGCCGGGCTTCACGTCGATCAGGGCGTTCAGTTCTTCCTCGAGCCCGAGCAGCTCGCCCGACAGCTTGACGCCGGACACCGTGTAGCGCTCGCCCTCGAACAGGTTGACGTTGATGAAGATGTCGTTCTTGTCCGGGCTGATCGAGACCTGGGTCGACTCGATGCGGAAGTCGAGGAAACCACGGTTGAGGTAGAAGGAACGGATCGACTCGAGGTCGGCGCCGAGCTTCTGCCGCGAATACTGGTCGCGCTTGGTGTACCAGGACAGCCAGTTGGGCGTCGACAGTTCCATCGCGCCGCGCAGCGTCGAATCGCTGAAGACGCTGTTGCCCGTGAACGTGATCGACCGGATGCGGGCGATGTCGCCCTCGTTCACGACCATCGACACGTTGACGCGGTTGCGCTCGATCGGCGTCACCGTCGTCTTGACCTCGACGCCGTACAGGCCGCGCGACAGGTACTGGCGCCGCAGTTCCTGCTCGGAGCGCTCCAGCAGCGCGCGGTCGAAGATGCGGCCCTCCGTGAGGCCGACTTCACGCAGGGACTTGATCACCTGGTCCTTGTCGAACTCCTTGACGCCGGACAGTTCGACGGCCGCAACGGACGGACGCTCCTCGACCAGGACGACCAGCACGTCGCCGTCGACCTCGAGCCTCACGTCCTTGAAGAGTCCGCTGGCATACAGCGCGCGAATGGCCTGCGAGCCACGCTCCGGATCGAAGCGGTCGCCGACGCGCACCGGCAGGTAGCTGAAGACCGTTCCGGCCTCAGTGCGCTGCACGCCCTCGACACGGATGTCGCGGACCGTGAATTCCTGCGCCATGGCGTTGACGCAGTACGCAGCCACCACCGCGGCGGCAACGCGGCGCAGGACTGCATGCACGCGGCGCCGAGTAGACACGCGACGATTCAACTTCCGGTTCCAGTACGAAGGCGTGGGTGCAGATCAGGAGAGCAGCCGGATCAAGTCGTTGTAGAGCGCCAGCATCGTCAGCAGTCCGAGCAGTGCAACCCCGGCACGCTGGCCCCACTCGACGACCCACTCCGCTGGCGGGCTGCCCTTGAGAATCTCGATCAAATAATACAGTAAGTGCCCTCCGTCGAGCATCGGAATGGGCAGCAGGTTGAGCACCGCGAGGCTGATCGAAACGAGAGCGAGAAAGCTCAGGAACGCGGCCAGGCCGATGCGCGCGGTCTGCCCCGCGTAGTCGGCGATCGTGACCGGTCCGGAGAGGTTCTTCCACGATGCCTCGCCGGTCACCATCTTGCCCAGCATCTTCAGCGAGAACACGGCGGTGTCGACCGTCTTCCCGGCGGCGATTCCGATGCTCTCGACCGGACCGTACTGCACCTTGATCAGCGGCGGACGATCGCTCAGTTCCGCGCCCATGCGCCCGAACGACTGGCCGGTTTCGTCGGTCACGCGGGTCGGCGTCACGCGGATCCGGACCGTTTGCCCCTCGCGCTCGACCGTCAGTTCCAGCGGCTTCTCGGCAGACGCTCGCACCCGCTCGATCAGGGCACGCGCCGAAGCGATCGGGTCACCGCCGGCGGCAACGATGCGGTCGCCGGCGAGCAGGCCGGCCTCCGCGGCCGCGCTGCCGTCCGCGACACGGCCGACGCGCGGCGGCCCGCTGTACGGCACGATGCCGAGCCGCGCGATGACGTCGCCGTCGAGTTCCTTGGTGGCGACGCCCGAAGCATCCAGCGTGAGGGTGCGGCGCGACGTGTCGGCGCTCTCCACCTCCAGTTCGATCGGCCTGGTCCCGACCGCACGCTGCAGCAGCACCCACCGCAGTTCGTTCCACGACCGTACCGGCTCGCCGTCGACGTCGATCACGCGGTCGCCGGCCGCGACGCCGGCCCGCGAGGCCGCGGTGGCGGACGGCGGCGGGCCGAGCAGCGCCTGGGGTTCCATCACGCCGACGACGTTCAGCAGCCAGTAGACGGCGATCGCGAGCAGCAGGTTGGCCGCGGGACCGGCGAGCACGATGGCGATGCGCTTCCACACCGACTGGCGGTTGAAGCTGCGCGGCAGATCGGCGGCAGCGACCGGGGCGCAATCCGGGTCGCGCTCGTCGAGCATGCGCACGTAGCCGCCGAGCGGCATGGCGGCGATCACCCACTCGGTCCGGTCTTCTCCCCGCACCCAGCGCTTGATCGGTCGTCCGAAGCCGATCGAGAACCGCAGCACCTTCACGCCGCACTTGCGCGCGACCCAGTAGTGGCCGTACTCGTGGACCACGATCAGGATGCCGAGCGTGATCAGGAATGCGGCGATGGTCGACAGTAGCGTCATTGCGGCTCAGGCCCTCGGTTCGGCAGCATGCCGGTCGCGACTTCGCGCGCGCGGCGATCGATTTCCAGCACCTCGTCGATCCCGGACGGCTGCTCCGGGTCGAATGCCTCGAGGACGCGTTCGATCGTCGCCGCGATTCCGGTGAACCGCAAGCGGCCCTCGAGGAAGGCTTGGACCGCGACTTCGTTGGCGGCGTTCAGTACGGCACTGGCCGCACGCCCGTGGCGCAACGCTTCATAGGCAAACCCCAGGCAGGGAAAACGCCGGAGATCCGGCGCCTCGAACGTCAGTTCCCCGAGGCGGCTGAAGTCCAGGCGCTGGGCGCCGCTCGTCACCCGTTCGGGCCACGCCAGCGCGTAGGCCAGCGGCGTGCGCATGTCGGGCGTGCCCATCTGCGCCAGCACCGAGCCGTCGGGGAACTCGACCATCGAGTGGATCACGCTCTGCGGGTGGATCACCACGTCGATGCGCTCGACCGGCACGTTGAACAGCCAGCTCGCCTCGATCACCTCGAGGCCCTTGTTCATCAGGGTCGCCGAGTCCACCGAGATCTTCCGGCCCATCACCCAGTTCGGATGCGCGCACGCCTCGTCGGGCGTGACTTCGTCCAGGTCGAGGCGGCTGCGGAACGGGCCGCCCGACGCGGTCAGCACCAGGCGCGCGCCGTCGCGTTCGGCCGCGCGCACTCCGGCAAGGCACTGGTGGATCGCGTTGTGTTCGCTGTCGACGGGCAGCAGTTCGGCCCCGCCGCGCCGCACCGCGGCCATCAGCAGCGCGCCGGCGCTGACGATCGCTTCCTTGTTCGCCAGCATCAGGCGCTTGCCCGCCTCGGCGGCCGCCAGTGTCGGCACGAGGCCGGCGGCGCCGACGATGGCGGCGAGCACCGCGTCGACCTCCGGTGCGCGCGCCACGTCGACCAGGGCGTCGCGGCCGCCCGCAACGCGCGCCCTCGCTCCCCGCTCCCGCAAGGCCTCGCGCAGGCTTCCTTCGAGCGAAGCGTCGCCGATGACGACCACCTCGGGGTCGAAATGCAGGGCGAGATCCGCCAGGGCGGCCACGTTGCTCTGCGCGGTCAGCGCATGCACGCGATAGCGCTCGGGATGGCGGGCGATGACGTCGAGCGCGCTGGTACCGATCGACCCGGTGGCGCCGAGGATGGTCACGGCCTTCATCGCGCGATCCATTCGAGCAGCGCGGCGAGCGGCAGCGTCGGCAGCAAGGCGTCGATACGGTCGTAGAAGCCGCCGTGGCCCGGAAGCAGGCGGCTGCTGTCCTTCACGCCGGCCTGGCGCTTCAGCAGGCTTTCGAACAGGTCGCCGACGATCGACAGCAGCACGACGGCACCGAGCAGGACGGCGCCCACGACGCCGAGCGTGGCGAGCAGGCGGTTGGACAGCAGGGGCGGCGTCCGGCGCCACCAGGTGCGCGATGACTGCGACGCCGATGACGGCAACGACCGCCCCGACCACGCCCGCCCACGTCTTGCCCGGACTGATGTGCGGCGCGAGCTTGCGCTTCCCGAAGGCGCGACCCGCGAAGTACGCCGCGGTGTCGGCCACCCAGACGATGACCAGCACCGACAGCAGAACGACCACGCCCTCGACGGAGGAAGTGCGCCATCGCGAACCAGGCCGCGGACATCATCAGCACGGCGAGCACGGTGGACACGCCGCGCGGCAGGCGCACGGACATCGCGTCGGGCCGCAGCAGCAGCACGGCAAGCAGCCGCCCAGACGATCGTGGCGAGCAGGCTGAGCGGCAGCAGCGCCTGCTCGACCCACTGCGGCATCACGAGCGCGACGACGAACAGCACGGCGCCGAAGACGGCGGCGCCCGCCACGGCCGGCCCGCGCGGCCAGCCGACGAGCTGCATCCACTCGCCGAGGGCCGCGGCGACGATCGCCGTCGCGAGGAGTTCGAACGCGATCGTCGACCATGCGAGCGCGCCGACGAGCAGCGCGAGCAGGACGATGGCGGTGATGACCCGCTGCTTCAGCACGCGCTCAGGCCACGTTGGCGACCGGCGCTACGCCGACCTGCTCGCCGGTCATGCCGAAGCGGCGCTGCCGCGTGGCGTACCACGCCAGCGCGCGGTCGAGTTCGGCGGCATCGAAGTCCGGCCACAGGACGTCGGTGAAGTGCAGCTCGGAATAGGCAAGCTGCCACAGCAGGAAGTTGCTGATGCGGCGCTCGCCGCCGGTGCGGATCAGCAGGTCGGGATCGGGCGCGAACGACAGCGCGAGGTGCCGCGCGATGCCTTCCTCGGTCAGGCTGCCCGACCCCTCCGCGGCGCTCACCTCCGCCGCGCGGCGTGCGGCCTGCGCGATGTCCCAGCGGCCTCCGTAGTTGGCGCAGATCGTCAGGTGCAGCTTGGCGTTGCGCTCCGTCTTCTGCTCCGACTCGGCGATCAGGTTGCGCAGCTCCGCGTCGAAGGCCGACACGTCGCCGACCACGCGCATCCGGACGCCGAGCTCGACCAGCTTGTTGACCTCGCGCCGCAGCGCGCTGACGAACAGCTTCATCAGCGTCGAGACCTCGTCGGCGGGACGGCGCCAGTTCTCGGAGCTGAACGCGAACAGCGTCAGGTACTCGATGCCGCGTTCCCCGCACGCCTGCAGCGACGCGCGCACGGCGTCGACGCCGCGGGTATGCCCGAACACGCGCGGCTTGCCCCGGGCCTTCGCCCAGCGGCCGTTGCCGTCCATGATGATCGCCACGTGCCGCGGCACGGGCGGCGCCGGGACATCGACGGCAGTCTGGGGAGTGCGGGTCATGAGCGCGGTCCGGGCCGTCGGCGGCACTAGGGGCAATCAACGCTTGGCTCGCGCATGTGCGATCCAAGTCCTGACGGGCCCTAAACCGTCATGACTTCCTTTTCCTTCTCGGCGATCAGCTTGTCGATCTCCGCCACGTAGCGGTCGGTCAGCTTCTGGATCGTTTCCTCGGCGCGGCGGTCCTCGTCCTCGGACACCTGCTTGGCCTTCAGCAGCTCCTTGACGTGGTTGTTCGCGTCGCGGCGCAGGTTGCGGACGGCGACCTTCGCGTTCTCGCCCTCGTGCTTCACGACCTTGACGAGCTCCTTGCGGCGCTGCTCGGTCAGGGGCGGCATCGGAACGCGCACGACGTCGCCGCTCGTGGCCGGGTTCAGGCCGAGGTCGGAGTCGCGGATCGCCTTCTCGACGACCGGGACCATCTTCTTCTCCCACGGCTGCACGGTGATCGTGCGGGCGTCGCCGAGGCCAACCTGCGCCACCTGCGACAGCGGGACCATCGAGCCGTAGTAGTCCACGGTGATGTGGTCCAGCAGGCCGATGTGGGCCCGCCCGGTGCGCACCTTGGCGTAGTCGTGCTTAAGCGCCTCCAACGACTTCTGCATCTTCTGCTCGGTCGATTTCTGGATCTCTGCGATGTTCACTCTTGTCTCCTTGCAGGCGAGACCGTCATACGTGGACGAGGGTGCCTTCGTCCTCGCCCATCACCACGCGCTTCAGCGCGCCGGGTTTCGTGATGTTGAAAACCTTGATCGGCAGGCGCTGGGCCCGGCACAGCGCGAAGGCGGTGGCGTCCATGATCTGCAGGTTGCGCGCGAGCGCCTCGTCGAAGGTGATCGTCGAGTAGCGGGTCGCGTCCGGATCCTTTCGGGGGTCCGCGGAGTACACGCCGTCCACCTTGGTCGCCTTCAGCACGATCTGCGCGCCGACCTCGGAGCCGCGCAGCGCGGCCGCCGTGTCGGTCGTGAAGAACGGATTGCCGGTCCCGGCCGCGAAGATGACGACGCGCCCTTCCTCGAGGTAGCGCAGCGCCTTGGGACGGATGTATGGCTCCACCACCTGCTCGATGTTGAGCGCCGACTGCACCCGCGCCTCGACGCCCGCCCGGCGCATCGCGTCCTGCAGCGCCATCGCGTTCATGATGGTCGCCATCATGCCCATGTAGTCCGCGGTGGCGCGATCCATCCCCGCGGCGCCGAGCGCGACGCCGCGGAAGATGTTGCCGCCGCCGATCACGATGGCGAGCTCCACGCCGAGGTGGACCACTTCGCCGATGTCGGTGACCATCGACTCGACCGTCGCCCGGTTGATGCCGAAGGCGTCGTCGCCCATCAGGGCCTCGCCCGACAGTTTCAGCAGGACCCGCCGATAGGCGGCACCGCTCGCTGCAGTCATCGGCTCTCCCCCGCTCGCGCGGAAATCAGCCGCGCGTCGCGGCCGCGGCGGCCACTTCGGCGGCGAAGTCGCTCTGCTTCTTCTCGATCCCCTCGCCCACCACGTACAGCGCGAAGCCGTTGACGTTCGCGCCCCTGGCCTTCAGCAGCTGCTCGATCGTCTGCTTGCCGTCCTCGGCCTTGACGAACACCTGGCCCAGCAACGTCACTTCCTTCAGGTACTTCTGCACGGTGCCCTCGGCGATCTTGTCCAGCATCGCTTCGGGCTTGCCCGCTTCGCGCGCCTTCTCGACCGCGATGCGCCGCTCGGTTTCGAGCAGGTCCGCGGGCACGCCGGTGGCGTCCAGCGCCTTCGGCTTGGAGGCGGCGATGTGCATCGCGATGTCGCGGCCCAGTTCGGCAGTCCCGCCCGTGAAGTCGAGCAGCACGCCGATCTTGCTGCCGCCGTGCACGTAGTGGGCCAGCGCGCCCTGCGCCTGCAGGCGGGCGAAGCGACGCACGTTGATGTTCTCGCCGATCTTGCCGACCAGCGCGGTGCGCGTCGTCTCGACCGTGCCGTCGCCGAGCGGCATCGCCGACAGCGCGGCCACGTCGGCCGGGTTCTTCGCGACGACGAGCGCCGCGAGGTCCTTCGCGAACCTGATGAAGTCGTCGTTCTTCGCGACGAAGTCGGTCTCGGAGTTGACCTCGACGATCGCGCCGGTCTTGCCGCCCGCGTCGATGTTGATCGCGACCACGCCTTCGGCCGCGATCCGCGAGGCCGCCTTCGTCGCCTTGTTGCCCAGCTTGACCCGGAGGATCTCCTCGGCCTTGGCCATGTCGCCGCCGGCCTCGGCCAGCGCCTTCTTGCATTCCATCATCGGCGCGTCGGTCTTCTCGCGCAGTTCCTTCACCATCGATGCGGTGATTTCCGCCATTGACTGCTCCCGCTGTTCTCTCGTTGCTGCTGTCGTTGATCTCGGGCCCTGACTTCCGCCCCTGTCTTCCGGCCTCGGTCCCGTCCGCGCAAAAAAGGGGCTTGCGCCCCTTCGTTGCCGTCCGGCCGTGCGCGCCGGGCCTACTCCTGGCCTTCGCTGACTTCGACGAACTCCTCGTCGCCGCCGGTGACCGCCTGGACCACGCCCGCCAGCGCGGCGGCCTTGCCCTCGAGCACCGCGTCGGCGATCCCGCGCGCGTACAGGCGGACCGCGCGGCTGGAATCGTCATTGCCCGGAATCACGTAGGCGATGTTCTCGGGGGAGTGGTTGGTGTCGACGATGGCGACCACCGGAATGCCGAGCTTCGCGGCTTCCTGGATCGCGATCTTGTGATAGCCGACGTCGATCACGAACAGCGCGTCGGGCAGCGCGTTCATGTCCTTGATGCCGCCGATCGACTTGTTGAGCTTCTCGACTTCGCGATGGAAGTCGAGCGCTTCCTTCTTGGTCATGCGCTCGGTGCCGTTCTCGGAGAGGATCTGCTCCATCTCCTTCAGGCGCTTGATCGAGACCTTGACGGTCTTGAAGTTCGTCAGCATGCCGCCCAGCCAGCGCTGGTCGACGAACGGCATGCCGCAGCGCTTCGCTTCCTCGACGATGGTGTCGCGCGCCTGGCGCTTGGTGCCGACCATGAGGATGGTGCCGCGGTTCGTGGTCAGCTGGCGCACGAACTTCGTCGCCGCCTGGAACTGGTCCAGGGTGCGCTCGAGGTTGATGATGTGGATCTTGTTGCGGTGACCGAAGATGAACGGCGCCATCTTCGGGTTCCAGAACCGGGTCTGGTGGCCGAAATGAACACCGGCCTCCAGCATCTCACGCATGGTCACGGACATGACTTTCCTCTCCAAGGTTGGGTCCTGCGCATGCGCCGAGGCGAAGTCACCTGACTCCGCACCTTGGTGGCGCTGCGCGCGATTTCTGCCTCGACCCGGGGTGGAACCCGGGTGAACCGAACATGCGCCGGACAGCCTGGCGTCCGGTGCGGCACGGTTTTCCCAAGTGCTTGATTTTTCAAGCGCCGAGACAGCCCGATATTATAGCCACCTTTGCGCGCCGCACTCAACCGAGGCTCCGTCCCCCACCATGCCCATCGTCATCAAAACTCCCGCGGACATCGAGGGCATGCGCCTGGCCGGCCGCCTGGCCGCCGAAGTGCTCGACTTCATCGCCCCCCACGTCCGGGCCGGCATCACCACCGGCGAACTGGACCGGCTGTGCCACGAGTACATGGTGGGCGTGCAGGGAACCGTGCCGGCCCCCCTGAACTACGCCCCGCCGGGTTACCGGCCGTTCCCGAAGTCGATCTGCACCTCGATCAACCACCAGGTCTGCCACGGCATCCCGGGCGACCGGGTCCTGAAGAACGGCGACGTCCTGAACATCGACATCACCGTCATCAAGGACGGTTACCACGGCGACACGAGCCGGATGTTCTTCATCGGCGATCCTTCGATCGGCGCGCGCCGGCTGTCCGAGGTCACGTACGAGTGCATGTGGCTGGGCATCCAGCAGGTGCGCCCCGGCGCGACGATCGGCGACATCGGCCACGCGATCCAGACGCATGCCGAGAAGAACGGCTTCAGCGTCGTGCGCGAATTCTGCGGCCACGGCATCGGCCGCAAGTTCCACGAGGAGCCCCAGATCCTTCACTACGGCAAGCCGGGCACGCTCGAAAGGCTGGCCGCCGGCATGATCTTCACCGTCGAGCCCATGATCAACGCCGGCCGCCGCGAGATCAAGGAACTGGCCGACGGCTGGACGATCGTGACGAAGGACCACAGCCTGTCGGCGCAGTGGGAGCACACGGTCCTGGTCACGCCGACCGGGTACGAGGTGCTCACGGTGTCGGCCGGCTCCCCGCCGCCCCCCGCATTCGTCGAGCGCGCGTCGTCCGAGCCGGCGACTGCGTGAACCGATGAACGATGGCGCGTTCAAGCTGCGCGACCGGCTGCGGCAGGAACGCGACGCCCTCATCGCGAAGTTCAACGCCGGCGGCTCGGTCGACGCGCTGCTGCACGGGCTCGCCCGCGCCGCCGACCATCTGCTGCGCGAGGTTGCGGAATCGAGCGGCATCACCCGGCGTGCCACGCTCATCGCCGTCGGCGGCTACGGCCGGGGCGAACTCTTCCCCCACTCCGACGTCGACATCCTGATCCTGCTGAAGCAGGCGCCCAACGAGGCCGACCGCGCCACGATCGAGAACCTGGTGGGGCTGCTGTGGGACCTGGGGCTCGCGCCCGGCCACAGCGTGCGGACGCTGCAGGAGTGCCACGAGGAAGCCGGGCGCGACGTGACCGTGCTGACGTCGATGCTCGAGTCCCGGCTGATCGCCGGCTCGCGGCGCCACTTCGAGACCTTCTCGCGCGCGGTGGTCGACGTCGTCGACCGCGAGGCGTACTACCGGGCGAAGGTGCTCGAGCAGCAGCAGCGCCACACGAAGTACAACGAGACGCCGTACAGCCTCGAGCCGAACGTCAAGGAGAGTCCCGGCGGCCTGCGCGACCTCCACGTCGTGCTGTGGATCGCCCGCGCGGCCGGCTACGGCACCCACTGGTCCGAGCTCGCGCGCCGCGGGCTGCTGACCGCGGCCGAGGCGAACATCATCCGGCTCTCGGAACGCCGCGTGAAGGAGATCCGCGCGCGCCTTCACCTCGTCACCGGGCGCCGCGAGGACCGGCTCGTGTTCGACGTGCAGAACGCCGTCGCGCAGCAGGCGGGCTTCCAGCCGACGGCCGGCAAGCGCGCCAGCGAGCTGCTGATGCAGCACTACTACCGCGCGGCGAAGGTGATCACGCAGATGAACACCGCGGTCCTGCTGAACATCGAGCAGCGGATGCTCCATCGCGACGACGAGCCCGGGGTCGCGATCGACGCGACGTTCGTGGCGCGCAGCGAGCTGCTCGACATCGAGGACGAGGCGGCGCTCGCGCGCGACCCGAACGGCATCCTGCGCGCCTTCCTCCTGAAGGCGCAGCACCAGGAACTCAAGGGCATGTCGCCGCGGCTCATGCGGGCGCTGTGGCACGCGCGCGTGTCGATCGACGGCGCGTACCGCCGCGACCCGCGCAACCGCGCGACCTTCCTCGAACTGCTGCAGCAGCCGAAGGGCGTGCTGCACGAGCTGCGCCGGATGAACCAGCTGTCGGTGCTCGGCCGCTACCTGCCCGTGTTCCGCCGCATCGTCGGCCAGATGCAGCACGACCTGTTCCACGTCTACACCGTCGACCAGCACATCATCCAGGTGCTGCGCAACCTGCGCCGCTTCTCGCTCGCCGAGCATGCGCACGAGTACCCGCTCTGCAGCCAGCTGATCGCCGACTTCGACAAGCCGTGGCTGCTGTACATCGCGGCGCTCTTCCACGACATCGCCAAGGGGCGCGGCGGCGACCACAGCGAGCTCGGCGCGCGGGATGCCCGTCGCTTCTGCCGCGAGCACGGACTGGACCGACACGACACCGACCTCGTCGCGTTCCTGGTGAAGCACCACCTGACCATGTCGCAGGTCGCGCAGAAGCAGGACCTCGCCGACGAAGCGGTGATCCGCGGCTTCGCCGACGTGGTGCAGTCCGAGCGCTGGCTGGTCGCGCTGTACCTGCTGACGGTCGCCGACATCCGCGGCACGAGCCCGAAGGTGTGGAATGCGTGGAAGGGCAAGCTGATCGAGGACCTGTTCCGCTCGACCCGGCGGCTGCTCGGCGGCGGCACCGTGGCCGCCTCGGCCGTCCTCGAGGGCCGCAAGCAGGAAGCGCTGCACATACTGCGGCTGTACGGCCTGTCGGACGACGCCCGCAACGAGCTGTGGGACCAGTTCGACATCGTCTACTTCCTGCGCCACAGCGCGCAGGACATCGCCTGGCACACGCGCTCGCTGTTCTCCCGCGTCAACACCGCGAAGCCGGTCGTGCGCGCGCGGCTGGCGCGGATCGGCGAAGGCGCCGAGGTGCTGATCTACGTGAAGGACCAGAAGGACCTGTTCGCGCGCGTCTGCGGCTACTTCGACAGCCGCAACCTCAGCATCCTCGACGCCCGCATCCACACTACGCGCCACGGCTACGCGCTCGACACCTTCCTCATCACCGACCACGGCCGCGGGCATCACTACCGCGAGCTGCTGAGCCAGGTCGAACACGAGCTCGCGGACTGGATCGGCGTGCAGCACGAACTGCCGGTCCCGGTGAAGGGACGCATGTCGCGGCAGTCGCGTCACTTCCCGGTCGCGCCCGGCGTGCACCTGCTGCCGGACGAGCGCGGATCGCTCTACCTGCTGACGGTCACGGCCACCGACCGGGTCGGCCTGCTGTACTCGATCGCGCGCGTGCTGGCGCAGCACCGGATCAATGTCCACACCGCGAAGGTGCTGACGCTCGGCGAACGCGCCGAGGACGTGTTCCTGATCTCGGGAGCGGAACTCAGCGACGCCAAGACCCAGCTGGAGATCGAGGGCGACCTGCTCGAGGCGATCGCGCCCTAGTCGTCCGGCTGCCCCGCGAGTTCGGGAAAGAGGACGTCGGTGAAGCCGAGCCGCGAGAGGTCCGGCATGCGCATCGGGTACAGGATGCCGTCGAGGTGGTCGCACTCGTGCTGCACGACGCGCGCGTGGAATCCCTCGGCGATGCGCTCGATCCGCCGTCCTTCGAGGTCGAAGCCGGCGTAGCGCAGCTTCCTGACCCGCGGAACGACACCGCGCAGTCCGGGCACCGACAGGCAGCCTTCCCAGCCGTCCTCGATTTCGTCGGTCAGCGGCTCCAGCACCGGATTGACCAGGATCGTCTGCGGCACCGGATCGGCGTCCGGATAGCGCGGGTTGCGCATCGCCGGATCGGCGTAGCCGAAGATCACGACGCGCAGCGGCACGCCGATCTGCGGGGCCGCGAGCCCGGCGCCGTTGGCCGCGTGCATGGTCTCGAACATGTCGTCGACCAGCGCGCGCAGCTCGGGCGCGCCGAAGTCGCGAACGGGTTCGGAGACGCGCAGCAGGCGCGGGTCGCCCATGCGAAGGATGTCGCGAATCATGCGCACGCCCCGCCGACGAAGGCCATCAGGATGCGCACCGCGCGCGTCACCGTCACGCTCATCACGCGGTCGAGTTCCTCGAGCAGGATCGCTTCCTTGCTGCTGCCGCGTCCCGCCGCGTGGTTGACCACCACGCCCAGCGTCGCGTACGCGAGGCCGGCTTCGCGCGCGAGCACCGCTTCGGGCATGCCGGTCATGCCGACCATGTCGCCGCCGTCGCGCGCGATCCGCTCGATCTCGGCCGCCGTTTCGAGGCGCGGGCCCTGCGTGCAGGCGTAGACGCCGCCGTCGACGAGAGGCTCGCCGCAGCGCGCGGCCGCGGCGAGCAGCGCCGCGCGCAACGGCGCCGAGTACGGGAGGGTGAAGTCGACGTGGATGACCGGGGTCTCCGATCCCTCGAAGAAGGTGGCCTTGCGACTGTGCGTGTAGTCGATGATCTGGTCCGGCAGCACGAGCACCCCCGGGCCGAGGTCGGCGCGGATGCCGCCCACGGTGGCGACCGAGACGATGCCGTCGACCTTCAGTTCCTTGAGCGCCCAGATGTTCGCGCGGTAGTTGATCTCGTGCGGTGCGAGCGTGTGGCCGTAGCCGTGCCGCGCGAGGAAGACGACGTCGGCGCCGCCGAGGCGGCCGAACGTCAGCGCGCCGGACGGCTCGCCGTACGGCGTGCGCATGACCTGCCGCCGCGGCGACTCGAGCGCCGTGAGCTTCGCCAACCCGCTGCCGCCGATGATTGCGTACACCTAGTCCTCCAGTAGCCGCCTGAGCCCTGCTTCGTCGATCACCGCCACGCCGAGGGCGCGCGCCTTGTCGAGCTTGCTGCCCGCCTCTTCACCGGCCACCACGTAGTCGGTCTTGCCCGACACCGATCCGGCGACCTTGCCGCCGGCCGCCTCGATCCGGTCTTTCGCCTCGTCGCGCGTCCAGTGCGGCAGCGTACCGGTCAGCACGAACGTCCTGCCGGCCAGCGGCCCCGCGGCCACGCGCTGCGGCGCGCCGTCCCGCCAGTGCACGCCGGCGGCGCGCAACTGCGCGATGACCTCCCGGTTGTGCGGCTCGGCAAAGAAGCGGGCGATGGAGGAAGCGACCACCGGCCCGACGTCGGGCACGGCCAGCAGTTCCTCCTCGGGCGCCTGCAACAGCGGTTCGAGGGCGCCGAAGTGACGCGCCAGGTCGCGCGCCGTGGACTCGCCCACATGCCGGATGCCGAGCGCGTAGACGAAGCGCTCCAGCGTGGTGGACCGCGCGCGATCGAGCGCCTTCAGGATGTTCTCGGCCGACTTCCGCCCCATGCGCTCGAGCCGTTCGAGCGTGCCGAGGTCGAGCCGGAACAGGTCGGCCGGCGTGCGGACGAGATCCGCATCGACCAGCTGCTCGACGAGCTTGTCGCCGACGCCTTCGATGTCCAGCGCGCGGCGCCCGGCGAAGTGCAGCAGCGCCTGCTTGCGCTGCGCCGGGCAGAACAGCCCGCCGGTGCAGCGCAGGTCCTTCTCCTCCTCGTCGCGCGCCACGCCCGATCCGCACACCGGGCAGGCCGTCGGCATCGTGAACGCGCGCGCGTCGCGGGGGCGGCGCTGCGGCAGCACGGCGACGACCTGCGGGATGACGTCGCCCGCGCGGCGCACCGTGACCGTGTCGCCGATCATCAGGTCGAGCGTCCGGATGTAGTCCTCGTTGTGCAGGGTCGCGTTGCTGACCGTCACGCCGCCGACGAAGACCGGCGCGAGCCGCGCGACGGGCGTGATCTTCCCGGTGCGGCCCACCTGCACGTCGATGCCCAGCACCTGGGTCACTTCCTCCTGCGGCGGATACTTGTGCGCCACCGCCCAGCGCGGCTCGCGCGACACGAAGCCCAGCGCCCGCTGCAGTTCGAGCGAATTGACCTTGTAGACGACGCCGTCGATGTCGAACGGCAGCCGGTCGCGCTTCGCCGCGACCGCCGCATGGAAGGCGACCAGTTCGTCGGCGCCGCGCGCCACCGTGCGATCGGCCGCGACCGGCAATCCCATCGACTCGAGCGCGTCCAGCACGGCGCTGTGGGTCGGCGGCACGTTCCAGCCGTCGACGTCGCCGAGGCCATAGCAGTAGAAGGACAGGTTGCGGGAGGCCGTGACGCGCGAGTCGAGCTGCCGCAGGAACCCCGCCGCCGCGTTGCGCGGGTTCACGAAGACCTTTTCGTCGGCGGCACGGCGGCGTTCGTTCAGCCGCTCGAACTCGTCGCGCCGCATGAAGACCTCGCCCCGCACCTCGAGCACGGCAGCGTCGAACGCCTGCAGGCGCAGCGGGATCGAGCGGACCGTGCGCACGTTCGGCGTCACGTCCTCCCCGACTTCACCGTCGCCGCGCGTCGCCGCGCGCACCAGCACGCCGTCCTCGTAGCGGAGGCTGACCGCTAGCCCGTCGAACTTCAGTTCCGCCGAGTACTCCACCGGGGGATCGTCGGGTCCGAGCTTCAGCTCGCGGCGTATGCGCGCGTCGAACGCGTGCGCGCCGGTCGGGCCCGAGTCGGTCTCGGTCCGGATCGACAGCATCGGCACGACGTGCCGGACCTCCGGCAGGTCGGGCCGCGGCGCGGCGCCCACCCGCTGTGTCGGCGAATCCGGCGTGCGCAGGCCGGGATGCGCGGCCTCGAGTTGCTGCAGGCGCTGGAACAGCCGGTCGTACTCCGCGTCCGGCATCACCGGCGCGTCGAGCACGTAGTAGGCGTGATTGGCCTGCTGGATGGCGGCGCGCAGCGCGCGCGCTTCGTCGGCCGGCGATGAAGACGATGAGGGCGTGGCGCCCGCCATCGTCAGGCGGCGGCGTAGAGGCGTTGCGCGCGCGGTCCGCCCGGCTCGATGCCGGCCGCGCGCATCTCGCCGTACAGCTTCTCGAGTTCGGCGCCGATCGTGCCCTGCGCGTCCGCATCGACCGGACGTCCGTTGTCGTCGACGATGCGGGCATTGAGGCGCGCGGCGAGCTGGTGCGCGGCGGTGAACAGCGCACCCAGCGACTCGCGGTCGCCTGGCGCAAGCGGGACGTCGAGGGTCAGCGCAAGCCGGTCGGCCAGCAGCGACGTCGCCGTGAGCGTCGACAGCAGGCGTCCCTGGCCATCGCGCTTCAGCCACTGGCCCGGCCGCGCCGCGACGAACCCGGCGTCCCCGGCAGCGGCGCTGACGACCGCCCCGTCCATCGGTCCGCCCTGCGCCTCGAGCGTCAGGGTGATCTGCACGTCGAACCGGGCGCACAAGGCGTCGAGCTCGGCCGCCTGCGCGACCAGCCGGCCCATCTCCGGGGCATCGAAGTCGGCGTCGATGGCAAGCGCGATCTGCTGCGCGGCCGACACGAAGTGCGACGCCTCGATCTCGCTCAGGACCTGCCGCCGCGTCGCCATCTGCACGGACGCCAGCAGCTCCGAGTAGAAGCCGAAGCGGTCGGGCGCGGTCCAGTGCTGCGCCTTCGGGTCCCACACCGCGAGGTGCGTCGGCAGCGGCAGCGCCAGGCGATCGAGCTGGGCGCGCGCCTCGAGCGCGGCCACGCCGTCGAACGCGTGGTTGCAGCGCAGCTCGAGCACGAAGTCGAGCAGCGGGTCCTCCATCCAGCCGTCGACGTGCGGCGCGCCGTTGGGGGCCGCGAGGTCGCCGGGCTCTGCGCCCTGCGCGTGGGCCTGCGGCTCGCTGGACTCCTCCCCCGCGCCGACGTCGAGCCGCGGCTCGATGCGCGACGCCGCGCGGCGGACCGGCGCCGCTTCGCCGAGCAGTGCGTCGCCGACGCCTTCGCGCATGGACGCGTTCAGGCGCTTCAGCGCCTGTCGCTCCTGCCACTTGTTGTAGGCGAAGAGCGCCACGAGCAGCGCGGCTCCGACCGCCAGCAGCACGAGGTGGAGGTTGTTCATCGCCCTGGCTAGGCCGCCTCGGCCGTCAGCCGGACCGCGCTGTCGATGTCGACCGCCACGATGCGCGACACGCCCTGCTCCTGCATCGTGACGCCGATCAGCTGCTGCGCCATCTCCATCGCGATCTTGTTGTGCGTGATGAAGAGGAACTGCGTGTTGTCCGTCATGGACTGCACCAGCCTGCAGAAGCGGTCCGTGTTGGCGTCGTCGAGCGGCGCGTCGACCTCGTCGAGCAGGCAGAACGGCGCCGGATTGAGCTTGAACAGCGCGAACACCAGCGCCGTGGCGGTCAGCGCCTTCTCGCCGCCGGACAGCAGGTGGATCGTGCTGTTGCGCTTGCCCGGCGGCTGCGCCATCACCTGCACGCCGGCGTCCAGGATTTCCTCGCCGGTCATGATCAGCCGCGCCTCGCCGCCGCCGAACAGCGTCGGGAACAGCAGGCCGAACTGCGCGTTGACCTGGTCGAAGGTCTGCTGCAGCATCTCGCGCGTCTCGCGGTCGATCTTGCGGATCGCGTCTTCGAGGGTGGTGATCGCCGCAGTCAGGTCCGTCGACTGGGCGTCGAGGAAGGACTTCCGCTCGCGCGACGTGGTCAGCTCCTCGAGGGCCGCGAGGTTGACCGCGCCGAGCGCGGCGATCTCCTCGGCCAGCCGCGTGATCTCGGCCTGCAGCGCATTGCCCTTCATCTGCGGCGTCAGCCTGGCCTCGAGCGCGGCCTCGTCGGCCTTCGCTTCGGCCAGCTGCTGCGCGAATTGCTCGGCGGACAGGCGCGCCGCCTGCTCCTTCAGCTGCAGCTCCATGAGCTTGTCGCGGCGCGGCTGGACCTCGCGCTCGAGCGTCATCCGCTTCTCGTCGGTCGCCTTCAACTGCTGCGCCAGCTCGTCCATCCGGCTGCGCGCCTCGCGCAGGCCTTCGTCCGCGGTCGAACGCTGCGCGAGCCAGGTGTCGAGGCCGGCGCGGGCGGCGCTGTCGTCGAGCCGGGCCAGTTCGGCGGTCGCGCCGGCGATGTCGACCTCGAGGCGCTCGGCCTCGTTGCGGGCCGTCTCGGCGGCGTGCTCGACGTCGCGCTGCCGCTCGCGGTTCGACGTCAGCGCGAACTCCAGTTGCTGCCGCGCCGACTCGAGCGCGCGCTGGTCGTCGCGCGCGCCGCGCAGGGCCTGGTCGGCCTGCTCGTACGCGACCCGGGCGCCCTCGACCTTCTCGTGGTGCGTCGCCAGCTCGGCGTCGAGCTGCTCGAAGCGCGTATCCGCGTCGCCGCGATGGCTGCGCAGCTCGCGGTCCTGGGCCTCGATCTCCGCCAGTTCGCCTTCGATCTGGCCACTGCGGTGCCTGACGCGGTCGATCAACTCGCCGAGGCGCACCGCTTCGAGCTGCGCGGCGTGCGCCTGGTTGCGCAGCCGCTCCACCTCGCGGCGGGACGCCTGCTGGGCCTCCTGCGCCTGGCGCAGCGCGGACTCCGCCCGCGCCACGGCCGCGGTCGCCTCCTCGACGATCAGCCGTTGCGCGCGGATCTCCTTGTCGAGGTTCTCGATCTCGAGCCGGCGGGCCAGCAGGCCGGACTTCGGGTTGTCGGAGGCGAAGAAGCGCACGCCGTAGCGCGACACCACGTGGCCTGCCTTCAGGACGAACTGTCCGCCGGGCGGCAACTGCTCGCGCGCGGCCAGGGCCGTGGCGAGGTCCGGGGCGACGTAGGCGTTCGCGAGCCAGTCCGACAGCACCGCCGACAGCGCGGCGTCGTGCCCGCGGACGAGGTCGCCCAGGCGGCCGAATCCCGGAAGGTGCCCGCTGTCGCGCGCCACGGCCGCGTTCGTGGAATAGAACGCAACGCGCGCCGGCGGGGTGTTGGCGGCGAAACCGCCGACGACGTCGAGCCGGCCGACCTCGACGCTCTCGACGCGTTCGCGCAGCACGCTTTCGAACGCCGTTTCCCAGCCGGCCTCGACGGACGAGCTTGCGGAACAGGCGCGGCAGTCCTTCGAGCCCCTGGCCGCGCAGCCAGGGATCCAGCTTCTCGTTGGCTTCAACGTTCGCCTGGACCTGCCTGAGCGCCGACAACCGCGCCTCCAGGCGCGTCAGCGACTCGGCCTGCCGCACGCGCGCGTCGATCTGGCGCGTGCGCTCGTCGGTGCCGCTCGCGACCTGCTGCTCGGCGCGCTGCTGCGCTTCGGTGGCGGCGCCGAGTTCGGTCTCCAGCCGGGCCACCTGGGCCTTCAGGTCCGCCAGGCGCGCTTCATCCGGGCTGCCGATCGACGCCTTCTCCTCGTTCAGCCGGTCGCGGCGCTGCGCGAGCGCGGACAGCTGGCGGTCGAGGTTGCGCTGCTCGGACGCCGCCGCCTCGATCGCCTGCTCGGCCTGGGCCGCGACGGCGCGCGCCGCGGTCATCGCCTCGCGCGCCTGGCTGTAGGCGGTCTCGAACTGCGGCAGGCGCCCATCGTGCTCGGACACGCGCTGCCGCGATTCCTCGAGGCGCTGCGTGGTGTCGGCGATCGAATGGGTGAGTTCCTCGACCCGCGCGAGGAGCTCGGTGCGTTCCTGCAGGCGCCGCTCGCGCGTGGCCTTCAGCGTCTCGATCTGCGTCGCCAGCCGGGTGCGGCCGTCGACGATCATCCGGATCTCGGATTCCAGCCGCGACACTTCCGCGTTGACCTGGAACAGCTTGCCCTGCGCCTCGTGGACCGCGTCGCTCGAAGCGAAGTGCGCGGCGCGCACCTCCTCGAGCGCGCGCTCGGCGCCGCGCAGTTCGGCCACGTGCGCTTCGAGCGCGTTGGTGCGCGCCTCGATGTCGCGCGCGACCTTCTGCTGTTCGGCCTCGGCTTCGCGCCTGCGCGTCAGCCACAGAAGCTGCTGCTGCTCGTCGTGCTGCGCCTGCAGCGCGCGGTACTTCTGCGCGACTTCGGCCTGCTGCTCGAGCTTGCCGATCTGGCCGTCGAGCTCGCGCAGGATGTCTTCGACGCGGGTCAGGTTGTCGCGCGTGTCGGCCAGCCGGTTCTCGGTTTCGCGCCGGCGCTCCTTGTACTTGGAGATGCCGGCCGCCTCCTCCAGGAATATCCGCAGTTCCTCGGGACGCGCTTCGACGATCCGGGAGATCATGCCCTGCCCGATGATCGCGTACGCGCGCGGGCCGAGGCCGGTGCCGAGGAACATGTCCTGGACGTCGCGGCGCCGGACGTTCTGGTTGTTGATGTAGTAGCTCGAGTTCCCGTCGCGCGTCAGCACGCGCTTCACCGAAATCTCGGAGTACTGCCCCCACGCGCCGCCGATGCGCCCTTCGTGGTTGTCGAACACGAGCTCGACGCTGGCGCGCCCGCCGGGCTTGCGGTTGACCGAGCCGTTGAAGATCACGTCCTGCATCGACTCGCCGCGCAGCTCGGCGGCCTTGCTTTCGCCGAGCACCCAGCGGACCGCGTCGATCACGTTCGACTTGCCGCAGCCGTTGGGGCCGACGACGCCGACGAGGCTGCCGGGCACGTCGATCTGGGTCGGGTCGACGAATGACTTGAACCCGGCGAGCTTGATCTGCCGAAGACGCACGTGAGTAGCGGGAGCCTGAAGGGTTGCAACGGCCCTGTTGGACGAACGGCGCGGACCGGAAGCGTCTGTCGCGCGATCGACAGGGAGTGACTTGATGCGTTCGTATAATACCAGCGCACTCCTGCTCTCCTCGCGCCGCCCACCGTCGGCGAGTCGCCAATTCATGCCATCCCGCCCCAGCTCGTCGCTCGAGACGTTCGCCAATCCTGCGCCCGCGCGGGACTACCTCGTTCACATCGAGGTGCCGGAGTTCACGTGCCTCTGCCCGCTGACGGGGCAGCCGGACTTCGCGACCCTGGTGTTCGACTACATCCCGGACAAGCGCAACGTCGAGCTGAAGAGCCTGAAGCTCTACGCCTGGTCGTTCCGCGACCAGGGGGTGTTCCACGAGGCCGTGACGAACCGCATCCTCGACGACCTCGTCAAGGCGCTGGCGCCGCGCTTCATGCGGCTGACGGCGCGCTGGTACGTGCGGGGCGGACTCTTCACCACGGTCGTCGCCGAGCACCGCAAGAAGGGCTGGAAGCCCGCGCCCCACGTCGAACTCGGCCGCACGGCGGTCGAGGGTGGCCCGACCCGGGGCTGAGCGCAGCGGCGGAGGCATCCCGATGAATCCCGACCTGCAGCGGCTGCAGCCGTACCCCTTCGAGCGGCTGCGCAAGCTGTTCGCCGGGGTGACGCCGCCGGCGCACCTCGCGCCGATCAACCTGTCGATCGGCGAGCCGAAGCATCCGACGCCGCCTTTCATCCTCGACGCGCTGGCCCGGGCCCTGCCGGGCATCGCGAGCTACCCGCTGACCGCCGGCCAGCCGGAGTTGCGCGAGGCGATCGCGGCGTGGGCCTGCCGGCGCTACGGCCTGAAGGCGCTGGACCCGGCCACCCAGGTGCTGCCCGTCGCCGGCTCGCGCGAGGCGCTGTTCGCGTTCGCGCAGACGGTCGTCGACCGCACGCGGGACGCGATCGTCGTGTCGCCGAATCCCTTCTATCAGATCTACGAGGGCGCGACCCTGCTCGCCGGCGCCCGCCCGCTGTTCCTGCCGACGACGGCCGCCAACGGCTACCGGATGGAGTTCGAGCGATTGAGCCCCGCGGAGTGGTCGAAGGTCCAGCTCGTTTACGTCTGCACCCCGGGCAACCCGACCGGCCGCGTGATGACGCTGCCCGAGTGGAAGCAGCTGTTCGAACTGTCGGACCGGCACGGCTTCGTGATCGCGTCGGACGAGTGCTACTCGGAGATCTACTTCGAGGAAGGCGCGGCGCCGCTGGGCGGGCTGCAGGCGGCCGCACGACTCGGTCGCGACCGCTTCGAGCGGCTCGTCATGTTCTCGAGCCTGTCGAAGCGCTCGAACGTGCCCGGCCTGCGCTCGGGCTTCGTCGCCGGCGACGCGGACGTGCTGAAGAACTTCCTGCTCTACCGCACCTACCACGGCAGCGCGCTGAGCCCGGCGGTCCAGGCGGCCAGCGTCACCGCGTGGAGCGACGAGGCGCACGTGGTCGAGAACCGCAGGCTCTACGCGGCCAAGTTCGACCAGGCCACGCCGGTCATCCAGCGCGCGTTGCGGTGCGAGCGACCGGACGCGGCCTTCTACCTGTGGGCCGCGACCCCGATCGACGACGCCGAGTACGCGCGGCGCCTTTATGCCGAGAAACACGTCACCGTGCTGCCCGGCAGCTACCTGTCGCGCACCATCGACGGCGCCAGCCCGGGCGCCGGGCACGTCCGCATCGCGCTCGTCGCGCCGCCCGCCGAGGTGGCGGAAGCGGCGGGACGCATCGCCTCCTTCACCGTCTGACCTCCACGAGAACTTCATGAGCCTCGAATCGACCATCAGCGAAGCCTGGGAACACCGCGCGAGCCTCAGCCCGACCGCCGCGCCGCAGGAACTGCGCAGCGCCGTCAACGACGTGATCGACCGCCTCGACGCGGGCGACCTGCGCGTGGCCGAGAAGCGCGACGGCCAGTGGGTCGTGCACCAGTGGGTGAAGAAGGCCGTGCTGCTGTCGTTCCGCCTGAACGACAACGCCCCCATGCCGGCCGGCGGCTTCGCGCAGTTCTACGACAAGGTGCCGACGAAGTTCGCCGGGTGGGACGCGGCGCGCTTCGCCCGCGCCGGCGTGCGCGTGGTGCCACCCGCCGTCGCGCGCCGCGGCAGCTTCATCGCCAGGAACGCCGTGCTGATGCCGTCGTACGTCAACATCGGCGCCTACGTCGACGAGGGCACCATGGTCGACACGTGGGCGACGGTCGGCTCGTGCGCGCAGATCGGCAAGAACGTGCACCTGTCGGGCGGCGTCGGGATCGGCGGCGTGCTGGAGCCGCTGCAGGCGAACCCCACGATCATCGAGGACAACTGCTTCATCGGCGCGCGCTCCGAAGTCGTCGAGGGCGTGATCGTCGAGGAAAACTCGGTGATCTCGATGGGCGTGTACATCGGGCAGAGCACGAAGATCTACGACCGCGCCACCGGCGAAGTCAGCTACGGGCGCATCCCCGCCGGTTCCGTCGTCGTGTCGGGCAACCTGCCGTCGCCCGACGGGAAGTACAGCCTGTACTGCGCCGTGATCGTCAAGAAGGTCGACGCCCAGACGCGCGCCAAGACCAGCATCAACGACCTGCTGCGGGCCTGATCGCGCGGCCGCGCCGCGTCGGGCGGCACCGCCCTAAGGGCCGGGGCAAGGGGCGTACACGGCCCTTTTCGCCCGTTTGAAGGTATTCGCAAGCCCGGGCGACGCGCCTATTCTCTGCCGATGTAACCGCAACGAGGATCGCCGCACCATGTCGGGATCGCCGATGTCACTGGACCGCCTCTTCAACCTGATGGCCGAGAAGTCGGCGTCCGACCTGTTCCTCTCGGTCGGGTCCCCGATCACGATCAAGATCAACGGCGTCTGCGTGCCGATCAACCAGGACCGGCTCGCGCCGCAGGCGATCGTCTCGCTGCTGGCCGAGCGCGTCACGGACACCCAGTTCCGCGAACTCGAGGATTCCCGCGAACTGAACATCGCGCTGCCGATCCAGGGCGTGGGCAGCTTCCGCCTCAGCGCGTTCCTGCAGCGCGGCTCGGTCTCGGCCGTGATCCGCTTCATTCCGCACGACGTGCCGCGGCTCGACGAACTGCACCTGCCCGAGGTCCTGAAGGACCTCGTGATGGAGCGCCGCGGGCTGATCCTCGTCGTGGGGGCGGCGGGCTCGGGCAAGTCGACGACCATCGCGTCGATGCTCGACCACCGCAACGAGCTCGTCACCGGGCACATCCTGACCTTCGAGGACCCGATCGAGTTCCTGTTCCGCAACAAGAAGTCGATCATCAACCAGCGCGAGATCGGTTCGGACGCAAAGACGCTGTACGCCGCGCTGAAGCAGCGCGATGCGCCAGGCGCCCGGACGTCATCTTCATCGGCGAGATCCGCGACCGGGAGACGATGACCGCGGCGATCGCCTACGCGATGTCCGGTCACCTCGTGGTGGCCACCCTGCACGCGACCAACAGCTCGCACGCCCTCAATCGCGTGATCAGCTTCTACCCGCCGGAGACGCGGCAGGCGCTGTTCCAGGACATGTCGGTCGCGGTGAAGGCCATCGTTTCGCAGCGCCTGGTGCGGTCGAAGCGCGGTGGCCGCGTTCCCGCGGTCGAAGTCCTGCTCAATACCCGCCACATCGCCGACCTGATCGAGCACGGCGACGTGCCGGCGATCAAGGAAGCGATGGAGCAGAGCCTCGCCCCGGAGAGCATTTCGTTCGAGCAGAGCCTGTACGCGCTGATCCAGTCGGACCACGTCACGCGGGAAGACGCGCTGGCCGCGGCCGACTCGCAGAACAACCTGCTCTGGTTCATCAACAACGCCGGCAAGTCGAAGTCGCAGCCGGCGCGCGAGCCGCGGATGGAATCGGGCTCCGACGCCTCGTTTTCCGAGTTCACGCTGAACATCTGAGCTGGCGCAGGCAGCGGCAGCGCTGCCTTACAATCGCCGCGCCTTCCGTGAGGCTCTCCTGCCTCGCGGGCACGCGATGAACGCCACGCTCGAGCTCACCCAGCAACTGATCCGCCGCCGTTCCGTCACGCCGGAGGACGACGGCTGCCAGGCGCTCGTCGCCGAGCGCCTCGCGCCGCTCGGCTTCCACGCCGAGACGATCGCCTCCAACGGCGTGACCAACCTGTGGCTGCGGCGCGGCCAGGCTGCGCCGGTGCTCGTCTTCGCTGGCCACACCGACGTCGTGCCGGCCGGGCCGCTCGACCAGTGGCACTCGGACCCGTTCACGCCGACCGTGCGTGACGGCCTGCTGTACGGCCGCGGCGCGTCCGACATGAAGAGCTCGGTCGCCGCGTTCGTGGTCGCGGCCGAGGAGTTCGTGCGCGCGAACCCGCGGCACCGTGGATCGATCGCGCTGCTCCTGACCTCGGATGAGGAAGGCCCGGCGACCGACGGCACGGTCAAGGTGGTCGATGCGCTGCGCTCGCGCAACGAGTCGATCGACTACTGCATCGTCGGCGAACCGACGTCGGTCGACGCGCTGGGCGACACGATCAAGAACGGGCGCCGCGGATCGCTCTCGGGCCGCCTCGTGGTGCGCGGCATCCAGGGCCACGTCGCCTATCCGCACCTCGCGCGCAATCCGGTGCACCAGCTGGCGCCGGCGCTCGCCGAACTCGCCGCGCAGCGGTGGGACGACGGCGATGCCTTCTTCCCGGCGACGACCTTCCAGGTTTCCAACGTGCGCGCCGGGACCGGCGCGACCAACGTGATTCCCGGCGCCTGCGAAGTCGACTTCAACCTGCGCTTCGCGCCCGTCTCGACGCCGGAGAGCCTGATGCAGCGCATCGAGGCGGTCCTGCAGCGGCACGGCCTCGAGTACGAACTGGCGTGGACCCTCGGCGCGCAGCCGTTCAGCACCGCTCCCGGCGCCCTGTCCGCGGCCATGGCGGCCGCGATCCGGGAGGTCACCGGTCGCGACACGCAGCTGTCGACCACCGGCGGAACCTCCGATGGCCGCTTCATCGCGACGATCTGCCGCCAGGTGGTCGAATTCGGCCCGCCGAACGCGTCGGTGCACAAGATCGACGAGCACATCGCCGTGGCCGACCTCGAACCCCTGAAGAACATCTACCGCGGCGCCCTCGAACGGCTGCTGACTTGACGGACGACATCCCATGACCATCGACGCCCTCGCCAACCTCCGCACCCTGCGCGACGTGCTGCGCTTCGCCGTCACCCGGTTCAACGAGGCGAACCTGTCGTACGGCCACGGCCAGGCCAACGCGTTCGAGGAGGCGTCGTTCATCATCCTGCGCGCGCTGAAACTGCCGCTCGACAAGCTCGAGTTCTTCGCCGACGCCTACCTGACGCACGCCGAGATCAACGCGCTGCTGCAGCTGATCGACCGCCGCGTGAAGAAGCGCGCGCCGGCGGCGTATCTCCTGAACGAGGCCTGGCTGATGGGCTACCAGTTCTATGTCGACGAGAGCGTCATCGTTCCGCGCTCGTACATCGCCGAGCTGCTGCGCGACGACCTGACGCCCTGGGTCGAGGATCCGGACGCCGTCACCGAGATCCTCGACCTGTGCACGGGATCGGGCTGCCTCGCGGTGATGGCCGCCGACGCCTTCCCGAACGCGAAGGTCGACGCGGTCGACGTCTCCGCCGAGGCGCTGCGGGTCGCCCGCCGCAACGTCGAGGACTATCACTTCGAGGACCGCATCACGCTGGTCCAGTCGGACCTGTTCGAGGCACTGAACACCAAGCGCTACGACATCATCCTGTGCAACCCGCCGTACGTCACCGACGAAGCCATGGCGAAGCTGCCGAAGGAGTACCAGCACGAGCCGATGCTCGCGCTCGCCGGCGGCGCCGACGGCATGACCGTCGTGAAGAAGCTGGCGCGGCAGGCACGCGGCCACCTGAAGCGCGGCGGCCTGCTCTTCGTCGAGGTCGGCGATGGCCGCCGCGAGGTCGAGCGCGTGCTCGCCGACGTTCCGTTGACCTGGCTCACGACCAGCGCGGGCGACGACATGGTGTTCATGGCACGCCAGGAAGAACTGCCGTAGCACCCCTCCCTGCCACGCGGCGCTGCGCGCCGAAGACGGTTCCACGATGCTCCGGTTGATCGACGTCGCCATCGCGCGCGGCGCACGCACGCTGTACCGCAACGTCTCGCTGATCGCGCCGCCCGGCGAGCGCATCGGCCTGGTCGGCGCCAACGGCAGCGGCAAGTCGTCGCTGTTCTCGGCCATCCTCGGTGAACTGTCGATCGACGGGGGCGAGCTGGAGGCGCCTGCCGCCGCGCGCATCGCCCACGTGGCGCAGGACATCGAGGGCGCGGACGTCGCGGCGATCGACTACGTGCTGGCCGGCCACGCGCCGCTCACGGCGGCGCGCGCGGAGCTCGCCGCGGCGGAGCGGTCGCACGACGACCTGCGGCTCGCGCACGCCGTGTCGGCCCTCGCCGAGCTGAACGAGGGCGCCATCACGGCGGAAGCCCGCGCGGTCCTGCACGGGCTCGGTTTTGCGGAGTCCGACACGACGCGCCCGGTCGCCTCGTTCTCCGGCGGCTGGCGCAACCGCCTGGCGCTCGCGCGCGCCCTGCTGCGGCCCGCCGACCTGCTGCTGCTCGACGAGCCCACCAACCACCTCGACCTCGACTCCGTCGTGTGGCTGGAGGCGTGGCTGAAGCGGCAGCCGGCCACCGTGATCGTGATCTCGCACGACCGTGAGTTCCTCGACCGGGTGGCGCAGACGATCTGGAACGTCGCCGACGGCACGATCCGGCGCTTCGCCGGCAACTTCAGCGCGTTCGAGACCGCGTACTTCGAGCAGCTGCGCCAGCAGGACGCCGCAGCCAGGCAGTACGAGCGCACGGCCGCCCACCTGCAGAAGTTCGTCGACCGCTTCCGCGCTCAGGCCACCAAGGCACGGCAGGCGCAGAGCCGGCTGAAGATGCTCGAGCGGCTGACCGCGATCGAGCCGGCGCGCGCGAAGCGCGAGTGGCGCTTCGAGTTCCCCGAGCCCGTCAAGCTGCCCGAGCGGCTGCTCGACGCCGACCGCCTCGCCCTCGGCTACGGCGAACGCCGCGTGCTGTCCGACATCAGTTTCGCCGTGCGCTCGGGCGACCGCATCGGCATCCTCGGCGTCAACGGCGCCGGCAAGTCGACGCTGGTCAAGGCGATCTCCGGCGACCTCGCGCCGCAGGCCGGCGAACTGCTGCGCGGGCAGGGGCTGGCCATCGGCTACTTCGCGCAGCACCAGCTCGACCAGTTGCGCACCGACGAGACGCCGCTCGCGCACCTGCGCAGGCTCGCGCCCGGAAGCGCGCGAGCAGGAGCTGCGCGACTTCCTCGGCACCTACCGCTTCTCGGGCGAGATGGCGACGTCGCTGATCGGCCCGATGTCGGGCGGCGAGAAGGCGCGCTGCGCGCTCGCGCTGATCGCGTGGAAGCGGCCCAACGTGCTGGTGCTCGACGAGCCGACCAACCACCTCGACATGGAGACGCGCGAAGCGCTGACGGTCGCGCTGTCGTCGTACGAAGGCGCGCTCATCCTCGTGTCGCACGACCGCCACCTGCTGCGCGCCACGGTGAACCAGCTCTGGCTGGTGCACGACGGCCGGGTCGGCCCCTTCGACGGCGACCTCGACGACTACACGGCGCTCGTGCTCGCCAGCCGGAGGGAGCGCGCCGACACCGACGAGCGCTCCGTCAGCACGCGGCGCGAGCAGCGCCAGCAGGAGGCGGCGGAACGGCAGCGGCTCGCGTCGGCGCGCAAGCCGCTGCAGAACAAGCTGCAGAAGACCGAAGCGGAGCTGGCCAAGGTCAGCGACGAGCTGCGCGAACTCGACGCGCGGCTCGCCGACCCGGCCTTCTATCACGCGGGGGGCGAGGACGAGGTGGCGAAGGTCCTGAAGCGGCGCGGCGAACTCGCGCCGCAGGTCGAGTCGCTCGAAGCACGATGGCTGAAGCTGCAGGAAGAACTGGAGGCACTCGCATGAGCCTGCCCGGCGGCCGCGAAACGGCAACCCGAAGTTCCGCCGCGAGGCCCGCGCGATGACGGCTCCCCTCGCCGGCCTGACGGTGCTCGACCTGACGCGCCTGCTGCCCGGGCCTGCGGCCACGATGCACCTCGCCGATCTCGGCGCCGATGTGATCAAGGTCGAGGACACCGGCGAAGGCGACTACATGCGCGCCTTTCCGCCGACCGTGCGCAACGCCGCCGGAACGCCGGTGAACCCGTCGTACGAAGCGGTCAACCGCGGCAAGCGTTCGATCGCCATCGACCTGAAGCGCCCCGAGGGGCGCGCAGGTCCTGCTGGGGCTCGCGCGCCGCGCCGATGCGCTGATCGAGGGGTTCCGCCCCGGCGTTCTCGAGCGCCTCGGCCTGGGCTGGGAAACGCTGCACGCCGAGAATCCGAAGCTCGTCGTGTGTTCGTTGTCCGGCTATGGCCAGACCGGCCCGCTGGCGCAGCGCGCCGGGCACGACCTGAACTACATCGCGACGACCGGTGTGCTCGACCAGGCCCGTGTCGACGGCGAGCCGGCCATCCCGAACCTGCAGATGGGCGACCTGCTCGGCGGCACCTTGTCGGCCCTGAGCATGCTGCTCGCCGCGCTGCTCGCCGCGCAGCGGACCGGCCAGGGCCGCTACGTCGACGTCGCGATGACCGACGGCCTGCTTGCGCACCACTTCTTCCCGCACGCCGAGCTCGACGCGGGCACGAGTCCCATCGCGCAGCGCACGCTCCTGACCGGCGGCGTGGCCTGCTACCGCGCCTATCGCACGGCCGACGGCCGGCACCTCGCCGTCGGCGCGCTCGAACTCAAGTTCTGGAAGGCGTTCTGCGACGCCGCCGGGCTGCCGGAGCTGATCGAACGGCACTGGGCGCACGGCGAGGCACCGGGATCGGACGCAGCGCGGGACACCATCGCCCGCGTGGCAGAGCGGATCGCACAGAAAACTTCGGCCGACTGGGAGCAGGTGTTCGCGCAGGTCGATTGCTGCGTGACGCCCGGTGCTCACGCCCGCCGAGGCGCTCGCGCATCCGCACCACAACGCGCGCGGCCTGGTGCGCCGGCAAGGGGACGTGACCGAAGTCGGCCCGCTGGCACAGATGACCGGCCACCGATGGACGCCGGCACCCGCCCCTGCGCAGGGCGAACACACGCGGGCGATCCTGGCCGAGTGCGGGCTCGACGACAACGCCATCGACTCGCTCGTGCAGTCCGGCATCGTCAAGGAGCGCTGATGCACGTCGATCGTCGCCGCATCCTGCTGATGCGCCATGGCGCCGTCGAGTACTTCGACGACGAGGGGCGCCCATACCCGCCCGACGACGTGCCGCTCACGCCGCGCGGCGTGGAGCAGGCGCGCGCGATGGGCGAGGCGATCGCCGCCTCCGGCGTGAAGATCGACCGCGCGATCACCAGCGGGCTGGCACGAACGCGCAGCACCGCCGAACACGTGCTCGCCGCCGCCGGCGCGAATCCGCCGATGGAGCACCGCGGCGAACTGCAGGAGATCCGCGGCGGCGCGCTGTCGAGCATCCCGGATGCGGAGCTGCGCTCCGCCTTCATCGCCGCCTTCGAGGGCCCGGTGCCGCTCGAAACGCGGTTCCTGAACGGCGAGACGATCGGCGAGCTGATCGGCCGCGTCCTGCCGTCGATCCAGCGCCTGCTCGCGGACGACGACTGGGACACGGTGCTGGTCGTCCTGCACGGCGGCGTGAACCGCGCGATCCTGTCGTGGTTCCTCACGGGCCAGCCGGTGTTCCTCGGCGGGCTGGCGCAGGACCCGGCCTGCCTCAACGTGATCGACGTCGGACCCAGCGTGGCGACGAGCATCGTGCGCGTCGTCAACTTCTGCGCACTGGACACGTTGCAGACGGCGTCGCGGCTGTCCACCATGGAACATCTGCTCGGCCAGTACATGAAGCTGCGCTCGGCGCGCGGCGCGGGAGACCTTGGATGACGCAGCTCGGCGAAGTGACCGCACGGCACCGGTTCGATGTCGAACGGCTCGCGGCGCACCTCGAACAGCACCTGCCGGCGTTCCGCGGACCGCTCACCGTCCAGCAGTTCCAGGGCGGCCAGTCGAACCCGACCTACCTGCTGACGACAGAGGCCGGCCGCTACGTGATGCGCAGCAAGCCGGGGCCGGTGGCGAAGCTGCTGCCCTCGGCGCACGCGATCGAGCGCGAATTCCACGTGATGCGCGCGCTGGCGTCGCAGGGCATTCCCGTGCCGTGGACGCTGCTCCTGGTCGAGGACGAGAGCGTGATCGGGCGCGCCTTCTACCTGATGGAGCACGTCGAGGGCCGCATCTTCTGGGAGCAGTCGCTCCCTGGAGCATCGGTCGCCGAGCGGACCGCGATCTACGACGAGATGAACCGCATCATCGCGCGGCTGCACACGGTGGACATCGAGCGCGCCGGACTGTCCGACTACGGCAAGGCGGGCAACTACTTCGCGCGGCAGATCGGGCGCTGGAGCAAGCAGTACCGCGCCTCGGAGACCGCGAAGGTCGACGCGATGGACCGCTTGATCGACTGGCTGCCGGCGCACATCCCGGCCGGCGACGAGACCACGGTCGTGCACGGCGACTACCGCATGGACAACCTCGTGTTCCACCCCACCGAGCCGCGCATCGTCGCGATCCTCGACTGGGAACTGTCCACCCTCGGGCACCCGCTCGCCGACTTCTCGTACCACTGCATGAGCTGGCACATCGCGCCGGGCGCCTTCCGCGGCATCGCCGGGCTGGATCACGCCGCCCTCGGCATTCCGGACGAGGCCGAGTACATCCGCCTCTACTCGGAGCGCACCGGTCGCGGACCGATCGAGAACTGGAACTTCTACCTCGCGTACAACCTGTTCCGGATCGCCGCGATCCTGCAGGGCGTGTACAAGCGCGCGACCGAGGGCATCGCGTCGTCGGACAACGCCGTGAAATCGGGCGAGAACGCCAAGGCGCTGGCCGAGCTTGGATGGCGCTACGCCCAACGGGCGTGACACCAGGAGAGCGCCGGGCACCGCCTCAGCGGCACCGCCCGGCCACGACGCTGGTCAGTTCTTCGGCGTGATCTTGCGCATCTGCTCGAGCCACGCCGTCCAGTCGACCGGGCCGGTCTCGAAGCGCTTCTTCAGGCTGCCGAGCACGTTGCCCCAGGCGCGATCGAAGTAGGCGTAGGCCTTGTCCCACTCGCCACCGTCGCCCCAGCCGGTGTGATGCAGCGTGACGCGCGTCTCGCGTTCATTGACCGGATGGATGCGGACGACGACGAACGTGCGCTGCTGCCGCGCCTCGGGCAGGTTCGGCGGCGCGTTCCAGGTGAACGACAGCATGCGCGGCGCCTGCAGCGCGAGGAAGCGCATGTCGTCCCCGCCCTTCAGCCCGGGCTCCGCGTACGGATTGATGTAGACCTCGAAGGCGCCACCGACGCGCGGCTCGACCTTCGCGTCGGGCGCGAAGAAGCTGGTGATGCCTTCGCGCGTGGTCCACGCCTGCCACGCCTGCTCCGGTGTCGCCGCGATCACGACTTCCTTGTCGATCGAGCGCTCGGCCGCGTGGGCGGGCGACGACGCGACGACAAGGGCGGCAACGGCGGCGAACAACGGTCGAACGAACGGATTCATGGACGCTCCCCGGGGAATGATCACGGAACGACGACGAGCTTGCCGACCGCCTGGCGGTCGAGCAGGGAGCGCAGCGCAGCCGGCACCTCCTGCAATGCGAACGTCTTCGACACGTGGGGCCTGAGCTTGCCCTCGGCGAGCCAGCCGAAGAGTTCCATCAGCATCGCGCCGTTGGCCTTCGGCTCGCGCCGCGCGAAGTCGCCCCAGAACACGCCGACCGCCGACGTGCCCTTGATCAGCAACAGGTTGGCCGGAATCTGCGGGATCTCGCCCTGCGCGAAGCCGATCACGAGCAGGCGCCCGCGCCACGCCAGCGAGCGCACCGCTGCCTCCGTGAGCGGACCGCCGACCGGGTCGTACACCACGTCGACGCCCTTCCCGTCCGTCGCGGCCTTCACCGCCTCGCGCAGGTCCTGCCGGCTGTAGTCGATCAGCACGTCGGCGCCATGCTCGTGGGCCGCCTGCAGCTTCTCGCCGCTCGACGCCGCCGCCAGTACCCGGGCGCCGGCGACCTTGCCCAGCTCGACCGCGGCAAGGCCGACGCCGCCGCCCGCTCCCAGCACGAGCAGCGTCTCGCCGCGCTTCAGCTGGCCGCGGTCGAACAGCGCGTGGTGCGACGTCGCGTACGTGAGCGTGAACGCCGCCGCCACGGTGTCGCTGACGCCGGGCGGGACCGGCGCGACCAGCGCCGCCGGCGCGCACGCGTACTCCGCGAACCCGCCGATGCCGACGAACGCGATCACGCGGTCGCCCGCGCGCACGTGCTTCACGCCCTCGCCCGACCTTGTCCACCGTGCCGGCGACCTCCGTGCCGGGCGTGAACGGCAACGGCGGCTGCACCTGGTACTTCTTCTGCACGATCAGCGCGTCCGGGAAATTGATGCCGGCCGCGGCGACGCGGACACGCACCTCACCCGGCTTCGGCTCCGGCATTTCGACGTCCGCGACCACGAGCTTCTCGGGCGGACCCCACTCGACACATTGAACGGCGCGCATAACACCTCCTCGTGCGACTGTAGCGCGGGGCCGGGGGACCTCCAAGGTCGCTGCGCTATCCTCGTCGAACGAGGAGGCACACGATGCATTTCGACTTCAGTCCGAAGGTCCAGGACCTGCGCGCCCGCGTCGACGGGTTCATGCAGGAACACGTCTATCCGAACGAGCGGCGTTTCTACGACGAGATCGAGGAGAACACGCGCCGGGGCGCGCGCTGGACGCCGACCCGCATCGTCGAGGAACTGAAACTCGAGGCCAAGGCGGCGGGGCTGTGGAACCTGTTCCTGCCCGATTCGGCCTACGGCGCCGGGCTGAAGAACCTCGAGTACGCCCCGCTCGCCGAGATCATGGGCCGCGTGCCGTGGGCGAGCGAGGTCTTCAACTGCAGCGCGCCCGACACCGGCAACATGGAGACGATCGAGCGCTACGGCTCGCCGGAGCAGAAGAAGCAGTGGCTCGAACCGCTGCTCGCGGGCGACATCCGCTCCGGCTTCGCGATGACCGAACCCGCGGTGGCTTCTTCGGACGCCACCAACATCCAGACCGAGATCCGGCGCGACGGCGATCACTACGTGATCAACGGCCGCAAATGGTGGACGTCGGGCGCAGGCGACCCGCGCTGCAAGGTCTACATCGTGATGGGCAAGACCGATCCGACGGCGGCGAAGCACCAGCAGCAGTCGATGATCCTCGTGCCGTCGGACTCGCCCGGCATGAAGGTGCTGCGACCGCTGAACGTCTTCGGCTACGACGACGCCCCGCACGGCCACATGGAGACGGAGTTCCGCGACGTGCGCGTGCCCGCCTCGAACATCCTGCTCGGCGAAGGCCGCGGCTTCGAGATCGCCCAGGGCCGCCTCGGGCCCGGCCGCATCCACCACTGCATGCGCTGCCTCGGCCTGGCCGAACGCGCGCTCGAGCTGATGTGCAAGCGCCTTGCGAGCCGTGTGGCCTTCGGCGGCCCGATCGCGCGCCAGACGGTGTGGCAGGAGCGCATCGCCGAGGCGCGCTGCATGATCGACCAGGCGCGGCTGCTGACACTGAAGGCGGCGTACATGATGGACACGGTCGGCAACAAGGCGGCGAAGGCGGAGATCGCGATGATCAAGGTGGTCGCGCCCAACGTGGCGTGCACGGTGCTCGACTGGTCGATCCAGGCCCACGGCGGCGCCGGCGTCAGCGATGACTTCCCGATCGCCTACGCCTACGCGCTGGCGCGCACGCTGCGGCTCGCCGACGGTCCGGACGAAGTGCACCGCAACGCGATCGCCAAGGTGGAGATCGCCAAGCACGTGCCGATGCCGCCGCGCGAAGGAGCCCCCCGATGATCGACCTCTACACCTGGCCGACCCCCAACGGCCACAAGATTCACATCATGCTGGAGGAGTGCGCGCTGCCGTACAACGTGCACGCCATCGACATCGGCGCCGGCGACCAGTTCAAGCCGGACTTCCTGAAGATCAGCCCGAACAACAAGATCCCGGCGATCGTGGATTCCGATGGCCCCGACGGCAAGCCGATCGCGCTGTTCGAATCGGGCGCGATCCTGATCTATCTCGCCGGCAAGACCGGCCGCTTCCTGCCGCAGGACGTGCGCGGCAAGTACGTCGCGCTGCAGTGGCTGATGTTCCAGATGGGCGGCCTCGGCCCGATGCTGGGCCAGGCGCACCACTTCCGCCTCTACGCGCCGGAGAAGATCGAGTACGCGATCAACCGCTACACGAACGAAGCGAAACGCCTGTACGGCGTGATGGACCGCCGGCTGGGTGAAGCGCCGTACTTCGCGGGCGAGTACTCGATCGCCGACATGGCGATCTACCCGTGGACGCGGTCGCACGCGAACCAGGGCATCGACCTCGCCGACTATCCGAACGTCAAGCGCTGGTACGACGCGATCGAGGCGCGGCCGGCGGTGCAGCGCGCGGTCAAGGTGCTCGCGGACCGTCGCAAGCCGCAGATGAGCGACAAGGACAAGGAGACCCTGTTCGGGTCGAAGCAGTACGCGAAGCGGTAGGACCGGGCGCGCCGCGAGGCGCCGCTAGTTCAGCGAGTTCTTCACCAGGTCGGCGAAGGGCACCTGCATCACGTCGATGCCCTCGTCCTCCAGGGCGTCGGCCTCGTCCTTCGACGCCACCCCGCGGATCGAGCGCCGCGGCGCTTCCTCGTAATGGATGCGGCGCGCTTCCTCGGGGAAACGCTCGCCGACGTCCTCGGCGTTCGCGATGATGTGGCGCGCCATCTGCGCGAGCATGGCCCGCATCGCGGCTTCGTTCGGCATCGCGACCGGCTCCTTCACGGCGTGCGCCGGCTCCTGCGCACCGCTGATGTTGAGGCGCGGCGCGGACAGCATCTTCTGCACGGCGCGGCTGCCGCACACCGGGCAGTCGACCAGGCCGGCCGCGAGCTGCCGGTCGAATTCCTCGTGCGAGGCAAACCAGCCCTCGAAGGAGTGGTCCAGGTCGCAGGTCAGATCGAAAACCTTCATGGGATGCCTTGATGCAGCGGCCGGGATCGGATCCGGCCTCGTCACTCGCGTGTGTCGAACTGAGGTGAGGTTACTCCTCCGACCGTTCCGATGCCGGGCCGTTGGCCGCAGAATGCCAGCGGCATTGGATTGTCGGTGTCTGGCCTTCCACGCCGCGTTGGCGTGGGCCGCGGCGACATTCTACGACGTCACGCTCGCGCGCGATGTCTACGAACGGACGGCCTGCGCATCGCCGGCTTTCTCGACTCCCGCGTCGCGCCGTACCACTGCCGTGTGCAAGCGAGGCGCGCGGGTAAGATACCCCCAGCCCCGCCCGGGTGACGGAATTGGTAGACGTAGCGGACTTAAAATTCGCAGCCGCGAGGCGTACGGGTTCGAGTCCCGTCCTGGGCACCACGCCTCTGTCATCCCCCGATGCACTGGGACCTCTTCTGCCGCGTCGTCGACAATTTCGGCGACATCGGCGTGTGCTGGCGCCTGGCGGCCGACCTCGCCGCCCGCGGCGACGCCGTGCGCCTCTGGTGCGACGATGCCAGCGCGCTCGCATGGATGGCGCCCGGCGGCACGCCGGGCGTCGAGGTGCGCCCGTGGCCGACCGAAGAAGACACGAGCATCGCCCCGGGCGAGGCGGTCATCGAGACGTTCGGTTGCCGTCTGCCGGCGGGCTACCTGCGCCGGATGGCCGCACGCGAGCCGCGGCCGACCTGGATCAACCTCGAATACCTGACCGCCGAGGACTACGCGGAGCGCAGCCACGGCCTGCTCTCGCCGCAGGCCAGCGGGCCCGCGCAAGGCCTGGACAAGTGGTTCTTCTATCCGGGCTTCAGTCCGCGCACTGGAGGCCTGCTGCGCGAGCCCGACCTGGCCCGCCGGCAGTCGGACTTCGACCCAGGGACCTGGCTGCACGGCCGCGGGATCGTTCCGGCCCCCGGCGAGCGCATCGTGAGCCTGTTCTGCTACGCCAACCCGGCCTTGCCTGCGCTGATGGATGCGCTATCGCTGGCGCCCACCCTGCTGCTCGTGACCCCGGGGCTGGCCGCCCGGCAGGTACAGGCGCTGCGCGGGACATCGAGCCGTGGAGCGCTGCGGGTCCACTACCTGCCCGCGCTCACGCAGGCCGAGTACGACCACCTGCTGTGGTCGTGCGACCTGAACCTGGTGCGGGGCGAAGATTCATTCGTCCGCGCCCAATGGGCTGGCAAGCCGTTCCTGTGGCAGATCTACCCCCAGGACGACGGCGCGCATGTCGCGAAACTCGCCGCGTTCCATCGGCGCTTCCTGTCGGCCGCCGCGCCCGACCTCGCCGCGGCGGTCCTCGGTGCCGCCGAGGGCTGGAACGGGGTCGCCGGCGCATCGGCGGCGCCTGGACGCGTGACCGGGATCACGCTTCCGCCGCCGCGCCTCTGGCACGACTGGCGGGACCACTGCCGGGCGTGGCGGGCCGTCCTGGCCGCCCTGCCGGACCTGGCATCGTCGCTGCGCGCATTTGTTCTGGAACACCGGTAAAATCACGGGCTTTGCTCCACCCGGCCCTGCCATTTCGGCCGCACCCCAATCCGCGTCGCCCGGCCGCCCGGCTGCGCACGCGACTCCGCCGCAACGAAGCCGGCGGATGCACGCAAGAGAATCGAAGATGAAAATCGCCCAGGAAATTCGCGCAGGCAACGTGATCATGCACGGCAAGGACCCGATGGTCGTGCTGCGCTCGGAGTACAGCCGCGGCGGCCGCAACTCCGCCACCGTGCGCATGAAGCTGAAGAGCCTGCTCAGCAGCTCCGGCACGGAGGTCGTGTTCAAGGCCGACGACAAGGTCGACCAGGTGATCCTCGACAAGAAGGACTGCACCTACTCGTACTTCGCCGACCCGATGTACGCGTTCATGGACAGCGACTACAACCAGTTCGAGGTCGAGGCCGAGAACATGGGCGACGCGCTGAACTATCTCGAGGACAACATGCCGGTTTCGGTGGTGTTCTACGACGGTCGCGCCATCTCCGTCGAACTGCCGACCAGCGTGGTGCGCGAAGTCGTGCAGACCGAGCCCGCCGTCAAGGGCGACACCTCGGGCAAGGTCATGAAGAGCGCCAAGCTCGCCACCGGCTTCGAGATCATGGTCCCGCTGTTCGTGCAGACCGGCGACAAGATCGAGATCGACACGCGCGAGCACGCGTACCGGAAGCGCGTCTGAGCCTTTGGAAGCGATGACGTGACGCGGGGCGCGCGACGCGCCCTGCCTGGCTTTCCGGACTGACCCGGCGCGCCTAGGCCGACATCAGCAGGAAGAGCACTCCAACAACCGCGCCGGCGCCCGCCAACAGCTTGCCTTTGGCCCGCGCGATCTCGCCCTGGGTGTCGTCGTCGAGGTGAACCCAGACGCCGACCGCGACCATGCACAGGAAACCCACCATCAGGGCCAGCACAGCCAGAGCGTCACCCTGCATTTCGCCGCCTCCCGGTCAGTTCGCCACGCGCCGATTGTTGCTCCGCCGTCATCGGATGATTTGCGCAAATGCAAGGGAATTCGCCTTAGTACTGCGGAGACCCGAGACTGATCAGCCTCGCCGCGGTCCAACCCCTGCCCAAAGGGCTGACCGCGAAGCTACTGCCCAATCGCCTTCGTGATCATTCCGAGGACGAACACCAGGGCGACGAGGCTCGTCGGCATGACGACGAACCAGAACGCGTTGTTCCTCCAGAAGGCCTTCTTCGCCGGCGCGTGCCTTCCACTGCCTGCAAACGTACTCATTCCAAGTGCCTCCCCAGACTCTTGTCGTGTGACTGAAACGCAACCGAAGATCACGCGATCAGCTTGCGCCAGATCGATTCGCTTTCATATGCAGAAAACAGCCCTGGAGGGCCGTCGGGAAGACGTTTCGAACGGGCGTCATGCGACGGGCTCGGCCGAGAACGCAGCGAGACGTGCGCGCTCGACGTCCTGCAGCAGCTTCAACGACGAAGGAGAGTGGTGGAGGCGGGGGTCGGAATCGAACCGGCGTACACGGATTTGCAGTCCGCTGCATGGCCACTCTGCCACCCCGCCGCCGCGGCATCACGAATGAGTGATACCGCTTGAAATCAAAAGGGGAAGCGCGGCGGCTCCCCCTGGAAAACTTGGAGCGGGCGAAGAGTCTCGAACTCTCGACCTCAACCTTGGCAAGGTTGCGCTCTACCAACTGAGCTACGCCCGCTCGGCGAGCCGCGGATTATAGCTGCGGAAGAAGGAGTGTCAAACCGATGCGCCACGCGCGCAGGCCCACGCAGGCCTTCACGCGTCGTCGCTCAGGTGCGGCCACGCCATCCGCAGGTAGATCAGCATCGAGTAGACCGTGAGCACCGCGGCCACGTAGATCAGCAGCGTCCCGATCAGGTGCACGTCGATCACGCCGAACAGCGGGTCGTGGAACAGCAGCATCGGGATCGCAACCATCTGCGCGATGGTCTTGATCTTGCCGAGCGAGTTGACCGCCACGCTGCCCGACTTGCCGAGCTTCGCCATCCACTCGCGCAGCGCCGACACGGCGATCTCGCGGCCGATGATCACGAGCGAGACGAATTCGTCCACGCGGCCGAGCGAGATCAGCACCACCAGGGCCGCGCTGACCATCAGCTTGTCCGCGACCGGATCGAGGAAGGCGCCGAGCGGGCTCGTCATCCCGTAGCGGCGCGCGACGTAGCCGTCGAACGCATCGGTGACCGCCGCCAGCACGAACAGCCAGCACGCCGTGGCGTTCTTCCAGTGCGCCGGATACCAGGTGTCCGGCACGTAGAAGATCCCGATGACGAGCGGAATCATCGCGATGCGCGCCCACGTGAGCCACATCGGCAGGTTGTAGCTGAGACGGGAACTATTCGGTGGGCTGGCCATGCAACTGGGCGTAGATCCGCTCCGCCAGCTTACGCGAAACGCCTTCGACGGTTGCGATGTCGTCGATCGAGGCGGAGGCCAGCCCGCGCATCCCCCCGAAGCGCGCGAGCAGCTTCTGCCGCCGCTTCGGCCCGATGCCTTCCATGCCTTCGAGCTGCGAGGTGTTGCGCGTCTTCGCGCGCCGCGCGCGCATCCCCGTGATGGCGAACCGGTGCGCCTCGTCGCGGATCTGCGCCACGAGCATCAGTGCCTGCGACTCGCGCCCGAGCACCAGCGCCGGACGATCGTCCGGGAACACCAGTTCCTCGAGACCGACCTTGCGCTCCTCGCCCTTCGCCACGCCGACGAGCACGCCGGTGTCGAGCCCGAGCTCCTCGAACACCTGCCGCGCCACCGTGACCTGTCCCTTGCCGCCGTCGATCAGCACGAGGTGGGGCAACGCGCTCTCGCCGCGCGCCACCGGCGAGAAGCGGCGCGTCAGCACCTGCCTCATCGCCGCATAGTCGTCGCCCGGCTCGATGCCGTCGATGTTGAAGCGCCGGTACTCGGCCGGACGCATCTGGTGGTTGGAGAAGACCACGCACGACGCCTGCGTCGCCTCGCCGGCCGTGTGGCTGACGTCGAAGCACTCGACGCGCAGCTTGTCCGCGTCGTCGTCGCCGAGGTCGACGTTCAGCGTCTCGATCAGCGCGCGCGTGCGCGCCATCTGCGAGCCCTCCTCCGCGAGGCGCCGCGCCAGCGCCAGCTTCGCATTGGACTCGGCCATCTCCAGCCACCGGCGTCGCTGGTCGTGCGGGTGGCGCACGATCTGCACCCGGCGGCCCGAGGCATCGGACAGCATCACCGACAGTTCCTCCGCGTCGACGTCGGCGTTGACGACGAGCGTCGGCGGGCAGGGCTGGATCACGTAGTGCTGGGAGATGAACGCCTCGAGGACTTCGGCGGCGTCGGCGAACTCGCCGACCCGCGACGGGAAGTTGGGCTTGTCGCCCAGGTGGCGGCCGCCGCGCACCATCGCGAGGTTCACGCAGGCGTGGCCGCCGTCGATGACCGCCGCCAGCACGTCGACGTCCGCGTCGGACCCGGTCGTGTCCACCGCCTGCTGGTGCAGCACCCGCGCCAGCGCGCCGATCTGGTCGCGCACCGCGGCCGCCTCCTCGAACTTCAGCTCGGACGCGAGCCGCTGCATCCGCGCGTCCAGCTCGCGCATCACGTCGTCGCTCTGCCCGCGCAGGAACCGGACCGCGCGGTCGACGTCTTCCGCGTACGCGGCCGGCTCGATCAGGTGCACGCACGGCGCGCTGCACCGCTGGATCTGGTGCAGCAGGCACGGCCGCGAGCGGTTCGCGAACACCGTGTCCTCGCACGTGCGCAGCCGGAACACCTTCTGCAGCACCTGGATGCTGTCCTTGACCGCCCACGCGTTGGGGTAAGGCCCGAAGTACTGCGCCCGCTTGTCGACCGCTCCGCGGTAGTACGCCACGCGCGGGAACGCGTGCACGGTGAACTTCAGGTACGGGTAGGACTTGTCGTCGCGGAACAGCACGTTGTAGCGCGGCGCGAGCGACTTGATCAGCGTGTTCTCGAGGAGCAGCGCCTCGGCTTCGGAGCGCGTCACCGTGGTCTCGATCGCGGTGACCTTGCCGAGCATGTGGGCCGTGCGCGGCCCGACGCCCTTGTTGAAGTACGAGGCGACGCGCTTCTTGAGGTCGCGCGCCTTGCCCACGTACAGCACGGCGCCGTCGGCCGCGACCATCCGGTACACGCCCGGCAGGCGCGGCAGCCCGTCGAGGATCGGGCGCGGATCGAATGCGGGGGGAGTGGAAGACATGACCGGAGAGGTCGGCCCGCTTCGAGTGACTTCGGGCCTGCGAGAGTCCTGTGCGACGGTTCCAGAGCAGCGGGCGGGTGCATTGTAAGTGGGGTCCCCGTTCGCCTCGAATGTCATTCGCGCGAGCGCAAGCCCGAACGAGGCACGTCCGACGCGCGTCGGCTCCCCGATCGAACGATTTACCCGATGAGCAGCGGTTCACATCATTCGCCTCCCACAACACACGAGCGAGAGGGCCGAATGAACCGCGAATTCCTTTCCCAGTCGGCGCCGCCGGGCCTGCCAATGGCGTCGAACGGCGCGCCGGCGCACGCGACCAGGCCGCCCATCCACCTGACGCCGCGCGAACTGGATGTCGTCCGGTACGTGATGCTGGGGGAGTCGAACAAGCAGATCGCGCGGCGCCTCGGCATCAGCAACTACACGGTCCGCGACCACGTCTCGAATCTGCTGAAGAAGGCCGGCGTGACGTCACGCTCGCGGCTGGCCCTCGTGATCTCCGCCCCGATCGCGCATGCCGTGCACGAGCCGGCCACGCACGAACGCCCCGAGCCGCTGCTCACCGCCGCGGGCAGGAACCGGCCGCTGGCCGCACCCGAAGCTCCGCGGGACATCGGAGCGTTCTGGAGGGCACGATGATGAAACTGATCGAAGACCGCGAACTGGACGAAGTCGCCGGAGCAGACACGCCGCAGGAGGTGCTCGACTTCACCGAACGCGTGCTGCGCGAGCTGCGACGGATGTTGGAGCAGCCGGTGGAGCCGGCCGGCTACTGAGAGGCTGAGGGCGTCGGCGTCGGCCGGCGCCCTCACCGTCCTCCCGCCGAGGCCGCGAAGTCGATGGACCCGCGAACAGAGGCCTGGCAGTCGCGCCTTTCGTTCTCGTTCGAACGTCGCCTGGCGGTCCAGTTGCAGGCGGAGGCCGCCGAATGCGGGCTCGCGTGCCTGGCGATGATCGCCTGCTGGCACGGTCACGAGACCGACATCGCGGGACTCCGCCGGCGCTTCGCGACGTCCGCGCAGGGCACGACGCTCAGGCACCTGATCGCCATCGCGGGGCGCCTGCACTTCACCTGCCGCCCGCTCCGCCTGGAGCTCGACGAACTCGTCGCGCTGCGCCTGCCCTGCATCCTCCACTGGAACCTGAACCACTTCGTCGTGCTGACGCACGCCACGGAGCGCGAAGTCCGCATCGCCGATCCCGCGCACGGGGATCGATGCCTGTCGCTCGCGGAAGCCGGACGGCACTTCACCGGTGTGGCGCTCGAACTGCAGCCCGCCGCTTCGTTCGTGCCGCGGCGCCGGCAGCCGACGCTGTCGCTCGCCGCGCTCGTCGCCGGACAGCAAGGGCCTGCGGCTGAGCCTTGTCCAGGTCCTGGTGCTCGCCCTCGCGCTCGAGACGGTCGTGCTGGCCTCGCCCTTCTTCATGCAGTGGGTCGTCGATGGCGCCATCGTCTCGGGCGACCGCGATCTCCTGCTCCTGCTGGCGCTGGGCTTCGGACTGCTGCTCCTGGTCCAGGCCGCGATTGCGGGCGCACGGTCGCTGGTCATCCTCCACGCATCGACGCACCTGTCGCTGCAGTGGAACGCGAGCCTGTTCGCGCACCTGCTGCGCCTGCCGGTCGCGTGGTTCGAGCGGCGCCACGTCGGCGATGTCGTGTCGCGCTTCGGTTCGCTGGCGACGCTGCAGAGGACCCTGACGACGGGTTTCATCGAGTCGCTCCTCGATGGCCTGATGGCGGCGGCAACCCTCGCGCTGATGCTCTTCTACAGCGCGACGCTCTCGCTCATCGCGGTGGCGGCCGCCCTCCTCTACGCGCTGGTCCGCTGGGGCGCGTACCGGCCGCTGCGGTCGGCAACCGAGGAGCAGGTGGTCTTCGCCGCCCGGGCGGAGTCGATGTTCATCGAGAGCGTGCGGGCGGTCGCCTCGATCAAGCTCTTCAACCACGAGGACGCGCGGCAGGCACGGTGGATGAACGCGACGGTCGACGCGACCAACCGCGCGACGGTCGCGGAGCGGCTGGCGATCGCGGTCCGCGCCACGCAGTCGCTCCTCGCGGGCGGCGAGCACCTGCTGATCGTCTACCTGGGCGCGGCCGCCGTCATCGACGGGTCGTTCTCGGTGGGGATGCTGCTCGCGTTCGTCGCGTACCGCGCTGCGTTCTCGAGTCGAGTCGGCGCGCTCGTCGACAAGTGGATCCAGTTCCGGATGCTCGACCTGCACCGCTCCCGGCTGGCCGACATCGCGCTCGAGCCGCGCGAGGACGCGGCCGGAGGCCTGTCATCCCGGAGCGCCGGCGGCGACTCGACCATCGAAGCGGTCGGTGTCTCGTTCCGCTACGGCGACGACGAGCCCTGGGTGCTGCGGGACGTGCACCTGCGCATTGCCGCCGGCGACTGCGTGGCGATCACCGGCGCCTCGGGCTGCGGCAAGACCACCCTGCTGAAGATCCTGACGGGCCTGCTGCCGCCGACGGCGGGCGAGGTGCGCATCGGTGGCGTCCCCGTCGCACGCATGGGAGTGCAGGAGTACCGCCGCCGTATCGCCGCGGTGCTGCAGGACGACCAGCTCCTGGCGGGCTCGATCGAGTCCAACATCGCGTTCTTCGAGCCCGGGCCGGACCGGTCGCGCGTGGAGGCGTGCGCCCGCCTGGCGGCCATCCACGACGAGATCGCCGCGATGCCGATGGGCTACGAGACGCTCGTCGGGGACATGGGCTCGTCGCTGTCGGGCGGCCAGAAGCAGCGCGTCCTGCTGGCCCGCGCGCTGTACAAGCAGCCGGCCGTGCTGTTCCTCGACGAAGCCACCAGCCACCTGGACGTCCACCGGGAGAGCCTGATCAACGAGTCGGTCCGGCAACTGCCGCTGACCCGCGTCGTCGTCGCGCACCGGCCGCAGACGATCGCCAGCGCCGACCGCGTGGTCGTCCTCGAAGGCGGCGCGATCAAGCAGGACCTGCGCGTGTCGACGGCCTTCGCCGGCTCGCCTCCCCGCGCCGCCCGCGAGTAGCGAGCGTCCGTCGTCAGGCGATCTTCGCGGTGGCTTCCATGGCCAGCGCGCCGTCCGGGTTCTCGGCCCACAGGCGCACCGTGCCGTCGTCCCCCGGCCTGCCGCACACGTGGAACGGCGCGATGTCGAACAGCGGGCTGACCGCGCGGAACGCGAACTCGACGACGTTCGCCGTGGGCTGCTCGCGATCGAGCAGGTCCAGCAGCAGCGTCGCGATCAGCGGGCCGTGGACGATGAGGCCCGGATAGCCCTCGACCTGCGTCACGTACGGCTGGTCGTAGTGGATGCGGTGGCCGTTGAACGTCAACGCGGAGTAGCGGAACAGCATCACCGGATCGGGCGTGACCTTGCGACGCCAGGCGGCATCGGCCGGGGCCGGCTTCGCCGGCGGCGGCGGCGCGCCGGGCGCCGGCGCGGCGCGGTACACGATGTCGTGCTCGTCGGTGAGGTCCGCGCCCCGGTCGCCGGTGATGTGGTGCGCGACCGTCACGAACACCAGCGTGCCGGTCTTGCCCTCGGTGATCTTCACGTCCTTGATGGTGGAACGGCGCGTGATCTGTTCGCCCACCGACGGCGTGCGGACGAACCGCATCCGGCTGCCCGCCCACATGCGGCGCGGCAGCGGCACCGGCGGCAGGAATCCGCCGCGCTTCGGGTGCCCGTCCGGTCCGAGTTCGGACTGCGGCGCGAGCGGGTGGAAGTGCAGCCAGTGGATCAGCCGCGGCACCACGAGCGGCTCGGCCATGCGGTCCGCCCGATCCAGCGTCGCGTACAGCCCGCGCACGAAGTCGCGCCGCACGACGTCGTCCGTCACGTCCTCGCGACCGATCCAGTCGCGCAGATGCTCCAGGGTTTGCGTCATTTGGAAGAATCCTCCCGTTCGATGCCCGCCTCTTTCGTGCGCGCCCGCGCCTGCTCGAACCGCGCCTTGTTGTCGGCGTTCGGCGGATACAGGCCCGGCAGCGCCGCACCCTGCTCGACCTGCTGCATGATCCACGCCTCGAGTTCCTCCTGCGCGAGCGAAGCCGCAACGACCTCGTCGACCAGCGCAGCGGGGATCAGGACCGCGCCGTCGCCATCGGCCACCACGACGTCGTTCGGGAACACCGCCACGCCTCCGCAGGCGATCGGCTCCTGCCACCCCACGAAGGTGAGCCCGGCGACCGACGGCGGCGCCGCTGCGCCCTGGCACCACACCGGAAGGCCGGTGCCGAGCACGCCGGCGAGGTCGCGGACCACGCCGTCGGTGACGAGGGCCGCCACGCCGCGCTTGCGGATGCGGGCGCACAGGATGTCGCCGAAGATCCCGGCGTCCGTGACGCCCAGCGCGTCGACGACGGCGACGCAGCCCGCGGGCATCGCTTCGATCGCCGCGCGGGTCGAGATCGGCGACGACCAGGACTCCGGTGTCGCGAGATCCTCGCGCGCCGGCACGAAGCGCAGCGTGAACGCGCGCCCGACCACGCGCCGGGTGGCGGTGGGCAACGGGCGCGTGCCGCGCATCCAGACGTTGCGCAGGCCTTTCTTCAGCAGCACGGTCGTCAACGTGGCGGTCGACACCTGCTCGAGCGCCTGGACGATCGAAGCGTCGAGCGCCAGCGGTTGGGGAGTCATGGGCAAGGTCCCTTGCGAAGAGTTGCTGGATCAGCGCAGCGCGGCGCGCGGGTCGACGCGCGCGACGCGCTCGAGCAGGTAGTCCACCTCGGCGCGCGCGGCCGCCGACAACGGCGCGGCCGGCTTGCGCTGCGCTTCGGACGCGATGACGCCGCGCCGCATCAGCACGTACTTGCGCACGGCCAGGCCAACGCCCTGCTGCTGCTCGTAGCGGATCAGCGGCAGGTGCGCGTCGAACAGGTCGTGCATCGCATCGCGCTGGCCGTCGGCGTGCAGCTGCACGGCCTGCACCAGCATGTCGGGAAAGCAGTAGCCGGTCATCGCGCCATCCGCGCCGCGCTCGAGCTCGAAGTCGAGGAACAGCCCGCCGTTGCCGCAGAGGATCGAAATGTGGCGCATGCCGCCGTCGCGCTCGAACGCCCGCAGCGCGGAGATCTTCTCGAGCCCCGGCCAGTCCTCGTGCTTCAGCATCACGCACGCGGGGTTCTCGAGCACGATCCGGCGGATCACGGCCGGCGTCATCACCACGCTGAAGGTCAGCGGGTAGTCCTGCAGCACGAAGGGGACGTCGTGCCCGATCGCTTCGGACGCCTGCCGGAAGTACCCGGCGATCTGCTCGTCGGTCCGCAGCGTGTTCGGCGGCGCGATCATCACGCCCGCCGCGCCCGCCTCCATCGACGCGCGCGCGAGCGGCCGCATCGCGGCGAAGCCCGGCGCCGACACGCCGACGATCACGGGCACCGTCGAGCGCCGGATCACGCGCTCCGCGACGTCCAGGGCTTCCCGTTGCTCGAGCTTCGGGGCTTCGCCCATCTGCCCGAGAACCGTGATTCCCGTGACTCCGGCCGCCAGGTAGAAGTCGGTCATGCGGTCGACGGAGTCGTTGTCGATGCGGCCGTCGTCGAGGAACGGCGTGGGCGCGATCACGTAGACGCCGCGGGCACTGGAGAGGGACATTGGGGGTTCGATGCGGGAGGCCAGCCGTGATCATGCCACCGCGCAGCGCCACCCGCCCGGCCGCGTCGACCGCGCGCGGCCGGCCCGCCGGCGACGTCAGAGGCGGCCGGCTAGGCGGCGCGCCATCGCCTGGCCCAGCGCCTGCAGCCCGCTGGCCGGCCGCACCATCACCTCGAACTCGGTGATCAGGCCGTCATCGTTGAAGCGGATCAGGTCGATGCCCTTCAGTTCGGTCTCGCCGATGCGCGCCGAGAATTCGAGGGCGACATCGTTGCCGTCCGCGAACCGGCGGTGATACCTGAAGTCCTCGAACACCGACGCCGCCGTGGCAAGCACGAGCTCCGTCTTGTCGGCGCCGCGGTACGGCTGGTAGGCGACGGGCGAACGGAACACGCAGTCGGGCGCGAGCAGCGACCGCAGGCGGCCGCTGTCGCCCGTCGCGATGATCTCGTGCCAGCACTTGAGGGAGGATTCGATGGCTGGATTCATTCATGCAGTCTGCCAGAGTCGACCGTCCGGCGGGCCGATGGTCTGCGGCGGGCGGGACGCATGAGCGAATGACCGACCAGGTTCGACCGCACGAGCCGCGACCCCATGCCAAACCTATAATCCGCGCAACACTCAGAACACCCGCGAGAAAGCGGGACCCATCCCCAAGGAGACCTGGAATGCATTCATCGGCCCGTGCCCTGCTTCGCTCCATCGTCGTCGGCCTGGCGTTCGCCGGGTTGTCGGCCGGAGCCGCGGCGCAACAGAAGTTCGTCAACATCCTGACCGGCGGCCAGAGCGGCGTGTACTACCCGCTCGGCGTCGCGCTCGGCCAGATCTACGGCAAGGCCATGCCGGACGCCAAGACGAGCGTCCAGGCGACCAAGGCCTCGGTCGAGAACCTGAACCTGCTGCAGGCCGGCCGCGGCGAACTCGCGTTCACACTCGGCGACTCGTTGTCCGACGCGTGGAAGGGTGACGAGGACGCCGGCTTCAAGACGCCGCTGAACAAGTTGCGCACCGTTGCCGGCATCTACTCCAACTACATCCAGATCGTCGCCAGCGCGGATTCAGGCATCAAGACGCTCGCGGACCTCAAGGGCAAGCGGATCTCGGTCGGTGCTCCCCGCTCCGGCACCGAACTGAACGCGCGCGCCATCCTGAAGGCGGCGGGCCTGACCTACAAGGACTTCGCCAAGGTCGAGTACCTGCCGTTCGGCGAGTCGGTCGAGCTGATCAAGAACCGGCAGCTCGACGTCACGCTGCAATCGGCCGGCCTCGGCGTGGCCTCCATCCGCGACCTCGCGACGACGATGAAGATCACCGTCGTGTCGATCCCGCCCGACGTCGTCGCGAAGATCGGCGATCCGGCCTACCAGCCCGCCACCATCCCGGCCAACACCTACACCGGGCAGGAAGCCGCGGTCCCGTCGGTGGCGATCAAGAACTTCCTCGTCACGCACGAAGGCGTGCCGGCCGACACGGTCTACGCGATGACCAAGGCGGTCTTCACCAACCTCGACCAGCTGGCCGCGGCGCACTCCGCCGCCAAGGGGATCAGCGCGGCCGACGCCGTCAAGTCGCCGCCGGTGCCGCTGCACCCGGGTGCCGAGCGCTACTTCCGCGAGGCCGGCGTTCTGAAGTAACGTCTGCCGAATGCTGGCCTACGATGGCACAGGTCTCCTGTGCCATCTTTTTTGAGTGCCTGAAGAATGAACAACCACCCGGTCCAGGGCGCCGACGCCGAACTCCAGGCCGGCACCATTCCGCTGTCGAAGCAGGCGTACGCGGTTGCGATCGTCTTCTCCGCGTTCCAGATCGTCACCGCCGCCTACAGCCCGCTCTCGAGCACCGTGGTGCGCGCGGTCCATGTCGGCTTCCTGCTGCTGATGACGTTCGTGCTGCTGCCCCCGCTCGGGCGCAAGTGGCTCGGCTGGGCGGTCGGCGCCGTCGCGTTTGCGATCGGGCTGTATCACTGGGTGTTCGAGGCCGAGCTCATCCAGCGCGCCGGCGACCTCACCAACTGGGACATGGCGATCGGCATCGCCACCATCGTGCTCGTCTTCGAGGCCACGCGCCGCACGATGGGCCTGGCGCTGCCGCTGATCTGCGCGCTCTTCCTCGCTCTACGCGGCTGTTCGGCCAGTACTTCCCCGGCGCGCTGGCGCACCGCGGCTACGGCCTCGACCAGATCGTCGGCCAACTCGGGTTCGGCACCGAAGGCATCTACAGCACGCCGATCTACGTCAGCTCGACCTACATCTTCCTGTTCATCCTGTTCGGCTCGTTCCTGGAGCAGGCCGGGATGATCAAGCTCTTCAACGACGTGGCGCTCGGCCTGTTCGGGCGCTCGCCGGGGGGGCCGGCGAAGGTCTGCGTCGCCTCCTCGGCGCTGATGGGCACGATCTCGGGCTCGGGGGTCGCCAACGTCGTCGCGAGCGCGCCGTTCACGATCTCCCTGATGAAGCGCTTCGGCTACCGGCCCGAATTCGCGGGCGGCGTGGAGGCCACTTCCTCCATGGGCGGCCAGATCATGCCGCCGGTGATGGGCGCCGTCGCGTTCATCATGGCGGAGACGATGAACGTCCCGTACATCGAGATCTGCAAGGCCGCGGCGATCCCGGCGATCCTGTATTTCGTCGCGTGCTTCTGGATGGTCCATCTCGAAGCGGGGCGCCTGAAGCTGCATCGGCCTGCCGCCGGAAGAGTGCCCGAGCGCGTGGCGCGCCGTCGTCGAGGGCTGGTACCTCGTGCTGCCGCTGATCGCGCTCGTGTGGCTGCTGCTGGGCGGGCTACACGCCGCTGTTCTCCGGCATGGTGGGCCTGGCGCTGACGGCGATCCTGCTGCTCGGCATGGCGGTATCGCTCGGCCTGCGCGGCACGCCGATGCGGATCCTGTTCTGGATCGTGCTCGGACTGGCGTGCGCAGGCTTCTTCGAGCTGGGCGTCACGGTGTTCTTCGCGATCGTCGCGCTGCTCGTCGTCGCCTGCCTGTTCATCAACGGCGGGCGCAAGACGCTGCGCCTGACGCTCGATGCGCTCGCCGACGGCGCCCGCAACGCGCTGCCGGTGGGCACGGCGTGCGCGCAGGTGGGCGTGATCATCGGCGTGCTGACGCTGACGGGCGCGGCAACGAACTTCGTCGGCTTCATCGTCGGGATCGGCGAGAGCAGCCTGTTCCTGTCGCTGCTGCTGACGATGGCAGCGTGCCTGGTGCTCGGCATGGGGATCCCCACGATCCCGAACTACATCATCACGAGTTCGATCGCGGCCCCGGCCCTGCTGCAGCTCGGCGTGCCGCTGATCGTCTCGCACATGTTCGTCTTCTACTTCGGGATCATGGCCGACCTGACGCCGCCGGTGGCGCTGGCCGCGTTCGCCGCCGCCCCGTTCGCCGGCGTGTCCGGGATGAAGATCGGCATGCAGGCGGTGCAAGATCGCGCTCGCCGGCTTCATCATTCCGTTCATGGCGGTGTATTCGCCCGCCCTGCTGCTGCAGACCGGCGGGTGGTTCGACGTCGCGTACGTCACGTCAAGGTCCTGATCGCGATCGTGCTGTGGGGCGTGGCACGCGGTCGGCTACTGGCTCGCGCCGGTCAACTGGTTCGAGCGCATCTTCGCGTTCATCGCGGCCGCCTTCCTGATCGCGGCGGTTCCGCTGACCGACGAGATCGGCTTCGCGCTGGCCAGCGCTGTTCGCCGTGTGGCACGTGTGGCGCGCCCGCAGCGTGCGCCGCAACGCTGAGCCCGTCCGGTCGACATGATCGCCTCGGCGCTGTGCATCGTCGTCGGCACGGCGCTCGTCTCGATTCCAGCGCAGCGCTTCACGCTGCGCTGGCAGCACACCGTCGAGAAGATCCTGTGGGAAGAGGACTACGTCGTCGCCGGCGAGTGGCTCTACCTGAGCGGCGCGCGCGTGCAGGGCTCGGGCGCGGGGATGGAACCGCCGCCGGACGCGATCAAGGTCGGTGGTGCGTGGCACTACCGCCCGGCGAACCGATGGCACCGCGCGGTGAACGCTCGCCCGTTCCTCCTTCGGGCAGGACTACGAGCTCTGCATCGACGGCGCCTGCCGGCCGATGTCCGGCTGGGTTCCGGGTCCGCCGGCAGCCGACCACGCTGTCGCCCTGCCAGTTAGCGCGCGGTAGCGGCAGCAGCTCCGTTCACGCGAGGGCCGCGGGCCGGGCGCACGCTGTCGCCCTGCCGCGCTTCCGCCGTGCGGTAGCGGACAGCACTCATCCGGTTTCGACCAGGCCAGGACGGCAGTCCCTGGCCCGCGCCGTTCAGGAGGCGCGGCGCCCGGATAAGCGAACGAGCGTTCGTTTTTGTCCGCCCTATCCGTGACGACCGTCACACTCCAGCCCGCGCTCGGCGGACCGGTAGTGCGCTGCATCAATCGGGCCTGTAACGGGAGGCGTGCAATTCGCCCTGCGTAGGACGGCACGAGGAAACCGAGTGCCGCCCTCGACCAACAGGACACAGATGAACGCACTCTCACGCCGGAGATTCCTGAAAATCTCCGCAGCGACATTCGGTGCCGGCGCCGCCGCCACCCAGATCCCACCCCTCACCCACCTCGCCCACGCCGCCGCTCCTACCGGCGAGGTCAAGACCGTTCCGACCTTCTGCGAGATGTGCTTCTGGCGCTGCGCCGGCATCGCCTCGGTGCGCGACGGCAAGGTGTGGAAGTTCGAGGGCAATCCGGTCGACCCGCAGAGCCGCGGACGGCTGTGCCCGCGCGGCAGCGGCGCGCCCGGCGCCATCAACGACCCGGACCGCCTGCGCACGCCGCTGATCCGGACCGGCGAACGCGGCAAGGAAGCGTGGAAGACGGCGACCTGGGACGAAGCGCTCACGCACGTCGCCGACCGCATGCAGAAGATCAAGGGCGCGCACGGGCCGGAATCGATCGCCATGCTCTACCACGGCATCGGCGTGCGCTTCATCCAGCACGTGCTGAAGAGCTACGGCTGCATCAACATGGCCGGCGCCTCGTTCGCGCAGTGCCGCGGCCCGCGCGACGTCGGCTTCTCGCTGACGTTCGGCAGCGGACTCGGCTCGCCCGAGCCGACCGACATCGAGAACACCGACTGCCTCGTGCTGATCGGCTCGCACCTCGGCGAGAACATGCACAACCTGCAGGTGCAGGAGTTCTCGAACGCGGTGGCGCGCCGGATCCCGATCATCGTCGTCGACCCGCGCTACTCGGTGGCGGCGAGCAAGGCGAAGTACTGGCTGCCGATCAAGCCGGGCACCGACCTCGCGCTGCTGCTCGCGTGGATGAACGTCCTCGTGACCGAAGGCTGGTACGACAAGACCTTCGTCGCGCAGTACGGGCTCGGCTTCGACAAGTTCGTCGAGGAGATCAAGTCGGCCACACCCGAGTGGGCGGCCACCGAGACCGGCCTCGACCCGGCGCTGATCCGCACCACCGCGCGCGAGTTCTCGCTGCGCCGGCCGGCGTCGCTGATCCACCCGGGCCGGCGCGTCAACTGGTACGGCGACGACGCGCAGCGCAGCCGCGCGGTCGCGCTGCTCAACGCGCTGCTCGGCAACTGGGGCCGGCGCGGCGGCATCCACATGCAGAACGGCATCAAGGTCGCGGGCTACCCGCTGCCGAAGTACCCGACCAGCGACAAGCCGTTCGCCGACAACCCGAACGGCGAGAAGTACCCGTTCGCCGACGAACAGGTCACCACCGGAATCCGGGAAGCCACCATCACCGGCCAGCCGTATCCGATCAAGGGCTGGTTCGTCTACTCGTCGAACATCATCCAGGCGCTGCCGAACCGCGCCGAGACCCTGAAGGCGATCGACGGGCTCGACCTGCTCGTCGTCGTCGATACCGTGCCGAGCGAGATCGCCGGCTACGCGGACGTCGTGCTGCCGGAGTCGGTGTTCCTCGAGCGCCACGACGAACTGCAGATCGGCTGGGGCCGGCGCGGCTGGGTGTCGCTGCGGCAGCCGGTCGTCGAGCCGCCCCACGAGCAGAAGCCCGGCTGGTGGATCGCGAAGCAGCTCGCCAACAAGCTCGGGATGCCCGAGGTCATGCCGTTCAAGGACATCGAGGAGTACCTGAAGGCGCGCATCGAGAACTCGGGCTGGGACTGGGCGAAGCTGAAGGCCGAAGGCGTGATCCTGGGCGACAAGAAGCCCACGACCGTCGAGGAAGGCGTGCAGCTCGCGTTCGACACGCCGTCGGGCAAGGTCGAGTTCTGGTCGCAGCGCTTGAAGGACAAGGGCTTCGATCCGGTGCCGAAATACACGAAGCACGAGGAGCCGCCGGCGGGCTACTTCCGCCTGATCTCGGGCCGCGCGCCGGTGCACACGTTCAGCCGCACGCAGACCAACACGCTGCTCGGCGACCTGATGCGCGACAACGAGGTGTGGGTCAACACGGCCACCGCCGCGCAGATCGGCCTGAAGAACGGCGCCTACGTGCAGCTGAAGAACCAGGACGGCATCGTCAGCAACAAGGTGCGGGTGAAGGCCACGCAGCGCATCCGGCCCGACACCGTCTACATGGTCTACGGCTTCGGCCACACCAACCCGGCGCTCAAGAGCGCGTACATGAGAGGAGCCAGCGTCGCGGGCCTGACGACGAAGTACAAGACCGATCCGCTGATGGGTGGCACCAGCATCCACAGCAACTTCGTCACGTTCATGGTGGAGGCGTAGATGGCGCGCTTCGGAATGGTGATCGACACCGCCAGGTGTGTCGGCTGCATGGACTGCGTGGTCGCCTGCCAGACGGAGAACAGCGTCCCGACCGGCTTCTGCCGCGACTGGATCACGACCGAAGTGCGGGGCACCTTTCCCGCGCTGACGATGGAGATCCGCTCGGAGCGCTGCAACCACTGCGACAACCCGCCGTGCGTGCAGTGCTGCCCGACCGGCGCCAGCCACGTCGAGCCGATCGGCAGGACCGTGCAGGTCACGGCCAATCGCTGCATCGGCTGCAAGGCCTGCATCGCCTCGTGCCCATACAACGCCCGCTACGTGCACCCCAAGGGCTACGTCGACAAGTGCACGTTCTGCCTGCACCGGACGAAGGAAGGCAAGGATCCGGCGTGCGTGTCGGTCTGCCCGACGCACTGCATGTACTTCGGCGACCTCGACGATCCGAAGAGCACGGTCAGCCAGCTGCTGGCGTCCCGCAAGTGGCACACCCTGTTGCCCGAGGCCGGCACGCGGCCACGGGTCTTCTACCTGTCACGTGAGGAGCGCGCCATGCTCGAACTGACAACGACGCGCCACAACCCGCTGATCGACCCGACCCTGCACGTCTGGGGCTGGGAGATTCCCGTGTACCTGTTCCTCGGCGGCATGGTCGCCGGGATGATGGTGTTCGCCGGCATGGCGATGCTGAAGACGGCCCGGGGCGAGGACACGAGGAACTTCTTCTCGCTGCAGACGCCGCTGCTCGCCTTCGTGCTGCTCAACCTCGGCATGCTGGCGCTGCTGCTCGACCTCGCGCACCCGCTGTACGTGTGGGCGATCTACATCACGTTCATGCCGGCCTCGCCGATGGCGTGGGGTTCGTGGGTCCTGCTGCTCGTGTACGCGATCCTGCTCGTGTCCGCCCTGATCCGCCTGCCGGAAGCCTGGCCCTGGATCGGCCGCACCCTGCCCGTCACGCAGAAGGCGTCGGACTGGTTCGTGTGCAGCCCCGCCCGGATGCGCGCGCTGGCGTGGATCAACATCCTGTTCGGCATCGCCGTCGGGGTGTACACGGGCATCCTGCTCAACACGATGGTCGCGCGGCCGCTGTGGAACACGTCGGTGCTGCCGGTGCTGTTCCTCGTGTCCGGCCTGTCGGCGGCCGCCGCCGCCCTGCATCTCGCGGCGCGCGTCTTCGGCAAGCGCCCCGCGCCCCAGGGCATGATCAGCGGCGCCTTCGCGGCGCTCGGCCAGCCGCTCGGCCCGCAGCCGCCCGCGCCGCACACGGCCGAGTCGCTGCAGCGTGCCGACATCGGCCTGCTCGCCGCCGAACTCGTGCTGATCTTCCTGCTGCTGATCGGCCTCGTCACGTCGTCGACGTCGCACGGCGCCGCCGCCAGCCTGCTCTTCAGCGGCAAGTACGCCGTGATGTTCTGGGTCGGCGTCGTGGCCGTGGGCATCGTCGTCCCGCTGGTCATGCAACTGCTCGAGATGTCGCATCGCATCCGCCACACGATCGTGCCGGCGGTGCTGGTGCTCGCCGGCGGCTTCGCGCTGCGCTGGGTCCTCGTCAACGCCGGCCAGGCGAGCGCGATCGTCAGCGCGGCCGCGGGCCGGTAACGGAGCCCGAACGAATGACTTTCAACTGTTTCACTACCTCACCACATGAAGGGGAAACGAAGATGAGAACACCGTGGGTTGTGACCGCTGTCCTGGCGGCGCTCGCCGTCGGACCGGTGGCCGCGCAGGCCCCGGCACCGAAAGCGACGTCGCCGAAGATCTGCATGAACTGCCACCAGCCGATGGCCGGGTCGATCCGGGGCTACTTCGATAACGTGGCCTTCAAGTCGAATTCGATCCAGCTCGCGATCGACGACGCGAAGGAGATCGTGCGCTTCGACCCGAAGACGGTGAAGGTCATCGACGGCGGCACGCCCAAGGCCCCGGAATACCTCTACGAAGCGCGCAAGGGACACGAGACGCGCATTGCGTTCGTCGAGAAGGACGGCCAGAAGTGGGCCACCGAGGTCATCCTGAAGGGACCGGTCAAGGTCGCCAAGGAAGACCTCGTCAACTTCGAGTTCGTCCGCAAGCAGGTCGAGAAGCCCGACGCCAACGTCGTCCTGATCGACTCGCGGCCGCTGCCCCGCTTCCAGCAGGGCACGATCCCGGGCGCGATCAACATTCCGTATCCGGCGTGGGACAAGGTCGCGGCGAAGCTGCTGCCGGCCGACAAGTCCAAGCAACTCGTGTTCTTCTGCCAGGGCGTGACCTGCCAGATGAGCCCGCTGTCGCAGCGCAAGGCGATCGCGCATGGGCTACAAGAACACCAAGGTCTATCACGAGGGCGTGCCCGAGTGGCAGATGAAGGACTACCTCGTCACGCGGCCCGAGTTCGTCAAGGAGGCCTACGTCGACAAGGACATCCCGGCGGTCATCCTCGACGTCCGCGCGCCTGAAGAAGCGGCAGGTGGCCGCATCAAGGGCGCGGTCAACATGCCGGTCGCCAGCGTCAAGAGCCACCTCAAGTCCTTCCCGGCGGCGAAGCTGCAGGCGCCGATCATCGTCTACGACGGACGCGGTGGCGCGGAGGCCGTCACGGCAGCGCGGGAACTCATCAAGGGCGGCCAGCAGAACGTCCAGGTCGTCAGTGGCGGGCTGCTCGCCTGGCAAACCCTGGGATATGCGACCGAGTTCGGGAGCCCGGCGCCGACGAAGGTGGCGTATGTGCCGAAACCGCGTCCCGGCTCGATCGCGATCGACGAGTTCAGCAAGCTTGCCAAGGCAACGCCGGCCGACGTGATCATCCTCGACGTCCGCAACAGGGACGAAGCCAACGCCGGCATGATCAAGGGCGCCGTGCTGATTCCGGAAGAGGACCTCGCCGCCCGCATCGCCGAACTGCCGAAGGACAAGCGGATCATCGTCCACTGCAGCACGGGCATCCGCGCGGAGATGGCGTACCACAGGCTGAAGGACGCGGGCTACAAGGCCGGCTTCCTGAACGCCGAAATCGACATCGACAAGCAGGGCGCGTTCAAGATCACGAAGGCCTGACACTCCAACCCCCTGGCCGGACTTCGGTCCGGCCCACTGCACAGGCGCGTGCCGCAATGGCCGCGCCTTTTTTTGTGCCCGCCAGTTGCGCCCGAGCGGTCACCACCGCAGCGTCGCGCCGAAGAACGGGCCGCTCAGCTTCATGCTCTCCAGCGGATACCCTGCCTTGTACTCGTAGTCGAGGTAACGCCAGGCGGCGGTGACCGTGCCCCAGTCGAACGCGTAGCCGATGCCGGCCAGCGCCTGCCATGTGAGCTTCGACTGGCCGGCGCCGATGTCGAAGTAGTACGGCACGACCCAGCGCCGTTCCGCGCCGAGGCGCGCCGCGCCGGTCACGCCGACGACCGCGTCCCAGTTCGTGTCGCTGACTTCGCTGCGTCCGGCTGTACCGGGCAGCCCTGTGCCGCCGGCGCTGCCGCTCACCGCCCAGTCGAGCGTCTGCTTGACGTACGCCATGCGGGCGCCGAAGAGCGCGTGCGATTCGTAGTCCGGGCTCCGGGCGACCGTGTACATGCCGGCGATGGTCCACAGCCACGACTTCATGTCGAGGCTGAGGTTGCCCGTGGCGGACGCCGGCAGCGTGCCCTCGTTCAGTGTGAAGTTGCGCGTCGAGTTCTTCGTGTCGCCGACGTCGAGGTAAATGACGTCGCTCCACACGCCCCAGCGCCCGCTGTGGCCCTCGAGCACGCCCATGAATCCGAACTTGAGCCGCTCGAGGATCTCGCCCGCGTCCACGTCGATGGTCGGCCCGGTGGCACCGCTGGGGAAGCGCGTGACGGACTCGATGCTCGACAGCCACAGGTACGCCGAGCCGCGCCACTGCCAGCCATCGCTGTCCTGGGCCTGCGCAGCAAGCGGCAGCAGGGCCGCCGCGCCGAGGCACAGGCCGGCGGCCGCGCGGCAAAATGTCTCGATAAGCGTTCATGACTCGTCCTTTCGCCCCTCGCTCATTCCGGGTCCGGGCTTGGAGCTGCAAGCCCGGATCACGGTGCGGAGGAAGAATTGCGTGGGAAATTCATGGTGACCGTCTTCCTGCTCCTGCGTGTGCCGAAGCCATCCGTCCTAGGTGAACGGGCCCGCGTCGAACACCATGCTGGCGATTGCGAACAGCCCGATGCAGAACAGCAGCACGGCGAAGATCAGGGTCAGCGAGATGGGAAACTCGCTTTGACCGTGGATCAGGCCGTCGGCGGTGAGCTGGTCGCGGCGGCGCCTCAGCTCGACCATGAACCTCACGTGGTAAGCGATCCCGAGCGCGAGCATCACGATGCCGAGCAGCACGAGCGCCTGGCCGAAGGTGCGCGGCGCCTGCGCGCTCTTCAGGATCTGCGCTTCGTGCGCCTTCTGGAACACCTGGAAGATGGTGAACCCGAAGCCGATCAGCGACAGCGACGTCCGCATGACCGACATCAGCGTGCGATCGGCGCTCATCCGCGTGCGCTGCAACGACATCCCGGTGCGTCGCGACGAGAGTTCCACCGAGATGACGTCGGAGGGCGACTTCGCAGTGACACGCGTTTCAGTCGGATCGCTCATGGGTTTCTCCAACGATTAAACCTGGACATCGGTCGCACTCGGCGGCACAGGCCTCTCCGCGTACTCCATCTCGCGGTCGAGGAAGTAACTGAGGAACGTGCGGATCGCGGCGACCGCGGCGAGCCGTCCCAGTTCGTTCCACGTCGGCGAGAACGACGTTTCGACGATGTCGGCCGCGAGCAGGAATGTGAGCCCGGCGACCAGCCAGCGCGCGTGGTTCAACCAGATCGCCTGGAACTCACCCTTGCTGCGCCTGCCGGAGATCAGCATGCGGACGGCCTTGACCAATGCGAGCGCGCTGCCCGCCGTGACGAACACAATCGCCACCGCCTGGATCGCCAGCGCGATCGGGTGCGCGATCGAGTGCAGAAGGGCTTCCATCCGTGTCGACCGGCTGCGCCGGGGGGGACCCCGTCGCAGCACGTTGGTCAGTGGCCGGCTCCGCCCATCGCGGACTTCATCTTGTCGAGCGCCTGGTCGATCGTGAAGGTCGCCGCCTTCTGCCGTGGCGGGTACTCCTTGAACGTCGTCAGGAAGTTCTCGACGATCCCGGCCGCCGCGCCGACCATGTACAACTTGCCGATGAACCAGTCGTAATACGTGTTCGACGTGATGTCGGCGCGCTCGAACGGATCGGTGCGCAGGTTGAAGAGCTTCGGCAGGCGCAGTTGCACGAACGGCTCCGACCACACCGCCATGGTCCCCACGCGACGCTGCTCCATGAACACGACCTTCCAGTTGCCGAAGCGCACGGCCACCAGATCCCCGTCGTCGTCAAAGTAGATCAGCCCCTTGCGCGGGCTCGGGATTCCCTTCTCCGTCAGGAACGGAAGCAGGTTGTAGCCGTCGATGTGAACCTTGAATGCCTTGCCTGCCGCCTCGTGGCCCGTCAGCAGCTTCTGGCTGACGTCGGGTTCGCCGGCCATCGCCAGGAACGTCGGCAGCCAGTCGTGATGCTGGACGATGTCGTTCGTCACCACACCGGCCGGAACCGTGCCGGGCCAGCGAACCAGCAGCGGCACGCGGAACGCGCCTTCCCAGTTCGTGTTCTTCTCGCTGCGGAACGGTGTCATCGCGCCGTCCGGCCACGAGTTCATGTGCGGCCCGTTGTCGGTGCTGTACATGACGAAGGTGTCCTGCGCGATGCCGAGCTGATCGAGCAGGTCGAGAACCTCGCCCACGTTCTTGTCGTGGTCGATCATGGTGTCGTGGTACGGCGACTGACCTGGACCGGACTGGCCGACGCTTTCCGGCTTCGGATGCGTCCGGAAGTGCATGTGGGTCGTGTTCAGCCAGCAGAAGAACGGCTTGCCGGCCTCGTGCTGGCGCTTGATGAAGTCCTTGGCGGCGGCGACGAACTCGTCGTCGCAGGTCTCCATGCGCTTGCGTGTCAGCGGGCCGGTGTCCTCGATGACCTGCTTGCCGACGCGGCCCCAGCGCGGCTGCTCGGTGGGATCGTCCTTGTCGCTCGCCCGGCAGCGCAGCACGCCGCGCGGTCCGTAGGACGCCCTGAACTGCGGAAACTGCTTCGGGTCCGGATAGTCCGGATCCTCGGGCTCCTCCTCTGCGTTCAGGTGATAGAGGTTGCCGAAGAACTCGTCGAAGCCATGGACGGTCGGCAGGTACTTGTTCATGTCGCCGAGGTGGTTCTTGCCGAACTGGCCGGTCGCATAGCCCTGCGCCTTCAGCAGCTCGGCGATCGTCGGATCCTCTGCCTGCAGGCCCACGTCCATGCCTGGCGCGCCGACCTTGGACAGGCCCGTGCGGAAGACACTCTGCCCGGTGATGAACGACGCGCGCCCCGCGGTGCAGCTCTGCTCGCCGTACGAGTCGGTGAACATCATCCCTTCGCGTGCGAGGCGATCGATGTTCGGCGTTCGATATCCCATCATGCCGTTGCTGTAGCACGACAGGTTCCACATGCCGATGTCGTCGCCCCAGATCACGAGGATGTTGGGCCTGGTTGGTTTGCCCATTGCGGTTTCCCTTTCGTGTTCCATCGTCGCGGCGCATGCCTGGCGAGGCACCGCGGCTTCGACAGTGATCTCTCCAACGTTCGCGGCAGGGCCGCCGCGCGCGCGACGGCCCGCGCCCTCTCGTCACCGGCCCGCTGCCGACCCTTCGTTCAACCGCGCCAGCACTTGATCGATGTTGAAGCTGGCCGACTTCTGCCGCTGCGGAAACTCCTTGAACGTCTGGAGGAAGTGGCCGACGGCCGCCTGCATCGGAACGAATGCCCAGAACTTGTCGCCCATCCAGCGCATCGCCATCGGGTTCGCGTCGAAGTCGACGTGGGCCTCGAGCGGGTCCATGCGCAGGTTGGCGATCCTCGGGAAGGTCAGCGGAAGCGGCGGGCCGCCGTACAGCCAGTCACCCGGCTTCGCGAACGTCGCTTTCCAGTCGCGGATCCGCACGGCGTTGAGATTGCCGTTGTCGTCGAAGTAGAAGACCTCCTGCCGCTTGCTCGGTCCCGTCCCAGCCAGCAGCTCACGCTGGTCGTAGCCGTCGAGATGGACCTTGAACGACTTGCCGTTCGCGACGTGACCCTTCTGGAGCTTCTCCTTGACGTCGGGCTCGCCGGCGGCGGCCAGCAGCGTCACCGCCCAGTCCTCGTGCGACATGATCCCGTTGATCACGGTGCCCGGCTTGACCACACCCGGCCAGCGGACCACCTGCGGCACGCGCATGCCGCCTTCCCAGGTACCGCCCTTCTCGCCCCGGAACGGCGTGTCGCCGCCGTCCGGCCAGGTGAACTTCTCGGCACCGTTGTCGGTGGAAAAGACGACGATCGTGTTGTCGGCGATGCCGAGGTCGTCCAGCTTCTTGAGCAGCACACCGACGATGTCGTCCAGTTGCGCCATCCCGTCGGCATAAAGGCCGTATCCGGTCTTGCCGTCGTACTCGGGGCTCAGGCGGGTCCAGCAGTGCATCCGCGTCGTGTTGTGCCAGACGAAGAACGGCTTGCCGCTCTTCACCGCGCGCTCCATGAAATCGAGCGATCCGGCCAGGAACTCGTCGTCCACCGTCTCCATGCGCTTGCGGGTGATCGGGCCGGTGTCCTCGATGGCCTGCCGGCCGACCTTGCCGAAGCGCGGGTCGACCGTCGCGTCATCCTTGTCCGTCGACTTGCAACGCAGCGCGCCCCGCGGGCCGAAGTGCTGCTCTGAATTTCGGCTCCTTCGGATACTGCGGATCCTCGGGCTCTTCCTCGGCATCGAGGTGGTAGAGGTTGCCGAAGAACTCGTCGAACCCGTGAACCGTCGGCAGGTACGCATTGCGGTCACCGAGGTGGTTCTTGCCGAACTGGCCGGTCATGTAGCCCTGGTTCTTCAGCAGATCGGCGATCGACGGATCTCGGGTTGCAGCCCGAGTTCGGCGCCGGGCATGCCGACCTTCAGCAGCCCCGTACGAAACGGGTGCTGCCCGGTGATGAACGCGGCCCGGCCCGCCGTGCAACTCTGCTGGCCGTAGTAGTCGGTGAAGAGCGCACCCTCGGCCGCGATGCGGTCGATGTTCGGCGTTCGGTTTCCCATCACACCTCGGTGGTAGCACGACAGGTTCCACATCCCGATGTCGTCGCCCCAGATGACGAGAATGTTGGGCTTGCTGGTGTTTGCCATGGCCATCCTTCATGTCGTTCGCGCAGGTGGTGCGCCGTCCGGCGCCTTCTGTCGCGATGTTTGACGAGCAATCCAGCGACGGGCGATCCGATCCACCGGGCCGCGCATCGCCGAGTAAGGAAAGAGAGCGAGCAGCAACGCGATGCCGAGGGCCTCCCCCGGATAGACCCAGCCGCGCACGTCGAGCTGGTAGATCACGTCGAGCGCAAGGGCGAGGCCGCCGACCTTCGCCGTGGCCCTGAGCGCCTCGCGTATGCGCCTGCGCCGCTCCGGCGGGTCGTGAAGCACGCTCCAGAAGTACGGCGAACGTCCGGTCTTCGCGTCCTGGACGCCGTCGCGCACGGCGAGCAGCAGCGCGATCATGGGCTGCACCGCGAGGCGGAACCCGAACGGGCCGCTCGGTCGCGCGAGAAGATCCGCCCACATGCGCATGACGAAATCGACGATGTCCTGCATGACCCGCTATTCGAATGCGTACACCCTCTGCCAGTCGCGCTTCATGTCGACGACGGTCCAGCCCCTGGCCTTCGCCTCGTCCAGCGCCTTGTCGAGCACGAGCGGCGGCGCGCGGTCGTACGCCCACTCGCGCTCGCCATCGGTGTGATGGACGATCAGGCCGAAGCGTGGGCCGGGGCCGGCCGTCGCCCACTGCAGCATCTGCAAATCGCCATCGGAGTTGCCGAACGCCGCGATCGGCCGGCGGCCGATGTGCTTGTGGATGCCGACCGGCTTGCCCGCCGCGTCGTCGAGCAGGTCAATCTGCGGCAGCTTCACCAGGACGGGCACGTCGCCGCGCATTTCGAATGCCACCTTGCCTTGGCTTCCGATCACCCGCTCGGGCGGAACCCCGTACACGTCGCGCGCCCAGGCCCGCATGAACTCGATGCCGCCGGCGGAAACGATGTAAGTCGTGAAGCCGCTGTCGCGCAGGTAGGCGAGGAGCTCCAGCATCGGCCGGTAAGCGAGCTCGGTGTACAGGCGTCCGAAGCGCGGATGCCGCGCCGTCGCGATCCAGCGCGGACCTGCGCAGCGAACTCTTCGGTCGTCATCCCGGAATGTGTCGCCGCCATCAGCTCTGCGGCCGCCTTCTCGCCGCCGGCGAGCGCGCTGCGCAGGTCGCCGTCGAGGATCGACTTGTAGGGCTCGCGATCCTTCCATTCGGGGCGCTGCGGCGCGAGCGCCTTGACGCGGTCGAGCGCGAAGACGAACTGGAACGGAATGGGCTGCTCGGGCCACAGCGTTCCGTCGTTGTCGAACACGGCGATGCGATCGTCCGGAGCGACGTACCGCGCCGTACCCCTCGTGGTGACATCGGTCACGAACCGGACGATGGCCTCCTTCGCCGGACCTTCGTTCCAGGAGGCGAGCGGCTGCGCGTGCGACGGCGGGGCGAGCGACAACAGCACCGAAGCGGCCACCGGGGCAACACAGCGTTCGGCAAGCGTCGAGTCGATGGTCATGGAATTTTCCTCACATCCGGGGCAGTCGGCTGCGGGGCGGACGAGCGCAATTGCGCCGCGATCTCGTCGGCCTGTGGCCCAGCATGCGCGAAGAAACGCTTCAGCCCCGCGCACAGGTAGTTCAGTCCCGGCTCGCCGTCCGGCGTGCGCAGCAGCCGGTTCTTCGGGCACTCGCCCCAGCAGTCGGTCAGGAAGCTGCATTGGCGGCAGAGCTGCGGCAGCGTTTCCGACTTCGCATAGCCGAAGCGAACCTGCTCGGGCGAGAACACCATGTCGGCGAGCGAGCGCTCGCCGCCGAGGCGGCCGCGGCCGTATTCCGGATAGACGTAGTGATCGCAGGCGTACACGGTGCCGTCGTGCTCGACCGCCACGCCCTTGCCGCACAACTGGCTGTGCACGCACAGTTGCGACGGCAGGCCGAGATGCTGCGCGACCAGTGTCTCGGCGAAATTGACGAGCACCTTGCCGAAGTCGTTGCTCCGCCACTCGTCCCAGATCGCGCACAGGAACCGGCCGTACTCGTCGGGATCGACCGACCACTCGGTCGCCACCGATGCAGGATGGTCCGGCCGCGCGCGCGGCGCCCCGAGCATCGGCAACCGGGAAGCGCCGAGCGCGCCGGGCGCAGTCGTCTCGAAGCCGCGCGCCTGCACGATCGGAATGAACTGCAGATACGTCGAGCCAACCTCGCGGCGAAGGAAGTGGTAGACGTCGAGCGGACGCGCCGCGTTGAACCGGTGTACGCAGGTCAGCGTGTTGAAAGGGACTTCGAATTGCCGCAGCAATTCGACGGCGGCCATGACGCCGTCGAACGTCGGAGCGCCCTGCCTGGTGATGCGAAAGCGATCATGCAACTCCCTCGGGCCGTCGATGCTCAGGCCGACGAGAAAGCGATGGTCCTTCAGGAACTGCGCCCACTCGGCGTCGAGCAGCGTGCCGTTGGTCTGCAGGTCGTTCTCGATCCGCTGGCCGGGCCGCGCGTGCTTCGCCTGCAGTGCGACGACCTTGCGGAAGAAGTCGAGTCCACGCAGCGTCGGCTCACCTCCCTGCCAGGAGAAGACGACCTCGTCTGCCGTGACGCCCTCGATGTATTGCCGAACCAGCAGCTCGAGTTGCTCATCGCTCATCCGGCCCCGGCCCAGGCCGCCGGCCAGCTTGTCCTTGCTGAGATAGAAGCAGTAGCCGCACTCGAGGTTGCACGACGCGCCGGCTGGCTTCGCCATCACGTGGAAGCGGCGGCGCCCTTTCGCCCCAAGCCATTGCGGCAAGTGGTACTTGTCGGGGCTTTCGCTTGCCATCGTCCACTTCCCGCGGTTCAGGAACGGCGGAGCGCGAGCAGTTTCATCTCGGCGCGTCGCCGAGGAGCATCGCCATCCGGTCGAGGTGTTCGCTCGGGATGCGGAACACCGCTGGCCACGCTTCACGGGTGTCATGCGTCATGGCGAAGTCCTTCAACCCGATCGCGCTCGTTCTGCGGGCAGTCCAGCCGGAACCGCATGGATGCGGCACGACCCCCACGGCCTACAAGATTCACCATAGCCAGTGCTCGCCGCGGCGCATCGCTGCCAGAGTGAACGTTGCCTTGGGTCAACCGGCGCCGCGAGAGCGTGCCGGAAGCCGCTGCCCTGCCTCCTGTGCGGCAAGTCAAGGGGCATGACGGCGGGCAACCTTTAATGAACAAAGTGATGTCCCGTGTCGAGGCTTCGATGGCACGTACGGTTCGCATCCCGGAACCCCCTCATGGCGCACCAGCGCGACTCTTCGCGCTCGGGTGCATCGCGCTGGGCGTCGGCGTTCTCGTCTACCTCACCGATCGCGATCCTTCGCGCGCCGCGCTGATTCCCGCGGTTACCGCTACTCGCGCAAAGCCATCTCTTCGGCGCCGTTGGCCTGTGGTTGCCGAGCTTCGTGCATCCGTTCGCGTTCAGCCTGTTCACGGCCGCCGTCCAGTCTCCGCGCCGCTCGCCGGCGTACTGGGCGTGTGCGATGTGGTGGGCGATCAACGTCGCCTTCGAAGTCGCCCAGGCGCCGAACGTCAGCGCGGATGTGGCCGACGTGCTGCCGCAGCTCCTCGGCCAGACATGGCTGACGGACACGATTTCGAACTACCTGCTGCGAGGAACCTGCGCGGTCGCCGACCTCGTCGCGGCAACAGCGGGGGCGGCCGCCGCCGCGGCCGTGCTCCGCTTCATCCACTTCCGGGAGGCCCGCGATGCGCGCTGAGCCGATCAGTTCCACGATTCGACGGGTTCTTGCCCACGCGACGATCGCCGCGCTCGGCGTGCTGACCATCGTCGGCAGCGGTGGCGGGGCGATTGGCTTCCCTGACATCGACTCGGGGCGGTGGCGGGTCCACGCCCCTCCCTATGTGCAGGTCATCCACCGTCCCGACCGACGGTCCAGGCCGGCACGATCGTGCAATTCGAGGCGAAGGTGTCGTCTGCGGCTCGCCTCCGCTCTCCTTTCAGTGGCGCCGCGACGGGGTCGACATCGCGGGCGCCAACGGAGCCCACCTACACGCTGGGTGGCGCGCAGCTCGGTGATGACGGCGCCCTGTTCCAGGTGACCATGAGCGCCAGCAATGGCTTGTCGTCGACCGCAGGCGTGGTCCTGCTGGTCTCGCCGTTGCCCGGCGTCGTCTTCCAGGATGCCGACTTCCCGGTTTCGAACTGGACCGTGACCGCGACCGCGCAGCCGACGCAGAACGGGCCGACACACGCGGAGTCGCAGGCAACCGACGGCGGCAATCCCGGGCGCCTACCGGAGCATCACTACCAGATGACGGCCGGCCCGAGTTCGCTGGAGTCCTCAACGCACTTCGCGTCGGCTCGACCTACGAACCCGCCAGCGCAGGGAGCGATCTACACGATCGACCTCGTAGGGACATGCGGCCGAGCGAGCGTCGCCAGCGGCGTCGACCTCACCGGGCTGACCCTGTCGCCGATGTTCGAGCAGGCCGGCCGAACATACCAGCCGCGCAGACTGGCGCGGGTCCTGCGCACGTCGCCGTACTGGAGCGCCATGCGCGTCTGGAGCGTGAAGGCAGAACGAATTCGTCCTCTCGGGTCCGGCCTGCGCGCAGCGACGAACGTGCCCCGACTTCTCGGCGACAGCGCGGCGCCCCTTCGCTTCGGGTTCGTCACGCAAGCTGGGCCTCGCCGTCGGCTCACCCGCCGGCTTCAGTCGTGCAGGGCATCGACAACTGGAAAGTGACGGTCTGGAGGCGGTAGCCGTCGCGTCGACGGACACCGGCTCCACCCGACCCGGGTGACTGCCGTCACATTACCCATACCCCTACGGGTATAGAGTAGCGGCCATGCGAAACGACATCCTTTCCCGAAGCCTGAGGCCGCTGGCGTTCGTGCTGCTCGCCGCCGCCCTGCCCGCCGCTCACGCCGACAACGGCCGGCCGGCGCCGACCGTGCGCGTCGAAACGCGCGAACTCGAAGAGGTCTACGCCGCCGACGCGATCGTCGAGTCCGTGCAGCAGGCCACCCTCGCCGCCCAGGTCAACGGCAGCGTCACGGCCTACTACGTCGACGCCGGCGATCGCGTGAAGAAGGGCCAGGTCCTCGCCCGCCTCGACACGCGCAACTCGGATGCGCAGGTCGCCGCCGGCCGCGCGGGCATCGCGCAGGCCGAGGCGGCGCTCGCTGCCGCGAAGTCGAACTACGAACGCACGAAGAGCCTGGTCGAGCAGAAGTTCATCAGCCAGGCCGCGCTCGACAAGGCCGAGTCCGAGTACAAGGTGGCGCTGGCCGCCGTCGAGACGGCACGCGCCGGGTCCGTGCAGGCGAACACGGCGCGCGACTTCGCCGAGATCCGGGCGCCGTTCGACGGCGTCGTGACGCGCCGGTTGATGGAGATCGGCGAATTCGCGAACCCCGGCCGCGCCGTCATCGCCGTGCACGATCCGGCCTCGCTGCGGGCGGTCGGGAGCCTGCCGCAGTTCGTGCTGCCGGCCACGGCACAGGTCGACCGCGCGACGATCGAAATTCCCTCGCTGGGCAAGACCTTCACCGCCACGCGCGTCACCGTCCTTCCCTCCGCCGATCCGCGCCTGCTGTCCACGCAGGTGCGGGCCGAACTGCCGAGCACCCCGGTCCCCGGCCTGGCGCCCGGCGCTGCCGCCAAGGTGCTGGTTCCGATCGGCAAGGTGAGCAAGCGCGTCATCCCCGAAGCGGCGCTCCTGCGCCGCGGCGAACTCGTCGCCGTCAACGTCGCGACGCCGCAGGGCACGCCGCAGCTGCGGCAGGTGCGCGTCGGCCCGAGCGTGCGCACCGCCGACGGCCAGAAGTTCGTCGAGATCCTCGCCGGTCTCGCCGACGGCGAGCAGGTGCTGCTGAACCCCCTGGCGAAGTAGTCGATGGACGCCGGACACACTCCCGCCCCGCTCGGCATCTCCGGGCGCATCGCCCGGGCGTTCCTCACCTCGCAGATCACGCCGCTGCTGGCGCTGGTCGGCTTCCTGCTCGGCGTGTTCGCGGTCTTCGTGACGCCGAAGGAAGAGGAACCGCAGATCAACGTGACGATGGCGAACGTGATGATCGCGTTCCCCGGCGCCTCCAGCGAAGACGTGCACAACCTGGTGACGGTGCCCGCCGAGCAGGTCGTCTCGCAGGTCACCGGCATCGAGCACGTCTACTCGGTGACGCAGCCGGGCATGGCGGTGCTGACGGTCCAGTTCAAGGTCGGGCAGCCGCGCATCGACTCGCTGGTGAAGCTGCACGACACGCTGCTGTCCAACCGCGACTGGCTGCCGACGCACCTCGGCGTGCACGAGCCGATCGTCAAGCCCAAGGGCATCGACGACGTGCCGATCGTCGCGCTGACGCTCACGAGCACCCGCGACGACATGGGCGCGTCCGACCTGCAGAAGGTCGCGCACGCGCTCGAGATCGAACTGAAGCGCGTGCCGGGCACGCGCGAAGTGAGCACGCTCGGCGGGCCGGACGAGGTCGTCCGCGTGACGCTCGATCCCGAGCGGATGAACGCGCACCGCGTGACGGCGACCGACATCGAGCGCGCGCTGAAGGCGACCAACACGTCGATGCCGGCCGGCGACCTGACGAGCGGCAACCGCACGGTCGAAGTCCGCACCGGGCAGTTCCTCGCCAATGCGCAGCGACGTCGGGCAGCTGATCGTCGGCGTGACCGAGCGCCGCCCGGTCATGCTCGCCGACGTCGCGCAGGTGACCGCGGGCGCCGACACGCCGACACGCTACGTCTGGCACGGCCAGGCGGAAGCCGGCGCCGACGGCAAGAGTGGTTTCGTCGAGCGGCCCGCCGTCACGATCCAGGTCTCGAAGAAGCAGGGCGAGAACGCCCCGACCGTGGCGGACGCCGTGATGGCGCGCGTCGCGCAGCTGCAGGGCCAGCTGATTCCGTCCGACGTGCGCGTCACCGAGACGCGCAACTACGGCGCGACGGCCAACGACAAGGCGAACCAGCTGATCAAGAAGCTCATCTTCGCGACCCTGTCCGTCGTCGCGCTCGTGTGGGTGACGCTGGGCCGCCGCGAGGCGATCATCGTCGGGCTGGCGGTGGTGCTGACGCTCGCCACCACCCTCTTCGCCTCGTGGGCCTGGGGCTTCACCCTGAACCGGGTCTCGCTGTTCGCGCTGATCTTCTCGATCGGCATCCTGGTCGACGACGCCATCGTCGTCGTCGAGAACATCCATCGCCGCTCGATGCTCGACCACGCGCCGCTCGCGTCCGTGATCCCGGGCGCGGTCGACGAAGTGGGCGGACCGACCATCCTCGCGACCCTGACCGTCATCGCCGCGCTGCTGCCGATGGCCTTCGTCAGCGGCCTGATGGGGCCGTACATGGCGCCGATCCCGATCAACTCGTCGATGGGGATGCTGCTGTCGCTCGCGATCGCGTTCACGGTGACGCCCTGGCTGGCGCTGCGCCTGCTGCCCGCCGCGCACGGCGCGCCGTCGTCCGGCGACAAGCTGGCCCGCCGCCTCGACCGGTTCTTCCATCGGGTGATGACGCCGTTCCTGAACGCCGAACGCGGCAAGGCCAACCGCTGGAAGCTCTGGGGCGCCATCGCGGTGGCGATCCTGCTGTCGGTGCTGCTGGTGCCGATGAAGGCGGTCGTCATGAAGATGCTGCCGTTCGACAACAAGTCGGAGTTCCAGGTCGTCGTCGACATGCCGACCGGCACGCCAGTCGAGGACACCGCGGCGCTGCTGCGCGAGCTCGCCGCGGAAGTGGCGAAACTGCCCGAAGTGACGAATTACCAGGCCTATGCCGGGCTCGCCGCGCCGATCAGCTTCAACGGGCTGGTGCGCCAGTACTACCTGCGCGCCGGCGGCGAGGTCGGCGACCTGCAGGTCAACCTCGTCGAGAAGTCGCAGCGGCATCGCAAGAGCCACGAGATCGCGCAGGCGGTGCGCCCGGCGCTGGAGAAGATCGCGAAGGCGCGCGGCGCCGACATCAAGGTCGTCGAGGTGCCGCCCGGCCCGCCGGTGCTGTCGCCGATCGTCGCCGAGATCTACGGCCCCGACTACGACGCCCAGATGGCGCTCGCGAAGCAGGTGCGCGGCGTCTTCGAGAAGACGCCGGACCTGACCGCGATCGACGACACGGTCCTCGATCCCGCGCAGCGGATCGTCCTGCGCGTCGACACCGCCAAGGCGGCGCTGAACGGCATTCCGGTGGCCGAGGTCGCCCGCGTCGCGCGGCTCGCGCTCGCCGGCGAGGACATCACGCCGATCCACGACGGCCAGAGCAAGTACACCGTACCGGTGCGCGTCGGCCTGCCCGCCTCCGCGCGCGGCTCGCTCGACGCGATGCTGAAGCTCAAGGTGCGCGGCCAGGACGAGAAGGGCCAGACCTACGAGGTGGCGCTGGCGGAACTCGTCGTGCCCCAGACCTTGCCGCGCGAGCGCGTCATCCACCGCAAGGACCTGCAACCGGTCGTCTACGTGATGGCCGACGTCGCCGGCGGCCCCGGCAAGACCGACTCGCCGCTGTACGGCGTGTTCGGCATGCGCGAGGCGCTCTCCCAGATCAAGGCGCCGGGCAACCTCGCCGTGGAGGAGCACTGGATCTCCGCGCCGTCCGACCGCTTCTCGAAGTTCTCGCTGAAGTGGGACGGCGAGTGGCAGATCACGTACGAGACGTTCCGCGACATGGGCATCGCGTACGGCGTGGGCCTCATCCTGATCTACCTGCTGGTGGTCGCGCAGTTCCGCTCGTACCTGACGCCGCTGATCATCATGGCGCCCATCCCGCTGACGATCATCGGCGTGATGCCCGGCCACGCGCTGTTCGGCGCGCAGTTCACCGCGACGTCGATGATCGGGATGATCGCGCTCGCCGGCATCATCGTGCGCAACTCGATCCTGCTCGTCGACTTCATCCACCAGCAGCTCGATGCCGGCGTGAGCTTCCAGCAGGCCGTGATCGACGCGGCCGCGACGCGCGCCAAGCCGATCGTGCTGACCGCGGTGGCCGCGATGCTCGGCGCCATGTTCATCCTCGACGACCCGATCTTCAACGGGCTCGCCATCTCGCTGCTGTTCGGCATCTTCGTGTCGACCGTGCTGACGCTGCTGGTGATCCCGGTGCTGTACTACGCGGCCAACTACCGCAGGATCGCGGCCGCGCCGGCCGCCCAGCCCGACGTCCAACCCGCCTGATCCACTTCAACCCAGGAGCCTTCCCGTGACCATCGACCGCCTGATCCGCATCTTCGCCGGCGCCTTCATCCTGCTGTCCCTCGCGCTCGGCGTCGAGGGCAGCCCGCTCTTCGTGTCGAACTGGTGGCTGGCCTTCACCGCCTTCGTCGGCTTCAACCTGCTGCAGTACGGCTTCACCAGCGTCTGCCCGCTCGGCTGGATCCTGAAGAAGGCCGGCGTGCCGGAGAGCAAAGTTGCCTGCGCGTAAGGCCGCGGCGGCGACGCCGTCGCCGGCCGGTGAGCAGCCGGTGGTCGCCGATGCGCGGCGCGAACTGGTGCTGCGGCTGAAGCGCGTCGAGGGCCAGCTGCGCGCCGTGCAGCGCATGATCGAGGAAGGCCAACGACTGCGACCCGATCGCGCAGCAGCTCGCGGCCGCGCGCAAGGCGCTCGACAAGGCGTTCTTCGAACTGATGGCGTGCGCGATCGAGCATCCCGAGTTCTCGGAGGCCGGCGAGGACGACGCGCAGCGCGTGCAGAGGCTGACGAGGACGCTGGCCCGGCTCGCGTAAGGAGCCGGCACTCAGCGCGGCAGCGTCACCGCCGCCTTGCGCTCCGCCCGCGCCACCGCCTCGGACAACTCCGCGTGCCGGTCGCTGCCCGGCGTGAGGTCGGCCAGCAGTTGCTTCCAGTAGCGCACCGCGTCTGCGTAGCGGCCTTCCTCGTACGCGACGCTGCCGGCCATCTCGAGCGCGGCCGGATGGGCCGGATTGATCGACAGCGCCTTGGCGATCAGCTCGGCCGGCCGCCCTGCCAGGCGCCCGCCCTGCGCCATGCCGAGCGCGTCCGCGTACTCGCACAGCACCCCCGGATCCTTCGCCACCTTCTCCGACACGGTCAGGGCCTTCTCGTAGGCGTCCGCGGCCGCCTTGAATTCGTTGCGATCGGCCTGCGCGCGCGCGAGCAGCACCCACCCGCGGCCGTCGCGCGGCTGGCGCGACAGGTGCGACTGCAGCTGCTCGATGTAATCGCCCTTGGCCGCCTCGCCCGCCGGCGCCGGCGGGTCGTCGCTCAGCGCACCCGGCTTGCCGACCGTGAAGTACAGGATGCCGGCGACCACGGGCAGCGCGACCGCGACGAACAGCGCCACCGCACGCGCCCGCGGCACCGACGACTTCGTCGCTCCCGAAGGACGTGTCTCTTCCATCAGCCGCCGGTGCATTTCCTGGCGCATCGACTGCGCCTCGCCCGGCGGAAGTTCGCCGCGCGCCACTTCCTGCTGCAGTTCGTCGACTTCCTGCCGGTAGATCTCGGCATTGACGGCCGCGCGCGCAGCCTCGTCGCCGCGGGCGCGCGTCTTCAGCAGCGCGGGAAGGACGAAGGCGAGCGCGACGACGACGAGCGCGACGGCGATCAGGGCGAACAGGAGCGCGGAAGACATGGGCATCTGGATTATCCCGCCCCGGCGCAAGAGCGGAGGTTCTCCACAAGAAGAGAGGGGGCGGAAGACCGCCCCCTCCTGCCGATCAGGCAAGCCCTACTTGGAAGCCGCGGCGGGTGCCGTCGGCGCCGGGGCCGCCGCTGCGGTGGTCGTCGAGGCCTTGCGCTTCGCGGCCATCGCGTCGTCGAGCAGCTTGATGCCCTCCTGCGAGATGGTCATCGACTTGTTCAGCGACTCGGTGGCCTGGTCCGGGTTGTGGAAGTGCGAGCCGTTGGAGGCCGTCCACCATTCCCAGTTCACGTGCGCGTCGTAGTGCTTGCCGCGCGCCGCCTCGAGGGCCTTCGGGTCGACGCCGAGGTTCTGCGCTTCCTCGAACTTGTCGACGAACCGCGTCAGCCAGAACTCGGCCTTGCGGACCTTGCCGGCGAAGCGGTTCTTCAGCGAGTCGATCGCGTACACGGCCTGCTTCTCGGTCCACGCGCTGTGGCACGTCAGGCATGTCTCCTTGACGTAGTGCTTCGGCGAGGTCTGCCAGTGCGACGTGAAGGTCTTGCCGGTCTTCGGATCCTTCACCTTCGGCATGTGGCACTGCGAGCACTCGACGCCCGCCTTCTGGTGCTTCGAGCCGTAGAACGTCTCGACGTCCGGATGCTGCGCCTTCCACAGCATCGCGCCCGTGATCCCGTGCTTGAAGTCGCGGAACTTGAGGTCGGTGTAGTGCTGGCCGATCTCGGTGACGGGCTTGAACGGGAAGTGGTTGGTGCGCCCGTCGGCCATGCCGATCGGCTGGCCCGTCGTCGGGTCGGTGCCGGGGTTGCAGTTGTACTCGACGTGGCACTGGCCGCACTGCAGGTTGGTGTCGTAGCGCGACAGCGTGGCGATCTTGCGCGTGTAGCCGCGCACGCCGAGGTCCTTGACCTCGATCTTGGCGCCGCGCGGGTCCTTGTGCCACAGGGTGTCCTTCTCCGGCCGCGTCAGCGCCTGGATCAGGCCGTCGCGGATGACGCGCGGCTTGGCCGAGTGCGGGTCGTGGCAGAAGTTGCAGTTCAGCGAGTGGTTCACGTCCTTGACGAAGTCGACGACCTTCGACGTGCGGCTCCACTTCGCGCCCGGGACCGGGTCACCGAGGTACGCCCAGTCGAGGATGTGGTCCGAGGTCTTGCACGACATGCAGACCGGGTTGGCGGCCGCGGCCGTGCCGGGCTTGAACGCCTTGTGGTCCTGGCCGGGGTACTTGTCGACGAGGTAATCCCAGATCTTGACGTTGCCGCCGTCCTTGGTCAGGAACTGCCAGCCTTCCTTGTTCTCGAAGCGGCCGCCGAACGCGCGGTCGACCACCAGTTGGTCATACAGCGCGAACGCGTGCGAGCGCGGCTCGTTGTGCTCCTTGGTGAAGCCGTGCGGCATCATCAGCTTGTCGAACGCCGGGGTGGGCGACGGGCCGGTGGCCTGCACCTTCTCCTTGCGCGCCGTCTTCTCCCAGTTCATGTTGTACATCGTCTTGAACTGGTTCTGGTGGCACGTGCCGCAGTTGGCCGGATCCATGATCGTCTTCGGCCGCGCGGACGGATTGCCGACGTGCTGCTCGATGCCGGTGTGGCAACTCGTGCACGCCAGTCCCTTGTGCTTGCCGGCGTCGTGGAATTCCTTGATCGGCGCGTGGCAGCCGAAACAGCCGCTGGCGTCGAAGCTCGCCTGCTTCTTGGCGGGCGTGGCCGCTTTTGCGGCGGGCGCCGACTGCGCGTACGCGAGCGGCATCGTGAAAGCGAGCAGCGCGGCAACGCGCACGGCTCCGCGGAACATCCGCTTCAGCATTGACCCTCCCCTATTGGGCTACTTGAACCTGCCCGCAGGCTATCAGCGCGAGTTCGCGTTATCCCGCACTGGAGAAAGCGCGATTGACTGCGGTCAACTGCTTACCCCCAAGGGAGTAGAAGCAAAACGGCCCGCTGTGACGCGGGCCGCTTCAGCGAGAGCGTGCTGCGTCGTCAGGGCAGGACGCGGTCGATCGTGATGGCGAGCCCGCTCGATCCGACCTTCACCGGCTTGGTGATGCCTTCGAGGTCGCCGCTCGCGGGCATCGCGCTGCCCGACTTCGACACGCGCGCGGCGACGATCACTTGCTCGAAGCCGGAGATCTTGATGTCCTTCGACATCGACGTGCTGTCGTCGAGCGTGAACTTCAGCGGAAGATCCTTCACCTGCGCGCGCGTGATCGCGATCGGCATCTTGCTGCCGTCGGCCGGGCGCGCGAAAACGTACAAGGCGTCGTTCGGTCCGGCCTTCGCTTTCAGTTCGGCCGACAGCGTCACGGTGCCCGAGACGTTCGTGCCGGCGCCCGCGGGCGCGGACGGCTTCTCGGCGGCCGCCGGCGCGGGCGTGGACTTCGCGGCGGCCGTTGGCGCAGGCGTGGCCTTCGCCGCCGCCACTGGAGCGGCACCGGCGTCGGGCGACGGCGGCAGCCCGCCCAGCCGGCGCGCCTCGTCGATGCTGCCCTGGATCTGCTGGGCGATCGGCTCGCCGGCGGACGAAGCCTTCAGGCGCTCCCAGTAGTCGACCGCCGCCTTGAAGTCCTTGCGGTCGAACGCTTCGGTGCCCGCCATCGCGAGCGCCTTCCACTGGTTCGGATCGAGCGCGAGCGCCTTGTTCACCAGTTCCAGCGGCTTGCCCGCGATCTTGCGGCCCTGCGCCATCGCGAGCGCGTCGGCGTAGTCGGCGTACAGCGCCGGCTCGTTCGGCAGCAGCGCGGTGAGCTTCTCGTACGGCCTGCGAGGCCTCCGCGAACCTGCGCTGGGAGTAGTAGGTGCGCGCGAGCATCACCCAGCCGTCGACGTTGTCCGGCTCCTTCTCGAGACGCGCGGCCAGCTTCGCGGTCATCTCCTCGACCTGCGCGCCCGTCAGCTGGTGCTGGTCCTGCGTCGCGGTCGCGAGCGGAGAGAACGCGTCCGGCGCCCCGAGCTTCGAGTACAGCACGCCGGCGACGATCGGGATCGCCGCGGCGAGCACGAGCGCGGTCTTGAAGCGCGCCGCCGGCGCGGGCGCCGCCACCGTCTTCTCGGCACGCGCCTCGTCGAGCATGCGCCGCTCGAGTTCCGACTTGGCCTCGCCGTACTGGTCCTGCGAAATGCTGCCGCGCCTGAGATCCGCGTCGAGGTCGGCGAACTGGTCCTTGAAGATCGTCAGGTTCGCGACGCGCTGCTCGATCGACTTCCGGTTCGCGGGTCGCAGCAGCGGCCAGAGGACCCAGGCGAGAGCGGCCGCCACCATCAGGATGGCGACGATGATGAAGGTGGTCACTTGGTTACCTTTGTTCCTTGGAGGCCTGCGCCAGCAGGCGCTCGGCTTCGACGCGCTCGGCGTCGGTCAGCGGGCGCTCGACGATCGCCCGGTTGCGCGCGCGCAGCGTGCGCGCGAACACGACGACGGCCAGCACGCCGAGCGCCAGCGGGCCCAGCCACAGCAGCAGCGTCGTCATGTTGAACGGCGGCTTGTAGAGCACGAAGTCGCCGTAGCGGTCGACCATGAAGTCGACGATCTCGCGGTCGGACTTGCCCGCCTTGATCTGCTCGTTGACCTGCCGGCGCAGGTCAACGGCGAGCTCGGCGTTCGACTCGGCGATCGACTGGTTCTGGCAGACGAGGCAGCGCAGCTGCGCGGAGATGTCGACCGCGCGCTTGGCGGCCACGGGGTCGAGGTCGGTCGGCGTGGCGTCGGCGGCGAGGACCGCGAGCGGCAGCGCCAGCATCAGCAGGGCGAGGAGTCGCTTCATGACCTGCGCAGCTCCTCGATCATCGGCAGCATCTTCTTCGTCCAGACCTCCTCGGTGATCGGGCCGATCTGCTTGAAGCGGATCACGCCGTTCTTGTCGATCAGGAACGTCTCGGGCACGCCGTACACGCCGTACTCGATGCCGACGCGGCCGTCGAGGTCCTTCACCGACAGGTCGTACGGATTGCCCCACTGGGCAAGCCACCCCTGCGCGGCGTCGGGCTTGTCCTTGTAGTTCAGGCCGACGATCGGCACGGCCTTGCCCTTGGCAAGTTCGACCAGGAGCGGGTGCTCCTGCCGGCAGGCGACGCACCACGAGGCCCACACGTTCAGCAGCCACACCTGGCCCTGCATCTGCTGCGGAGCGAAGCTCTGCTCGGGCTGCCCCAGCTGGGCCAGCGAGAACTGCGGCGCCGGCTTGTTGATGAGCGGCGACGGCACCTCGCGCGGATTGAGGAACAGGCCCCTGAACAGGAAGCCCGCCAGCACGATGAAGAGCGCGAGCGGAATCAGGAACCGCAGCTTGGACTTCGGCTCCGCTGCCGGTGCAACGCCATCCTCGTTCAGGACCTGGCTCATGTCGTCGCCGCCTTTCCGGCCAATGCCGCTTCGTCACGCCGCGCCAGCAGGCGGTAGCGACGATCCGCGAGCGCGAACAGGCCGCCGATGGCCATCAGCACGCAGCCGCCCCAGATCCAGGTGACGAAGGGCTTGTAGTAGACGCGGACGACCCAGGCGTTCCCGCCCACCGGCTCGCCGAGCGACACGTAGATGTCGCCGAAGATCCCGGTCTCGATGTCGGCCTCGGTCATCGGCATCTGCTGCACGTTGTAGATGCGCTTCTCGGGATACAGCTTCTTGTAGAACGTGCCGTTCTTCGTGACGTCGATCGTGCCGCGGGCGCCGCTGTAGTTGGGGCCGGTGACTTCGCGCGTGCCCTCGAACTTGAACACGTAGTTGCGGACAGCCACCGTGTCGCCGAGGTTCATCCGCACGTCGCGCTCGACCTCGAAGCCCTTCACCAGCGTCACGCCGATGATGAAGACGGCGATGCCGAGGTGCGCGAACTGCATCCCCCAGTAGGCCCGGCCCTGCGTCGCGAGTCGCTGCCACAGCCCGCCCTTGATGAAGCGGACGCGTTCCACGACGTTGGTGACCATCGCCGCGATCAGCCAGAACGCGAGGAACAGTCCGAACGCGATCATCGGCGTCCAGTTGCCCGCGATGTACGGAGCGGCCATCGCCGCCACCAGGCTCACGCCGAGCGCCCACTTGAGGCGGCTCGCGAGATCGGGCAGTTCCGCCTTCTTCCAGCGGGCCATCGGGCCGATGCCCATCAGGAACACCAGCGGCGCCATGATCGGCACGAACACCGCGTTGAAGTACGGCGGCCCGACCGACAGCTTGCCGAGGCCGAGCGCGTCGATGAACAGCGGGTACATCGTGCCGAGCAGCACCGCCGCGCAGGCCACCGCCAGCAGCACGTTGTTCATCAGCAGCGCGGACTCGCGCGACACGGTGTCGAACTTGCCGCCCAGGCCGACCTTCGGCGCCCGCCATGCGAACAGCGCGAGCGAGGCGCCGATCACCACCACGAGGAAGGCGAGGATGAACACACCGCGCCGCGGGTCGGTGGCGAACGCGTGCACCGACGTCAGCACGCCCGAGCGGACCAGGAAGGTGCCGAGCAGCGACAGCGAGAACGCGGAGATCGCGAGCAGCACCGTCCAGCTCTTGAAGCTGCCGCGCTTCTCGGTGACGGCCAGCGAGTGGATCAGCGCGGTGCCGATCAGCCACGGCATGAACGAGGCGTTCTCGACCGGATCCCAGAACCACCAGCCGCCCCAGCCGAGTTCGTAGTACGCCCACCAGCTGCCGAGCGCGATGCCGAGCGTCAGGAAGACCCACGCCATCGTGGTCCACGGCCGCGACCAGCGCGCCCACGCGGCGTCGAGCCGGCCGCCGATCAGCGCGGCGATCGCGAACGCGAACGCCACCGAGAAGCCGACATAGCCCATGTAGAGCATCGGCGGGTGGAACACCATGCCCGGGTCCTGCAGCAGCGGGTTCAGGTCACGGCCGTCGGCCGCCGCCGGGAACAGGCGGTCGAACGGGATCGGACGTGGTCAGCATGAACAGCAGGAAGCCGAACGAAATGAGGCCCTGCACGCCGATGACGCGCGCGACCATCTCTTCCGGCAGGTGCTTCGAGAGCATCGACACCGCGAAGGTCCACCACGCGAGCATCAGCACCCACAGCAGCAGCGAACCCTCGTGCGAGCCCCAGCTGGCCGCGACCTTGTATTGCAGCGGCAGCTGCGAGTTCGAGTTCTGCGCGACGTTCAGCACCGAGAAGTCGCTGTTGACGAACGAATACACGAGGCACAGCCACGCGAACGTCACGAAGAAGGCCTGCCCGCGCGCGGCCGGCCGCGCGACCGCCATCCACACCCGGTCGCCGCGCGCTGCGCCGGCAATGGGAAGCACGCCCTGGATCAGCGTGATCAGCAGCGCCAGGATCAGCGCGAAGTGACCGATTTCGGGAATCATGGGCTCACCTTCAACGTTTTCTCTGCCTTGTGCGCCTGCTCGACGGCGTGAGCTGCCTCCGGCGGCATGTAGTTTTCATCGTGCTTGGCGAGCACCTCGTGGGCCGTGAACACGCCGTCGGGGCCGAGCCTGCCCTGCGCGACGACGCCCTTGCCCTCCTTGAAGAGGTCGGGAAGGATGCCCTTGTAGGCCACCGGAATGACCTTCGCGGTGTCGGTCACCCTGAACATCACCGTGACGCCGTCGGCCTGCCGCTGGACGCTGCCCTCCTCCACCAGGCCGCCGATGCGGAAGGCCTTGCCGCGCGGCGCCTCGTTGTTCGCGACCTGCGACGGGCTGTAGAAGAACACGAGGTTCTCCTGGAACGCCGACAGCACGAGCCACGACGCGACGCCGAGCGTGGCGAGTCCGCCGAGGATGAGGACGAGTCTCTTCTGACGTGGTTTCATCAAGCACTCCTTCGCGCCGCTTCGCGCTGCAGTTCCGTGACTGCACGGCGGCGTCGCACCTTCAGTTGCCAGACCTCGACGACGAGGATCGCCATCGCCATTCCATACGAACCCCAGACGAAGAAGCCGTAGCCCCCCATCCGCAGGAAATTGTCCCAGCTTCCCCAGTTCACTTGATCTTGCCTTCCCTAAGGAGTTCCCGAACCCACTCGGTCCGACGTTCCCGGTCGATGATGATGCTGCGCAGCCGATGCAGCACTGCCGCGATGCTGTACATCCAGAATGCCAGCGCCATGACCAGCATTCCCCACAACATCGTCGTGGCCATCGACGGCGCGCGCGTGATGCTGACCGACGCGCCCTGGTGCAGCGTGTTCCACCACTGCACCGAGAAATAGATGATCGGGACGTTCACGACGCCCACCAGCGCCAGCACCGCGCCCGCCTTGTCCGCGCGACGCGGATCGTCGATCGCCGCCTGCAGCGCGATGAAGCCGAGGTAGAGGAAGAGCAGGATCAGTTCGGACGTCAGGCGCGCGTCCCACACCCAGTACGCACCCCACGTGGGACGGCCCCAGAAGGAGCCGGTCCAGAGCGCGAGGAAGGTCATCAGCGCGCCGGTCGGCGCGATCGCGGTGGCCATCATCGACGACAGCCGCGTGTTGAATATGAGCCCCACGGCCGCCCAGAACGCCATCACGACGTACAGGAACATCGACATCCAGGCCGCGGGCACGTGGATGAAGATGATCCGGTAGGACTCGCCCTGCGTGGCGTCGGTGGGCGCGACGAGGAACGCGATGTACAGGCCGACGAGCAGGAGTCCGGCCGCGAGCAGGGAGAACAGCGGAACCATCTTGCCGGCCAGCGGGAAGAAGGTCTGCGGCGAGGCGAACCAGAAGAGTCCCACGCGCGGCGAGGCAGCAGTGTTCATCGAGTCCTCGGAAATGTGTTCAGCATCGGCGGAGTCATCGGGCAGTCCTATTCAACGGAGATCCTCAGCGCCAGGGCGACGGCCCAGGGCGTGAGCACCGATGCGAACAGCAGGAAGGCGCCCAGCAGGAGGAGGTACGCGGCGTAGGTGACGCCGGAAGCCGCTGCTCCGACCGCGCCGGATCCGAAGATCAGCACCGGGATGTAGAGCGGCAATACCAGCAGCGATGTTAGCACTCCGCCCCCTCTCAGCCCGAGCGTCAGCGCGGCTCCCACCGCCCCGATCAGCGACAGCACCGGCGTGCCCAGCAGCAGCGACGCCACCAGCACGCCGGTCTCCTGCAGGCCGAGGTCGAAGACGACGCCGAACACGATCGACATGACCGTCAACGGCAGCCCGGTGACCAGCCAGTGCGCGGCCGCCTTGCCGAGCACGATCAGCGGCAGCGGTTCGGAAGACAGCAGCATCTGCTCGAGCGTGCCGTCGGCGTAATCGTTCGCGAACAGGCGCGCGAGCGACAGGATCGCGGCCAGCAGCGCGGCCACCCAGACGACGCCGGGAGCGATCGCGCGCAGCAGGTTGGGTTCGGGACCGATGCCCAGCGGCACCATCGTGACCACGACGACGAAGAAGAACAGCGTGTTCAGCACGTCGGCCTTCTGCCGCACCGCCAGCAGAAGGTCGCGCCGGATCACCTGCAGGAGGACCCTCAGCACGTCGCCTCCTCCTCGACGGAGCTGGCCGCGCCGCTGCCCCCGCCGGCGAACTCGACCCGCTGGCGCCGCGGCGCGTCGATCGGGACTTCCTGGTGGGTCACGAGCGCCACGGTGTTGCCGTTGCGCACGTGCTGGCCGATCAGCGCCGACAGCTCGGCCACGCCCTTCACGTCGAGCGCGGTGAACGGCTCGTCGAGGATCCAGAGCGGCGCCGTCTCGCTGACGTACAGGCGCGCGAGCGCGATGCGCCGCCGCTGCCCCTGCGACAGGAAGCGCGCCATGCGGTCCTCGAAACCGGTGAGTCCGACGCGGGCGAGCGCGTCGGCCAGACGATCCGGCGAAGCCGGACGGCCCGCGACCTCGGCGTTGACGCGCAGGTTCTCGCGCACCGTGAGGTCGTCCTTCACGCCGTTCATGTGACCGACGTAGACGAGATCCTTCCAGTAGTCCTCGCGCAACTTGCGGACGTTCCTGCCGTGCCACCGCACTTCGCCGGAAACCGGCTCGAGCAGGCCGCAGAGAATCCGCAGCAGGCTGGTCTTGCCGGTGCCGTTCGGGCCCGCAATGCGCAGGAGGGTGCCGCCGGGAGCCGCGAAGTTCAGGCCGGAAAACAGGCTGCGTTCGCCGCGTTCACACGTCAGTTCAACGACTTCCAGCATTCGGAGGAGCAAGGGCGGAGGGAGGCCGCCGGGGTCATTTGTACTTGTTGGCAGGGCGCCCGAAGGGTACGGGAGCCCCCCAGGCGTTACAAGCGGCGTTACAGGCGGCTCTGGCTTAGATCAAGGCGATACGGGTAAGCCCCTGTGGCACCAAGGAGCGTCAGCACGTCAAGCAGCGTGCAACTCCTCTCTGAGGATCTTTCGCAACGCCGCGGCGGTCAACGGCTTCTCGTCGGCAACCTTTCCTTTCGTCCTGGAGACTGCTCCGCGCAGGGCGGCGTTGATCATGGTCTGGTAGCCAATTCCCTCCGCCTCGGCACGAGAACGAAAGTGCTCGAGGATGTCGTCGTCGAGCATGATCGTGATCCTGGTCTTGCCTTTTGAAGGAATGACGGCCCCGCGCCGCCCCTTGCTGAAGTCGTACTCCTTACGCATGGTATTGCTCCACTTCGCCCTTGCTGGCCTTCCTTGCCGAGATGAGGCGCACTCGATCGCCCCGGTCAGTGTGGACAACGACCAATACGCGCCCCAGGGCATCCATTCCGAGGGTTACGAAGCGTTGCTCGCCTTCCGCGTCGGGGTCGTCAATGGTCACGGCGAACGGATCGCGAAGCGCCTGTTCCGCATCCGCGAAGCTGACGCGGTGCTTGCGCAGGTTTGCCCGCGCCTTCGCCGGATCAAACTCGATGTCCACCGCTCAATTATGCATATGCTATGCACATCGTCAAGCCGGGCGGCTTCGCCCGGCTTCGCACAGATGACAGCGCCCTGACCAGCGGCGAAAAAGGCCACGCATAGCGTGGCCCGCTCGGTTCGCGCGGAAGGCGCCGCCCAGCCAGGCGCGACGCCTACTTCCACGAGTAGATGTAGCTCAGGCCCAGGTAGCCGACGTTCTGGTCGGGCTGCAGGTACACGGTGGAGTTGTCGCTGTAGAGGAACGGCGTGCCGCCGTACGCGAAGCCCCAGTCCTCGTACGTCAGGCGCTGGTAGGCGGCGTCGAAGCGCAGCGCCGACCGCGGCGACAACTCGTAGTTGCCGAAGACCCGGAACTCGGTGCGGCGATACACGACGTCCGGCAGCCCGCCCGTGACGGCGAGCAACTGCGCGTTGCCCGGCGCCGGGTTGACGCCAAGGCCCTGCGAGTAGCTGTCGGTATTGTTCACGTACGACAGCAGGCCGCCGATCTTCAGCTTCTCCGTCGCCTTGCCGTTGACTCCGATCCCCGCGTTGAGCGACTTGTCGTCGAACGCCAGCACATAGCCGCCCGGCCGCGCCTGGTGCAGCTTCTGCTTGCCCGTCGAGATGTAGCCGTTCATGTTCCAGGCATCCGACAGCACGTAGTTCACGTCCAGCGTGTAGAGATCGAACTTCGATTCCTGCAGCGCGTACTGGGTCGGCATCGAATACTCGTCGCGGCCGACGTCGGCGGCGAACTGCAGCGTCAGGGCGTCGGTGGCCGTCCACGTGAGCAGCATCCGCAGCTTGGTGCGGTCGCGGTCGGCCAGTGTCGGCATGTAGATCGCGTTCGGGCCCAGCTGCGCGCTCGGGTCGGTCACCCCGACGAGCCCGACGCCGCCCGCCGGCGCGAGCCAGTTGGAGCCGTCGCGCTTGCTGGACGAGTAGCCGAGCAGCCCGCTGACGGTCTCCGTCATGTTGCGGCGGACCTGCAGGTACCAGGTGGTCTCGTCGGTCTCCTCGCGCAGCGCGCTGACGCCGGTGTACGACGCGGTGGGCGTGAACGAGCCGCGGTTGATCGACTCGAAGTTCCAGCCCGCCGTGCCCTGGATCGCGTACGGGAACCGGTACGTCGCCTCGATCCGGCCGGAGTCGACTTCGCGATGGACCCGGTAGTTGGTGTACTGCACCGCCCCGGTCTGGCTGTACGGCACGACCGACGTGTTGTCCTCCTGGTTCGTGTAGCGGTACTCGCCGACCAGCGACAGCTTGGCGATCGGGTTGGCGACCACGCGCACCTGCGCCAGCGTGTTGTTGACCTCGCCGTTCAGGCTGCTGACGCCCGCCGGCGCTCCGGCGAGCCCCATCTCCCCGAACGCCTGGTCCTGCGTCGTGCGGCCGTACGCCAGCTTGAAGTTGCTGCGGATCGTCGGCGAGAAGATGTAGCTGCCCGTCAGGTCGAACTGGTGGAACGTGTTGTCGGGCGCCAGCGCGACCGGCTGGCCGATGTAGCTCTGCACGCCCGGCCCCGCCGGCAGCGGCTGGCCGATGGCGTTGTTCAGGGTGCCGGGCACGCCCGGCGTCATCGAACCGTTGTTGTTCGAGAAGAACGAGCCGTAGTAGCCGCCGCTCAGTTGCAGCGCCGACCCGGCGTAGTTCAGGCGGGCCTCGGCCTGCGTGTGGTTGTAGTCGACCGGCTTCGGGTAGTAGAGGACGCCGAAGCCCGCTGTGGAGCCCGGCGTGAAGCTGCAGCTCGAGTTCGTCGCCCCGGGGCAGCTGTTGCCGACGCCGAAGAGCTCGCTGCCCTTCTTGTTCTCGCTGTTGACGCTGCCTTCCAGCATCCAGGTCGGGCCGAAGGACTTCGAGCCGCCGAGCACGATCGCGCGGCGCTTCGTGTTCGGGTTGGTGTCGCCGCCGCTGCCCGGCCCACCCGTCAGGTAGTTCGCCTGGGGCGCGGTGTCGGACCCGCTCACGCCGGTGTTCACCGTGTACGGATTCACGCGCCACAGCTCGCCGTAGTTCGCGTTGAGCTTCCACTCGCCCTGCCGCGTCCAGAACACGCCGAGTTCGCGGGTCTGCAGCCCGAGGTTGCTGCCGTAGACGTCGAGCCACGTGCCGGTCGAGGTGTCGCGGCGGCTGTAGTCGAAGTTGGCGATGCCGTACACGTCCTTGTTGCGCATGCCGTTGTACTGGCCCCAGAACGCTCGGTCGGCCGCGTCGCCGCTCACGTAGGCGCCGCCGCCCTCGAGCGTGATCTCGGTCTCGACCGGGTTCTTCTTCTCTTCCTCTTTCTTGTCCTGCGCCTGCACGCTGGTGAAGGCGGCAAGCACGGCCAGGGCCAGCGCCGTGCGGCTGAACTCGCGGACTCGTTGTTGCTGCGTCATGACGTCACTCCGATGCTCAGCGGAACAGGTTCGACGGCGCAGGCGACCGCGGCGACGGATTGTTCGAGCCGTGGACCTGCGTGTGGCAGTTCAGGCAGCTTCGGCCCTGCCAGATGTTCACCGTGTTGATGCCGCCGGACAGCGGCGTGACCGCGGACTGCGTCTGCGGCGGCACGGCCGGCGGCAGCACGCCCGGCTGGCCGCGCACCGCGCCGATCCCGCCGACGGCGTGCGGAACGTGGCACTGGTTGCAGAGGATCGGGTCGCGCGCCGTCAGCATCGCGGCGACGTTGCTGCCGTGCGGGTTGTGGCAGCTGGCGCAGTTGTCCTGCACGGGCTGGTGGTTGTGCACGTACGGGCCGCGCTTCTCGGCGTGGCACTGGTAGCAGGTCGCGTTGATGGTGTCGCGCTTGGCGAGCTTCGGTCCGGCCGACCCGTGCGGCGAGTGGCAGTCCGAGCAGCTCATCTTGCCTTCCTGGACCGGATGGCGCCACGGCTTGTTCATGGCGACCCGCGTGTCCTTGTGGCACGCGAAGCAGACATCGGACTGCGCGGCCTTGTTGAAGACCGGGTCCTTGTTGACGTGGATCGTGTGGCAGCTGGTGCATCCCACGTCCGCCTGCGGGTGGGTGCTGCCGGCCCACAGCAGCAGCTTCTTGTTGTTCTGCCCTTCATGGCAGACCAGGCAGACCGCGCTCGCCTCGGAGGCGTTCATCGCGCCCTTGCCCTTGAAGCGCTGGTCGGGCTTGGCCTCGCCGGGGTTATCGGCGTGCTTCTCGCTCATGCCGTGGCAGCCGACGCAGCCGAAGTTGCGCGAGTCGGCCGCGACCGCGTGCGGATGCTTCGCCATCTTCTCGTGGTCGGCGCCGTGGCACATCATGCACTTCGCCGACGGCCCGTCGTCCTGCGCCTGCGCCGGCGCGGCGAAGCCGAGCAAGGCGATGCAGGCGGACAACAGCGCGCTTCTGATACCCATTCGAACCCCCATCACGAACTCCTCCCGAACGTCGCGCCGCGCGCGCTTGTTCCGTTACTTGTGCACGACATCGACGCCCAGCGGCCGGCCCGCTGCGTGGCAGTCGACGCAGCTTTCCAGCGTCTGGAACGATTGCGCCTGCGTTGCCGTCCCGAACCTCGCGCCGCCGACCCCGACCACGTGGTTGATCGCCTTCTCCGAGTCGTGGCACGAGGTGCACGACGCGGCCTTCGGCGTGATCACGCGCCAGTTCAGCGGGTTGGGATCCGACGACGACCCGACCTTCGGGACCGAGACCACCGACCCGACGCGTGCCGCGATCCTGCTTGTACGAGTCGTTGACGTGGCAGCCGTTGCAATTCAATCCCACCGCCGGATACGCGACTTCCGCCGCATAGTTCTCGATCGTCGCCGGCTCGCCGGTGTAGCCAAGGCTCTTCGCGGCCGCGTTGATCTGTTCCTCGATCGTGAGGAACGTGGCTCCCGCGGCGACCGGGGTGCCAGCCGGAACCACGATGGGCGCAAATCCACGGATCGTGTAGTCGTTGAGGAAGATTCCGCTCGCCAGCAGTTTCCCGCTCTTGTCGAACGGCCCCTGGACCGGGTTGCCGTGCGTGAACGGCGTGGTGCGCTTCGAGTTGCCGTGGATTCCGTGGATCATGCGCTTGAACGAATAGTTCTCCTGCAGCGCCATGCCATTGGTCATCACCGTGGACGACGAGACCCGGTTCTGGTCGTGGCAGAGGACGCAGGCCTCGACCGTGTTGCGTGCGCCGCTGTGGAAGGCGTTCGCGAGCGTGTTCGAGCCCGATGTCGTGCCGAGCGCGCCGTGGCAGACGTTGCACTTGTCGTTGGACACGACCTCGCGGCGCGGATTCAGGGCTCCGTTGATCGCGAAGTCCTTGTACGTGTGCTGCACGACGACGTTCACGTACTCGGTGGGCGCGACCGGCGGCCGCGGGTCGGTGGCGGCGCCACCTCCAGCTTCTGCTCCCTGACCTGCCCGACGCCGACGATGCGCGCGGTACCGGCCGCCACGGCGGTGGCCGTGTCCGCCGGCAACGTGATGTCGACCGTGTAGGTGTTCGAACCGTCGTTCGTGCCCCGGTACAGCAGCGCGCTGGCGCTGCTGCCGCCGTTGTTGTACGAGGTGAACTCGGTCACGCCAGCCGGCTGGCCCACCATGTTCTGGTAGGCGACGTAGAAGCGCAGGTTGCCGAACTGGGTGTTGTTCGTCCCGGTCGGCGGCGTGCAGACGTTGGGCGCCGGGAAAGTGCAGTCGGGCGTCACGAGGTTGTAGCGCGCGTTGTTGCGCGTCGGATCCGACACGGAGTAGCGGACCGAGACCTTGCGCGTGGCCGGGTCGTACAGGGCGCTGTCGATGTTGACCTTGTACTTCGCCGCGTTTTCCTCGTTCTGGTTCCAGTGGACGCGGTCGGGGCCGTACGTGACGCCCGCCGCGTGGCAGATCGCGCACTGCGCGTTGGGGATCTCCAGCGCGGTCGCCAACGGCGGACGCAGGGTGCCCGCGATGGCGGTGTGCGACACGTCCCAGTCGGAGTCCGGCACCGCTGGCATGGCAGGTCAGGCAGGACTCCTTGCTCGCCCGCGACTTCCAGTTGTCGCCCTGCGGCGTCTTCGGATTGGCCGCCGTGTGGCAGACCGTGCAGTTGCGCAGGTCCTGCGGGAAGCCGACCTCGGAGTAGTCGTGCTTGCTGTTCTGGTAACCCCAGATCACGTAAGACTGGCCGCCGCGGGGGGTCGCGAGCAGGCGGCCCGCGTGGATCTTGTGGGTCATCGTCTGCATCGTCAGCACGTTGCCGCTGTTGGCGTCGGTGGTGCCGGGGTTGTGGCACATGACGCAGAACTGCACGTCGACCCGCCCTCCGCCGTGAAGGGCGAGCCGGTCGTGGCAGCCGTTGCACGAGCTGACGTCGGCCATCACGCGCGTCTTGTTCGGGTCGGTCACCTGCACCGAGCGGCCGCTGGCGTCGAAGGTGACGTCGAAATACGGGTTCACGCGGACCGTCTCGCCTGCCGCGTTGACGTAGCTGAGCTGGATCGCGATGCGATGCGTGCGGTTCGGCTCGAAGGCCACGCCCATCGTCTGCGCCGGGTCCGTGACGTTCGTGCTGAACGTGTACGTGTAGTAGCCCTCGGCGTTGAAGACGAGCTGGTTCGCCTGGCTCGCCGGCTTCGGATCCGTCGTCGCCTGCTTGGCGCTGGCGAGCACCGGCGAGCCGCCCGGGCCCACGCCCGGGGTTGCAACCTCGGTCCGGTTGACGTAGCTGACCCACTGGTCGATCTCGCCGTTGGTGCCCGGAACCAGCTTGGCGATGGCGAAGCTGACGTCGGCGAGCTTCACGTCGTTCTTGATGACGCCGTCGGAGAACACGGCAAAGTTGACCTTCGGCGGCCCGGTCACGACGACCGCCGGCACGCCGTTGTCCTGCAGCACCTTGAAGGCCGACGACGAGTTGGTCGCGGTGTCGTTCGCCGGCACGGCGGCGGCCGCGGTGAGCTTCGCGCCGAGCGCGCCCGAAACCGGGGGCGGCGCCGGTGGTGCCGGCAGGGAGCTGCCGCCGTCGTTGCCGCCGCCGCAACCCACGAGCGCGGCGGCCGCCAGGACCACCGCACCCCACATCTTCGTCGCACGAGTCATCTGCTGCTCCATCAATTCCTGGGATTCGGCTCGCCGGTCGGCATGGCGATGATCCGGTGGTCTCTCATTGACAAGCTTCGCGCCGTTGCGGCGACGGGGCCACTGTCCATCAAAGGACGCGAAAAATCAACACAAGCGCGGCATGCCCTCGTCGCGGTGTTTCGCTCAAGCCACGAGACCTCCGACGACCGCGCCAGGTCGACGCCGACGATTGACAGGCGGCAACGCGACAAGGAGGAAAACTTGACAACCGGGGAGAGAACAAGAGGGACCGCAGGGAACGGACCGTCGTCATGACTTCGTGACGCGACGCCGGTGCTCCGCGGGATCGAACACAACCCACGGGCCGGGCTTCCGGGCCCGACCCGTGCCCTGCAGCTACTTCGCCTTCGTCTTCGCGTCCGCGGGCGGCGCGGCGACGAAGTAATCCTTGACCTTGTAGTACTCCTCCTGGCTGTAGACCTCTTTGGTAACGAGGTAGGCACGCGTCGGGTACGGCCGGTTCTTGACGATCTTCTCGGCTCGCGCGTCGTCGACACCCGGGACCGCCTTCAGTTGCTCCGCGCTCGCGCTGTTGATGTCGACCGGCTTCGGCTTCTTCGCCGGAGCACTTGCCTTTGACGGCGGCTTCGCGGGCTGCGCGGTGGCGGGCTTGGCCGCCGGCTTGGCTTCGTCAGCGGCGTGCGCGAACGAGCTGCCGAGCGCCAGCGCGCCGGCCAGGGACAGGGAAATCCATCGGTACTGCATGGGTACGTCTCCAGAAAAAAAGAACCCGGAGGGTTCGCCTCCGGGTCGTTGAGGAAACAGGAGAGGAGAGACGAGCTCCCCTCCCCTTGGTACAGGACTACTTGTGAACCGTGGCGGCATCCCACTCGGATCCCGGCCCGTGGCAGACCTGGCAGGACTCGGACGATCACGCCAACCGCAGTTGCGGTTGACGTTCAGCCGCGCGCCGTTCTGCTGCATGTGCGCCTTGGCCGACGGATGGTCGTGGCAGGCCGCGCAGGCTGCGCCAAACGGCGTCTGGACGATGTCCTGCGGGTTGGCCGTGGCCAAGCGACGCCCTGCGCATGCGCGGTCGTCGGCGGCTGCAGACGTAGGCGCGTTCCTCGACTCGAACACCGACATCAGGGCGTTCGCCGGAACCGTGCTGTACGGTAAGCCGGCCGATCCGTGGCAGCCTTCGCAGTTGCTCAGCACGCCAGGGAAGTCCATGCGCCGGAAGTCGAGCAGGGGATCACGTCACGGCTGGTCGCGGTCGCGTGCGTCTCTGGAACGGCGTGACGCGATCGCGGCCGGCGTGGATCCCGTGGATCATTTCCTTGAAGTTGTTGGTGACAGCCGGCAGGCCCAGCGCGATGTTCGCTGCGTAGCGATGAACGCATTGCTCGAGTTCATCACGCCCCACTCGCGAAGCTTCTGCTTGTCTCGCGTCCAGTACAGGCGTATGCCGTTCATGCGTCGCATCCGGAATGCCGCGGCCGCTGGTCGCCAGACCCGGAACGTGGCAGACGACGCACACCAGCTCGGCGTTGCCGGTCTCGCGACCGATCACGCGGTTGCCGCCGTGCCCTTCGAACCACTCGTGGCAGCTCGCGCACTTCGTCGCGTCGACGACTTTGCGGCGGGCCGTGTCACCCGTCACGGTCTTGACGACCGAGATCGCATGGCGTGACGGGCGCGGCTGCGGGGCGCCGTCACCTGCGTCCAGTACCCCTGCAACGAGACGGAACGCATCTTCGCGCCGGCCGGGAAGGCGAGGCCGCGGAATCGTTGGCGATGTAGTAGCCCGGGCTTGGCGGCGGAGATGGACATCCAGCCGTTGGCCGCGTGTTGGTGCAGCAGGTTCGCGAGCGACATGCTCTGCGGCTGCGCCTGGCGCGGCCGAGGTTGTTGTAGTCCGCCGGGCTCGCGATGCCGTCCTGCGGCAACGCGTACGCCAGCAGGAAGCTCGGGCCGCCCGTGAAGCGGCAGAGCTCAAGCCGCAGCAGGCGTGGCGAAACACGGTGTCTTGGTCGTGCTCGGCGCCGTTTGCTGCTGGATCGCGGAACTCGATCGTGCGCGTTGCCGTCCGCCGTCGAACTTGGCTGCGAGTCGATCACGTACGTGAACGACACCAGCCCGTCCGTAACGGACGGGTTGTTCTTCGTCAGGTTCAACGTACGGTGATCGACCCTGGTCGTGGCTTCCTGGTGGCAGGCTTCGCACAGCGAGTCGTCCTGCTTGCGCGCGGCCGACGTGACCACCGGTGTCGCCACCGAGTGTCGTGCCGGCGCCCGTCGCCCAGTCGATGCCGTCGTGGCATGCACCGCACGCCCTGCGGCTCGGATCGGAGAACGCCTGGCTGGCCTTCGTCGCAAGCGCCGGGTCGTGGCAGACCGTGCACATGCGCTGGCCGTTGTCCAGCATCGAGAAGCCCTTCAGGTTGAACGCGACGTTGGCGTAGTTGTAGTTCTGCTTGACCAGCGTCCCGCCGTTGTGGATCTTGTGGATCATGACGTTGAAGTGGCCAATGACCTCGCCATCGGCGACGTACGTATTCGGCGAGTACGAGTAGCTCGTGATCCCCGTCGTGGCGTTCACGGACTTCGTTTCCGTCAGTGCCGGGAACGCGAGGTTGGTGGACACGACCCTGGCCTGTCCGAACGCACGCTGCGCCGTGTGGCACGTCGTGCAGTACTGGACGTCGACCCGACCGCCGCCGTGGAAGGCGAGCGCCTGGTGGCAACCATTGCAGGCCTTGATGTCGACCAGGTCCTTCTTCAGGTCGGCCGGCGGAATCGTCGCGCCGGTGGCCGGAATGAAGTCGTAGACGACGTTGGCGGCGCTTTCGAGCGTCCCGCCGTTGTTGGAGCCGCTGATCTGGATGATCAGGCGAGTCTGCGCGTTCGCATCGAACGTCAGGTCGCCGAGGTCGGCCTTGTTCGGACGTCGACGGCACCGTGGCCGCCGCGACCTGGTCCTTGACCTTGGGAATGTCGCGCGCGAACGTGTACACGTACGTGCCGTCACCGTTGTCAACCAGCTTGCCGTTCTGGTCCGTGGTCGGACGCGTCGGCACGCCGGCGTTGTCCTGGACGATGTAGCTGATCCACTCGTCCGGGCTGCCGTTCGTGCCAACGACGAGTTTCGCCAATTCGAAGCGGATGTTCGAGTAGGTCGTCATCCCGCTGCTGGTGGCGGTGTTCTTGCCGATGCCGATGATCGGCCGGCCGGCCGCATCAGCCAGCTTGAAGTTCACCGTCGTCGGGCTGGCGATCGTCGCCTTGGTGACCTGGCCGACGATCGTCAGCGCAGCCCACTCCTCGGCCGTCAGATTCGCGACATTGACCGTCGCTCCCGCCGCCGGTCCCGGAGGTCCTGCCGGTCCAGTTGCGCCTGGTGCGCCTGGTGCGCCTGGTCGCGCCCGCCGGTCCCTGCGCACCGTCATCGCCGCTGCACGCGCCCAACAGCGCGCCGGCGACAAGCGCCACGCTCAAAATCCTCAACCAGTTCTTCATCGCCTCTCCTCGCGATCTGCCTTCAATCGCCACTTCGTTAAGAACCTCGGGCGCTCGCGGCCTTGCGGACCGCCGGGCGCGCTTGGAACCCGCCCACTTCCCAATACGACTTGCTTCTCCGGGTGAGGCCTCTCTGTCGATCCGGCCGCTTGATCCGCGGTCGCTACCTACCTAGGGTTACCCCACCTGTGGCACGCATTCTTCTCTCGTGACCGGGATCACCAATTGACCGGGCGCAAATGGGAACCGGGTTTTCCCGCGCCATCTCGCCGGGTTTGCCGCGACCTTGCGCCCGGTCGAATGTCCCCGGACGCGCCGTGGTCGGGCGCCCGTTCCTCTCCATCACGCGGGATGTTCGCTGCCAGCGGGGCGAATGCGCTTGCATTTGGACCCTCGATCTGCTGTCGTTCCATCAGCCCTTGCGCAGCGTCAAACCGCGAGATGCCGGCAGGGTTACAAGCCCAAGCCACGAGTGCCCGAAAACGGCTACAGGAACCCCCCACAGGAGACACACATGCGACACATCGATCTGAAGCGCCGTGAAATGCTGATCGCGGCGGGCGCCGCCGCCGGAGCGGCCGCGCTGCCGATGAAGGCGTCGGCGCAGGCGCCGATCATCATCAAGTTCAGCCACGTCGTCGCGGTCGACACGCCGAAGGGCAAGGGCGCGGAGAAGTTCAAGGAACTCGCCGAGAAGCGGCTGCCGGGCAAGGTCAAGGTCGAGGTCTACCCCAACTCCACGCTGTACAAGGACGGCGAGGAGCTGGAAGCGCTGTCGCTCGGGTCGGTGCATCTGCTGGCGCCGTCGCTGGCCAAGTTCGGGCCGCTCGGCGCGCGCGAGTTCGAGGTGTTCGACCTGCCGTACATGTTCGACGACAGCGCAGAGCTGCACAAGGTGACCGAAGGTCCCGCCGGCAAGGCGCTGTTCAAGAAGCTCGAGTCCAAGGGCATCACCGGGCTCGCGTACTGGGACAACGGCTTCAAGATCATGACGTCCAACAAGCCGATGAAGACGCCGGCCGACATGCGTGGCCAGAAGATCCGCATCCAGTCGTCGGCGGTGCTGTCGGCGCAGATGAAGGCGCTCGGCGCCCTGCCGCAGTCGATGGCGTTCTCCGAGGTGTACCAGGCGATGCAGACCGGCGTCGTGGACGGCGGAGAGAACACGCCGTCGAACGTGTACACGCAGAAGATGCACGAGGTGCAGAAGCACGCGACGATGACCAACCACGGGTACATCGGCTACGCGGTCATCACCAACAAGAAGTTCTGGGACGGCCTGCCGGCCGACATCCGCGACCGGGCTGGAAGCGGCCATGGCCGACGCCACCAAGTACGCGAACCAGATCGCGCAGGCGGAGAACGACGACGCGCTGGCGAAGATCAAGGCGTCGGGCAAGACCGCCGTCTACACGCCGACCGCGGAAGAGCGCGCGGCGTGGAAGAAGGCGCTGGTCAAGGTGCACACCGAGATGGAGAGCCGGATCGGCAAGGACACCATCCAGGCCGTGTACAAGGAAACCGGTTTCAAGCCCGACTGATCCGATGTAGAGTGACGAAGCCCGCCTCCGAGGCGGGCTTCTTTTATCTAGTCCCGCAGCAAGACGGGAGGGAGGCGACAATGGTCAACCGCTTCCTCGACCACCTCGAGGAATGGCTCATCACCTTTCTGATCGGCGCCGCGACGACCATCATCTTCGTCGCCGTCGTCCATCGGTACCTGACCGGCTTTGCCACCGGCGCGATTCCAGGACGCGCTGCTGAGGATCAACCTGGAGTGGGCCCAGGAACTGACGATCTTCATGTTCGTGTGGATGGCGAAGTTCGGCGCGGCCTACGGCGTGCGGACCGGCATCCACGTCGGCGTCGACGTGCTGATCAACGTGCTGAAGCCGAACATCCGTTCGAAGTTCATCATCTTCGGGCTGCTCGGCGGCGCGCTCTTCACGTTCATCATCGGTTCGTTCGGCGCGCACTTCGTCTACGAACTGATGCACACCGAGCAGGTGTCGGCCGACCTGGAACTGCCGAAGTGGATCGTCTACGCCTGCATCCCGCTCGGCTCCTACCTGATGTGCTACCGCTTCCTGCAGGTCACGTGGGGCTTCATCAAGACCGGCCACCTGCCGCACGCCGACCACGGCCACGTGGAGGGCCTCGACAAGGAAGCCGAGTTCGAATGGGCCGCGATGCCCTCCGAACTGCATCCGAAGGATGACGACATCAAGCCGGATGACATCGCGCCGGGAGGCAGGAAATGAACGGCATCGTCATCTTCGCGCTGCTGATCGCCCTGATGCTGACGGGCATGCCGATCTCGATTTCGCTCGGCCTGACCGTCCTGACCTTCCTGTTCACGATGACCCAGGTGCCGCTCGAGTCGGTGGCGCTGAAGCTGTTCACGGGCATCGAGAAGTTCGAGATCATGGCGATCCCGTTCTTCATCCTGGCGGGCACCTTCCTGACGCACGGCGGCGTGGCCAAGCGGATGATCCGGTTCGCCACCGCCCTCGTCGGCCATCTGCACGGCGGCCTGGCGCTGGGCGGGGTCGTCGCTTGCGCGCTGTTCGCCGCGGTCTCGGGTTCGTCCCCGGCGACCGTGGTGGCCATCGGCTCGATCCTGCTGCCCGCCATGGTCAAGCAGGGCTACCCGAACAAGTTCGGCGTGGGCGTGATCGGCACCTCCGGCGCGCTCGGCATCCTGATCCCGCCGTCGATCGTGATGGTCATCTACGCCGTGTCGACCAACTCGTCGATCGGCCGGTTGTTCATCGCGGGCATCGTCCCGGGCATCCTGCTGCGAAAAAAAAAAAAAAAAAAAAAAAAAAAAAAAAAAAAAAAAAAAAAAAAAAAAAAAAAAAAAAAAAAAAAAAAAAAAAAAAAAAAAAAAAAAAAAAAAAAAAAAAAAAAAAAAAAAAAAAAAAAAAAAAAAAAAAAAAAAAAAAAAAAAAAAAAAAAAAAAAAAAAAAAAAAAAAAAAAAAAAAAAAAAAAAAAAAAAAAAAAAAAAAAAAAAAAAAAAAAAAAAAAAAAAAAAAAAAAAAAAAAAAAAAAAAAAAAAAAATATAAATAAAATGTGAGAAAAAAGAGAAGAGATGAAAAAGGTAAAAGAAGGTAAAGAAGGAAAGGAGATGTAAAAGAAGATAGAGAGAAAGGGAAAAAAAGGGCTAGCGTACTGGGACAACGGTTTCAAGATCAAGACGTCGAACAAGATGATGAAGACGATGGCGGACATGCGTGGAAAGGAGATATGCATAGAGTGGTAGGCGGTGCTGTAGGCGCAGATGAAGGAGCTAGGCGATATGACGCAGTAGATGGCGTTCTAAGAGGTGTACGAGGAGATGCAGAAAGGTGTGGTGGAAGGCGGAGAGAACAAGATGTAGAACGTGTACACGCAGAAGATGCAAGAGGTGCAGAAGCAAGAGACGATGACCAACACGGGTACATAGGCTACGAGGTCATCAACAACAAGAAGTTCTGGGAAGGGCTGAGGGCGGACATATGGAACGGACTGGAAGAGGACATGGCTGAGGATACGAAGTACGAGAAACAGATCGCGCAGGAGGAGAACGACGACGAGCTAGCGAAGATCAAGGACTCTGGAAAGACCGCGGTCTACACGCCGACAACGGAAGAGAAGGCGGCGTGGAAGAAGGAGATGGTCAAGGTGCACACCGAGATGGAAAGACGGATAGGCAAGGACAAGATACAGGCCGTTTACAAGGAAACAGGTTTCAAACCTGACTAAACGCTGTAGAGTCCCAATGAGAGCCCAAGAGGCGGGCTTTAATGTGGACCGGAGCTAGTACAGCGCAAGACGGGAGGGAGGACGACACATGGTTAACGTTTCCTCGATCACCTCGAGGAATGGCTCAACACATTACTGATCGGCGCCGCGACGATCAACAACTACGTCGCTGTGGTACATCGGTACGAGACGGGCTTTACGCGGGGGGAATCTAGGACGCGCTGCTGAGAATCGACCTGGAGTGGATGCAGGAACTGACGATCTACATGTGCGTCTGGATGGCGAAGTTCGGGGCCGCCTACGGCGTACGCACCGGCATCCACGTCGGCGTCGACGTGCTGATCAACGTGCTGAAGCCGAATTTGCGGGCGAAGTTCAACATCTACGGCCTGCTCGGCGGCGCGCTGTTCACCTACAACAAAGGTTCGTTCGGCGCCACTTCGTGTGGGAACTGATGGGCACCGAACAGGTATCTGGACCTCGAATGCCGAAGTGGATCGTCTATGCCTGCATCCCGCTCGGCTCGTACCTGATGTGCTATCGCTTCCTGCAGATGACGTGGAGTTTCATCAAGACCGGCCACCTGCCGCATGCCGATCTCGGCCATGTCGAGGGCCTCGACAAGGACGCCGAGTTCGAGTGGGGCGATGCCCTCCGAACTGCATCCGAAGGATGACGACATCACGCCGCCGGGAGCGCGCAAATGAGCGGCGTCGTCATCTTCACGCTGCTGATTGCTCTGATGCTGACGGGCATGCCGATCTCGATTTCGCTCGGCTGACGGTTCTCACTTTCTCTTCAAGATGACAGAGGTGCCGCTAGAGTCGGTGGCGCTGAAGCTTTTCACGGGCATCGAGAAGTTCGAGATCATGGCGATCTAGTTCTTCATCCTGGCGGGCAACTTCCTCACGCACGGCGGCGTGGCCAAGCGAATGATCGCTTCGCGACGCCCTCGTCGGCCATCTGCACGGCGGCCTGGCGCTGGGCGGTGTAGTCGCCTGCGCGCTGTTCGCGGCGGTGTCCGGTACGTCGCCTGCCACGGTGGTAGCCATAGGCAGAAGTGCGGCAGGGTTACAAAGCAAAGCCATTAGTGCCCGAAAACGGGCCATCCCGAAAATTTCACTGAGGAGACACGCACCATGCAAGACATCGATCTGAAGCGACGCGAAGTGCTGCTCGCCGCTGGGGCCGTCGCCGGCGCCGCGGCGCTTCCGATGAAGGCGTCGGCGCAGGCGCCGATCGTCATCAAGTTCAGCCACGTCGTCGCTGTCGACACGCCGAAGGGCAAAGGCGCGGAGAAGTTCAAGGAACTCGCCGAGAAGCGCCTGCCGGGCAAGGTCAAGGTCGAGGTCTATCCGAACTCGACGCTGTACAAGGACGGCGAAGAGTTGGAAGCGCTGTCGCTCGGCTCCGTGCAACTGCTGGCGCCGTCGCTGGCCAAGTTCGGACCGCTCGGCGCGCGCGAGTTCGAGGTGTTCGATCTCCCTTACATGTTCGACAACAGCGAAGAGCTGCACAAGGTCACCGAAGGTCCCGCCGGCAAGGCGCTGTTCAAGAAGCTCGAGTCCAAGGGCATCCACGGGCTCGCGTACTGGGACAACGGCTTCAAGATCATGACGTCCAACAAGCCGATGAAGACTCCGGCCGACATGCGTGGCCAGAAGATCCGCATCCAGTCGTCGGCGGTGCTGTCGGCGCAGATGAAGGCGCTCGGCGCCCTGCCGCAGTCGATGGCGTTCTCCGAGGTCTACCAGGCGATGCAGACCGGTGTGGTGGACGGCGGAGAGAACACGCCGTCGAACGTGTACACGCAGAAGATGCACGAGGTGCAGAAGCACGCGACGATGACCAACCACGGGTACATCGGCTACGCCGTCATCACCAACAAGAAGTTCTGGGACGGCCTGCCGGCCGACATCCGGACCGGACTGGAAGCGGCCATGGCCGAGGCCACCAAGTACGCGAACCAGATCGCGCAGTCGGAGAACGACGACGCGCTCGCCAAGATCAAGGCCTCCGGCAAGACCGCGGTCTACACGCCGACACCCGAAGAGAAGGCGGCGTGGAAGAAGGCGCTGGTCAAGGTGCACACCGAGATGGAAAGCCGCATCGGCAAGGACACGATCCAGGCCGTTTACAAGGAAACAGGTTTCAAACCTGACTAAACGCTGTAGAGTCCCCAATGCCCGCCCCAAGAGGCGGGCATTTTTTAATGTGGACCGGAGCTAGTCCCGCGCAAGACGGGAGGGAGGACGACACATGGTTAACCGTTTCCTCGACCACCTCGAGGAATGGCTCATCACCTTTCTGATCGGCGCCGCGACGACCATCATCTTCGTCGCCGTCGTCCATCGGTACCTGACCGGCTTTGCCACCGGTGGATTCCAGGACGCGCTGCTGAGGATCAACCTGGAGTGGGCCCAGGAACTGACGATCTTCATGTTCGTGTGGATGGCGAAGTTCGGCGCCGCCTACGGCGTGCGGACCGGCATCCACGTCGGCGTCGACGTCCTCATCAACGTGCTGAAGCCGAACGTCCGTTCGAAGTTCATCATTTTCGGGCTGCTCGGCGGCGCGCTGTTCACCTTCATCATCGGTTCGTTCGGCGCGCACTTCGTCTAGGAACTGATGCACACCGAACAGGTGTCCGCCGACCTCGAATTGCCGAAGTGGATCGTCTACGCCTGCATCCCGCTCGGCTCCTACCTGATGTGCTACCGCTTCCTGCAGGTGACGTGGAGTTTCATCAAGACCGGCCACCTGCCGCACGCCGACCACGGCCACGTGGAGGGCCTCGACAAGGAGGCGGAGTTCGAGTGGGCCGCGATGCCCTCCGAACTGCATCCGAAGGATGACGACATCACGCCGCCGGGAGCGCGCAAATGAACGGCATCGTCATCTTCGCCCTGCTGATCGCCCTGATGCTGACGGGCATGCCGATCTCGATTTCGCTCGGCCTGACCGTCCTGACCTTCCTCTTCACGATGACCGAGGTGCCGCTCGAGTCGGTGGCGCTGAAGCTCTTCACCGGCATCGAGAAGTTCGAGATCATGGCGATCCCGTTCTTCATCCTGGCGGGCACCTTCCTGACGCACGGCGGCGTGGCCAAGCGGATGATCCGGTTCGCCACCGCCCTCGTCGGCCACCTGCATGGGGGCCTGGCGCTGGGCGGCGTCGTGGCCTGCGCGCTCTTCGCGGCGGTCTCCGGTTCGTCGCCGGCCACCGTGGTGGCCATCGGCTCGATCATCCTGCCGGCGATGGTCAAGCAGGGCTATCCGAAGAAGTTCGGCACCGGCGTCATCGCCACCTCGGGCGCGCTCGGCATCCTGATCCCGCCGTCGATCGTGATGGTCATCTACGCCGTGTCGACCAACTCGTCGATCGGGCGGCTGTTCATCGCGGGCATCGTCCCGGGCATCCTGCTCGCGCTCCTGCTGCTGTTCAGCACGTGGATGGTCGCGAAGAAGAACAACTACCCGCGCATGCCACGCGCGAGCCTGAAGGAGGTCTGGTCGGCGTTCCGGGAAAGCGTCTGGGGCCTGCTGCTGATCGTCGTCGTCATCGGCGGCATCTACTCGGGGATCTTCACGCCGACCGAGGCCGCGGCGATGAGCGCGGTGTACGCGTTCTTCGTCTCGGTGTTCATCTACAAGGACCTGACCCTGAAGCAGGTCCCCAAGGTGCTGCTCGACAGCGCGAACCTGTCGGCGATGATCCTGTACATCATCACCAACGCCGTGCTGTTCTCGTTCCTGCTGACCAGCGAGCAGATCCCGCAAGCGCTGGCCGCGTGGATCAACGAGATGGGCCTGCAGCCGTGGATGTTCCTGGTGGTGGTCAACATCCTGCTGCTGATCGCCGGCAACTTCATGGAGCCGTCGTCGATCCTGCTGATCACGGCGCCTATCCTGTTCCCGGTCGCGATGAAGCTCGGCATCGACCCGATCCACCTCGGCATCATCATGACGGTCAACATGGAGATCGGCATGATCACGCCGCCGGTGGGGCTGAACCTCTATGTGGCGTCCGGCATCTCCGGCATGGGCCTGACCGAAACCACGAAGGCCGCGCGCCGTGGATCCTGGTGATGATCGGCTTCCTGCTGCTGATCACCTATGTCCCGGCCATCACCCTGTGGTTGCCGAACCTGCTGATGGGCGCCCGGCTGACGAGCCGACACCGGGATCCCGGCCCGCGCGATGGCACCGGGCCGGGCACCGGCCCTCGCCTGGCGCGGTCAGGCGAGCACCGCCGCCAGGTATCCCACGTACAGAAGAAGCAGCAGCGCGCCGCGTGCGCGGCCGATCGCTGCCGTGCGCGCCGGGCAGCGTCACCGCGACCGCGGCGAATCCCGAATCCGAGTGCGACGAACACCTCCTCGGGTGTCGATCGGAATCGGATGAATCATGGCCGCCACCGCGATGATGAAGAGCCCGTTGAACAGGTTGCTGCCCAGCACGGTGCCGAGCCCGAGTTCGTCGTGCCCCCGGAATTTCGCCATGATCGCCGTGGCGAGTTCGGGAACGGACGTTCCGATGGCGACGACGGTCGCGCCGATCACGAACTCCTCGAGCCCGTAGGAGCGCGCGATGCCGCGCGCGCCCGCCACGATCAGAGTGCCGGCCGCGACGAGCAGCCCGAGGCCGATCGCTGGCCATCAGCAGTGCCCGGCGGTGCCGCCGCTCGCCGCACGACGGCAGCCGAGGCGCGCCGCTGGCGGCGTGCCTCGACAACGGCAGTGAACAGCCACGCCAGGAAGCCGACAAACAACGCCGCACCCTCGACGCGTGAGAGCACGCCGTCCGGCACGAGCACGGCGGTCACGAGCGGAACCGCCAGCGCGACCGGAAAGTCGCGCCGGATCGTGTCGCGCGAACTGCGGATGCCGGCAATGGCGAGCGTCGAGCCGAGGATCAGCGCGACGTTGACGACGTTGCTGCCGAGCGCGTCGCCAAGCGCGATCTGGGGTGTGCCGGCGAGGGCGGCATTGACCGACACGGACAGCTCCGGGACTGGAGGTAGCAAACGCGGCGACGGTGACCGCGATGATCCCGGGCGACACCCGCGCCCACCGGGCGATGCCGACCGCCCCCTGGACGAAGAATTCCCCGCCCGACCGCGGCGCAGGCGATGCCGACGAGCAGCGAGAGGTAGCTTTCCACGCGCGAAGCTTAGCGGCCCCGGCCCCGAGCCGGCCAATGCGGCTAGGCTGCGGCCTTCTTGCTCCGGTTCGGACAGTCCGAGCAGGAGATCTTCTCCCCGTCCGGGCCGATCACGGCCGGCCCGCCGCACGAACCGCGCAGGCAGGGCCGCGGAAGATGACGCCCGATCGCCATCGCGAGCACCGCCGCGCCGATCAGCACGGCGGCGAGCACGAAGACGGTGCCGAGCGTCGCGAAGCTCATGCCGCCGGACGCGCGCCCAGGGCGGCGAACGCCGACGTCATGCGGTCGCTGTAGCGGCCGGGAGCCGAGCGCTCGATGAACTGCGCCGCCACGCCGCGCGCGTCTCCGCCAGTTCGAAACCGCGCTCCGGGCCGAGCACGATCAGCGCCGTGGCCAGCCCGTCGGCCCGCATGCAGTCGTCCGCCACCACCGTCACCGAACACAGCCGGTGCGCGATCGGCGCGGCTGTCGTCGGGTCGATCTCGTGCGAGTAGCGCCGCCCGCCTGCTCGAAGTAGATGCGGTAGTCGCCGGAGGTCGCCATCGCCTGTCCCGACAGCGGGACGATGTGGCGGGCGCGCTGCGGCATCGCATCGGGCTCCTCGATTCCGATCTGCCAGGGCTCGCCGGCACCGTTCACGCCCTTCGTGCGCACCTCGCCGCCGACTTCGATCATGTAATGCGCGACTCCGAGCGCATCCAGCGACGCCGGCGACCACATCCACGCCGTATCCCTTGGCGATGCCTCCGAGGTCGACCTGCAGGCCCTGAAGCCCCTTGCTGGCCGTGCGGTTCGACGGCATCGAGGTCCAGCGCGCGCCAGTCGACCTTCGCCCGCTGCGCGCGACCTGCTCGGCCGCCGGCACGCGGCGCTGCTTGTTCACTCCGAAGCCCCACGTCTTCGACCGCCGGCGCAACGGTGACGTCGAACGCACCGTCCGACCAGCGGCTGATGTCCTGAGCCGGCGGCCAGCACGGCGAAGAATTCCGCCGACATCGGAACCGGCACGCCGGCGCCGGCCCGCGTTGAAGGCGTTGAGTTCGGACTCGGGCCGGTACAGCGACATGCGCTCATCGACCGCCTGCAGCGCCGACGCGCACGGCCGTCCTGCAGGCGCTCCGCCGGTTGGCCGGCGGGGTCGAGCTTGACGTTGAAGGTCGAACCCATCGTCTCGCCGGTCAGGTGGAGACGTTGCGTTCCCGCCTGGCTCGCCGGAGCGCTGGCAGGCCGCGAGCGCGGCGGTGCCGAGCGCGCCGAGCAGCAGCGTGCGGCGACGGGGTGAAATCAGAGCATCCATTGCGTCACTCCGTGGCTCAGGAACGGCCTCGAGTCGCCGGTGCCCGCTTCGCGCACCGCGGCCTCGAACCGCCCCTCGCCTCGTTCGATCAGTTGGCGCACCAGGTCGCCGATGGAAATCAGCCCGTAGGCGCGCGGCCCGTCGATCACCAGCAGGTGCCGGTGGCGGTTCACGTGGATCAGGCTCAGCGCGGCTTCGACGGTCGTGCCGGGGGTCACGAAGCGCACGTCGCGCGTCATGACCAGCGAGATCGGCGTCGACTTCGGGTCCCGGCCCTCGTGTACGACCCGCTCCAGCAGGTCGCGTTCGGTGAAGATGCCGCCGACCAGCCCGTCCTCGGTCTTGATGACGACCGCGCCGACATGGCGCGCGGCCATCACTTCGACCGCGTCGGCCACCGAGGCGGACGCCGGCACGGCGATCAGCTCGTCGCTCGCCTTGAGTTGCGGATCACCTGCTCGACCGTCACTGTCTGCATCGCAGTCTCCTCCCCCGGCCAGCCGAAGTCGTCCAGCAGGATGTTCTCGCGGTCCACGCCGAGGTCGAGCAGCATGGAGATCACCGCCTTCGTCATCGGTCCGGGGCCGCACATGTAGTACTCGATGTCCTCGGGCGCCGGGTGGTTCTTCAGGTACTTGTCGTACAGCACCTTGTGGATGAACCCGGTCAGCCCGGTCCAGTTGTCTTCGGCCAGCGGCTCCGACAGCGCGAGGTGCCATGTGAAGTTCGGATTCTCGGCGGCGAGCTTCTCGAACTCCTCCACGTAGAACGCCTCGCCCAGGCTGCGCGCGCCGTACCAGTAGGTCACCTTGCGGTCGGTGTGCAGGCGCAGGAACTGGTCGAAGATGTGCGAACGCAGCGGCGCCATGCCGGCGCCGCCGCCGACGAAGACCATCTCGGCCTTCGTGTCGCGCGCGAAGAACTCGCCGAAGGGCCCGGAGACCGTCACCTCGTCGCCGGGCTTCAGGTTGAAGATCCACGAACTCATGATTCCGGGCGGGATGTCCTGCCGGTACTCGGGCGGGAACGCGACGCGGATCGTGAAGAGCAGGATGCCCTTCTCGAGCGGGTAGTTCGCCATCGAGTAGGCGCGCGTGATCGTCTCGCTGCAACCCGACTTGAAGCGCCAGAGGTCGAACTTGTCCCACGCATCGCGGAACTCGCGGATCGATGTCGAACGTCTTGAACTCGATCTGGTGCGGCGGGCACTCGATCTGCACGTAGCCGCCGGCGCGGAACGGCACCTCGTCGCCTTCGGGCAGCGCCAGCTTCAGCTCCTTGATGAAGGTCGCGACGTTGCGGTTCGAGACGACGCGGCAGTTCCACTTGCGCACGCTGAAGATCTCGGGCGCGACCTCGATCTTCATGTCGCCCTTGACCTTGACCTGGCAGGCCAGGCGGCAACCGCGGCGCGCCTCGCCCGGCGAGATGAAGCCGGTCTCGGTCGGCAGCAGGTCGCCGCCGCCCTCCTTGACGATCACTTCGCACACGCCGCAGGCGCCCTTCCCGCCGCACGCCGACGGGAATGAAGATCTTGTTGTCGGCGAGCGCGCCCAGCAGGGTGCCGCCCGCCGGGCGTCTTCAGCGTCTTCGACGGTCGTCGTTGATCAGGATGGCGACCTCGCCCGTCGCGACCAGCTTGCGGCGCGCCCCGAGCAGCACCGCCACCAGCAGCAGCACCACTCCGGTGAACATGAAGACGGCGAGGACGATGTCGAGCATGCGGATCGCCTAGAGCTGGATGCCCGAGAACACCATGAACGCGAGCGACATCAGGCCCGCGATGATGAACGTGATGCCGAGCCCCTTCAGGCCGTCGGGCACGTGCGAATAGGTCATCTTCTCCCGGATCGCGGCCATCGCGACGATCGCGATCGCCAAGCCGAGGCCGGAGCCGACGCCGAACACGACGCTCTCGGCGAAGGAGTAGTCGCGCTCCTGCATGAACAGCGACCCGGCCGAGGATCACGCAGTTCACCGCGATCAGCGGCAGGAACACGCCGAGCGTCGTGTAGAGCTTCGGCGCGTAGCGGTCGACCGCCATTTCCACGATCTGCGTGGCCGCGGCGATGGTGCCGATGAACAGGATGAACGACAGGAAGCTCAGGTTGACCGACCTGCAGCGCCGGGCTGGCCCAGGCTAGCGCGCCCTCGTTGAGCAGGTAGCGCAGCAGCAGGTTGTTCAGCGGGACCGTGAGCACCTGCACGAAGATCACCGCCACGCCGAGCCCGATCGCCGTCTCGACCTTCTTCGAGCAGGCCAGGAACGAGCACATGCCGAGGAAGTAGGCGAGCGCCATGTTCTCGAGGAAGATGGAGCGGATGCCGAGGTTCAGGAAGTGTTCCATCGTAACGGCCCGGCTAATCCTTCTCCTGCAACTGCGGCTTCCAGGTCCGCAGCGCCCAGATCAGCAGCCCGATGAGGAACAGCGCCGACGGCGCCAGCAGCATCAGTCCGTTCGGCACGTACCAGCCGCCGTCCTTGGTCAGCGGCAGCACGACGAAGCCGAAGATCTTGCCGGCGCCGAGCAGTTCGCGCGACAGCGCGACCAGCAGCAGCACCAGCGAGTAGCCGAGGCCGTTGCCGATGCCGTCGAGCAGCGAACGCATCGGCGGGTTCTGCATCGCAAAGCCCTCCGCGCGCCCCATCACGATGCAGTTGGTGATGATCAGGCCCGACGAACACCGACAGCTCGAGCGACAGCTCGTAGAGCGTCGCCTTCAGGATCTGGTCGAACACGATCACCAGCGAGGCGATGATCGACAGCTGCACGATGATGCGGATGCTGCCCGGCGTGTAGTTACGCACGAGGCTGACCGCGAGGTTCGCCAGCGCCGTCACGAGCGTGACGCCGATGCCCATCACCAGGGCCTTGTCGAGCCGGGTCGTGACCGCCAGCGCCGAGCAGATGCCCAGCACCTGCACGCCGATCGGGTTGTTCAGGATGACCGGATCGAACAGGACCGCGCGGTCCTGCTTGCTCAGGCCGAGCTGGTCGGCGCTCACGTGGCCTCTCCTTCACGGAAGCGTTTCAGGAACTTGCCGTAGCCGTTGTCGGACAACCAGAACTGCATCAGCCGCGTGACGGCGTTGCTCGTCACGGTGGCGCCCGAGAGCCCGTCCACCCGCAGCGGATCCACCTCCGGCGCGCCGGCCTCGCCCTTGATCACGGTGATGCGGGCGTTCCACTGGTCGTCGAACCCCTTGCGGCCGTGCCACAGCGCCTGCCACTTCGGGTTGCCGATCTCGCCGCCCAGTCCCGGCGTTTCCTTCTGGTCGTAGTACGTCAGTCCGCGCACCGTGTTGCCGTCCGGCGCGAGCGACAGGAAGCCGTAGATCGTGCCCCACATGCCGAGGCCCTCGACCGCGATCACGATCTGGTCGACCGCGTCGTCCTTCATGATGAAGTAGACGATGCCCTGGTTCGGGATCCGGCCGATGCCGGCGTTGTTCGGCGGCGCGACGCGGCTGGCGCCCGGGTCGTTGCGCGCCTTGCGCTGGTCGTAGCCGCGCGCGTCGACCTTGTCTTCGGGCACCAGCTTGCCGGTCTCGAAGTCGACCAGCCGCGCCCTGATGCTCTTGTCGAAGATCGCCTGCACTTCCCGCTCGGACAGGTCGACGCCCGGCTGCGCGAGGCCGGCCGCGAGCAGCACGTTCTTCTCCATGTACAGGCGCGCGTTGGCCGCCTGGCGCGGCTGCAGGCTGACCGCGGCCACCGACACCAGCAGCGCGCACACGACGCACACCACCGTCGCGAAGATCACCGTGTACCTGGTGGAGTCAAGCCGCGGCACGGCGCCTCCTGCGGTTCACGTTGGCCTTGATGAAGCCCCAGTCGATCACCGGCGCCATCACGTTCATGAAGAGGATCACGAGCATCGTCGACTCGGGATAGGCCGGATTGACCACGCGCACCAGCACGATCAGCGCGCCGATCATGAAGCCGTAGACCCACTTGCCCTTCTCGGCGAACGGGCGCGGTCACCGGGTCGGTCGCCATGAAGGCCATGCCGAACGCCCAGCCGCCGAGCACCATGTGCCACCAGAACGGCACGGCGTACCACGGGTTGGTGTGCGAACCGATCGCGTTGAACAGCAGCGCCATGGCGATGGTGCCGAGCACGCCGCCGACCATGATCCGCCACGATCCGACCTTGCTGACCGCAATGATCACCGCGCCGATCAGGCAGGCCAGCGCCGACGTCTCCCCCATCGATCCGGGCTCGAACCCGAAGAACGCGCGGAACCACGAGAACCCGGCCGTCTCGAACGGCTGCGTCATCACGCGCAACTGGCCCAGCACGGTGGCGCCCGAGAAGCCGTCGACGGCCGCTCCCGCCGGCACCGCCGTCCACACCTTGTCGCCGGAGATTTCGGCGGGATAGGCGAAGAACAGGAACGCGCGCGCGGCCAGGGCCGGGTTGATGAAGTTCATCCCCGTCCCGCCGAAGACTTCCTTGGCGATCACCACGCCGAAGCTGATGCCGATCGCGGCCTGCCACAGCGGCGTGGTCGGCGGCAGGATCAGCGGGAACAGGATGCCGGTGACGAAGAAGCCCTCGTTCACCTCGACCTTGCGGACGATCGCGAACAGTCACCTCCCAGGTCAGGCCGACGACCATCGTGACGATGTACAGCGGCAGGAAGTACAGCGCGCCGTGGACGAAGTTCGCCACCGCGCTGCGCGGCGAGTAGCCGGTGCCGAGCCAGCGGATCACGTCGTGCCGCCAGCCATCGAGCGACGCCGCCTTGGCCGGGTCGATCGCGAGGTTGGCCTGCAGCCCCGTGTTGAACATCGCCATCAGCACGCACGGCAGCGCGGCGATCACGACGGTCATCATGATCCGCTTCAGGTCGATCGCGTCGCGCACGTGCGCCGCCGTCTTCGTCACCGACGCCGGCGAATAGAAGAACGTGTCGACGGCCTCCCACAGCGGGTGCCACTTGGCGAGTTTGCCGCCGTGCTCGAAGTGCGGCGCGATCTGGTCGAGCCGTGCGCGGACCCAGCGCATCACGCGCTCTCCTTCTCGATGCGCTCGAGCGCGTCGCGCAGCAGCGGACCGTAGTCGTACTTGCCCGGGCACACGTAGGTGCACAGCGCGATGTCGTCCTCGTCGAGTTCGAGCGCGCCGAGTTCGGTCGCGCGCGCGTCGTCCTTCACGATCAGCGCCCGCAGCAGGAACGTCGGCAGGATGTCGAAGGGCATCACGCGCTCGTACGAGCCGATCGGAACCATCGCGCGCGGCGAGCCGTTGGTCGACGTGTTGAAGACGAACCGGTGCGCTCCCCGCCAGGCCCCGAGCACCGTGTTGGTCACGGAGAACTTCTCCGCGCCCGGCGCGATGTAGCCGAACATCTCGCGCTCGCCGGCCTCCGGCAGCACCGCGACCTGGAGGTGATGCCGGCCAAGGAACGCGTCGCCGGGACCGGTCATCGCGCGGCCGTCGAGCACTGAACCCGAGATGATCCGCTGCGGGCCAGGCTTCAGTTCGCCGCGCGTCAGTTCCTCGAGCGAAGCGCCGCGACGCGTGCGCAGCAGCCGCGGGTTCGTCGCGCCCGGTCCGCCGATCGAGATCACGCGCGAGACGTCGAGTTCACCGGTCGCCGCGAGGTGCCCGATCGCGACGACGTCCTGGTAGCCGATCGACCACACGACGCGGTCGAGGCTCACCGGCATCAGCCGGTGAATGTGCCAGCCGGCGTTGCCGCTCGGGTGCGGGCCCGCGAATTCGGCGACCTCGACTCCCGCCGGCACGTCGTACGAAGCGCCCGGCGCCTGGCACAGGAACACCGGGCCGTCCGTGAGCTTGGTGAGCGCCGCCAGGCCGCGACGGAAGTCGTCGGTCCGCTCGGCGATCACCAGCGCCGGCGGCGGCGCGTGCGGACGCGTGTCGGTGGCGGTGACGAAGATGGCGTGCGGCCGGGCATCGGCCTTCGGCACGCGTCCGAACGGCCGCATGCGGAACGAATCCCACAGTCCGGCCTCGATCAGCAGCGCGCGCACTTCGGCGTCGTTCAGCGCGTCCGCCGGCTTCCCGGTGAAGCTGGCGAAGCGGATACGGTCGTCCGAGGCTTCGTCGAGTTCGATCACCACGGAGATCAGCGCGCGCCGCTCGCCGCGGTGCAGTTCGATCACGCGACCGGCGCCGGGAGACGTCGTCCGGACTCCCGGGTTCTTCTTGTCCTCGAACAGCGGCTGGCCGAGCGCAACGCGATCGCCCGGACCGACGAGCATCGTGGGTTTGAGACCGTGGGTGTCGAGTCCGAGCGCGGCCACGCGCGTGACGGCCGGCGCCGCGTCGATGCGCGGCGCCGGCTCTCCGGCGAGCGGAAGATCAAGCCCTTTAGAGCTCTTGTGAAGGCGCGCTGGCCTTCGTTCTTGTTGTCTCCCTACCGCGTCCACTCGCCTGGCCTTTGCGTTCCCTCTACGCAGTACCGGACGCGATGCGCGCCACCCTAGGCCCCTCGTGCAGGCCTGGCTTGACGCGTATCAACGCCCTCCCCGTTGCTGCCTTGCTGTGTCCCCCGCCTGGGCGACGTCGGCGGCCGATGCCCGCCGCCGAACCCATCATGCGCGCGTTCGCTGGAACGCATTCGAGAAGCAAGCTAACCGGGCCGGTATCCGGCGCGGTTGACCGCCGTCAACGTTGCTCGGCCGCGGGAATACCCCTAGGCCGGCCGCGAAAACGAGCCTGCTGCTCCACGCATCGTTCAGTGCAGCTTCTCGTACTTCGCCTGCAGCTCTTCCTTCGACTCCTTGTTGTTCGGGTCGGGAATGATGCAGTCGGCCGGGCACACGTCGACGCACTGCGGATCGTCGTGCGCGCCGACGCACTCGGTGCACTTCGCGGGGTCGATCACGTAGATCGGGTCGCCGACGGCGATCGCTTCGTTCGGGCAGACGGGCTTGCACGCGTCGCACGCGGTGCAGTCGTCGACAATCAACAGTGCCATGGGGTTCTCCTGGAGGAAAGTTTCGAGAGGTTGTCGGTCGCTGCGTTCTGTTACGCGAATTCGCTCGTGTACGACTTGAGGGCCTTCATGTAGTTGGCGCGCTCGAACGCATCGGGGTCCGGGCACGCCTGCTGGCTCAGCGAACCCTTCATCTGCTCGACCGAATCGTAGCCGCGCTCGGCCAGCCATGCCTCGACGCCGCGCACCAGCACCCCGACCTGCGCCGGGCCCTTCTTCAGCAGGCTGCTCGCGATCATGACGCAATCGGCGCCGGCCAGCAGCAGTTTCAGGACGTCGTCCGCCGTGTGCGCGCCGCCGGTCGCGGCGAAGCTCGTCGCGACCCGGCCGCGCAGGATCGCGATCCAGCGCAGCGCGAGCCGCACTTCGTCCGAGGTCGACAGCACGAGGTTGGGCGCGACCTGGAGATCGTCGAGTTCGATGTCGGGTTGCAGGAAGCGGTTGAACAGCACCAGCCCCGACGCGCCGGCGCCCGCGAGCCGATTGGCCATGTTGGCCATCGCGCTGAAGAACGGCGCCACTTTCACCGCCACCGGGATCTTCACCTGGCCGGCGACCGACTTCACGAGGTCGATGTAGCGCGTCTCGACGGACTCGCTGCTGTCGTCGAGGCTGGTGGCGAGGAAGTAGACGTTCAGCTCGATCGCGTCGGCGCCGGCCTGCTCGAACTTCTTCGCCATGCTGGTCCAGCCGCCCGGCGTGTAGCCGTTCAGGCTGGCGATCACCGGGACCTTCAGCGCCTTCTTGGCGTCGCCGATCAGGCTGAGGTAGCGGTCCGGGCCGGTGCTGTAGTTCTGCTGCTCCGGGAAGAACCCGCTCGCCTCGGGCGACAGTTCCGAGCCGTACAGCATCAGGTTGTGGGTCGCCATCTCCTCGTGTTCGATCTGTTCCTCGAACAGCGAAGGCAGGACGACGGCCGCGATGCCCGCGTCCTCGAGGCGTTTCAGGCTGTCGATCGAACCGGTCAGCGGCGAGGCCGACGCGACGATCGGGTGCTTGAGCGTCAGCCCGAGATAGCGGGTGCTGAGGTCGATGCGCGTCATTGGGCCTCCTGGGTCTGTGCGCTCGGCGCGGCCGCGCCGGTCGCCGGCATCCGGCCGCCGCCGCCTCGCCCGCGGTCGGCTTCGGCGACCACGCGATGCACGCCGGCCACCTGTTCGTAGAACTGCCAGCGCGCGTCCGCTTCCGCCTGCGCCTGGCGGCCCAGTGACTTGGCGCGCGCGGGATCGGCCTGCGCGAGCATCGCGAACCGGCCCTCCTTCATCGTGAACTGCTCGAGCGGCAGCGTCGGCTTGCGCGAATCGAGCTTGAGCGGCTGGTCGGCGCCGCCCATGCCGAGCCGCGGGTCGTAGTGGTAGAGCGTCAGGTAGCCGCTCTTCACCGCGTCGCGCTGGTGGCTGAAGCCGGTCGTCATGTCGATGCCGTGCGCGATGCAATGGCTGTAGGCGATGATCAGCGACGGGCCGTTCCACGCCTCCGCCTCCTGGAAGGTGCGCACCGTCTGCACCGGGTTCGCGCCCATCGCGACCTGCGCGACGTACACGTTGCCGTACGCCATCGCGATCATGCCGAGGTCCTTCTTGCCGATCGACTTGCCGGCCGCCGCGAACTTCGCCACCGCGCCGCGCTGCGTCGACTTCGACGCCTGGCCGCCGGTGTTGCTGTAGACCTCGGTGTCGAGCACCAGGATGTTGACGTTGCGGCCGGAGGCGAGGACGTGGTCGAGGCCGCCGTAGCCGATGTCGTAGGCCCAGCCGTCGCCGCCGACGATCCAGACGCTGCGGATCACGAGGCTGTCGGCCACCGCCAGCAGGCGGGCCGCCTCGGGCGTGCCGATCTTCGGCAGCACGGCCTTCAACTGCCTGACGCGCGCCCGCTGCGCCTTGATCTGCTCGTCGTTGTCCTGCGGCGCGCCGAGCAGCGCGTCTGCCAGTTCCGGGCCGATCCGGTCGCGCAGCTGCGCGACCAGCATCTGCGCCAGGCTCTTCTGCGCGTCGAGCGCGAGCCGCATGCCGAGGCCGAACTCCGCGTTGTCCTCGAACAGGCTGTTGGCCCAGGTCGGCCCCTGCCCTTCGGCGTTCTTCGAGTACGGCGTCGTCGGCAGGTTGCCGCCGTAGATCGACGAGCAGCCGGTCGCGTTGGCGATCACGAGGTGGTCGCCGTAGAGCTGCGACAGCAGCTTCAGGTACGGCGTCTCGCCGCAGCCGGAGCACGCGCCCGAGTATTCGAACAGCGGCTGGCGCAGTTGCGAGCCGCGCAGGCCGTCGATGGTGTCGAACGACGGCCGCACTTCCTTCAGGCTGAGGAAGAACTCGTAGTTGGCGCGCTCGGCCTCGAGGTGCTCGAGCTTCGGCGCCATGTTGATCGCCTTGTGCTTGACCACCTGCTTGCTGCGCGTCGGGCAGACGTCGACGCAGGCGCCGCAGCCGGTGCAGTCCTCCGGCGCGACCTGCAGGCTGTACAGCATGCCCTCGAGGCTGTCCTTGCGGGTCCACGGCACCGCCTTGAAGGTCGACGGCGCGCGCTTCATCTCCTCGGGCGAGAACACCGTCATGCGGATCGCCGCGTGCGGGCACACCAGCGGGCAGATCGCGCACTGCGTGCAGATCGTCTCGTCCCAGATCGGGATCTCCTGCGCGATGCTGCGCTTCTCCCACTGCGTGGTGCCGGTCGGGAACGTGCCGTCGACCGGCATCGCCGACACCGGCAGCAGGTCGCCCTTGCCGTCGAGCATCATCGCCGTCACGCGCTGCACGAAGTCGGGCGCGGCCTTCGGGACGATCGGCCGGCGCGTCCACAGCGAGTCGGCCCGATCCGGGACCTTGACCTCGGCCATCGCCGCCAGCGAGTGGTCGACCGCGGCGAAGTTGCGCGCCAGCACGGTCTCGCCGCGCTTGCCGTAGGTCTTGCGGATCGCGTCCTTGATCTTGTCGATCGCCTCGTCGCGCGGCAGGATCCCGGAGATGGCGAAGAAGCACGCCTGCGTGACCGTGTTGATGCGGCCGGCGAGGCCCGCCGGCTTCGCGACCGCCAGCGCATCGACCACGAAGAACCTCAGCTTGCGGTCGACGATCGTCTGCTGCGCCTCGCGCGGCAGCTTGCCCCACACCTCGTCGGGGCCGTACGGGCTGTTCAGCAGGAAGGTCGCGCCGGGACGGGCGAGCTCGAGCACGTCGAGCTTCTCCATGAACTCGAACTGGTGGCAGGCGACGAAGTCCGCCTTGCCGATCAGGTACGTCGACTCGATCGGCCTGCGGCCCGAAGCGCAGGTGCGACACGGTGATCGCGCCCGACTTCTTGCTGTCGTAGACGAAATAGCCCTGCGCGTGCAGCGGCGTGTTCTCGCCGATGATCTTGACCGTGTTCTTGGTCGCGCCGACCGTGCCGTCGGCGCCGAGGCCGTAGAACACGGCGCGCGTCACGCCCGCGGCCTCGGTGTCGAAGTCCGGATCCCACTTCAGCGACAGGCGCGTGACGTCGTCGAGGATGCCGACGGTGAAATGCCGCTTCGGCGTCGCCTGCTTCAGCTCGTCGAGCACGGCCTTCGCCATCGCCGGCGTGTATTCCTTCGACGACAGACCGTAGCGTCCGCCGATGACCCGCGGCAGGGCCATGTCGTGCGGCCAGCCTTCGGCGAGCGCCGTGACGACGTCCTGGTAAAGCGGCTCGCCGACGGCGCCCGGCTCCTTCGTCCGGTCGAGCACGGCGATCGACTTCACGGTCTTCGGCAGCGAGGCGACGAACGCCTCGACGTCGAACGGCCGGTACAGCCGCACGGTCACCAGGCCCGACCTTCTCGCCCGCGGCGACGAGCTTGCCCACCGCTTCGCGCGTGGCGCCGATGCCCGAGCCCATCTGCACGATGACGCGCTCCGCATCCGGCGCGCCGCTGTACCAGAACAGGCTGTACTTGCGGCCGCTCACCTTCGCGAAACGCTCCATCGCCTCGGTGACGATGCCCGGCACCGCCTCATAGAACGGATTGCACGCCTCGCGCGCCTGGAAGAACACGTCGGGGTTCTGCGCGGTGCCGCGGATGACCGGGTCGTCGGGATTGAGCGCGCGCGAGCGGTGCGCCTGCACCAGTTCATCGTCGATCAGCTGGCGCGCCTCGTCCTCCATCAGGAGATCGATCTTGTTGACCTCGTGGCTGGTGCGGAAGCCGTCGAAGAAGTGCAGGAACGGCACCCGCGACTTCAGCGTCGACATGTGCGCGATCATCGCCATGTCCTGCGCTTCCTGCACGCTCGACGACGCCAGCAGCGCGAAGCCGGTCGTGCGCGCGCTCATCACGTCGCTGTGGTCGCCGAAGATCGACAGGGCGTGCGTGGCGAGCGTGCGCGCGGCGATGTGGAACACCGTCGGCGTCAGCTCGCCGGCGATCTTGAACATGTTGGGCAGCTTCAGCAGCAGCCCCTGCGACGCCGTGAAGGTCGTCGTCAGCGCGCCCGCCTGCAGCGACCCGTGCACGGCGCCGGCCGCGCCGGCCTCGCTCTGCATCTCGATCACCTCGGGGACCTGGCCCCAGAGGTTCGTCTTGCCGGCGGCCGACCAGGCGTCGGACAGCTCGCCCATGTTCGACGACGGCGTGATCGGGTAGATCGCGATGACCTCGCTCAGCATGTGAGCGATGCGGGCGGCAGCTTCGTTGCCGTCGAGCACGTACGAATGTTTCATCTTGGCTCTCTTGGGCTACAGGATGCCGGCCTTGCCAGCCTCCCAGCGGCGGAATTCGGTGGTGAGCAGCGCGACGTGTTCGCGCTCCTCGGCGGCCAGTTCGCGGTAGAGGTCGCGCTCGACCGAGCCGGCCGGCGCGCGCTCGCCTTCGCGCGTGAAGAACTCGACCGCCCGCTCCTCGAACGCGATGGCGATGCGGAACAGGTTGGCCGGGTCCTCGGGCTTGCGGTCGACGCCCGCGAAGATCGCGGCGCGGTCCACCTGGAAGTCGGCCGACGGCGCGGGCAGCTCCGCGTGGTAGCGCTTCGACAGCGTCTCCATGTGCTCCTGTTCCATCTCGGCGAACCGGGTGAACAGGTCCTGCAGCACGGGATCCTTCGAGTCGCGCGAGGCGCGCTGATAGAAGGCGTGGCCGCCGAGTTCGATCTCGAAAGCCTTGCGGACCGCCTCCAGCGCGCGGTCGTCCTCGATGGCGCCGCGGTCGAGCATCTCCAGCCGGCCCTTGCAGTACGGGCACAGGCCGTACGGGAACGCGAAGCCTTCCGCGACCTTGTGGCACTCGGTGCAGCGCCAGCGCAATTCCATGCCGGCACAGCAGATGTAGGACTCGTCGCCTTCCAGCGGGCGGTGGCAGCGCGGGCAGATGTTCATTGTTTGACCTCGGCGGCGGTGGACTGGACGGCGAACGACGGGTCGGCGCCCAGCGGTGTCGGCGGCACGAACGCATCGGCGTCGGCCTGCGTGACCGGCCACTTGCTCTTTCCGTTGGCGAGGTAGGCGCCGATGGCGCGCGCCGCACGGCGCCCGGCGCCCATCGCCAGGATCACCGTCGCGCCGCCCGTCACGATGTCGCCGCCGGCGAACACGCCGGGGACGCTGGTCGCCTGCGTGGTGTCGTCGGCCACGATGTAACCCCACTTGTTGAGCTGCAGTCCGGGCGTGGACTTCGTGATGATCGGGTTGGCCTGCGTGCCGAGCGCGTAGATGACGGTGTCGCACTCGAGTTCGACGAATTCGTCGAGCGGAATCGGCTTGCGGCGACCCTTCTCGTCGGGCTCGCCGAGCATCATCTTCTGCACCTTCATGCCGCCGACGTTGCCGTCGGCGTCGACCCGGATTTCCACCGGCGAATGCAGGAAGAAGAACTCGATGCCCTCCTCCTTCGCGTGCCGCAGTTCCTCGATGCGCGCCGGCGCCTCCGCCTCCGAACGCCGGTACACGCAGCGCACGGTCGGCGTGCCGAGGCGCTTCGCGACGCGCAGGCAGTCCATCGCGGTGTTGCCCGCGCCGATCACGACGACGCTCTTGCCGATCGTGATCGGGGTGTCGAGGAACGGGAACTTGTCGCCGCCCATCAGGTTCACGCGCGTCAGGAACTCGTTGGCCGAGTACACCTGCCCTGCGAATTCGCCCGGGATGCCGAGGAACGAGGGCGCGCCCGCCCCCGCACCGACGAACACGGCGTCGTAACCCTTCTCGTCCATCAACTGGTTGATCGAGAAGGTCTTGCCGACCACCTTGTTGGTCTCGAACTGCACGCCGAGGTCCTTCAGGCTCTCGACCTCGCGCGCGATGATCTCGCGCGGCAGCCTGAACGACGGAATGCCGTACTGCAGGACACCGCCCACCACGTGCAGGGCTTCGTAGACAGTCGCGTCGCAGCCGAACTTGGCGAGGTCGGCCGCCACGGCGAGGCCGGACGGGCCCGAACCGACGATCGCGACCTTCCCGAGCTTGCGCTCGAACCGCGGCGGCGACGCCTTCGGCGCGTGGGCGTTATCGCCGATGAAGCGTTCGAGCCGACCGATCGCCACGGACTCCATCGGCGTCTTCTTGTTCCGGCCCACCTGGCACTGCGCCTCGCACTGCGACTCCTGCGGGCAGACGCGGCCGCAGACCGACGGGAACAGGTTGGATTCGTTGATCACGCCGAGCGCACCGTCGAGGTCGCGCACCAGCAGGTGACGGATGAAGCGCGGAATGTCGATACCGACCGGGCAGCCCTCGATGCAGGTCGGCTTCGTGCACATGATGCAGCGCTCGGCCTCGGCCAGCGCGTCGGCCATCGAGTAGCCGAGGTTCACTTCCTTGAAGTTGCGCGAGCGCTCGAGCGCGTCGCGCTCGGGCATCTTCACGGCATGCGGCGGCAGGTCCTTGAACTTCTTGTAGTTGCGCTTGCCATCGGCGAAGAGCTGCTTGTCGACCTCGCACACGTGCGCGTAATCGGAGTTCGCGGCCGCTTCCTCGCCCTTGAAGCGCTTCTGCCGCAGCATCAGCTCCTTGAAGTCGACCTGGTGGCCGTCGAAGTCCGGCCCGTCGACACAGGCGAACTTGATCTCCTTGCCGACGGTGACGCGGCACGAGCCGCACATGCCGGTGCCGTCGACCATGATCGCGTTGAGCGACACCATCGTCTTAACGCCGAACGGCCGCGTGGTCTCGACGCACGCGTTCATCATCGGCAGCGGGCCGATGGCGACGACGAGATCGGGCTTGTCCCGCTCGAGCACTTCCTTCAGCGCCGCGGTCACGAAGCCCGGCTTGCCGTAGCTGCCGTCGTCGGTGCAGACGATCAGCTCGTCGCACTCCGCGCCGAATTTCTCTTCCCAGAACACCAGGTCCTTGTTGCGGAAGCCGATGATCCCGGTGGTGCGGTTGCCCGCGGCCTTGAACGCCCGCAGTTGCGGAAACACCGGCGCGACCCCGAGTCCACCGCCCACCAGCACGACGTGGCCGGCCTTGCCGACATGCTGGGGCAGCCCGAGGGGACCGACGAAGTCGGCGAAGGTGTCGCCTTCCTTGTACTTGTCCCGCATTTCGATGGTGGTCTTGCCGAGCGCCTGGATGACCAGGGTCACCGTGCCGGCGGCGCGGTCGTAATCGGCGACGGTGAGCGGGATCCGCTCGCTGCCTTCGTGCAGGCGGAGCATCACGAAATGTCCGGGTTCGGCGGATCGCGCCACATCGGGGGCGACGACATCCCACAGGAACGTGGTGTCCGAAAAGGCTTCGCGGCGGGAGATGGTGTACATGGGCGGCGCGGCTTGAAAGGAATGGGCTGAATTGCCTCTGCGCGGGGATGCTCCCATCCCCTTCCTGCGCGCCGTTGATCCCGGTCAAGTGCTTCGGAATGCGCGACGGGCTTCCGCATCGCGGCATTCCATACACGGCAGTGATGGATCTCGACGGAACCCGCGCGAGTTGATACCCGTCAATCGAAACAGGTGCTGTCAGACGACACTCCGGGCAGTTGCAACCCGCGGCGCGCCTCGCGCGAATTCACCCATGAACGCACAAGCCAACATCGCAGTCGGGATGGGCGGAGTCGCTCGTCTTCGCAAAAGCCGGTGGCCAGCCAAGCTCGACTTCGCCCAGAGCGCGACCGGCCTGATCCTCGGCCTCTTCATGTGGGGCCACATGTTCTTCGTGTCCACCATCCTGATCAGCCAGGATGCGATGTGGACGATCACGAAGTTCTTCGAGGGCTACTTCATCTTCGGCAAGGCCTACCCGATCCTCGTGTCGTTCGTCGTGGCGACGATCTTCACGATCTTCATCGTGCACGCGGCCCTGGCGCTGCGGAAGTTCCCCGTCAACTACCGGCAGTACCGCGAGTACCGCGACCACATGGCGATGATGCGCCACGAGGACACGACGCTCTGGTACTGGCAGGTCGTCACCGGCTTCGCGATGTTCTTCCTCGCGTCCGTGCACCTGTACCAGATGATGATGCACCCGGAAGCGATCGGTCCGTGGCAATCGGGCGACCGCGTGTGGAGCGGCCTGTGGTGGCCGCTGTACCTGGTGCTGCTGTTCGCGGTCGAGCTGCATGGCGGCATCGGCCTGTACCGGCTCGCGGTCAAGTGGGGCTGGTTCGAGGGCAAGGATCCGGCGGCATCCCGCAAGAACCTGAAGCTCCTGAAGTGGGCGCTGTCGGCGTTCTTCATCGTGCTGGGCCTCGTCACTCTCGCCGCTTACATCAAGATCGGCATGGGCCGCGACGCGCGCATCGGCAAGGAATTCGTCCCGAGCTGGCAGCGCGCGACGATGCCGGCGCAACCGTCCGCGGTGCCCGCGATCACACCGCCCGCGGCGCCCGCCGCACCTGCGACGGAGTACACGAAATGAACGTCATCTATACCGATGTGCTGGTGATCGGCGGCGGCCTGGCCGGCCTGCGCATGGCGGTCGCCGCCAAGCGGCGGGGACACGACTCCATCATCCTGTCGCTGGTTCCCCCGAAGCGCTCGCACTCCAAGGCGGCGCAGGGCGGCATGCAGGCGAGCCTCGGCAACGTCATCAAGGGCCAGGGCGACAACGAGGACGTGCACTTCGAGGACACGGTCCGCGGCTCCGACTGGGGCGCTGACCAGGACGTCGTGCGCATGTTCGTCAACACAGCGCCGAAGGCCGTGCGTGAACTGGCCGCCTGGGGTGTGCCTTGGAGCCGCGTGCGCAAGGGCGACCGGCAGGTCGTCATCAACGGCCAGAAGGTCACCATCACCGAGCGCGACGAAGCGCACGGCCTGGTGGCGCAGCGCGATTTCGGCGGCACGAAGAAGTGGCGCACCTGCTACGTGGCGGACGCCACCGGACACGCGATGCTGCAGGCGGTGGGCGACCAGGTGATCGCGAGCTCGATCCCGGTGCACGAGCGCACCGAGGCGCTGGCGCTGATTCACGAGGGTGGGCGCTGCTACGGCGCGGTCGTGCGCGACCTCATCACCGGCGAACTCACCGCCTATGTCGCGAAGGCGACGGCGATGGCCACCGGCGGCGCGGGCCGCCTGTACCAGGTCACCACCAACGCGGTGATCTGCGAAGGCATCGGCATGGCGATCGCGCTGGAAACCGGCGTCGCCACGCTCGGCAACATGGAAGCCGTGCAGTTCCACCCGACGCCGATCTTCCCGGCCGGCATCCTGCTGACCGAAGGCTGCCGCGGCGACGGCGGCCTGCTGCTCGACGTCGACGGCCACCGCTTCATGCCCGACTACGAGCCCGAGAAGAAGGAACTCGCCTCGCGCGACGTGGTGTCGCGGCGCATGGAAGAGCACATCAAGAAGGGCAAGGGCGCGAAGTCGCGCTTCGGCGAGCACATCTGGCTGGACATCCGCCTGCTCGGCGAGGCCCACATCAAGCACAACCTGCGCGAAGTCTGGGACATCTGCCACTACTTCCTCGGTCTCGATCCGGTGAAGGACCTGATCCCCGTGCGGCCCGCGCAGCACTACACGATGGGCGGCGTGCGCACGAACTTCACGGGCGAAAGCCCCACGCTCAAGGGACTGTTCGCGGCGGGCGAAGCGGCCTGCTGGGACATGCACGGATTCAACCGCCTGGGCGGCAACTCGGTGGCCGAAACCGTGGTCGCCGGCATGATCGTGGGCGAATTCATCGCGGACTTCTGCGACAAGACCGAGAACGACATCAGCATCCCGACCGGCGTCCTGAAGGAGTTCGTGACGGCCGAGCAGGCGAAGCTGCAGGCGCTGATAAACAGCCGTGGCAGCGAGGACGCGAGCGCGCTCAAGGCCCGGATGCAGACGATCATGAGCGACAAGGTCGGCATCTTCCGTCGCGGCAAGGACCTCGAGGAAGCGGTCGACGAACTGCAGAAGCTGCTGGTCAAGAGCCGCAACATCGGGCTGAAGTCCAGCTCGCCGGGCGTCAATCCCGAGCTCGTGACCGCCTATCGCGTCCAGAAGATGCTGAAGCTGGCGCTGTGCGTGGCCTACGGCGCGTTGACGCGCACCGAGAGCCGCGGCGCGCACTTCCGCGAGGACTATCCGAACCGCAACGATGCGAAGTGGCTGAGCCGCACGCTCGCGACATGGAAAGGCGACGGCACGCTGCCGACGCTCAACTACGAAGCGCTCGACGTCAAGCGCATGGAGCTGCCGCCCGGATGGCGCGGCTACGGCGCGAAGGACTACGTGGACCACCCGGACACGCCGGCACGGCAGGCCGCCGTGGACGTGGTGAAGCAGCAGTACGCCGACGACCGCTTCGGGCGGCAGGCGGCACTGATGCCGTACGAGCAACTGCTGCCGGCACGGCTGCGCGGCAAGAACGAGAGGATCGACGAGCCGATGGGCGAGGCCCCGGTGCGGAGGACAGCATGAGCAATCAGGCCAGCCAGAAGGTGATCAACGTCGTGCCCGCGCCGGCAGGCGCGCCAGCCGCGTCGGCGCCCGCCAGCGGCGCAGCGGCAGCCCGGACCGGCGCGAAGCCGGGCCAGATGCTGAAGATCAGCGTGATGCGGTTCAATCCGGCCGACCCGGCGAGCGTTCCGTACATGCAGACCTACGAGATCGAGCAGTCCGACGGCATGACGCTCTTCATGGCGCTCATGGAGATCCGCGAGACGCTCGACCCGTCACTGCAGTTCGACTTCGTCTGCCGGGCAGGCATCTGCGGCAGCTGCGCGATGATCGTCAACGGCCGGCCGACGCTGGCCTGCCGCACGCTCACGAAGAACGTCGGACCGGACATCATGCTCGCGCCCCTGCCCTTCTTCGAGCTGATCGGCGACCTGTCGGTCAACACCGGCAAGTGGATGCGCGCGCTCTCCGAACGGCTCGAGGCGTGGTGCCACCTGAAGCAGCAGGAGGTCGACCTGACCCGGCTCGAGGCCCGCATGGAGCCCGAACTGGCGGAAGAGATCTTCGAGCTCGACCGCTGCATCGAGTGCGGCTGCTGCGTCGCCGGCTGCGGCACGGCGCGCATGCGCAAGGATTTCGCGGGGGCGGTCGGCATCAACAAGATCGCCCGCTTCCGCCTCGACCCGCGCGACGTGCGGACCGACGCGGACTACTACGAAGTGATCGGCGACGACGACGGCGTCTTCGGCTGCATGTCGCTGCTGGGTTGTCATGACGTCTGCCCGAAGGAACTGCCGCTGCAGACGCAGATCGCGTTCATACGCAGGAAGATGGTCAAGGAAGGCATGTCGTAGTTGACGACCACCGGGCCTGCGATCACCGGAAAGGGGAATCGCAATGGCACGAATCGAGAAGGACTTTCTAGGCGAGAAGGAGCTGCCGGACACCGCGTACTACGGCGTGCAGACGCTGCGCGGCAAGGAGAACTTTCACATCACCGGCATCCCGATGTCGACGGAGCCCTACTTCGTCAAGGCACTCGGGTACGTCAAGAAGGCCGCCGCGCTCGCCAACCGCGACCTCGGCGTCCTTGACGCCAAGATCGCCGATGCCATCGTCGGCGCCTGCGACCGGCTGATCGCGGGAGACATGCGCGATCAGTTCATCACGGACTTCATCCAGGGCGGCGCCGGCACCTCGACGAACATGAACGCCAACGAGGTGATCGCCAACCTCGCGCTCGAAAGCCTCGGCAGGAAGAAAGGCGAGTACGCGGTCGTCAATCCGAACGACCACGTCAACTTCGGCCAGTCGACGAACGACGTCTACCCGACGGCGTTCCGCCTGGCGCTGATCCTGCGGCTGGGCAGCTACATGGAAGCGCTGACGAAGCTGCAGGAAGCGTTCTTCGCCAAGGGCAGGGAGTTCGACAAGGTCCTGAAGATGGGCCGCACGCACCTGCAGGACGCCGTGCCGATGTCGCTCGGCCAGGAGTTCCACGGCTGGGGCACGACGATGGGCGAGGAAGTGCAGCGCATCGCCGAAGTGCGCGAACTGCTCAAGGAGATCAACCTCGGCGCCACCGCCATTGGGACCACGGTCACCGCGCACCCGGGCTATCCGCCGCTGGCGACGAACTACCTCTCGGAGCTGACCGGCTTCAGGTTCATCCTGGCCGGCGACCTCATCGAGGCGACCTCGGACACGGGCGCCTACGTGCTGCTGTCCGGGGTGCTCAAGCGCACCTCGTCGAAGCTCACGAAGATCTGCAACGACATCCGGCTGCTCGCAAGCGGTCCGCGCTGCGGCTTCAACGAGATCCGGCTGCCGCAGATGCAGCCCGGCTCGTCGATCATGCCGGGCAAGGTGAATCCGGTGATCCCGGAGGTCGTGAACCAGACCAGCTTCCTCGTGATCGGCCTCGACCTGACCGTCACGCTCGCGGCGTCCGCCGGGCAGTTGCAGCTCAACGTGATGGAGCCGGTGATCACCTTCGCGCTGTTCACGTCGATCGCCACCATGGAGAACGCGGTCAACAGCCTGCGGGCGAACTGCATCGACGGCATCACCGCCAACGCCGAGCGCACGCTGCAGATGGTGCTCAACTCGCTCGGGATCGTGACGGCGCTGAAGACGACGCTCGGCTACAAGCAGTGCGCCGAGATCGCGCGCGAAGGCTACGAGACGGGCAAGTCGCTGCACGACATCGTCGTCACGGAGCGCAAGCTCCTCACGCAGGAAAAATGGGACGAGGTCTTCTCGTTCGAGAACCTGGTCAGCCCGAAGTTCGAACAGTGACGTGACGGGCCCGCCCCGGGCCCGCCGCGGCATCGGGAAGGGGAAAAGATGTCGTTCACTATCGTGATGGAGTTCGTGGTCGTCCTGGCCGCGATCTGGATGGGCGCGCGTTACAGCGGCGTCGGGCTGGGCCTGTGGGGCGCGGTCGGCTTGCTGGTGCTGGTGGTCGGATTCGGGGTCGCGCCAACCTCGCCGCCGATCGACGTGATGCTGATCATCCTGGCGGTCATCATGGCCGCCTCGGTGATGGAAGCCGCCGGCGGCATCGACTTCCTGGTGCGCATCGCCGAGCGGATCATCCGCGCGAATCCGAAGTACGTGACGATCGTGGCACCGCTGACGACGTGGAGCTTCACCTTCGTCGCCGGCACCGGCCACATCGTCTACCCGCTGCTCCCGGTCATTTACGAGACCGCGCACGGCAGCGGCATCCGGCCCGAACGCCCGATGGCGGTCGCCACGATCGCCTCGCAGCAGGCCATCACTGCAAGCCCCGTGGCCGCAGCGACGGCCGCCATGATCGGGCTGTTCACCGAGAAGGGCCTGACGCAGTGGGGCCTGCCCGAAATCCTGATGGTGTGCGTGCCGGCAACACTGACCGGCGTGATCGCGGCCGCCATCGTTTCGATGTTCATCGGCAAGGACCTGAAGGACGATCCGGAGTACCAGGCGCGCTTGAAGGCCGGTCTGATCCCGAAGCCCAAGTCGCTGGGAGAGCAGGCGCCGCTGAAGGCGTCGGCCAAACCGTCGGCCTTCCTGTTCCTTGCCGGCGTCGCCTTTGTCGTGCTGTTCGGCTTCTTCCCGGGCCTGCGCACGCTGCCGGGGGCCAAGGCCGCGATCGGGATGCCGATCGTCATCGAGATCGTCATGATGTCGGTGGCGGCCATCATGCTGCTCGTCACCAAGGTGGCGGTGGACGACGTGCCGAAGACGGCCACGCTGCGGGCCGGCGTGGTCGCGGTGATCGGCATCTTCGGCCTGGCCTGGCTCGGTGACAGCTTCATCGCCGCGAACAAGGACGTCATCGTCCCGGCGATCGGCGACTGGGCCAAGGCCGCACCATGGACCTTTGCGTTCGGCCTGTTCCTCGCGTCGGTGCTGCTGTACAGCCAGGCGGCGACGACCCGCGCGCTGATGCCGCTCGGCATCGCGCTCGGCATCCCGCCGCAGTTCCTGATCGCCATGTTCCCGTCGGTCAACGGCTACTTCTTCATCCCGACCTACGGTTCGCTGATCGCCGCCATCAACTTCGACCTGTCCGGTACGACGAAGATCGGCAAGTACGTGCTGAACCACTCGTTCATGATCCCGGGCATCGTGGCGACCGCGGTCTCCGTGATCACGGGCCTTGGGCGGAGTCCCTCGCGTGCGCAAGAGCCGGTGGCCGGCCAAGCTGGACTTCACCCAGAGCGCCACCGGACTGATCCTGGGCCTCTTCATGTGGGGCCACATGTTCTTCGTGTCCACGATCCTGATCAGCCAGGACGCGATGTGGACGGTCACGAAGTTCTTCGAGGGCTACTTCTTCTTCGGCAAGGCGTACCCGATCCTCGTGTCCTTCGTCGTCGCGGGCGTCTTCTTCCTGTTCATCGTGCACGCCGCGCTCGCGCTGAGGAAGTTCCCGGTCAACTATCGCCAGTACCGCGAGTACCGCGACCACATGGTGATGATGCGGCACGAGGACACGACGCTGTGGTACTGGCAGGTCGTCACCGGCTTCGCGATGTTCTTCCTCGCGTCGGTGCACCTCTACCAGATGATGATGCACCCCGGGGCGATCGGCCCCTGGCAGTCCGCCGACCGCGTGTGGAGCGGCCTGTGGTGGCCGCTGTACCTGGTGCTGCTGTTCGCGGTCGAGCTGCACGGCGGCATCGGCCTGTACCGGCTCTGCGTGAAATGGGGCTGGATGGAAGGCAAGGACCCGGCCGCCACGCGCAAGAACCTGAAGATGCTCAAGTGGGCGCTGTCGGCGTTCTTCATCGTGCTCGGCCTCGTCACCCTCGCCGCCTACATCAAGATCGGCATGGGCCGTGACGCGCGCATCGGCAAGGAATTCGTCCCCAGCTGGCAGCGCTCCTCGGCTCCGGCCCAGCCGGGCGCGGCGCGCGTCATCACCCCACCGGCGGCGCCGGCCACGGAGGGAAGCAAATGAACGTCATCTACACGGATGTGCTCGTCATCGGCGGCGGCCTCGCCGGCCTGCGCATGGCCGTGGCCGCCAAGCGGCGCGGCCACGACGCGATCATCCTGTCGCTGGTCCCGCCCAAGCGCTCGCACTCCAAGGCCGCGCAGGGCGGCATGCAGGCGAGCCTCGGCAACGTCATCAAGGGCCAGGGCGACAACGAGGACGTGCACTTCGAGGACACGGTCCGCGGTTCCGACTGGGGCGCCGACCAGGACGTCGTGCGCATGTTCGTCAACACGGCGCCCAAGGCCGTGCGCGAGCTGGCCGCCTGGGGCGTGCCGTGGAGCCGCGTGCGCAAGGGCGACCGGACGGTCGTCATCAACGGCCAGAAGGTCACCATCACCGAGCGGGACGAAGCGCACGGGCTGGTGGCGCAGCGCGACTTCGGCGGCACCAAGAAGTGGCGCACCTGCTACGTCGCGGATGCGACCGGGCACGCGATGCTGCAGGCGGTCGGCGACCAGGTGATCGCCAGCTCGATCCCGGTGCACGAGCGCGCCGAGGCGCTGGCGCTGATCCACGAAGGCGGCCGCTGCTACGGCGCCGTCGTGCGCGACCTGATCACCGGAGAGCTGACGGCGTACGTCGCCAAGGCGACCGCGCTGACCACCGGCGGCGCCGGCCGGCTCTACCAGGTGACCACCAACGCCGTGATCTGCGAAGGCATCGGCATGGCGATCGCGCTGGAAACCGGCATCGCCACGCTGGGCAACATGGAGGCGGTGCAGTTCCACCCGACGCCGATCTTCCCCGCGGGCATCCTGCTGACCGAGGGCTGCCGCGGCGACGGCGGCCTGCTGCTCGACGTCGACGGCCACCGCTTCATGCCGGACTACGAGCCGGAGAAGAAGGAACTGGCCTCGCGCGACGTCGTGTCGCGCCGGATGGAAGAGCACATCAAGAAGGGCAAGGGCGCGAAGTCGCGCTTCGGCGAGCACATCTGGCTGGACATCCGGCTGCTCGGCGAGGCGCACATCAAGCACAACCTGCGCGAAGTCTGGGACATCTGCCACTACTTCCTCGGCCTCGACCCGGTGAAGGACCTGATCCCCGTGCGCCCGGCGCAGCACTACACGATGGGCGGCGTGCGCACCAACTACACGGGCGAGAGCCCGACGCTCAAGGGCCTGTTCGCGGCGGGCGAAGCGGCGTGCTGGGACATGCACGGCTTCAACCGGCTGGGCGGCAACTCGGTCGCCGAGACCGTGGTCGCCGGCATGATCGTCGGCGAGTTCATCGCGGACTTCTGCGACAAGACCGAGAACGACATCTCCATCCCGACCGGGGTGCTGCGCGACTTCGTGAACGAGGAGAAGGCCAAGCTGCAGGGCCTGATCACCAGCCGCGGCAGCGAGGACGCGAGCGCGCTGAAGGCGCGGATGCAGGCCATCATGAGCGACAAGGTCGGCATCTTCCGCACCGGCAAGGAGCTGGAAGAGGCGGTCGACGAGCTGCAGAAGCTGCTCGTGAAGAGCCGCAGCATCGGGCTGAAGTCCAGTTCGCCGGGCGCGAACCCGGAGCTGGTCACGGCCTACCGCGTCCAGAAGATGCTGAAGCTCGCGCTGTGCGTGGCCTACGGCGCGTTCACGCGCACCGAAAGCCGGGGCGCGCACTACCGCTCCGACTACCCCAACCGCAACGACGCCAAGTGGCTGAGCCGCACGCTCGCGAGCTGGAAGGGCGACTCGACCCTGCCGACGCTCAACTACGAAGCGCTCAACGTGAACAAGATGGAGCTGCCGCCGGGATGGCGCGGCTACGGCGCGAAGGACTACGTGGACCACCCGGACACGCCGGTCCGCCAGGCGGCCGTGGACGCCCTCAAGCAGCAGCACGCCGATGACCGCTTCGCGCGGCAGGCGGCGCTGATGCCGTACGAGCAGCTGCTGCCCGCACGGCTGCGCGGGAAGAACGAGAGGATCGACGAGCCGATGGGCCAGGCCCCGGCGCGGAGGACAGCATGAGCAACCAGGCCACCGGAAAAGTGATCAACGTGGTGCCCGTGCCGGCCAGCGCGCCGGCCGCATCGGCTTCCGCCAGCGGAGGATCGGCCGCGCGGCCCGGCGTGCAGCCCGGCCAGATGCTGAGGATCAGCGTGATGCGCTACAACCCGGCCGACCCGGCGAGCGTGCCGCGCATCCAGACCTACGAGATCGAGCAGAGCGACGGCATGACGCTGTTCATGGCGTTGATGGAGATCCGCGAGAGGCTCGACCCGTCGCTGCAGTTCGACTTCGTGTGCCGCGCCGGCATCTGCGGCAGCTGCGCGATGGTCGTCAACGGCCGGCCGACGCTCGCCTGCCGCACGCTGACGCGCGACATCGGGCCGGACATCACGCTCGCGCCCCTGCCCTTCTTCGAGCTGATCGGCGATCTCTCGGTCAACACCGGCAAGTGGATGCGCGCGCTCTCCGAGCGCCTCGAGGCGTGGTGCCACACGAAGCAGCAGGAGTTCGACCTGACGCGGCTCGAGGAGCGGATGGAGCCGGAGCTCGCGGAAGCCATCTTCGAGCTCGACCGCTGCATCGAGTGCGGCTGCTGCCTCGCCGGCTGCGGCACGGCGCGCATGCGCAAGGATTTCGTCGGCGCGGTCGGCATCAACAAGATCGCCCGCTTCCGCCTCGACCCGCGCGACGTGCGGACCGACGCGGACTACTACGAAGTGATCGGCGACGACGACGGCGTCTTCGGCTGCATGTCGCTGCTGGGTTGTCACGACGTCTGCCCGAAGGAGTTGCCGCTGCAGACGCAGATCGCGTTCATTCGCAGGAAGATGGTCAAGGAAGGCATGTCGTAGGAAGCGACCACCGGGCCTGCGATCACCTGAAGGGGAATCGCAATGGCACGAATCGAGAAGGACTTTCTGGGCGAGAAGGAGCTGCCCGACACCGCGTACTACGGCGTGCAGACGCTGCGCGGGAAGGAAAACTTCCACATCACCGGCATCCCGATGTCGACGGAGCCCTACTTCGTCAAGGCACTCGGGTACGTCAAGAAGGCCGCTGCGCTTGCCAACCGCGACCTCGGCGTCCTTGACGCCAAGGTGGCCGACGCGATCGTCGGCGCCTGCGACAAGCTGATCGCGGGGGAGATGCGCGACCAGTTCATCACCGACTTCATCCAGGGCGGTGCGGGCACCTCGACGAACATGAACGCCAACGAGGTGATCGCGAACCTCGCGCTCGAGAGCCTCGGCAAGAAGAAGGGCGACTACTCGGTCGTCAATCCGAACGACCACGTCAATTTCGGCCAGTCGACCAACGACGTCTACCCGACCGCGTTCCGCCTCGCGTTGATCCTGCGCCTCGGCAGCTACATGGAGGCGCTGACGAAACTGCAGGAAGCCTTCTTCGCCAAGGGCAAGGAGTTCGACAAGGTCCTGAAGATGGGCCGCACCCACCTGCAGGACGCCGTGCCGATGTCGCTCGGGCAGGAATTCCACGGCTGGGGCACGACGATCGGCGAGGAAGTGCAGCGCATCGCCGAAGTGCGCGAACTGCTGAAGGAGATCAACCTCGGCGCGACGGCCATCGGCACCACCGTGACCGCGCACCCCGGCTACCCGCCGCTGGCGACGCAGTACCTGTCGGATCTCACCGGCTTCAAGTTCATCCTGGCCGGCGACCTGATCGAGGCCACGTCGGACACCGGCGCCTACGTGCTGCTGTCCGGGGTGCTGAAGCGCACGTCGGCGAAGCTGACGAAGATCTGCAACGACATCCGCCTGCTGGCGAGCGGGCCGCGCTGCGGCTTCAACGAGATCAACCTGCCGCAGATGCAGCCCGGCTCGTCGATCATGCCGGGCAAGGTCAACCCGGTGATCCCCGAGGTCGTCAACCAGACAAGCTTCCTGGTGATCGGCCTGGACCTGACGGTCACGCTCGCCGCGTCGGCCGGCCAGCTGCAGCTCAACGTGATGGAGCCGGTGATCACCTTCGCGCTCTTCACCTCGATCTCGACGATGGAGAACGCCGTCAACAGCCTGCGCGTGAACTGCGTCAACGGCATCACCGCCAACGCCGACCGCACGCTGCAACAGGTGCTGAACTCCCTCGGCATCGTGACGGCGCTCAAGACGACGCTCGGCTACAAGCAGTGCGCCGAGATCGCGCGCGAGGGCTACGAGACGGGCAAGTCGCTGCACGACATCGTGGTCAAGGAACGCAAGCTGCTCACGCAGGAAAAGTGGGACGAGGTCTTCTCGTTCGAGAACCTGGTCAGCCCCAAATTCGAACAATGACGTGACGAGCCCGCCGCGGGCCGCACCCCGCGGCGTGGGGAAGGAAGGAAATGACACTCACCATCGTGTTGCAGTTCGTGGTCGTCCTGGCCGCGATCTGGATGGGTTCGCGCTACAGCGGCGTGGGCCTTGGCCTGTGGGGCGCGGTCGGCCTGCTGATCCTCGTCGTCGCCTTCGGCGTCAATCCGACGTCGCCGCCGATCGACGTGATGCTGATCATCCTGGCGGTCATCATGGCGGCCTCGGTGATGGAAGCCGCCGGTGGCATCGACTTCCTGGTGCGGATCGCCGAGCGCATCATCCGCGCGAACCCGAAGTACGTGACGATCGTCGCGCCGCTGACGACGTGGAGCTTCACGTTCGTCGCCGGCACCGGGCACATCGTCTATCCGCTGCTGCCGGTCATCTACGAGACCGCGCACCGCAGCGGCATCCGGCCGGAGCGGCCGATGGCGGTCGCCACGATCGCTTCGCAGCAGGCCATCACCGCAAGCCCGGTCGCCGCGGCGACGGCCGCGATGATCGGCCTGTTCTCGGAGAAGGGCCTGACCCAGTGGGGCCTGCCCGAAATCCTGATGGTGTGCGTGCCGGCGACGCTGACCGGCGTCATCGCTGCCGCCATCGTCTCGATGTTCATCGGCAAGGACCTGAAGGACGATCCCGAGTACCAGGCGCGACTGAAGGCCGGCGAGATCCCGGCGCCGCAGACTGAACGCGACCGCGAGCCGCTGAAAGCCTCCGCGAAGCCGTCCGCGTTCCTGTTCCTCGTCGGTGTCGCGGCGGTCGTCGTCTTCGGCTTCTTCCCGGAACTGCGCAAGCTTCCCGGTGCCAAGGCAGCCATCGGCATGCCGATCGTCATTGAGATCATCATGATGGCCATCGCGGCCATCATGCTTCTGGTCACCAAGGTGAAGGTCGACGATGTGCCGAAGACCGCGACACTGCGCGCAGGCGTAGTGGCGGTGATCGGCATCTTCGGGCTCGCGTGGCTGGGCGACAGCTTCATCGCCGCCAACCAGGCCGTGATCGTGCCGGCCATCGGCGACTGGACCAAGGCCGCGCCGTGGACCTTCGCGTTCGGCCTGTTCTTCGCGTCGGTGCTGCTGTACAGCCAGGCGGCGACGACCCGCGCGCTGATGCCGCTCGGCATCGCGCTCGGCATCCCGCCGCAGTTCCTGATCGCGATGTTCCCGTCGGTCAACGGCTACTTCTTCATCCCGACCTACGGCTCGCTGATCGCCGCGATCAACTTCGACCTGTCTGGCACGACGAAGATCGGCAAATACGTGCTGAACCACTCGTTCATGATCCCGGGTGTCGTCGCGACGTCGGTCGCGGTGATGACGGGCCTGTTCCTCGCGAAGATCATGTTCTGAAGGCTGTCGCGACAGCCCCTCCTGGCCGTCGCCTCGTTCCGGCAGGGGCGCGGGCCCAAAGGGGCCTGCGCCGCTGCCTGAAGGCCAACGACGATGAGCAGCATTACGGCCTCCGCAAACGAGGCCCGCTCGATGCAGCAGAAGGTCCAGCGGGCAGGCCTTGCAGCCGGCCCCTTGCTGGCCTTGGCGCTCTACTGGGCACTGCCGACGGAGTACCGGGCGGCCGACGGAACCGTCGTGGTGTTCAGCCACGCGGGCCGCGCAACGCTGGCGGCGATGGGCTGGATGGCAGCCTGGTGGATGACCGAGGCCGTCGCGATCGAGGTCACCGCGCTGCTGCCGATCGCCCTCTTCCCGCTGGCCGGCATCATGCCCCTCGGGCGGACGACCGCGAACTACGGCGCCGACGTCATCTACCTCTTCTTCGGCGGTTTCGTGCTCGCGCTGGCCATCGCGCGCTGGGGGCTCGATCGCCGGATCGCCTTCATGACGCTGCGCCTGGTCGGGACGCGGCCGAAGGCGATCGTCGCCGGGACGATGGGCGCCACCGCCTTCATCAGCATGTGGGTCTCCAACACGGCGACGGCGGCGATGATGGTGCCCATCGTGCTGTCGGTGGTCGACGTCGCGCTGCGCAGTCGCCGCGGCAAGTCGCTCGCGGAACTGGGCGGCATTCCGCAGGACGACCGCGACCTGCGCAACTTCGCGCTGTCGGCGCTCCTCGGCGTCGCCTACGGCGCGTCGATCGGCGGGCTCGGCACGATCATCGGCTCGCCGCCCAACGGGATCCTGGTGCGCTTCGTCGAGCAGACCGGAGGCGTGCGCGTCACCTTCCTCGAATGGATGCTCATCGGCGTACCGGCCATGCTGACGTTCCTGCCGCTCGCGTGGTTCCTGAACACCTTCGTGATGTTCCCGTCGGCGATGAAGGAGATCGAGGGCGGCCGGGAGTACGTCCGGGACGAGTGGGCGAAGCTCGGGCCGATGAACGCCGGCGAGCGCGCGACGCTCGTCGTGTTCGCGATCACCGTCGCGCTGTGGATGACGGCGCCGCTGCTCGCGCAGGTCCGCATCGGCGGCTTCGCGCCGCTGAAGGGGTTGTCTGACGCCGGCATTGCGGTCGCCGCGGCCATCGCCCTCTTCCTGATCCCGGTGAAAGGCACGAAGGGCGCGCTGATGGACTGGGAGACGGCGACAAAGCTGCCCTGGGGCGTGCTGATTCTCTTCGGCGGCGGCCTCGCGCTTGCCTCGGCCGCCGAGGTCAACGGCGTGCCGGGCTACATCGGCAGCCTCGCGGCCGGCTTCTCCGGCTGGCCGTTCTGGGCCATGCTGCTCGCGGTCATCGCGATCATGGTGTTCATGTCCGAACTGACGTCGAACACGGCGCAGGTGGCCACCATGCTGCCGATCCTGGCCGCACTGGCGCCGGTCCTCGGCATTCCGGCGGGCGTGCTGCTAGTGCCCGCGACGGTCGCCGCGAGCTGCGCCTTCATGATGCCGGTCGGCACGCCCCCGAACGCCATCGTCTTCGGCACCGGCCTCGTCCGCATGCCGGACATGATGAAGGCCGGGCTCTGGCTGAACCTCGCCGGCATCCTGCTGATCTTCGCGCTGACGTATGCCGTGTTCATTCCCGTGCTTGGCCTGCTTCGCTGACCGGAATTCCATCTCGTGACTCGACGAGTCGGTTTGCGAAAGAGTCGGCGCGAATTAGAGGAAGTTCACTCGCGTTTGCTGCATTGCGATCGCCAACTTTGAGCGACGTCATGGCAGCAATTGTCATCGTGACGACACTGGTTCTATTAGCGGACCGGATCGGCAGCCTCCTGACCGCCCCTCCGGACCGTGACCACCCAGGGAAACGGAGGATTTCATGACAGTTGCGGCCACCCCAGGCACCGGCAACGTGCCCGCCGCAGTTAAGGCGCCCGCCACGAAAGGCGGGCATGCATTTCCGTGGAAAGCTGCTCTGCCGATCGCGGTCGCGATCCTGATTGCACTCATTCCACCCCCCGAAGGCCTCGCGCAGCACGCCTGGTACTTCTTCGCCATCTTCGCCGGGGTGATCGTCGGCCTGATGCTCGAACCGCTGCCGGGCGCTGCCATCGGCCTGATCGGTGTCGCGCTCGTGACGATCCTTGCGCCATACGTGCTGTACGGCCCCGCCGAGCTCGCCAAGGCCGGATTCAAGCCCGCCAACGCCAGCCTCACCTGGGCGCTGTCGGGCTTCTCGAACTCGACCGTGTGGCTGATCTTCGCGGCCTTCATGTTCGCGCTGGGCTACGAGAAGACCGGCCTCGGACGCCGGATCTCGCTCGGACTCGTGAAGGTGATGGGCAAGCGGACGCTGACGCTGGGCTACGCCGTCGCCATCGCCGACCTGCTGCTCGCGCCGTTCACTCCGTCCAACACCGCGCGCAGCGGCGGCACGGTGTACCCGGTGATCCGCAACCTCCCGGCGCTGTACGACAGCAAGCCCAATGACCCGTCGTCGCGCCGCATCGGCGGCTACCTGATGTGGACGGCCATCGCCACGACCTGCGTGACCAGCTCGATGTTCATCACCGCGCTGGCGCCCAACCTGCTGGCGATCGAACTGATCAACAAGACCGCCAAGGTCTCTTTCACGTGGACCGAGTGGTTCATCGCGTTTGCGCCGGTCGGCATCCTGCTGCTGCTCGCCGTGCCGCTGCTCACCTACTTCCTGTATCCGCCGCAGGTGAAGAGCGGCGAGGAAGTCCCGGCGTGGGCGGCCAAGGAGCTGAAGTCGATGGGCGGCCTGACGCGTCGCGAGATCGAACTCGGAGCCCTCGTGCTGCTGGCGCTGGCGCTGTGGATCTTCGCGGGCGCCGTCATCAACGCGACCACCGTCGCCATCGCCGTGATCGCGATGATGGTGATCGGACGCGTGGTGACGTGGGACGACATCCTTGCCAACAAGTCGGCCTGGAACACGCTCGTGTGGTTCGCCACGCTGGTTGCCCTGGCCGACGGCCTCGCCAAGGTCGGTTTCGTGAAGTGGTTCGCCGAGACGATCGGCGGGCAGATGGTCGGCGTGAGTCCGACGGTCGCCATGCTCGGCCTGGTCGCCGTGTTCTTCTTCACGCATTACCTGTTCGCCAGCATCACCGCGCACGTCACGGCGATGCTTCCTGTCGTGCTCGCCGTCGGGCTGGGCATTCCCGACATGGACATGCGGACGCTGGCGCTGCTGCTGTCGCTGACGCTCGGCATCATGGGCATCCTGACGCCGTACGCCACAGGGCCGAGCCCGGTGTACTACGGCAGCGGCTACATCCCGGCCAAGGACTACTGGCGCCTTGGAGCGATCTTCGGCCTCATCTTCTTCGCGGCCCTGATGCTGATTGGAGTTCCCTGGATGGCGATGATCGGGTGATCAACGCCTGAAGACGGAAGGGGCGCCCGCGCAAGCCGGCGCCCTTTCTGTTTGTGCTGCTGAAGCACGCCGGCGCCGTTTGCGCGGGCGAGCCTGGCTCCCGCAACCCGGCGGTTCGCGTTCCGCTACGTGACGAGCATGATCCACGCCGTCCCGATCGTCAGGAACACGACCATGAAGAACAGCGTCATCAGCAGCCCGAGCAGGTAGAGCTCGCGCTGGGTCAGGTAGCCGGCGCCGACGAAGATCACGTTCTGGCTGCCGGCCTGCGGCGTGATCACCGAGAAGTAGCTGCTGGCGAACAGCAGCGCGAAGGCCATCAGCGGCGCCGGCACGCCACCGCGGATGCCGACGTCGAGGAACACGCCGAGCAGGGCGAGCACCTGCGACGACTGGCTGACGAACATGTAGTGGATCGCGACGTAGATCACGATCAGCAGCACGTAGGTCACCGGCCACGACAGTCCGCCGAGCTGCGCGGCGAGCATCTGCCCCGCATAGCCCATGAAGCCGAGCTCGTTGAGCTGCCCGCTCAGCGCGAAGAGCACCGCGAGCCACAGGAACGTCGACAGCGTGTCGCCCTGCGTGGCGATGTCGGCCAGCGTGAGCACGCGCATCATCAGCAGAACGCCCAGGCCGGCGAACGCGATGCTCGTCACGTTGAGCTTCAGCGCGTCGGCGAAGATCCACCCGCTGACCATCACCAGGAAGACGACTGCGGTGATCCACTCGTCGCGCGCGAGCGGCCCCAGCTCGGACAGCGCCTTGCGAGCCGCCAGCGGCGCCTCGGGCGTGCGCCCGACCCGCGGCGGGTAGATCTTCGCCACGACGAGCGGCAACGCGAGGATCGCGGCGAGCGCGGGCACGCATGCCACGAGGAACCACTTGCCGAACCCGATCTCGAGGCCGAACTCCTTGACGACCTGCAGCCCGATCGGGTTCGCCGAAGTCGCCGTCATCCACAGCGCCGACGACACGGCGAGGCTCGCCATGGCGCAGAACATCAGGTAGGCGCCGAGCCGCCGTCCCTCCGGGTCGTCCGGTCGCGACCCCGATCCCTGCGCGACGGACAGCACGATCGGGAACAGCACCCCGCCGCGCGCCGTGTTGCTCGGGAAGGCCGGTGCGATCGCGGCGTCGGTCAGCACGATGCTGTAAGCGAGTCCGAGCGACGAACCACCGAAGCGGCCGACCATGAACAGGCTGATGCGGCGCCCGAGCCCCGACTTCACGACGGCCTGCGCGACCAGGAACGCGATGACGACCAGCAGCACGCTGGGGTTCGCGAAGCCGCCGAAGGCCTTCGCCGCCGGGATGGTGTCGGTCAGCACGACCGCCGCGACAGCGAGCATGGTCGACGTCAGCAGCGGGAACGCGCCGACCAGCACCGCCGCGATGGAGGCGACGAAGATCGCGAACAGGTGCCACGCCGGCGCGGTCAGGCCCGCCGGCACCGGCACGAGCCAGATGCCGATGGCGATGGCAAACGGCAGGAGACGCCGGGGCAGCATCTTCGCTTCGAAGATCATCGCCGGCCTCCTTCCGCGCCGCCGCCGCGGACGCGGCCCTTCAGTCCGACGGACTGGCCCTGGACGGTGCCGTCCTCGGTCTCGAGCACGAAGCGCCAGGAGAACTCGTAGTTGCCGGTCACCCCGGCGTAGCGCCCCGTCCCCCCGACGAAAGTGCCGACGATCCGGTTGCCGGTCGCGGTGCCTTCGCCCCGCAGTTCACTCCACGCCTGGTCGCCGTGCGCATCGGTCCACACCGCGCGGCCCACCATGCCGGTCGCGCTGTCGTTGAACACGACGGCCTCGGCGCGGAAGCCGACCGCCGGGCGCGACGCGCCGGACAGCACCAGCGAGCCTCTCAACGTCGACACCGATGCCTTGCGGTCCGCGCCGAGCGCGATCGACTGGCGGCTGCCGGCCGCGGTCCACGTTCCCTCGAAGTCGCGCCACTCGGTTCCGACCGCCGGCGCGCTGGCCGACTGCGGCGCCGGTCTGCAGCCCGCGGCGGCGATCGCGAAGGCCGCCGCGACTGCGTGGAGCGGGAGGAGCGCTCGAAGACTGCGTGGCCGTTCCGCGAACCCGTTCTGCGGATGCATGACGCCTCCTGTCGGCGACAGACTGACGGTGTGTCGATGCTCTGCCACGGGTCATGCAGCGTCCTAGCAATTCACGACAGCGCGGCGCCGGGTCGGACGCGAAGCTGTTACCTTCGAACGCGCGACGGATCGAATGAACCAGAACCTGCTCAACAACCTGCTGCTCGGCCTTCCGAGATGATGGTCGCGTTCCAGGGCCGGATCCAGAAGAGCATAAAGTGATTCCGGCCATCCGACCGATGCATTCCACCTGGCAGCAACCGCGGCCCGGAGCGCGCTCCTGCCGGAGAGGCAGATCATGAACGTCCTGCTGAAGGAAATCCGGCACCAGCCGCTGCTGTGGCTGCTCGTGTTCGTGCCGATCGTGTTCGTCGTCGAGCACCTGCGACCCGGCTCGCACACCCTGCTCTTCGTGCTGTCGGTGCTGGCGATCGTCCCGCTGGCGGCGCTGCTGAGCCACGCCACCGAGTCGGTGGCGGCGAAGACCGGCGATGCCGTCGGCGGCCTGCTCAACGCGACGCTCGGCAACCTGACCGAACTGGTGATCGCGCTGACCGCGCTGAAAGCGGGCGAATACATGCTGGTCAAGGCATCGATCGCCGGCGCGATCGTCACCAACACGCTCTTCATGCTCGGCATGTCGTTCCTGCTCGGCGGCCTGAAGCATCACACCCAGGAATACAACCGGGCCAGCGCGCGCACGCAGGCCGGCCTGCTCTTCCTCGCCGTCGTCGCACTGCTCGCGCCGTCGGCCGTCGGCGGCGTCGAGGAATCCGCGCGGACAGCGTTCATGTCCACCCTGAGCGTCGGGCTCTCGGTGCTGCTGATCGCGGTCTACGCGCTCGGAATGCTGTTCTCCCTGAAGACGCACAAGGAGATCTACGCGAGCGTGGAGCACGGGGAAGCCGAGGAGGAACCCTGGCCGATGGCGCTCGCGCTCACGACGCTCGCCGTGATCACCGTGCTCGTGGCGCTGGTGAGCGAGGTCTTCGTCGCGTCGGTGCAGGAAGCCGCCGTGACGTTCGGCATGACGCCCGCGTTCGTCGGCTTCATCGTCGTCGCGCTCGTGGGCGCGGCCGCCGAGATGGCTTCGGCCTTTTCCGCCGCGCGCAAGAACCGGCTCGACCTCAGCGTCGGCATCGCGCTCGGCAGCGCGTCGCAGATCGCGCTCTTCGTCGCGCCGGTGCTGGTGCTGCTCAGTTACGTGATCGGCCCCACCCCGATGGACCTGCAGTTCTGGCGCGGCGCCGTCGCGATGATGCTGATCGCCACGATCACCGCGGCGTTCGTCACCACGGCCGGCCGCTCCGCGTGGTTCGTCGGCGTCCTGGTGCTGACCGTGTACGTGATCTTCGCCATGACGCTCTACCTGCTGCCGCCCGCCGGCGCCTGATTCGGACCCCATGCGACACCTCGTTCTCGCCGCAGCGTTCGTCGCTTCATCCGCGATCGCCGCGGACTTCGGCGCGCCCGGCGGCCCGGAGCCGACGGACATCGACGCGGTGGTCGAGACGCTGCGCAAGGACCCGTACGACCTCGAACTCCTGATCAGCTTCGGCACGTCCAAGGGCGGGTCGGCCGGGCCACCTGGCCCTCGCCGTGCGCGACGGGGTGCCGGGCGACGACCTCGTCTACTCCGCGAACTTCTACGCCGACCGCTCGAAGGAGCACGCCACCGGCTTCTACACCGACAACCTGATGGCGGCGATCCCGAAGAAGGAGTACCTGTTCCGTACGACGTCGTCGCTTGGTGAAACGGCGTCGTTCGGGCTGGACTTCGGCGAGGTCTACAAGCGCTCGGTCATCGGCATCCGGGTTTACGGCGTGCCGGCGAGCGAGAAGCAGGCCGTGGTGAACTACTTCCACCGCATCAACGACGACTACCACCGGCGGGCGCGGAACACCGAGTACCACGACGGCGAAGTCAAGTACGACTACCTGCGGCTCAACTGCGCGAAGACGATCGGCTCCGCCTTCCGCTACGGCGCGGGCTACAAGGACCTCGACGTGACGAGTCCGCGGATCCTCGGCGGCCGGCGCGTGGTGGCGGCCGCCAACGCCAACATCCCGACCGAGATGGCGCTGAAGCTGCTGCGCGAGTGGAACGCGCGCGGCTACGGCCTCGACGTCGTCATGTATCGCAAGTACGCGAATTCGGCCTGGGTCGATCCGCACGAGGACGAGAAGGTCATGTTCAAGGATCTTCCGGACCGCTTCCCCTCGGTGCTGTCGCGCGACTTCCGACGCGACCAGGGGCAGTACGAGGACCCTGACAACTTGTTCGCGCTGTACGTCCTCTACAACCTCGGCCGGTACCGTGTGTGGATCGACGAGCAGACGCGGCGGCTGGAACTGTCGGAGCCGAAAGCACCGCTCCCCTATGCGGAGGCCGAGAGGCTGGCAGCGGAAGCCGCGTTGTTCGACAGCGACCAGTACGGCAGCCAGTCGAAATTCATTCCAAAGGGCACCCGGATCGGGGAAGACCCGGCGACGACCGGCAGCCGGCCCTGAGGCAGGACCCAAAGACGAAGCGCCCGTTGGTGACGGGCGCCCGTCTCGATACCACTGCTTCTAGAAACTGTGCCGCAGTCCGGCGCCGAACTGCAGCCGGTCGCGACTCCGGTACGCGTCGATCTGCGACGCCGTGTAGCCCTCGCGCACGATCCGCCCGCCGCTGACGAGCTGCGCGGTCGGCGTGTCGTTCGCGCTGGTGTCGGACACGAACGTGTAGAGGTTCGTGCGCCGCGAGAACGGGTACGTGAAGCCGAGGCCCCAGACGTCGAGGTTGGCGTTCCAGTCGTCGTTGCGCCCCTGGTAGGCCGCCAGGAGCTCGCCGCCGACCAGCTTCACCTTGACGCCGAGTTCGTAGACGTAGGCCTTCTTCGCCGGAGTGACGGCAAAGAAGTTGAACTGGTTCTCCTCGAGCGCCCACATGCCGTAGAGGCGGAACGCCGAGATCTCCCACGAGCCGCCGACCTGCCAGTGCGACTGGTTGTCCCTGAGCGTCGCATTGCAGGTGTTGAACGTCGTGCCGGTCGCCGTGTTCGGGCAGTTGAAGCTCTCGTACGACACCGTGGCGTACAAGTTGCCGGTGCGGTACCGCGCGCCAGCCGTCCATGCGGAGGTGTTGTTCCCGGTTCCCGCCAGCTCGGTGCCGTTCGCATTGAAGGAGTAGCCGACGGCACCCGACAGCCCGCCGAAGTCGCCGGTGCGCAGCATCACGACGTTGTCGAAGATCATGCGCCCCGACGCCGAGGAGAACACGTTGCCCGAGCCGGCGTCGCGGAACGTGGTGCCGAACGGCGATGTGTCGGACAGGAAGTACTCGTAGCCAAGGCCGTACTGCCGGCCGAGGCGGACCTCGCCGGTGCGCGCGAGCAGCGAAGCCCACGCCTGCCGCCCGAACAGGCGGCCGGACTGCTGCGACATGCCGGTGTCGGCGCTGATGCCGCCTTCCAGCGTGAACGCGGCGTTGATGTCGTTCGTCAGGCGCTCGACGCCGCGAATGCCGAAGCGCGACTGCGACTGGATGCCGTCCGCGATCTCGCTGGTGTTCGGCCCGTTCGACGGGTTGGTGTAGAGGTAGCCGAGGTCGATGATCCCGTACAGCGTGACATTCGACTGCGCGCTGGCCGACATGGCCGCGGCGGCGACGACGACGGCGACCGCGATTCTGGACAGTTTCATGGGGGCTCCCTCGGTTCCGGCGCGTGGATCTACACGCTCACACGATCACCATAGTGGCTGCGCGGCGAGGCGACCGGCGGGAGTCGGCCGACCATGACACCGATCAAATGACCGGGGTCAACTTCCGCGACGCCCCCGGAACGCCGCCTTAGAAGGCGAGGCCGACCGAGAACGTCGCGTACCGGTCGGCGTTGTCCGGATTGAATGCGTAGAGGCTGAAAGTCGCCTTGCCGGCGAACAACTGAAGCAGCACGCCGCGCTGGATGGTGCGGTCGTTGTCCACCACGCGGGTCCGCTGGCCGACGAGGCCCACCCGCAGCCACTCGACCGGCGTCCAGCCCAGTTCGCTCCAGGCGTAGGTGAAGTTGGCGTCCGAGTCCTGGCGATCGAACACGTACTCCGCCTCGATGTAGAAGTCGAACGACTTCCAGGACACGGCGGCCTCGAACCCCGGCACCACGCCCCGGGTGCGTCCGAACAGCGTCCCGATGAGCGGCGTGATTTCCCACGCGATCGCGTCGCCCCCCTCGAACTTCCAGCCGACGAAGGCCGACGCCGAGGCACGCGCTTCGTAGTTGTAGCGGCCCTCGAAGCGAAGCGCGCCGACGTTCACCGAACCCACCGCCATGCCGAGATTCGGCTGGTCGGGCAGCGCCGAGTAGTAGCCGGTCAGGCTGCCGGACAGCGCACGATCGGCCCGCACGTCATCCGCGGCGCCGGCGCTGCCGGCGGCCAGCGCGAGCAGCGCGACGACGAGGGCGGACCGCAGGCGCGGTGGCGTCATCCGCCGAGCGCCATGATGGCGAGGATCAGCACCGCGCCGAGCAGCGCCATCAGCACGCCTGTCACGAATGGCCGCGGATGGCCCGCATACCGCCCCAGCTCGTGGCCGGCGGCGAACAGCATGGCCACGGTGACGTAACGCGAGAACTTCATCGCCGTCGGCAGGTCGCTGACCAGGACGAACGGAAGCACCACCGGGAACGTCGCCACGACGACGAGCAGGAAGACGCCCAGTGCCGACAGGAAGTCTGCGACGTCGAGCCGCGGCCGTGCGGCGGGCAGCGCCAGCAGCCGGGCGTGCATCGCATCGATCTCCGCCGGCCCGAGCAAGGGGGCGAGCCCGGGCGGCAGCGCGCGCGTGATGATCCTGTGCGCGGCCGGGCCGTCCGCGCCGCGCAGCATCTGGCCGAGCACGTGATTTCGCGTCTTCTCCGTCAGGATGCCGCACGAGGTACATGACCGCGTCCACCAGGCCCCACGCCAGGTTGCAGCCGAGCGCAGCGATCAGCACGGTTCGCACCTCGTCCTGGCCGGCGGTCGCGATCGAAAGGGAGCCGACGATCGTCACCGCCATCAGCAGGCCGAACAGGATCTCGGAAATCCGGTCGATCGGATCGAGCAGGCGCTTCGACTCCGTCGTGAAGCTGTCGTCGTGCGACGTGGTCATCGGGGGCGCCTACGCCGATGGCGCCAGCGTCAGCTCCAGGTGCACGATGCCTCCTTCGCTGCGCTTGCGCATCGGCAGGCCCGTGCGCTCGAACACCCGCAGCATCGACGGGTTCTCCGCCAGCACGTCGGCCTCGAAGACGGCGATGCCACGCTGACGCGCCACCTCGACGAGCGCCGCGAACAGGCGCCCCGCGACACCCTGTCCCTGGTAGTCCTCTTCGACCGTGAATGCGATTTCTGCCCGATTCTCGCCGGTCACGATGTACCGGCCGCCGCCGACGATCGTCTCGTCCGCGCCGGCGCCGGTCGTGGCGACGATCACGACTTCGCGCTCGTCGTCGGCACGCATGATGCGGTCGAGCCCGGCCTCCGTCAGGTCCTTGCGGTGCGAGAAGAGCCGTGTGTAGATCGTCTGCGGGTCGAGTCCGCGCACCGCTCGCGCCATGCGTTCGCGGTCGTCGGCCCGCAGCGGCCTCAACGTGACCACGGTGCCGTTCTTCAGCGTGGCGGTGGACGGTGGAATGTCGGTGTGTTTCATCTTCGAGCGAATCAGCCGATCACCGGCCCATGCGACGGTTGTAGCTCGCGCTGATCCGTTCGACGAGCCCCGGATCCGATGACGTGCCGGTGGTGTTGAACTCGACCTGCACCCGGCCGTCGGGGCGCGTGCGGACGACCGCGGTGACGCCTGCCGCTCCGCGCGTGCCGCGCAGCACCCCGGCCGCGCGATCCTGGTCGTTGATCGCGACGCCCTGGTCCTGCATCGCTCCGATCGCCGCGGCCCAGGCGCGGTCATAGGTCGAAGGAGCCTGGACGGGGGCCGGTTCGTAGACGACGCAGGCCGCCAGCGCCAGCGACCCGGCGATGACGGACATGGCCTTCAGCATCCCCGCGCCGACGATTGAACGAACGTGTTGCATGGGTCGACGCATGGCAGCTCCTTCTGTAGTTGTGTTGTCTTGCCGGACAAGGCTACTCGTCGGCCAGCGCCTCGAGATCCCGCAGCGCCGCGCGATAGACCTCCGAGACCCTCAGCTCGCTCATGCGCGGCGCCGCGACCTCTCGGCACGAGGCGCGCCACGCCGTTCAGCGTGGTGCCGACCGGCCTTCCACTTCAGGCCGCCGAGCACCTCGTCCATCGCGTCGGTCCGGTTGCAGACGAGCACGAGGTCGCACCCCGCCTTCAGCGCGGCGCGCGCGCGGTCCGGCACGCTGCCCTGCGCGCTCGCGCCCTGCATCAGCAGGTCGTCGCTGAAGACGGCGCCGGTGAATTCCAGCGGTCCGCGCAGCAGGTCGATCCAGCGCCTGGAGAATCCCGCCGGCGCGGCGTCGACGGCCTCGTACACCACGTGCGCGGGCATGACGCTGGTGAGCTGTCGCCCGAGCCAGCGATACGGGGCCGCGTCCGCGGCGAGAATCTCCGCGCGCGGGCGGGCATCCGTTGGAATGTCGGTGTGCGAGTCCGCCTCGGCCCAGCCGTGGCCCGGGTAATGCTTGCCGCAGTTCGCCATGCCGGCGAGCTGCAGGCCGTGCATCAGGTGCGACGCGAGCAAGGTCACGACGCGCGGGTCGGAGTGGAACGCGCGGTCGCCGATCACGCCGCTGCGTCCGTGATCGAGGTCGAGCACCGGAGTGAACGAGAAATCGACTCCGTGCGCGCGCAGTTCCGCCGCGAGGACGTAGCCCACCGAAGCCGCGGCGCGGCAGGCCAGCAGGACGTCGCGCTCCCAGAGGCGGCCGAGCGCGCGCATCGGCGGCAGGCGGGTGAATCCGCGCCTGAAGCGCTGCACGCGCCCGCCCTCGTGGTCGACGGCGATCAGCAGCGGCGGATTGCGCAATGCGTGGATCTCGGCCGTCAGCCGCTCGAGCTGCTCGGGCGACTCGTAGTTGGACGCGAACAGGATCACCATGCCGACCAGCGGATGCGACAGGCGTTCGCGATCCTCGGGACCGAGCTCCGTGCCCTGCACGCCGACGACCACCGGACCGGGAATGCTCACGGCGTACCCTCCACTTCGGCGATCGCATACGCGGTCGCCATCAGACGTTCATCGGTCAGCGAGACGTGCAGCCGCAGCCGCCGGCTCTGCATGTGGGCCTGCAGGTCGCCGTGCGCCGAAGCGATCGGGCGGCCGCTCGGGTCGTTGACGATCTCGACCGCGCGCCACGTCATCGGCATCCGCATGCCGAGCCCGAGCGCCTTCGAGATCGCCTCCTTCGCGGCGAAGCGCGTCGCCAGGTAGGCGATGCCGCGGGCTTCCGAGCGCGCGCGCCGCGCGTGCCAGCGCTCCAGTTCGCGCTCGGTGAGGATGCGGCGCGCGAAGCGATCGCCGAAGCGGGCGCAGGCCGCCTCGATGCGGGCGATCTCGATCAGGTCGACGCCGATGCCGTAGATCATCCGCCCCGCCGCATCGCCCCGGCCTTCCGGATCTCGGCGAGGTACATCCGCACGGTGGGACCGAGACCGAACTCGAGCGCATCGGCGATCAGCGCGTGGCCGATCGAGACTTCGTCGACGCCGGGAACCGCGGCGAGGAACGGCGCGAGATTCGCGCGGTTGAGGTCGTGGCCGGCGTTGACGCCGAGTCCGGCGGCCAGGGCCGCCTTCGCCGCCGCTGCGTACCGCCGCAGCGACTCGTCGTGCTGCGCGGTGCCGAAGCTCTGCGCATACGGCTCGGTGTAGAGCTCGACGCGGTCGGCGCCGAGTTCGCGGGCGAACCGCATGGCTTCGGGCGCCGGATCCATGAAGAGGCTGACACGCACGCCGAGCTGTCTCGCCTGCCCGATCATCGGCGCGAGGCGCTCGCCGTCGGCGGGCAGGTTCCAGCCGTGGTCCGACGTGAAGGCCCCGGTTTCGTCGGGCACGAACGTGCACTGGTGCGGCCGCACCTGCGCCACGTAGTCCATCAGCCCGTGGAAGGGGTTGCCCTCGATGTTGAACTCCGCCGCCGGCCAGCGGCGCAGCAGTTCGGCGAGGTCGGCGACGTCGTTGGCCCGCACGTGGCGGCCGTCCGGCCGCGGGTGCACGGTGATGCCGTCGGCACCCGCCTCCAGCGCGAGCACGGCGGCGTGCGTCACGCTCGGGATGCCGATGGAACGCGTGTTGCGGACGAGGGCCACCTTGTTCAGGTTGACGCTCAGGGCAGTCATGATGAGTTGGATCCGCGGCTAGAGCTGCTTGAGGTCCTGCAGGATGCGCCGCGTATTGAGCGGCTTGCCGCCGAGATGGTAGCGAATCACCCGGCGCAGCACGCCCTTGGCTTCCGCCGCGACGCGCTCGTCGTCGAAGCGGCGCGCGGCCATGGCGAGCAGGGTGCGTCCCGACACCAGGCTGCCGTCGTCGGCATCGCCGCGTTCCAGCCGCTGCGCGCCCTGCCCCACGCCGAACAGGTACTGCGCCCCGGGGTCGATCGGCTCGCCGTCGGCGCAGCGGTCGAGCGGCACCGCGTACCCGATGTCCTGCAGCAGGTCGAGTTCGAACACGCGCAGCGCCGTCGCGTGCCGCGTGTCGTGCGACAACGCCTGCAGAAGCTCGACGTAGCTGCCGAAGAGGCGCTCGTGCGGATCGAGGCGCGCGAGCAGGCGCACCAGCAGCTCGTTCGCGTAGAACGCCGCCAGCAGCGCGTCGCCGCGCAGCGGCTGCATGCCGCCCAGCCACTCCGCGCGAACCAGCATCTTGATGTCGTTGCGCCCGGTCCAGCCGACCGCGAGCGGGTTGAACGGCGACAGCAGGCCGCGGAAGTGCGAGGTCGGCCGCTTGGCGCCACGCGCGACCAGGGCCACGCGCCCGAAATCGCGGCTGAAGAACTCGACCACGAGGCTGGTCTCGCGCCACGGATAGCCGTGCAGCACGAAGCCCGGCTGATGATCGACGCGGACGTCGGTGGCGCGCTTGCGGGTGGCGCGCTTGACCGGCGCCTCCAGCGCGTCAGTCATAGCCGAGCGTCCGAAGGGCGCGTGCATCGTCGTTCCAGCCCTTCTTCACGCGCACCCAGACCTCGAGGTGGACCCGCTTGCCGAGCATCTCGGCGATGTCGGCACGCGCGAGCCGCGAGATCTCGCGCAGCTTCGCGCCCTCCTTGCCGATGACGATCGGCTTGTGCGCCTCGCGATCGACCACGAGCGTGGCGACGATGTCGGCACCGTCGTCGGTTTCGTCCCACCGGTCGATGGTCACCGCGATCCCGTACGGCAGTTCGTCGCCCAGCAGCCGGTAGGCCTTCTCGCGCACCTGCTCCGCCGCCAGGAACCGCGCGCTGCGATCGGTGTACTGGTCGGCCTCGAACAGCGGCATGCCCTCGGGCAGCAGCGAAGCGACCTCCTTCAGCAGGTCGTCGAGCTGGCGCTTCTTCTCGGCGCTGACCGGGACGATCGCATGGAAGGGAAAGCGGCCCATCGACTCGGCCAGCAGCGGCAGCAGCTTCTCGCGCTCGGCGAGCATGTCCGTCTTGTTGATCGCCAGGATCACGCGGTCGGACCCCTCGGGCAGGAGCTGCACGACCGCCTCGTCTTCCGCCCGCCAGCCGGTGGCCTCGATGACCAGCACGATCACGTCCACATCGGCCAGCGCGCCCTTCACCTGCTCGTTCATGCGCTTGTTCAGCGCCGAGCGATGGCGACGCTGGAAGCCCGGGGTGTCGACGAAGATGTACTGGGCGTCGGCGTCGGTCCGCACGCCGAGCACGCGGTCGCGCGTCGTCTGCGGCTTGCGGGACGTGATGCTCACGCGCTCGCCGACGAGCGCATTCACCAGGGTGGACTTGCCGACGTTCGGGCGGCCGATGACGGCCACCATGCCCACGCGCCGCGGCGCGTCCTGCTCCATCGTGCCGTCTTCAGGTGGTCTGGTCGGCCGTCTGGACCGCCGGCGCGCCATGGCCGTCGGCCGGCTCGGCCGGTGGCTCCGCAACGGACGGCCCCGGCGCGATCGACTTCTTCCGCGGCCGCCGGCCGAGCACCGCCATCGCGTGCTGGGCCGTTTCGAGGGCCTGCTTCGCCGCCGACTGCTCGGCGGCGCGGCGGCTGCGCCCGTTGCCTCGCACGCTGATGTCGAGCTTGGGAATCGAGCACTCGACCTCGAACTCCTGGTTGTGCGCGGCGCCGCGGGTCTCGACGACGGTGTACACGGGCAACGCGATGCGCTTGCCCTGCAGGTACTCCTGCAGCAGCGTCTTGCTGTCCTTGCCGAGGGTCTTGGGGTCGACGGTCTTCAGCACCGGGTCGAAGAGCTTGCCGATCGCCTGCCGGGCGGCGTCGAAGCCGCTGTCGACGAAGATGGCGCCGAAGATGGCCTCCATCGTGTCGGCGAGGATCGACGGGCGGCGGAAGCCGCCGCTCTTCATTTCGCCTTCGCCCAGCCGCAGGAAGTCGGACAGGACGAGTCTTTCCGCGATCTCCGCCAGGGACTGCTGCTTGACGAGATTGGAGCGCAGGCGCGACAGGTCGCCCTCGTCCAGCCGCGCGTACTTCGCGAAGAGCAGGTGCGCGATCGCGCAGTTCAGGACGGCGTCGCCGAGAAACTCCAGGCGCTCGTTGTGGACGGCGCCGTGGCTGCGGTGAGTGACGGCCTGCTCGAGCAGCGTGCGCTGAGCAAAGGTGTAGCCGAGGCGCTCTTCAAGCGCCGTCAGTTCCATCGCCTTGGGTCCGATGCCGGCCGGTCAAGGAACGGCCCGTGCTGGCTGCCGGTCCCGGGTGGTGCCGGCGAAATCGATGACGAGCGACACGTTGTCGAGGATCGGGATCTTCTTCGCATACGCGTAGCTGATCACGATCTTGTCGCCCTCTTTGGTGATGTCGAGGTCCGCGGCCGTGATCGACGTGATGTCGTCGATCGTCCGGTGCCGCTCGAACGCGGTCTGGATGTCACGGACCGTCGAGGCCTCGTTCTTGATCTTCTGCACCGCCCGCTCGATCGCGATGTACTCCACGACCGCCGGCACGACCTTCGAGCCGAGGATGAGGAGGAACACCACGATCAGACCCACGAAGATGAGGCCGATGAGGCTCATCCCACGCTGCCGATTTCTCGTTCGAGTATCCATCTTCCCCAGTCTTTTCAAGAATTTAGCAATATTACTTCTAGTTAAAGCTTCCGATGCGTCCGATATTGCCAAAATTCATCCAGATAAAGAAGGCTCGACCGACGATATTTTCGTCCGGCACGAACCCCCAGTACCGGCTGTCCTCGCTGTTGTCCCGGTTATCCCCCATCATGAAATAGTGGCCGGGCGGAACCTGGCAAACCACGCCGCTGCCGCTGTACTGGCAGGCACCCGGGTGGGTATTCGGGTATCCGCCGCCCAATCCGGGCGGAACCTGGTCGGCCACGATGACGCGGTGCTCGACCGCGCCGAGCTGCTCGACGAACTGCGTGTAGTACTGCATCCGGTCCGCTTCGTAGTACGGGTCCAGTTTTTTCATCGGCACCGGCTGGCCGTTGATCGTGAGGCGCTTGTTGACGTATTCGACCCGGTCTCCCGGCAGCCCGACGACCCGCTTGATGTAGTCCTGCGACGGGTTCAGCGGGTAGCGGAACACCATCACGTCGCCCCGCTTCGGCTGGCCGATCTCGACGACCTTCCGGTTCACCACCGGCAGGCGGATGCCGTACTCGTACTTGTTGACGAGGATGAGGTCGCCGATCTCGAGGGTCGGGATCATCGACCCCGACGGGATCCGGAACGGCTCGAACAGGAACGAGCGCAGCACGAACACCAGCAGGATCACGGGAAAGAAACTGGCCGTGTACTCGAGCCAGGCCGGCTGGCGGATCGCGCCGTCCTCGAGGGAACGCCGCTCCTGCTCGACGATGGGTTCCTTGCGCGCCAGCGCCGCGGCGTTGCGCTGGTCGAAGTCGGCGACGAGGCGCGCGGCGCGCGCCCGGCGCTGCTTCGCGAACACGAGCTTGTCCAGCACCCACAGCACCCCGGTGAGCACCGTGAGCACGAACAGGATCAAGGCAAAGTTCATTTGTCTTCCACCTGCAGGATGGCCAGGAAGGCTTCCTGCGGAATTTCAACGGTACCCACCTGCTTCATCCGTTTCTTGCCGGCCTTCTGCTTCTCGAGCAGCTTCTTCTTGCGGGTGATGTCGCCGCCGTAGCACTTGGCCAGCACGTTCTTCCTCAGCGCCTTGACGTCTTCGCGGGCGATGATGTTGGCGCCGATCGACGCCTGGATCGCGACGTCGTACATCTGCCGCGGGATCAGCTTGCGCATCTTTGCGGTCACCTCGCGGCCGCGGTACATCGCGTTGGCCCGGTGCACGATCACGGACAGCGCGTCCACGCGATCGCCGTTGATCAGCATGTCGACCTTGACGACATCGGCCGCGCGGTACTCCTTGAACTCGTAGTCCATCGACGCGTAACCGCGCGACACGGACTTCAGCTTGTCGAAGAAGTCCATGACGATCTCGGCCAGCGGCAGTTCGTACTTCAGGATCACGTGCCGGCTGTGGTACGTGAGGTCGGTCTGGATGCCGCGCTTGCCGATGCACAGGGTGATCACCTGGCCGACGTACTCCTGCGGGACGAAGATCGTCACATCGACGACCGGCTCGCGGATCTCCTCGATCTTCGCCGGGTCGGGCATCTTCGACGGGTTCTCGACCGACACGACGCTGCCGTCGCGCAGCAGCACCTCGTACACCACCGACGGCGCGGTGGTGATGAGATCCATGTCGTATTCGCGCTCGAGGCGCTCCTGGACGATGTCCATGTGGAGCAGCCCGAGGAAGCCGCAGCGGAAACCGAAGCCGAGGGCCTGGGACACCTCGGGCTCGAAGTGCAGCGACGCGTCGTTCAGCTGCAGCTTGGTCAGCGCATCGCGCAGCGCTTCGTACTGGTTGGACTCGACCGGGAAGAGTCCGGCGAAGACCTGCGACTTCACTTCCTTGAAGCCCGGCAGCGGCGCGGACGCCGGACGGTTCGCGTGGGTGACCGTGTCTCCCACGTGGGCGTCGCGCAGTTCCTTGATGCCCGAGATGACGAAGCCGACCTCGCCGGCCGACAGCTGCTCCCGGGCGCGCGACTTCGGCGTGAACACGCCCACCTGCTCCACGAGGTGAGTCGCGCCCGTCGCCATCAGCAGGATCTTGTCCTTGGGCTTGAGCACGCCGTTGACCACGCGCACGAGCATCACGACGCCGACGTAGTTGTCGAACCACGAGTCGATGATCAACGCCTGCAGCGGCCCGGCCGGGTCGCCCTTCGGCGGCGGCACGCGCTCGATGATGCGCTCCAGGATCTCCTCGAGCCCCATTCCGGTCTTCGCGCTGGCCAGCACCGCGTCGTGCGCGTCGATGCCGATCACGTCCTCGATCTCCGCGCGCGCGCCCTCGGCATCCGCGGACGGCAGGTCCATCTTGTTCAGGATCGGCAGCACCTCGACGCCGAGCTCGATCGCCGTGTAGCAGTTGGCGACCGTCTGGGCCTCGACGCCCTGGGACGCATCGACGACCAGCAGCGCGCCCTCGCACGCCGAGAGCGAGCGGCTGACTTCGTAGCTGAAGTCCACGTGCCCCGGCGTGTCGATCAGGTTGAGGTTGTACCGCGTGCCGTCGCTGGCCTCGTATTCGAGCGCGGCCGTCTGGGCCTTGATCGTGATGCCCCGCTCGCGCTCGAGGTCCATCGAATCGAGCACCTGCGCCTCCATTTCACGGTCGGACAGTCCGCCGCAGCGCTGGATCAGGCGATCGGCGAGCGTCGACTTGCCGTGGTCGATGTGGGCGATGATGGAGAAGTTGCGGATGTGCTGCATGCGTTTGCGCCGAAACGGCCGCCAATGTGCCCAGACGGTCGAATACGCGGCGGCAACGGCAGATCAAATCGAAAGACGAAGCCGGACCGCCAAGAAGAAGGGGGTGACCGTCAGGACACCCCCTCTTCCGGTTAAGCCCGCGATTTTACCGCGATGCGGCAGCTCCCGAGGCCCTAGCGGCGGATCACGATGAACCGCGACGCTTCACCCCGGCGCACGAGCAGGGCGACGTCCTTCTTCGGGTCGAGCTTGCCGACCGCGTCGTTGAACTGACGCGCGTTCTGGACCTCGATGCTGTTCAGCTGGGTGATCACGTCGCCCGGACGAATGCCCGCCCCCGCCGCGAGCCCGTCCACGCCGTCGACCTGCACGCCGGCCTTGACGCCGAATTCCTTCTGCCTCTCGGCCGACAGGTCCGACACCACGAGGCCCAGTGCGTTCGTCGGCGCGGCGGGCTTCGGCGCCTCGCGGTTGCGCGCGGTCGCCGCCTGGTCGGGCTGCAGTTCAGCGACCATCACCTTCAGGTCGCGCTGGCCGCCCTTGCGGAAGACCGTCATGTTGACCGTCGAACCGGGCTTGGTGCCGCCGACGATGCGCGGCAGGTCGGTCGAGCGCTCGATCGGCTTGCCGTCGAAGCGGACGATGACGTCGCCCGGCTCGACGCCGGCCTTCGCGGCCGGGGCATCCTTCTCCACCGTGTTCACCAGCGCGCCACGCGGCGCCCCTAGGCCGATGGCTTCCGCCACGTCGCGCGAAACGGCTTCGATGCCGACGCCGATGCGGCCACGGATCACGCGGCCCGACGCCCGCAACTGCTGCTGCACGCTCATCGCTTCGTCGATCGGTATCGCGAACGAGATGCCGGCGAACGCGCCGGACGTCGTGAAGATCTGCGAGTTGATGCCGACGACCTCGCCGCGCATGTTGATCAGCGGTCCGCCGGAGTTGCCCGGGTTGACGGCGACGTCGGTCTGGATGAACGGAAGGTACTCGCCGGTCTCGCGGCCCTTGGCGCTGACGATGCCCGCCGTGACGGTGTTCTCGAGCCCGAACGGCGACCCGATCGCGATCACCCATTCGCCGACGCGAAGCTTGTTGGAGTCGCCGATGCGCACCGACGGCAGTCCGGTCGCATCGATCTTCAGCACGGCCACATCGGAGCGCTTGTCGGCGCCCAGCAGCCTGGCCTTGAACTCGCGCTTGTCCTGCAGCGTGACCGTGATCTCGTCGGCGCCGTCGACCACGTGGGCGTTCGTCAGCAGGTAGCCGTCGGCCGAGACGATGAAGCCGGACCCAAGGCCGCGCGGCACGTTACGGCGCGGACCGGGCTGCTGCTGGCGCGGCCCTTGCGGACCCTGCTGCGGCGGATTCGGGAAGAACCGACGGAAGAACTCGTACATCGGATCGTTCTCGTCGAGATCCGGCATCGCCGGCCCGCCCTGGGGACCGGCGCCCATGCGGGCGGTGGTGCGGATGCCGACGACGGCCGGACCCACCCGCTCGGCGAGGTCGGCGAAGTCGGGCAGCGCCTGGGCCGGCTGCGCGGCGGCGCCCGGCGACACAAACGGCAACGCGACCGCGAACAGCGGGGCGAGCAGTGCAACGACAAACTTGCGAAGCATCGTGATTTCCTTCTTCTTGCCTGGGAGGGATTGCTGAAACAGGCGGCCGCGCGTCAGCGCGGTCCGCGAAACTCGACCGACAACGCGACGGCGCGGACCGTGCCCGGCGGCACTTCGCCGACCACGGTCACGAGCGCTTCGCTGACGCGCCGCGAAAAGGCGGACGTCGGTCCATGGACGTGAACCGAGTCGGGCGGATCGGCAATCGCCGAACCGGGCTCGATGAACACGGATATCGTCGCCAGCCCGTCGGCGAACACCACCTGCATCGCATCGGCTGAATGCATGCGGCGCACGACCTCCTTGGTCCGGCGGAAGCCATCCGGCGTCGGAACGATCCAGCCCTGCTTCGCGAGGTCGGCCTTGCGGTATTCGCTGCGCACCACGGACCAGCCGTCGGTGGACCACGGCGACTTCAGGGCGGAGCGATCGATGCGCTCGCCGATGCGAACATCGCTGAACGAGATCTGCTCGATCACTTCCTTGCGCTCGTTCAGGGTCTGGGCACGCAGCAGCAGTCCGGACGCGCGGTCCAGCCAGAAACGGTACGCGTAACGGAGGTTGTCGCGCGGCTCGAGCGCCAGCGCCTGCGCCTCGAAACCGGCGACGCGTTCCACCGGCCCGAGCTTCGCGTCGTAGCGCTGCAGGATCTCGTCGGGCGACGCGCTCGACAACGCCGGGAACGAGTCCTCGACACTGCGTTTCTCGACGACGATCTTCCTCGACTCCGGAATCAGGCAATGCACTTCGTCGTCACTGGCGGAGCGCTTGCGCAGGTACTCGCGCGGCTTGCCGTCGAGCGTCTGGATGCGCTCGAGCGAATTCGAGCCATCGAACATGTGCGTGATCCGCGACGAAGTCATCTCGCCGCCCGCCTGGTAGATGATCGTGCCGGTGTAGTTGACCCGCATCGCAGCGGTCCGGGCTGCCTGGATCCACTGGGCTTCGCTGCGCGGCGCTTCACGCCGCGCCTCCTGCGCGAAGCCCTGGAGAGGCATCCAGGCGCTCCGGCCACGACCAGGGCACCAATCCATCCCCGCGAGGATCCGCAGGGAGTGCAGCCCCTCGCGCGTCAGCCCGCCGAACACCATCAACGCTCCCCGGCGCCGGGCCGCAGGTACGCCGCGGCGCGCGGCAGCGGAGAGCCGCCGGTGAGCTCGCGATGCGCGGCGAAGTAGGGGTCGAGCGCTCGCGCGTTCGCGATCGCAGCCGCCGCCTTCGCCTCGGCCTGGCTCGAGGCGAGCACGGTCGTCGACACAGCGGCGGGCGCCGTCGCCGGAATCTGCTTCTGCGCCATCACGTCGGGCGCCGGCGACCGCAGCAGCGGAACGGCAACGAAGGCGAGGGCCGCTACCGAAGCGGCGACCGCCAGGCCGGGCACGGCATAGCGGCGCCAGGCCGGCCGGGCGAGCCGCCGCGGCGCGAGAACGGTCGGTTCGCTGGCCAGCGACTTGCGCACGCGCTCGCAGAAGCCGTCCACGTGGCAGGCCGCAACCTCGGTGGAACGGAGCGCATCGCCCACGAGCTGCAGGTCGGACCAGCGGCGCTGGAGTTCCGCGATCGCGGCACAGTGCATCGAGCACCGCCGCCGCCTCGTGAGCGTCGAGTTCTCCGTCAATCAGGGCGGACAGGTGCTCGATGTCCACCCTGCCGTCTGTCGCGATGTGTCCTGCTGCCATGTTGTTTCACCTACCAGCGCTTGTCTTTAGCCGTGTCGAGGACCGGCTTCAATTCCTGGGCAATGGCCTCGCGGGCGCGAAAGATACGCGAACGCACGGTCCCGATCGGGCAACTCATCGACTCCGCAATCTCTTCGTAACTCAGGCCCTCGATCTCGCGCAGCACGATGGCGGTTCGCAGGTCCTCGGGCAACTGGTCGATCGCCCGATTCACCGCCTCGCCCACCTGCTTGGAAAGGAGCATCGATTCGGGGGTGTTCAGGTCTCTTAGTTGGTCGCCATCGTCAAAAGTTTCCGCCTCTTCGATATCGGCCTCGGTCGTCGTCGGCGCCCGGCGGCCCTGGGAGACGAGATGATTCTTGGCGGTGTTGATGGCGATCCGGTAGAGCCACGTGTAGAAGGCGCTGTCGCCGCGGAAGTTCGGCAGCGCGCGGTAGGCCTTGATGAACGCCTCCTGGGCGACATCCTCGACCTCGGCGTGGTCGCGGATCAGCCGGGACAGCAGCCGGAAGATCTTGCGCTGGTACTTCGAGACGAGCAGATCGAAGGCGCCCTTGTCGCCGCGCTGTACGCGCTCGACGAGTTGCTGATCGATGTCGCGGTCGGTCATTCCGCCCCGCGCCGCGGCACTGGCCGCACGGATGCTGGCCGACCGGCCACCGGGCTCTCGTCTTCTTCTTCTGCTCTCATCCTGGAGGGACTGGCGCCGTGGCGCCGGTGCGATCCGCTGGTTGCCGGCCCGGACTCCAGCGAACATGGACCCAGAAACGGCGGAAAAGGTTCCCGGGCACGGAGTCGGGCCAGATACGGACCCACATGGTGCCGCTCTTCAGCGTTATCAACCAGGGCGCGGCGAAAACGCACTGCAACCGCTGTCGCAGTGGAGTCCCCGGTACCAACCACCCGGCGCACAGCAATGCAGCCGGAATCGTCAACGCCGATCTCGATCGGTTCGCGCGGGGCCGGGCGACCGGCCAGCAGTCCGCCAGACCGCGGCCAGCAGCGCAGCCAGCGCCGGAACCGGATCGATCGAACCGTCCCGAATGGCCGCGCCGGACAGGACCGCTGCGGTTGACCATCCGAGCGCCTTCGCAACCCACCGGAGACCCTGCTCCCGTCGGGACGGCGACAGGGTCGTCCAGGCGACGAGCACTCAGATGCGCTTGAAAACCAGCGTGCCGTTCGTGCCGCCGAAACCGAACGAGTTCTTCAGCGCGACGTCGATGCGCATCTCCCGCGCGGTGTTCGCGCAGTAGTCGAGATCGCAATCGGGGTCCTGGTTGAAGATGTTGATCGTCGGGCGGCGATACCTGGTGGTGCACGGCCAGCGCCGTCACCACCGACTCGACGCCGCCGGCGCCGCCGAGCAGGTGCCCGGTCATCGACTTGGTCGAGTTGACGACGATCCGGCGGGCGGCATCGCCGAGCGCGGCCTTGATCGCGTTGGTTTCGTTGACGTCGCCGAGCGGCGTCGACGTCCCGTGCGCGTTCAGGTAGTTCACCTGATCGGCGTTGACGCCGGCGCTGCGCAGCGCCGCCACCATGCAGCGACGGGCGCCGTCCATGTCCGGCGCCGTCATGTGGTAGGCGTCGGCGCTCATGCCGAAACCGACGAGTTCGCAGTAGATGCGCGCGCCGCGCTTCGTCGCGTGCTCGTAGTCCTCGAGCACCATGATGCCCGCGCCCTCTCCCATCACGAAGCCGTCGCGGTCCTTGTCCCACGGGCGGCTCGCGGTGGTCGGGTCGTCGTTGCGCGTCGACAGCGCGCGCATGGTGTCGAAGCCGCCGATCCCGAGCGGACAGATCGTGGATTCAGAACCGCCGGCGATCATGACGTCGGCGTCGCCGTACTCGATCAGCCGCCCCGCTTCGCCGATCGAGTGCAGTCCGGTCGTGCACGCGGTGACGATCGCGAGGTTCGGGCCCTTGAGCCCGTACTGGATCGACAGGTTGCCCGCGATCATGTTGATGATCGACCCCGGGATCAGGAACGGCGAAACGCGGCGCGGGCCGCGGTTCAGCAGTTCGGTGTGGTTGTCCTCGATCATCGGCAGGCCGCCGATGCCCGAGCCGATCACGCAGCCGATGCGTTCGCGGTTGGCGTCGGTGACCTCGATGCCGCTGTCCTTGATCGCCTGCACGGAAGCGGCGATGCCGTAATGGATGAACGTATCCATCCGGCGCGCTTCCTTGGGAGACATGTACGCGGCGAGGTCGAAGTTCTTGACCTCGCCTGCGATGCGGCAGCCGAGCCCCGACGCGTCGAAGCGCGTGATGGGGCCGATGCCGGAGCGTCCCGCGAGCAGCGCTTCCCAGGACGACGCGACGTCATTGCCGACCGGGCTGACCGCGCCCAGTCCGGTGACTACAACTCGCCGTCGCCCCGTCATGCGCTGCAGGCGGCCCTCAGGCCTTCTTCAGGTGGGTGTTGATGTAGTCGATCGCCTGCTGGACCGTGCGGATCTTCTCGGCCTCTTCGTCGGGGATCTCGCACTCGAACTCGTCCTCGAGGGCCATCACCAGCTCGACGGTGTCGAGCGAATCCGCGCCCAGGTCCTCGACGAACGCGGACTCGTTCTTGATGTCCGCTTCGTTCACGCCCAGTTGCTCGGCGACGATCTTCTTGACGCGTTGTTCGATGTTTTCCATTACGGCTCTCCTCCTACCTCGGTTTTTGATCAGGGCGGTCCGCCTGATGTGCTTCTGCGCGCTTCTTGTTTCGGCTTCCGAGCCCGGCCAAAAAAGCGCGCGGATTCTAACAGAGCACCCTGCCCAACTCAGTTCATGAACATGCCACCGTTGACGTGAAGCGTGGCGCCTGAAACGTAGGACCCTGCGGCGGAAGCAAGGAACACGACCGCCGCAGCGACCTCCTCCGCCTGCCCAAGGCGTCCCAGCGGGATCTGGCCGAGCAGCGCCTGCGTCTGCGACTCGTTCAGCCCGCGCGTCATGTCGGTGTCGATGAAGCCCGGCGCGACGCAGTTCACCGTGATGTTGCGGCTGCCGAGCTCGCGCGCGAGCGCGCGCGACATGCCGGCGACACCGGCCTTGGCAGCCGCGTAGTTCGCCTGCCCCGCGTTGCCGCTGGCGCCGACCACGGATGTGATGTTGACGATGCGCCCGTGCTTCGCCTTCATCATCCCGCGCAGCACGGCGCGCGACAGGCGGAACACCGCGGACAGGTTGGTGTCGATGACCGCCGCCCAGTCCTCGTCCTTCATCCGCATCGCGAGCGTGTCGCGCGTGATGCCGGCATTGTTGACGAGGATGGAGAGCTTGCCGTACTCCTTGCCGATCGCCTCGATCAGCGCTTCGCCCGCGGTGGCGTCGACCACATCGAGCACGGCACCGCGCCCCCGCGCCCCGAGTTCGGCGAGCCGCTGGCCGATGCCGTCCGCGCCTGCCTGCGAGGTCGCGGTCCCGATGACCGTCGCGCCCGCGCGTGCAAGGTGCTCGGCGATCGAGCGCCCGATCCCGCGCGAAGCGCCGGTCACGAGCGCGACCTCGTCGGCCAGGCAGTTGGGCTGGAACACTTGCATGTCGGCTCCTAGGCAGTGAGTCGGGCCAGCGCGTCCTCGAGGCTGGCGGCGTCCGCGATGGCAATGCTTTCGAGCGACGGCGCGATCCGCTTCGTGAGGCCCGCCAGCACGCGGCCGGGACCGCATTCGACCACGTGCGTCACGCCCTCGGCCGCCATCTTCTGGATCGTCTCGGCCCAGCGTACAGGGGATGCCGCCTGGCGCGCCAGCGCGTCGGCGATGCGCAGCGGATCGGTCTCGACCGCCACGTCGACGTTGTTCACCAGCGGAATCGCCGGCGCGCCGAGCGCAACGTCGGCAAGGCAGGCGCGCAGGCGGTCACTGGCGGGTCGCAGCAGGGACGAATGGAAGGGCGCCGACACCGGCAGCGTCAATGCGCGCTTGGCGCCGAGCCGCTTCGCGGCTTCGCACGCGCGCGCCACCGCCGATGCGTGTCCGGCGATGACGACCTGCGAAGGTGCGTTGAAGTTGACTGCCTCGACGACTTCACCTGCCGCAGCCTCCGCGCATGCCTGGCGCACCTGGTCGTCGGACAGGCCGAGGATCGCAGCCATGCCGCCCTGCCCGACCGGCACCGCTTCCTGCATCGCCTGCGCGCGTACGCGCACGAGCTTCACGGCCTCCGCGAGCGCCAGCGCGCCCGCGGCCGTGAGCGCCGTGTACTCGCCGAGGCTGTGGCCGGCCACGACCGACGGCTCCGCGCCCCCAGCCGCGCGCCACGCCCGATACACCGCATAGCCGGCCGTCAGCATCACCGGCTGGGTGTTCACCGTGAGATTGAGGCTCTCCGCCGGCCCATCCTTGATCAGCGCCGCGAGATCCTGGCCCAGCGCAGCCGAGGCTTCGCGCAGGACTTCTTCGACGGCCGGGTTGCCTGCGAACGAGTCGAGCATGCCGACCGACTGCGATCCCTGGCCCGGAAAGACGAATGCGATTTTCATGTCACCACCGAACGAGAACCGAACCCCAGGTGAACCCGCCGCCCACGCCCTGCAGCAGCAGATGGTCGTCGCGCTTGACGCGACCGCTGCGCACGACATCGTCGAGCGCGAGCGGAACCGAGGCGGCGGAGGTATTGGCGTGGCGGTCCACCGTGGCCACGAGTCTTTCGTCCGGCACGCCGAGCCGCCGGGCCGTCGCGTTCAGGATGCGGACGTTGGCCTGGTGCGGAATCAGCCAGTCGAGATGCGACGGCTCGAGCTTCGCCTGCGCGAGCGTCTCCACGGCGGAGTTGCCCAGCACGTTGACGGCGAGCTTGAACACCGCCTGGCCATCCATCCGCAGGAAGGGATCGCCCTCCACCTTGCCGTTGGAGACCCGCCCCGCGGTGCACAGCACGCCCGCGTGGCTGCCGTCGGCCTTCAACTGGACCGCCAGCACGCCGGGCTCGTTCGACGCCTCCAGCACGACCGCGCCGGCACCGTCGCCGAACAGCACGCACGTCGTGCGGTCGGTCCAGTCGAGGATGCGGGAGAACACCTCGGTGCCGATCACGAGCGCCCGCTTGTGTGCGCCGGTGCGCATCAGCGCGTCGGCCGCCGCCAGGCCGTAGATGAACCCGCTGCAGACCGCCTGCACGTCGAAGGCCGCGCAGCCGAGCGCGCCGATCCGGGCCTGGATGAGGCACGCCGTGCTGGGGAAGATCTGGTCGGCCGTGGAGGTGCCGACGACGATCAGGTCGATGTCGCTCGCATCGACCCCCGCGGCCTGGAGCGCGGCCTGCGCCGCACGTGCGCCGAGTTCGGTGGTCGTCTCGCCCGGCCCGGCGATGTAGCGCTGCCGTATGCCGGTGCGCGCGACGATCCACTCGTCCGAGGTCTCGACGCCGCGCGTGGCCAGTTCGCGCGCGAGTTCCTCGTTGCTCACGACCCGCTGGGGCAGCCCCGAGCCGGTGCCCGTGATGCGGGAGTACAGGCGACGCGCCTGCATCAGGCACGGGAGGCAGCCGATGGCTGCGCGCGGTGTAGACGCTCCAGTTGCTCGACGTAGGGCCGCATCGCGACGATCGTACGCTCGAGCACGCGATGGCGCGCCTCCTCGTAGCCCCGCTCGAGCGCCGACTCGAATCCGACGGCGTCGGCCGACCCGTGGCTCTTCAGCACGAGGCCACGCAGCCCGAGCAGGCTCGCGCCGTTGTGCCGCCGGTAGTCGACGCGTCGCTTCAAGCGGTTCAGCACCGGCCACGCCGCCATCGCCTGCACCCTGGCGAGCGGACCGCGCGCGAACTCCTCGCGGATGAATCCGCCGAGCATCGTGGCGAGCCCTTCCGAGGCCTTCAGGGCCACGTTGCCGACGAAGCCGTCGCACACGACGATGTCCGTCGTGCCCTTGAAGATGTCGTTGCCTTCCACGTTGCCGTAGAAGTTCAGCTGGCTGCTGCGAAGCAGTTCGCCGGCCTCCTTGACGACGTCGTTGCCCTTGATCACCTCCTCGCCGATGTTCAGGAGGCCGACCGTGGGCCGCTCCTTCTCCTCGATCGCCTCGACGAGCGCGGCGCCGAGCACGGCGAACTGGAACAGGTGGTCGGGACCACAGTCGACGTTCGCGCCGAGGTCGAGCACCGTCGTGAGACCGCCCTTCTGGTTCGGGATGACGCCGGCGATGGCCGGCCGGTCGATGCCCTCGAGCGTCTTCAGCACGAAGCGCGCGATCGCCATCAAGGCGCCGGTGTTGCCCGCGCTCACGCAGACATCGGCGCGGCCTTCCTTGATGAGGTTGATCGCCACGCGCATCGACGAGTTGCGCTTGGTGCGCAGCGCGACCGCGACCGGGTCGTGCATCTCGACGACCTCGTCCGCGTGGACGACCTCGATGGACGACGACGCGCGCGCGGGCAGCGCGGCTTTCACCTCGGGTTCGCGCCCGACGAGGAGCAACGACGCATCCGGCTGGTGCTGCAGGAACGCGAGGGCGGCGGGAACGGTGACCGGAATGCCGTGGTCACCGCCCATGCAGTCAATGGCGATTCTGACCGTCACCGGAAGCTCGCTAGCGCGACACGCACGGGCCGCCGCTCAGCACTGGCGCGCGGCGGCAGGACATGGGGTTCGATGGCCGTACGCGGCGTCGCGCGATGGCGAATCGGATCCGGGACGGTGGGTTGGCCCGGCCTTACTCGTCGTTCTTGGTCGCGACGACCTTCTTGCCGCGATAGAAACCGTTCGGGCTGATGTGATGGCGACGATGCACTTCGCCGGTCGACGGCTCGATCGCCGTCGGCGGATTGGTCAGGAAATCGTGCGCACGGTGCATGCCCCGCTTCGAGGCCGACTTCTTGTTCTGTTGGACAGCCATGGCTAACCCCACGAAAAGAAACGGAAATTGTACCCGACCCGGCGCCGCGGCGGAAGCTCATGCGCCGGCCGACCCGCCGCCTTCGCCCCCTTTGAGCCGGGCCAGGGCCGCAAACGGGTTCGGACGCCGCTCCGGCGCCGCTTCGCTCTCGCCGGCCAGGGGTAGAGCGCAGTCGTCGTGGCGAGGCACCAGCGGCAACGACAGGATCGCCTCGTCCTCGATCCATGGCAGCAGGGCCATGCTCGGCGAACCCACGACCTCTTCCACTTCGACATCCTCGATCGGCAGGGCGTTGAGCTCCTGCTCGTCGCCGACGAAGCGAAACGCCACCTCCCGCTCCAGCGGAAACTGCATCGGCGCGTTGCAGCGCTCGCATCGGAGCGGCAGTCGCGCCGAGAGCTTCATGACGGCACCGGGGTGGCCTTCGGCGTCAACCCGGCCGACGACCTCGTAGATCACGCGCGCGGCAGGATCGAGCACGGACTGCGCGAGCCGCGGCAGCTGGGACATCGTCGCTTCGCCGCGCAATGTCTCCTGCCTGCGGGCAAGCCGAAAGGCGTCGAATGTCGTGGGTCCGGACATCGGATGGGCGCAAGGAGCAGGCCGCTAAACTGCCGCCGCGATGGCCATCGTACTCGCCTCCACTTCGCCCTATCGCAGGGAACTCATGCACCGGCTGCGCCTGCCGTTCGAGGTCGTGGCGCCGGCGGTCGACGAGGCGCGCCTGCCCGCAGAAGCTCCGCTTGCGCTTGCGCTGCGCCTGGCCGAAGCCAAGGCGAGCGACGTCGCGCGGCGGCGGCCCGATGCAGTGGTGATCGGCTCGGACCAGGTCGCCGAACTCGACGGCGAGCCGATCGGCAAGCCGCACACTCATGCCGCAGCGCTCGCGCAGCTCGAACGGATGCAGGGACGCCGTCTCGTGTTCCACACCGCGCTGGCCGTTGCGGCGCACGGTCGCGTCGAGGTCGACTCGATCCCGACGACGGTGACCTTCCGCCGCCTTGCGCGCGATGCGCTCGAAGCCTATCTGCGAGCGGACCAGCCTTACGACTGTGCTGGCGCCGCGAAGATCGAGTCGCTCGGCATCGCGCTGGTCGAGCGCGTCGAATCGGACGACCCGACGGCGCTGATCGGCCTGCCGCTGATCCGCCTGACGTCGATGCTCCAGGCAGCCGGCGTCGTCGTGCTCGGCGGCGGACACGGCAACTGAATCGGCAGCCGAGCTCATGAGCGGAACGCTCTACCTGTTGCCCTGCCCCATCGCCGCCGGATCGCTGGACGCGTCGCTGCCGGCGGAGGTGATCGCCGTCGCGCGCCGACTCGAACACTTCCTCGTGGAGGACGCGAAGACCGCGCGCGCTTTCCTGAAGGAACTCGGCCATCCGAAGCCGATCCGCGAGCTGGCCATCGACGAGATCGGCCACGCGCCGCAGGCCGAAAGCATCGAAGCGTGGCTGGCGCCGGTCGTCGCCGGCCGCGACGCAGCCATCGTTTCGGAAGCGGGCTGCCCCGCGGTCGCGGATCCCGGCGGCACCATCGTCGCCGCCGCCCACGCGCGCGGCATCCGCGTCCGGCCGCTGGTCGGGCCGTCGTCGATCCTGCTCGCGCTGATGGCCGCCGGCCTCGACGGACAGCGCTTCCGGTTCCACGGCTACCTGCCCGTTGCCGCAGAGGAGCGGGCCGCGCGCTTGAAGGCGCTCGAACGCGAGTCGAAGGCGCGCACCGAAACGCAGGTGTTCATCGAGACGCCCTACCGGAGCGCGCCGATGTTCGACGCGGTCCTCGCCGCCTGCGCACCGTCGACCCGCGTCGCCGTTGCCATCGACCTCACCGGTCCGGCCGAATTCGTGGGCATGCGGACCGCGCAGCAGTGGAAGGCAGCCGAGAAACCTCCCTTGCAGCGCCAGCCCGCCGTGTTCTGCCTGCTGGCCGCCTAGGCTCGATCGCTGGCGACCGCCTGCGCATGGCCGTCGGGCTCCCACGCCACGCGGCCGTCCTGCTCGAACACCTTCAGCGCCCGCAGGCCGCCGCGCCCCGCGCACGCCCCGCCGACGCACTCGCCGGTGGCCGGGTCGTACAGGGCGCCGTGGGTCGAGCACACGAGGTGTTCGGCGTCGAAATCGAAGAACTCGCCGGGCTGCCAGTCGAGTTCCATCGCCACGTGAGCGCAACGATTCAGGTAGGCGCGCGCGATGCCGCCGAATCGCACTGACGAAGGCCGGCACCGCGCGGCCGGCCACGCTGACTTCGAACCGCACTCCCCGCCCGCCGTCGACCAGGGCATCGGACGCGCAGATCTCGATCATCCGTTCGCCTGCAGCCAGCGGCGCAGTTCCTCCACATCGGCTGCCAGCGCCAGCGGCTCGCGCGCCGCGAGTTGTTCGCGTGGGTGCGCGCCGTACGTCACGCCGATGCCGGACGCGCCGGCGGCTTCCGCCATCTCGAGATCGTGGGTGGTGTCGCCGATCATCACGATGCGTTCGGTCGCAACGGACAGTTCCTCCGCCAGTTCCAGCAGCATCGCCGGATGAGGCTTGGGATGAGTCTCGTCGGCGCAGCGCGACGATTCGAAGAAGACGCCGAGTCCCGTCTGGTCGAATGCTCTTGCAAGGCCCCGACGGCTCTTGCCGGTGGCCACCGCCAGCGGCACGCCGCGCCCGCCCAGTTCGACGAGCAGTTCGCGGATCCCTGCGAACAGCACGATCTCGGGCTCGCACGCGAACCAGTGATGGCGATAACGCGCCGAGAATTCCTCGATGCGTCCCGCCTGCAGTTCCGGGACCGCGCGCGCCAGCGCGTCGTGCAGGCCGAGCCCGATCACGTGGCTCGCCTGTTCCATGGTCGGCACCGTCAGCCCGAGGTCGGCCGCCGCCTTCTGGATGCACACCGCGATCATCGACGTCGAGTCGACGATCGTGCCGTCCCAGTCGAAGACGATCAGGTCAAACCGGCGCGACATCGAGTCCTTTCAGGAACGTCGAGCATTCCGGAGGCAGCGGCGCCTCGAACAGCAGCGGCTGGCCACCCACCGGATGCACGAGACGGACCGACCCGGCATGCAGGAACATGCGCGTGAGCCGCGGCCGCGCATCGGCCCGCGCGAGCGCCTTGTTCAGGTCGAAGTCCCCGTACTTGTCGTCACCCACGATGGGAAAGCCGAGGTGCGCGAGGTGCACGCGGATCTGATGCGTGCGTCCGGTCCGCAGTTCCGCTTCGAGCAGCGAGAACCGGCCGTAACGCTGCACCAGCGTGAAGACCGTGTGCGACGCCGCGCCCTCCGGGTCGACGTTGACGCGGCGTTCGCCTTCGCGCGTCACGTACTTCGTCAGGGCCAGCCGCACGTGCTGCCGATCGTTGACCCAGTCGCCCTTGACGAGCGCGAGGTAGCGCTTGTCGACCTTGCCCTCGCGCAGTTGCTCGTGCAGGCTGACGAGCGCGCGGCGCGTCTTCGCGAGCAGCAGCAGGCCCGACGTCTCGCGGTCGAGGCGATGCGCGAGTTCCAGGAACGGCTGGTTTGGCCGGGCCGCCCGGACGCGTTCGATCAGGCCGTGCGCGATGCCGCTCCCGCCATGGGCCGCCAGCCCGGCTGGCTTGTCGACCACCAGCAGGTGCTCGTCCTCGTAGAGCACGGGGGGCATGTCCGCCGGGGCGAACGGTGCCGCCGCCGCGCGCGCTTCGGCCACCCGCATCGGAGGCACCCGCACCTCGTCGCCGGCGACGAGCCGGTAATCGGCGGCCACGCGCCCCTTGTTCACCCGCACCTCGCCGCTGCGCACCACCCGGTACACGTGGCTCTTGGGCACGCCCTTGGCGACCCGCAGCAGGAAGTTGTCGAGCCGCTGGCCCTCGGACTCGGGGCCGATTGTCAGGAGGGCCACCCGGTCCGCCCCGACGGTCGCGGACCGTCCCGAGCCGCCGGCGCTGCGCTCGGGTGCGTCAATTCCCGTTTTACGGACAGCACCCATCTTGCATATACTTGAGCGGTCGAGGTTTTTCGGCACTTCCGGAAGGTGCGGGGCAAGACGCCCCGCTTGGCGCCGTGCCAGGCGCGCCCGGATGAACGGCTCCGGCTTCGGTCGGTACCGGCCCGGAAACCCGGCAATCGCGGGGAATTGTAGCTGTGCCGAACACGCCATCCGGCGGAAGCGCAGCGAAGTTGCTGTCCTCGCATTGGCGCCGTGGTCCGCGATTTGCGGGCGACGGTTCGGAAGCCGATCGGGCTTCCTGGATTCGCAGTCGGGCCGCCCTGGCGGCCATGTGGCGCAAGCCATGGACTGCGCGGGCCCGCGTTGAGCGGGAGCCGCTGAAGCGAACTGTTTGGACCCTGAGCGCGGCGCGCGGCGCCGCAAGAACAACGAGATCAAAGTCGGGAACCAGCTCTACATGGTCGTTGCCCCTGTCGTGTCGCTGCTCGCCGCCCCTCCTGGCGCGGCACGGGCGCGCGCGGCCGAGCCCGGCCACGCTGTCCTCGGTCGGAAACCGGGTGCACCGCCTCGCCGGCGCACCCGGGTGTCCGTCCACTGATCCTCGTCCGCTCGCACGTCCCTGCCGTTCGCTTCAGCCTGCTAAGCGCCCCTGAAAAGGCGCAAGGAGTGCTGAATGAAACGCATGTTGTTCAACGCCACGCACGCGGAAGAACTGCGCGTGGCCATCGTCGACGGCCAGCGGCTGGTCGACATCGACATCGAGAACGCTGGCCGCGAGCAGCGCAAATCGAACATCTACAAGGGGGTCATCACCCGCGTCGAGCCCAGCCTCGAAGCGTGCTTCGTCGACTACGGCGAAGAGCGTCACGGATTCCTGCCGTTCAAGGAAGTGTCCCGCGTCTACTTCCGCGAAGGCGTGGACGTCCGCACGGCCAGCATCAAGGAAGCCCTGCGCGAAGGCCAGGAGCTGATCGTCCAGGTCGAGAAGGAAGAGCGCGGCAACAAGGGCGCGGCCCTCACCACGTTCGTCTCGCTGGCCGGCCGCTACCTCGTGCTGATGCCCAACAACCCGCGCGGCGGCGGCGTCTCGCGCCGGATCGAGGGCGAGGATCGGCAGGAACTGCGCGACACGATGGACAAGCTCGACGTCCCCGCGGGCATGTCGATCATCGCCCGCACGGCAGGCATCGGCCGCAGCGCCGAGGAACTGCAGTGGGACCTGAACTACCTGCTGAAGCTGTGGCACGCGATCGAGGACGCCTCGAAGCCGCAGTTCGAACTCTCGGTCGACGACCCGGACAATCCCGGCAAGAAGAAGGTCACGTACGTCGACGGCAACACCGGGGCGGACGGCCAGCGCCTGAAGCGCGCGAACCCGCCGCCGTTCCTGATCGTCGAGGAATCCAACCTCGTCATCCGCGCGATCCGCGATTACTTCCATCCGGAGATCGGCGAGATCCTGGTCGACACCGACGACATCTACGAGCAGGCACGCCAGTTCATGGCGCACGTGATGCCGGACAACGTCACCCGCGTGAAGCGCTACAGGGACGACGTTCCGCTGTTCTCGCGCTTCCAGATCGAGCACCAGATCGAGACGGCGTACTCGCGGCAGGTGCCGCTGCCCTCGGGCGGCTCCGTGGTCGTCGACCACACCGAGGCGCTGGTCGCCGTGGACGTCAACTCGGCGCGCGCGACCAAGGGTTCGGACATCGAGGAGACGGCGACACGCACCAACCTCGAAGCGGCCGATGAAGTCGCGCGCCAGTTGCGCCTGCGCGACCTCGGCGGCCTGATCGTCATCGACTTCATCGACATGGAGGACGCGAAGAACCAGCGCCAGGTCGAGAACCGCCTGAAGGACGCCCTGCACTACGACCGCGCGCGGGTCCAGATGGGCAAGATCTCGCGCTTCGGCCTGATGGAACTGTCGCGCCAGCGCCTGCGTCCCGCCCTGTCGGAAGGCAGCCACGTGACGTGCCCGCGCTGCAACGGCGTCGGCGTGATCCGCGACACCGAGAGCTCCGCGCTGCACATCCTGCGCATCCTGCAGGAAGAGGCGATGAAGGAGAGCACCGCGGCGGTCCACGCCCAGGTGCCGGTCGAGGTCGCCACCTTCCTGCTGAACGAGAAGCGCGCCGACATCGCGAAACTCGAGGCACGCCTGCGCGTTTCGGTGGTGCTGATCCCGAACAAGTTCCTCGAGACGCCGCACTACCACATCGAGCGCCTGCGCCACGACGATCCGCGCCTGGACGAAGCGAAGGCGAGCTTCGAGCGCGCCGCCGAGCTCGCGCCGAGCACCGACACACCGTACACCACGGGCAAGGCCGAGGCCGAGCGCGAGCGGCCGAAGCAGGAGGCCGTGGTCAAGGGCATCGTCCCGGAGACGCCGGCGCCCATGGCGGCGGTTCCCGTCCTGGTGCCCGTGGCCGCGCCGGCGGCGCAGCCCGCGCCCGCGCCGGCGGGGCTGTGGGGCCGCATCGTCTCGTTCTTCACCGGCGGGCCGCAGGCCGCACCTGCCGCTGCTCCGGCCGCGATCGTGAGCGCCGCGAGCGACAAGCCGTCGGAAGAGCACCGTGGCGAGCGTCGCCGCGGCCGCCATGAACGCGACGGACGACGCGATGGTCGTCGCGACGAGAAACGCGGCGACAAGCCCGAAGAGCGCCGTGACGGCAAGCGCGACGAGCAACGACGCGAGCCCAAGCAGGACAACCGCGGGCGCCGCAACGAAGGCCGTACGCAAGAGCCCCGTGCCGCCGGCGAGGCGACCGAGGGCCGCCGGCCGCGCGGCGAGCGCCGCCCCGAGAAGGAGCGCGAGAAGGCCGCTCCGCCCGCGATCGAGGTCGAAACGATCGAGCCGGTCGCCGCCGCGGTCGATGTGGCAGTTGCACCGGCCGCCGTGGCGTCGCTGGTCACGGCCGACGTGGGTACCGAGGTACCACCGGAAGAGCGTCGCCGCCGCCGTCGCCGTCGCCGCGGTCGCGGAGCCCGCAGCGGTGAAGAGACCGGGGCCGGCACGGCACCGGAAGGCGCGGCAACCGAAGATCACGAGGAGATCGAGAGCGAATCGGCCGAGCTCGAAGCGGAGGAGCCGGCAATCGCCGAGACTGCCGCCGCTCCGGCAGTGCAGCCGCCGGTCGTCGTGGCGCCGGCGCCCGCTGTCGCGGCACCGACGCCCGTCGCCGTGCCGCCGACGCCGGTCGCCGTGGCCGGCTACGCGACGCTGCGCACTCCGGAAATGATCACGGTGCCGGCAACCATCGCGCTGCCCGCGGCGCAACCAGCGCCGCTGCCGGTCGACCAACTTCAGCCGGTGCTCGAACTCGCCGGCCTGACCCTCGTGCAGACCGAGCCGTCGAAGCACGCAGAGGCAGTGGCGCGACTGGCATCCGAGCCGCGCTCGAAGCGCGTGCCGCGCGAGCGCCCGACCCTGCCGCCCATCGAAGAGACTCCGCTGGTCCAGGTCGAGACACGGCCGGCGCAACGCCTGGACGCCTGACCGCCGGGTCGCAGAGAACGCGGGGCGCGCTGATGCCTAGTGCAACAGCGCGCCCGCCGCGGCGCACGCCGCCGCAAGGAGCCACACCGGCACGCGGCCACTGAGCAGCGCGACGAGCGCTCCGAGCGCGAGCACGACGTCCGGTGCGCTCGTCAGCGCCGTGGTCGCCACCGGCGTGGCGAGCGCCGCCAGCAGGACTCCCACCACTCCGGCGTTCACTCCGGCCACCGCCGATCGCAGAGCGGGCCGCTGCAGGACGCCCTGCCACAACGGCAGCGCACCCAGCACAAGGAGAAACGCGGGCAGGAAGATGCCCAGCAGCGCGACAGCCGCGCCAGTCACTCCCCCAGGCAGCGGGATCGCGGCGCCGAGGAACGCGGCGAATGTGAACAGCGGTCCCGGCACCACCTGCGCCGCCGCGTAGCCCGCGAGGAACGCGTCGTTGCCGATCCAGCCCGGCGGCACCACTTGCGCCTGCAGCAGCGGCAGGACGACGTGGCCGCCTCCGAACACGAGCGCGCCGGCGCTGTAGAAGACGGAGAAGAGTTCGACTACATCGATCGCTGTCGCGCGCGCGAAGAGCGGAAGGCCGATCAGCAGAAGACCGAACGACGCCAGCGCAGCGATCGCGAGCCCGCGCGGCACGTGCACCCGCAGCGCCGCGTGGCCGGCCGTCGCGCCGGACCGCACCACCAGCCATCCGGCGATGCCCGCCAGCGCCATCGCCGCCAGCTGCGCCTGCGGCCACGGCACGATCAGCAGCAGGCCCGCAACCGCGGCCGCGATGGCGCGCCGTGCGGCGTCCGGGCAGAGCGTGCGGGCCATTCCCCACACCGCGTGCGCGACGATCGCCACGGCGAACACCTTCAGTCCCGCGATCCAGCCCGCGTCCACCGCGCCGGGTTCGAGCAAGCCCAGCGCGAACACCGTCATCAGCGACAGCCGACGGCAGCGTGAATCCGAGCCACGCCGTCAGCGCCCCCGGCAGGCCGGCCCGCAGGTAGCCCAGCCCGATCCCGACCTGGCTGCTCGCCGGGCCCGGGAGGAACTGGCACAGCGACACCAGTTCCGCGTAGGCCTCTTCGCCGAGCCAGCGACGGCGCGCGACGAATTCCTCGCGGAAGTACGCGAGGTGCGCGATCGGACCGCCGAACGACGTCAGACCGAGCCGAAGGAAGACCGCGAGCACTTCGTGCCAGGAGCCCCGGCGGACAAGACGCACGGGGCCGGTGGGTGGCGGTTCGGGATTCGGCACGATGTTCGATGTTGGCATGCAACGTCCGTGCGGGCCAATGGCCCTGCCGCCATGGGGCTCGCGCGCTGCGATGGCCCGGTAACATCGGGTCCATGACGGATCGGGTCATCCACATCCTCGACACGCGCGCCGCGAGCCACGCCCCGGAACGGCCGCGCACGATCGTCCCGGCCACAGGGCGCATCGAGGACACGCGCGGCCGGCCGCTGCGCGACCTGCGCATCTCGGTCACGGATCGCTGCAACTTCCGCTGCACCTACTGCATGCCGAAGGAGATCTTCGACCAGGACTATCACTTCCTGCGGCACTCCGACCTCCTGACGTTCGAGGAGATCACGCGCCTGACGCGCATCTTCATCGCGCACGGCGTCGAGAAGGTGCGGCTGACCGGCGGCGAGCCGCTGCTGCGCAAGGACCTCGCCAAGCTGATCGAGATGCTGGCGCCGCTGAAGACGCGCGCTGGACGGGAGCTCGACATCGCGCTGACGACCAACGGATCGATCCTCGCGCGCAAGGCGAAGCAGCTCGCCGACGCCGGGCTGAAGCGCGTCACCGTTTCGCTCGACGGGCTCGACGACACGGTGTTCCGCCGGATGAACGACGTCGACTTCCCGGTGAAGGACGTGCTCGACGGCATCGACGCCGCCACCGCGGCGGGCCTCGGCCCGATCAAGGTCAACATGGTCGTCAAGCGCGGCGTCAACGACCAGGAAATCGTGCCGATGGCGCGCCACTTCAAGGGCAGCGGACACATCGTGCGTTTCATCGAGTTCATGGACGTGGGCTCGTCCAACGGATGGCGCATGGACGACGTCGTGCCCTCGGCGGAAGTCGTGCGCCGCATCGCCGACGAGATGCCCTTGCGCCCGATCGGCCCGAACTACCCGGGCGAGGTGGCCGCGCGCTGGACCTACGCGGACGGCGGCGGGGAGATCGGCGTGATCTCGAGCGTCACCCAGGCCTTCTGCAGCGCCTGCACGCGCGCCCGGCTGTCGACCGAGGGCAGGCTGTACCTCTGCCTGTTCGCGCATGAGGGCTACGACCTGCGCGCGCCGCTGCGCGGCGACGCGACCCGTCCGGCGCTCGACGACGCCGAACTCGCGACCGTGATCGGCGACATCTGGCGCGGCCGCGACGATCGATACTCCGAGATCCGCACGGAAGCGACGGCCCGCGCGCCGAAGATCGAGATGTCGTACATCGGCGGCTGAGGCCGTCCCGGCTCCATGGCTCCGCCCAGTCGTCCTCAGTTCACCGGGCCGCGGCGCGCCGCAGGCGACCTTCTCGCGCCCGCCCAGTGCGAGACGCCCGACCCGCCTCCCGTTGGCGGGACCGACGGCCCGCAGTGCGCGGCATGACCGAACTCGCAGTCGCCGAGGTCCTCGCCACATTGCGCGCGCGCCTGGCGCCGCTCGCGGAGTGCGAAACGATCGGCCTCGCCGAGGGGATCGACCGCGTGCTGGCCGCCGATGTCGTGTCCACCGTCGACCTGCCCGCGTTCGACAGCGCCGCCATGGACGGTTACGCGGTCCGCGCCGAGGACGCCGGCGAGCCCGTCACGCTGACCATCATCGGCCACGCGCCTGCCGGCCACGCCTGGGCAGGACGCGTGGGACGCGGGCAGGCGGTTCGCACCATGACCGGAGCGGCGCTGCCCGCGGGTGCCGATGCCGTCGTGATGAGCGAAGACGCGGAGGCAACGGGCGACCACGTGCGCGTCCTGCGCGCGGTGCAGGCGGGGCAGAACGTGCGACGGCGCAGCGAGCACGTGCGCGCCGGCGAGGCCGTGCTGCTCGCCGGTCGCCGGCTCCGGTCGCACGACATCGGCCTGGCCGCGAGCGTCGGCGCCGACACTGTCTCGGTCTGCCGGCGACTCCGCGTGGCGATCCTGTCCACCGGCGACGAACTCGTCGACGCGCCCGCGCCGCTCGGCGGCAGCGCGGCCTACGACGGGAATCGTCCGCTGCTGGCGGCGCTCGTCACACGCGCCGGGGCCGACCTGATCGACCTCGGCATTTCGACCGACGACGATGCCGACTTCACCGCGCGCCTCGAGCAGGCAGCGCGAGCGCAGGCGGACGTCCTGCTCACCACGGGCGGCGCCGCGCAGGGCGATGCAGACGTCGTGCGCAAGCACGGCGAGGCCGAGTTCCTGCCGATGGACTTCCGGCCCGGCCGCGGCCTGCTCGTCGGCACGGTGGCGCGCTTCGGGCATGCGATGACGCTGCTGGGGCTGCCAGGCAACGCCGTCGCCGCCTACGTGATGTACCAGCTCGTCGCGCGTCCGCTGCTCGGATGGATGGCGGGCGCCGGTGAAGAGGCGCCCCTGACGGTGCAGCTGCCGATGGCGGTCGACACACACGGCAAGCCGGGGCGCATCGAGTGGCGACGCGCGCGCTTCGTGCAGCGCTACGGCGGACTCGCGCTCGAGCCGCTGAAGGACCAGGGGTCGGCCATGCTGAGGACCCTCAGCGAGGCCGACGCGCTGATCGCGGTCCCGCCAGCGGGGGTGCAGGCGGGCGAACCGATCGATGCGATCCCGCTGGCAGCGCTCGACTAGGCCTAGAACCGCTTCATCAGCCGCAGGATCGTCTGCACGTGCGGCTTGTACGGCGGCATGAACAGGCTCATGCCGTTGAAGCGTGACTGCTTGAACACCGGCGTCAGCTTGCTGAAGGTTTCGAAGCCCCACTCGCCGTGGTAGTGGCCCATGCCCGAGGGGCCGACCCCGCCGAAGGGCAGTTCCTCCTGCGCAATGTGCATCAGCGTCTCGTTCACGCACATGCCGCCGGCGTGCGACTCCTTCAGCGCCCACTCGGTCCGCTCCCGGTTCTCGTCGAACCAGTACATGGCGAGCGGACTGGGCTGCGCATTCACGAAATCGATCGCGTCCTTCACGTCGTCGTACGGCAGCAGCGGCAGCAGCGGGCCGAAGATTTCCTCGCGCATCATGGCGAGGCCCCGGCCGGGATCGACGACGACCGCCGGCCCGAGGCGGTGCCGCTCATCGTCCTGCATGCGGCCTTCGAACAGCGGAACGACCTCGGCGCCGCTGGTGCGCGCCTCTTCGACGTAGCCGACCAGGCGACCGTACTGGCGCTGATTGATGATGCTGCAGTAGTCGGGATCGTCGAGGCCCGCCGGATACATGCGCTTCGCCTGGTGCTTCGTCGCCTCGACGAAACCGGCCAGTTCGTCGCGGTGCACGAAGACGTAGTCGGGCGCGATGCAGGTCTGGCCCGCGTTCAGCAGCTTGCCCGCGAGGACGCGCTGCGCGGCCTTTTCCAGCGGGTAGCCCGGCGCGATGACCGTCGGCGACTTGCCGCCGAGTTCAAGCGTTATCGGCGTCAGGTTCTCCGCGGCAGCGCCCATGACCTTGCGGCCGACCAGCGTGGAACCGGTGAAGAACAGGTGATTGAACGGCAGCCGCGTGAACTGGGCCGCCACATCGGGCCCGCCGTTGACCACGGCGACTTCCTCCGGCGCGAAGGTCTTCGCGACCAGCTGCTCGAACAGCGCGGAGAACGCCGGCGTGAACTCCGACATCTTCACCAGCGCCCGGTTGCCGGCGACCAGCGCCGCGACCAGCGGTCCGATAGCCATGAACAGCGGATAGTTCCACGGCACCACGATCCCGACGACCCCCAGCGGCCGCGGCTGGATGTGCGCGCGCGCCGGGAGGAACCAGATCGAAACGCCCGCGCTTCGGGGCTGCATCCACTTGCGGCCCTTCCGGAGAGCCACCTTGATCTCGGCCAGGCTCGGGAACACCTCGGCGATCTGCGTCTCGGTGCGTGGCCGGCCGCCGAAGTCGGCGTGGATCGCATCCTCGATCGCGCCCTCGTTGTCCTCGACGAGGCGACGCAGCCGCGCAAGGCGATCGCGCCGCACTTCCCAGTCGGGAAATGGAGCGGCGTCGAACGAGGTGCGCTGGACCTCGAACGCGTGGAACAGGTCGGCGGGGACGTCGGCAGCGTTCATCGTTGCTCCGGGCTGACGCTCATCACGAGCACCCTTGCAAGCTTACTGTCGGCTGATGGAGCCTGTGCTCCAATTGCGGCGGACCGTGAGGCGAAGGGTGGATACAGGGGCCATGTACGCACTGCAGAGCCTGTTCGGCGGATTCGTCCTGCTGGCGTTGTGCTGGGCGCTGTCGGAGGATCGCCGGCGCATTCCATGGCGGATGGTGGCGAGCGGGATCGCGCTGGCCGTCCTGCTCGCCCTGGCGCTGCTGAAGATCCCGCCCCTGGCGGCCGCGCTCGCGAGCCTGAACGGCGTGATGACGGCCCTGGAGGACGCCCTCGCAGCCGGCACCGGCTTCGTCTTCGGTCACCTCGGTGGCGGACCCGCTCCGTACGAGGTCACGAACCCCGCGGCCAGCTTCGTGCTCGCGTTCCGCGCGTTGCCGCTGGTGCTGATCATCGCCGCGCTGTCGGCCGCGCTGTTCCACTGGGGCGTGATGCCGCTGATCGTTCGCGCATTCGCGTGGGCACTGCAGCGGACGATGGGCCTCGGAGGGGCGGTCGGCGTCTCGGCCGCCGCCAACGTCTTCGTCGGCATGGTCGAGGCGCCGCTCGTCATTGCGCCCTACCTCGCGCGCCTGTCGCGCGGCGAACTGTTCATCGTGATGAACTGCGGCATGGCGACGATCGCGGGCACGGTGCTCGTGCTCTATGCCAGTTTCCTCGGCCCCGTCGTGCCGAACGCGCTCGGCCACCTGCTGGTCGCATCGATCGTCGCAACGCCGGTGGCCATCGCCGTCGCCGCCCTGCTGGTGCCGCCGCAACTGACCGACGCCTCGGCTGTCGCGTTCGAGCGCCAGGACGCCAACACGATGGCGGCGATCACGCGCGGCACGCTGGAAGGGCTGCAGCTGCTGCTGAACATCGTCGCCATGCTCGTGGTGTTCGTCGCGCTCGTCGCCCTGGTGAACGGCGTCATCGGCGCGCTCCCCGCGGTGAACGGCGCGCCGCTGACGCTCGAGCGCCTCTTCGGCTGGCTGTTCGCGCCGCTCGCGTGGCTCATCGGCGTTCCGGCGAGCGAGGTACTGACCGCGGGCAAGCTGCTCGGCCAGAAGACGGTGCTCAACGAGTTCATCGCCTACATCGCCATGGCCAGGATGGGACCGGACCAGCTGTCGCCGCGCACCGCGCTGCTGATGACCTACGCGCTCGCCGGCTTCGCCAACTTCGGCAGCCTCGGCATCATGCTCGGCGGCCTCGACGCCCTGCTTCCGAAGGAGCGGCGCGCCGAACTCGCCACGCTCGGCCTGAAATCCATCCTTGCCGGGTTGCTGTCGACGTGCATCACCGCGGCCCTCGTCGGCGTGCTGGCCTGACGCTCGCCGCGCTGCAGGGGCCGCGGATGCCGGTCAGCCGCCCGCCGCGGCGGCACGTGCTCTACCGGCTCAGCGGCCTTTCCTGGAACGCTTGGCGCCGCCGGCTCCTGCCTTGGCCTTCGGCGTCGCTTCTTCCTTCACCTGGTCGCCGATCACGTTCTTCAGCGGGCACACGGTGAACGCCGGACACTTCTTGCAGCCTGCCACGATGGCGATCGGACATAGGGTCATGCGTGCCTCCCGGAAAGCAGACGAGGATACGCTGGTACCCACGGAGGAGCACCGACCGATGCGGACGGAGAACGATCTGGAGCGGTTCGTCGAGGCGCAGGACCGGGTCTACGAAGGCGTCCGGAAGGAGCTCGCCGCGGGGCGCAAGGCGACGCACTGGATGTGGTTCGTCTTCCCGCAGCTGCGCGGCCTCGGCCGCAGCGCGACCGCGCAGTACTACGGCATCGGCTCGCGCGGCGAGGCCGCGGCCTACCTGCAGCACGCCGTGCTCGGCGCGCGCCTGCGCGAGTGCGTCGAGCTCGTGCTCGCGGTGGACGACTCCACGGCGCACGCGATCTTCGGATCCCCGGACGACCTCAAGTTCCGCTCGTCGATGACGCTGTTCGCCGCCATCGCGCCGGCGGAACCCCTGTTCCGGCGCGCGCTCGAACAGTACTTCGGAGGTGAACCGGACGCTGCAACATCGGAAATCCTTCGATCGGCGCCGGACTGAAGGGCGTACCCTGCAGCTTCAACCAAGGAAGCCGCATGAGTGCACTGATCGTCGACAAGGGCTGGCTGAGCGGAACCTCCGGCTCGTTCATACAACTGAATTCGATCACCGGCCTGCGCGTCGCGCCATCGGGCTCCGCAAGCGCCGGGTTCGACGTCGACGCGCTGGTGCAGGGAAACTGGGTGACGGTCGCCAACTTCCCCGACGAGAAGACGGCGGCAGAACGCGCTGCGGCCGTCCTCCGGGAACTGAAGAACCTGTTCAGGTACGGCAGCTAGGGCACTGCATCGTCCAAACGAGAACCGCGGCGCTTGCCGCGGTTCTCTCGTGCCGTGCCGGGCGCGGCGAGCCTGCCGGCCGCCCGGCATCGAGCAGTCGCCTTACGCGATCTCTTCGTACAGCGGCAGCGTCAGGAACTCGGCGAACGCCTCCTGGGTGCTCATCTTCTCGAAGATCTGCGCGGCGCGGTCGTAGGTCGGCGAGTCCGGCCCGACATCGGCCTTCACCTTCGCCAGCTCCTCCGGAATCAGCGCGCGCACCAGGTCGGCCGTCACCTTGCGGCCATCGTCGAGCACTCCCTTCGGCGACCGGATCCACTGCCACACCTGCGAGCGGCTGATCTCGGCCGTGGCCGCGTCCTCCATCAGGTTGTGGATCGGCACGCAGCCGTTGCCGGCGAGCCAGGACCCGAGGTAGTGGATGCCGACATTGATGTTCATCCGCAGGCCGGCCTCGGTGATCGGCGTCTCCGGCTGGAAGTTCAGAAGATCCGCACCGCTGACGTTGACGTCGTCGCGCTTCTTGTCGATCTGGTTCTTGCGCTCGCCGAGCACCTTGACGAACTCCTCCATCGCGATCGGCACCAGGCCCGGGTGCGCGACCCAGCCGCCGTCGTAGCCGTCGGTGGCATCGCGTGCCTTGTCGGAGCGCACGCCGCCAAGCGCCTGCTCGTTCTTGACCGGGTCGTTCTTGATCGGGATGAGGGCGCTCATGCCGCCGATCGCCGGCGCGTTGCGCTTGTGGCAGGTCTTCAGCAGCAGCAGCGCATAGGCGCGCATGAAGGGCGCCGTCATCGTGACCTTCGCGCGATCGGCGAGGCAGAAGTTCTTGTCGACCTTGAACTTCTTGATGCACGAGAAGATGTAGTCCCAGCGGCCGGCGTTCAGCCCGGCGGAGTGCTCCCGCAGCTCGTAGAGGATCTCGTCCATCTCGAACGCGGCGAGGATCGTCTCGATCAGCACGGTGGCCTTGACGGTGCCCTGCGGGATGCCGAGTTCCTTCTGCGTCATCACGAAGATGTCGTTCCAGAGGCGCGCCTCGAGGTGCGACTCCATCTTCGGCAGGTAGAAGTAGGGCCCGCTACCCCGCGCGAGGAGTTCCTTCGCGTTGTGGAACATGTAGAGCGCGAAGTCGAAGATGCCGCCCGACACGCGCTTGCCGTCGACCAGCACGTGCTTCTCGTCGAGGTGCCAGCCGCGCGGGCGCACCACCAGCGTGGCGATCTTGTCGTTCAGCCGGTAGGTCTTGCCGCCCTGCTCCAGCACGATCGTGCGGCGGACCGCATCGATCAGGTTGACCTGGCCGGTGACCTGGTTGTCCCAGTTCGGCGCGTTGCTGTCCTCGAAGTCCGTCATGTACGCGTCGGCCCCGGAGTTCAGCGCATTGATGATCATCTTGCGCTCCACCGGCCCGGTGATCTCGACGCGGCGGCACTGCAGGTCGGCCGGGATCGGCGCGATCGTCCAGTTGCCCTCGCGAACGCTCTTCGTCTGCGGCAGGAAGTCGGGGCGTTCGCCGGCATCGAGCCGCTTCGTCCGCTCGACCCGCGCGGCCAGCAGCTCCTGGCGGCGCGCCTCGAACGTGCGGTGGAGCCTGGCCACCAGGCCCAGCGCATCCGGCGTCAGGATGCGTTCGTACTCGGGCTTCATCGGCGCCGTGATCTGGACGCCTTGCGGAAGGTTCATGTTCACTGCTCCGTGGTGTGTCATGCGTAATCCTTGAGGAGGAAGTCGGTCACCGTCGTCAGGTCGGTGCCGATCCGGTTCGGCTGCACGCCGAGCCGTTCGAGCGGAAGTCCCAGGCGGTTGATCCAGCAGGTCGTGTAGCCGTACCAGGCGGCGCCGCAGGCGTCCCAGCCGTTGCTCGACACGAAGAGGATCTCGCGCGCCGTCCGCTTCAGCGCGCGCGGGCCGAGCGCGTACACGGTCGCGTCGGTCTTGAACGCGCGCACCTGGTCGGCCGACAGGACGAAGTCGAGGTGGCGATGCAGCCCCGCGCTGACGAGCGCCGCTTCCAGCATCTCCGGGTCGCCGTTGGAGAGCACGCCGAGTTCGACTCCGCCCTCGAGCAAGGCTTCGAATGCGGGAATCACATCGGGGAACGGCGTGAGCCGCTTGTACTCGTCCAGCAGTTCCCGGACCTGCGTCGCTGACGAAGTCAGGCCCAGCAGGTCGAGCGCGAATTCGAGCGCCTCGCGCGTCACCTGCGAGAACGGCACGTAGCGGCCGGACATCGTGCGCAGCCTCGAGTACTCGATCTGCTTGTCGCGCCACGCGACGGCAAGCCGCGTGCCGTGGCCCGGGAACAGTGCTTCTGCGCGACGCGTGACGGAGTACACGTCGAGCAACGTCCCGAACACATCGAACAGTGCCGCGCGTATCCGCATGCCGACTCGACTCCCTGAAGGCGACGAGTATATTTGAGCGAGCAGTATGGAATTAGCAGCCAGCAGCACAGCATCTTTTACCTGGCCGCACGAATCCGGCCCAAGCGCGACGATGGACCCGTTCAAGGAAATCACCACGTTCGTGAACGTCGCGCAGCGTGGCAGCCTGAGCGCCGCGGCCCGGCACGAGGGCCTGGCACCGGCGATGATCGGTCGCCGGCTCGATTCGCTCGAGACCCGGCTGGGCGTCAAGCTGATCCAGCGCACCACGCGCCGCCTGACGCTGACGCCGGAAGGCATCGCGTTCCTGGAGGACTGCCAGCGGATCCTGCGCGAACTCCAGGACGCCGAGAGCGCCGTCTCCGCGCGCGGCAAGCAGGCGACGGGACACCTGCGCATCACCGCGCCGGCCGGCTTCGGCCGCGCGCACGTCGCCCCGCTCGTGCCGCGCTTCGTCACCGAGCATCCCAAGCTCGCGGTCTCGCTCGAACTGTCCGACCGCATCGCCGACCTCGTCGCGGAAGGTTTCGACTGCGCGATCCGGTTCGGCGAGCAGGCCGACAGCCAGTTGGTGCGCGTGAAGATCGGCGAAAGCCGGCGTGTCGTCGTCGCGCAGTCCGGGTACCTGAAGCAGCACGGCACGCCGATGCGACCTGCCGACCTCGCGCAGCATCGCTGCCTGACCTTTGGTGAAGGCACGGCCCCGCAGCGCGGCTGGAGCTTCATCGTCAACGGCACGCCCGTGGTCGAGCGCGTGGCCGGGCCGCTCGCGTGCAACGACGGCGCGGTGCTGCACGACTGGACGCTCGCCGGCATGGGGCTGGCGTGGCGCTCGCTGTGGGAAGTCGGCGACGACCTCGCCTCGGGCCGCCTGGTGACCGTGCTCGACGACCACGAAGCGCCGCCGACCAACGTCTACTGCCTCTTTCCTGCGCGCAAGCACCTGCCGCTGCGCGTGCGGCTGTTCGTCGACTTCCTCCGTGCGGAGTTCGCGCAGGAGAAAATGGCGCGCATCCTGAACGGCCCGGTGCCGGCGCCACCGAAGGCTCCGAAGCGGATCAGCCGCCCGCGCAGCTGAACCCGGTCAGAGCTGCGCGGCCAGGCGAGTGCCCTGGTCGATGGCCCGCTTGGCGTCGAGTTCCCCGGCCTCGTCCGCGCCGCCGATGAGATGCACGGCCACGCCAGCCGCCGCCAGAGGCGCCTGCAACTCGCGCAACGGCTCCTGCCCGGCGCACAGCACGATCGTGTCGCACTCGATCAGTTGCCCGTCCTTGCGCTGCTCCCCGTAGCTGACGACGATCCCCTCGGGCGTGATCCGCTCGTAATTGACGCCGCCGATCATCTCGACGTTCTTCATCAGCAGCGCGGCGCGGTGGATCCAGCCCGTGGTCTTGCCGAGTCCCTTGCCGAGCTTGCCCGCCTTGCGCTGGAGCAGGGTCACCTTGCGCGCCGGCGGCGACGGCCGCGCGCGAACGACACCGCCGCGCACCTCGGCCGGATCGGCCACGCCCCACTCTTCCAGCCACTCCTTGAGGTTCATCGTCGGTGAATGGCCAGGCGGCGTGACGAGGAACTCCGCGACGTCGAAGCCGATGCCGCCTGCCCCCACGATGGCTACGCGCTCGCCGACCGGCTTTCCGTGCAGCAGCACGTCGATGTAACTCAGCACGTTCGGGCTCGCCTGCCCCGGGATCTTCGGATCGCGCGCCATGACGCCGGTCGCCAGGATCACGGCATCGAATTGCCGCGCGACGAGGTCGTCGGCGCCGACGCGCGAGCCCAGGTGCAGGTGGACCCCGGTCGCTTCGATCCGGCGCGCGAAGTAGCGCAGCGTCTCGCTGAACTCCTCCTTGCCCGGGATGCGCTTCGCCATGTTGAACTGCCCGCCGACCTGGGCCGAGGCTTCGTACAGGTGCACCTCGTGGCCCCGCTCGGCCAGCGTCGTGGCCGCCGCCAGTCCGGCGGGGCCGGCGCCGACCACGGCGTAGCGTTTCCGTTGCGTCGCGGGCTTGATCAGCAGCACGGTCTCGCGGCCCGCCCGTGGATTGACGAGGCAGGTCGCGAGCTCGTTCTTGAACGCGTGGTCGAGGCACGCCTGGTTGCAGGCGATGCACGTGTTGATGTCCTGCGAGCGGCCCGCCCTCGCCTTGGCGACGAAGTCGGGATCGGCCAGCAGCGGACGCGCGAGGCTGACCATGTCGGCGCAGCCGTCGGCCAGCACCTGCTCGCCGACCTCCGGGGTGTTGATGCGATTGCTGGTCACGAGCGGAATCGTGATCCCGGCGGCACGAAGCTCCTCGCGCATCTTCTTCGTCACCCAGGCGAAGGCGCCGCGCGGCACGCTCGTGGCGATGGTCGGCACCCTTGCCTCGTGCCAGCCGATGCCGGTGTTGATGATGGTCGTGCCGGCCGCGGTGATCGCCTTCGCGAGCGTGACCGCCTCGGTCCAGCTGCTGCCGTCCGGGATCAGGTCCAGCATCGACAGCCGGTAGATGATGATGAAGTCGCGCCCGACCGCCTCGCGGACCCGCGACACGATCTCCACCGGCAGCCGCATGCGGTTCTCGTACGCGCCGCCCCACTCGTCCGCGCGCTGGTTGGTGTGCGTGACCAGGAACTGGTTGATGAAGTAGCCCTCGCTGCCCATCACCTCGACGCCGTCGTAGCCGGCCTCGCGCGCCAGCTTCGCGCAGCGGACGAAGGCGCGGATCTGTCGCTCGATCCCGCGCGGTGACAGCTCGCGTGGCGTGAACGGCGTGATCGGGCTCTTGATGCGCGACGGCGCCACGCACAACGGGTGGTAGCCATAGCGCCCGGTGTGCAGGATCTGCAGGGCGATCTTCCCGCCTTCCGCGTGCACGGCATCGGTGACGACGCGGTGCCGGCGTGCGCCCGTCGAGGTCGCCAGCGTGCCGGCGAACGGCTTGGTCCAGCCCTCGATGTTCGGCGCGAACCCGCCGGTCACCATCAGGCCCACGCCGCCGCGTGCGCGCTCGGCGAAGTATTCGGCCATGGCCGGGAAGTGCTTGCGGCCGTCCTCCAGTCCGGTGTGCATGCTGCCCATCAGCACACGGTTTGCCAGCGTGGTGAAGCCGAGGTCCAGCGGGGCCAGCAGGTGCGGGAAAGGCGTGCTCATGGCGTCGGTCGTTGTCGTTGTGCTGCCAATATAAAAAAACCGCGGGGCGAGCCCGCGGTTTTTCGTGGAGGAAGGCCTCTGGATCAGGCCGCCTTCTTCTCGACCTTCTTGTCGAAGAACTGCTCGTCCTCGGTCGATCCGCGCAGGGCGGCGGTCGAGGCTTCCTTCTCGATCGTCGTCGTGACGGCGTCGAAATAGCCGGTGCCGACCTCGCGCTGGTGCTTCACTGCCGTGAAGCCCTTCTCGGCGGCGGCGAACTCCTTCTCCTGCATCTCGACGAACGCGCTCATCTGGTTGCGGGCATAGCCGTAGGCCAGTTCGAACATCGAGTAGTTCAGCGAGTGGAAGCCGGCCAGCGTGATGAACTGGAACTTGTAGCCCATCGCGCCGAGTTCCTTCTGGAACTTCGCGATCGTCGCGTCGTCGAGGTTCTTCTTCCAGTTGAACGACGGCGAGCAGTTGTACGCGAGCATCTTGCCCGGGAACTGCTTGTGGATGGCCTCGGCGAACGCCTTCGCGTACGCGAGGTCGGGCTTGCCGGTCTCGCACCACACCAGGTCCGCATAGGGCGCGTAGGCAAGGCCGCGCGACACCGCCTGCCCCAGGCCAGGCTTGGTCTTGAAGAAGCCCTCGACCGTGCGCTCGCCCGTCAGGAAGGCCTTGTCGTTGTCGTCGACGTCGGAGGTCACGAGGTCGGCCGCCTCGGCATCGGTGCGCGCGACGAGCAGCGCCGGCACGCCCATCACGTCGGCCGCGAGGCGCGCGGCGACGAGCTTGGCGACCGCCTCGCGCGTCGGCACCAGGACCTTGCCGCCCATGTGCCCGCACTTCTTCACGGACGCGAGCTGGTCCTCGAAGTGCACGCCCGCGGCGCCCGCCTCGATCATCGACTTCATCAGTTCGAAGGCATTCAGCACGCCGCCGAAACCGGCCTCGGCGTCCGCGACGATCGGCGCGAAGTAGTCGACATAGCCGGGGTCGTTCGGGTTCTTGCCCTCCATCCACTGGATCTGGTCGGCGCGGGTGAACGTGTTGTTGATGCGGCGGACCACCGCCGGCACCGAGTTGGCGGGATACAGCGACTGGTCCGGATACATCTCGCCGGCCAGGTTCGCGTCACCGGCGACCTGCCAGCCGGACAGGTAGATGGCCTTCAGGCCGGCCTTCACCTGCTGCATCGCCTGGTTGCCGGTCAGCGCGCCGAGCGCATTGACGAACGGCTCGTCGTTGATCAGTCGCCACAGTTTCTCCGCACCGCGCTTCGCGAGGGTGTGCTCGACCTGCACAGAGCCGCGCAGGCGAACGACGTCTTCGGCGGTGAACCCGCGCTTGATTCCCTTCCAACGCGGGTTCTCGTTCCATTCCTTCTGCAGGCGCTGAGCCTCGAGTTCACGTGCCGTCATGCAATCCTCCAAGTTCGAAAAATCGGTTCCACGAGCCGTTCCGTGCGCCAACATTGTCGTCCACGGATGGGATCCATCGTACGAGGGCTTGCGCGCCGCAGCAAGTCAAATAACTTTTATAAGACTATATTTTTTATTTATTCAATTCAGTCACTTAGCAATTTCATTTCACGATACGACGCCGCTTTTGCCAACGCGAAAGCACCCCTGCTGCTTCGCAAGATGCGGTATTTCTCGATGCGAAATGGCATTGGCGGTTCTGAAAAGCACGCCACCGGCGCGCGACGGCCGGTCGCGACCAACGCAGGGAAGAGCTAGGACCTGCGATGCAGGAAGCCGGGAATGACCAGCCCGCCGAGCAGGCCACCTTTCGACGGTGCGGGCTTCTCTTTCGGGGCGAAGGGTCTCGGGTCGCTTCGCTCGACGGCGACCGCGGGTCCGAGCGGCCTCACGTGGGACGGTGAAGGTCCGGGCCGCGGCTGATCGACGACAGGCGCGTCGGCGCTCTTTGCCGCGACCGCGTTGCCCGGGAGCGCTTCGCTCGCGTTCGCCGCAGGGCGCACCAGAGGACGCAGCCACTGCAGCAGCGGCTTCCAGTGTGCGAGGTCCGCTTCGATTTCATCGAGGGGAAGGTCGAACAGGGTCAGCCCCTTGTCGATGCAGCTGACATAGGCGGACGACTGTGGCAGCACGGCGAGGATCTGCAGCTTCTGCTCGAGGGACCAGCCAAGCAATGCCTCGGCCGATTCGCTGTGCGCCTCGACGCGCATGCCGATCGCACCGATGCGGCACCGTCCGGAGGTCACGCGGGGAAGCGTGCGCAACTCGGCCAGGCACGCCGCCGCCGACTCCCGATCGAAGATCGACGCGCCGATCGGCACCACGAGCGCATCCGCATACATGACCACGCGCGCCAGATCGAGGCCGGTGAGCCCGCCCGGAGTGTCGATGACGACGTGATCGATGCCCACCGGCGGGCGAACGAACGAGCGTGGATCGACGTTCCAGGCCGTGATCCGCATCGACTCGCCGGCCAGTTGCGCCTTGCGCTGGCGCAGCCAGGCTCGCGTCGACTGCTGGCGGTCGATGTCGGCGATGGCGACGGCCGCACCCCTGAGCGCGCAGTACGCGGCGATGTGGGTGGCGAGCGTGCTCTTGCCGCTCCCGCCCTTCCGATTGACTACCGCGATGACCGACATGCCAACGGCTCCGGATTCCGCGCGACGTGGGGTGTGATGCGCGTGATGCTACACGCTGCAGCTGGAAGGTCGCAGCCCCCCGCGTAAAGGCGATTGCTGCATGGCCTGGCCTGCGCAGCGCCCGTACTGGCGGGCGCGGCGAGATCGCTAGACCGTCAGCGCGGTCGAGCTGACCAGCACGCCGTCGGCGTCCGCGTAGATCCACTCGCCCGGCCGCACCGTCACGCCGAGGAAAGTCACCGCGACATCGCGCTGGCCTTCGCCCCGCTTCACGGAGCGGCGCGGATGCAGCGCGAGCGCGCGCACGCCGACGTCCGTCGCGTCGATCTCGCCCGAGTCGCGCGCACAGCCGTTGATGATCACTCCGCCCCAGCCGTTGCCCGCGGCGGCGGCGGCGAGATTGCCGCCGAACACCGCGCAGCGCCGGCTGCCGCCGGCGTCGACGACGAGCACGCGGCCGTCGCCCGGCGTCTTCACGGCGTCGGCGATCAGCGAGTTGTCTTCGAACACCTTGAGCGTCACCGCCGGACCCGCGAACGCCACCCGCCCGCCGAGCGCGATGAGGCCGGGGTCGAAGACGCGCAGCGAGCCGTCGGCGAGCGCGCCTTCGTTCGCATCACAGAGATCGGTTGTCGGCATCGGCTGGCTCATGCATTTGCCTCGCGTGGTGAGGTCTTCGCGCGCGCCGTGACACCGACGCGCATCGCCGTGAGCAGCGACGCGGCCTGCAGGACCGCCACGGCCGTCAGGGCCGCGTTGAACCGACCGGCGTCGAGCAGCGGGCCGAACAGGAGCGGCGACAGCGCCAGCCCCGTGTCCAGCCCCGAGTAGACGAAGCCGTAGACACGGCCGAACGACGCCTTGCCGAACTGGCTCGTCGCAGCGCGCCGCACCAGCAGGTCGCGGTTCGGGCCTGCGGTTCCCACGCCGAATCCCATGACCGCCATCATCGGCAACAGCAGGGATGACGACACCCACCCGCTCGCCAGCAGCAACGCCATCACCGCCGCGAGTCCCAGTGCCATCGCGATGACGCGCTCGTTGCGTTCGCTCCGCGTGGCGATGAAGCCGCCGGTAATCGTCCCGGCCGCGCTGCCGGCGAGATACGACGTCAGCCCCGCCGTGGCGAGCACCAGCGACACGCCGTACACGTTGCCGAGGATGGCGGGCGCGTAGTTCTGCAGGATCCCGAACGCGGACGTCGTCAGGAAGAAGAACGCGAAACACAGCCACACGGCAGGCGACGCGAGGAACGAGAGCTGATGCGCAGGAACCGGAATGCCCGCCTCGTGCGCCGGCGCGACGACTTCCGCCGCCGCGTCGTCGAGCGCGTCGCGGCGCCACCACAGGATGGCGAGCACGACGGCGCCGACGCCGGAGGCGGCGAACCCCGCGACGTGCCAGCCCGCCGTCGCGGCGATGCCCGCCATGAACACCGGCGCGGCCGCCCAGCCGAGGTTTCCGGAAAGTCCGTGCACCGAAAAGGCGTGGCCGAGGCGAGGCTGGGCGACGCGGCGGTTCAGAAGCGTGAAGTCCGCCGGATGGAAGATGCTGTTGCCGCACCCCGCCACCGCCGCCGCGAGCATCAGCATCGGGTACGTGGTCGCCACGCCGAGCACGATGCCGGACAGCGCGAGCATGCCGATGCCGGCGAACAGCACCGGCCGCGCGCCGATGCGGTCGACGACGAACCCGGCCACCGCCTGCCCCACTCCGCTCACGACGAAGAAGACGGTCATCAACATGCCGGCTTCGGTGTAGCTGAGCGAAAAGTCCTTCATCAGCCACGGGAACAGCGGCGGCAGCATCAGGTGAAAGAAGTGCGACGTGCCGTGCGCGAGCCCGACGAGGCCGATCACTTCGACGTCGTTTCGCACCGGAATCGGAGCAGCCGTTGTGGTCATGCGCGGCGAAGCAGGGAGGGCCGGGAAATGTAGCAGAGCAGGTGGCGGCCCCAGCCATAATGCGCGCCCGAACCGGGAGAGCGCATGAACCGCTGGACCAGAGCCGTCACCGTCGCCTCGATCGCCACACTGGCACTCCTGGTCGCGCCAGCGAGCCGATCGCAGGGCAGCCTGGTTCCCGTGCGGATCATCGCGTTCAACGACTTGCACGGTCACCTCGAACCGGGCGAGAACGCAGTCGAAGTGCCGGATCCGTCCGATCCCGCCAGGACGAGGCGCGTTCGCGCCGGCGGCGCGGCTCACCTGGCGACCCTCGTCGCGCGGCTGCGCGCGGAACACCCGCAGCACGTCGTCGTTTCGAGCGGCGACCTCGTCGGCGCCTCGCCGCTGATCTCCGGGCTCTTCCACGACGAACCGACGATCGAGGTGATGAATGCGATCGGCATCGACTTCAACGTCGTCGGCAACCACGAATTCGACCACGGCGTCGACGAACTGAAGCGCCTCGCGCAGGGCGGCTGCAGTGCGGCGAGCAGCACGCACCGGCAGAGTTGCCCGCGGCTCGCGTACACCGGGGCGCGCTTCCCGTTCCTCGCCGCCAACGTGCTGGACCGTTCGACCGGCCAGCCGCTCTTCGCGCCCACCTTCGTCAAGTCGATCGGCGGCGTCCGCGTCGGTTTCATCGGCGTCGTCACGCGTTCCACGCCCGGCATCGTGGTGCCCAGCGGTGTCGCGGGCGTCCGCTTCGTCGCCGAGGCCCGCGTCCTCAACGAGCAGGCGAAGGCGCTGCAGGCCGAGGGCGTGCAGGCGATCGTTGCCGTCGTCCACGAAGGCGGCGACGCGGATGGCGGCATCAACGGCTGCGCCAACCCGCGCGGCGCCATCTTCGAGATCGAGCGCGAACTCGACGTCGCGATCGATGCCGTGCTGTCCGCGCACACGCACCAGGGGTACAACTGCAACATCGATGGCCGGCCCGTCATCCAGGGCGCCTCGTTCGGTCGGCTCGTCTCCGTGATCGACATCGCCATCGACCGGGCGACGGGCGATGTGGTGCGCTCGCACACACGCGCGCGCAATGTTCCGGTGGTGAATGGGGCCGAAGGCGATCCGAGGATCGCCGCGGACTTCCCGCCCCTGCCCGCGGACCCGACGGTCGCGGCAATCGTCGCGGCGTATCGCGATGCCGCGGCGCCGCTGGCCAATCGGCCGGTCGGCCGGATCTCCGCGCCGTTCGAGCGTCGACCCGGCGCCGGCGGCGACCACGCGCTCGGTCGCCTGATCGCCGACGCCCAGCTGGCGGCCACCCGCGGCAACGGCGCCGAGGTCGCGTTCACGAACCCGGGTGGCGTCCGCGCGTCGCTGCACGCAAGCGGACCCGACGGCACGGTGACGTACGCCGATGCCTACACCACGCAACCCTTCGGCAACAGCCTGGTGACGATGACGCTCACCGGCGCGCAGCTGAAGACGCTGCTCGAGCAGCAGTGGAGCGTGGCCCGGAAGGAGCGTGTGCGGATCCTGCAGCCGTCGAGCGGTTTTTCCTACCAATGGGACAGCCGCCGCCCTCACGGCAGCCGCGTCGAGGGCATGCGCCTCAATGGCCGGGCGATCGACCCCACCGACGACGTGCGCGTGACCGTCAACAGCTTCCTCGCTTCCGGCGGCGACAGTTTCCGCGTGCTGCGCGAAGGCCGGGACCATGTCGGCGGACCGCTCGACATCGATGCGTTCACCGAATTCCTGAAGGCCGAGTCGGCGCTTCGACCGCTCTCGCCGAAGTCGGCACCCCGGATTCGCCGCACAGGCTGAAGGCGGGCCACGCCCCTCCAAGGTGCGATAATCCCGCCCCCCTTCCCCGCAGGAACTTCGCATGCGCCGCACTCGTGCCGGTACACGCGCCCGCCAGTCAGCCGACGCTTCCACGCTCGTCAAGATGGCCCGCCGACTCTCGGAGTCCGGCAGCCGCATCGAGGACCAGCTCTGGCAGCGTCGCCTGATCGAGCTGATCAACGAACGACTCGCCCGCCGCAACGACGACGCGATCGAAGCGGCGCTGGACGAACTGGCGAGTTCCAGCCAGCGCGCGTACGACGACCTGGCCGACATGGCGGAGAGCTGCGCCGAATCGACGCTCGTCGAAATCGACGCCCGGCCGCACGACGTCCTGCTGCTCACGCTGCCGCTGCTCGCGTGGTCGCGCTACCGCCTGCCTGCGACCACGCTGTCCACGGGCGTGGTCGAGAACCTCACCGCGCAGCTGTCCGGCCACCTCCTCGCGCGGGACACCCGGGTCGCCATCGCCGACCACCTGTACTCGATCGACCAGTTGCCGGAGGCGTTCTCCGACGTGCGCCGGCTCACCGAACAGCTCGGTGACGCCGCCGTCGAGCGCGTCGCGCTGCACGTCGATCCGAAGAAACTGCGCGAGCCGGTCGCGATGCTGGCCGACACGCGCTACGTCCTGGCGGCCGTGGCGACGCCGGCCGGCGGTCCCCTGTTCCACTGGCAGCAGCTCGGCGTCGATCCGGACGCGAAGATCGAGGCGCTTGCGGCGTTCCGCGAACAGGTGACCAACGTCCTGCAGCCGGTGATGACCGGCTGCCGATTCCGCGTGCTGTCGCCCAATGCGTTCCACGCGGCGCTGCGCTTCGCGGACCGCGAGCTGCGCGAATTCTCCCTCGAGGCGGCCGTCGCCTACCTCAAGCTGTCCTACGACTTCTCGCCAGGCAGCCTGTCGGCGGCCTACGGCATCTTCGCCGACCCGAACGGACAGTCCGGGGCGGAAGTGCGCGTCGGCCTCGCAAAGTCGACCGACGAGGACGAAGTCGTCGAAGGCGTGGTCTGGCCCTTGCTCGGCGACGAGGAAGAGCCGACATTGGAAGAGGTCGAGAAGGCGCTGCGGGCGGTCGGCGTGGTCAAGTCGGTCGCGCACTCGCACCGCTTCCCGCTGGAGTTCTGCGACGACTGCGGCGCCCCGCTCTTCCCGACGGCGGCGGGCCACGTCGTGCACGCGGAACCGCCGGAAGAAGCCGAGGACCGGCCGGCGACGCCGCTGCACTGAGCACTGGGGCGGGGTCAGCGGCGCACCGGCGCCGCGCGGCCTCGCATCAGAGCAACCATTCGATCGGCAGGATCGACATCGCGCCGACGCCAAGCCGCCGCAGCGCGGTCGTGCCGGGTTCGGTGGGGTACATCTTCTCTCCCGCCGGGCTCCGCTCGATCCACTCGAGACTGTCGCCATCCGACGCCAGCCGCACTTCCCAGGCGACCTGCGGAATCGTGGAATCGAATGCCGACGCGAGCGACCGGGCCAGCGACGGACTGTCGATCAGCAGGCCCATCTCGGTGTTCAGGCGCGCGGACCGCTGGTCGAAGTTGAACGAACCGACGAATACACGCGAGCCGTCGACGGCGAACGTCTTCGCGTGCAACCCCGACGACGAACTGGACCCGTAGCCCATCTTGTCGTCGCGCGTCGCCTGCACCGCATTCGGTTTCAGTTCGAACAACTGGACGCCGGCCTTCAGCAGGTCGCGACGGCGCTTCGCATACCCGGCGTGGACCGCCGCCACGTCGGACGCCGCCAGCGAGTTGGTGAGGATGCGCACCTTGACGCCGCGGCCCGCCAGGGCGACCAGGGCCGCGGTTCCGCCATCGCCCGGCACGAAGTACGGGGAGACGAGATCGAGCGACTTCTCCGGCGCACCGAGCATCCGCACGAGTTCCGGAAAGAGCAGCAGATCGATGCGACCTTCGGTATCGAGCGTCTTGGCCGGATCGTCGTGCACCAGCCGGGCCGCCGCCCATTCGAATGCCAGCCGCCGCGCAAGGATGTCGCCCACGATCGGCGTCGCGCGAACGGCCTCGATGTACTCGACCGACTCCTTGTCCGCACGCGTCGCGCTGAACTGGGCGGCCAGTCGCGCTGCGGCGTCGGTGCCGGCCGGCGCAACGAAGGCCGCCGCCGGGTAGGCGGACGCGCTGTTCCAGTAGAGGTCGAACTGCTTCGACACTGCGGGCACGGCCGGCCCCACGGCGATGACGTCGAGATCGGCGAAGACCACTCCGCTTCCCGCCCCGAAGTACTCGTCGCCGATGTTCCGGCCGCCGACCACCGTGATCTGGTTGTCGACCGTGAAGGACTTGTTGTGCATGCGCCGGTTGAGGCGCGTGAAGTCGGTGAGGTAACCCGCCAGCCGCGAGGCGCGCTGCACGAACGGGTTGTACAGGCGCACCTCGATGTTCCGATGGGCATCCAGCGCCGCGATCGTCGGGTCGAGTCCGCCGGTGTTCGCGTCGTCCAGCAGCAGGCGCACTCGCACCCCGCGCTCGGCGGCCTGCCACAGCGCCTCGAACATCAGGACGCCGACGGCATCGCCGTGCCAGATGTAGTACTGGGCGTCGATCGACTTCTCCGCCGATGCCGCGAGGAGCACGCGGGCGGCGAACGCGTCGCGCGGGTTCAGCAGCGGGTGGATGCCGGTCTTGCCGGGGTGGGCCGCCACGTCGGCCTGCACGGCCCGTCCGAGCCGGGTGTCCGCCGTGTCTTCCAGCGCCTGCGTGGCCGCGCGGCCTTCGAGCGACGGCAGGGCCGTCGCGCAGCCTCCCAGCAAGGCCGCGAACACGGCGAGCCATGCCACGCGAGTGGCTTGTCGCATGAGGTACACGCCGGCCTCCGATCATCCAGGTCAGGCCGGGGCCGGACGATCGTTCGGCCCCCTGACCGTCGGGATGCTACTTCCTTGTTGCCGTGCCGACGTCCTCCGGCGAGCCCCCGGAGCGCGTCAGTGGACGATCCGCTCGAACGTGAACTCGCCCTTCCTGAAGTCGACCGGAATCACGTCCTTCGGTCCGAACCGGCCTTCGAGCACCAGTCGCGCCACCGGGTTCTCGATCTGCTGCTGGATCGCGCGCTTCAGCGGCCGTGCGCCATAGAGCGGATCGAAGCCGACCTTCGCCACCTCGGCGAGCGCCGCGTCGCTGACGTCGAGCTTCATGTCCTGCGCGGCCAGCCGCTGCTCGAGGCGCTTGATCTGGATCTTCGCGATCGCCTGGATCTGCGAGTTGTCGAGCGCGTGGAACACGACGATCTCGTCGATCCGGTTGATGAACTCCGGCCGGAAGTGCTTCCGCACCTCGCCCATCACCGTGTCCTTGATCACGTCCGGTTCCTCACCCGCCAGCCGCTGGATCTCGTGCGAGCCGAGGTTCGACGTCATCACGATCACCGTGTTCTTGAAGTCCACGGTGCGGCCCTGCCCGTCGGTCATGCGGCCGTCGTCGAGCACCTGCAGCAGGACGTTGAACACGTCCGGGTGCGCCTTCTCGACCTCGTCGAACAGGATCACCGCGTAGGGCTTGCGGCGCACCGCCTCGGTCAGGTAGCCGCCTTCGTCGTAGCCGACGTAGCCCGGCGGCGCGCCGATCAGCCGCGCGACCGAGTGCTTCTCCATGAACTCGCTCATGTCGATGCGGATCAGCGCTTCCTCGGTGTCGAACAGGAACTCGGCGAGCGCCTTGGTCAGTTCGGTCTTGCCGACCCCGGTGGGGCCGAGGAACAGGAACGAGCCGTACGGACGGTTCGGGTCCGACAGGCCCGCACGCGAACGGCGGATGGCATCCGAGACGAGCCGAACGGCCTCGTCCTGGCCGACCACGCGCTGGTGCAGGAACCCTTCCATCTTCAGCAGCTTGTCGCGCTCGCCCTGCATCATCTTGCTGACCGGGATGCCGGTGGCGCGCGAGACGACTTCGGCGATTTCCTCCGCACCGACCTGGGTGCGCAGCAGCTTCGGCTTGCCTTTGGGCGCCTCGGCCTTCTCCGCCTGCTTCATCTGCGCTTCCAGCTGCGGCAGCTTGCCGTACTGGATCTCGGCGAGCTTGTCGTACTGGCCCTTGCGCTTGAGATCCTCCATCTGCACGCGCAGCTTCTCGATCTCTTCCTTGATGTGCTGCGTGCCCTGCACGGCCGCCTTCTCGCCCTTCCACACTTCGTCGAGGTCGGCGTACTCGCGCTCCAGGCGCGCGATCTCGGCCTCGATCAGCTCGAGCCGCTTGATCGACGCTTCGTCCTTCTCCTTCTTCACCGCCTCGCGCTCGATCTTGAGCTGGATGATGCGGCGGTCGAGCTTGTCCATCACCTCCGGCTTGGAGTCGATCTCCATCTTGATGCGCGCGGCCGCCTCGTCGATCAGGTCGATCGCCTTGTCGGGCAGGAAGCGGTCGGTGATGTAGCGATGCGACAGCTCGGCCGCGGCCACGATGGCCGGGTCGGTGATCTCGACACCGTGGTGCAGTTCGTAGCGTTCCTGCAGGCCGCGCAGGATCGCGACGGTCGCCTCCACGCTCGGCTCGTCGACCAGCACCTTCTGGAAACGGCGCTCGAGCGCGGCGTCCTTCTCGATGTACTTGCGGTACTCGTCGAGCGTGGTGGCGCCGATGCAGTGCAGTTCGCCGCGCGCCAGCGCCGGCTTCAGCATGTTGCCGGCGTCGATGGCGCCTTCGGCCTTGCCGGCACCGACCATCGTGTGCATCTCGTCGATGAAGAGAATGATCTTGCCGGCTTCGGCCGACACTTCCTTCAGCACCGCCTTCAGCCGTTCCTCGAACTCGCCGCGGTACTTCGCGCCGGCAAGAAGGCCCGCCATGTCGAGCACGAGGACGCGCTTGCCCTTCAGCGTCTCGGGCACCTCGGCGTTGACGATGCGCTGCGCGAGACCCTCGACGATGGCGGTCTTGCCCACGCCCGGTTCGCCGATCAGCACCGGGTTGTTCTTGGTGCGCCGCTGCAGGATCTGGATCGCGCGGCGGATCTCGTCGTCGCGGCCGATCACCGGGTCGAGCTTGCCCTGCTCGGCGCGCTCGGTGAGGTCGATGGTGTACTTCTTCAGCGCCTCGCGCTGGCCTTCGGCTTCGGCCGAGTCCACGCTCTGGCCGCCGCGCACCGCGTCGATGGCGGCCTGCAGCGCCTTCTTCGACAGGCCGTGGTCGCGCGCGAGCTGCCCGGCGATGCCCTTGTCGTCCGCCACCGCCAGCAGGAACATCTCGCTCGCGATGTAGCTGTCGCCCCGCTTCTGTGCTTCCTTGTCGGTGGCGTTCAGGACGGCCGTGAGGTCGCGGCCGATCTGCACCTGGCCATCGCCGCCCTTCACCTGGGGCTGGCGCTTGACGGCGCTGTCCAGGGCGCCGGCGAGCGCCGCGACGTTGACTCCCGCGCGCTGCAGCAGCGACTTCGTCCCGGCGTCGTCCTGCCGGAGCATCGCGAGCAGCACGTGCACGGGCTCGATGTACTGGTTGTCGTGGCCGACGGCGATGGACTGCGCTTCCTGCAGCGCTTCCTGGAACTTGGTCGTGAGCTTGTCGAGTCTCATGGATGGTGTGCGCAATGGCCCTTTGGTTAGCGGGTACTTTGGGCCGGGGTGTAGCCTTTCAAGCCGACGAAGAGGCGCCCAGGCCCCCTGCTAGCATCGGCGCCCTGCCGCCACGGTGTGTTTCCAGCATTGCCGGCCCGCCCCGTACCACATCGTGTTCCGCTGCTTCCTCGCCGTCGTCGCCGTCCTCATGCTTGCCTGGCCGCTCCGTGCGGCCACGCAGGACGCGAGCCCGGTCGCGACCGCGGCACCGGGGCTGCCGAGGGCGCTGGCCAGCGTCGTGGACGCCGCCCTCGTCCGCTTCACGCTCGGCCCGGACGCAGACGAGGCGGACGAGGAGCGCGAACTGCGACGCGCCGAACGCGCGGCGCGCGAGGCCCTCGCCACCGAGGGATACTTCGATCCGAAGCTGCGCTTCGAGCCCGCCGCATCCGGCGTCCCCCGCTACCGGCTGATCGTCGACCTCGGGCCGCTGACCCGGGTCGCCTCCGTGGACCTGAAGTTCACCGGCGCGCTCGCCGAGCCGCGCTTCGCGCAACGCGCGGAGGAGCTTCGCGCCGCGTGGCCGCTGAAGCCGGGTAGCCCGTTTCGCTCGGCCGAGTGGGAGCAGGCCAAGATGCGCCTGCTCGCGTCGACCGAAGCGCGCCACTTCGCCGGCGCGCTCCTCGTCGATTCCGAGGCGCGCATCGATGTCGAGAGCGCGACCGCGACGCTCGCGATCGAAATCGACAGCGGGCCGGCCTACACCGTCGGCGCACTGCAGGTCGAGGGACTGAGCCACTTCGACGTCGCGCTCGTGGAACGCTTCAACCCGTTCAAGCCGGGCGCTCCCTACGATCGCGCCACGCTCGTCGAATTCCAGCAGGCGCTGACCGACACGCCTTTCTTCTCGTACGCGGTCGTCACGCTGCCGCCGACGCCGGAGCAGCCGGACGAAGTGCCGTTGAAAGTCGTCGTCCGCGAATCCCGCCTCAAGCGGATCAGCATCGGCGTCGGCTACGAGACCAACACCGGCCCCCACGTGGAAGTCGCCTATCGCCAGAACCTCCTGTTCGACCGTCCGTTGGTGCTGCTGACCGGCGCGCGCCTCGACCAGACCGGCGGGTTCGGCTACGCCGACGTCCTGTTGCCACCGCAACCGAACCGGATCCAGGACAGCGTCGGCGTGCTGGTCGAGGACTCCGATGTCGAGGACCTGCACGTGCGGCGCTGGGGCCTGGGCGCGGCGAGAGCCCGCACGGTGGGCCCCCGGATCGGCAACAACGTCGTGACCCGGTGGTCGGTCAACTTCGAGCACGAGAACCGCCGCACGCCGGTGACCGACTGGCAGAGCCTGAGCGTCCTGTCCACGACGTACAGCTGGGTGCGGCGCGACGTGGACAACCTGGTCGATCCGCGCCGCGGCAACATCGTGCGCCTCGAAGGCACCGCTGGGCGCGAGCGGCACGCAGCTCGACGACGCCTTCCTGCGCGGCTACGGCCGCATCCAGCAGTTCTTCCCGGTCGGCGAACGGGACGTCGTCATCGCGCGCGCCGACCTCGGATACGTGCAGGCGGACAGCATCGCGGCCGTGCCGTCGAATTTCCTGTTCCGGACGGGCGGCACGACGACCGTCCGCGGCTACAGCTTCGAGAGCCTCGGCGTGAAGCAGGGCACCGCCACGATCGGCGGTCGCGCGCTCGCCGTGGCATCGGCCGAGTACGTCAAGTGGACCGACCGCTTCAACGGCAACCTCGGCGTGGCGGCGTTCGTCGATGTCGGTGACGCCGCCGACAACTGGGGCGCGCTCGATCCGGCGGTCGGAGTCGGCGTGGGAGTGCGCTATCGCACGCCGGCCGGACCGCTTGCGGTCGACGTCGCCTACGGCGCGCGGGAGAGCCAGGTGCGCGTGCACTTCTCGATCGCGATCGCGTTCTAGCGTCATGGCCGACATCCCGCCTCCGCCTGCCGCTCGTCCGCCCTCGACGAACCGCATCGTCGTCCGCCGTGGCTGACGTCGATCGTCGTCGTTCTCGTGCCGGCCGCGGCCGTGGTCGCGGCCATCGGGCTTCTGGCCGTCTGGCTGGGCACCACGGCCCCCGGCCTGCGCGCGCTCCTCTGGGCGGGGACCTGGGCCGTGCCTACGCTGCAGGCGACCGGCGTGCGCGGATCGCTCTACGAAGGCTTCACGCTCGAACGGCTTGCGGTCGACGAGCCGGGCTTCGCGCTGGTGGCGACCGAACGTCGTGGTGAATCCCGCGCAACTCAGCCTGCAGAGCCGGGTCATCGACCTGGCGCAGCTTTCGGCCGCGTCGGCGATCGTCGCCTGGGCGCCGAGCGAACACGAAGTCCTCGCCCGAGGCGCCGGCATCGCTCGCGCTGCCGCTGTCCCTGCGCCTGCGCGACGTGACGATCGGCGAGTTGCGACTGGGCGAACGCGGCCGTGAGCCGCACGTGGTCCGTGACGTCCGCCTGCGCGGACAGGCCGGCGCAGACGCGATCCGGATCGAGCACGCGAGCGCCCGGTACGGACCGTCGGAAGCGGTGCTCGCCGGCTCGCTGGGTGCCGCCCGTCCGTTCCCGCTCTCGGCCCACGCGGAGCTGCGGTCGATCGTGCTCGACAAGCCCGTGCAGGCGGTGCTGGACGCCAGTGGCTCGTTGCTGGACGTGGCGCTCGTCGCTCGCAGCGACAACGCCGCCGGCCGCCTCGACGCGCGGGCGCGCCTCACGCCGTTCGCGCCCGTGCCGCTCGCCGCGCTGTCGCTGGCGATCGCGGACTTCGAGCCGGACAAGTGGCTGCCCAATGTCCCCGCCATGCGGTTGGCGGGCACGGCGGATCTGCAGCCGCAACCCGGCACCGATTTCACTCTCGCCGGACCGTTCCAGTTGACGAACGCCTTGCCCGGACCCGTGGACCGCCAGCGCCTGCCGGTGCAGTCGGCGCGGGGCACGCTGCGCTGGTCGGCCGCGGCGCTCGACCTCGCACTGGAGCGGATCGAAGGCGCGGGCGGCAGCGCGCAAGCCGGCGCGGTCCGATCCGCGGACGGCACGATCCGCGGCAAGGTGACCTTCAGGGGCATCGACGCGGCGCGCCTCCACACGTCCGCGACGGCCACGCAGGTCTCCGGTCAGCTCGACTTCGAGTCCGGGCCGGGACGGCACCACTTCGACGGCCGCGCGACCAATGCGCGCGGTCTTCCCATCGACCTCGACTTCGACGTCACCGTGGCCGGTGACGTCGTCGCCATCGAGCGGGCCATCGCGCGCCTCGGCGAAGGCCGCGCCGACGTCAGCGGTCGCATCCAGCTCGGCCAGGCGATGGCAGCGCAGTTGCGCGGCGAGTTTCGCGCGCTCGACCTGTCGAAGTTCGTCGCTGGCGTCGACACGCGCCTCAACGGCCGGCTGAACGTCGACGGCACGCTGCAGCCAGTGCGGCGCGGACGCGCCGAAGTCGAGCTGAGCGACAGCCGGCTGTACGGACGACCGATCGAGGGCCGCGCGAACCTGCAGCTGAACGGCGACCGCTTCGACGTCGACACCGAGGTCGTGTCCGGCGACGCGCGGCTGCGCGCGAGCGGCGGCATGGGCGACGGCCGCGAACTGTCGTTCGACATCGAAGTGCCGCGCCTCGGCGACCTTGTCGCGTCGCTCGGCGGCAGCGTATCGGCGCAGGGCAAACTGGGCGGCACGGCGCAGTCGCCATGGATAGAAGCCACGGCGACCGGGGCAGCACTGCTGCTGCCCGGCCAGCAACGGGTCGGAAAGCTCGATGCCAGGCTGCGCGGCGGCCTGGCCCCGGACGCGCCGCTCGACGTCGAGGTGATGCTGACCGGGCACAAGGCGCCGGGCCGGCCGGAACTGTGGCTGTCCACCGCCAGCCTGACGGCGAAGGGAACGACGTCGGCGCACGCCATCGCACTGGACGCGAAGACGGAAACCGGAGAACCGCTGGCGCTGCGGGCGAGCGGCGGCTGGCTGCAGGACGCGTGGCGGGGCAAGGTGGATTCGCTGGCCGCCGGCAAGCCGCTCGACCTCCTGCTCGACGGCACGGCGCCGCTGCACGTCGCGGCCGCCCGCATCGCGCTCGGTCCGGCGCGGCTCACGGTGCGTGAAACGCGCTTCACCGAGGTCGAGCTCTCCCGCGGCGACGGGCGCTGGCGAACCTTCGGCGCCTTCGCCAACCTGCAGCCGCAGGCCCTCAACCCGCGCGCGCGGGCCGCGCGGCGCACCGTGCGAACGACGGCGGCCGATCCGCAGCCGCTCACGCTCGCCGGCCGCTGGAACCTCGAGTACGCGGAGGCCCTGGCCGGCATCTTCGTGGTCGAGCGCACGAGCGGCGACCTGTACAGCGGCGCCGACGCGATCCACTCGATCGGCGTGAGCGACGTCGGCGCGGCATTGAGCATCGTCGACAACCGGGTGACCGGCACCGCGTACCTGCGCGGCCGCGCGCTCGGCAAGGTCGACGCCACGATCGACGCCTACGTCGACCCGGCACAGCTGCGACTCGCCCAGGACCGGCCCTTCCGCGTGAACCTCGACGCGACGCTGCCCGACCTCGGATGGATGGGCCCGCTGATCGTCGACACCGTGCAGATCCAGGGCTCGGCCACGGTGCAGGCGGCGATCGGCGGCACGCCGGGCAACCCAAGCGCCAACGGCCAGGTGCGGGGGCGCGACCTGCGGCTCGTCTGGATCGAACAGGGCTTCCGGCTGGAGAACGGCACGCTCAATGCCGCGCTCGAGGACGGCGTGCTGGTGCTCGACGAGATGACGTTCACCGGCGAGGCGCGCGTGCCGCCCGACGAGGCACGCGCGCTCGGCGCCCTCACGACCGGCCAGCCAGGCACGCTGAAGGTCACCGGCCGCGTGGCGCTGCAGACGCTGACGGGCAGCATCGGCATCACGGCAACCCGGCTGCCGATCCTGCAGCGACGCGACCGCTGGATGGTGGTGAGCGGCGAAGGCGGCATCACGCTGACGCCCAGGCGCGCGGAGCTGTACGCGACGCCGACCGTCGACGGCGCCTACATCGACTTCTCGTCGCTGCGCGGTCCGCGCACCTTGCCCGGCGACGTCGTCGTCGTGCAGCGCGAGCAGCCGCGGCAGGAAAGGCAGGCCGCCCCGCCGATGGACGTCGTGCTGAAGGTCGATGCACGGCTGGGCCAGCGCTTCTACATTCGCGGCGCCGGACTCGAGGCCCGCCTGGCTGGCGGCGTCGCCGTCACCGGGCGTCCGACGCAGCTGCAGGCGGTCGGCACCGTGCGCATCGTCGACGGCGTCTACAACGGCTACGGGCAGAGGTTGCAGATCCAGCGTGGCCTGGTGACGTTCTCCGGTCCTCTGGGCAATCCCGCCCTCAACGTGCTGGCGGTGCGCACCGGATTGCCGGTCGAGGTCGGCGTGCTGATCGCGGGCACCGCCCTCGCGCCGATCGTGCAGCTGCACTCCGACGTCGCGATGTCCGACGTCGAGCGGCTCAACTGGCTGGTTCTCGGGCGCCCGCCGGGCGCGGGCGAGGGCCAGGAAGCGGCGATGCTGTCGGCCGCGGCGAGTGCGATCTTTGCCGGGCAGTCGGGCGGCGCCGCGTCGAACATCATGCGTTCGCTCGGCATCGACGAATTCGGCGTCCGGTCGGGCTACCAGGGCGGCAGCTCGATATTGCCGCGCGAAACGGTGGCCGGCACGCTGCGCCGAGGCAGTTCCAGTTCGGCCGCCGGTGATTTCGTGGCGCTCGGAAAGCGGATCAACGACCAGCTGCACGTGACGTTCGAACAGGCGCTGAGCGGATCCGACTACTTCGTCGCGCTGAACTTCCAGCTCACGCGGCGGCTTTCGATCATTGCGCGCGCGGGCAGCACCAACGCGCTCGACCTGGTCTACTCGCTCGCGTTCGACTGAACGTAGAACATCGCGCGCCCTTCCCGCGCGCAGGCGCGCGCTCAGGCGGGCAGCGGCACGGACCCGGTCGCAGGCACCTCGTGCGGGCGTCGCACGCGGAACGCCGCGGCATACAGCGCCGGCAGGAACAGCAGCGTCAGCGCCGTGGCGACGATCAGTCCGCCCATGATCGCGACGGCCATCGGCCCCCAGAACACGCTGCGCGACAACGGGATCATCGCGAGCACGGCGGCGGCGGCCGTCAGCATGATCGGCCGGAAGCGCCGCACCGCCGCTTCGACGATCGCGTCCCACGCCGGGACCCCCGCCGCGCGGTCGCGCTCGATCTGGTCGACCAGGATCACCGAGTTGCGGATGATCATGCCGAGCAGCGCGAGCACGCCGAGCTGCGCGACGAAGCCGAACGGCGCCCGGAACAGCAGCAGCGTCGCCGCCGCGCCGATGAAGCCCAGCGGACCGGTCAGGAACACGAGCAGCGAGCGCGAGAACGAATGCAGCTGCAGCATCAGCAGCGTGAACACGATGAAGAGCATCAGGGGAATGTTGACGGCGATCGACTGGCCGGCCTTCGCTGATTCCTCCGTGGCGCCCCCGATGTCGATGCGGTAGCCCGGCGGCAGCCGGGCGCGCAGCGCCGCGAGTTCCGATTCGATCTGCGCCGTCACCGTCGGACCCTGCACGCCGTCCTTCACCTCGCTCTGCACGGTGATCGTGTAGTCGCGGTTCTCGCGCCACACGACGCCGGGCTCCCATCCGAGTTCGACCTTCACGAGCTGCGACAGCGGCACGGACCGGCCGGATGCGGTCGGGATGTTCGCGTCCGCCAGGCGCGACATCGCCGCGCGCTCCTCGTAGGGCTGCCGCAGCACGATGTCGATCAGCTCGTTGCCCTCGCGGAACTGGGCGACGGTGGTGCCCGACAGGACGGTCTGCGCGGCCTTCGCCAGCGCCTGGCTCGAGACGCCGAGCGCGCGGGCCTTGTCCTGGTCGAGCGTCAACCTGAGGGACTTCACCTGCTCGTTCCAGTTGTCGTTGACGCCCACGGTGTTCGGGTTGGCGCGAACGACGTCCTTGACCTGGTCCGCGATCGAACGCACCGTGGCGATGTCGGTGCCCTGCACCCGGAACTGCACCGGGTACGACACCGGCGGGCCCTGCGGCAACAGCTTCACGCGGCCACGCAGGTTCGGGAAGTCGTTGCGGAACAGCTCGATCATCCGCGCACGCAGCGCGTCGCGCTCCGCCAGCGAACGCGGCGTGACGATGACCTCGGCGAGGTTCGTGTTGTTGAACTGCTGGTCCAGCGGCAGGTAGAAGCGCGGCGCGCCGATCCCGACGTAGCTGACCCAGTGCTCGACCTCCGGCTGCTCCGACAGCCACTGTTCGAACTTCTTCGTTTCCGTCTCGGTGGCCCCGATGCTCGAGCCCTCCGGCAGCCACAGGTCGACCACCAGCTCGGGCCGGATCGAGTCCGGGAAGAACTGCTGCTCGACGAAGCGGAAACCGACGACGCCGAGCACCAGGCTCGCGAGCGTGATCGCGATGACCGTCTTGCGCCACTCGACGCACCGGTCGACCAGGCGCCTGAAGGCCGAATAGAACGGGGTCGTGAACAGCTCGTGCGGCTCGCCGTCGTGTGCCATCGGCGGCGCCTTCAGGAGCCAGACGCCCAGCAACGGGACGAACAGGACCGCGACGAACCAGGAGATCACGAGCGCCAGCGCGGTGACGCCGAAGATCGAGAACGTGTATTCGCCGGCCGACGACCGGGCGAGCGCGATCGGCAGGAACCCCGCCGCCGTGATCAGCGTGCCGGTCAGCATCGGGAACGCGGTCGACTCGTACATGAAGGTCACGGCCGCCGTCCGGTCGTAGCCCTCCTCCATCTTCCGCACCATCATCTCGACCGCGATGATGGCGTCGTCGACCAGCAGGCCGAGCGCGATGATCAGCGCGCCGAGCGAGATCTTGTGCAGGTTGATGTTGAGCGCCCACATGCCGAGGAACGTGATCGCCAGCACCAGCGGGATCGTCAGCAGGACGACGAGACCCGGGCGCATGTCGATGCGCAGCGGCCGGGTGTGCAGCCCGAGGCTGACGAACGACACGGCGAGAACGATCACGAGCGCCTCCGACAGCACGCGCAGGAACTCGTTGACCGAGTTCGACACGGCGCGCGGCTGGTCCGCCACCTTCGCCATGTCGATGCCGACCGGCAGGTTCGCCTCGATCCGCTGCTCGGCCTGCGCCAGCGCCTTGCCGAGCTCGATGATGTCGCCGCCCTTCGCCATCGTCACCCCGAGGCCGATGACCTCGTGCCCGGCGTCGCCGCGGCGGCCTGCGCGCATCTTGTCGCGCGGCGGATCGATGTAGCCGCGCGTGATCGTGGCCACGTCGCCGAGCTTGTAGGTGAGGCCGTTGGCGCGGATCGGCAGCTGCCGCAAGTCCTCGACCGCGCGAAACTCGCCGGTGATGCGCACCTGCACGTTGTCCGTGGGCAGCACGACGACGCCGGCGCCTTCGACCGCGTTCTGCGCGTTGAGCTGCTGAGCGAGCTGGCCGATGTCGAGCCCCAGCTGCGCCAGCTTGCGGTGCGAGATCTCGATGTAGATCTTCTCGTCCTGCACGCCGAACAGGTCGACCTTCGCCACGTTCGGCACCCGCAGCAGTTCCTGCCGCGCCTGCTCGACGTAGTCCTTCAGCTCGCGGTAGCTGAAGCCGTCGGTCGAGAAGGCGAACATCATGCCGTAGACGTCGCCGAATTCGTCGTTGAAGAACGGTCCCTGCAGTCCTGCGGGCAACTGGCCGCGGATGTCGCCGACCTTCTTGCGGACCTGGTACCAGATCCCGACGACCTCTTTCGGCGGCGTGGAGCCCTTCAGCATCACCAGGAGCAAAGTCTCGCCGGGCTTGCTGTAGGACCTGAGCTTGTCGAGGTATGGCGTTTCCTGCAGCTTCTTCTCGATCTTGTCGGTGACCTGTTCGGCCATCTGCTGGGCCGTCGCACCCGGCCAGTAGGCGCGCACGACCATTCCGCGGAGCGTGAACGGCGGGTCCTCGTCCTGCCCGAGCGCGGTGAAGGCGAAAACGCCGCCGATCAGCAGCACCGCCATCAGGTAGCGCAGCAGCGGCTGGTGGTCCAGCGCCCACGCGGAGAGATTGAGGCGGCTGCGCGCCACGGTCAGCCCTTCTTCGCGCCGTCAGGCTTCACGGTGGTGGTGCCGGCCGGTTCCGCCGGTGAGCCGACCTCCGAGAGCAGCTTGACCTTCTGGCCTTCCTTCAGCTGATGCGCGCCGGCGGTGACGACCACGTCGCCCGCATTGAGGCCTTCCGTCACCACCACTTCGTTGCCGGCGACGTTGCCGATGCTCACGCGCGTCCGGTGCACCGTGCCCGTGGCAGCGTCGTAGCGCCATGCGTGCGTGGACCCGGATTCGACCAGCAACGCCTGCAACGGCAGCGTGATGACCGGCTGTGGCAGCGGGATGGCGAACGACACCGTCGCCGTCATGCCGAGTGCCGCGGTGGCGGGCGGGTTGACCAGGCCGATGCGCGCGGGAAAGGTCCGCGTGGCCGGATCGGCGACGGGCGACAGTTCACGCAACGTGCCCTTGATCGGCGCACCGCCGGACCACAGCCGGACGCTGATCTCGTTGGCGCCCTTCAGTGCGGCAAGCTGCTGTTCCGGAATGCCGATGAGCACTTCCTTCTCGCCCGTCTGCGCCAGGCGGACCACCGACTGACCAGCGGCCACGACCTGTCCGACCTCGGCGTCGATCGCCATGACGACGGCGTCGTGCGGCGCGCGCAGCGTCGCGTATCCGGTCTGGTTGCCGGTGACGCGCGCATTGGCCACCGCCTGCGCATAGCGCGCCTCGGCCGCGTCGAGGCTCGCCTTGCGGCGGTCGAGTTCCGCCTGGCTGATGAAGCCCTTCGCCTGCAGGTCCTCGAAGCGCTTGTAGTCGGCGCGCTGCTGGTCGCGGTCGACCTGCGCGGAGGTGCGCGCGGCCTCCGAGGCCTCGGCCACGAGGCGGTAGTCCTGCGGATCGATCGTCGCCAGCGGCTGGCCCTGCCTGACCAGCTGGCCCACCTCGACGAACCGTTGCGTCATGCGGCCCGCCACCTGGAAGCCGGCCCGCGTCTCGACGCGCGGCCGCACTTCGCCGGCGAAGTCCACGGCTGCGCTGGTGGAACGCGGATTGACCGTCAGCGTGCGGACCGGCCGAACGTCTTCGGTCGCCACCGGGCCCTTCGAGCAGGCGGTGATGCCAAGGACGACTGACAGCGCGGCCATGAGCGGAAGGGCAAGGCGGGCGGGCGGCATGGCACGAGCTAGTTAATAACTGACCGGTCAGTAATATAGACAGCCAACCTCGCTGGCGTCAACCGCGCTGCCCGGAACCAACCCCGGTGGCGCGGGCCATCAGGTGAACGCCCGGACGCTCACGATCCCCATCGCAGTCGCGACCAGCGAACCGGCAAGGTGCAGGCCGGCGTGCAACAGCGCCCCACCCCACGCTCCACTGGCCAGCAGGGCCACGTTCTCGGCCGAGAACGTCGAGAACGTGGTCAGGCCACCGAGGAAGCCAGTGACGATCAGCAGGCGCCAGAACGGGGACAAGGCGGGATGGGCCGCGAACACCGCGACCGCGATCCCGATCAGGTAGCCGCCGACGAGGTTCGCCGTGAGCGTGCCCAGCGGCAGGTGCTCGAGCTTCGGGTTGAGCCAGTAGGCGAGCCCCCATCGCAGCCAGGCACCGATGACGGCCCCGGCGCCGACCGCCGCCAGGGCCGCCAGCACCGGTCCGTCACGGCCTGTCATCATGGCTTCGGCTCCCAGCGATCGCGCGCGGCGTCGTCGCTGTCGCGGGCATCGACCCAGCGCGTTCCTTCCGGCGTCGTTTCCTTCTTCCAGAACGGCGCCTCGGTCTTCAGGTAGTCCATCACGAACTCGCACGCCGCGAACGCCTCGCCGCGATGCGCGCTCGTGACCACGACCAGCACGATCTGGTCGGTCGGCTCGAGCGCGCCGATGCGGTGGATGACGAGCACGTCGTACAGGTTCCAGCGCGCCTTCGCCTGCTCGACGATGCCGGCCAGCGCCTTCTCGGTCATGCCCGGATAGTGCTCGAGCGTCATCGTCGCGACGTCGGCGCCGTCGTTCAGGTCGCGCACGACGCCGACGAAGCTCGCCACCGCGCCGACCTTCGGATCGCCGGCGCGCAGGCGCGTGATCTCGGCGCCGACGTCGAAGTCCTCGTGCTGGACGCGAACCGGCATCTCAGCCGCCGCCGGGCCGCCCCAAGGCGGCTGAGCGCCCCCGCGGGGGGCAGCGAACGAAGAGAGCGTGGGGGCCCATCTCGATCAGCCTCCGGTCACCGGAGGAAAGAACGCCACTTCGGCGTTCTCGTGCAGCTCGGCGCCGTCGCCCGCCATCGACTGGTCGACCGCCGCCCTCACCCGCCGCGTTTCGGCAAACGCGGTCGCCCACGGTTCGCCGCGCGCGGCCAGCCAGCGCCGCAGTTCGCCAACACCGCGCACGTCGTCCGGAACGTCGACCGCTTCCTCGGACCGCCCCACGCGCTCGCGCAGCGCCGCGAAATACAGCACGCGCAGCCTCACGACAGCAGCTCCGAGTACGGCAGGAAGCGCACGGTGTCGCCGCGCCGGATCGATTGCCCCGCCGGGTTGTCGATCAGGCCGTCGGCCCACACCGCCGAGTTCAGCACGCCGGAGTTCTGGTTACGGAACAGTTCGAGCGCGCCGCGTGCGTTCATCCGCGCGCGCAGGAACTCGCGGCGCGCGTCGCCCCGCGGCAGGTCGAAGTCGGCGGGCAGCATGAACGTGCGGACGTCGACGTCGAGCACGCCCTGCCGGCGCAGGATGAAGGGACGCGCGAACAGCAGGAAGGTGACGAAGCTCGACACCGGATTGCCCGGCAGGCCGATGAACGGCACGTCCCGCACGTGCCCGAACGCGAGCGGCTTGCCCGGCTTCATCGCGATCTGCCACATCTCGAGCCGGCCCTCGGCCTCCACCGCCGGCTTCACGTGGTCCTCTTCGCCGACCGACACGCCGCCCGACGTGATGATCAGGTCGGCGCCGACCGCGGCGCTGGCGAAGGCCTCGCGCGTGCGCCGGCGGTCGTCCGGCACGATGCCGAGGTCGAGCACCTCGCAGCCAAGACTCTCCAGCAGCCCGCGCAGCACGAAGCGGTTGGAGTTGTAGATGCGGCCGGGCGGCAACGGCTCACCCGGCATCATGAGTTCGTCGCCGGTGAAGAAGACCGCCACCCGCAGGCGGCGATGAACGGTGAGGTTGCCGACGCCGACCGACGCGGCCAGCCCGAGGTCCTGTGGCCGCAGCCGGGTGCCGGCCGCGAGCACCGTCTGGCCCGCCTCGACGTCCACCCCGGCCCGGCGAACCCACGCGCCAGCGGCCGGCTTTTCATTGATCGTCACCTTGTCGCCGTTCGCGACACAGTCTTCCTGCATCACGATCGCGTCGGCGCCCGGCGGCACCGGCGCGCCGGTGAAGATGCGGGCGGCCGTTCCGGGCTCGAGCGGCGCACCCACGTGACCGGCGGCGATGCGCTGGGTCACGCGCAGCGTCGTCGGCGCCGCCGGCACGTCGAGCGAGCGCACCGCGTAGCCGTCCATCTGCGAGTTGTCCATCGGCGGCACCTGCATCGCCGAGACGACGTTGGTCGCGAGCACGCGGCCGCACGCCTGCAGCGTCGGGATGGACTCGACGTCCGCGAGCGCGTCGGCGCTCGCGAGCATCTGCGAAAGTGCCTGTTCGACGGTGAGCATCGGGCGAGCCGCCAGGGTCAGCGTGGCGCCGCGAGGGACAGGCGCCGGGTGATGAACGCGGCGATTCTATCGGCGTCGTTCAGGTCGAGCACGGGCAGCGGGCACTCGAGCGCAAAGTCGGCGGCGACCGCGATGACATTGGGGTCGTGCGGGTAGATCGGCGGGTCACCCACCGACGCGCGCCGGACCTCGATCCGGGGAATCCGGCCCTCGCTCTTGAAGCCCTCGACGATCACCAGGTCGCAGGGAGCGAGTTGCGCGAGCAGGTCCTCGAGCGTGGCGTGGCCGTCCGGCGTCTCCGTGAGCAGCGCCCAGCGCTCGGTCGTCGAGATCAGCACCTGCCCCGCCCCCGCCTCCCGATAGCGATGCGAGTCCTTGCCGGGGCGGTCCATGTCGAACCCGTGATGCGCGTTCTTGATGGCCGACACGGTCAGGCCCTGCGCGCGGAACCGCGGGATCAGCTTCTCGATCAGCGTGGTCTTGCCGCTGTTCGAGTAGCCGATGAAGCCGATCGCCTTGCGTTCTTCAGCACGCATGGCGCGCGATGTAGTCCTTCAGCACGGCGGCATCGGCGTCGATCGTCTCGAACCGCTGCGCGCGCGCCTCGATCCCGTCGAACGCGGGCGGGCGCGGCGGGTGGACCCCGATCGCCTCGACGATCGTCTCGGCGAACTTCACCGGAAGCGCGGTCTCCAGGCAGATCATCGGCACCGAGCGGTCCCGGTTCTGCAGCGCCACTTTCATCCCGTCCGCGGTGTGCGGGTCGATGATCAGCTTGTAGCGCTCGTGCACCATCGAGATCGTCCGCAGCCGGTCGGTGTGCGTGCTGCTGCCGGACAGGATGCCGCTCGCCTGGATCACCGGCCAGATGGGCGTGCCGCCGAGATGGAACTGCGCCCGCGAGTCGACTTCCCACCACAGCTCGCGCAGCATCGCCGCGTCGCGCCCGATCATGTCGAAGACGTAGCGCTCGAAGTTCGACGCCTTCGAGATGTCCATCGACGGGCTGCTGGTCGCGTGGGTCTCGCCGCTGCCGCGCACGCGGTAACGCCCGGTGCGGAAGAACTCGTCGAGCACGTCGTTCTCGTTCGTCGCGAGCACCAGCCGGTCGATCGGCAGGCCCATCTGCTTCGCCACCCAGCCGGAGAAGACGTTGCCGAAGTTGCCCGACGGCACCGCGAACGAGACCTTTTCGTCGTTCGAGCTCGTGCCGAGCAGGTAGCCGCGGACGTAGTACACGACCTGCGCCACCACGCGGCCCCAGTTGATCGAGTTCACCGTGCCGATGTGGTGCCGCTCCCGGAAAGGCAGGTCGCCTGCCACGGCCTTCACGAGGTCCTGGCAGTCGTCGAACACGCCCTTCACCGCGAGGTTGTGGATGTTCGGGTCCTGCAGCGAGTACATCTGCGCCCGCTGGAACGCGCTCATGCGTCCCTGCGGCGACAGCATGAAGACCTCGATGCCGCGCCGGCCCCGCATCGCGTACTCGGCGGCCGAGCCCGTGTCGCCGGAGGTGGCCCCGAGCACGTTCAGGCGCTCGCCACGCCGCTCGAGCACGTACTCGAAGAGCGCGCCGAGCAGCTGCATCGCCATGTCCTTGAACGCGAGCGTGGGCCCGTTCGACAGTTCGAGCAGGCCGAGCCCCGGCTCCAGCCAGCGCAGCGGCGTGATCAGCGCGGTGTCGCTGTCCGGCCGCCCGTTGCCGTACACCGACTGCGTGTACGTGCGCCGGCACAGCTCGAGCAGCGTTTCCTGCGGAATGTCGTCGATGAACTTCGCGATCACTTCCGCGGCGAGGTCGGCATACGACAGCCCGCGCCAGCGCGTCAGCTCGGCGCCGGTGATCGTGGGGTAGTGCGCCGGCAGGTACAGGCCGCCGTCGGTCGCGAGCCCCGCGAGCAGCACGTCGCTGAAGCCCAGCGTCGGCGCGCGCCCGCGCGTCGAGACGTACTGGATCACAGCAGCTCTTCCTGCCGCAGGCGGATCACCGAGCGCCAGCACGGTCGGCAGCGCCTCGATGCGCCGGATCGCGGCGTTCACGTCGCGCTCCACCGCATCGTGCGTGAGCATGATGATGTCGGTCTGGTTCTCGCCCTCCGACGGCTCGCGCTGGAACAGCGCGTTGATCGAGATCCGGCCGTCGGCGAGGATGCGCGTGATGTCCGCCAGCACGCCGGGCTGGTCGGCCACGCGCATGCGGAAGTAGTAGGAGCGTGACCGTGTCGTCGATCGTCAGCCACGGCACTTCCGCGATCGACCCGGCCTGGAACGCCAGGTGCGGCACGTGGTTCTCGGGATCCGCGGTCTGCATCCGCGTCACGTCGACGAGGTCCGCGATCACGGCGGAGGCCGTCGGCTCCGATCCGGCGCCGGGGCCGTAGTACAGCGTCGTTCCGACCGCATCGCCCTTCACGAGCACGGCGTTCATCGCGCCCTCCACGCTCGCGAGCAGTCGCTGCATGGGCACCAGCGTCGGATGCACGCGCAGCTCGATGCCTTTCGGCGTGCGCTTCGTGATGCCGAGCAGCTTGATCCGGTAGCCCAGTTGCTCCGCGTAGCGGATGTCGGCGGCGGCGAGCTTCGAGATGCCCTCGGTGTACGCCGCGTCGATGTTGATCGGCACGCCGAACGCGATCGACGACAGGATGGCGAGCTTGTGCGCGGCGTCGATGCCCTCGACGTCGAAGGTCGGGTCGGCTTCCGCATAGCCCAGCCGCTGCGCTTCCTTCAGGACCGCCTCGAAGGTCAGGCCCTTCGAGCGCATTTCGGACAGGATGAAGTTGCTGGTGCCGTTGATGATCCCGGCGATCCACTCGATGCGGTTGGCCGTCAGGCCCTCGCGCAGCGCCTTGATGATCGGGATGCCGCCCGCGACCGCGGCCTCGAACGCGACCATCACGCCCCGCGCGCGCGCCGCCTCGAAGATCTCGTTGCCGTGCTTCGCGAGCAGCGCCTTGTTGGCGGTGACCACGTGCTTGCCGCGGTCGATCGCCTCGAGCACCAGAGTGCGCGCGGGTTCGTAGCCGCCGATGAGTTCGACGACGATGTCGATGTCCGGGCGGCGGACGACGTCCTCGGCGTCCGACGAGATCGGCATCTGAGGCCCGACCACCTCGCGCGCCTTGGCGACGTTGCGCACGGCCACCGCGGCGATCTCGATGCCGCGCCCGGCGCGCCGCGTGATCTCTTCCTGGTTGCGCTTCAGCACGTTGTACGTGCCGCGTCCCACGGTGCCGAGCCCCAGCAGCCCGACCTTGATCGGTTTCATTTCTTCACCTGGATAAGCCGGCCGCATTCGCGTCCGGCCACATGAACTTTCGCGAAGTCGCTTCCCGGCTCAGGCGGCCGCTTTCTCCGCCCGCGGCGCGACCAGTCCGTCCTTGCGGAACATCTCCTTGATGCCGCGCACTGCCTGCCGGATCCGGTGCTCGTTTTCGATCATGGCGAAGCGGACGTGGTTGTCGCCGTAGTCGCCGAAGCCGATCCCCGGCGAGATGGCGACTTTCGCCTCCGCCAGGACCTTCTTCGAGAACTCGAGCGATCCCATGGCGCGGTACGGCTCGGGAATCTCGGCCCAGATGTACATGGAGGCCTTGGGCACGTCGACCATCCAGCCGGCCTCGTGCAGGCCGCGCGCCAGCACGTCGCGGCGGCGCTGGTACTCGCAGCGGATCTCCTCGACGCAGTCCTGCGGGCCTTCGAGGGCCGCGATCGACGCCACCTGGATCGGCGTGAACGTGCCGTAGTCGTGGTAGCTCTTCATGCGGCCGAGCGCGGCGACGAGGTCCTTGTTGCCGACCATGAAGCCGATGCGCCAGCCCGCCATGTTGTAGCTCTTGCTCATCGTGAAGAACTCGACCGCCACGTCGCGCGCGCCAGGCACCTGCATGATCGACGGCGCGCGGTTGTCGGGGTAGATCTCGTCGTAGCAGATGTCCGCGTAGGCCAGGTCGTGCACGACGTAGATGCCGTGCTGCTTCGCGAGGGCGACGACCCGATGGAAGAAGTCCATCTCGACACACTGGGCCGTGGGGTTGCTGGGGAAGCCGAGGATCATCATCTTCGGCTTCGGGAACGATTCGCGGATCGCGCGCTCGAGCTCGGCGAAGAAGTCGACGCGGCCGTCCATCCGCACCGAGCGGATGTCGGCGCCGGCGATGATCGCGCCATAGATGTGGATCGGGTAACTCGGGTTCGGCACCAGGACCGTGTCGCCGCGATCGAGCGTGGCCAGCATCAGGTGCGCGAGGCCCTCCTTCGATCCGATCGTGACGATCGCCTCGGAATCCGGGTCGATGTCCACGTCGTAGCGGGTCTTGTACCAGGTGCTGATCGCGCGGCGCAGCCGCGGAATGCCCTTCGAGACCGAGTAGCCGTGCGTGTCCTGCCGCTGGGCGGCCTCCACCAGCTTGTCGACGATGTGCCTGGGCGTGGCACCGTCGGGGTTGCCCATGCTCATGTCGATGATGTCTTCGCCACGGCGCCGGGCAGCCATCTTCAGCTCGCCCGTGATGTTGAAGACGTACGGTGGGAGGCGCTTGATGCGCGGAAACTCGACCATCGATCCCTTGCCCTGAAAGTGTTGCAAGCCCGCCGAACGAAACGAAAAATCCGCGGCCCGGGGCTCGCTTTTGCGCTGCAACGTATGCCTATAATGTACTCGATCAGTGTGACTCGCCGCCCTTGTGCCTAGAGGGCGGAAACAGGAAACGCCGGGCGAATTGAAACTGCACGCGGACACGCCGACAGCGCTCAACACCGTTACCGCCTACGGTCCCGGCTTCATCGAAATCAACAAGGTACGCCACGCCTCGGCCGTGCTGCTGACGCCCGACCGCGTCGAGCCGTGGGCGGTCGCCTCGTTCGAGGCGCTGGGCGAAGCCGACCTCGAGCGCCTGCGCGCCCTCGCCCCGGAGGTCGCGCTGCTGGGCACCGGCTCCCGCCAGCGCTTCCCTCACCCCCGGCTGTCACGCGCGCTGAGCGAGGCGCGCATCGGCCTCGAGGTGATGACCACCGCGGCGGCCTGCCGCACGTACAACATCCTGATGGCCGAGGGCCGCAAGGTCGCCGCGGCCCTGCTGCTCGAAAGCGAGTCATGACCGTCGCCGTCGGCAAGATCGTCCCCGATTTCACCGCGGCCTCGACCGGCGGCGAGTTCCACCTCAAGTCACTGCGCGGCAAGACCGTGGTGCTCTACTTCTATCCGAAGGACAACACGCCGGGCTGCACGACCGAAGGCTCCGACTTCGCCCGCAGCCACGCGAAGTTCGTGAAGGCGGGCGCGGTGGTGGCCGGCGTCTCGCGCGACAGCCTGAAGTCGCACGAAGGATTCAAGGCCAAGATGAAGTTTCCGTTCGAACTGATCTCGGATCCCGAGGAGGCGCTCTGCAACCAGTTCGGTGTCATGAAGATGAAGAACATGTACGGCCGCCAGGTGCGGGGCATCGAGCGCAGCACGTTCGTGATCGATCCTGCCGGCAAGCTGGCGCGCGAGTGGCGCGGCGTGAAGGTGCCGAACCATGTAGATGAAGTGCTCGCCTGCGTACAGACGCTTGCCTGACCGACCGACTCACCCCTGACGGACACATCCCACCGCTGATGCCACTGCCGAAAGCGCCGACCAAGCCCGCCACCATCCTCGTCCCCGTCCCGACCGCGCCCGCTCGAGTGGAGCGCATCCCGCAGGAACCCGAAGCACGCGGCCCGGAAGCGCCGGCCTCGCGTCCCGCGCCCGCCACCCGGCTGGCCGTCGTCGAATCGAAGCCCAAGGGCGCCGGCCGCAAGGTCCGCGCCGTCGAAACGCCGAAGCTCTTCGTGCTCGACACCAACGTGCTGCTGCACGATCCGACGAGCCCCTTCCGCTTCGAGGAGCACGACATCTTCCTGCCGATGATGACGCTGGAGGAACTCGACGCGCACAAGAAGGGCATGAGCGAAGTGGCGCGCAGCGCGCGGCAGGTGTCGCGGACGCTCGACTCCCTCGTTGCCTCCTGCAAGACGCCGATCGAGGAAGGCATTCCCGCTCTCGGCGCTCGGAAACAAGGACGCGGCGGGACGGCTGTTCTTCCAGACGACCGCGGCGGAGGTCGCGCTGCCCGCCAGCCTGCCGGCCGGCAAGGCCGACAACCAGATCCTCGGCGTCGTCCGCACACTGAAGGACCGCCACACGGACCGCGAAGTCGTGCTGGTGTCGAAGGACATCAACATGCGCGTCAAGGCGCGCGCGCTCGGCCTTCCGGCCGAGGACTACTACAACGACAAGGTGCTGGAGGACACCGACATCCTCTACACCGGCCTGCTGCAGTTGCCCGCGAACTTCTGGGACAGGAACGGCAAGGCGATGGAGTCGTGGCAGCACGGCGGCTTCACGTTCTACCGCATCACGGGCCCCATCGTCGCCGACCTGCTGGTCGGCCAGTTCGTCTTCCTCGAGAACGGCTCGAACTTCTACGCGCAGGTGCGCGAGATCCGCGGCAAATCGGCGGTGCTGCGCGTGCTTCGGGACTACACGCACGCGAAGAACGCGGTGTGGGGCGTGACCGCGCGCAACCGCGAGCAGAGCTTCGCGCTGAACCTGCTGATGGATCCGGAGTGCGACTTCGTCACGCTGATCGGCCAGGCAGGCACCGGCAAGACGCTGCTGGCGCTCGCGGCCGGCCTGTCGCAGACGCTCGAAACGAAGCGCTTCACCGAGATCATCGTCACGCGCGCCACCGTGCCGGTGGGCGAGGACATCGGCTTCCTGCCCGGCACCGAGGAAGAGAAGATGGCGCCGTGGATGGGCGCGCTCGAGGACAACCTCGAAGTGCTGAACAAGACCGACGACGCGGCCGGCGAATGGGGACGCGCCGCCACCAACGACCTGATCCGCACGCGCATCCGCATCAAGTCGCTGAACTTCATGCGCGGCCGCACGTTCATCAACAAGTACCTCATCATCGACGAGGCGCAGAACCTGACGCCGAAGCAGATGAAGACCCTGATCACGCGGGCAGGCCCCGGCACGAAGGTCGTGTGCCTGGGCAACATCGCGCAGATCGACACGCCCTACCTCACCGAGGGCTCGTCCGGCCTCACGTACGTGGTCGACCGCTTCAAGGGCTGGCAGCACTCGGGGCACGTGACGCTGCAGCGGGGCGAGCGTTCGCGGCTGGCCGACCACGCGGCGGAGATCCTCTAGCGCGCCGGATCGCGTGATCGCGCTTCGACGGGATCGTGGGCGAAGGGCTCAGGAGTGCGGCGCGTGGCGACCCTGACTTCGCGCCTTGGTCGTTGCCCGCGCTCGGCACGCGTTGAACGGTTGCGGTAACGTCGATCATGGTCGAATCGATCCTGTTGACCACGACACGCGTTTCGACGTACCTCGGCGCGCATCTGCTCACGGCGGCCAGCGGGTTCTTCTTCGAACGCGACGGGCACCTGTTTCTCGTGACGAGCCGGCACGTGCTGTTCGACCAGCCGACGGCGCACCTGCCCGATCGCATCGAGATCCCGATCCACCTCGACGCGCACGACCTGACGCGGATCGCCACCGTGTCGCTCGACCTGTACCTCGATGGACGAAGCGTCTGGCGCCAGGGCAGGGATCAGGGGGGCGAGGTCGACGTCGCCGTGATCGAGATCGACCGCGCGCTGCTGCCGGCGTCGGCGCAGTTGCGCTGCTTCCGGCCCGATCACCTGCAGCGTGCGCTGGAGGAACTGGAAGTGGGGAAGACGGTGCAGATCGTCGGCTTCCCGCTCGGCTTCTACGACACGGTTCACCATCTTCCCGTCGTCCGGCAGGCGGCGATCGCCTCCTCGTTCGGCGTCCGCTTCCAGGGCGAGGGCTGCTTCCTCACCGACGCGCGCACGCATCGCGGGATGAGCGGTGCACCGGTCGTGCTCCGCACCGACGGGCCGCCGGGCCTTCCATGGAAACTCCTCGGAGTGCACTCGTCGATGCTGGACATGCGCACGCGCGACCCGCAGATCGACGACGCGCTCGGCCTCAACGTCGCGTGGTACGCGGACATGCTGATGGTGCTGACGTCCGGGCCGGAGTCCCGGTAGGCCGTCGTCCGCCGGCCGCGCGCGGCGTGCGGGCGAAAAAAAACCGCGGCGAGCCGCGGTTTTTTCTTGCAGCGAGACCCTTAGATGACCTGGATCTGCGATGCCTGCGGACCCTTGGGGCCGTCTTTGGTGACGTACTGCACACGCTGGCCTTCAGTCAGCGACTTGAAGCCGCCGGCCTGGATCTCGGAGAAGTGTGCGAACAGGTCCTTGGAGCCATCTTCCGGCGTGATGAAGCCGAAACCTTTGGCGTCGTTGAACCACTTGACTGTACCTTGTGCCATTTTCTCGTTCCTTGATGGTGAGAAGAAATTCACCGCAGGAAATGCCCGGCGGCGAGCGAACGATCAAGAAACGTGAACTGGGGAGAACTCAGAATCCGCTCTGCAGCGGACGGGAGATAACCTAGAACAAGCGCGACTTAAACCGAAAGCACGCGAAAGGTACGCGAAGACCGGTCCCGTGTCGAGGACTATTTTTCTGCTCAGGCGGACTTGAAATCGGGAATGGTCCGCCTCGCGCTCCCGGCGAGGCCCGGATTCCACCCTTTCACTGCCGGACCGACACCATCCGCGCCACCAATTCCTCGTAGCGTTGCGCGCCCTCCTCGAATCCCGACACGGCCTGGGCCCGCATGCGCGCGCGCGCAGTCGCCGACCAGCCGTGCTGACCTGCCAGCGGCGTGTACTCGTTGTCGACGGCCTCTTCGCCCAGCAGGTCGTCGGTTCCGAGCAGGACGTAGCCCGGCCGTTCAGAATCGTCGGACAGCAGGACGAAGGCCAGGCCCGCGAACGAGTCCCCGCTGCGGAACCCGACGTAACGCTCGACCGCGGCCACGCCGCTCCTGACCGAAGCGCCCGTGCGCGCGTGCCCCTTGCTGTCGGTCATGGGCTCGGCACGGAATCCCTTGATTCCCGCCGACGCCTTGACCGCGGACTCCGCGCTGAGGTCGTAGCGACGCGCGAGTTCGGCAGCCAGATCGCCAAGCTGCTCCGCCGCCCGCGCTTCCGCCCGGATCTCGCTGCGCGGACGCTTGCGCCGGGGCGCCGCCTTCGGCGTCGGCAGTCTCGACTTGATCCGCACCTCCAGGTCGACGGCCGTGGCCTCCGAGACTCGCCCGCTGGTGAGCTGCGTCTGGAGGTTCTCGAGCAGATTCGCCAGCTGCGCCTTGTCGAGCGCGGCCAGACGCTCATCGGTCCACACCACCAGGCTCGGCGGCGTGTAGGTCGGCTTGAGCGGAACGTTTTTCGCCTTGCTCATGTTGCTCCAATTCCTTGACGAGGCGCCGAACAGCGCCCAAACGCCCGAGTATGGGCGCAATCCACATTTCGCGCTCGCGGCATGCTGGAGGTGATGCTCTCCCCCCGTCCCCGGCGTGGAAGCGAGGTCCGCAAGCGCTGCGAACCGCTACTGGATGACGACGGCCGCGACGAACACGCCGATCATCGTGAAGGCGACGGCGATCTTGATGGCGGTGCCCACGAGCAATCCGAGCCAGGTGGCCACGCCGACCTTTCCGGCTCTCAGCGCATCCCGGTGCGCGATGAACTCGCCGATGGCCGCGCCCACCAGCGGCATGAACACGAGCCCGACGAGACCGGTGAAGATGCCGGCCACCGTTCCGAGCGCGGCACCGATGATTCCCTGCCGGCTCGCCCCGGCCCGCTGGGCGGACATCGACGCGGCCACGTAATCCACGACCAGACCGATCAGCGCCAGGACCGCCAGCACCCCGAGCGTCCAGCCGCCGATGCGCTGGAAGTCCTCGGCCCAGGCGGCGAGCAGCACGCCCGCGAAGATCAGCGGCACGCCGGGCAGCGCCGGCAGCACCGTGCCCACCGCGCCGACGATCACGAGCAGCACGGCCAGGACCCAGAGGAACTCGGTCATCCGATCAGCGGCTCAGCGCAACGCAAGCGCTTCGACATCCGCCGCCGCGTGCTTGCACTTGTCGGTCAGCTCCTCGAGCAGCTCGTAGATCGACCGCAGCTTGACCAGCTGGCGGGCATCCTGCTCCTCGCGAAACAGCCGCGACATCGCCGCGCGCATGACGTGATCCGCCTGCGCCTCGAGCTGGTCCACTTCCTGGCACAGCGCCAGCGCCTGCCGCGGATCGTCGGTCGAACACAGCGCGCCGACGGCCTGCTGCAGCTTGCGCGCCGCCTGCACGCCGAGGTCGGCGAGCCGCTGTGCGTCGGCGGTCACCGAAGTGACGTGATACAGGTGCAGGGACTGCGCCGCGTCCTCCGTGAGGTCGAGCACGTCGTCGAGGCTGTTGAGCAGCCCGTGGATCGCCGCGCGCGGGAACGGCGGAAAGAGCGCGCGGCGCAGCAGCGCCTGCGACTCGTCGACGACGCCATCGGCGCGTTTCTCGATCGCTTCGATCTCGCGCACGCGGCCGCCGGGATCGCTCACGTCGAGGAGGAGTTGCGCGAGGGCCTCGACGCCTTCGACGCACAGGCCGGCCTGGGTCTGGAACAGCGCGTAGAACCGGCGGTCGCGCGGAATGAGCTTGCGCAGGAGACTGCGCACCGGGCGACGGCGTTCGGCGCGTTCGGTGCGATCGGCGCGTTCGGGCACGAACTGGGACGTCATTGGTATCCGGAGCTGCGCGCCAGGTTCTCGAACCGCGTGTACTGCCCGTCGAACCGGAGGTTGACGCGGCCGATCGGGCCGTTGCGCTGCTTGCCGATGATGATCTCGGCCACGTTCTTGTCGTTCGTGTCCGGGTTGTAGACCTCGTCGCGGTAGATGAACAGGATCAGGTCTGCGTCCTGCTCGATCGCGCCCGACTCGCGCAGGTCGGACATCACCGGTCGCTTGTCCGTGCGCTGCTCGACGGTGCGGTTGAGCTGCGACAGCGCGATCACGGGCACGTGCAGTTCCTTGGCCAGCGCCTTCAGGCCGCGCGAGATCTCCGAGATCTCGGTCGCGCGGTTCTCGCCCATCGCATTGGCGCTCATCAGCTGCAGGTAGTCGACGATGATGAGGCCGAGGCGACCGCAGGTGCGGGCGAGCCTTCGCGCGCGCGCGCGCAGGTCGATCGAGTTCATCGCCGGCGTCTCGTCGATGTAGAGCGGCGCCTCGTGCATCTTCTGGATCGCCGCGGTCAGCTTCGGCCAATCCTCGTCGAACAGCCGACCGGTGCGCAGGCGCTGCTGGTCGAGCCGGCCGACCGAACTCAGCATCCGCAGGGCGAGCTGCCCGGCGCCCATCTCCATCGAGAACACCGCGACCGGCATGCCCTTGTCGATGGCGACATGCTCGCCGATGTTCAGCGCGAGCGAGGTCTTCCCCATTGCGGGCCTGCCGGCGATGATCACGAGGTCGCCCGGCTGCAGGCCGGACGTCTTGGAGTCGAGATCGGTGAACCCGGTCGGCACGCCGGTGACGTCCGACGGGTCCGCGCGCTCGAACAGTTCCTGGATGCGCTCGACGACCTTGGTCAGCAGCGGCTGGATCTCCTGGAATCCCTGCCGGCCGCGCGCGCCCTCTTCGGCAATCTGGAAGACCTTGGTCTCGGCCTCGTCGAGGATCTGCTTCGTCTCCCGGCCGGCGGGGTTGAGCGCGCTCGTCGCGATCTCGTCGCCTGCCGTGACCAGGCGGCGCAGCACCGAGCGCTCGCGAACGATCTCGGCGTAGCGGCGGATGTTGGCGGCCGACGGCGTGTTCTGGGCCAGTGTGTTGAGGTAGACGAGGCCGCCGGCGTCATCGGCCTTGCCGGTGTTGCGCAGCGCCTCGTAGACCGTGACCGCGTCCGCAGGCTTGCTGCCGTCGATCAGCCGGCTGATCGCCCCGAAGATCAGCTTGTGATCCTGCCGATAGAAGTCGGGAACGCCGACCAGGTCGGCGATGCGGTCCCAGGCGGCGTTGTCGATCAGCAGCCCTCCCAGGACGGCCTGCTCGGCCTCGATGGAGTGCGGCGGGGTGCGGACGGCCGCGAGTTGCGGATCGAGTGGCTGGTTCACGGGGTGGAAAGGCGCGCAGGAAGCGGGACGGCAGGCACCGCCACTATACAAGCGACCGCGCCTCCACTTTCGTGCCGTCGCCCCCTGGAAAGCGACAACGGCGGCCCGAGGGCCGCCGTTGCGCTGGATCAGTCCCTGCAGTGGATCAGGCCTGCTCGCCCACCACGGTCACGGTCACTTCCGCCACGACGTCCGTGTGCAGCGCGACGCTGATCGCATGCTCGCCGACGGCCTTCAGCGGGCCCTGCGGCATGCGGATCTGCGCCTTGTTGACCTGGAAACCCTGCTTGGTCAACGCTTCGGAGATGTCGTAGTTCGTGACGGACCCGAACAGGCGGCCGTCGACCCCGGCCTTGGCCGTGATCCTGACGGTCGTTCCGTTCAGCTTCGCGCCTTCGGCCTGCGCCGCGGCGAGGCGATCGGCCTGCGCCTTCTCGAGGTCGGCGCGGCGCGCTTCGAACTCCTTGATCGCGGTGTCGGTGGCGCGACGCGCCTTGCCCTGCGGGATCAGGAAGTTGCGCGCGTAGCCTTCCTTGACCTTGACCACATCGCCGAGCTGGCCCAGGTTGATGACTCGTTCCAGGAGGATGACTTGCATGTTCGTTCTCCCGTTCAGTGCGTGTCGGTGTACGGCAGCAGCGCGAGGAAGCGCGCGCGCTTGATCGCCGTGTCGAGCTGGCGCTGGTAGTGCGCCTTCGTGCCGGTCAGGCGGGCCGGTGTGATCTTGCCGTTCTCGCCGACGAAGTCACGCAGCGTCTCGATGTCCTTGTAGTCGATCTGGTCGACCTTCTCCGCGGTGAAGCGGCAGAAGCGCTTGCGCTTGAACAGCGCGTTCTGCTTGTCGCCGCGCCGCGGCTTGCCCTTCCCCTTGCCCTTGCCTCGTGCTCCAAATGCCATTTCAGACTCCTCGGTTTTCTTCGCTACTCGCGTATTCGGTGATGTGGACGATCAATCGGGTGGAGCGGCGGCTCTTCGGTGCGATGAACCCGGCGACGTCGAGGGCCTTGCCCAGCGGCTCACGGTCCAGCGCGACGGCTACCGGCCCCACCGCGATCGCCGGGAACTCGAATCCCAGCTGCCGCTCGATGCCTGCCTCGCTGACCGCGCCGTCGTGGCGCAGGCTCAGTTCCGCGACGGGAATGCCTGCCGGGGTGTAGCGCAATGCGCTCTTCGCCACCGGTGCCGCCCGAAGCCGGACCTGGTTCACGCGTTCGTCGTTGCCCGCCTCTCCTGCGCCGCTCAGGCCGCGGGAGCGGCCTGCGCCGGCGCCGCGAACCGGGGCCGGAGCTGCCGCCGCGGATGTGTCGGAAGAGGCCTTCTTCGCCTCTTCGCGCTCGACGACCTTCATCATCGGCGACGCGGCGGTCTCGGCCTTCTTCATCTTGATCGTCAGGTGGCGCAGCACGGCGTCGTTGTAGCGAAAGCCGTTCTCGAGTTCGTCGAGCGTCTTGCCGTCGCACTCGATGTTCATCAGGACGTAGTGCGCCTTGACCAGCTTCTCGATCGGATACGCGAGCTGGCGGCGGCCCCAGTCTTCGACACGGTGCACCGTGCCCTTGCTGCCGGTGATCAGCGTCCGGTACCGCTCGATCATCGCGGGCACCTGCTCGCTCTGATCCGGGTGGACGATGAAACAGATTTCGTAATGACGCATTCGACGGTTCTCCTTCTTGTCCCCTTGGGTCTTGCCCATCAGGGTCCCTGTGGATTGAAGCCACCCGTGGCGTCGTCCGCGGTGTGGCAAGGTAGCTCGACGTCCGTTGCTGCAGCGAATGTGGACGCAAGAGCTTGAAAAGCCTGCGATTCTAGCCCGGAACGGCACCCGCGGACAAGCGACCGCCGACCGGACTAGTGCGCCGCCTCCAGCAGCTGGGGCAGCACTTCGGCGGCCTTTCCCCGGATGCGGATGGCCGCGAGTTCGTCGAGGTCGGTCGGCTCGGGGTTCACGGTGATCACGACGGCCCCTGCCCGGCGCGCACTCGCCGGAAGGCCCGCCGCGGGGTAAACGAGGCCGGAGGTGCCGACCACGAGCATCACTTCGCAGTCCTCCACGGCCGCGGCCGCCTCGTTCAGGGCCGTGGGATCAAGCATCTCCCCGAACCAGACGACGGCGGGACGAAGCCAGGACCCGCACCGCGGGCACCGGGGCGGCTCCCCAGGCGGAAGCCGGGCCGGCGAGTCTTCCGCGAAACCGCATTGCTCCAGGCAGACCGTGCGCAGGATGTTGCCGTGCAGTTCGACCAGGTTCGTGCTGCCCGCCCGCGCATGCAGGCCATCGACATTCTGCGTGATCACGCGAAGTCGCTCGAAGCGCGCCTCGGCCGCCGCGAGCGCCCGGTGGCCGGCATTGGGTTGTGCCTGGCCGACCAGGGTGCGCCGCCAGGCGTACCAGCGCCAGACCAGCGACGGATCGGCCCGGAAGCCCTCCTCGGTGGCCAGTTGCATCGGATCGAACTGCGCCCACAGTCCTGTTTGCGCGTCCCGGAACGTCGGGATTCCGCTCTCGGCGGAGATGCCTGCGCCCGTCAGGACCGCGACGCGGCGCGCTTCGGTGAGCCGCTGCCGCGCGATGGCGATGGCGTCGTTCACGGGCGCGCGGGAACCCGCGAGTCCATCACCGCGAACCACAGCGGCGGCAGCAGCGCGAGCAGGACCATCGTCGGGTAGCCCGCCGGCAACTGCGGCGCATCGGGAACCGTCCGCAATTGCTCGAACGGCTTGTTCATGTGCGCGTGGTGGTCCGAGTGCAGTTGCAGGTTGAACAGAACCCAGTTGCTGACCGCAAAGTCCGCGTTCCAGGAGTGCTCTTCGCGCACTGGCTCGTACCGGCCGTCGACGCGCCGCCGCAGCAGCCCGTAGTGCTCGACGTAGTTGATGATCTCGAGCAGCACGAACGCCCACACCGCCTGCAGGCCAAACAGCAGCGCGCCCTGCGGACCCGAGACAAGCCACGCGAGCGCGAGCAGGCCGGCCGACAGCAGGGAACCGCTCAGCACCCAGTTCGACGGGTGCCACGCGGACCGGCCCCGGCGCCCCAGGCGCATGCGTTCGAGCCGCCATGCGTGGCGAAAGCTGCCGATCACCGACCGCGGGATGAAGCGATACACCGACATGCCCCGCGGCGCCGTCGCCGGATCGTCCGGCGTCGCGACGCGCACGTGATGGCCCCGCACGTGCTCCACGAAGAAGTGGCCGTAGGCCACGCTCACGAGCAGCGCCCGGGCGATCACGCGGTCGAGCCGCGACGACGCGATGTCCGAGCTCGTGCGCGATCGTGATGCCCATGCCGCCCGTCACCGTACCGACGGCGAGCGCGAACACGAGCAATTGGCTCATCGGCAGTTCCGGCGCGAGGCGGACGGCGCCGATCAGCAGCGCGGCCTGCAGCGGCAACTGCAGCCGGGGAATCCATCGCACGAACGGAATCGGGGACGGCCGGCCGTCGTCGCGGCGGGGGCGGCCGACCAGCGCGTCGATCAGGGGAATCGCCACGAAGGCGACCGCGATCGGGGCCCACGGCGCGCCGATCTCCACCCAGTGCAAAGGCATCAGGGTGAAGAAAGCGAGGAACAGGACGCCGAAGAGGGTCGCGAGCACGCGGCGATGGTGCACGCGCCGGCAGGCCAGATCAAGACGACGCGACCGCGGGCAGCGCGCCGGCGATACACGTGCGCTAGGTGGCGCCGGCGCGCCGCTGCCGCACCGCCTCGTAGAGGCAGATGCCGGTCGCGACCGACACGTTGAGGCTTTCGACGTGCCCGATGATCGGGATGCGCGCCAGGGCGTCGCACCGCTCGCGCGTGAGGCGGCGCAGTCCGGTTCCCTCGGCGCCAAGCACCCACGCCAGCGGACCGGTCAGGTCCATGTCGAAGAGGGATTGCCCGGCTTCGCCGGCCGCTCCCACGAGTCGAACGCCCGCGTCCCGCAGGTCGTCCATCGCCCGGGCCAGGTTGGTGACGGCGATCAGCGGAACGGCCTCGGCCGCCCCGGCAGCAGCCTTCAGCGCGGCCGGCGTCAATCCCACCGAGCGGTCGCGCGGAACGATCACCGCCTGCACCCCCGCGGCGTCGGCCACGCGGAGGCACGCGCCGAGGTTGCGCGGGTCGGTCACGCCGTCGAGCAGCAGCAGCAGCGTGCCGGGTCCGACGTCGTTGACCACGTCGTCGAGGCTCAGCGACTCGTCGAGGTGCGCGGCAACGGCCACCACGCCCTGGTGCGGCGCTTCACCCGCCAGGCCGCGCAGGCGCTCCGGATCGGCGGCGACGACCTTCACCTTCAGGTCCGCCGCGCGCTGCTGCAATTGCGCCATGCGGCCGTCCCGACGGCGAGCGTCGACGTAGAGGGCCTCGATCGTCTCCGGCGCGTGGCGCAGGCGCGCACTGACCGCGTGGAAGCCCGCGAGGATTCGCTTGGCGGTCATCAGCGCGCCCGCTTGCTCACGCGCACCTTGCGCGCCGTCTTGCCGGTCTTGTCCTTCTTGCCGATCTTGTGCAGCTGGCCGCGACGGACGTCGCGCCGCTGCGCGATCTTGGCCTGGCGGTCACGCCGCTCCTCGACGCTTTCGCCGCGCTTCTTCTCCTTCTCGCGCGGCTCCACCGGGCCGGCGAGCAGCGCCTTGCGCGTGTCGCCCTTGACCATCCGGAACTCGATGCGCCGCGCCTCGAGGTCGACGCGCGCCACCTGCACCGTGAGCCGGTCGCCCAGCCGATAGCGCAGGCCGGTGCGCTCGCCGCGCAGTTCGTGCAGGGCCTCGTTGAACAGGAAGTACTCGGAGCCGAGTTCGGACACGTGCACGAGTCCCTCGACGTAGAGGTCGTCGAGCACGATGAAGACGCCGAACGGCACCACCGAGCTCACCGTGCCGCTGAAGGTCTCGCCCACACGCTCGCGCATGTAGTAGCTCTTGAGCCAGGCCTCGACGTCGCGCGAGGCGTCGTCGGCGCGGCGCTCGTTGGCCGAACAGATGAGCCCCAGCTTTTCCCACGCCACGTTCGCCTCGTTGTGCGCCGCGTTCGTGCGGGCCTGCGCGTTGCGCAAGGCGACGCGCGCGGCGAGCGGTGCCGAGGCGGCGTCCGGCGCTCCACTCACCACCGGCGCATACGGCTTCTTCTCGAGAATCGCCTTGATCGTGCGATGCACCAGGAGGTCCGGATAGCGGCGGATCGGCGACGTGAAGTGCGTGTAGGCCTTGTACGCGAGCCCGAAGTGCCCCGAGTTGTGCGGGCTGTAGATCGCCTGCTGCATCGAGCGCAGCAGCACCGTCTGCAGCAGCTGCGCATCCGGCCGCGGCCGGATCTTCTTCAGCAACTGCGCATAGTCGGAGGGCTCCGGTTCGTCCCCGCCCTCCAGGTGCAGGCCCAGGGTCTTCAGCAGCGTGCGCACGTTGGCCAGCCGCTCCGGCGTCGGCCCCTCGTGCACGCGATACAGGCTCGGCTGCTTGCCACGCGCGAGGAAGTCCGCCGTGCAGACGTTGGCCGCGAGCATGCACTCCTCGATCAGCTTGTGCGCGTCGTTGCGCACGCGCGGCAGGATCTTCTCGATCCGCCCGTTCGGATCGCACACGATGTACGTCTCGGTCGTCTCCAGGTCGATCGCGCCGCGCGCCTCGCGCGCCTGCGCCAGCGCCTCGTAGAGCGCGTACAGGTCCTGCAGGTGCGGCATCAGGTCGCCGACCCGCTGCGCGGCACGCGAGCCGGGCACGGACAGCGCCTCCCACACGTCGGTATAGGTCAGGCGCGCGTGCGAATGCATCACCGCCGGGTAGAACTGGTAGGCGTCGATCACGCCCTTGGCGGTGATCACGGCGTCGCACACCATGACGAGGCGGTCGACGTTCGGGTTCAGCGAACACAGGCCGTTCGACAGTTTCTCCGGCAGCATCGGGATCACGCGGCGCGGGAAGTACACCGACGTGGACCGGTTCTGGGCCTCGACGTCGATCGCGTCGGCCGGCCGCACGTAATGGCTGACGTCGGCGATGGCGACGATCAGGCGCCAGCCCTTGCGCCGGCCCGTGATCGGTTCGCAGTACACGGCGTCGTCGAAGTCGCGCGCGTCCTCGCCATCGATGGTCACGAGCGGCACGTCGCGCAGGTCGACGCGGCCGCGAAAGTCCTTCGGCAGCACGCTGTCCGGCAGCGCCTCCGCCTGCTCCAGCGTCGCGGCCGGAAACTCGTGCGGCACCGCGAACTTGCGCACCGCGATCTCGATCTCCATGCCCGGGTCGTCGATGGCGCCGAGCACCTCGATCACGCGGCCGACGGGCTGCACGTAGCGCTGCGGCTGCTGCAGGATCTCGACCACGACGACCTGGCCCGGTTCCGCCGTCAGGGCGGCGCCGGGCGGCACGAGAATCTCCTGCTGGATGCGCTGGTCCTCGGGCACCACGATGGTGACCCCGCGCTCGTTCAGCAGGCGGCCAACGAGCTTGTTGGTGCGACGCTCGATGACCTCGACGATCTCGCCTTCGGGGCGGCCGCGGCGATCGGTCCCGGTGATCCGCGCGAGCACGCGGTCGCCGTGCAGCACCTTGCTCATCTCGTGCTCGGAGAGCACGAGATCCTGGGCGCCGTCGTCGCGGATCAGGAAGCCGAAGCCGTCGCGGTGTCCCTGCACCTGCCCGGAGAGCAGGTTGGCGCGCGCCGCGATCAGCAGCAGGCCGGCGCGGTTGCGCACGATGCGCCCGGCGCGCTCGAGTTCCTCGACCTGCGCGTTGAACGCGGATCGGGCTTCATCGGTGTGCAGCGCGAGCCGTTCGGCCAGGTCGGCCGGGGTCAGCGGCGCCCGGGCGGCCGACAGCGCCTCCAGGATGGAGTCAGCGCCGATCTTGGGTGATTTGGGAGTCACTTCTTCTTTCTGCCGGCACTCATTGGGTCGCCGGCGGTGGGTTCAATTTGACTTCAATGGCATCGCCGCTAAAATTTGCAGCTTGCCTTGATCTTCGAGTTTGATCGAGGCTTCGGTAGCAGCCCAGATGGCGGAATTGGTAGACGCACTAGTTTCAGGTACTAGCGCCGCGAGGCGTGGAGGTTCGAGTCCTCTTCTGGGCACCAAGTAATTGTTCGGGGACGCCGGCGCATGCGCCGGCGTCTTTTTTTCCGGTTCTACGGCGATGCCCGGCTCCTCAGCCGCGCCGCGAGCTTGTCCGGTCCCATCGCGTCGTAGACCTCGAACGGCTGGTGAATCCACGGGTTCGTCGGCAGGTGCTGCACGTAGTAATCGGGGCGAAACACTGAGCACGCCTTGTACCAGAGCACGCCGGTGCGCACCTCGGTGATCGCCGGATAGCGCTGCTGCAGGTGCTCGATCACGCGCGTCAGCGTGATGCCCGAATCGACGAGATCGTCGATCAGCAGCAGGTGGCCGCGCAGGGCGCCGCCGGTCATCGTGATGAACTCCCCGATGTCCAGGCTGCCCTGCTCCTTTCCGGCCGCCGCGCGATAGGAACTCGCAGCCAGGATGGCGAGCGGCATGTCATAGATGCGCGAGACCACGTCGCCCACGCGCAGCCCGCCGCGCGCAAGGCACAGCAGGGAATCGAAACGCCAGCCGGACTCGTGGACCGCGAGGGCGAGTCGCTCGATCAGCCCGTGGTACTCGTCCCAGCTGACGTACAGATCCCTCATGGCTTCCCGCGGAACGGATGCCGAAGAACGATGGTCTGGTCGCGATCGGGGCCCGTCGAGACGAGGTCGATCGGCACGCCGAGCACTTCCGACAGGCGCTCGAGGTAGCGGCGCGCATTGGCCGGCAGCTGTTCCCACTTGCACACGCCGAAGGTCGACTCGCTCCACCCCGGGAAGTCCTCGTACACCGGCTCGCAACGCGACACGGCCTCGGCGCCGTACGGCAGGATGTCGATCGACTCGCCGCCCATGCGGTAGCCGGTGTTCAGGCGAACGATCGGCAAGCCGTCGAGCACGTCGAGCTTCGTGATGCACAGGCCGGTCGTTCCGTTCAGCTGCACCGCACGCTTCAGCCCGGCGGCGTCGAACCAGCCGCACCGGCGCGGGCGCCCCGTGACCGAGCCGAACTCCTGCCCCTTTTCGCGCAGGTGCGCGCCCGTCTCGTCCGTCAGCTCGGTCGGGAACGGTCCGGACCCGACCCGGGTCGAGTACGCCTTGGTGATGCCGAGCACGTAGTCGAGCCGCTGCGGAGCGACGCCGGCACCCGCGGCGGCTGCGCCCGCCACCGTGTTGCTGGAGGTCACGTACGGATACGTGCCGTGGTCCACGTCGAGCAGCGTGCCTTGCGCGCCCTCGAACAGCAGGCGCTGCCCGGCCGCCATCACCTTGTTCAGCTTGTAGGAGACGTCGGTGATCATGGGGCGCAGCCGGTCAGCCAGCTGCAGCGTCTCTTCGATCACCTTCGACGCATCGACCGTCGGCGCACCGAAGTACTTCTCCAGCACGAAGTTGTGAAAGTCGAGGGCCTCGCGCACCAGGTTGCCGAAGTGCTTCGGGTCGAACAGGTCCTGCGTGCGCACCGCGCGGCGGCCGACCTTGTCCTCGTAGGCCGGGCCGATGCCTCGCCCGGTCGTTCCGATCTTCGAGTCGCCCCGCCGGCCCTCGCGCGCCTTGTCGAGCGCCACGTGGTACTCGAGGATCAACGGGCAGTTGCCGCTGATCGACATCCGCGACGCGACGTCGACGCCGGCCGCCTGGAGCTCGTCGATCTCGTTCAGCAGCGCGGTCGGCGACAGCACGACCCCGTTGCCGATGTAGCAGCGTGTCGTGGGGCGCAGGATGCCGGACGGGATCAGCCGCAGGATCGTCTTCCTGCCCGCGATGACGAGGGTGTGCCCGGCGTTGTGCCCGCCCTGGAAGCGGACCACGCCATCGACGTCCTCGGTCAGCCAGTCGACGATCTTGCCCTTGCCTTCGTCACCCCACTGCGTGCCGACGACGACCACGTTCTGTGCCATCGATAGTCCCTATTTCGCGGGGGACGCCGTACGCGCCACCACGCTCCAGTTGCCGTTCTGTTGTGCGATCTCGCGATCGAACACGAAATCGCCCGCCTGTTCTTCCTCGCCGGGCAACGCCTGCACCACCACCTCGCCCGCATCGCGCAGCTGCCGCACCAGCGCGCGCAGCGCGGGATCCTGTCGAGCCGGGGCAAGGATCGCCCGCGGACTCGCCGCCTCGCCCAGCCGCGCAAGGTCGCGCAGATAGATCGAGAAGCCGACCGCCGGCCGCGCGCGGCCGAACGCCTTGCCGATGCCGTCGTAGCGCCCGCCGCGCAGCACCGCCGTCGGCAGCCCCTCGACGTGCACGGCGAACGTCACGCCGTTGTGGTACCGATACCCGTGCAGGTCGGCGAGATCGAACGAGACGTCGGCGCCGCAGTTCTTCGCGATTGTCTCGAGTTCGTCGAGCGCCGCGATGATCGGCGGCAAGGCCGGCAGTCGCGCCCGGGCCCGCTCGATCACCTCCGCGCCCCCGTTCAGGCGGACGAGTTCAAGCAGCGCATCGGCGGCCTTCGGTGGCATGCCGGCCACGAGGGCACGCAACCACGGCTCGTCCTTCGAACTCAGCGCCGCCAGCAAGTCGTCCACCACCGCCGGCGCGGGCGGAGCGAGGTCGAGCAGCGCGCGCACCACGGCCGTATGGCCGAGGTCGAGGTGGACCATCGACAGCCCGGCCAGCCGCAGCGAAGCGACCGCCAGTTCGATCACCTCGGCGTCGGCCTCCGGCCCGGCCATTCCGTAGAGCTCGGCGCCGACCTGGAGCGGCTCCCGCGATGCCAGCGGATGCAGCGGGCGCGCGTGAAGGACGCTGCCGGCATAGCAGAGCCTCGCCACGCCCTTGCGGTTCAGGATGTGCGCATCGATGCGCGCGACCTGCGGCGTGGCGTCGGCGCGCAGTCCCAGCAGGCGTCCGCTCGCCTGGTCGGTGAGCTTGAACATGCGCAGGTCGAGGTCGCTGCCGGTTCCGGTCAGCAGCGAGTCGAGGTACTCGATCAGCGGTGGAATGACCAGTTCGTACCCATAGCCGCGATACAGGTCGAGCAGCGCCCGCCGCAACTCCTCCACCCGCCTCGCTTCGAGCGGCAGGATGTCGGAGATGTTCTCGGGAAGGAGCCAGCGCGGCATGACGAAGGGAACAGGCGCGTGAAAAGGCGCCCGTCAGGCGCCGTGCATTTCGGTGAGCATCGGACCGGCGGTCAGCTCTGAAGCCAGAACAATAGCGCGCCGCCGGCCACCGCGATCAGCCCGAAGAAACGGATCTGCCCGTCATTGAGTTCAGTCACACGACTGAACATCTGCCGCCACGAGGCGGGCGCCACGAGCGGCAGGATGCCCTCGAGGACGAGCATCAGGGCGAAGGCAAGGCCGAGCGTGGTCCACATCAGCGCTGCGGCGCCGGCGGCCTGCCGCCACCGCCGCCGCTTGCGCTATTCATGTACCGGAAGAAATCGGCGCTCTTGTCGACGACCAGCACGTCGCTGCGCTTGTCGAAGGTCGTCCGATAGGCCTCGAGGCTGCGATAGAACTGCGCGAACTCCGGGTTCTGCCCGAACGCCTGGGCGTAGATCGCGGATGCCTGCGCGTCGCCCTCGCCCTTGATCTTCTGGGCGTCGCGGTACGCCTCGGCCAGCAGCACCTCGCGCTGGCGGTCCGCGTCGGCGCGGATCTTCTCGCTTTCGGCGGCACCGATCGAACGCTGCTCGTTGGCGACGCGCTTGCGCTCCGCCTCCATGCGGCGGTACACCGACTCGCTGATCTCCGGGACGAAGTCGACGCGCTTGAGCCGGACGTCGACGATCTCGACGCCCAGGTTCTTGGTGGCTTCCTGCACGGCGACGCGGATTTCCTCCATCGCCTTCTCGCGCTGGCGCGACGTGATCTCGTTGACCGTGCGGCGGTTCACCGCGTAGTTCAGCGCGTCGCGCACGAGCGTCGAGATGCGCTCCTCGGCGGCGCGCTCGCCGGCGGGGAAGCTGACGCGGAACGCACGCGGATCGCTGATGCGCCAGCGCACGAACGAGTCGATCAGCAGGTTCTTCTTCTCGGCCGTCTGGACACGGTCGGCCACCGGCGTGTCGATCGTCAGGATGCGGCGGTCCTGGTACTCGACGTTCTGCACCAGCGGAATCCGGAAGTACAGGCCGGGCTCGGTGATGACGCGGACGATCTGGCCCAGCTGGAAGACGATGGCGAACTGGCGCTGGTCCACCACGAAGGTGCTCGCGCGGATGATCACGGCGGCGATGACGGCGCCGACCACGATGGCAAGGATGCGGTTCATCGGTTCTCCTCAGCGCGATTCACGGTCACGGCTGCGCAGCGACGTGTCGCGGCTGCGCGTGGCTTCCGCGGGCGCCGGAGCCTCCGGGGCCGCCGGTGGCGCGACGCGCGGCGCGGCCGGGTCCTGCATGGCCTGCTGCATCAGCTTGTCGAACGGCAGGTACAGCAGCTGGTTGCCCTGGCGCAAGTCGACCAGGACGGTCGTGGTGTTGCCGAACACCTGCTGCATCGTCTCGATGTACATGCGGTCGCGCGTGACCGCCGGCGCCTTCTGGTACTCGACCAGGATCTGGCGGAAGCGCGACGCGTCGCCCTGCGCGGTCTCGACGACGCGCGTGCGGTGGCCCTCGGCTTCCTGCATCAGCCGCGACGCCATGCCGCGCGCCCGCGGCACGACGTCGTTGGCGTAGGCCTGTCCCTCGTTGATCTGCCGCTCGCGATCCTGTCCGGCCTTCACCGCGTCGTCGAAGGCGGCCTGCACCTGCTCGGGCGGCTGGGCGTTCTGGATCGCCACGGTCGACACCAGGATGCCGGTGCCGTAGCGGTCGAGCATCTGCTGCATGCGCTCGCGCACCTCGACGGCGATCTCCTGGCGCGACTCGTACAGCACCGAGTCCATCGTCTTGCGACCGACGACTTCGCGCATCGCCGACTCCGCCGCCTGGATCACGGCGCTGGTCGGATTGCGGCTGTTGAAGAGGTAGTCGGTGGCGCCGTTGTCCTTGATCCGGTACTGGACCTCGAACTGGATGTCGACGATGTTCTCGTCGTCCGACAGCACCAGCGCCTCCTTCAGGCGCTCGGGACGGCCGCGCGTGCCGACTTCCACCCGTCGCAGCGACAGGATGTCCACGAGTTCGCTGTTCTGGATCGGCCACGGAAGGCGCCAGCGGAAGCCCGGAGACGTGGTCTCGCTGTACCGGCCGAACGTGGTCACGACGCCAACCTGTCCCTCGGGGACGATGTAGAAGCCGCTGCCCAGCCAGATCAGCGCGACCACGGCCAGGATCGCCGAGAGGCCGATGCCGGCGCTCTTCCCGTTCGGTCGCATGCTGCCGAAACCGCCGCCCGACGGCCGATTGCCGCCTCCGCCACCGCCGCCACGACGACCGAACAGGTTGTTCAGCCGACGATTGAAGTCGCGCCAGAGCTCGTCGAGATCGGGCGGCCCGTCGTTGCCGGGACGCTGCGGCTTGCGGTCGTTGTCGCGACCGCCGTCATTCGAACTGTTGGAACCGCTACCCCGGCCCCATTGGGGGTCGTTCAGCGACATCGCGTTTCCTAACGAAGGAGAGTGTTCATGAAACCAGCGGCCGAAGCGTACCGGATCGGATTACGCCGTTGCTGCGCGCGACCAGGACAGGAGCTTCGTCGGAGGATTGGTCTTCAGCGGTCGAACGCCGCGAAAATTCAGCGATCGCGCCTCGCAACAGGTCCAGGCCCGCTCCTGTTTTTGCGCTCACCGCGACCGAATCGATCGTATCACAGGGGTCGCGCACGACGCCCGGTTCGCGGTCGGCCAGGTCGATCTTGTTGAAGACGACGATGCGCGGCACGTCGGCCGCCCCGATCTCGGCCAGCACGCGGTCGACTTCGGCCATCTGCTCCTCGCGCGCCGGCGAAGCCGCATCGACGACGTGCAGCAGCAGGTCGGCCTCCGCCGTTTCGTCGAGCGTCGACTTGAACGACTCGATCAGCTGGTGCGGCAGCCCCCGGATAAACCCTACCGTGTCCGACAGCACGGCGTCGACGCCGTCGGCGATGTGGACCCGCCGGGACGTGGTGTCCAGCGTCGCGAACAGCTGGTCCGCCGCGTAGCTGTCCGCCCGCGTCAACGCGTTGAAGAGCGTCGATTTGCCGGCGTTGGTGTAGCCGACCAGGGAGACCGAGAGCACTTCGCGGCGTGAACGCGCGCGGCGGCGCGTGCGCCGCTGCTTCTCGAGCAGCTTCAGCCGCTCGCGCAACTGCCGCACCCGCACGCCGATCATCCGGCGGTCGAGCTCGATCTGCTTCTCGCCGGGACCGCCGGTCTTGCCGAGGCCGCCCCGCTGCCGCTCGAGGTGCGACCAGCCGCGCACGAGGCGCGTCGACAGGTGCTCCAGCTGGGCGAGTTCCACCTGCAGCTTGCCCTCGCGGCTCTTCGCGCGACGGGAGAAGATGTAGAGGATCAGTGCCGTCCGGTCGAGCACCCAGAGATCGAGGGCGCGTTCGAGATTGCGCTGCTGCGCGGGCGACAGCGCGACGTCGAAGACCACGAAGCCGGCGCCGGCCGCCCCGGCCTGCGCCTTGATTTCCTCGACCTTGCCGGAGCCGATGAAGAACGCCGGGTCGGGGCGATCGCGTCGCACGGACACATGGCCGACGGCTTCGATCGCGGCCGACTCGACCAGCTGCGTCAGTTCCGCGGCGGCATCCGGATCTTCCCGGCGCCCGACGGCGACACTGACCAGGAAGGCGCGGGACGACTGCTGCTGCTCGCGCCTCGATTCAACCTGGAAGACGGTCAGGTTTCGCTCTCCGCAGTGAGGTTGACCGGCCGCGCCGGAACCACGGTCGAGATCGCGTGCTTGTACACCATCTGCGTGACGGTGTTCCGCAGCAGGACCACGTACTGGTCGAACGACTCGATCTGGCCTTGCAGCTTGATGCCGTTGACCAGGTAGATCGACACCGGGATGTGTTCCTTGCGCAGCGCGTTCAGAAACGGGTCTTGTAGGAGTTGCCCTTTGTTGCTCATGTTTGCTCCAGCGCTTGGATGACGCTTGTTGTATTCAGGTCGGGAGGTGGAAACCAGCGGCCGGCCGAACCGGTCCGTCCCATGGGAAGTGGGGACGAAACGACGCGATTCAATGTAAAGCAAAAGGCAGGCGTTCGCCACCCGACGGAGTCAATCCGCGTACGGGTTTCTGCTCGTACGGAACTCGACACGCAGGGGCGTGCCGGTCAGTTCGAACTGTTCGCGAAACTGCGATTCGAGGTAGCGGCGGTACGAATCCGACACGTGCGCCAGTGAATTGCCGTGGATCACGATGACCGGTGGATTCTGCCCCCCCTGGTGCGCATAGCGCAGCTTGGGGCGCGTGTTGCCGCTGCGGGCCGGCTGCTGGCGCGCGACGGCCGCGATCAGCGCGCGCGTGAGCTTCGGCGTTGGAAGCTTGGCGAAGGCCGCCTTGTGCGCCTCCACCACCGACCGCATCAGTGCGCCGAGGCCGCTCTTCTTCAGCGCCGAGATGTGGTGCACGCGGGCCCAGCGCAGGAAGTGGAGCTTGCGGTCGATCTCGCGCTTGATCCGGTCGCGCTGGTAATCGTCGAGGCCATCCCACTTGTTGACCGCCACCACGAGCGCGCGACCGCTCTCCAGCACGAAGCCGGCGATGTGCGCGTCCTGGTCCGCGATCTCCGAAGCCGCGTCGAGCAGCAGGACGACGACGTTGGCGTCCGCGATCGACTGCAGCGTCTTGACGACCGAGAACTTCTCGATCGCCTCGAACACCTTGCCCTTGCGCCGGATCCCGGCGGTGTCGATCAACGTGAACGGCTGTCCCTGGTAGTCGAACTCGACCTCGATCGAGTCCCGCGTGGTGCCCGGTTGATCGAACGCGATCAGCCGCTGCTCGCCGAGCAGCGCGTTGATCAACGTCGACTTGCCGACGTTCGGACGGCCGACCACGGCGACCTTGACGCGCTTCCCGGGCGCTGACGCGTCGGCGTCGCCCTCCGCGTCCGCGCCGGCCTCTTCCATGAAGGGCGCGAGCGCGTGCTCGATCAGGTCGCGCACCCCGTCCCCGTGGGACGCGGAGATCATCATCGGTTCGCCGAGCCCGAGTTCGTGGAATTCGGCCACGGCCTCCGAGCGCATGCCCTCGGCCTTGTTCACCGCCAGCACGAGCGGGCGGCCGGTCACGCGCAGGCGTTCGCCGATGCGGCGATCCTGGGCCGTGAGGCCATCGCGCGCATCGAGCACGAAGACGACGACGTCGCTCTCCGCGATCGCCTGCTCGGTCTGCGCCGCCATTTCGCGCACGATGCCTTCGGCGTTCACCGGCTCGAAGCCGCCGGTATCGATGACGATGTAATCGCGGGGACCCCCGCGGCCTTCGCCGTAATGGCGGTCGCGGGTCAGCCCGGGAAAGTCGGCGACGATCGCCGAACGCGACCGGGTCAGCCGATTGAACAACGTCGACTTGCCGACATTGGGACGCCCGACCAGCGTGACGACCGGCTTCACCGTTTGAGTGGGCGCCCAGGCCCTAGTCGATGTTGATCAGGGCGACGACGCCGTCCTGAGTCTGCACGATGGCGCCGCCGCCGAACGCGCGCGGGGTCGCGCTGATGGCGCTGCCGAGGTTCACCCGCGCGACGAAGGCGCCGTCCTCCGGCGACAGGAAATGCACGTTGCCCTCGAAGTCGCCGGCGACGACCGCGCGCGGCAGGGCGAGCGGCGCGGACAGGTCGCGCTTCTCCAGGTTCTTCTGCAGCCACGTGCTGGCGCCGGCCGTGCGCGAAAACCCATGCACTTGCGACTTGGCGTCGACGACGAAGACGCGCTGTGCGTCCCCGCCCGGACCCGTCATCGCCGACAACTCGCGCGCCCAGCGCAACGCGCCGTTGGCGGCTTCGAAGCACGCCAGCCGGCCCTGGTACGAGGCGGCGCAGACATCGCCTGCCGCCACCAGCGGCTGCCCCATCACGTCGGCCAGGCGCTCGACTTCGGTGGCGCCGCGGGGCTCGGACACGATGACGTCCCAGCGCACCGCGCCGTTCGAGCTCGCCAGCGCGACGAGACGGCCGCCGGGGAAGCCAGCGACGACGAGGTCGCCGGCGAACGCCAGCTCGCTCGCTCCACGCAGCGTCAGCGGCGTCGTTGCACGCTGGTAGGTCCAGCGCCGGCGCCCCGTTTCGGCGTCGAAAGCCGTGACGCGGAAATCGCTGCCGCGGACGACCACCAGTCCGCGCCCGACCAGCGGCGGCGACTGCACCTCGCCGAGGATCTGGGCGCGCCAGAGCGGCTTGCCGTCGGCTCCGAAGGTGATGACTTCGCCGCGAGGCGTGCCGACCGCGACGGTGAATCCATCGCTGCCGACGCCGCCGGAGATCTTCGACTTCGCGTCGGCACGCCAGGCGACTTCACCGGCCGGCGACAGACGAACGACCGTGCCATCGGCCGCCGCCGCAAAAATGGCGTTCTCGAGGACGGCGGGCTGCAGGTAGGCGCCTCGCGCCGGGCCGACCGTCGTCCGCCATGCGACGCTCGTCGCCAGTGTCGGCTTCAACTCCGTCAGGGGGGTGGCGAGCGAAGCCTTGCTCGGCGTGCCCCCGAGCCACGTGGGCATCCAGGAACAGCCCGCCATCAGGCTCACGGCGGCAGCCAGCGTCAATGTCACCAGCCCGCGCGTCGCGCGCGCCGCGTACCGTTCACCCCGACCAGGACGCTTCATCCGGCCCTCGCTATGAGCCGCTCGACGGCAGCGCGTCCAGCTTCAACTGGATCAGCTGGCGCATCGGATGCTGCGCCTCCGCCTTGGCGAGGGCCTCGGCATAGGCCGCGCGCGCCTCATCGACCTTGTTCTGCGCCATCAGCACGTCGCCGCGCCGGTCCGCCACCGCCACGGCCTGGGCGGCGGGCACGTCACCGCCCAGCACCTTCAGGGCTTCGTCATATTTCTTTTCGTCGAGGAGCACGCCCGCGAGACGCACCTGGGCGATCGCCTTCAACTCGCCCTGGGACGACTTGTCGATCACCCACTGCAAGAGCTCCCGTGCGCGGTCGGCCTTGCCCGCCTCGGCCTGCGCCTTCGCCGCCTGCAGGGCGGCCATCGACGCGTACGCGGTGCTGCCGTACTTGCTCGTCAGCATCTCGGCGTAGGCGCCGACCTTGTCGACGTCACGCGACGCAAGCGCCCGTTCCAGTTGCCCGTACACGCCCGCGGCCTGGGCGGCCTGCTCGCGCTGGTACCACTGCCAGCCGTTGTACGCGGCGAAGGCGAGCAGCACGACCGTGACAACCGTCAGGATGAAGTTGCCGTACTTGTTCCACCACGCCTTCAGTTCGGCGAGTTGTTCCTGTTCTTCGAGATCGTATGCCATCGTTTCCTGGCCGCGCGCATCGCACGGCGTCCCTTTCCTAAAGCTGTTCCGTGCGCGTCAGCGCATCCACCAGTTCCTCGGCCAGTCGGTCGAGCGGCACGATACGCTGTTCGCCGCCGCCCGGACCCGCGGCCGTCGAGCGCAGCGCTTTCAGCGCCACCGATCCCTGCGCCAGTTCCGCTTCGCCGACGATGACCGCGAATTCCGCCCCGCTCGCATCCGCCTTCTTCATCTGCGACTTGAGGCTGCCCTCGCCCGCGTGATACAGCGCGTCGAGTCCTGCATCCCGCAGGCGCTCGGCCACGACGAAGGCCTGCGCCGCGGTGGCGCCGCCCTGGTGCGCGACGTAGACGTCGGCCACCGCCGAGGGTTCAACGACCTTGGCGTCCTTGAGCAGCTCGATGACGCGCTCCACGCCGATCGCGAAGCCGCACGATGGCGAAGCGCGGCCGCCCATGCGCTCGACCAGCGGGTCGTAGCGACCGCCGCCGCAGATCGTGCCCTGCGCCCCGAGCGCGTCGGTGATCCACTCGAACACCGTCAGGTTGTAGTAGTCGAGTCCGCGCACCAGCCGCGGGTTCACCGCGAAGGGCACGCCCGCCAGCGTCAGCAGGCGCTGCAGGCCTTCGAAGTGGGCCCGGGACGATTCGCCGAGGTACGCGGTGATCCGCGGCGCCTTGGAGACGATGTCGGCCAGGGCCGGGTTCTTGGTGTCGAGGATGCGCAGCGGGTTCGTGTGCAGCCGGCGCTTCGCGTCCTCGTCGAGCGCGTCGACCTGCGACTCGAAGTAGGCGATCAGGTCGGCACGGTGCCGCGCGCGTTCGTCGGCCTGTCCGAGGCAGTTGATCTCGAGGCGCACCGGGCCGATGCCGAGGATCTTCCACAGCCGCGCCAGCATGACGATGTGCTCGGCATCGATGTCCGGGCCGGCGAAGCCGAGCGCTTCGACATTGACCTGGTGGAACTGCCGGTAGCGTCCACGCTGCGGTCGTTCGTGGCGAAACACCGGGCCCATCGACCAGACGCGCTTCGGCCCTCGTACGTCAGGTTGTGCTCGACGGCAGCGCGCACCGTGCCGGCGGTGAACTCGGGGCGCAGCGTCAGGTTCTCGCCGTTGAGCTTGTCCTCGAAGGAGTACATCTCCTTCTCGACGATGTCGGTCACCTCACCGATGCCCCGGACGAAGAGTTCGGTGGGCTCGAGCATCGGCGTGCGGATCAGCTGGCAGCCGTAGCTGCGCACCCAGTCCGTCACGCGCGCCTCGAACCATTCCCACACGGGCGCGTCGGCGGGCAACAGGTCGTTCATGCCGCGCACGGCGGCGAGTTTCTTGCTTGTCATCGTTCAGTCCGCCGCGGCGGGCGCCGCGCGGCTCGCATAGGTCCGGCGCACGTAGTCGTCGACGATCGCCTGGAACTCCTCGGCGATGCGCTCACCCTTCAGGGTCACGCTGCGTTCGCCGTCGATGAAGACGGGCGCGACCGGCGCCTCGCCGGAGCCCGGCAGGCTGATGCCGATGTTGGCGTGCTTGCTCTCGCCCGGCCCGTTCACGACGCAGCCCATCACGGCCACGCTCATGGACTCGACGCCGGGATGCCGCGAGCGCCAGGCCGGCATCTGATCGCGCAGATAGGTCTGGATCTTGTCTGCGAGTTCCTGGAAGAACGTGCTCGTCGTCCGGCCGCAGCCGGGGCAGGCCACGACCATCGGCGTGAACGCGCGCAGGCCCAAGGTCTGGAGGATCTCCTGCGCCACCTGGACCTCGCGCGTGCGCGACTCCCCGGGCGCCGGCGTCAGCGACACGCGGATGGTGTCACCGATGCCTTCCTGCAGCAGGACCGCGAGCGCCGCCGTCGACGCGACGATGCCCTTGCTGCCCATGCCGGCCTCGGTCAGGCCGAGGTGCAGCGGGTAGTCGCACCGGCGCGCCAGTTCCCGGTACACCGCGATCAGGTCCTGCACGCCGCTCACCTTGGCCGACAGGCAGATGCGGTCGCCCGGCAGGCCGAGCGCCTCCGCGCGTTGCGCGTTGTCGATCGCCGACCGCACCAGGGCCTCGCGCAGCACGGCGTTCGCCTCCCACGGCGTCGCGCGACCGGCGTTCTCGTCCATCATCCGCGCGAGCAGTTCCTGGTCGAGCGATCCCCAGTTGACGCCGATGCGCACCGGCTTGCCGTAGCGGCAGGCGACCTCGATCATCTGCGCGAAGTTGTCCTCGCGTCGCGCGCCCTTGCCGACGTTGCCCGGGTTGATGCGGTACTTGGACAACGCCTGCGCACACTCCGGAAACTGCGTCAGCAGCTTGTGGCCGTTGTAGTGGAAGTCCCCCACCAGCGGCACGTCGACGCCCATGCGGTCGAGCTGCTCGCGAATGGCCGCGACTTCCGCCGCCGCCTCGGGAGAGTTCACGGTGATGCGAACGATCTCCGAGCCGGCCTGCGCGAGTTCCTTCACCTGCACGGCGGTGGCGATCGCGTCGGCCGTGTCCGTGTTGGTCATCGACTGCACGACCACCGGGGCTTCGCCGCCCACCGCCACCACCCGGCGGCCCCAGCGCACCGCGACCTGGCGCGAGCGGCGCCGCGGCGCCGGCCGGGCCGGCGCTGGCACGCAGTCAATGGGCTCGAAGGGCTGGTTCACGGCAACTACTTGACGGTGAAGCGCGCGATGTTCGCGCGTGTCACGGGCTCCAGATCGAACGCCTCGCCCCGGACCTTGACGGTCGCCCGCGACGCGTCGCCGATGACGACGTTGAACGGCGGCTTTCCAGCCGGCTGGATGGCCTCGCCGGCCCCTGCGGTCTGCGACACCACCACCTTGCCGCTGGCATCCGTCACTTCGACCCACGACGACCCGCTGAAGGACAGCAGCAGGATCGAACCCGCTTCGTTCAACGGCTGGGATGGCGCGGGCGCCGGCTCGATGGCCGCCGCCGGCTGGCCATCACTGCCCGCGCTCGCGCGGTCCGTGCCGGGCGCCTCGGCGGCCGCCGCCGGCGCGGCCGGCTTGACCGGTGTGGGGCTGGACGCCGGCGCAGCCGCGGGTGCCGGCCGGGGCTGGCGCGTGGCGTACCAACCCAGCGCGCCGAGCGCGATCAGCGCCACGAGCGACAGGCCGAGGACCAGCGAGCGCGAGGCCCGCTCGTGCGTCGCGGCCCGCACGGGCGAGTAGTCGCGTGCCCTGGCGATGCCGTCGACGACCGAGGCGGAAGCCGGCGCGAGCTTCGAGTTCAGGTCGTCGATGAGCGGAGCGGGATCCAGTCCCAGCGAGCGGGCATAGCTGCGAACGAAACCGCGCACGTACGCCGCCTCTGGCAACTGGGCGAAGTTCTCGCTCTCGATCGCGCGCACCTGGTTCACGTGAAGGCGCAGCCGGGCGGCCATGTCGCCGACGCTGAGCCGCTCCTGCTCGCGCGCAGCCGCCAGCCGCGCGCCGAAGGAAGTGGGCTCGCCGCCGGCCGCCGGTGCAGCGTCGGCGCGGACTTCGTCGTCAGTCATTGAAATCACCCCGTGCGAGCGCCGCCACCTCGGGCGAACGCGGGAACCGCTCCCGCAGCTCGTTGGCCAGCTGGCTCTCGGTGCGCAGATCCCCATTGGCGCGCGCGATGCGCAATCCGAGCCAGAGCGTCTCGGGCGTCGACTCGACCGAACGGGCCAGCAGGTTGTAGTAGAAGGTGGCGCGGTCGACCTGGCCGGTCGCCAGATACGTGCGCGCCAGCAGGTACTTCGTCGCCGGGCTCGACGCGTCCAGCTCGAACGATCGACGCAGATAGGCCTCGGCGCCGGCGTAGTCCTTCAACTTGAGCAGACAGGAGCCGGCGTTCTGCCCGGCCCGGGCCGGTGTCGTGTACAGCGGGTCGCGCAGCGCGCGGTCGAAGTACGGGATCGATTCACGCTCGCGTCCGGTCTGGCACAGGAACCAGCCATAGTTGTTGGCGAGGTCGGAACCCGCGGGATCGAGCCTCAGGGCCTTCTGGAAATTCGCCTCGGCCTCCGCACGCTCGTTCATGTCCATGTAGATCAGGCCGAGCAGACCGTAGGCGTCGGCGAAGCCGGGATCGATGGTCGCCGCGCGGCGCGCCTCGTCGAGCGCCACCGCCAGCTGCCCCGTGCGGTAATAGCCCGCGGCCAGATCGGCGCGAGCGCGGGCGCGCGTGCGGGCGTCCGCCGTGTTCGCGGTTGCCACGACCCGTTCCGGCCCCTTGGCCACCACTTCGCCGCTGCTCGTGGTGACCGTCGTCGTCGTGCACGCCGCCAGCACGCTCGCCAGCAAGGCCCCCGCCAATCGCGCCAGTGTCATCTGTCCTCCTCAGTGGGTCGCCGAAACGATCGGCACCACGCGTCCCCGGTTGCGCTCGCTGACCCGCGTGCGGTCCTGCACTTCGCCGGCCAGTTGCCCGCAGGCCGCGTCGATGTCGTCACCCCGCGTCTTGCGCGTTGTGGTCACGATGCCCGCGTCGACGAGGCGCTGCGCGAAGGCCCGGATCCGTTCCGGCGGCGAACGGCCGAGCCCCGCCTCCGGGAACGGGTTGAACGGGATCAGGTTGAACTTGCACGGCACGTCGCGCACCAGCTCGATCAGCTCGTCGGCATGCGCGTCGGTGTCGTTGACGCCGTCCAGCATCACGTACTCGAACGTGATGAAGTCGCGCGGCGCCGACCGCAGGTAACGCCGGCAGGCGGCCAGCAGCTCGCGCAGCGGGTACTTGCGATTGAGCGGCACCAGGCGGTCGCGCAGCGCGTCGTTCGACGCGTGCAGCGACACCGCCAGGGCGACGGGGCAGTCGTCCGCCAGCCGGTCGATCTGCGGCACCATGCCCGAGGTCGACAGCGTCACGCGCCGGCGCGACAGGCCGTAGGCATGATCGTCCAGCATCAGGCGCAGGGCCGGCACGACGGCGTCGTAGTTCTGCAGCGGCTCGCCCATGCCCATCAGGACGACGTTGCTGATCACGCGCTCACCCTCCGCGGCCATGCCCGCCGTCCGGCGCAGCGCGTGCTCGGCCCACCAGAGCTGCCCGACGATTTCAGCCGTGGTCAGGTTGCGGTTGAAGCCCTGCCGTCCGGTGGAGCAGAACAGGCAGTTCACCGCGCAACCGGCCTGGGTCGAGATGCACAGCGTGCCGCGATCGTCTTCCGGGATGAACACGGTCTCGATCGCATTGCCGGCGCCGACGTCGAGCAGCCACTTGCGGGTGCCGTCCGACGAAGTCGAGTCACGCACCACGTTCGGCGCGACGATCTCGGCGTGCTCGGCCAGCTTCGACCGGAATGACTTCGCGAGATCCGTCATCGCGTCGAACTCGCCTGCGCCGCGCTGATGGATCCAGCGCGCGAGCTGGCGCGCGCGGAACGGCTTCTCACCGAGCGACTCGGTGTAAGCCGTCAGCGCGGCAAGGTCCAGTCCGAGCAGGTTGACGCGGGACACCGGCGCGACTCGCCCTCAGCGGGAGTAGACGTTGAGCTGCGGGAAGAAGTACGCGATCTCGACGGCCGCCGTGTCGGGGCCATCCGAGCCGTGCACGGCATTCGCATCGATGCTCGCGGCGAAGTCGGCGCGGATCGTCCCTTCGGCAGCCTTCTTCGGGTCCGTCGCCCCCATCAGGTCGCGGTTCTTGGCGATGGCGCCCTCGCCTTCGAGCACCTGGACCATGATCGGTCCCGACACCATGAAGTCGACCAGGTCCTTGAAGAAGGGACGCGCGCGGTGCACGGCGTAGAAGCCCTCCGCCTCGGCGCGCGACAGCCACATCATCCGCGCCGCAATGACCTTCAGGCCGTTGGTCTCGAAGCGCGAATAGATCTTCCCGATGACGTTCTTCGCGACTGCGTCGGGCTTGATGATCGACAGGGTTCTTTCCACCGCCATGATTTCAACCTTTGTTTTCTGGACGAGTTACCGGCAGGCGACGACCGCCGAAGCGGCCGAGGCGCGCGTGCCGAACGAAAAATCTTCGACAAATGAAGCACTTGCATCGCCGAAGTTAGCCCGAAATTTTAACATGGCCCGCGTTCGCTTAGAACGCCATTGCGTGGAGGAGAGCCGCGCGCGCCCGCGGCGCGGTCGACGCCGTCAGGGCGCCGGCTCGAGGACGGCAATCGACTCGACGTGCGATGTGTGCGGGAACATGTTGACCACCCCGGCCGCCCGAATCGTCCACGCCCCTTCGTGCACCAGGACCGCGCAGTCGCGCGCGAGCGTCGCGGGATTGCAGGACACGTAGACGATCCGCCGGGGCCGATCGTTCGTCGAGGCGAGCGAGCGGGCCAGTTCGAGCGCGCCCTCGCGCGGTGGATCGATCAGCACGCGCGCGACCGGCCCGTGCGCGCCGATCAACCGCTGCCAGTCCTCACCGGTCCACTCGAAGAGGTTCGCCGAACGGAACTGGGTGCGCTGCGCCAGGCCGTTGAGCTCGGCAGCCGCGCGCGCGCGTCGCACCAGCGCCTCGCTGCCCTCGATGCCCAGGACCAGTCGCGACTTCGAGGCGAGCGGCAGCGTGAAGTTGCCGAGCCCGCAGAAGAAGTCGGCCACCGTCTCGTCCGGCTGCGGATCGAGCAACCGAACCGCGCGACCGACGAGGACTTCATTGATGCGGTGGTTCACCTGGGTGAAATCCGTCGGGCCGAACGGGATCCGCACACCGAACTCGGGCAACGCAAGGTCCAGGTGAGGCCGCAGTTCCGGGTCCATCGGGGCGGCCGTCTCCGGCCCTTTCGGCTGCAGCCACACGTCGACGCCATGCCGCGCCCCGAAGGCGCGCAGGCGGGACCGGTCCTCGGACGTCGGGTCGTCGAGCACGCGGAACACGAGCACGGTGTGCGGCGCTTCCGTGCCTTCGGCCACGGCGAGTTCTATCTGCGGCAGGCGCTCGCGCAGCGTGAGGCTGCCGACCAGTTCGCGCAGCGGCACCAGCAGCGCGCTGACGTGTTCGGGCACGACCTCGCACTGGCGCATGTCGGCCACATAGCTGCTCGCGCGCTCGTGGAAGCCGACCAGCACGCCGCCCTTCTTCTGCACGTAGCGGACGGAGAAGCGCGCGCGACAGCGATAGCGCCAGGCGGGGCCCGCCACCGGCCGCAGCATGCGCTCGGGACGCACGCGCCCGATGTGCCACAGCGTGTCCTCGAGCACGCGCTGCTTGATCGCCACCTGCGCCTGCGCTGAAACGTGCTGCATCGAGCAGCCGCCGCACGCGCCTTCGTGCAGGCCGGCATGTGGACAGCGCGGCGTGACCCGGAGCGCCGAGGCGCGGTCGATCCGCACCACGCGTCCGGTTTCGTAGCTCGGCTTGTTCTTGCGCCGCTCGTAGACCACGCGTTCGCCGGGCAAGGCGCCTTCGATGAACACCGCCTTGCCTTCGCGGTGCGCGACCCCGCGCCCCTCCTGGTCGAGCGACTCGACCTGGACGGAGAACGTGTCGCCTTCCCTGGGACCTAGGCCGCGGGCCACGCTGCGAGGTAGGCCTTCCAGTGCGGCGCGGGCAGATGCGCGAGCGTCTCGCGCACCAGCGTCTCTTCCGCGCGGTGCTGTTCCGACGTCAGCACACCGCGCATCTTCTGGAACCGGTTGAACAGCAGGTAGGTGTTGACGACGTCCGTCTCGCAGTAGTTGCGGATCTGCTCGAGCTGCCCGGCCAGGTACGCGTCCCACACGCGCGCGCCGTCCATGCCGAGCTTGCCCGCGAATCCGGCCAGCCGGGAAAGATCGTCGAGCGGAGCGCTGGCGCGCGGCTGGTACATCGCCAGCAGGTCCATCAGGTCCATGTGCCGCGTGTGATACCGGCCGATGTAGTTGTTGTACCGGAACTCGCGATCGTCATCGCCCAGTTCCCAGTAACGCGCGGCCGACACGCCCGCCAGCAGGCCGCGGTAGTGGAGCACCGGCAGGTCGAAGCCGCCGCCGTTCCAGCTCACCAGCTGCGGCGTGTGCCGGTCGATCATCCCGAAGAAGGCCTGGATCAGCGAACCCTCGGCGTCAGTCAGTGACCCGATGGAACCGACCCGGAACCCGGCGTCGCTGCGCAGCGCGCACGAGATGGCGACCACGCGATGCAGATGCAGCGGCAGGAAGTCGTTGCCCGTCTTCTCGCGCCGCTCGGAGAACGCGTGCTCCGCGACTTCGGCGTCGGCGAGCCCGGACCACTCCGCGCGCAAGCGTCGCAGGCCGGCCACGTCGGGAACGGTTTCGATGTCGAAGACGAGCACCGGCGTCATGCGCCGATTCTACTGAGCCGACGCGGGGTGCCCGGGAAACGATGCCGGGAAGCGTCAGAGGACCGCGTCGCGGCCGATGCCGCCGGCCGTCAGCGTGCGCTTGAGCCGCGCGAGCGCGTCCTGCTGGATCTGCCGGACGCGTTCGCGCGTGAGCGACAGTTCGATGGCGAGGGCGTCGAGCGTGGCCGGCTCCTGCTCGTTGAGCCCGAACCGCCGTTCGATGACCAGCCGCTGCTTGTCGGACAGGCCGGTGAGCCACTCGTGCACCCGCGCTTCGAGTTCGTGACGGACGGCGCTCGCTTCCGGCGCCTCGGCGGCGACGTCGATCAGGAGGTCGGCGAGCGTGCTGTCCGGATCCGCATCGAGCGGCGCGTCGAGGGACGCCGGGGTGGCGCTGAACTTCAGGATGTCCTCGACGTCGTCGACGCTCTTGCCGGTGAGATGTGCGATGTCCTCCATCCGCACTTCGTGGCTCGCGTCCTCGAGTTCCATCTCGAGATGGCGCCTGGCGCGGATCACGTGCTGCAGTTCGCGCACGACGTGCACCGGCAGGCGGATCGTCCGGGCCTGGTTGATCACGGCACGCTCGATGGTCTGGCGGATCCACCAGGTGGCGTAGGTCGAGAAGCGGAAGCCGCGTTCCGGATCGAATTTCTCCAGCGCGTGAATCAGGCCGAGGTTCCCTTCCTCGATGAGATCGAGCAGCGCCAGGCCCCGGTTCGCGTAATGCTTGGCGATCGACACGACGAGCCGCAGGTTGCGTTCGATCATCGCCTGGCGCGCCCCGAAGTCGCCGTCCAGCGCGCGCACCGCCGTGGCGTGCTCTTCCTCCGGCGTCATCAGGCGGTGAGCGCCGATGGCGGTCAGGTAGCGCTGGACATTGTCGGTATCGGGGAAGTCGAGCGCGGCGGCGGTGTCCGTCGACTGCGCCGCGGCGGCCTCGAACTCGCGCTCCGCATCAGCGGCCTCGGGCGAAAAGTTCGCGTCGTCGCTGTCCGGCGGCGGTTCTGAAGCGGGCGGCTGGACCGGCGCACCGTGAGGGCGCTCGGTGTGGGAAGACATTTCTGCTGCCAAAGACCTCAACGTGGAGGAAGGTATTTGACAGGATCGAGCGGCTTGCCTTGGTGACGTATCTCAAAGTGGAGCTTCGGGCGATCACTGTCGGTTCGCCCCAATTCCGCGATCTGCTGACCGCGTCGTACCTGCTGGCCCTGCGAAACGAGAATCTTTCGGTTGTGGCCGTACGCGGTGACGTAATCGCCCGGGTGACGAATGATCACGAGGTTGCCGTAGCCCCGCAGCGCGCTGCCGACGTGGACGACCTCGCCATCGGCGGCGGCCAGTACGGGCTCGCCTTCGTTGCCCCCGATGTCGATGCCCTTGTTGCGGGGCGCATCGAACCCGTCGATCACCTTGCCCGCCGTCGGCCACAGCCACTGCATCGACGGGGCTGGGGTCGGGGAAACGTCAGGTTTCGCAGCGGGTGCGGATTCGGGCTTGGTCGGTGCGGGCGCTGTCGCACTCGGCGGCAGAGGCGCCGCCGCGACCGCGCCGCCAGGCGCTGGCAAAGGACGGACTTCGGTCGATCCGCCGGGCGTGATGGGTGTCACCGTCGCGACGGCCGCCTCCGACGGAGGCGTGACGCGCACGGTCTGACCGATCCGCAGCGCGCTCGCGTCCGCCAGTCCGTTCCAGCGTGCGAGGTCGCGCACGTCGACGCCGAAGGCCATCGCGATGCTGTAGAGCGTGTCGCCGCGCTGCACGGTGTAGACACCGTCCTTCGCTTCGCGCGGTGCCGTCGCCGGCTTGCCGGTCACGGAAGGAGGACGCGCCGAGCCGGGCGCGCCGGAACGATCGACGACCGGTGCGGGCTTCTGCGACGAGCACGCGCCCAACGCCACCAGCAGCAGTACGACGAAAGTCCTTCCCGCCATCTTCATCCAGCGATCCTCATCCCACACCGCCGCGCAGCGGCACGAAGCGGACGGCTTCCTTGCCGCTCGTCTGCACGCGGCCGCTCGCATCCTTGGCTGCGACGATCAACTGCTGCTGCGACGCGCCGACGGGAGCGACGATGCGTCCGCCCGGCTTCAACTGCTCGATCCAGGCCGGCGGCAATTCGTCCCCCGCCGCCGCCGCGACGATCGCATCGTACGGCGCTCCCGCGGCGACACCGCGATTGCCGTCGCCGAACACGAGCCGCAGGTTGGGCAAGCGCAGTGGTCGAAGGTTCTCCCGCGCGCGGTCGTGCAATGCGCGGAGGCGCTCGACGCTGACCACGTCGCCGAAGAGCTGCGCCATGACGGCCGCCGCGTACCCACAGCCCGTGCCGATCTCGAGCAACCGGGCCGCGCGCGGATCGGCGATGCCCTCGAGCGCGAGTTCGGCGATGCGCGCGACGATGTACGGCTGCGAGATCGTCTGGCCGTGCCCGATCGGCAGCGCCGTGTCCTCGTAGGCACGGCTGGCCAGCGCCTCGTCGACGAACAGGTGGCGCGGCACGGCGCGCATGGCGTCGAGCACGCGCGGGTCGCGGACGCCGAGCTCGCGCACGCGCTCGACCATGCGATCGCGGACCCGCGACGAGGCCAGGCCGCTGTGATCGGCGGAACCCGGGGTCGGCATTGGCGCGCGCTTCACGCGGTGGCCTGCAGCCAGTCGCTGACCGCGCCGAGTTGCTCGTTGTGCGTCAGGTCGATCTGCAGCGGCGTGACCGACACGTAGCCCGATGCCGTCGCGTGAAAGTCGGTGCCCGGGCCACCGACGCGCGCCTGCCCCGCCGGTCCGATCCAGTAGATCGGGTCGCCGCGCGGATTCAGCATCTTGACGACCGGCTCGGAGGGATGCCGCTTGCCGAGGCGCGTGCACTGCACGCCCCGGATCCGCGCATGGGGCAGGTTCGGGATATTCACGTTCAGCAGGAACGGCGCGGCGATCGGGCGGCGCAGGTAACGCGCGACGATGTCGTGCGCGACGCGGGCGGCGCTGTCGAGGTGCGCATTGCCCTTGTCGACGAGGGAGAACGCGATCGCCGGAATCCCGAACAGGTAGCCCTCCATCGCGGCGGCCACCGTCCCGGAGTAGATCGTGTCGTCGCCCATGTTCTGGCCGTCGTTGATGCCGGAGACGATCAGGTCGGGGCGGTGGTCGAGCAGGCCCGTCAGCGCGACGTGCACGCAGTCGCTCGGCGTGCCGTTGACGACGGTCGTGCCGTCGGCAGCCTGCCAGACGGTGAGCGGGCGGTTCAGCGTCAGCGAGTTGCTGGCGCCGCTGCTGTTCTGCTCGGGCGCGACCACCGTGACGTCACCCAGCGGACGCATGGCCGCCGCCAGTGCAGCGATGCCGGGCGCGAGGTAGCCGTCGTCGTTGGAAACAAGGATGCGCATCGTAGAAACGAAGTGGCCGGTGTGCTCACGCACACCGGCCGTCTCCGCTGGAACTCATTGGTCGGGGCGGCGGGATTCGAACTCGCGACCCCTTGCACCCCATGCAAGTGCGCTACCAGGCTGCGCTACGCCCCGAAGGCCGCGATTATATCCGCGCGGAGCTACTCGCCGCGCAGGATTTTGCGGATCGACTCGATTTCTTCGCGGATCGCCGCGATGTCCAGGCTCTCGGCGTGCTTCCCGTTTCCGTTCCCGTTCGCGCGCGCATGGGCCCGCGGCGAGCGCTCGTTCTCGTCGAGCCGGTTGCGCGCGCCGTTGATCGTGAAGCCCTGCTCGTACAGCAGTTCGCGAATGCGGCGCACGAGCAGCACTTCGTGGTGCTGGTAGTAGCGGCGGTTGCCGCGCCGCTTGACCGGCTTCAACTGCGTGAACTCCTGCTCCCAGTAGCGCAGCACGTGCGGCTTCACGCCGCACAGTTCGCTGACTTCGCCGATGGTGAAGTAGCGCTTGGCCGGGATCGGCGGCAGGACCGCCGGGGCGTCGGAGCGCTGCATGGTTCAGGAATGGGCCGAAGAACGACGGCGCGCTGCCGTCAGTGGACGCCAGTGGCCCGGGCGACGGCCGCCTTCAGCTTCTGGCTGGCGTGGAAGGTCACCACGCGGCGCGCCGTGATCGCGATCTCCTCGCCGGTCTTCGGGTTGCGGCCGGGTCGCTGCGGCTTGTCGCGCAACTGGAAGTTGCCGAACCCGGACAGCTTCACCGACTCGCCGCGCTCGAGCGCCTGGCGGATTTCGTCGAAGAAGCCGTCGACCATGTCCTTGGCCTCGCGCTTGTTCAGGCCCAGCCGGTCGAACAGCGCCTCGGCGAGCTCCGCCTTCGTCATCGTCTTCGCCCCGCGCTCGGCAGCATCGTCGTGGGACGCGTCCGCGCGCGCGGCATCGGGCAGCTTGAAGCCGGGGGTGGTGTGAGGATCGTCCTGCATGCCCTGGTCTATCGGCGCAACTGCGCTCCGCACTGTTTCTCGAGCCCCTCGACGATCGCGCCGACGGCGGCATCCGCATCGTCGTCGTTCAGGGGGCGTTCAGTATCTTGCAGAACAATCCGGAACGCAAGGCTCTTCTCTTTATTTAACAAGGCGTTAGCACTCGCTTCGGCGACTTTGCTTGAATCGCTTCGGGGACGATACACGTCGAACAGGCGAAATTCCCGGAGCGCCGACAGGCGGCCGTCCGCACTCGACAGCGCCGCCACCGCCTCCTCGATCGCCGCGACCGGAAGCGCGTCGTCGACGGTGATCGAGATGTCCCGCGTCACCGGCTGGAACTTCGAGACGGGGTTGAAGCCGGGCAACGGGCGCGCCAGCAGCGGCACCAGGTCCACCTCGAAGACCATGGCGGCCTTCGGCAACTCGTACTTCTGCTGCAGCCTGGGGTGCAGTTCACCGACGAAGCCAACGGTCGCACCATTCACTTCGACGAAGGCACTCCGTCCCGGATGCAGCGCCGGATGCTCCGCGCGAACGAAGCGCACCGGCACGGGCGCGAACAACCGCTCGATGTCGCCCTTGACGTCGTAGAAGTCGACGTCGCGGGTCGCCACACCCCACTGCTCGTCCTCGGCCGGCCCGTAGGCGAGCCCGGACACCACGGTCGGTTGCGCAATCCCCTGCACGGCGAGCGGTCCATCCGGCACCTCGGGATCGCGCAGGAACACGCGGCCCACTTCGAAGAGGCGCGCGCGGTTCTGCTTCCGGTTCAGGTTGTAGCCGAGGCTGGCGACCAGGCCGCCGAGCAGCGTCGACCGCATCACGGACATCTGGCTGGCGATCGGGTTGAGAACGCGGATCGGGTCCGGGTTGCCCGCAAAGTCCTGTTCCCACGCCGCGTCGACGAACGAGTAATTCACCAGTTCCTGGTAACCGTCGCGCGCGAGCGCCCGCCGCACGTCGTGCATGGAGCGCTGTTCTTCGCGCCGCATCCGCATCTGCGCCGCGGCGCGCGGCGGGTCGGCCGGGATGCGCTCGAAACCGAACAGGCGCGCGACTTCCTCGATCAGGTCCTCCTCGATCTCGAGGTCGAAGCGGTAGGACGGTGGCGTGACGACGAAGCGGTCGGCGTGCGCCTCGAACGCAAGGCCCAGCCGCCGGAACGCGTCGGCCATGTCGTTCGCCTCGATCGGGATGCCGAGCACCCGGCGGCAGCGCTCGACCCGCATCGTCACCGGCGTGCGCTCGGGCAGGGCGAGCACGGTGTCGTCCACCGGGCCCGGCTGCCCGCCGCAGATGTCGAGGATCAGGCGCGTGATGTATTCGATGTGATCGACGGTCGTCGCGAAGTCCACGCCGCGCTCGAAGCGGTGCGCCGCGTCGGTCGAGAAGTTGTAACGGCGCGAGCGGCCGCGGATCGAGTCGGGCCACCAGAACGCGGCCTCGACGTACACGTTGCGCGTGTCGAGCGACACCGCAGTGGCGTCGCCGCCCATGATGCCGGCCATCGCCTCCACGCCCGCGTCGTCGCAGATCACGCCGACGCCCGCGTCGACGTCCACCGTCTGCCCGTTCAGCAGTACCAGCTGCTCGCCGGCGCGGCCCCACCGGACCGTCAGCGCGCCCTTCACCTTGTCGAGGTCGAACACGTGGGACGGACGCCCGAGCTCCAGCATCACGTAGTTGGAGATGTCGACCAGCGCGGAGATCGGCCGCTGGCCGCTGCGCTCGAGGCGCTGCTTCATCCAGTCCGGCGTCGGCGCGCGCGCATCGACGCCGCGGATCACGCGTCCCGAGAAGCGGCCGCACAGGTCGGGCGCCTCGACGCGCACCGGCAGGCGCTCGTCGATCTGCGGCGCGACCGGATCGAACGACGGCAGCGCCAGCGCCGCCCCGGTGATCGCGGCCACTTCGCGCGCGACGCCGACCACGCTCAGGCAATCCGCCCGGTTCGGCGTCAGCTTGATCGTCAGCTTGCGGTCGTCGAGGTCGAGCGCCGCCCGGATGTCCTGGCCGATGGGCGCGTCGGCAGCGAGCACCATCAGGCCGCTGTGATCCTCCGACAGGCCGAGTTCGCGCGCCGAGCACAGCATGCCCTGCGACTCGACGCCGCGCATCGTCGTGCGCTTGATGCGGAAGTCGCCCGGCAGCACCGCGCCTTCGAGCGCGCACGGCACGCGCAGGCCGGCGGCGACGTTGGGCGCGCCGCACACGATATTGAGCTGCGCGCCCGTGCCGGCGTCCACCTCGCACACGGTCAGCTTGTCCGCGTTCGGGTGCTTCGCCACCGAGATCACGTGGGCCACGACGATCCCGGTGAACGGCGGCGCCACCGGCACCGACTCCTCCACCTCGAGTCCGCTCATCGTCAGGCGATGCGCGAGCTCATCGCTGCCGATCGCCGGGTTCGCGTAGTGGCGCAGCCACTGTTCCGAGAATTGCATGTTCGTCCCCGCGCCCTAGTTGAACTGCTTCAGGAAGCGCAGATCGCCTTCGAAGAAGATCCGCAGGTCGTCGATGCCATAGCGCAGCATCGCCAGCCGCTCGATGCCCGAGCCGAACGCGAAGCCGATGTAGCGCTCGGGATCGAGCCCGAAGTTGCGCACCACGTTCGGATGCACCTGCCCGGAGCCCGAGATCTCGAGCCACTTGCCCTTCCCCGGTCCGCTGGTGAACATCATGTCGATCTCGGCCGACGGCTCGGTGAACGGGAAGTACGACGGCCGGAAGCGGACGACGAGATCATCGGTCTCGAAGAAGCAGCGCAGGAAGTCCGTGTAGACCGCCTTCAGGTCGGCGAAGCTGATGTCCTCGTCGATCCACAGGCCCTCGACCTGGTGGAACATCGGCGAGTGCGTCGCGTCGCTGTCGACCCGGTAGGTCCGCCCGAGCGCGATCACCTTGATCGGCGGCGCGTGCATGCGCGCGTAGCGCACCTGCATCGGGCTCGTGTGCGTGCGCAGCAGCAGCGGCTTGCCGTGCGCGTCGTTCGCGTCGACGTAGAACGTGTCCTGCATCGACCGCGCCGGGTGGTTCTCGGGGCTGTTCAGCGCCGTGAAGTTGTACCAGTCGTTCTCGATCTCGGGTCCGTCGGCGACGTCGAAGCCGATCGAGTGGAAGATTTCCTCGATGCGGATCCAGGTGCGGGCGACGGGATGGATGCCGCCCGGGCTGCGCCGGCGGCCGGGCAGCGTGACGTCGATCGACTCGGCCGCGAGGCGCTCGGCCAATTGCGCGTCGGCCAGCGCCTGGCGCCGGTCGGCCAGCAGCCGCTCGATGGCTTCCTTGGCGGCGTTGATGCGCGCGCCCTGCTCGCGCTTGTCTTCGGGCGCGAGCTTGCCGAGGCCCTTCAGGCGCTCGGTGATCGCGCCCGACTTGCCGAGGAAGCGCGCCTTCTCGTTTTCGAGCGCCGCGGGCTGCGACACCGCGGCGAATGCGGCGCCGGCTTCGGCCACCAGTTGATCGAGGTCTGACGACATGTGTTCCGGGTGAGGAAAAAGAACGGGGCCCGTGTTCGCAGGCCCCGTTCGGATTTTCACGGGCCGCGCGGGCGGCCCTCAAACGATCAATCGCGCAATCAAGCGGCGAGCGTGGCCTTGACCTTGTCGACGACCGCCGCAAAACCCGGCTTGTCGAGCACGGCCATGTCGGCAAGCACCTTGCGGTCCAGCCCGATCTCGGCCTTGTTGAGCCCGTTCATGAAGGCGCTGTACGTGATTCCGTGCTCGCGCACCGCCGCGTTGATGCGGGCGATCCAGAGGGCGCGGAAGACGCGTTTCTTGTTGCGGCGATCGCGGTAGGCGTACTGCCCCGCCTTCATCACCGCTTCCTTGGCGACGCGGAAGACGTTATTGCGGCGCCGCGTGAAACCGGCGGCCTTGGCCAGGACCTTCTTGTGCCGCGCGCGGGCGGTTACACCACGTTTGACTCTTGGCATGGTCGTCTCCCCTTACGCGTACGGCATCATGCGACGCACCGACTTCACGTCTGCCTCGTGCAGCGTGACGGCGCCGCGCAGGTGACGCTTGGCCTTGGTGGTCTTCTTCGTGAGGATGTGGCGCTTGAACGCCTGTCCCCGCTTGATCGAGCCGCTGGCGCGGATCTCGAAGCGCTTCGCAGCGCTCTTCTTCGTCTTCATCTTCGGCATCGTGGGCCGTCCCTTTCTTGGATGTCGGCAGGCGCTCCTTGCGGAGACTTCGGGGCCCGCCTTCACTTTGTTGCCGCCGACCGGGTCGGCGGCTCCTGCTGCATGGCCGCTGACCTTCGTCACCGGCCTCCTGCTGCATCGCCCCGCCCGGTTCAACCAGCGCGGCGCTGCGAAACCTATTTCTTCTTCTTCGGTGCCAGCACCATCACCATCTGCCGGCCTTCCAGTCGCGGCATCGACTCCACCACCGACAGTTGCACGAGGTCGTCGCGCAGCCGCTCGAGCAGCTTGTAGCCGAATTCCTGGTGCGCCATCTCGCGCCCCCGGAACCGCAACGTGATCTTCGCCTTGTCGCCCTCTTCGAGGAACCGCACAAGATTCCGCAGCTTCGTCTGGTAGTCGTTGTCGTCCGTCTGGGGACGGAACTTGACTTCCTTGATCTGAATCTGCTTTTGCTTCTGCTTCGCCTCGTGGGCCTTCTTCTGCTCCTGGTACTTGAACTTGCCGTAGTCCATCAGGCGACAGACCGGCGGCACGGCCGTTGGAGCAATTTCGACCAGATCAACCTGCGCTTCCTCGGCCATGCGGAACGCGTCTTGAAGCTTCACCACACCGAGCGCTTCACCTTCGATACCGACGAGGCGTATCTCCGGCGTGTTGATTTCACCGTTGATCCGGTGGCCACTGTCTTTAGCGATGGTTGTCTTCTCCGAAGATTAATAACTAGGCCGCGCCCGCCACGTTGCGGCGTTCGCGAACGTCCGTCGACAGACGCTCGGCGAAGGCGGACAGGGGCATCGCCCCCAGATCCACGCCACCACGGGCTCGCACGGCCACCGTGCCAGCCTGCTTTTCCTTCTCCCCGACGACGAGGATGTACGGAACTTTCTGCAGGCTAAGCTGGCGGATTTTATAGGTGATCTTCTCGTTGCGCAAATCCACCTCGGCCCTAAAGCCTTGTTTTTTCAGCGTTTGGACAACGCTCTCGGCGTAATCGGCCTGCCCTTCGGAGATATTCGCGACCGACAAGCTGGACCGGCGCCAGCCACGGCGGCATCGCCCCGGCGTGGTTCTCGATCAGCATCCCGATGAACCGCTCCATCGAGCCGACGATCGCCCGGTGCAGCATCACCGGCGTCTTGCGGCTGTTGTCCTCGGCCACGTACTCGGCGCCGAGCCGGCTCGGCATCGAGAAGTCGACCTGCATCGTGCCGCACTGCCACTCGCGGCCGATCGCATCCTTCAGCGTGTATTCGATCTTCGGCCCGTAGAAGGCGCCGTCGCCCGGCGAGATCGTGAACTCGACCCCGGAGCGCTTCAGCGACTCCATCAGGGCGGCCTCGGCCTTGTCCCAGACCTCGTCGGCGCCGATGCGCATCGCCGGCCGCGTCGAGACCTTGTAGAGGATGTGCTCGAATCCGAAGTCGCGGTAGACCTTCTGCAGCAGCGACGTGTAGGCCACGCACTCGTCCAGGATCTGGTCCTCCGTGCAGAAGATGTGGCCGTCGTCCTGGGTGAAGCCGCGGACGCGGAACAGCCCGTGCAGCGAGCCCGACGACTCGTTGCGGTGGCACGCGCCGAACTCGCCGTAGCGCAGCGGCAGTTCGCGGTAGCTGTGCAGGTTCGCGTTGTAGATCTGGATGTGCCCCGGGCAGTTCATGGGCTTGAGCGCGTAGTACCGGTTCTCCGACTCCGTCGTGAACATGTTCTCGCGGTACTTCTCCCAGTGCCCCGACTTCTCCCACAGCGTGCGGTCGAGGATCTGCGGCGCCTTGACCTCGTCGTAGCCGTTGTCGCGGTACACCTGCCGCATGTACTGCTCGACCGCCTGCCAGATCGCCCAGCCCTTCGGGTGCCAGAAGATCAGGCCCGGCGCCTCTTCCTGGAAGTGGAAGAGGTCGAGTTCCTTGCCGAGCTTGCGGTGGTCGCGCTTCTCGGCCTCCTCGAGCATCTTCAGGTACGCGTCCTGGTCTTCCTTCTTGCCCCAGGCCGTGCCGTAGATGCGCTGCAGCTGCTCGTTGTTGCTGTCGCCGCGCCAGTACGCGCCGGCGACCTTCATCAGCTTGAAGACCTTGAGTTTCCCCGTCGAAGGCACGTGGGGGCCGCGGCACAGGTCGATGAACGCCCCCTCGCGGTACAGCGAGATGTCCTCGTTGGCCGGGATCGACGCGATGAGCTCGGCCTTGTACTTCTCGCCGATCGACTCGAAGAACTTCACGGCGTCGTCGCGCTTCCACACCTCGCGCACGACCGGCTCGTCCTTCTTCGCGAGCTCGGCCATCTTCTTCTCGATGGCCTCGAGGTCCTCGGGCGTGAAGGCGCGCTTGTACGCGAAGTCGTAGTAGAAGCCGTTGTCGATGACCGGCCCGATCGTCACCTGGGCGTCGGGAAAGAGTTCCTTCACCGCGTACGCGAGCAGGTGCGCGGTCGAGTGCCGGAGCACCTCGATGCCGTCGGCGTCGCGGTCCGTGACGATCGCGAGCTCGGCGTCCTGCTCGATGCGGTGGGAGGTGTCGACCACCTTGCCGTCGACGCGGCCGGCCACCGCCGCCTTGGCGAGGCCCGGCCCGATGGAGGCGGCCACGTCGGCGACCGTCACCGGGTGGTCATAGGAGCGGCTGGAGCCGTCGGGCAATCGAATCGAAACCATCTGGAAGTCCTCGGCAAAAAAAAAGTGCGGTCGAGGCCGCACTTTTTCCTTCGAAAGGCGAACTCGTCCTGGGGCTCAACTGCCTGTGAACGTAGTTCGGAACGTCATGGTTCGGCCTCTCGTTGCGTTGTTTGGTAGGCGCGATTGGACTCGAACCAACGACCCCCACCATGTCAAGGTGGTGCTCTAACCAGCTGAGCTACGCGCCTGAAAGGAAAGAAGTATATCAGCAGCGAGCGCGCGGTCGAGGCGCCGCTTATCGGCGCCGCGCGGCGAACACGCCCTTGACCTCGCGCACCAGCGCGAGCACCCGGCTGACGTCGGCCGCGCTGCCGACCTCGACCGTGAACAGCATCCGCGCCTCGCCTTTCGCGCTGTTCGTGTTCACGCCGATCACGTTGATCTTCTCCCGCGAGAACACCTCCGAGATGTCGCGCAGCAGGCCCTGGCGGTCCTGCGCCATCACCAGCAACTCGACCGGGTACAGCGCATCGGCCTGCGCGCCCCACGCCACTTCGACCACGCGCTCGGGCTCGCGCTGCGTCAGGGCGAGCAGGTTCGAGCAGTTGACGCGGTGGATCGACACGCCGCGGCCGCGCGTCACGTAGCCGACGATCTCGTCGGGCGGCGCCGGGCGGCAGCAGCGGCCAAGCTGGGTCAGCAGCGAATCGACGCCGACGACCAGCACCTTGCCCTTGCCCGCCGGCGCCTCTTTCGGCTTGCCGACCAGCAGCCCCGGGGTCAGCTCGGGTTCGGCGACCGCGGGCGCGAGCGCCTGCTCGATCGACCGCAGGCTGAACTCCTCCTTGGTCGCCGCCGCGCAGAGCTCGTCGACCTTGTCGAAGCCGAGCCGCTTGGCGAGGTCGTCGAGCTTCACCGCGGTCTTGCCGAGCCGCTGCAGTTCCTTCTCGACCAGTTCGCGCCCGGCGGCGACGGACTGCTCGAGTTCGAGCCCGTTGAACCACTGGCGCACCTTCGCCCGCGAGCGCGCGCTCTTCAGGAAGCCCAGTTCCGCGTTCAGCCAGTCGCGGCTCGGTCCGCCGGTCTTGGCCGAGATGATCTCGACGGTCTGCCCGTTCGCGAGCGGCGTGTTCAACGGCACCATCGCGCCGTTGACCTTGGCGCCGCGGCAGCGGTGCCCGAGCTCGGAGTGGATGTGGTACGCGAAGTCGATCGGCGTGCCGCCGGCCGGCAGTTCGACCACCCGCGCCTGCGGGGTCAGCACGTAGATGCGCTCGTCGCGCTGGGCCCCGGTCGCCTGCGGCGGCGCCTCGACCTCGTCGCGCCACGCAAGCAGTTGCCGCAGCCACGCCACGCGCTGCTCGTCGGTCGCGTGCGCCTTGCCGCCTTCCTTGTAGCGCCAGTGCGCCGCCACGCCGAGTTCGGCGAACTCGTGCATCGCGCGCGTGCGGATCTGGACTTCGAGCGTGCGGCCCTCGGCATCGCGCCACCACCGTGTGCAGCGACTGGTAGCCGTTGGGCTTGGGCCGCGCGATGTAGTCGTCGTACTCGGTCGCGATCGGGTTCCACGCCGCATGAACCAGGGACAGCACCTGGTAGCACTGCGCGACCTCGTCGACGATCACGCGCAGGCCGCGCACGTCGTAGAGCTGCTCGAACGCCAGGCCCTTCGTGCGCATCTTGCTGACGATGCTGTAGATGTGCTTGGGCCGACCGGTCACCTCGCCGCGGATCCCCGCGTCGTCCAGCATGGAGCGCACGCGTTCGAGCGCCGTCACGATGAACGCCTCGCGCTCGACGCGCTTCTCCTCGAGCAGCCGCGCGACCTGCTTGTAGGTGTCCGGCTCGATGAAGCGGAACGCCAGGTCCTCGAGCTCCCACTTCATCTGCCAGATGCCGAGGCGGTTGGCGAGCGGCGCGTACAGCACCAGGGTCTCGCGCGCGAACGGTTCCGATCCGGGCAGCCGGTTCGCGGCGTAGTAGCGCAGCGTCTGCAGGCGCGACGCCAGGCGCAGCAGCACCACGCGCAGGTCGTTCGCCATCGCCAGCAGCATCCGGCGCAGCGCCTCGGCCTGGTCGTCCAGTCCGTGCGCGACTTGCCGCCGGCGTCGCCCTGCGTGCGCGTGAGCTCCGACAGGCGCATCAACTGCCGCAGGTCGGCGACCAACTGCGCGACGCCGGCGCCGAAGCGCGCGCGCAGCCACTCGTCGGGCTCGCGCAGCACGTCGTACACGCCGAACAGATAGGCCGCGGCGAGCAGGTCGGGATCCGGCCGCAGCGGCGCGACGATGGCGGCGATGCCCTCGGCGTGCGCGAGGAACGGCTCGCCGGTGCGCAACGCGCGGTCCTGGTACAGCGGTTCGACCAGTTCGCGCGTGCGCGCGAGGTCGAACGCGTCCGGCCCGCCGGCGTCGGCGGGCACCGACGGATCGGCAGGGGAGCGGGGTGCGGCCATCGAGGGGAACGGCGTCGAGTCGAAATTATAGGGAGGGGGAGTCGCTGCGGCACAATCGCACGATGCTGAAGACGCTGCTGAACCGCTTCACGCGCGCGAACGCGGTCGCCATCCCGGAGGAGCTCTGGAGTGCCGCGCGGACCGCCCTGCCCGGCGCGGCCACCCTGACGCGCCGACGAAGCGGCGCGGTTGCGCGATCTCGCGAGCCGGTTGCTGGCCGAGAAGGAGATGTCGACCGCCGGCGACCTCGAGCTCACCGCCGACATGCAGGTCAACATCGCCGTGCAGGCGTGCCTGCCGATCCTGAACCTCGGCCTCGCGTGGTACCGCGGCTGGTCGAGCATCGTGGTCTATCCCGGCGAGTTCCTCGTGCCGCGCAGCGTGGCGGACGAGGACGGCGTGGTGCACGAGTACACCGAGCCGATCACCGGCGAGGCGTGGGACGGCGGCCCGCTGCTGCTGTCGTGGGAAGACGCGCAGCGCCGCAGCACGGACACCGGGTCCGCCTACTCGGTGGTCATCCACGAGTTCGTCCACAAGATCGACCTGCTCGACGGCGACGCCGACGGCGTGCCGCCGCTGTCGCGCGAACTGCACGCCGGCCTCGACGCGCGGTCGTGGATGCGGGTGCTCGACGACACCTTCGAGCGCTTCCTGTCGGAGCTCGAGCTGATCGAGTCCGAACTGCCGGACGGCCTCGACCCGGACAGCGCCGAGGCGGACCGCTACTACGCCCACCTGCCGTTCGATCCGTACGCGGCGCACGACGAGGCCGAGTTCTTCGCGGTCACGAGCGAGGCGTTCTTCGTCGAGCCCGAAGCGCTGCAGCGCGCCTTCCCCGAGTGGTACGGGCTGCTCGCGGCCTTCTTCCTGCAGGACCCGGCCGCCCGCGCCAAGCGATGAAGCAGCTGCTCGTGGTCTATCACTCGATGACCGGCGCGGCCGAGCAGCTGGCGCGCGCGGCGGCCGAAGGCGCCCGCGGCGAGCGCGACGTCGAGACGCGGCTGCTGCGCGCGCCCGACGCGTCGTCGGCCGACGTCCTCGCCGCCGACGGCTATCTCTTCGCCACTCCCGAGAACCTCGCGTCGATGGCGGGGCTGATGAAGGACTTCTTCGACCGGATCTACTACGACGCGCTCGACCGCGTGAATGGCCGGCCGTATGCGGCCGTCATCGCGGCGGGCACGGACGGCGCCGGCGCCGCGCGCCAACTGCAGCGCATCGCGACCGGACTGCGACTGAAGGAAGTGGCGCCGCCGACGATCGTGCGCAACGGCGCCCAGACGCCGGCGCAGATCCGGGCGATGAAGACGGTGCCGCGAGCAGGATCTCGCGACGGCGCGCGACCTCGGCGCCGCGCCTGGCCGCCGGACTGGCGGCCGGAATCTTCTGACGCGGCGACGCGTGCGGTTGCTGGACTACCGCGCTGCGCGCTCGGTGATGAGCGCTTCGGAGCGGCCGTGCGCGCTCATGCCGCGCCGTACGTCGACACCTCGATCAGGTTCTGGTCGGGATCGCGGAAGTACACGGAGGTGATCGGCCCGAGCGCGCCGGTCCGCTTCACCGGTCCCTCGAGGATCGGGACGCCACACGCGCGCAGGTGGTCGATCACCTCGGCGAGCGAGTCGTCCGCGATCAGGCAGAGATCCGCGGAGCCCGGCGTCGGCCGGTCCGCCTTCGGCTCGAACTCGCGCCCCGCTTCGTGCAGGTTGAACTTCTGCTGCCCGAACGCCAGCGCCTTGCGGCCCGCGCCGAAGGTCACGACCTCCATCCCGAGCACCGTCGAGTAGAAGTCGCAGGTCGCCGCGATGTCGCGCACGGTCAGCACCAGGTGATCCAGCCGCTCGATCCTCATTACGCCCTCACTTCAGCAGGAAGTCGCGCACCAGCGCGATCTCGTGCTCGAACATGAACGTCGGCGCATGGCCGACGCCCGGGACCTCGGCGCCCTCGGCGCGCGGGCCGCGCGACCGCATCTCGGCCAGCGTCTCGCGCGTCAGCAGGTCCGAGCGCTCGCCGCGCACGATCAGCGTCGGGCCGCGGATCGCGTCGTAGAGGGCCCACATCGCGGCCTCGGCCGCCGCCGCCCCTTCCGGGGTCACGGACTTGAACGGCACCGCGATGCGCGGGTCGTAGTGCAGCCGCCAGCGCTCGCCGTCGCGCCGCAGTGCCGGCTCGACGAGTTCGCGCCAGTCCTCGCGCTGCTTCACGCCGAACGGCGCGGCGACGACCGACACGTAGTCGATCGCCTCGTCGACCGTGGCGAACGACACCGGCGCGCCGAGGTAGGTCCCGATGCGCGCGATCGCCGCGGCGTCGAGGCGCGGACCGACGTCGTTGATCACGAGCCGGCGGACCGGCGTGTCCGCCTGCCCGGCCACCGCGATGCCGATCAGCCCGCCCATCGACGTGCCGACCCAGTCGACCTCCTCGACGTCGAGCCGCGCGATCAGCGCCGCCATGTCGGACACGTACTGCGGGACCACGTAGTAGTTGGGGTCGCGCAGCCAGTCGCTGCGCCCGCGGCCGACCACGTCCGGGCACACCACGCGGTAGTGCGACGCGAGCGAGCGCGCGAGCCGGTCGAAGTCGCGGCCCACGCGGGTCAGTCCGTGGACGCACACGAGCACGCGCGGATTGTCCGGCGCACCCCACTCCGCGTAGGCCATCCGGTGGAAGCCGGCGGGGCTGAGGCACTTCACATGACGCAAGCGCGGACTCAAATCTTGGTTCACGGCGTGCTCCCTGATGACCAATGATTGTAGTCAGGCGCCGCTCACGACGAATGAAGTCGGCCGGACCCGGAGCCCAAATCGCCGACTCGTCGTCCCGACCAGAGCGGCATGAAGTCGGTCGCGTTGAACGACCGCATTGCCAACGTCAGGGCCGCGACGCGCGCCACCGCCGCCACCCCTTGAGCGCCACCAGCAACAGTGGCGCCGCGTGCATGGCCAGGTCGAAGATGTCGAGCGGGCGTACCAGTGCACCCTGGACCAGGAGGCGCAGTTTTTCGACCAGATGGGGCTCGGGCGTAATCGGCGCGATGGCCATCCAGGCCGCCAACAGCAGCAACCAGATCCACGGCAAGCGGTCGAGCCAATTCAGCATCGTTGGACACGCGCGAGTCGGCAACTCCACTCAGCGGCGGCGGCCTGGCTTTGCTGGCGCTTGGCCGCGCTTGTCCGCTTCAACGTCAGCGACAAGCGTGCAGGCGAGATCAAGGGATACCCGAACACCGGCGACATTGCCAACGTAGCCAGCGAGCGCCTCTTCCGCCCTTCTGCGAAGCTGGCGCTCGGTAATGAGACCGGCTTCGGCCAGCGCCAGGATGTCCGTCCGGTCGTGATTCTCGAAGCGCGCGAGCTTCGATACAGCGACGTCGAGCGGCGACAGCAGACGGACATCGAGCTTCTTGGTGTCAACGCCGTTCAGGCAGATTGAGACCGAGTCGTGCGTTCGCATCCTCGTGCAGTAATCCGAACGTGTCGTTGTACTGCCGATCAAAGTACAACAGCCGCGGCGTACCGATCGCGTCGAGGTAGTTCACATCGAGATCCGCCGGCAGCAGCAACTTGTGCGAGAAGACAGCATCCACATCTCGTGTGGGGCGCACGCCGGTGTAGTAATGAACAGCAACGCCACCGGCAACGAACATCTGAATGGGTGGACCGCCCTCCGGCAGGCTCAGCGAACGCGCGATCCGCTCAGCAATCTCCGAGAAGGCCGCAAGCAAGTGCGGATCAGCATGCTCGCTCGGTTGTAGACGGGGTTTACGCATGATCCATCTGTGAGGCGTTCCGCGCTCTCTCCATATGGGCGAGCACAGGCAAGAATCGAGCGGCCTTCACTGGCGCGCCTCGCAGCCATCGCCTAAAAGCGGTGTGACTGGCGATGCCTGGATGGAGCTCTTCTGCCAAAACGCCATACGCCTCGCGATTCGCTTCACCCGCGGCGGACAGGAAGAGCGCAAAGCCGGCCATGAAAAATTGCGGCCCGAGCTGACGCCAGAGCACGGGGTCTCGATTTCCCGAAAGGGCGAGCTGCAGCAACGCCTCCTCCTCATCCCGGCCAAAGGACGCAGGGAACAAGCCGTCAGGACTCTGAGCGGGTTGAAGCGCCAGCGCGGTCCCGCACGCTTGTGCGAGCGCGTTCAGCGTTGCAGAGTCGCAGTGGCCTCTGCGCTTCACCCGAGACAGGGTTTCGGGCCGCAGTCCGGCCTTTGCCGCCCACTGACGGTCGTTCAGGCCAGCCTGTCGAGCGCGGGCCGACAGGGATTGAAGCAACTCGGCAACCATCAGTGCATAGTTCCACGCGTTGACCGATCTGTCAATTGCGGCAGCGGTTGCCGCTGCCTTTGGGAACTGCGGGCGCTCGGCCCGACCGACGTCATGCGTCTCAGAGCGACGGCACTTTTCGGAATCTGCGCGGTGGCATACTCGACCGGCTCAACGGGAGGAATCGCATGCTCAAGGGAAAAACCGCCCTGGTGACGGGCTCCACCAGCGGGATCGGACTGGACATGGCGCGCGCGCTGGCCGCGCAGGGCGCCAACATCGTCGTCAACGGATTCGGCGAGGCCGACGTCATCCGCGCGGTCGAGAAGGAACTGCAGGGCCGCGGCGTCAAGACGATCTACCACGGCGCCGACATGAGCAAGCCGGCCGAGATCGAGCAGATGTTCCGCGCGGCGGAGGCCGCCTTCGGCCGCGTCGACATCCTCGTGAACAACGCCGGCATCCAGCACGTCGCGCCGGTCGACCAGTTCCCCGTCGACCGCTGGGACGCGATCATCGCGATCAACCTCAGCTCGGCCTTCCACACGACCCGCCTCGCGCTGCCGAAGATGAAGGCCGCGAACTGGGGCCGCATCATCAACATCGCCTCGGTGCACGGGCTGGTGGCCTCGGTCGACAAGTCGGCCTACGTGGCTGCCAAGCACGGCATCGTGGGATTCACCAAGGTGGTCGCGCTCGAAACCGCGACGACCGGCGTCACCTGCAACGCGATCTGCCCCGGCTGGGTCCTGACCCCGCTGGTGCAGATTCAGGTCAACGCGCGCGCGGCGCGCGACGGCCTCAGCCAGGAAGACGCGAAGAAGTCGCTGCTGGGCGAAAAGCAGCCGTCGATGCAGTTCGTCACGACCGAGCAGCTCGCCGGCCTCGCCGTGTTTTTCTGCTCGCCGGCCGCCGACCAGGTGCGCGGCGTGGCGTGGAACATGGACGGCGGCTGGGCCGCGCAGTAGTGCCGCAGTAGTTCGACAGCGCGCGGCGGGGGGCTCGCCTCCGCCTACGCCGCCTGTTCGATCACCGGCGCCACGCTCACCGCGACGTCCACGGTGTGGCTGGCGCCGCCCTGGATCACTCCTCGCAGCGGCGTCACGTCACCGTAGTCGCGTCCCACGGCCAGTGTGACGTGGCCGGCATCGGGCAGCACCGCATTGGTCGGGTCGAGGTCGACCCATCCGAGCACCGGACACCAGACCGCGACCCAGGCGTGGGACGCGTCCGCGCCGAGCAGCCGCGCCTGGCCCGGCGGCGGCTGCGTCAGCAGGTAGCCGCTCACGTAGCGCGCCGGCAGGCCGAGCGCGCGCAGCATGCCGAGCATCAGGTGCGCGAAATCCTGGCATACGCCCCGCCGCTCGCGGAACACCTCGGCGAGCGGCGTGCCCACATCCGTGGCGCCGGGCTCGTAGGCGAAGTCGCGATGGACCCGCTCCATCAGTTCGATCGCGCCCGCGACGGTGGGCCGTTCCGGCGTGAAGGTCGCCGCCGCGTATTCGCGCAGCGGGTCGAGCAACGGCACGCAGGGCGACCCAAAGACGAACTCAGCCGCAGGCTGGTACGACGCGCCGACCGCGTAGCGCAGGCTGGAAGCCAGCGCCTGCCACGGCACGCTGGCGGCCGCGTCGACGGGACGCTCGCGCGCCGTCAGCGCCACCCGGCTCTGCGCCCGGACGGTCAAGGCCTCGTGCGGCGCAAAGAGTGCGAATTCGGTCCGCACGTTGCCGAACGCATCGCGCGAATGGCTGCACTGCGCCGGCGGAGGATCGATGGCGAGGTCGAAGTCGAGGACCTGCTGGCGCGCGGCGTCGCGCGGAGTCAGATGCGCGCAGTGGTAGGCGACTTCCACCGGCGCCGAGTAGCGCGCGACCGTCGTATGCGTCACGTCGAGCCGAACGATGCCGCTCATCGGGCCTCCTTGGCGCTGCGCGCCGTCCCCCAAGGGGGAGCGAGCGCTTCGGAGCGGCCGTGCGCGCTCACGCGTTCACCGCCCGGAATTCCGCGAAGGCATGGCTGAAGTACCGCGCGCTGATGGCGTTCGACAACGCGTGGCTGCCGCTCACGAGCCGTGCCGCCAGTTCCAGCAACCGCGCGTGCCGGCCCTCGGCATCGGTTGCGCCCAGCTCCCCCAGTTCGGGCCACTGTGCCACGGCCGGCAGATAGGCCTTCAAATCGTCCGCACCTGGAGCGCCGAGGCGCTCGATCTGGTTCGACAGGCGCCGGGCGATGCCGCCCAGGGAACGCGGGTTGGCCGACTCCTGCACCAGCAGGTCGATCAGCGGCAGCACTTCGAGCCGGCGCTGGTAAAGCGCCCGATAGGTGATCGTGCTGTCGAAGAGTTGCAGCACGAAGTCGTGGCCGTCGTCGCGCCCGACGGCCTCGGTCGTGAAGGCGAGCTGCAGCACGCGCGCCAGCGTCCCCAGCCGCTCGATGTAGCGCCCGATCGTCATCAGGCGCCAGCCGTCGTCGCGCGTCATGTGGTCGAACTGGGCCCCGATGATCGCGGACAGGTGCACCGCGAGCCGCCCCAGCGCGGCGATCGCCTCGTCCGTGGAGTAGCTGTCCCCCACCACGGTGCGCGCGCAGTCGCGCTCGAAGCCGGTCACCGACGAGGCGGCCAGGCGCCAGTGGTCCGCCGACAGCCGGTCGCGGATCTGGCCGGCCGCGCGGACGAACGCGGCGAGGCTGAAGGCGACGCCGCGCGTGCTGCGATCGCCCAGGCCGGCGATCAGCGTGCGCTGGAACACGGCCAGCGACTGCGTCGGCGACGGCACGGTGTCCGGCACCAGGCCGGCTTCGCGGCACAGCGTCGCCAGGAGCTCCAGCACCGGCGACGGCGCCCGCGCGTCGTCGCTGAGCAGCGTCAGCGTCGCCCGCGCAAGCCTCACCGACTGGTCCGCACGCTCGGCGTAGCGGCCGATCCAGAACAGGTTCTCGGCCGATCGGCTGGACACGATCCGGCGCTTCGCGGCCAGGTCCTCGGCCCGCAGCGGGGCGGGCAGCATCGAGAAGGTGTCCACGGGTCCCGCCGTGCGCACCCAGGTGTCCTGGCTGCCGCCGCCCTGCTGCATCGAGACGACGCGCTGTTCGCGTTGCGCGATGCGCGTCAGCCCGCCGGGCATCACGTGCCATCCGCCATCGCCGTCGGCGATGGCGTAGACCCGCACCATCGCCGCGCGCGGCAGCAGGCGGCCGTCACGCCACGTCGGGTTCATCGGCAGCGGCAGGTAGGCCTGCACGGTGCAGGCGTTCGGATCGGCTTCGATCCGCGCGCGCGCCGCGTCGAGTTTCAGCGCCGAGAGTCCCGCCCCAATGATCGCTTCGAAGCCCGGCCGCCGCGCGCTCGACGGATAGGTCGGCTTCACCACCTTGTCGGCCAGGCGGTCGGCGACGTGCGACCACGCCGCCGCCTCTCCGCACCACCAGCTGTCGAGCGACGGCAGGTGGAGTTCCTCGCCGAACTCGCGACGCGCGATGGCCGGAAGGAAGCCGTTGATGGCGGGCGACTCGAGGAAGCCCGACCCGAGTGCGTTGGCCAGCAACACGCGGCCGGCGCGCACCGCTCTCAGCAAGCCTGGCACGCCGAGCGTGGAGTCCTGCCGCAGCTCGAGTGGATCGCAGAAGTCGTCGTCGAGCCTGCGCAGGATGCCGTGGACAGGCTGCAGCCCGTGCAGCGTCTTCAGGAACACGCGCTCGTCGCGCACCGTGAGGTCGCCTCCTTCGACCAGCGGGATGCCGAGATAGCGCGCGAGGTAGGCGTGCTCGAAGTAGGTCTCCGCGTACGGTCCCGGGGTCAGCAGCACGAGCCGCGGCGTCTCGCCCGCCTCGCACGGGCTCAGGCGCTGCAGCGTGTCGAGCAAGCGCCGGTAGCTCGCGGCCAGGCGCTGCACGCCCATCTGGCGGAACGCGTCCGGAAACAGGCGCGAGACGATCAGCCTGTTCTGCAGCGCATAACCGAGGCCCGAGGGCGTCTGGGTCCGATGTCCGACCACCCACCACTGCCCGTCCGCCGCGCGCGCGATGTCGACCGCGACGATGTGCAGGAACACATCGCCCGGCGGGTGCTGCCCGACCAGCGGTCGCAAGTACCCCGGGTGTCCCAGCACCAGCGCCGGCGGCAGCAGGTTCTCGGCGAGCAGCCGCTGCGATCCATAGCAGTCGGCCATGATGGCCGCGAGCAGGCGGGCCCGCTGCGCCACGCCCGCCTCGATCTGCGCCCACTCGTCGCCGTCGAGCAGGAACGGCATCAGGTCGAGCGGCCACGGCCGCTCCCCGCTGCCCTCGTCCTTGTAGACGTTGTAGGTAATGCCGTCGTCGCGCACCTGGCGCTCGACGGTGTCGCGACGCCGCGGCAGATCGGCGAAGCCGCCGGCGCCGAGGTGTGCGAAGAATTCGCGCCACAGCGGGCGCAGCGCGCCGGCTTCGTCGCGCAACTCGTCGCGATGGCCCGCCGCGGCGGGCAGCGCCATCCTCGCCGCAATGGCCGAAGCGTCGTGGTCCGGATCGAGCTCGAACAGGCCCTGCGTCACGCCGACGACCCGCACGTCGCCGAGCCTCGCAGCCCGGCCGATGACCTGCCCCGCTTACGTCCTGCGCAGGTCCAGCGTGAACGGAAACTCGAGGCTGCGTTGCGGTTCGTCCGCGCGCAGGCGTCCGGGCGTGTGGTCCATGGTGAAGAAGCGCGCGAGGCGCCGGCTCTCGGCTTCGTAGGCATTGACAGGGAAGGTCACGTAGTTGCGGCCACCGGGATGGGCGACATGGTACCGGCAGCCGCCCAACGACCGTTCCATCCAGTTGTCGACGAGGTCGAACGTCAGGGGCGCGTGCACGCCGATCGTCGGATGCAGCGCCGAGACCGGCTGCCACGCGCGGTAGCGGACGCCGCACACGTACTCGCCGGCGCGGCCGGTGGGCTGCAACGGCACCGAGCGGCCATTGACCGTCACCACATGGCGTGCGCCGTTGAGACCGCTCACCTTGACTTCGACCCGCTCGAGGGACGAATCAACGTAGCGCACCGTCCCGCCGGCCGCGCCCTCCTCGCCCATCACGTGCCACGGTTCCAGGGCACCGCGGACGGTGAGCCGGATGCCAAGCACATCCACGTGGCCGTACAGCGGGAAGCGAAACTCCATGTGAGGGGCGAACCACTCCGCCTTCATCGGGTACCCGGCCTCGGTCAATTCAGCGAGGACATCGTCGAAGTCGAGCGCGACCATGGTCGGCAGCAGGAACCGGTCGTGCAGTTCGGTGCCCCACCGCGTCAGCCGCGCGGTGTACGGCGTGCGCCAGAACCGCGCGACCAGCGCACGCAGCAGCAGTTGCTGCGCCAGGCTCATCTGCCAGTGCGGCGGCATCTCGAACGCGCGCATCTCGAGCAGGCCCAGTCGACCGCTCGGCCCGTCCGGCGAATACAGCTTGTCGATGCAGAACTCCGAGCGATGCGTGTTGCCCGTCACGTCGATCAGCACGTTGCGCAACGACCGGTCGACGAGCCATGGCGCCGCCGCCGTGCCGCCCTCGCTGCTTCGGCGCAGTTCGGCGAGCGCGATTTCCAGCTCGTAGATCTGGTCGTTGCGCGCCTCGTCCACGCGCGGCGCCTGGCTGGTCGGGCCGATGAACAGCCCCGAGAAGAGATACGACAGCGACGGATGGTTGTGCCAGTACGAGACCAGGCTGCCGAGCAGGTCCGGACGCCGCAGGAACGGCGAGTCCTCGGCACGCGCGCCACCCAGCACGATGTGGTTGCCGCCGCCGGTCCCCGTGTGGCGTCCATCGAGCATGAACTTCTCGGTCGACAGGCGCGACAGGCGCGCCGCCTCGTACAGCGTTTCGGTGTGGTCGAGCAGTTCGTCCCAGTTGGACGCCGGGTGGATGTTCACTTCGATGACGCCCGGGTCCGGCGTGATCTGCAGCATCCGCAGGCGCGGATCGCGCGGCGGCGGATAGCCTTCGAGCACGACCGGCAGCCCGAGCTCCGCCGCCGTCGCCTCGACGGCAGCCACGAGTTCGAGATAGTCCTCGAGCGCCGTGAGCGGCGGCATGAACACGTACAGGAGGCTGCTCGCGTCGCCGGCGCGTTCGCCGGCGGGGCCACTGGCGCGGCGCGGATCGCGGACTTCGACACAGAGCGCCGTGCGCGGGCTTGGGCGGTCCGACTCCGCGCCCCTGGGCGGCGACGTCGACGCGGCCGCGCCGGGCGCGGACGCCCCGCGGCCGGTCACGTCGGCGGCGTCGCGCGGCCCCCCCGTTGAAGACGACGCCGCTGCGCGCTCATCGCCCGGCAGCTCGAACCCCGCCTGCAGTCCGACGGCACCGCCTTCGGCGAAGCCGCCGCCCTCCGCGTGGGGCGCGTAGTCCGCGCGAATGTCGGCGTGCAACGGCAATGGACCACGCGGCGCGAACGGATCGTCTTCGACAACCAACGGCCGGTCGCGCTTGTCCATCCACGGCAGCGCGTCGAGCGGCAACCGGTAGCCCATCGGCGAGTCGCCCGGAATCAGGTACATCCGCCCATCCCGCAGAAACCACGGCCCGCTGAGCCAACGCGGCGCGCTGCCCTCGGCGCGTTCGCGCTCGAGCGGCAAGGCGAAACCGATCCGGGTCGCGAGCCCCTGCTCGAAGGCGCGGCGCAGGCGCGCGCGCTCGAGTTCGTCATCGAGCCGGGAATCGAACGGGTCGACGTTCACGGGCAGCGCGCGTTCGCGCCACAGGTAATACCACGCGTCCTCGTGCCCCGGCAGCGCGCAGTCCGGATCGACGCCGAGCCGCTGCGCCAACCGTCGGACGAAGCGCTCGGCGTCCGCGATCGTGCACGCGGCGGCGACGCGTTCATCGGCCAGCAGCCGCGGATCGTTCCAGCACGCTTCGCCATCGGCGCGCCACAGGATCGACATGGCCCAGCGCGGCAGCTGTTCACCGGGGTACCACTTGCCCTGGCCGAAATGCAGGAAGCCTCCGCGGCTGTACCGCTCCCTCAACCGCAGCAGCAGATCGATCGCGTGGGCGCGCTTGGTCGGGCCGAGCGCGTCGGTGTTCCACTCGGCGCCGTCGCGGTCGTCGATGGACACGAACGTGGGTTCGCCGCCCTGCGTGAGGCGCACGTCCATGGCGGCCAGGTCCGCGTCGACCTGGCGGCCGAGGCCGTCGAGCGCGCGCCACTGATCCTCGGTGTAGGGCTTGGTGACGCGCGGCGCTTCGTAGATGCGCGTCACCTGCATCGTGTGGCCGAACTCGACTTCGCAGTCGTCGACCACGCCGCTGATCGGCGCCGCCGTGGTCGGCTCCGGCGTGCAGGCCACCGGCAGGTGCCCTTCCCCGGCCAGCATCCCCGAAGTGGGATCGAGGCCGATCCACCCCGCGCCCGGCAGGTACACCTCGCACCACGCGTGCAAATCGGTGAAGTCCTGCTCCGCGCCCGACGGGCCGTCGAGCGCCTGCACGTCCGGTTTCAACTGGATCAGGTACCCGGAGACGAAGCGCGCCGCGAGACCCAGGTGACGCAGCACCTGCACCAGCAACCAGCCCGTGTCCCGGCAGGAGCCGGCCGCGCTTTGCAGCGTCTCCTCGGGCGTCTGCACGCCCGGTTCCAGCCGGATCAGGTACCGGATGTCGCGCTGCAGGCGCTGGTTGAGGCTGACCAGGAAGTCCACGGTCCGCTGTTCGCGCGTGTCCACCGTGGCGAGGAATTCGCGCAGGCGCGGCGTCAGTTCGTCGCGCGCGAGATAGGGCGCGAGGTCGTGGCGCAGGTTCGGTTCGTACGCGAACGGAAACTGCTCGGCCGCCGGCTCCAGGAAGAAGTCGAACGGGTTGTAGACCGCCATCTGCGCGACGAGGTCCACCGTGACGCAGAACTCCGTCGTCTTCTCGGGGAACACCAGCCGGGCGAGGTAGTTGGCGAACGGGTCCTGCTGCCAGTTGATGAAGTGCAGCTCGGGCTCGACCCGCAGCGAATAGGAGAGCACTTGGGTCCGGCAATGCGGCGCCGGACGCAACCGGATCACCTGCGGACCGAGACCCACGCGCCGGTCGTAGCGATAGCGGGTGACGTGGTTGAGCGCGACGTGGATGGACAAGGGAACTCCGATCAGGGATTCAGGCGCTCACCTGCAGCGATGACGGCGTGCTGGACCGCGGCCGACGACACGCTGCGGCCTCCACGCGTCTCAGCGAGGCGCGGCGCCGGACGCGGACTGCGCCACCAGCTGCATCGGCGCCAGCGAGCGCGGCTTCGCCTTCGAGGGCCGGCGGCAGCGGCGCGCGCGGCGGCTGGCTGATCTCCGTTTCGAGCTTCGGCGCCGAGCTGCCGCGCGGCGCGTCACGCCACGCCGGGTCCGGGATCTCCTGGAACACCTGTTTCAGGCGCTCCCCCCAGGTGCCGCGGATCATCTGCATGTACTGATTGTGGTGGTCGATGCGGACGAACTTGGAGACCCGCAGCGCCCCCTCCTCGTACACGAGCAGGTCGAGCGGCAGGCCGACCGAGATGTTCGATCGCAGCGTGGAGTCCATCGAGATCAGCGCGCACTTGGACGCTTCGTCGAGCGAGGTCTCCGGTGAAATGACGCGGTCGATGATCGGCTTGCCGTACTTGGACTCCCCGATCTGGAAGTACGGGTTCTCGGGCGTCGCCTCGATGAAGTTGCCGGCCGAATACACGTGGAACAGCCGCATCCGCTCGCCGCGGATCTGCCCGCCGAAGATGAAGCTGCAATTGAATTCGATGCCCGCTTCCTTCAGCGCCTGGCCGTCGCGCCGATGCACCTCGCGCACGGCCTCGCCGACCACGCGCACGGCCTCGAACATCGTCTTCGCGTTCCAGACCGTGTCGATGTGCGGGCCGACGTTTTCGCAGACGATCTGCCGCACCGACTGCGTGACCGCGAGGTTGCCGGCGCTCAGCAGCACGATCAGGCGTTCGCCCGGGTGCTCGAAGACGGTCATCTTCCTGAAACGTGGAGATCTGGTCCACGCCGGCGTTGGTCCGCGAGTCGGACAGGAACACCAGTCCCCGGTCGAGTTGCATCCCGACGCAGTACGTCATGCCATCACCTCTTCCACCAGCGCTTGCGTCGCCGGCGCCCTGCCCTGAACGGCTAGACCCATTGTCACCCTGATTCTTCATTCGCTCGTCCCGGCCCGCTCAATGGCCCGGTGGCCGGGACGAGGAAGTCCTGGCTGATGCGGCCGCCGATGTCGTTCACGCGCTCGAGGAAGGCCGTCAGGTACGGATGGAGGCCCTGCGCGAGGATGTCCTCGATGCGGCCGAAGCGCACCTCCGCGCGCAGCAGGCCCGCCCGCCGCTCGGTCTCGAGCGACCGGCTGTTGCGCACCTTCTCGAGGTTGAGGCAGACCTCGTCCATGCACGCCACGAGCGACCGCGGCATGTCGGGCCACAGGATCAGCAGTTCGGCCACGCGTGACGGCGTGATGACGTCGCGGTAGACCTTGCGGTAGATCTCGAAGGCGGATACCGAGCGCAGGATCGCCGCCCAGTGGTAGAAGTCCATGTGGTGGTCGATCGCGCTCTCGTCGGTGCGGGCCGCCGCCAGCAGCGAGTCCTCGGTCGCGCCGTGGTACTTCACGTCGAGCAGCCGAGCGGTGTTGTCGGCCCGCTCGAGGAACGTGCCGAGCCGGATGAAGAAGAATGCCTCGTCCTTCAGCATCGTGCCGATCGTCACGCCGCGCGACAGGTGCGAGCGGAACTTCACCCACTCGAACAGCCCCTGCGGGTCGCGCTCGGGCCGGCGCTCGGCGAGCAGCTTCTGCATCCCGAGCCACGTGTCGTTGTGCGTTTCCCAGACCTCCGTGGTCAGCGACCCGCGCACCGCGCGCGCGTTCTCGCGCGCGGCCTGCAGGCAGCTGTAGATCGACGACGGGTTGGTCGGGTCGCGCACCATGAAGTCGACCACGTCCTTCGCCGTCAGGATCGGGTAGCGCGCGTCGAACGCCTCGGTCAGCTCGGAAATGCTGAGCATCCCGCGCCAGGCGCGCTCCGACGTCTGCACCGACTGCGGCAGCAGCGAGGTCGACATGTTGACGTCGAGCATCCGCGCCGTGTTCTCGGCGCGCTCGACGTAGCGGGCCATCCAGAACAGGTGGTCGGCGGTGCGGCTAAGCACGGTCGCCCTCCCACACGCTGAACCGATCGCGGCCCGTGCGCTTGGACGCGTACAGGGCCTCGTCGGCGCGCTGGACCAGTTCGTTCGAATCGCCGAAGTCGTTCGACTCGCACAGGCCGACGCTGAGCGTCACCGCCAGCCCATCGCCGAACTCCGACCAGTTCCAGCCGCGGACCACGCTGATCAGCCGCTCGACTGCCGCAACGGCGGCGCCATTCTCGCTGTCGGAGATCAGCAGCGCGAACTCGTCGCCGCCCAGGCGCGCCGCGAAGTCCGTGTCGCGCAGGTTGGCGCGGATCAGTTGCCCGAGCTGCCGGAGCACCGCGTCGCCCGTCAGGTGGGAGTGCTGGTCGTTGATCTCCTTGAACTCGTCGACGTCGATCGCGACCAGGCCGAACCGCAGGGCGCCCGCGCGCGCCTGCGCGCACCAGTGCTCGAACTCCTTCGTGAAGGCGCGGCGATTCGCCAGGCCCGTCAGTTCGTCCTCCAGCGCGAGGCGCTCGAGGCTCGAGCGCGACTGCTCGAGGTCGCGCGCGCGCTGGTGCAGGTCTTCCGTCTGCGAACGCAGCCGGTGCAGTTCCTTGCGCGCCTCGTACAGCCGCGCGCGCTGCTCGCTCAACCGGCCGTCGAGCCGCGACTTCACCTCGACGAAGCGTTTGTGGTGCAGCAGCGCCGGCTGGTAGTCGCTGCGCGCCTCGTAGAGCGCCGACAGCCGCTCGTGCGCGTCGGCGGGTCGCCGCAGGTCGCCGAGTTCCTCGGCCCGCCGCATGGCCGGCAGGAGCATGGCCATGCCCTCCTTGTCGCGGCCCGCGGCCACGAGGTGATAGCCGAGCTCGAGCCGGGCCTGCACCTCGCGCAGCGTGAAGCCGCCGCGCGCCGCTTCGTCAGCGGCCGCCGTGAGGTCTTCGAGTCCCTCCTTGAACCTCCCGAGCCAGCAGCGCGCCGAACCGAACAGGATCCGCGCCGCGATCGCGTTCGCGCGGTCGCCCGTCCCCTCCAGCAGCTCCAGCGCGACCTCGAAGTGCTCCGCCGCGTCGGCCATGCGGGTCGCCAACGTCGCGGCGTTGCCGGCCATGGCGGCGCGCAGGCCTTCGCTCGCGTCGACCTGGCCGAACTGCATGATCACGAGGCCTTCGTCCGCCGCCGATCCGGAGGGCAGGTCGAGCGCCGCGCGCAGCGAGGCGCGCGCGGCCTCGAAGTCGCCGAGCATCGTGTGGACCGTCGACTGCTGCACCAGCACCCGTCGCGCGGCCGCGTTCTCGCCGTGTTCCCGCGCCAGTGTCAGCGCCTGCCCGAAGCCGTCGAGCGCCTCGCCGTACTCGCCGAGCTCGCAGCAGGCCACGGCCAGCTGCGTGAGCACCTTGCACTGCGCCCCGAAGTCCTTCTGCGCGGTGTAGAAGCGCTGTGCCTGCGACAACTGGCGCATCGCATCGGTCCAGTCGCCGACCTGCATCAGGGCCGCGCCCGCGACGAAGTGCGCCCGGGCCATCAGCGTCTCCGCCGTGCGCGCGCGCGCGACGGCCTGCGCGCGCAGCGCGAACACGACCGCGTCGTGCGGATCGCTGCCGAGCAGCCCCTCGGCGCGCTCGATCAGCGCGTACGGGTCGACCTGGTCGGTGGCGCGGCGCGCGACCGGGTCCTGCGCCTCGGCGTATGGCGGACGGGCGGCCGTCATCGTTCGAGCACCCACGTGTCCTTGGTGCCGCCGCCCTGTGACGAGTTCACCACCAGCGAGCCTTCGCGCAGCGCCACGCGGCACAGCCCGCCGGGCACCGTCACGACATCCCGGCCGGACAGCACGTACGGACGCAGGTCGACGTGCCGCGGCGCCAGGCCCGACTCGACGTACGTCGGGCAGGTCGACAGCGCGAGCGTCGGCTGCGCAATGTAGTTCTCCGGATGGGCCTTCACGCGCGCGGCGAAGTCGCGGCACTCCTCGCGCGTCGCGGCCGGCCCGACCAGCATCCCGTAACCGCCGGCGCCGTGGACTTCCTTCACCACCAGTTCGTGGATGTGCGCCAGCGTGTAGGCGAGGTCCGCGGGATCGCGGCATCTGTAGGTCGGCACGTTCGCCAGGATCGGCTTCTCGCCGAGGTAGAACTCGATCATGTCCGGCACGTACGGGTAGATCGACTTGTCGTCGGCGATGCCGGTGCCGATCGCGTTGGCGAGCGTCACCCGCCCGGCGCGATACACCGACAGCAGCCCCGGGACGCCGAGCTGCGAGTCGGCGCGGAACACCAGCGGATCCATGAAGTCGTCGTCGATGCGCCGGTAGATGATGTCCACGCGCTGCGGTCCGCGCGTGGTGCGCATGTAGACGTTGCTGTCCCGCACGAACAGGTCCTGGCCCTCGACGAGCTCGATGCCCATCTGCTGCGCGAGGAACGCGTGCTCGAAGTAGGCGGAGTTGTACATGCCGGGCGTCAGCAGCACGACCGTGGGGTCGTCCACGCCCGTTGGCGCGACCGCGCGCAGGTTGTCGAGCAGCAGGTCGGGATAGTGCGCCACCGGCGCCACCCGGTTGCGCGCGAACAGGTCCGGAAAGAGCCGCATCATCATCTTGCGGTTCTCCAGCATGTACGACACGCCGCTCGGCACCCGCAGGTTGTCCTCGAGCACGTAGAACTCGCCCTGCCCGGCGCGCACGACGTCGATGCCGGAGATGTGCGAGTAGATGCCGCCCGGCACGTCGACGCCGTGCATCTCGGGCCGGTACTGCGAGTTGCGGAGCACCTGCTCGGCCGGGATGCGGCCGGCACGGACGATGTCCTGCTCGTGATAGACGTCGTGGATGAACCGGTTCAGCGCGCGCACGCGCTGCTTCAGGCCGGCCTCGAGCTGCCGCCATTCGCCGGCCGGGAGGATGCGGGGAACGACGTCGAACGGGATCAGCCGCTCGGTGCCGGCGTCATCGCCGTAGACCGCGAAGGTGATGCCGACGCGACGAAAGACGAGATCGGCCTCCGCGCGCTTGAAGCGCATGGACTCCGGGGTCTGCTCGCCCAGCCAGCGTTCGAACTCGCCGTAGTGCGCGCGCACGACGCTGCCGGAGTCGTACATCTCGTCGTACGCCGTGGCCATTCGACTTCCCAACGCCTCCCGATGGGTCGATGCAGTCTAGCAATATGCGGACCATGGCCTTTGCTCCTCGCCGCGAGCGACAAACGGACTGCCTCGTCGGCCACAAGGACAGGCCATCGCGTTCGATCGAGTGGTCTCCTGCGCCTGAGCGGGCTGCGGGGTACCTCGACTCCGCGCGAGGCACCCCACACCCCGCCCAGGCGCCATCCCTTGCGGCGAAAGAAGAACGCGCCGCGCTCCAGCCTGTCCACGACGCTCGGCGCGTCGATCGCGGTGTGGGGTGCCTCGCGCAGCGCGACGCCGTGCGGCGGGCGTCCCACTCCGGAGGCTGCGGCGGGCCGGGCGGAACACCGGCCGGAAGGCACGACCGGCGGAACCGCGACGAACTCACTCCGAAAGCTGCCGGCCCGCAGGGAGCGCCTTCGGCCCAGTGCCGCCCGCCGCGCGTCGCGCGGAGTCGAGACACCCCGCAGCGCGGTCGGCGCGCAGGAGACTCCGCGGGCAACTCCTTCGCACGCAACAACCAGCGAGACCCGGAACCCTAGCCAGCGAAGAAGGGCTCGATCGGGACCGGTTCCGTCGGCTCGTCCGCGGCCTCGACGTCCGCCTCCACGGCGCGGCCCCGGCCGGTTGTGCCAGTAGCGCACGCCCTCGGTGCGCCATGCACTGTGGCGGGCGCTGCCATCAGGCCGCATGCGCCATTGCAGTGCGCCCGCGTGATCGGTCCGCCGCAACGCGATGCCGGCCTCCGCGTAGCGCGCCGCCACACCGGCGTCCGGGTGGCCATAGCGATTGCGGTAGCCCGCCTGCGCAACAGCCTCGCGCGCGCCGAGCGCGGACAGCAGCCTCACGCTCGAAGACGAGCGGCTGCCGTGATGCGGCGCCGCCAGCCAGTCCGCCGCCAGCCCGGGCCAGCGCGCCAGGATCGCCGCCTCTTCGGCGATGCCGATGTCTCCGGTGAGCAGCACCCGGTGGGACCCGAGAAAGACCAGCACCGCGCAGCTCATCGCGTTGGTGGTGCGGCGGCGCTCGTAGTCCGCGGCGGGAGGATGGAGCACCGTGAACTCCAGCGACCCATCCGACCAGCGCTGCCCCGCCTCGCAACGTTCGACGGCGCGGCCATCGAACATCGGGTGCGACGGCGCGATCGAACTGATCACGCGCTGCGCCGGGACGCCGCGCAGGAGCGCCGCGGTGCCGCCCGAGTGATCGCTGTCGAGGTGCGAGACGATCAGCCCGTCGAGCCGCGCGATGCCGCGATGGCGCAGGTACGGCAGCACGATCCGCTCGCCGGCATCGGAATCGCTCGAGTAGCGGGGCCCGGTGTCGTAGAGCCAGGCGCGGTCGCGCGCCTCGACGAGGATCGCCGATCCCTGCCCGACGTCGAGCGCGGTCACCCACAGTTCGCCGACGCCCGGCCGCTCGGGTGGCCAGGCGAAGAGCGGCAGCGCGATGACCGCGCCTAACCAGCGTGCCGGCCATCCCGGCGGAGCAAGCAGCCACGCGATCCCGGCAAGGGCCGACGCGATCACGGGCCACGGCGGCGTCGCGACCGCCCGCGCCGAGCCGGGCAGCGCCGCGGTCCACGCCAGCCAGGCCGCGAGCCCCTCGAAGACGGCGTGGGCCACGCCGAGCAAGACGTTCGCGATGGCACCGAAGGCCGGGGGCAGCGTGGCGAGTGCGCCGGCGACCAGCGCCAGCGGCGTCACGATCCAGCTGACCACCGGGATCGCGACCGCATTGGCGATCGGCGAGACCAGCGACAACTGGTGGAACAGCACGACAGTCGCGGGCATCAGCGCGAGCGTCACGGCGATCTGCACTCGCGCGCCGGCGGCGAGCGCGCGGCGCCACGCGGGCACGGCGCGGTTCTCCACGCGTCCGTGCACGACCCATGCGATGGCGGCCACCGCGCCGAACGACAGCCAGAAGCCCGCGGCGAGCACCGCCCACGGATCGACGACGCACACGACCGCCGCCGCGAGCGCGAGCGACGCGCCGAGGCCGACGCGCGCGCGGGCCAGCCACGCGCCGGCGACGACGGCGAGCATCAGCACCGTGCGCTGCGCCGGGATGCCCCAGCCGGCGAGCAGCGCGTAGCCGACCGCGGCGCCGAGGCCTGCGATCACGCCGGCCATCTGCGCCGGTATGCGACCGACGAGCGCCGGCGTCCGCCGCCAGACCGATGCGACGCACCAGCCGCCGAGGCTCGCGATCATCGTGATGTGCAGGCCGGAGATGCTGACGAGGTGCGAGATCCCGGTGCGGTTGAACAGCGTCCAGTCCTGCGCCCCGATCGCGCGCTGGTCGCCGAGGATCAGCGCCAGTAGCACGCCGCCGTAGCGCCGCCCTTCGAGCATCGGCGCGAGCCGGTCGCGCAGCGCGTGGCGCGCGCGCTCGGCCAGCAGGCCGGGCCGGTCGACCCGTGGATCGACCAGGCGCGGCGCCGGATCGCGCCAACCGGTGCGCACCGCACCGGTCGCGCGCAGGTTGCGTTCGAGCAGCCAGGCCTCGAAGTCGAAACCGCCGGGGTTCTGCACGCCGTGGGGCCGCTTCAGCCGCACCGCGAACTGCCACCGCTCGGCCGGGCTCAGTGTCGGCCAGTCGCTGTACCAGCCGAGCAGCAGGCGGCCAGGCACGGTCGCTCCCGGCGTCAGCACGCGCTCGACGTCGAACTCGAAGCGCACGCCGCGCTCGAGGCGTGCCGGCAGCGACGACACGACGCCCACGACGACGATGTCCTTGCCCTCGTCGTCAAACGGCAGTTCGTCCGCGAGCCGAAGGGTCGACAGCGCGGCAGCGTAGGCGAACCCGGCGGCCGCCGCGGCGGCGACGAGCATTAGCGCCCGCGCGTGCGCGGTCACCGCATGGGGGACGAGCAGCGCGGCCAGCGTGCCCACGGCGGCCAGCGCGGCCACCACGCCAATGACGCCAGGCGACGGCAACTCCGCCTGCCACTGCAGCACGCACACGCCGGCGACGAAGGCGACCAGCGCGGCAACGCGCATTGCGGAAGACAGGTGTCAGCGGGACGAAGCGGCCAGCCAGGCCCCGAGGCGCGGCAACGCCGCGACGGCATTGGCGCGGTTGCTCTCCGCGAGCGCGGCGAGCGGGACGCCCCGCAGCACGGCGAGTTCCTGCGCGATGCGCGGCAGGTGGGCCGGTTCATTGCGCTCGACCTCGCCGCCGTGGCGCAGCCACTCGGGCGGGATGTACGGCGCGTCGGTCTCCAGCACCCAGCCGCCGTCGGGCACCGAGCGCGCGTGGCGACGGATGCGCTGCGAACCGCTGTAGGTCAGCGCCCCGCCGAAGCCGAGCCGGAAGCCGCGCGCGAGGAACTGGTTGGCCTGCTGCTCGCTGCCGTTGAACGCGTGGATGATCCCGCCCGGCACGTCGATCGCGCGCAGGTGCTTCAGCAGCAGGTCCGCGGAGCGGCGCACGTGGACGATCACCGGCAGCCCGAAGTCGCGCGCGACCTTCAGCTGCTCGCGGTAGAACCACTGCTGCCGCGCGGGATCGAGCCCCGGTTCGACGAGGTCGATGCCGATCTCGCCGATCGCGACGAAGCGCGGATCGTCGAGCGCGGCCGGCACCATGGCCCGCAGGCGCTCGACGTCGGACGGCTGCGCGCCGGCGAGCCACAGCGGGTGGATGCCAAGCGCGTAGGCGAAGCCGTGCTGCCGCGCGACCGCGGCCGCCTTGTCGCGCTCGTCGATGTGCCCGGTCGGCATCACGACCATCGAAACGCCGGCCGCCCGCGCGCGCGCGACGACGGCGTCGCGGTCGGCGTCGAACTCGTCGGCGTCGAGATGGCAGTGCGTGTCGATCCACATGGCGTTCGAGTGTACGCAGCGCTCCGCGCGCCCGGAGCGCGGCGACGCCCCTCCCCCGTCACTACAATCAGGGCATGGCGCGCAAGTTCTTTCGCAAGTTCATGCCGAGCGTGGACAAGGTCCGCGAGGTCAAGGCGCTGTCGCTGTTCGGCGATGCGCTGTTCCACCCCGCGCTCTGGCACCTGAACCGCCGCTCGGCCGCGGGCGGCGTGGCGGTGGGCCTGTTCTGTGGCCTGATCCCGGGGCCGCTGCAGATGCTCGGCGCCGCGATCGTCTGCCTCGTCGTGCGCGTCAACCTGCCGGTGGCGATCGTCGCGACGCTCTACACCAACCCCTTCACGATCGTGCCGCTGTACCTGCTCGCGTACGAGATCGGCACGTTCGTCCTCGGCGCCAGCGGCGGAAAGCCGGCGGCGCCGCCGCCCGACTGGGACTGGAGCGCGCTGGTCGCTTCGGCCAATGCGGTCGGCGAGTGGATGCTGGGGCTGGGGGCGCCGCTCGCGCTCGGCGTGTTCCTGCTGGCGTGCATCCTTGCGACGATCGGCTACTTCGCCGTGCGCATCGCATGGAGCATCTACCTGCGCACGGCCTGGCGGCAGCGCAAGCAGCGCCGACAGGGTGCTTCGGTGTGATGGTTCAGTAGATCGACGCCTGCTCCAGGCAGGCTGGAGCAGGGAGCCCCGCAGGACCGGACCGCTCGCCGTCTTGACAACTATTGATAGTTGGCAGGATTATGCTCGCCATGAGCACCAACACCATGAGCTTTGCCCTGCCCGAAGCCATGCGCAGCTACGTCGACCAGCGCGTGCGCTCCGGACAGTACGGCAACACCAGCGAGTACCTGCGTGAACTGATCCGGCGCGACCAGGAAGAGCAGGCCAAGAAGCGCCTGCGCGAACTGATCGAGGAAGGCCTGAACTCCGGCGCCGGCCGCGCGCTCACGCCCCTGCGTGCCGCCCAACTGAAGAAACGAGCGCTGGACGACCTGCGTTGAAGCGCGCCCGGCTGCGACCGCTGGCCGAGGAGGACCTGGTGGCCGCCGCGCGCCACTACACGCGAGAGGGCGGCATCGACCTGGGTGAGCGCATGTTCGACGCCGCACTCGCTGCGCTCAAGCCGATCCAGCGCATGCCGTCGATGGGCTCGCCTCGCCTGGGACAACTGTGCGAGATCCCGGGCCTGCGCTCCTGGCGCGTCACGGACTTCCCGATGCAGTGGCTGTACTTCGAGGCTGAAGACCATCTCGACGTCGTCCGCCTGCTCGGGGATCGGCAGGACATCGTCGCCATCCTGAGCGCGGATGAGTGACTGGGCGAGCCGCCAATCAGTCGACTCAGGCCGGTGCGAGCCGCCCATGCTGCAGCCGCATCACACGGTCGCACCGCGCCGCGAGCTCCGGGTCGTGGCTGACGATCACCACCGCCGTGCGCCGCTCGCGCGCGAGATCCACGAAGACATCGAACACCGCGCGCGCCGTGTCGCGGTCGAGGTTGCCGGTCGGCTCGTCGGCGAGCACGCAGCCGGGATGCGTCACGATCGCACGCGCGATCGCGGTGCGCTGGCGTTCGCCGCCGGACAGCTCGGCGGGGTGGTGCTGCACGCGGTCGGTCAGGCCGACCGCGGCCAGCGTTTCGCCCGCCCGCGCCCGCGCCTCGGCGAGCGACATGCGACGGATCGCCAGCGGCATCCCGACGTTGTCGAGCGCGGTGAACTCCGGCAGCAGGTGATGGAACTGGTAGACGAAGCCGAGCCGCTCGTTGCGCAGGCGGCCGCGCTCGGCCTCGCCGAGTGCGGCGAGGTTCTTGCCTTCGATCAGCACCTGGCCGCTGTCCGGCGCGTCGAGCCCGCCCAGCACGTGCAGCAGCGTGCTCTTGCCGGAGCCCGAGGCGCCGACGATGGCGACGAGTTCGCCCGGCACGACGTCGAGGTCGACCCCGCGCAGCACGTCGACGCCCAGCCCGCCTTCGCGGAAGGACTTCGTCACGCCGCGCGCCGACAGCACCGTGTCAGTCATAGCGCAGCGCCTCCGCCGGCTTGACGCGCGACGCGCGCCAGCTCGGATACAGGGTCGCCACCAGAGACAGCACGATCGAGATCACCGCGATCGGCACGATGTCCGACGCGCGCGGATCGGACGGCAGCGAGCTGATGAAGTAGATGTCCTTCGGGATCAGCGGGAAGCCGGCGATCCGCTCGATCGCCGGGAAGATCGTGTCGAGATTGTTGGCGACGAAGAGCCCGCTCGCCACGCCGAGCAGCGTGCCGAGCACGCCGATCAGCGCGCCCTGCACCATGAAGACCCCCATGATGCTCGACGGGCTCGCGCCGAGCGTGCGCAGGATCGCGATGTCCGACTGCTTCTCGGTCACCGTCATCACCAGCGTCGACACCAGGTTGAACGCGGCGACCGCGACGATCAGCGCCAGGATGATGAACATCATCCGCTTCTCGACCTGCACCGCGGCGAACCAGGTGCGGTTCTGGCGCGTCCAGTCGCGCACGATCATGCCGGGCGGCAGCGACTGCGCCAGTTCGCCCGCCACCTCCTGCGCGCGCTGCATGTCCTTGATCTTCAGCCGCACGCCCGTGGGTCCTTCGACGCGGAACAGCCGCTGCGCGTCGCCGATGTGAATCAGCGCCAGCGCGCTGTCGTATTCGAAGTGGCCCGAGTCGAAGACCGCGAGCACCGTGAACTGCTTCAGCCGCGGAACGACGCCGGCCGGCGTGATCTGGCCCTGCGGCGCGATCAGCGTGACCTTCTCGCCCAGCGCGACGCCGAGCGCGCGCGCCAGTTCGCCGCCCAGCACGATGCCGAACTCGCCGTCGGCCAGTGCCGTCAGCGGCGCGCCGCGCACCTGCTTCGCGATGTCCGACACCTCCGGTTCAGCGGCCGGATCGACACCCCGGATCAGCACGCCGCGCACGCTCTCGCCACGGGTCAGCAGCGCCTGCGCGTTGACATAGGGCGCCGCACCGATCACCTCGGGATTTCTCCGGGCCGCTTGCGCCGTGCCCTTCCAGTCCGCCAGCGCGCCGTCCGGCGCGAACACCTCAATGTGCGAGACGACCGACAGCATCCGGTCGCGGACCTGCGACACGAACCCGTTCATCACCGACAGCACGACGATCAGCGCCATCACGCCGAGCGCGATGCCGAGCATCGAGATGCCGGAGATGAACGAGATGAAGCGGTTGCGCCGGCGCGCGCGCCGTCCCGCGCGGGTGTAGCGCAGGCCGATCCGAAGCTCGTAGGGAAGATTCAAGGGGTGGCGTTCGGCCGTGGGCCGGCGAATGGCGGACGATTGTAGCCAACCGCTCTCTCGCACCCGGCCCCCACCGCGCCGGGCGCTCGCACGAGCGAACGTAGAATCGGTCGATGCATGTCACGTTGCTGTTGCCGGGCGCCCTGCTGCCGCGCGAAGTCGCGCACGCGCTCGCCGAGCCGCTCGCCGCGACCGGACTGGCCTCCGTGCTCGCGCGCGCGGAGCTCGCCGGCGATTCGGAGGCGGAGGCGCCGCCGCACCTCGCGTGGCTGGCCGAACACCTGTTCCAGGGCGAAGTACCGCTCGCCACCGCGCCGTATGCGGTCGCCGCCCTCGCCGGCCACGCGCCGGCGCCCGACCAGTGCCTGTGGCACGCCGACCCGGTGCACCTCGAACTCGCGCGCGATCACGTGACGCTGGGGCCTCTGGCCGCGCCACCCACTGACGACGACGCCAACGCGCTGGTCGCCGCCGCCAACGCACTCGCCGCCGAGGCGGGCGCCGAGTTCGTGCGCCTCGGCGACCGCTGGTTCCTGCGCACGGCGCGCGAATGGGAGCTGAACGCGAAGCCACTCGCGGCCACGTTCGGCCAGCCGCTGCACGCGGTGTTGCCCGACGGGCCGCGACGCCGCCGTGTGGAACCGGCTGCTGACCGAGATCCAGATGACGTGGCACACGCATCCGGTGAACGAGGCGCGCGAAGCGCGCGGCGAAGCGACGGTGAACAGCGTGTGGCTGCACGGCGGGGGCCGCTGGGCGTCGCTGAAACGCCCCGCCTTCGCGACCGTGCTGGCCGACGAACCCGAATGGCGCGGCGCCGCGCAGGCCGCCGGCATCGCGTCGTCGTCCGGCAGTGCGATGCCGGGCGACAATGCGGTGGTCATCTGGTCCGACCTCCTCGTCCCGCGCCTGCGCCAGGACTGGACCACCTGGATCGCCGCAGTGCGATCCCTCGACCCGCGCCTCGCGCCGCTCGCCCGGTCGGGCACACTCGACATCATCCTCAGCGGCGAGGCGACACTGCGCCGGCTGCGAAGCCGCCCCTCCGATCGATTGAAGTTCTGGCGCGCCGCTTCTCCCGAAGCGGCGCTCTCCGAATGACCCGCCTGCTGGTCCGCGATGTCGACCCGTCCGCGGCGCAGCGCCTCGTCGCCGACGGTGTGCCGCCCGCGCTAGCGCGCGTGCTGGCGGCGCGCGGCATCGCGCGCCCGGACGACCTGCAACTGCTGATCGACCGGCTGGTGCCGCCGACGGCGCTGTCGCACGTGAACGACGCCGCGATCCTGCTCGCCGACGCGATCGAGGCCGAGGCGCGCCTGCTGATCGTGGCCGACTACGACTGCGACGGCGCCACCGCCTGCGCGGTCGGCCTGCGCGGGCTGCGGGCGATGGGCGCGGACGTCGACTACCTCGTGCCGAACCGTTTCGAGTACGGCTACGGGCTGACGCCGGAGATCGTCGAACTCGCCGCGCAGAAGGCGCCCGACCTGATCATCACCGTCGACAACGGCATCGCCAGCGTCGACGGCGTGGCGCGCGCCAACGAGCTCGGCATCGCCGTGCTCGTCACGGACCATCACCTGCCCGGCCCGGTGCTGCCGGACGCCGCGTGCATCGTCAACCCCAACCAGCCGGGCTGCGGCTTTCCGAGCAAGCACCTCGCGGGCGTCGGCGTGATGTTCTACGTGCTGCTCGCGCTGCGCGCGGAACTGCGCGCGCGCGGTCGCTTCACGGCGGCCACGCAGCCGCGGCTCGACGCGCTGCTCGACCTCGTCGCGCTCGGCACGGTCGCCGACGTCGTGCGGCTCGACCGCAACAACCGGATCCTCGTCGCGCAGGGGCTGGAGCGCATCCGCAACGGGCGCCTGCATGCCGGGAATGGCGGCGCTGTTCCAGGTCGCCGGCAAGGACGCGCGGACGGCCCGCGCCATGGACCTGGGGTTCGCGATCGGCCCGCGCATCAACGCCGCCGGCCGCCTGACCGACATGACGGTCGGCATCGAGTGCCTGACGACCGACAGCTTCGAGCGCGGGCTGGAACTGGCGCGGCAGCTCGACCAGCTCAACCGCGACCGGCGCGAGATCGAGAGCGACATGCAGCTCGACGCGCTGGCGAAGCTCGACGCCGACACGGTCGAGGCGGCGAGCACGATCTGTCTCTTCAACGAGGACTGGCACCAGGGCGTGGTCGGCCTCGTGGCCTCGCGCGTCAAGGAGAAGTTCCACCGGCCGACGATCGCGTTCGCCCGCGCCAGCGAATCCGAGCTGCGCGGCTCCGGCCGCTCGATCGAAGGCGTGCACCTGCGCGACACGCTCGACCTCGTGACCAAGCAGGCGCCGGACATCGTGCGGCGCTTCGGCGGCCACGCGATGGCCGCCGGGCTGACGCTGCAATCGGAGCACTACGACAGCTTCGCCCAGGCGTTCGAGGACGCGACGCGCGCGTCGTGCGACCGCGCGCTCTTCGCCCGCACCGTCGCGACCGACGGCCCGCTGAAGCCCGACGAGATCGGGCTGCCGCTGATCAACGCCCTGGACCAGCACGTCTGGGGGCAGGGCTTTCCGCCGCCGCTGTTCGCCAACGTGTTCACCGTGCTGGACCAGCGGCTCATCAAGGACCGGCACCTGAAGCTCGCGCTCGACCTCGACGGCCGGCGGTTCAACGCGATCTGGTTCCGCCGCACCGAGCTGCTGCCGAAGGAAGCCATGCTCGCGTATCGCCCGGTGGCGGACGACTACAACGGCATGCGCCGGGTGCAGCTGATCGTCGAACACGCCGCCTTCCTATAATCGCGGGTTTTGAGCCGGGAAAACCATGGAAGCCGAACGCCTCAACCAGATCGAAGGAACCGTCGCGGACCTGCGCGGCCGCCTCGCTGAACTCCGGAGGTATCTTTGACGTCGATGCCAAGGAGGCTCGACTCAAGGAAGTCGGCAGCGCGCTCGAAGACCCCAAGGTCTGGGACGACCCCAAGCGCGCCCAGGAACTCGGCAAGGAGAAGAAGGCCGCCGAGCTGATCGTCGAGAAGATGCACCGGCTCGAAGCCGGCGTGAGCGACGCCGGCGAACTCTTCGAGATGGCGCGCGCCGACAACGACGACCCGACGCTCGTCGCGATCGAGAAGGACGTCGCCGACCTCGCGAAGCAGGTCGGCGAGCTCGAGTTCCAGCGGATGTTCAACAACCCGCTGGACCCCAGCAACTGCTTCATCGAGATCCAGGCCGGCGCCGGCGGCACCGAGGCGCAGGACTGGGCGTCGATGCTCGAGCGCATGTACCTGCGCTACGCCGAGCGGCGCGGCTTCAAGCCGGAACTGCTCGAGGAAACCGAGGGCGAGGTCGCCGGCATCAAGAGCGCGACCATCAAGCTCACCGGCGACTACGCGTTCGGGATGCTGCGCACCGAGACCGGCATCCACCGCCTGGTGCGCAAGTCGCCGTTCGACTCGAACGCGCGGCGCCACACGTCGTTCGCGAGCGTGTTCGTGTTCCCCGAGGTGGACGAGACGATCGAGGTCGAGATCAACCCGGCCGACCTGCGCGTCGACGTCTACCGCGCCTCGGGCGCGGGCGGCCAGCACGTCAACAAGACCGAGTCGGCGGTGCGGATCACGCACCTTCCGAGCGGGATCGTCGTCGCCAGCCAGAACGACCGCAGCCAGCACCGCAACCGCGCGGAGGCGATGGCGATGCTGAAGTCGAAGCTCTACGAACAGGAACTGCGCAAGCGCATGGCCGAGCAGACCAAGCTCGAAGACTCGAAGAGCGACATCGGCTGGGGCCACCAGATCCGCTCGTACGTGCTGGACCAGTCGCGCATCAAGGACCTGCGGACCAACGTCGAGGTCGGCAACACGCAGGCGGTGCTCGACGGCGACCTCGACGACTTCATCCAGGCGAGCCTGAAGCAGGCGGTCTGATGCCCGAGCACCCTGCCCTGTCGCAGCCGGAACTGCAGTCGCTGCCCGACGGCGTCGCGAGCGATCGCCTCGTCGTGCGGCGCTACCGGCCGGGCGACGGCGCGGCGTTCTTCGCCGGGCTGGCGCCGCATCGCGAGAACTGATGCGCTGGATGGCGTGGCCGCAGCATCACCAGCGGGTCGAGGACTCGGAGTCCTACGCGGTGCGGATGCACGCCCAGTTCGCGCTGCGCCAGGCGATGCCGATGGGCATCTTCACGCCGCGCGGCGAGTTCCTCGGCGGCTCCGGCTTCCACGCGCCGGACTGGAAGACGCCCAAGGCCGAGATCGGCTACTTCCTGCTGCCGCCGGCGCGCGGCCAGGGCATCGCCACCGAAGCGGTGAAGCTGCTGGTCCACTACGCCTTCGATCACATGGCCGTGAACCGCGTCTGGGCCACCTGCGACGCCGACAACGCGGGCAGCGCCAACGTGCTGCGACGCGCGGGGGTGCCCGAAGAAGGACGGCTGCGCGCCGAGACGCGCGATCATCACGGACGGCCGCGGGACACGCTGATGTTCGGGCTCTGCTTCGACGACTACCCGGCCTGGCGCGCGCAGCACGGCGTGCCGACGCTCACATACCTCTGAACCGACCATGACGACACGCCGCCTGTTCATCCTCACCGGCGCCTCGCGCGGGATGGGCGCGGCCATCGCGCGCCAGCTGCTCGCGGCCGACACGCACCTGCTGACGCTGTCGCGCCACCCCGACCCCGCGCTCGGCGACGCCGCGCGCGCGGCGGGCGCGGTGCTCGAACAGTGGGCGCTCGACCTCAGCCACGACATCGGCTCCGCCGCCCGCTTCGAGACCTGGCTGCACCAGCACAGCGCCGCCCAGTTCGCGTCGGCCACGCTGATCAACAACGCCGGGCTCGTCGGCCGGGTCGGCCCGATCGACGCCAGCGACGCCGACACGCTGGCCGCCGTGCTGCGCGTCGGGCTCGAGGCGCCGATGCTGCTGACGAGCGTGTTCCTGCGCGCCACGCGCACCTGGGCGATCGACAAGCGCGTGCTGAACATCTCCTCGGGCGCAGGTCGACGCGCCATCGCCGGCTGGTCCGCGTACTGCGCCGCCAAGGCGGGGCTCGACCAGTTCAGCCGCGTCACCGCGCTCGACGAGCCGCATCGCCCCAACCCGGCCCGCATCGTGTCGCTCGCGCCCGGCGTGATCGACACCGACATGCAGGGCCAGCTGCGCGCGGCCGATCCGTCCGGCTTCCCCGAGCAGTCGAACTTCATCACCATGAAAGCCAGCGGACAGCTGCCGACGCCCGAGGCCGCCGCGGCGCGCGTGCTGGCCTACCTCGCCCGCGCCGATTTCGGAACACAACCGGTCGCCGACGTGCGCGACGCCTGAGAACCCGATGAACGACACCGCCCCACCCGCCCCCGCCCCTGCCGCTGGCCCGGCCGACGAGAACCAGATCATCGCGGAGCGGCGCGCCAAGCTCGCCGCGCTGCGCGCCGAAGGCCCCGCCTTCCCGAACGACTTCGTCCGCGAGCACGTCGCCGGCGACCTGACGGCCCGCTACGGCGACCTCGACCGCGAGGCGCTCGCGCAGGCGAACGTCGAGGTCGTGCTGGCCGGCCGCATGATGCTCAAGCGCGTGATGGGCAAGGCGAGCTTCGCGACGGTCCAGGACAGCACCGGCCGCATCCAGCTCTACATCGCCAACGACGACACCGGCGAAGCCGCGCACGAAGCGTTCAAGCGCTGGGACCTCGGCGACATCGTCGCGGCGCGCGGCGTGCTGTTCAAGACGCAGAAGGGCGAGCTGTCGGTGCGCTGCCGGGAGCTGCGCCTGCTCGCCAAGTCGCTGCGCCCGCTGCCCGACAAGTTCCACGGGCTGGAGGACCGCGAGCAGCGCTACCGCCAGCGCTACGTCGACCTGATGATGAACGAGGAGACGCGCGCCGCCTTCGTGATCCGCAGCAAGGCGATCGCGGCGATGCGCCAGTTCATGGTCGACGAGGGCTTCCTCGAAGTCGAGACGCCGATGCTGCAGGTGATCCCGGGCGGCGCGGCGGCCAAGCCCTTCGTCACGCACCACAACGCGCTCGACATCGACATGTACCTGCGCATCGCGCCGGAGCTGTTCCTGAAGCGGCTGGTGGTCGGCGGCTTCGACCGCGTGTTCGAGATCAACCGCAACTTCCGCAACGAGGGGCTGTCGCCGCGCCACAACCCCGAGTTCACGATGATGGAGTTCTACGCCGCGTACCACGAGTACCAGTGGCTGATGGACTTCACCGAGCGGCTGCTGCGCCACGTGGCGATCGCTTCGGTCGGCACCGCGGTGCTGCAGTACCAGGGCCAGACCATCGACCTGTCGAAGCCGTTCGCGCGGCTGACCACCGTGCAGGCGATCCGCCAGCACGCGCCGCACTACACCGAGGCGCAACTCGCCGACCGCGACTACCTGCACCGCGAACTGCGCGCCAAGGGCAGCACCCACTCGGAGGAAGCCGGCCTCGGCGCGCTGCAGCTCGCGCTCTTCGAGGAAGTCGCCGAGTCGAAGCTGATCGAGCCGACCTACATCGTCGACTACCCGGTCGAGGTCTCGCCGCTGGCGCGCGCGTCCGATGCGCGGCCCGAGATCACCGAGCGCTTCGAGCTCTTCATCGCCGGCCGCGAGACCGCCAACGGCTTCTCCGAGCTGAACGACCCGGAGGACCAGGCCGCGCGCTTCAACGACCAGGCGAAGGCGAAGGCCGCCGGCGACGAGGAGGCGATGTTCTACGACGCCGACTACGTGCGCGCGCTCGAGTACGGCATGCCGCCGGCCGCCGGCTGCGGCGTCGGCGTGGACCGCTTCATCATGCTGCTGACGGACGCGGCCAGCATCCGCGACGTCATCCTGTTCCCGCACCTGCGGCCGGAAGCCTGACGTGTCGACCGGCGAACGCCTGCTGCAGATCGCCGCGCGCCTGCAGGCGCGGGCGCAGCCGCCGCTGCCGCCGGAGCTCGTGCCGCTGCGCATCGCCGGCGAGCGCGTCGGGATGGCGCAGCCGATGGTCGCGCACTTCCTCGCCCAGACCGAAGGCTTCCGACTGAAGAACCGCGAGCTGGTGATGGTCGACTTCGGCCTCGACGCCGCCGGCCGGACCGAGCGCCTCGCGCAAGCCTCGCGCGCCCTGCGCGACGCGCAGCTGCTGACCGGCTGGCGCAATGAACTGCTGTCGGTGCACGCCGCGCCCGGCGGCCCGGTGCTGGCCGCGATCGAACGCGCCGCCTGCCGCCCGCTCGGCATCGCGACGACCGCCGTGCACCTCAACGCGTACGCGGACGACGGCGACGTCGTCGTGGCGCGCCGGTCCGCGCACAAGCAGATCGACCCCGGCTGCTGGGACAACCTGGTGGGCGGCATGGTGCCGCACGGCGAGACGCTCGAGCAGGCGCTCGAGCGCGAAGCGTGGGAGGAAGCCGGCATCGAGCTGGACCGCATCGAGGTCCACCGCGGCCGCACGTTCTCGCTGGCGCGTCCCGTGCCCGAGGGCCTGCAGCACGAGACGATCCACGTCTACGACGCGACGCTCGCGGCCAACATGGAGCCGAAGAACCAGGACGGCGAAGTCGACGCGATCGAGACGCGCCCGGTGGCGGACGTGGTCGACGCGATCGAGCGCGACGAGTTCACGCTCGAGTCGGCGCTCGTGATGATCGAGTCGCTGACGCGCCGCTGGGGCATCGCGACGACGCACGGCCTGTATCTCTACACCTGAGTCCCTGCCCCCGATGCTCGATCCGGTCGTTCTGTTCTTCGTCCTCGGCGTCGCGGCCAAGCTCGCGAAGAGCGACCTGCGGCTGCCCGAGGCGCTGTACGAGGCGCTGGCGATCTACCTGCTGCTCGCCATCGGCCTGAAAGGCGGCGTCGAGCTCGCGCGCCAGCCCAGCCTGTCGGTGCTGCCGCACGCGCTGGCCGCGATCGCGTTGAGCGCCGCGATCCCGCTCGCGCTCTACCCGATCCTGCGCGCGCTCGGCCGCCTGTCGGGCGCCGACAGCGCGTCGATCGCCGCGCACTACGGCTCGGTGTCGGTCGTGACCTTCGCGGTCGCGACCAGCGTGCTGCTGCACGCCGGCATCCCGAGCGAGCCGCACATGCCGCTGATCGTCGCGCTGATGGAAGCGCCCGGCATCGTCGTCGGCATCGTGCTCGCGCGGCGCTTCGGCGCCTCGGCGGGCAGCGCGCCGCGGTCGACGCAATGGGGCGTGCTGGCGCACGAGGTGCTGTTCGGCAAGAGCGTCGTGCTGCTGCTCGGCGGCCTGCTGATCGGGTTCATCGCCGGCCCGAAAGGGATCACGCCGATCGAGCCGCTGTTCTTCGGCCTGTTCAAGGGCGTGCTCGCGCTCTTCCTGCTGGAGATGGGCCTGGTGGCCGGCGGGCGCATCGGCGAGCTGAAGCGCGCGGGTGCGTTCCTGGTCGTCTTCGGCGTCGCGGCGCCGGTGGCGCTCGGGCTGCTCGGCGCCGTCATCGGCCACCTGCTCGGGCTGTCGCTCGGCGGCACGGCGCTGTTCGCCACGCTGGCCGCCAGCGCCTCGTACATCGCCGCGCCGACGGCGATGCGCGTGGCGGTGCCGGAAGCCAACCCGGCGCTGTCGATCGGGGTGGCGCTCGGCGTCACCTTCCCGTTCAACATCACCCTCGGGATTCCGCTGTACCTGCAGTTCGCCCGCTGGATCGGGAGTTGAGATGGAAACGCACGCCCGCAAGCTGCTCGTGATCATCGGCGAGGCCGCGCTCGAGAAGAACCTCGTGCGCGACGCCCGCCGCTTCGGCGTGCAGGGCTACACCATCACCGACGTGCGCGGCGGCGGCGGCCGCGGCGAGCGCGAGGCGAGCTGGGAGAACGACCGCTCGATCGAGATGAAGATCATCGCCGACGCCGCCATCGCCGAGCAGGTCGCGCAGCACGTGCTGGCCACCTACGCGCCGCACTACGCGATCGTGATGTTCACGTCGGACGTCGGGGTGTTCCGGCCGCAGAAGTTCTAGCGGTAGAGCGGTGTTTCAGCATCGCAAGGAGTTTTAGCGCTCAGGCATCCCTGTGCGATGCTGGCTGAGTTCCTTGCGCGCTGACCGCGTCTGCGGGGTACCTCGACTCCGCGCGATGTCGACGGCGGGCGACATTCAGCGGGAGGCGCTCCCTGCGGGCTCGGCAGCTTTCGGAGCTGAGCGTCTTGCGGTCTACCGCAGCGTCGTGCCTTCGCGGCTGCAGTGTTTCGCTCGGCCCGCCGCAGTTTCTGTGAATGGCGACGCCCGCTGTCACGGCGTCGCGCTCCGCGAGGCACCCCGCAGCCGCGATCGAGGCGCCATCCGATGTGGACGTGCGCGGAGAGCGTGATGAGCTGCTCTCGAGCCTGTCCACAAGCGCACGGCGCGTCGAGCGCGGTGCGGGGTGCCTCGCGCAGCGCGACGCCGTGACGGCGGGCGTCGCCATTCGCGCGACGCTGCGGCGGGCCGAGAGGAACACCGCAGCCGCGAAGGCACGACGCGACGCGACCGCAAGACGCTCAGCTCCGAAAGCTGCCGGCCCGCAGGAAGCGCCCTCAGCCCAGTGTCGCCCGCCGCGCGTCGCGCGGAGTCGAGACACCCCGCAGCGCGGTCGGCGCGCAAGGGAGCACGACCCAACGGACTTCACCGCGCACGGCGACTCAGAACCCCGACCCAGGCTGCTTCAGGAACTCGACCTCTTCCGGCGTCGACTCCCGCCCAAGGATCGCGTTGCGGTGAGGGAAACGGCCGAACCGCGCGACCACGTCGAAGTGCTTCCTCGCCCAGTCCAAAGGCGCCGCGAGCCCGTCGGCCGCGAGGCGCTCGAACAGCCGCACCGCTTCGTACTGGTCGACCAGCCGCTCCGAGTGCTCGAACGGCATGTACACGAACCAGCGCTCCACCGGCGCCAGCGCCAGGTCGCGCGCCGTGTCGACGAGCCGTGTGGCCAGCGCGAGCGCGCGGGCGTCGCCGGCGAAGGCGCGCGGCGTGTTGCGGTGGATGTTGCGGGTGAACTGGTCCAGCACGATGACCAGCGCGAGCGCGCCGCGCGGCGTGGCCGCCCAGTCGTCGTGCTTGCCGAGGAGCGCGTCGTCGACGATCGCGCCGAACCGGTCCGCGATCAGGCGGTCGGTCGCGTCGGACTTGGTGAACCAGAGGTCGCGGGGACGCCCGACCTCGGCCGAGCCGGGCTCGCCGAACCAGAACTGGAGGACGTCAGGGGCGCTCATGGGCGCAGGTTAGCGCGAGCGGAGACAAGCCGGAGGGATGAAAACGGGGCACCGCGCGCGCAGCGGGTGCCCCGGGGACAGACGATGCTACCGGGCAGCGGTCAGGCGGCCGCGTACATCGTGGCGCGCTTGCGCACCACTTCCAGCAGGCCCTGGCACGCGTCCTCGACGTAGTCGAGCACGGTGTTGAAGCCTTCGGCGCCGCCGTAGTACGGATCGGGCACCGTGGCCGCGTCGAACTCGCCGGCGTAGCGCATCAGCAGGTGCAGCTTGTGCTTGGCGCTGCGCGGCGCCTGCTGCTGCATCAGCGACAGGTTTTCCCAGTCCATCGCGAGGATCAGGTCGTACTCGTTGAAGTCGTCCTGCGTGACCTGGCGGGCACGGAACTCGCCGAGGTCGTAGCCGCGCTTGCGGGCGGCCTGCTGGGCGCGGACATCGGCCGGCTCGCCCACGTGGTACGCGTGCGTGCCCGCCGAGGCGATCTTGACGGTCTCGTCGAGGCCGCCGTCGGCCACCATCTTGCGGAAAACCGCTTCCGCCGTGGGGGAACGGCAGATGTTCCCCATGCAAACAAACAGTACTTTCGTCATATCCCAGTTCGCCTTTCCGTCCGTGGGCGGTGTGTCCGCCCTTTGTCATCCGGGCTGTGATGCTCCCGGTCTTCGCTGAACCCGTTCAACGCGCCACCCTCTCGGTTGGCGCACCTCAACTCCCGCTGACCCCCAAAACACGGCAAAGTTTCTGGGGATACCCAATCCTTTCGCCCGGCCGCGCTAGGCGGCCTTCTCGCCCGGAACGAGCGGTATGACGTTCGACTGCCCGCCCGACCCGAACACCTGCTCCTTCAGCAGCGCGAGCTGGTCGCGCACCCGCGCGGCCTTCTCGAACTCCAGGTTCTTCGCGTGCTCGAACATCAGCTTCTCGAGCCGCTTCAGTTCCTTGCCGACCTGCTTCTCGGACATCGCCTCGTACTCGGCGAGGTCGGAGGCGGCCTTGCGCTCCTCGCGCGCGCCGTGGGCGTCGTAGACGCCGTCGATCAGTTCCTTCACGTCCTTGATCACGCCGCGCGGCACGATGCCGTGCAACGTGTTGAACGCCGTCTGCTTCTCGCGGCGGCGGTCGGTCTCGTCGAGCGCGCGCTTCATCGACGCGGTGACCGTGTCCGCGTACATGATCGCGGTGCCGCTCACGTGGCGCGCCGCGCGGCCGATCGTCTGGATCAGCGAGCGGTCGGAGCGCAGGAAGCCTTCCTTGTCGGCGTCGAGGATCGCGACCAGCGACACCTCGGGCAGGTCCAGGCCCTCGCGCAGCAGGTTGATGCCGACGATCACGTCGAACACGCCCGCGCGCAGGTCGCGGATGATCTCGACCCGCTCGACCGTGTCGATGTCCGAGTGCAGGTAGCGCACCTTGACGCCGTGCTCCGACAGGAACTCGGTCAGGTCCTCGGCCATGCGCTTGGTGAGCGTGGTGATCAGCACGCGCTCGTGCTTGTCGGTGCGCAGCTTGATCTCGGAGAGCACGTCGTCGACCTGCGTGCGCGCCGGCCGCACGATCACGGTCGGGTCGATCAGGCCGGTCGGGCGCACGACCTGCTCCACCACCTGCGACGAGTGCTCGAGTTCGTAGACCGACGGCGTGGCCGACACGAAGATGCAGCGGCGCATCTTGCGTTCGAACTCGTCGAAGCGCAGCGGCCGGTTGTCCAGCGCCGACGGCAGCCGGAAGCCGAAGTCGACCAGCGTCTCCTTGCGCGCGCGGTCGCCGCGGTACATGCCGCCCAGCTGCGGGATGGTCACGTGCGACTCGTCGACGATCATCAGCGCGTCGGGGGGCAAATAGTCCACCAGCGTCGGCGGCGGTTCGCCCGGCATGGCGCCGGAGATATGCCGCGTGTAGTTCTCGATGCCCTTGCAGAACCCGAGCTCGTTGAGCATCTCGAGGTCGAAGCGCGTGCGCTGCTCGATGCGCTGCGCCTCGACCAGCTTGCCGCCCTTGACGAAGAAGTCGATGCGCTCCTTCAGCTCTTCCTTGATGCCGTCGAGCGCGCGCAGCACGTTCTGCCGCGGCGTGACGTAGTGCGACGAGGGATAGAGCGTGAAGCGCGGGATCTTCTGGCGCACGCGGCCGGTCAGCGGGTCGAAGAGCTGGAGCGAGTCGACCTCGTCGTCGAAGAGCTCCACGCGCACCGCGAGCTCGGCGTGCTCCGCCGGGAAGATGTCGATGGTGTCGCCGCGCACCCGGAAGCTGCCGCGGTTGAAGTCCATCTCGCTGCGCTTGTACTGCATCTGCGTCAGCCGGACGATGATGTCGCGCTGGCTCAGGCGGTCCTTGTGGCGCAGCGTCAGCACCATCGAGTGGTAGTCCGACGGGTTGCCGATGCCGTAGATGGCGGAGACGGTGGCCACGATCACGACGTCGCGGCGCTCGAGCAGCGACTTGGTCGCGGACAGGCGCATCTGCTCGATGTGCTCGTTGATGCTGCTGTCCTTCTCGATGTACAGATCGCGCGAAGGGACGTACGCCTCGGGCTGGTAGTAGTCGTAGTACGAGACGAAGTACTCGACGGCGTTGTTCGGGAAGAACTCGCGCATCTCCGAGTACAGCTGCGCGGCGAGCGTCTTGTTCGGCGCGAGCACCAGCGTGGGGCATCCGGCCTGCGCAATGACGTTCGCCATCGTGAAAGTCTTGCCCGACCCCGTCACGCCGAGCAGCGTCTGGAACGCGAGGCCGTCCGCGAGCCCTTCCGACAGGCGCGCGATGGCCTCCGGCTGATCGCCCGCAGGGGCAAACGGCTGGTGCAACTGGAACGGCGAATTGGGAAAAGAGAGCACGGCGTTATTGCGGCGCAATATCCGTGAGGCAAGCGGCGATCCTAGCATCGGGACCGCAAAAAACCTAGCTTTTTTATCGGGCCGGTGACCTAGAACCGCTCTTCTAAATCAAGGAGTTACAGGCCAAGTGAGAACAGTTCCAGAAACCGGACTCACGTCCATTTGTCAAGCTTTTCGGCCCATTCGGGCGCCGACTCTCTTCCCCTTGAGGCACATCAGTGCTGCACCCGCGGCAGCCCGGCGGGCTCTGATAACATTTTGATTTTCCGCGCAAACCATCAGGATTTGCGCACTGCAACGAAAGAAAAATCGATGGCAGCTTCCCTCTTTGCCGGCGTCGAACTGGCGCCCCGCGACCCGATCATGGGCCTGACCGAGGCGTTCAACCACGACACGCGGTCGCACAAGGTCAACCTCGGCGTTGGCGTCTACCTGAACGACGAAGGGAAGATCCCGGTGCTGCGCGCCGTGGCGGAGGCCGAGCGCCAGCGCGCCGAACTGCCGCTGCCGCGCGGCTACCTGCCGATCGACGGCATCCCCGCGTACGACCTCGCCGTCCAGCAACTGCTGCTCGGCGTGGACTCGCCCCTGATCAAGGAAGGCAAGGCGATCACCGCGCAGGCGCTCGGCGGCACCGGCGGCCTGAAGGTCGGCGCCGACCTGCTGCGCCGCGTGCTGCCGGGCTCGAAGGTCGCGATCAGCGATCCGAGCTGGGAGAACCACCGCGCCATCTTCGAGTACGCCGGGTTCGAGGTCATCAACTACCCCTACTACGACGCCGCCACGCGCGGGCTGAACGTCGACGCGATGATCGCCGGCCTGAAGGCGCTGCCGCCGAAGACCGTCGTCGTGCTGCACGCCTGCTGCCACAACCCGACCGGCGTGGACCCGACCCCCGCGCAGTGGCCCGCGATCCTCGCCGCCGTGCGCGACGCCGACCTCGTGCCCTTCCTCGACATCGCGTACCAGGGCTTCGGCGAGAGCATCGAAGACGACGGCCTGGCCGTGCGCCTGTTCGCCGAGTCCGGCCTCACGTTCCTGGTCGCCAGTTCGTTCTCGAAGAGCTTCTCGCTGTACGGCGAGCGCGTCGGCGCGCTGACCATCGTCGACGCGAGCAAGGAAGAGTCGTCGCGCGTGCTGAGCCAGCTGAAGCGCGTGATCCGCTCCAACTACTCCACTCCGCCCACGCACGGCGGCATGGTCGTCACCACCGTGCTCGGCGATCCCGAACTGCGCGGCATGTGGGCGAAGGAACTCGGCGAGATGCGCGACCGCATCAAGGACATGCGCCGCGGACTGGCCGAACGCCTGAAGGCGCGCGGCCTCACGCAGGACCTGTCGTTCATGGTCAAGCAGCGCGGCATGTTCTCCTACTCCGGCATGAACGCCGCGCAGGTCGAGCGGCTGCAGAAGGAGTTCGGGATCTACGCGGTGAGCAGCGGCCGCATCTGCGTGGCCGCGCTGAACCACAAGAACCTCGACTACGTCGCCGACGCGGTGGCGGCGGTGTTCAAGTAGACGAATCGAGAGACGGTCCGCGCGTTTGCGGCGGCGCGAAGCCATCGCCTATAATCGCGGGCTCTTTTCCCCGATAGCTCAGTTGGTAGAGCGACGGACTGTTAATCCGCAGGTCCCTGGTTCGAGTCCAGGTCGGGGAGCCACACACAGCAGGGGCCACTCTTCGGGGTGGCCCTTTGCTATGGTGCATCTCACGCCGGTTCGGCCACATCAGGAGAACGTGTGATGCGACGCGTCGCGACCATCGTCGGCCTCTGCATTGTCTGCCCGCTGGCGCTGGGGGCACAGCAGTTGAAGGGGGCCGTGTTTTCTCCCAAGTCGGGCATCGTCTGCGACAAGAAGGCACAGTTCTGCGCCGACGCCGAGGGCATTTCGCTCGCGTACACGAGGGAGTACCTTGGCGAGAAGGCCGAGAGGGTCATGCTGGAACGTATCAACAGCGCCGGCAAGGCCGGATACGACCTGACGTGGTTTGCCCTCAGCAACGGCGTTGACTGCAAGACCCAACTCAAGCGCTGCACGGTCAACAAGCACAGCGACAAGATCGACGCTGCGCACACGAAGGCGCTCTTCGGACACTAGGCTCCGCGCCACTTCTCTTCCAACGCGACCCTCCCGCGCTTCGCCCGACCTTCTTCGCCGTGGCCGCCCGCAATCGGCCGAGATGGCATGGACACCGCCCTCCCTCCGGGGATGAAGGGCTAAGCAGCGAGAGAGGGGCCCTCCAGAACCGGACGGCATCGATGTGCCAGAGTGGAGTTGCGACACAACCACTTGAGGAACGGAGGGCCCGCGATGGATGCTACGACGTACGGATTGGATGTTGCAAAGCGAGTGTTCCAGCTGCACTGGGTCGAGGCACACACCGGGGAGATCGTGAACCGACGGTTTGGGCGGGATGAGTTGATCGGTTTCCTGGCGCAGCGGCCGTCCGGGCGAGTGGCATTAGAGGCGTGCGGCAGCGGGCACTGGTGGGCGCGCAAGATCCAGGCGCTCGGGCATGAAGTCGTGCTGCTCCATGCGAAGTTCATTCGCCCCTTTGTGCAGACGAACAAGACTGATGCGGCCGACGCGCGGGCGATCTGGACGGCGGTGCAGCAGCCCGAGATGCGCACGGTAGCGGCGAAGACCGAAGATCAGCAGGCGATGCTCGCTCTACACCGGATGCGCGCGTTACTGGTCAAGTTCCGGACCATGCAGGTGAACCAGTTGCGCGGGTTGCTGTACGAGTTTGGCGCGACCTTTAGGGCGGGCCGCGTGGCGGGACTGGCCGAGATCCGCGCGCGCATGGCCGAGTTGGAGGATGCACTGCCGGCAATGTTGTTCGGCAGTCTGCAAGACCAGTTGCAGCGCATCGACGCACTTGAGCAGAACATCGAACAGTTGGAGAAGCGGATCGGCACCTGGCAGAAGCAGGATGCGGCGTGCGGCGCGATCGCCGAAGTGCCCGGCATCGGCCGACTCACCGCAACGGCGCTGGTCGCGATGATCGGGGATCCGAAGACGTTCAAGTCCGGGCGTGAGTTCGCTTCGTTTCTCGGGTTAGTGCCGCGGCAGAGCGGGACTGGCGGCAGGGTCCGATTGGGGTCGATCTCCAAGCGCGGTGACCCGTACTTGCGCACGCTGCTGATTCATGGGGCGCGATCAGTGATGTACCACGCCAAGGTACCGACGCCTTGGCAGCGGGAAATCCAGACACGACGACCGGCCAATGTGGCCGCGGTGGCCATGGCCCACAAGATGGCACGAACCGCGTGGGCGATCCTGGCGCACGGACGGGCGTATCAGAAGGACTACGTGAGCGTGAAGCCCGCGTAGCAGACCTACTGTGAAGAGGACGTCGACGAACCGATAGGTTGCTGAGGTTGATCACCGTGTGATGGCAAGACAGGTCGGACCGCAAGAACGCAAACCTGAACACAGCCGTGTGTCTGAAGAGCACGCGACCGAGATGAGGACGTTCTTGGCGTATTCCATCGAGGCCCGCAGGCTTCGGCTTGCACGACAAGGCCGGATATAAGACTGCAGCCAGTACCTCGTTGAAGCATCACATGAAGATCAACTTGGCAAACCGGGCGGTGTCCATATAAGGGTGTGTGAAAACGCCCTGATCTTCCGTAGAGTTCGGCAACGCGTCTTGATGCGAGTGCCGGATGGGGCGATTCATCGAGGGTGAAGACAGGAGCCAGGCGACGCTGCTGCCGGAGTGCCTGGATGACTACATCGCGGAAGACAACCCGGTCCGCGCCGTCGATGCGTTCGTTGAGGAGTTGGACCTTCAGGAACTGGGCTTCGCCGGAGCCGATCCTGCGGTTACGGGTCGCCCTGCGTACCACCCGGCGGTGCTGCTCAAGATTTACATCTACGGCTACCTCAACCGCATCCAGTCCAGCCGCCGGCTCGAGCGCGAGACGCAGCGCAACCTGGAGCTGATGTGGCTTACCGGGCGGCTGGCGCCGGACTTCAAGACGATCGCTGACTTTCGGCGCGACAACGGGACCGGCATCCGCAACGCCTGCCGGCGCTTTGTGCAGTTGTGCCGCGAACTGAAGCTGTTTTCCGAGGCGATCGTGGCGATCGACAGCAGCAAGTTCAAGGCGGTCAACAGCCGCGACCGCAACTTCACGCCGAACAAGGTCGACCGGCGCCAGCAGCAGATCGAGGAGAGCATCCAGCGTTACCTCGATGCGCTGGAGACGGCCGACCGCACGCAACCGACCGAGGTGCAGGCCACCACCGAGCGGTTGCGCGAGAAGCTGCAGACGCTGCGGCAGCAGATGCGGCGGATGGATCAGGTCCGCGAGCAACTGAAGCAAGAGCCCGACGAGCAGGTCTCGCTGACCGATCCGGACAGCCGCTCGATGATCTCCCAGGCCAAGGGCACCGGGGTCGTGGGCTACAACGTGCAAGCCGCGGTCGATGCCAAGAGCCACTTGATCGTGGCGCACGAGGTGACCAACGTCGGCAGTGATCGGGCGCAGCTGACGAAGATGGCCACGGCGGCGCGCGACGAGATGGGGCTCGATCAGCTGCAGGCGATTGCCGATCGCGGCTACTTCAGCAGCAACGAGATCAAGGCCACGCTGGATGCCGGGATCACGCCACTGGTGCCCAAGCCGATGACGTCCAATGCCAAGGCCGAAGGTCGCTTCGGCAAGCGCGACTTCATCTACATCGCCAAGGACGACGAGTACCAGTGTCCCGCAGGGCAGCGCGCGGTGTACCGCTTCAGCCGGGAAGAAGACAACCTGATGGTGCGGACATACTGGAGCAGCGCGTGTTCGGCTTGCCCGATGAAGGGAAAGTGCACCACCTCAAACTACCGGCGGATACGGCGCTGGGAGCACGAACAGATCCTCGATCAAATGCAGCAGCGGCTCGACCGTAACCCCGGCACGATGACGCTGCGACGGCGCACCATCGAGCACGTCTTCGGCACGCTCAAGCACTGGATGGGATCGGCCCACTTCCTCACGCGTCGTCTGTGCAACGTGAGCACCGAGATGAGCCTGCATGTGCTCGCCTACAACCTGAAGCGAGTGATGCAACTGCTTGGAATGAAGGAAACGATGCGGGTGATGCGGATGCTGAGCGCCTAAGAAGCGCTTTGCCGGCTTCTTCGCGACGCGGACCGAGCGGCCCAACCACGAACGAAACGTCGTCTGGCTGCCGCGGCGGCCGGGGAAGTCGACCGAACCCTTCTCACAAGTTCGTTTCCACACACCCTCGGCCAGCTGCGGTATTCCGTCTAACCGGACATCGCACTGCCGCGACCTGTCGCTCGCGTGTGGTTAAATCAACTGCATGCTTGATGCGAACCAGATCGAGACGCGCTACGCCAAGAGCGGCGAGCTGAACATCGCCTATCAGGTGTTTGGCGACGGGGACGTGAAGTTGGTGGTCATTCCCGGGTGGGCGTCGAACGTCGAGAATATCTGGACTCTGCCGGAGTTTGCCGAGTTCGCGGACAAGCTCGCGCAGTTCGCGCGGGTCATCCTGCTCGACCGGCGCGGGACCGGTTTGTCAGACCCGGTTGTGAATCCACCCACACTGGAAGAACGCATGGACGACGTGCGGGCCGTCATTGATGCGGCCGGCTGGGAGCGTGCGGTGATCTGGGGCATATCGGAGGGTGGGCCGATGGCGATGATGTTTGCCGCGACCTATCCCCATCGCGTACAGGCGCTTGTGCTGTACGGCACATTCGCGCGCTTCAGCAGGGGGGACGACTATCCGTACGGGTACCCGCCGGAAGCCAACGCGAAGTGGGTGGCGGACCTCGAAGCCACCTGGGGCAGCGGCGAACTATCGCGTTCGTTCGCTCCAGCATTTCCAGCGACGCGGCCACCATGCGCATCCTGGCGCGGCTGGAACGCATGGCGATGAGCCCCGGTACGGCGCGCAAGCTGTTCGGGCTTTTGACGCAGACTGATGTGCGGCACGTGCTGCCGGCGATCCGCGTGCCGACGCTGATCCTGCATCGCGTGGACGACAAGCCGGTACGGGTGGTCACGCACGCTACCTGGCGGAACGCATCGCTGGCGCAAGGTACGTCGAACTACCCGGATCGGACCACATGCCGATGGTGGGAGACGTGGATGCGCTGCTCGGCGAGGTGCGCGAATTCCTCACCGGGGAACGCGCAGCGCCTGAATCGGACCGCATCCTGGCGACGATTCTCTTCTGCGACATCGTCGACTCGACCATACGTGCCGCCGAACTCGGCGATCACGAGTGGAAGAGACTGCTGTTGCAGCTTCTATGCAATGGTCGACGAGAAGCTGCATCACTTCCGCGGACGCAAGCTCGACACTGCCGGCGACGGCCTGTTCGCCGCATTCGACGGTCCTGCGCGTGCCGTGCGCTGCGGTGCGGCGCTTGTCGAAGCGGCGAAGGCGCTGGGCCTGCAAGCTGCGCGTAGGCGTGCATACAGGGGAGTGCGAAGTGCTGGGCGAAAAGTACAGCGGCATCGCCGTTCACCTCGGGGCGCGCGTTGCGTCGGCGGCAGACCCCGGCCAGGTGCTCGTCACCTCGACGGTGAAAGACCTGGTCGTGGGATCGGGCATCCATTTCGAAGATCTCGGTTCGCGCACGCTCAAGGGCGTGCCAGATCAGTGGAGACTGTTCCGGCTGACTGCCTGAGGCATGCCGGACAGGTTCGGGGTTTGCATATCCGCACTACCTCACGCGTTGACGTTCGCGGATGACCGCCTTGAGTGGCGGACGGCAAAGCCGCGCGACCAACGGCGAGGCTATCCCTTGATCACTCGGCAACGGGACTCTGGCTCAGTTTGCTGTTAATCCGCAGGTCCCTGGTTCGAGTCCAGGTCGGGGAGCCAGAATTCGAAAGGGCCACTCTACGGGGTGGCCCTTCGCATTTCCGGTCGCTCGTCGTCCCCTCCTCGGCCGCTCAACAGCCGCCGCTTAGTCCTTCATCCCCGGAGGCAGGGCGGTGCGCGTTGCATCTCGGCCGCTAACCGACCTTGCCTACCGACCGCTTTCGCGGTTCGTTCTTCTATTTCTTCGTCTCTTTGTCGCTGGTAGATGGCCGAGTCAAGAGGATCGTCAGGATCGCATGTAGAACGACCGCCGGCCACAGCAGTATGCCGCTCGAGCCGCCCGCCAAACCGACGTAGGTGAGATAGAGCGTGACTGCCGCGCCGTAGGTCAACATGCCGATGCGCGGCGGACCCGGCCAGCAGGCGAGCCCCAATCCGATCAGGGCAATGCCGGTCACGCGCGCAGCTGTTACCGCGATGCCGCTCAGTTCCGCACCCAACAGCAATTGCCCGACCAGCGACGGCACAAGCAGCATCGCCACCCCCGTCGCAACTTCACCGACAGCAGCAAGTACGAGCACCTGTCTCATCTCACCCATCTCCTGTGCTGTCGCACGATGGTGGCGACGTTACGCATCCGCCGCTTGTCGCGCGCGTGGGCGACGGCCTTCTTCATCGTCTCGCGTTCCTCTGAACCGACTCAACGCGCCCGTGAATGCGGTGTCTAACGACGCCATCACGCGCGCGACCACGCTGTTCGCCATCGATCACTCCTTCCGCTGGAAGTAGTGCTTATAGCTGCACCCCTGCCATGGGTCCAGTGGGTTCGCGGCGGAGGTATCTGCGCGATCTTCCGTCTTCGTTCCCGGCAGGCTCCGGACCAGCCGTCGGGCGATCAGCAAGATCGCCGCCGCAAGCAGTGCCCAGCCGCACGGGCCAGTCGCGAAGCAGTTGCTTCGGTGTCTTTACGCGGTCATCTTCGTCGGGCCGGGCTGCCGAAGGCGTGCTTCGAGTTCCGCAATGCGTTGACGGAGCGGCTCGGTTGCTGCCTCGATCTCCTCGACGGTGTAGCGTGGGACGATGTGCTGTGGACAGTTCCAGTCAAACGCCTGGACGTCAAGGATTGCGACTCGATCGAGACGCGCGCTGTAGTTGGGTAGCCGCACTTTCTCGATGAGGGTCGGATCGGCACCGGCGGCATCCACGAAGCGCAGGCGCCCCACGATCTTCAGGCGTTGCTGATGCGCGTAGTCCATCACGAGAATCGACGCTCGCTCGTTCACCTCAACGTTGCCGACGCTGATGAACTGCTGGTTTCCACGGAAGTCGGCAAACGCAAGCGTTTGGGGGTCAATGACTCGAAGAATCCCGGCTGGTCCTCCTCGATGTTGGACGTACGGCCATCCGGTTTCGCTGACCGTCGCCAGGAAGAAGTGGTCGGCGTGGCCGAGAAATGCAACTTCGTCTTCGGATAGCTCCGCTGGCCGATCGCTGCCACTGTCCATCCGAGCGTAGGACCGCCTTGAGCCGTGCCGGGCCTGCAGCGCCTGTACCGCAGGCGTGAACATCACCCTTCCGTATCCGTTACCCATGACACCCACCTGACGTAAGATTTGTACCGATAGGTAAGTAATGTACTGAGTGGTACAATAATCGTCAAGTACTCAAGCGAGATGTGTCATGGAACGAGGGCGGCCGCGCAGCTTTGACGCCGACGCGGCCTTGGACCGGGCGCTTGTGGTCTTCTGGCGCGACGGATTCCAGGGGGCGTCGCTGGCGGCGTTGACGCAATCCATGGGTATTAACAAGCCCAGCCTTTATGCCACCTACGGTGACAAAGCCTCGCTCTACCTGAAGGCGCTTGCGCGGTACGCCGAATGCGAAGGCGCCTGCCATCTTCGGGCCTTGGACAAAGGGTCGGACGCGCGCGGTTCAGTCGAGGCCTTCTTGCGTTCGGTCGTGCGGACGGTTACCGATCGCACCAAGCCCGGCGGATGCTATGTAGTCACCGGCACGGCGGACTTCGACGCTGCCGACATGCCCGCGGCCGTCCGGGACGCGCTGCTTGGAGTGCTGCGCAACTGGGAGGGGGCGCTGAAGGCACGTTTGCTGCGCGGGCAGAGTGACGGTGACGTGCCGCCGGGCGCCAATGCGGGCGAGCTGGCCACCTACTTCGCTACGGTCATGGCGGGACTTGCGGTACAGGCCAAGGGCGGTGCATCGCGTTCGAAGCTCGAAGCCGTAGTTCGCGCTGCGGTGTCTGCCTGGCCCGCCAACCCGCGCGGGCTCCGTCGCAGGTCGCGTTCGGCGGCAGTTCGGTCGCCGACTTCGTAAGCCGTTGTTTCGCTTCGCGGCTCCGGCGGCGCCGGGCGCATGCCGACCGACCCGGTTCGGAAGAGGTTCGGAGCATCCCGCCGCACCGTCTCGCCGCCGCAAAACCCGTTGCACTTCTTCGGGTTAGTGGCGCACCGCCCCGCCCTCCCCTGTCCTGTCAATCCGCAGGTCCCTGGTTCGAGTCCAGGTCGGGGAGCCTGACGTCGCAGGGGGCGGCGTCGCGAGGCGCGGCCCCACCTCTGCAATCCCCGATAGCTAGGAGGCTTTGACCGCCAGCACGGGACAGGGGACGGACAACAGGATGTCCTGAGCGACGCTGCCCAGTAGCAGCTTTCCAACCCGGCTTCGAACACGCAATCCGATCACGACGAGGGACACCTGCCTCTCGCTCACCAGCATTTCGACCTCGGTGACCGCGCTGTTACCGCGAACGAATTGCTTGACTTCGAGCTTCACCCCAGCTTCCGCCGCGCGCTTTTCAAGCCGCTCGATGTCCCATTCATTCGCCAGCGACAGATCCTCCTTCGGACCCCCGGGACTGGCGTTCACCACGACGAGTTGCTCCTTCGTCTGCTGCGCAATCTCCAGGCCCTTCGCGAACGCCGCCTCACCTTCCGGTCGCGGGACATAGGCTACAAGTATGGTCATCGACTCCTCCGGTCATCAATGGGCGTCAATTGAAGCATACGGACACGGCGCGTCGCGGCGACCAATGCGATGGCAATGTTGGAGAAAGCCTTCTCGCGGATCTTGGGCGCGCCCCAGCTCGTGTGCTCGCGCTTGAGCTGCACGATCAGCATCTCGATCTGCATCGGCAGCTTGTTCGCCTGCCGGAACGGTCGGCGACTGCGGTCCGTCAGGCCATCGAGCCCCAGGTCCTTGTAGCGCTGGAAGATCTTGTAGCCGGTCTTGCGCGAGATATCGAACTCACGACACAACTCGGCCATCTTCTCGCCCTACAAGTAGTCGTCCTCGCGCTGGTGGCGTACGGCGAGAATCGTGACGACATCGCTGCCCTCGATGTCGAAGAGAGCAACGTACCCTAAGGCCCCGAACGGAATGACAACTTCGCGCAGGAACGGACTGTCGCCGCCGCTGGCCTTGCGATAGCTGAACGGGGACCGCTCAAGACCCGATATGGCGTGGCGGATGGCTTCCAGCGCACGCTCAGCCAGAGCCCAATCCGTCGCGTCGCGGCCGAGGATGAACTCATACAGCCGAACCAGGTCAAGCTCGGCTTCACGGGTGAAGCGGACGCGAAACGTCACTTCGCGGCCGTGGTCCGCTTGGCCTTCTGCAACATGCCGTCCAGGCGCCCCAGGACTTTGCCTGCAGGCACGTAGTCCTGGTTCCGGATTGCAGCATTCCTCGACTTCAGTCCCCTGGCAATGAACTCGCGCTGAGCCTGGCGACGCTGAACGCCGTCCCGAATCGACTGCTCCACGAAGCTGGACAGCGTTTCACCTTCTTCAAGGACGTCTTCGGCGGCGGTCCTGAGTTCGGGGTCGACCCGCAGGGAAGGAATGGTGGCGGTCTTCATCGAACCTCCGTGCGTCGCATTTGCAACGCATACTGAGGCAGGTCTGCGAATTCCGCAAGCAGGCGCTCGTCCATCTTGTGACACGCGTGCCATGGCCCTTTGCCCTCCGCTCAGGCATAGGCCAAAAGTGTCACCTATGTGTCCGGAGTGAACTGTTACCCCTGTCTCAGGAAGGACAGCGAGGGGTTGCGTCGGCGAGGCGCGGCCCCTTTTTCACGTCCGGACGGATAGTCCGCGGGTCCCCCTCCTCGAGCGCGCGACGGATTTCGCGGTGTCACCTCGCGGGGTCGCGCAGCCCGCCTCCTTCATGGAAGGGCCCGTCGCCCGCGGGCCGGAGACTTCGCCGACATGGGTCGGTCCCGGGCAGTCGCAGGGTTGGGATTCCCACCTTAGCGGCGTGCGGGGACAGTTCTAGGCTCTCCCGAGTCAGGGCATCGATCTAAGACGCCGCCGAGCAACTGCACTGCTCCGGATCCGGCGACTGAACGGGTTCGTGTTCCTCCATACATTGGGGATAGTGGGGGATAGAGGAATCGCGTGATGTTCGCCCACACTTCCCCGCTGCCGGCTTTCGGCGCCAAGGAGAACGGTATGGCTCGACTGCTGGCTCATTCCCGCACTGTCACCGCCTTCGAGCGGCAGTCGGCGCGGATCCCCCTGCGCGGTGTTGCGATGGCCTTGGTGCTGGCTGGTCTGTTCAGCTCGAGTGACCTCATGGCGAGGCGCGGCGTCGAGCCCTCGGGCGGCGCGGCTTACGACCCGCTGCTCTCCGAACCGGGCAATGTGTGCGCCCCCGCCGTCGCCGGACGTCCGCCCTTACTTCAGAAGCTGGTCCTCGCGCAAACCGAGACCAAACCCTTCAAGCCGCAGCCGATGCAGGCCGCGGGCGGCGAAGTACCGCTGTACGACAACCTCGGCACGCTGTCCTTCAAGGTGGGAACGCGCAACGCGAAGGCGCAGCAGTACTTCGACCAGGGCATCCGCTGGGCCTTCGCGTTCAACCACGCCGAGGCGCAGCGCGCCTTCCAGATCGCGCAGAAGCTCGATCCGAAGCTGCGCGATGGCCTGGTGGGGCGAGGCGCTGGTGCTCGGGCCGAACATCAACGCGCCGATGATGCCCGAGGCGGCGGCGCCGGCGCTTGCCGCGCTTGCCAAGGCAGTCGAACTGGCGCCCGGCGCCCCGGCGAAGGATCGTGCACTGATCGCGGCTCTCCAGAAGCGCTACTCCGCGGACCCGAAGGCCGAGCGCGCCGCGCTCGACGCGGCCTACGCCGACGCGATGAAGTCCGTCGCCGAGAAGTATCCAGGCGACGACACCATCCTCACGCTGTACGCCGAGTCCGTGATGGATACGCAAGCCTGGGACTACTGGGAGGCGGGCGGCGCGAAGCCCAAGGGCCGCGCCGGCGATCTGCTCGCGGCGCTGGAGAAGGTGCTCGCGCGCAATCCAGGTCACCCGGGAGCGATCCACCTCTACATCCACGCGGTCGAGGCGTCGACGAAGCCCGATCGCGCGCTGCCGCACGCGCGACGGCTGGCCGCGTTGATGCCAGGCGCGGGCCACATCGTGCACATGCCGGCCCACATCTACTACCGCGTCGGCCTGTACCGGGAGTCGCTGGAAGTCAACAAGCGCGCGATGGCCGTCGACGAGCAGTACTTCAAGACCTCGCCCTCGGACCCGATGTACAAGTCGGCCTACTACCCGCACAACATCCACTTCGTGCTGGTCTCGGCGCAGATGGGTGGCGATGGCCCGACCGCGATCGATGCCGCGCGCAAGCTCGACGCATCGCTGTCCGACACGGTGATCGCGCAGTTTGCGCTGCTGGAACCCATCAAGGCCGCGCCCTACCTGGCCCACGCGCTGTTCAGCGCGCCCGAGGCGATCCTCGCCTTGAAGGCACCACCGAAGGAGCAGGTGCGTGGTGTCCGCGCTGGCGCACTACGCACGCGCGCTCGCCTTCGCGGCGAAGAAGGACGCGATCGGCGCACAGCGCGAGATCGACGCCATCGCCGCGATCGAGCAGAAGGCCGACTTCAAGCCCTACACCGACTGGGCAGTGCCAGGCAAGGAGATCGTGCAGACCGCGCGGCTGGTCGCGAGCGCGCGCCTCGCCGACGCGCAAGGCGACCTCCCCGGGGCGGCGAAGGCCTACGAGGAGGCGATCGCGGTCGAAGACGCGCTCGCCTACATGGAGCCGCCCTACTGGTACTACCCGATCCGCCAGTCGCTGGGCTCGGTCTACCTGCGGCAGGGCAAGCTCGATGCCGCCGAGAAGGCTCTGCGCGATTCGCTGGGCCGCGTGCGTAGCAACGGCTGGGCGCTGGCGGGCCTGGCGGAGGTCTACAAGCGCAAGGGCGACGCGAAGGCCGAGGCCTCGGCGCGCCAGGCTTACGCGCGGGCCTGGCTCGGCGGCGCGGCGCCTGACATCAACCGGCTGTAGGCAGCCAGGCGGGCCCTTGTCGGGCCCCACCCAGTGGCCTCGGTGCACGCCTGAAGCGTCAGATGTAACGGACCTCGATGATCTCGCACGAGCGCGTGCCGCCCGGTGCTGGGTAGCCGGCCACCGGAGCCGACTCCACTCTCGCTTCTCGTCCTCGGCCTTGCCGGTCTCGCCCTTACCCGCCGCCGCGAGCAGTAGACGACGCATCATCAATCCGCCCGCGTGGCGGGTTCTTCTTTTGTCGTCCGCGCTTGTCGCGCCCATCCAGTGCGAGCAGCCGATCAGCGGATCGCCAATTACCCGCTCCTCAGCCCGTGGCAGGCCTTCTACGACGCCCAATCAGTTCGCTTGCTTGGTCCCGGTTAGTTCCGCAACTGTGTGTTGAGCAAAAGTCTCGTACAACCAATTCATTCGCGCCTCTTCCTGGCCGCCGGCAAGCCCGCCAAGGGCATACGACGCAGAAACCGAGAAACGCTGGAGTTGCTTGCCATCGGCTGCTCGCGCTATCACCTCGCCAGCAACTCTATCGTCGCCAGCCATGAACCCGAACATCACGGCAGAGAAGGTGGATCGGGCTCGAACATCGCTGATGACAATTTCGATTCTTGGAAGCTTGGGGTCCGCCGTCTTTGCGAGGAGCCCTTTGGCGTCAAGCGCACGGCGCACTGTCGCAAGCAGTTTCTCTTGATCAAATTTGAGGTTATCGGTCAGCTTCGCCTGCGCTTCTTTGCTGAGGCTGAGGGTAACGTCCTGCGCAATCTTTCCGCCCTCCGAAAAGTAACTTGCGCGACGAGTTGGATCGTCATGACGCTGCACTCCGGAGGCGCAGGCGGCCAGTAGAACCACAGCCAACAACGAGAAGCAGCGACGCAACGACGTCATGTCGACCTCCGAGAGAGAACCTCGTTGATTCAACGCCCATCGGTCGCTTGCTCATTGACCTGCCACACAGAAGCATCTTTCGATTGATGCCTGACCAATTACCGCAGTTCTCACAACACCCTGGAGCCGCACGAATCTGTCAGCCATTGCGAAATTCCGCAGCTGAATCGTGCCGCCTCCTCTTGACACTTTCGACCCGGTTTGTGTTGCGCAGCAAGCATTGATCAAACGTCAAATGAACAGCGGACGGACTCCGCTGCCTTCACGATGGTATGGCAGGAAGGGGGCAGGTCAT